>NZ_BQUN01000097.1:0-70021 GCF_026008495.1 Streptomyces sp. A012304
GCGGCCGGCCCCCCCGGTCCCGGGCCGCCCGCCGCGTCAGCACGGCGGGCGGCCCGGCCGTCAGTCCACCGGCCAGGTGTGGGCCGGGGCGTTGAGATGCATGTAGTCCATGTACAGCTGCGTCATCCGCCGCAGCGCCTCCTGCCGGCCCGTCGACGTGGCCGTTTCCACGTGATGGACCATCTCCTTCTGCCACAGCGCCCCGTTGCGGCCCGCGACACAGCGCTGCTCGATGATGCCGAGCAGCGGCTCCCGCCAGGCCGCGTCCATGCCGGAGCGCTCCAGGCCCCGGTGCGCCAGCGGCAGCAGTCGCCGCAGGACCAGCTCCGGGGCCGGCACCTCGCCCATCCCCGGCCAGTACAGCCGGGCCTCGATGCCGTGCCGCGCCGCCGTGTGCAGGTTGTCCTCGGCGGCCGAGAAGGACATCCGTGACCACACCGGCCGTTCCTCCTCCACCAGAGCGCGGGTGAGCCCGTAGTAGAGGGCGCCGTTGGCGAGGGTGTCGGCGACGGTCGGGCCGGCGGGCAGCACCCGGTTCTCCACCCGCACATGGGGCTTGTCGTGGGCGACGGCGTAGACCGGACGGTTCCAGCGGTAGATCGTCCCGTTGTGCAGCGTGAGCTCGCCCAGCTCGGGGATGTCGCCGCGGTCCAGCGTCTCCGCCGGGTCCTGCTCGTCGCACAGCGGCAACAGCGCCGGGAAGTAGCGCAGGTTCTCCTCGAAGAGGTCGAAGACGCTGTTGATCCACCGCTCCCCGAACCACACCCGGGGCCGCACCCCCTGCACCTTGATCTCCTGCGGGCGGGTGTCGGTGGCCTGCTCGAACAGCGGGACCCGGGTCTCGTGCCACAGCTCCTTGCCGAAGAGGAACGGCGAGTTGGCCGCCAGCGCGACCTGGACGCCCGCGATCGCCTGCGCCGCGTTCCAGTAGGCGGCGAACTCCTCCGGGGACACCTGGAGATGGAACTGCGTGCTGGTGCACGCCGCTTCCGGTGTGATCGTGTCGGCGTAGGTCCGCAACCGGTCGACACCGTCCACCTCGATCCGCAGGTCCTCGCCCCGCGAGGCGAAGATCTGGTCGTTGAGCAGCCGGTAGCGCGGGTTCTCCGACAGCGCCGTCTCGTCGACGTCCTCCTGCCGCAGCGTGGGCAGGATGCCGATCATGATCAGCCGGGCACCGACCGACCGGGCACGCGCCTCGGCGTGGTTCAGCGCGGCACGGATCTCCGACTCCCAGGAGTCCGGGCCGCCCTCCGTCAGCCGGCGGGGCGGGATGTTGATCTCCAGATTGAACCGGCCCAGCTCGGTGGACCAGGCGGGATCGGCGATCGCCTCCAGGACGTCGCTGTTGCGCATCGCCGGTCTCGCCTCGTCGTCGACGAGGTTCAGCTCGATCTCCAGGCCGACCCGGGGCCGCTCCGACTCGAACCGCGCCTCACGCAGCATCTGCGCGAGCGTCTCCAGGCACTGCTGCATCTTGATCCGGTACCGCCGGCGGTCCTCACGGGTGAAGACCATCGCCGGCACGTCCCGTCCCATGGGCCCTCCCGGAGTCGTCCTCCTCGGCCACTCGGACCCCTCACACCTCCAGGGTCGCACCACCTCGGGGGCCGGCCAAACGGCGGCCGACCGCCCCGCGCCGACGACTCCGCTCCGACGGCCGAGGTGCCCGGCTCACGCCTGGTACGGCTGCTGCGGCTGCCCGTACGGCTGCCCGCCCTGGCCGCTCGCGGCCTGGATCTGCAGCTGCTCCGCCTGCTCCTTGCCCACCTTCTGCTCGGCGCCGCAGAACGTGCACTGCGTCATGTACTTCGTGGAGATCGGGAACAGCGGTATGAAGAACAGGGTGAACTTCGTGACGCGCTTGCGGAGCGCGTGCGCGGACGGGTTGCGGCAGTGACCGCAGACCAGCGTCAGCATGGCGAGTTGGTAGAGATAGCCCTTGGTGCCGAAGATGATCATGACGCGGGTTCCTTTCGGGTCGGTACCTGTCGAGTACCCGGCCCTGCGGTGACGGGACCACCTATGTGATCCCTGGGGCGGATGTTGCAGACTGTACTTTCATGACACGCATGAGGAAGATCGCAGCCTCGCTGTTAGCCGCCTCGGCCGCGCTGCTCGCGATACCCCCTACCGCCTCAGCAACCCCCTCCCCGCACGGTCCCTTCGTCCGGGAGACCTTCGACCGCCTCCCCCTCGGCCCCGTCACCGCGGGCCGCGGCTGGACCGCCGACACCTCCGACGGTTCGCTGACCGTCGTCCCCAGCACCACCGGCCGCGGCCGTGAACTGGCGCTCCGCACGGAAGGCAATGGCCGCGCCTTCCTCGTCCTGTCCGGCCTCGCACCCGCCGGGAACAGTTTCTGGGCCCGGCTGCGGGTGCGCGTGGACCGGTTCCCCACGGCCCCCGACTGGGCGCACTGGACACTCGCCGAGGCCTCCGGCTCCGACACCCCCACCCTGGTACGACCGCTGGGCGGGCAGTACGTGCCCACCGAGCGGGCCAACTTCTTCGGCGTCGGCTCCGACCTCGGGCCCACCGGCGACTGGACGGCCTGGAAGACCTCCGCGCCCGCCACCGGGGGGACCTGGAGCTGCGTCGAGTTCCACCTCGACGCCACGGACAACCGCGTCACCGTCTACCTGGACGGCGAGGAGCGGTCCGACCTGACGGTCTCCACCAAGGAACACGGCGGCGCGGCCGGCGACTTCGTCTTCCCCCGCTTCGACACGCTCAAGCTGGGATGGCAGCTCTACCAGGCCGACCCCACCCCCTCCTCGTACGAGGTCCGCATGGACGACGTGGCCCTGAGCGGCAAGCGCGTGGGCGGGTGCGCCTCATGACCGGGAGACTGCCGCGCAGAGCGGTACTGGGCGGGATCGCCGGCGCCCTCGCCCTGACCGCCACGGCGACCGCACCCGCCCCCGCCGCCGGGGCAGGGCGCCGCGGCCGCGAGCCGTACGTCCCGCTGACGGTGGGCGCCGGGGGCGGTCCGGCCGGGACGGACCGGGTCCATGTCCTCAAGATCGGGCCGGACTCGGCGCCCACCGTGCTGGTGCTGGTCCCGGGGATGTTCGGGGCCGCCAACGACTTCCGGCTGCTCGCCCGGGATCTCGTCGCCGCCGTGCCCGGTGTGCAGGTGTGGGCGTTCGACCGGCGCGAGGAGAACCTCGCCGACCGCTCCGGGTTCGCCACCGCCGACCCGGTCGCGTACTACCTCGACGGTCACTACCGCTCCCAGGACCCCGCCGCCTCGGCGTTCGCCGCCCGCTGGGGCCTCGCCCGCACCCTGGACGACCTGCGCACGGTCGTGCGGGCCGCCGCCGACGGAGGCCGGCGGCGGGTGGTGCTCGGCGGCCACTCCTGGGGCGCGACCACCGCCATGACGTACGCCGCCTGGGACTTCGACGGCCGTCCCGGCCACCGGGACCTCACGGCCCTCGTCCTGATCGACGGCGGTGTGCGCGGGGCGTTCGCGGGCACCGGGCAGCCGGTGCGCAACTCGCCGGAGGAGGTGCGCGAACGGCTCGCGGCCATCGACGGCGGCGCGGTCTTCGACATGACGCTGAGCGCCGTCGGGCTGGGCGCCCGGGCCGAGAGCACCCAGATCTGGTACCAGCTCGCCGGCTGGTACGCCCACCGAGACCCCGACGGCCGCTCGGTCCTCCAGCCCCGGATGCCCGACGTGCTGCGACCGGCGGTCCCGGTCACCAACGCCGGTCTGCTGGGCACCCTGGTGGACGCCGGGTTCGGCTGGCCCAACGACATCAGCGTCCACTCCGGGCACCTCGCGGACAGCGGGGACGTACGCGGGTGGGTCGACACCGGCATCACCCCTCTCGGCCGGGTCGCCACCGCCTACGCGGGCGGCCCCGAGCCGGCCGTGTGGGAGTGGTACTGGCCGGCCCGGCTGTCGGTGGACCTCGACGTCGTCGATCCCTACGCCGACACCGACCTGGCGCGCTCGCTGGGCCTGCGGCTGCGGCACACCGCGGACCTGGACGTTCCCCTGTACGCCTTCCAGACGAGCTACGCCCAGGGGACGATCGTGTCGGCCGCCCGCGAGGTCGTCGCGAACTCCCGTGTCCCTTACGCGGCTTACGAGACGGACAACGGGATGAACCACCTCGATCCGCTGTTCGCCGCGCCGTCGCACAACACCCTCACCCGCACGCTCGTACCGTTCCTCACCGGAGCGCTACTCGCCTGAGGGGGCGGTCAGGGGAACTCCGAGGGCCACCGGGGTGCCGAAGTTCGGCGTGCCGTCCGCGTTCCATGTGAACTTCTGCGCCCTGGTGGAACGGTTCATGTCACAGCCGCCGCTCGCGGAGCTGTTGGCGTGGTAGACGATCCAGTCCTCGGTCCCGTCCGGCGACTTGAAGAAGCCGTTGTGACCGGGGCCGTACACGCCGTTGGCGTTGGACCGCTGGAAGACCGGGTTCGGGGACTTCACCCAGGAGGAGGAGCTCAGCGGGTCGCCGCCGTTGTAGGTGAGCATGCCGAGCTTGTAGTCGGGCGTGGAGCAGTGGCTGGCGGAGTAGACGATGAACGTCCTGCCGTTCCGCTGGAGCACCTCGGCGCCCTCGTTCACCGCGCCGCCCACCGTCTCCCAGCTGTAGGTGGGGGTGGACAGCACCCGGCGGGTGCCGCTCGCCGTCCACGGGTTGGACAGCGGCCGGATGAACATCGGCTGTGAGCCGTTGTAGAAGGTGCCGAGCAGATAGAGCTTGCCGTTCAGCTGGAGGATGCCCGGGTCCAGTTCCCAGGTGTTGTCCTGGGTGGGGTCGAGCAGGTCGGCCTTGAAGGTGTAGGGCCCCATCGGGTCGAGGCCGGCGCTCTCCAGGACGTGGATCCGCTGCGTGCCCAGGTCGAACGGCTCCCGCCCGGCCGTGTAGTAGAAGTACCACCGCTTGCCGTTGGGCCCGTCGAGCAGATGGAACTCCGGGGCCCACATGGTGCCCGCGCCGTTGGGCCGGGTCAGGTTGAAGACCACCTGCTCGGGGGCGGTGGCGAGGCCCGCCAGGGTGCTGGACTTGCGCATGGTGACCGTCGAGTTCCAGGTCGTGGTGGCGAGGTAGTAGTACCCGTCGTGGTACGTCAGCCAGGGGTCGGGCCCTCGCTGGGCGATCGGGTTGGTGAAGGTGCCGGGGGTGGTGCCGCCGCCGGTGAAGGCGGGCAGCCGCCACACCCTGCCGTTCGCGGCGGAGCACGGCAGCTGCACCAGGCCGGTGTCCGAGGCCGACGAACCGCCGCTCGGCGTGACGCACTTGCCGGAGCTGACGGAGACCACGTTGAAGGTCTTGTCGGTGCCGCCGACCGACACCGGCACGAGCCGCCACCGCTGGTTGGTCCCGCCGTGGCAGGGCCACTGGATGATCGCCGCGTTGTCCGCGGTGGAGGCGCCGTGCACGTCGACGCACTGGCCGGACCGGGTGGTGATCGTGTACGTGTCGCTCGTCCCCTGGACCGGCGTGTGGGCGAAGCTCTGGTTCGCGTCGGAGGAGCAGGCGAAGGCGCGCAGCTGCGTGCCGTTGGCCGTCGAACCGCCGGGGAGATCGACGCAGTTGCCGCCGTTCTGGTTCACCGCCGTCGAGGTGAACGCGACGGCGGCGGACGCGGGCGGCGCCACCAGGAAGGCGACCGCCAGGGTGAGCAGGGCGAGGAGCGCGGACAGGCATCTGGTCCGGGTCATGGGCTGTACACCTTCGTTTCGAGGAGACCGACGGAGTTGGTGCCGTTGCTGGTGAGCAGCACCCGCAGGCGCGTGGTGCTCGTGGCGTCGAAGGTGACGGTGTTGTACTGGTTCTTCGCCAGCGGGTAGCCGCCGGCGCCGGGCACGTCGGCGTAGGCGCTGCCGGTCCAGTACTGGAGCTTCCAGGAGGCCGGCATGTCGATGCCCTGGTCGTCGTCGAAGAAGTACACCTCGGCCCGGTTCAGGGTCTTCGCCGTCGGCCAGGTCAGTTCGGCCCACTGCTGTCCGCTCTCCGGCCAGGTGCCCCAGCGCGGGTTCACGGTGTCGTTGGACGAGGGCGGGTCGATCCCGTCGTTGACCGCGGTGACGCTCTCCCAGGGGGAGGTGTACGACGCGGACGCCGTCGCGGACGTCGCCAGGTTGGCCGGCGGCTGCGCCCCGCCCCGGTGGTGGACGTCGACCTCGGTGAGGCCGGTCTTGGCCCCGGAGGCGTTGGTGGCCAGGATCCGCACGCGCTGCGCCTCGATCGCCGGGAACCGCACCAGGTTGTAGTTGGCGCGCGGTGCCGACGGACTCCTCGTCTGGCCCGGCACGTTCACCCAGCTGCCGCCGTTGAGGTACTGGACGGTGTACGCGGACGGCGCCCGGTACGTCGTACTGGCGGGACGGCTGTCCTTGAAGTACAGGCGCACCTCGTCGAAGGTGCGGGCGGTGCCGAAGTTCAGCTCGTACCAGTCCTGGGCGCCCGGCGAGCCGCCCGCGCCCCAGAAGGGCTCGTTGGTGGGCAGGCCGTCGACCGCGCCCGAGACGCTGCTGCCGGAGCCGGTGTGGGAGGCGGTCACCGTCGCCCCGGAGGCCAGGTCGGCCAGGTCGGCGGTCAGGTCGACGCCCGCCTTGGCGAGCATGTCGACCATCCGGGGGCTGCTGTGCACCACCTGCGTCGGTGCCCGCAGCCCGGGGGCGGCCGTGCGGTGGGTGACCGTCCCGGCGGTGGTGACGTCACCGGTGGCCGGGTCCCAGGTGAAGGGCACCAGGGAGCCGACGGTGGCGACCCGGCCGCCGTTGACGTACATCGAGTAGCCCTCCGGGATGCCGGGGTAGCGGACCACGCCGTCGGCCGGGTCGTCCCAGACGATGGACAGGTCGGCGCCCCGGTAGCGGAGGTTGTTGACGGTGAAGTGGGACCAGCCGATGTCGATGGGGGACAGCTCGACCTTCGCGTCGTTGCGCGGCCGCAGGCCGGCGACGTCCTCGATCACCGTCCAGTTGCTGCTGCCGAGGATGTTGTGGTGGATCCACGAGCGGTAGTTGACGGAGCTGCCGTTCCAGTCGGCCCAGAACTCGTTGGCGTCGGGCCACTGGGTGTTGCCGCCGACGTACTGCGCCCACGCGTTCCAGTAGAGGAGCTTCTTGTAGTCGGTCGGGTTCATCCACGCGTTGGGGTAGTTGCGCAGCACCGACGAGTACAGGCGGAACTGGACGGTGGAGTTGATGGTGGAGAAGTTGTTGGAGCCCGGCTCCCCGGCCTCGGCCGCCGCCTTCTTGTCGGCCTGGTTGGCCGTGTAGAAGGGGAACACCGGGTACTGGGCCGGGTCGTCGTACAGACGCAGGGCCTGCCGGTACGTCGCGGTGTTGGGGACGGCTCCGACGGAGAACGGGTAGTAGTTGTTGATCTCCTTCCAGGGCACCCACTCGTCGGTCGACTTCAGCCGGTGCTCGAACAGCTGCCGGTTCGGGTTCCACAGCACGTTGACGATGGCGTCCTTGATCTGCGTCGCGAGCGCGCGCATCTCGGTCGCCTTTGCCGTGTCGCCGGTCGCCTCGTAGGCCTGCGCGGCGGCGAGCGCGCCGCTGTACTGGTAGGCGGACTCGGCGCGGTCCATGTTCCCGGGCTTCCAGTGGAAGGAGACCGCGTCGGCGTCGTTGCCGGTCAGGGCGCCCCAGTCGTACTCGATGAGCTTGTTGCCGTCGCGGTCGTAGTGGGCGAGCTGGCCCTTGACGTCTCCCTCGGCGTACCGGGCGAGGCTCCTGGCGATCGCCGGCTGGCCGCCGTGGATCTGGTAGCTCTTCCACGCCGCCTCGGCGATGTACTGCGTGTAGCTGTTGGACCAGTTCTCCGGGTCGCCGGGGTTGTCCAGGAAACGTCCGCCCTTGGACGTCTGCCCGACGCTCAGCCAGTCGCCGAAGGCGTAGGAGGGGTCACGCAGGTACTTGAGGTCGTCGATGTGCATGGGCTGGGTGAGCGCGATCGCGTTGTTGTAGCCCAGGACGCCCTCGGTCGAGGTCGGGAACTGGAAGGTCTGCCCGGGGATGTCGGCGTCGAGGTGGTTGAAGCGCATCAGCCACCAGCGGTAGTAGATGTTCTTCTTGATCGCCGGCTCGGGCACGTCGATGTAGGGCACGTTCTGCGCCCACCACAGGTTGTAGGCCCTGACGTGGGTGGCGAACGCGGTCGCGGGGGAGTGGCCGGCGTAGGCGTTGTACTCGGTGAGCGAGGCGGGGATCTCGTCGGTGACGAAGCCCATCACCACCTTGGTGGTCACCGTCGCTCCGGGCGCGACCGTCACCGACCGGTTGAGCCCTCCGCCGGAGACGGTGAAACCGTCGCCGGTCAGGCGGGGGCGGAGGGTGGTCAGGTTGTTGTGGGCGTTGACCTGGCCGGTCAGCTCGCTGCCGGTGCCCGTGGTGGCGTAGGGCGACGTCGCCCGCACCTGGAGCGTCGTGGCGCTCGTGCCGTTGTTCTTGATCGACAGGTTGGTCACGGCGACGTTGTTGTCGGTGATGAACTTGGTCTGGTCGACCGTGACCGAACCGCTGGTGTGGACGCTCTTCCAGTGGCTGGGCGTCTGCCGGCGCTGGGCGACCTGTTCGGTGAAGGTGCCCGGGGTGATCGCGACGGTGTAGGCGCTGCTGCCGTCGACGCTCTCCCAGTAGGCGACCTTGCCGCCGAAGCCGAGCCGGGCGGGGTCGTGCTCCTTCATGAAGAGCGCGCGTCCGCGGCTCATCAGCCAGGGCCCGGCCGGGTCGTTGCCGGGGCGGGCCAGCAGGCGGTCCATCCAGAAGTCGGTCCCCGAACTCTCCGCGTCGTAGATCGCCCGCATCATGTCGTGCGGGGTGTGGGCGACGGGCGGTGCCGGGACGGCGGGCCCGCTGAACGTGGGGAACCCGATGGTCTGCGCGGCGGCGGCCGGGGTCACGGTGACCAGGGAACAGAGGATGAGCACGAGGGCGACGAGGAGGCGCTTCATGAGGTGCTCCCTCTCCGGTTGACGGCAAGCGGATGTCATGCGCCTGACATGCGTAGGAAACCGACCTAAAAGGTTTTCGCAACGTAGGAGCGAGCTGATGAAGTGTCAAGGGAGGGCGGTGGCACCCGAGGGCGCCGACCGTCGGGTTCAGGACAGCGGAGCGGTCGACCCCCTGATCACCACGCGGCAGGGCAGCGTCTCGACGCCCGAGCGCCGCGCCCCCGAGATCGCGGTGAACAGCGCGTGCGCGGCGGCGCGTCCGACCTGCTCCAAATTCATGTCGACACTGGTCAGCGGCGGGCGGGAGGCGGCGGTGAGGACCCGCCAGTTGTCGAAGCCCATGACCGCCACGTCCTCCGGCACCCGGTGGCCGCGCTCGCGCAGCACGTCCATCACACCGCGGGCGATCTGGTCGCTGCCGCACAGCACGGCGTCCACGTCCGGGTGCCTGTCCAGCAGCAGCGCGGTCGCCGCCCGGCCCCAGCCCTCCGACCACGCCCCGAAGCGCGGTTCGCCCACCGGGGCGAGACCGGCCTCGGCGAGCGCGGCCGCCGCCCCCGTGGCCCGGTCCCGCGCGGCGAGGTAGCCGGGGTCACCGGTGATGTGCGCGATCCGGGTACGGCCGCAGGCGAGCAGGTGCTCCACCGCGATCCGGCCGGCGTCGACGTTGTCGGGCACGATGGACAGATCCTCCGGATCGTCCGACGGCGCGTACGCGTAGACCACCGGAACGGGCAGCTCACGCCCCAGGGACGGACGCGGATCCGTCCGGCTGCCCACCACGATCAGACCGTCCACCCGGCGCCCGAGCAGGGCCCGCACATGGTGCTGCTCACGGATCGCGTCCCCCCGGGCGTCGCACAGGAAGACCGCGACCTCGCCCGCGCCGAAGGCGTCCTCGGCGCCCATCAGGATCGGGATGCTGAACCGGCCCTCCAGGTCGCTGGTGAGCAGACCCACCGTGCCCGTGCGCCCGGCGAGCAGCCCGCGCGCCAGCTGGTTGGGCCGGAACGACAGCCGCTCGGCCGCCTCGATCACCCGCTGCCGGGTCTCGGCCCGCACCTGGCTGCGGCCGTTGAGGGCCTTCGACGCGGTGGCGATGGACACGCCCGCCAGCCGGGCGACGTCGCCGAGCGTGGCGGGATGCGGACGAGAGGGGCCGGCGGTCTGGGGCATTGGGGGTTCTCCTGTCTCGCGTCGCGTGCCAAAACCGTACGCGATGAGTTTCGGCGCAGGGGCGACAAGTGTGCTTTCGCGGGTTTCCGTGGTGCTTCGAAAGCGGTGAGTGCAAGGGGATTGACGGGCAGTGAGCAGAGTCCTAGCTTTCAGAAAGCCTTTTCGGTTCATTTCTGTCGAGGGGGATCGTCATGCGGAGCACGACCGGACCACGTGGACAGATACGCCGACTCGTCACCGGTGCCGTCGCGTTGCTCGCCGCCGCGACCCTGGTCACGGCATGCGGATCGGGGGATGACGGTCCGAGCGGCGGGAACCGGGGCGCGGCGGCGGACGCCAAGGGCGTCGACGACGGCACCACACTGACGATGTGGACCCGCGCCGCCACCCGGCCGCAGAGCGAGGCCCTGGTCAAGGCGTACAACGCCGGCCACAAGAACAAGATCGAACTCACCGTCGTCCCCACCGACGACTACCAGGCCAAGGTCGGCGCCGCCGCAGGCTCCCGCGACCTGCCCGACCTGTTCGCCTCCGACGTGGTGTTCGTGCCCAACTACACCTCCAGCCGTCTCTTCGCCGACCTCACCGAACGCGTCGACGCCCTCCCCTTCGCCCGGCACCTGGCCCGGTCGCACATCAAGGCCGGCACCCACGACGGCAAGAAGTACGTCGTACCCCACACCCTCGACCTGTCCGTGCTCTTCTACAACAAGGACCTCTACGAGCGGGCGAAGCTCGACCCCGCGAAGCCTCCCACCACCCTCGCCGAGTGGGACCGGCACGCACGCGCGGTGGACGCGCTCGGCTCAGGCGTCGACGGCACCTTCTTCGGCGGCAACTGCGGCGGCTGCGGCGTCTTCACCTGGTGGCCGTCCATCTGGGCGGCCGGCGAGGACGTCCTCGACGAGGACGGCACCGAGGCCGACCTCGCCTCCGCCACCGCGCGGAAGGTGTACGACACCTACCGCGGCTGGGTCCGGGACGACATCGTCGCCCCCGGCGCGCGCGAGGAGACCGGCACCACCTGGACCGGCGTCTTTCCCAAGGGCAAGGTCGGCGTGATGCCCATGCCGTCGACCACCCTCGGACTGATGCCGAAGGGCCTCGACCTCGGGGTCGCGCCCATCCCGGGACCCGACGGCGGCAGGTCGACCTTCGTCGGCGGTGACGCCATCGGCATCTCCGCCACCAGCGACAAGGCCGACCAGGCCTGGAACTTCCTCGCCTGGTCGCTGGACGACGAGGCGCAGGTCGAGGTCGTCGCCGCGCACAAGGACGTGGTGGCCCGCACCGACCTCGCGTCCAACAAGTACTCCGACGCGGACCCGCGCCTGGTCACCATCAACCAACTCGTGGCGGACGGCCGCACCCCGTACGCGCTGAAGTTCGGCCAGACCTTCAACGACCCCAACGGCCCCTGGCTGACCCTGATGCGCGACGCCGTCTTCGGCGACGGGAAGTCCCTGGAGAAGAACAACGAGGCGGTCAGCGCCTCACTGGCCGACTGAGCGGCCCTGCCCCGCCCTCGACACCCCCGTCGCACGGCCAAGGAGAGCCATGCAGGTGAAGGCAGCCGACCCCGCGGCGGCCGACCCCCCGGCCCGGGCCCGGCCCGGGAACGAGGTCCCGCCGCCCCGACCCGCCCGCGCGCCCCGATGGCGGTCTCGCACCGCCCAGGGCCTCGGCTACGCCGCCCCCACCGCCCTGTTCGTCGCCGTCTTCTTCGTGCTGCCCCTGCTGCTCGTCGCTCAGATGTCGCTCAGCGACTGGCCGCTTCTCGCGGGCGACCAGGGCGGCAACGCCCCCGAGAACTACACCGACATCACCGACAGCCCCCTGTTCTGGCCCGCCGTCCGCTTCACCCTCCTGTACACCGTGATCGTCACCGTCGTACTGCTCGGGCTGGCCCTGCTGCTCGCCCTGCTGGTGCAGGAGTCCCGCCCCGGAGCCGGCTTCTTCCGCACGGTGTACTTCCTGCCCGGCGCCCTCGGCCTGGCCTCCGCCTCCCTGCTGTTCTGGGGCCTGTACAGCCCCACCACCGGCCCCCTGAGCCGCACCCTGGAGAAACTGGGACTGGTCGACGACCCGGTGTCCTTCCTCGGCACGCCGACCTCCGCGCTGCTGTCGACGGTGTTCCTGGTCGTCTGGAAATTCGCCGGCTTCTACATGCTGATCCTGCTCGTGGGACTCCAGCGCATCCCCCACGAGGTGTACGAGGCGGCACGCATGGACGGCGCGAGCCGCGGCCAGATCTTCCGCTCCATCACCCTGCCGCTGCTGCGGCCCTCCCTCGCCCTGTCCCTGCTGCTGTGCGTCACCGGATCCCTCCTCGCCTTCGACCAGTTCTTCGTCCTCACCAAGGGCGGACCCGACAACAGCACCGTCACCATGGTGCAGCTGGTCTACCGGGAGGCCTTCCAGCGGCTGGACCTCGGCACCGCGGCGGCCCTGTCGATCATCGTGCTGGCCGCGCTGCTCCTGCTCAACATCGCGCAGTTCCGCGGTCTGCGCCGCGCCGACGAGTCATGACCCACCCCTCCTGGAGAAGGGACCCCACGGTGCTCACCCGCGCCCTCGGCCGGACGCCGTACTACGTCGTCGCCGGAGGACTGGCCGTCATCTTCCTCTTCCCCCTGCTGTGGAACGCCTGGGCCTCGGTCAGCCCACAGCCCGGCACCGCGCAGGAGTCCGGCTACGGCCTCGGCAACTACCGCACCCTGCTCGACTACGACGCGGGCCTGTGGCGATACCTCCTCAACAGCACCCTCGTGTCGGTGCTGACCGTCGCCCTGACCCTCGGCGTGTCCTTGCTGGGCGGCTACGCCTTCGCCCGCTTCGACTTCCCCGGCAAGAACCCGCTGTTCCTGCTGACCCTGGCCATCCTCATGGTCCCCTACGCCACGCTGCTGATCCCGCTCTACGTGCTGCTCGGCAGACTGCACCTGCAGAACTCGCTGATCGGGCTGAGTCTGGTGCTGGCCATGTTCCAACTGCCGTTCGCCACCTTCATGATGCGGATCTCCTTCGAGGCGGTGCCGCGCGAACTGGAGGAGTCGGCGCTCGTCGACGGCTGCGGATCGGCGGGCGCGCTGCGCCGCGTCCTCCTCCCGGCGGTACGGCCCGGACTGATCACGGTCGGGCTGTTCGCCTTCCTCGCCGCCTGGAACGACTTCATCGCACCGCTGATCCTGATCTCCGACAGCGAGAAGGCGCCCCTGCCGCTGGCCGTGGCGAACCTGCGCCAGCAGAGCATGGGCGCCGTCGACTACGGCGCCACCGAGGCCGGCGTGGTCGTCCTCGCCGTGCCCTGCCTGCTCCTCTTCCTGCTGCTGCAACGCCACTACGTGCGCGGCTTCATGTCGGGCGCGCTGAAGGGATGACGTGGTGAAGGAGAACACAGCGGGGTCCCCCCTGCTGCCGGTGGCCCCGACCCGAGGCCGGCTGCGGCCCCTCGGGCTCGACGAGGTGCGGATCACCGGCGGCTTCTGGGCCCGGCGCCGGCACACCAACGCGACCGCCACTCTCGACCACTGCCACGACTGGATGGAACGCGTCGGCTGGATCGGCAACTTCCGCGCCGCCGTCGAGGGCCGCGTCCACCGCGACCGGCGGGGCCGCGAGTTCGCCGACTCCGACGTCTACAAGCTGCTCGAAGCCATGGCCTGGGAGGGCGGCCGGCACACGGGCGGCGCGCTCGACGCGGTCACCGAGGTGATCGCCCCCGCCCAGGAACCGGACGGCTACCTCAACACCGCCTTCGGCCGCCCCGGCCAGCAGCCCCGTTACAGCGACCTCGAATGGGGCCACGAGCTGTACTGCTACGGGCACCTGATCCAGGCCGGCGTCGCCCAGACCCGGGCCCTCGGCGAGGGCGAGCTGACGAAGATCGCCCGACGCGCCGCCGACCACGTGTGTGCCGCCTTCGGTCCGGGCGGCATCGAGGGCGTCTGCGGCCACCCGGAGATCGAGACGGCCCTCGTGGAACTCGCCAGGGTCACGGGGGAGCAGCGCTACCTCGACCAGGCCGCGCTCTTCGTCGCCCGCCGCGGCCACGGCACCCTCGCCGACATCGAGTTCGGCCGTGCCTACTACCAGGACGACATTCCCGTGCGGGACGCCACCGTGCTGCGCGGCCACGCCGTGCGCGCCCTCTACCTCGCGGCCGGCGCCGTCGACGTGGCCGTGGAGACGGGCGACGACGCCCTGCTCGCCGCCGTCGTACGGCAGTGGGAGACCACGGTCGCCCGGCGGACCTACCTCACCGGCGGCATGGGCTCCCACCACCGCGACGAGTCCTTCGGCGACGACTTCGTCCTCCCGCCCGACCGCGCCTACTCGGAGACCTGCGCCGGCGTCGCCTCCGTGATGCTCGCCTGGCGGCTGCTGCTGGCCACCGGCGAGCCGCGCTTCGCCGACCTGGCGGAACGGACCCTGTTCAACGTCGTGGCGACCTCCCCCTCGCAGGACGGCCGGGCCTTCTTCTACGCCAACACCCTGCACCGGCGCCGCCGGGGCACCGTCCCCCGGCCGGACGCGGAGAGCCCGCGCGCCGAGTCGAGCCTGCGCGCCCCCTGGTTCGCGGTGTCCTGCTGTCCGACCAACGTGGCCCGCACCCTGGCCCTGCTGCCCGCGTACCTGGCGACGGCGGACGACCACGGCGTCCAGCTGCACCAGTACGCCGACGCGGAGATCACCACCGTCCTCACCGGCGGTCACGAGGTCGCGCTGCGCGTGCGCACCGACTACCCCTCCGGCGGCACCGTGAGCGTGCGGATCGCCCGGTCCCCGGACCGGCCCTGGACCCTGTCGCTGCGCGTCCCCGCCTGGACGGGGGGCGCCACCGCCTGGCTGACCGGCCCGGACGGCGTCCGCCGGCCCGTCGCGCAAGGCACGGCCGAGGTCACCCGGCTCTTCCGCCCCGGCGACGAGATCCGGCTCGACCTGCCCGTCGCACCGCGCTGGATCACACCCGACCCCCGCGTCGACGCCGTACGCGGCACGGTCGCCGTCCAGCGCGGGCCGCTGGTGTACTGCGCCGAGTCCGTCGACCTGCCCGGCGGCCGGGACGTCGACGCCGTACGGGTGGATCCGGCCGCCGCGCCGCAGGACGGGCCCGGCGACACCGTCGTCGTACCCGGTGAACTCGCCGCGCCCCGCGACACGGAGTGGCCCTACGCGCCGCTGGACGGGCCCGCCGCGCCCCCCGGCGAAAGCGCCGGGATCGTCCTGGTGCCGTACCACTCCTGGGCCGGCCGCGGCCCCTCGACGATGCGCGTGTGGCTGCCGACGGCGCAACCGGACGCCACCGGGGCGGGGAGGTAGCGGCCGTGCGAGGACACCACCACCGTGCCGTCCTGGCGGCGCTGCTCGGCCTCGGCCTGCTGACCTCGCTCGCCGCGGCCCCGCCCGCCGCCGCGGACAACGCGGCCATCGGCTACCCCGTGTACTCCGGAGCCACCGACCCCGTGCCCGAACTCCCGGCCGGCTTCACCACCTACCGCACCCTGCGCGCCCAGTACGAGGCCGACCGCAGGGCGGGCGACGGCACCGACTTCTGGATGGACCGGATGCTGGCCCGCAAGGGCGAGGACCCGGCGGGCGACTGGCTGTTCACCCGGGGCCGGGCGGTGTTCATGAAGGAACACGGCCCCGCCCGGCTCGGCTTCGCCGGGAAGGTCGCCTACTGGGAGAGCATCGACAACCGCTCCGCCTACACCGTCGACCTGGCCGTGGGCGGCGAGAAGCTCGCCCTGAGCGAGGACACCGGCGCCAGGACGCAGACCCCGAGCCACTGGCGCGGCGTGTTCACCCACGAGGCCACCGGACTGAAGGTGACACAGACCAAGTTCATCACCGACGCCAACGTCGCCGTGACGAACCTGGCCGTCACCAACACCGGCCCCGTACGCCGCGAGATCACACTGCGCGCCGCCTCGCCGTACACCACGACCGCCGAGGGCCGGGAACTCACCGGCACGGTGGCCGCGAAGAACAACCTCACCACCGTCTTCCCCCGCCTCAGCGGCGACGGCATGACAGCCGACGGCGCGAGCCTGACGCGTGCGCTGGCGGTGCCCGCGGGCGCGACCGTCACCGTGAAGGTCCAACTCGGTTTCGTCACCGAGGAGATCACCTCCTCGCGCCCCGAGTACGACGCCGTGCGCACGGCGACCCCGGCGACCGCCTTCCGGCGCCACGTCCAGACGTACAACCGCTGGTGGGCCGAGAACCTGCCCTACACCGACCTGCCCGACGACAACATCGAGAAGACGCTGTACTACCGCTGGTGGCTGCTGCGCTACAACTACCTCGACGCCGACATCCCGGGCAACGACTACCAGTTCCCCACCTCCATGGAGGGCGTCCTCGGCTACAACAACGCCATCGCCCTGACCGTCGGCATGTTCGTCGACGACCTCAAGTACCTGCGCGACCCGAGCTACTCCTACGGCCCGTGGGTGTCGGCCGGCGAGGTGTCGAAGAACGGCAAGTACACCGACAACCCGGGGGACCCGGAGAACTGGTCCAACAGCTACACCCAGTACATCTCCGAGGCCGCCTGGCGCTCCTACCAGGTGCACGGCGGGCCCGACGGCATCGTGCGCAACCTCGCCCGGTACGCGGAGGGCGACGTGCGCGGCCAGCTGGCGGCCTACGACCACGACGGCAACGGGCTGATCGAGTACGACTGGGGCGCCATGACCGGCAACGACGCCGACGCGGTGTCCTTCGACTGGAAGCCGGGACGGCTCGACCGCGCCGAATCGGCGTACGTCTTCAGCAACGCCACGGCGGCGGCCCACGCCTACGACCTGCTCGGCGAGCGGGCGAACGCCGACCGGATGCGCGCGACCGCGAACCGGGTGAAGGACGCGGTCCTGGAGCACCTGTGGGACCCCGACGACAAGCTGCTCAAGCACCGGCACGTCGCCACCGACAGCCTCGTGCCCTGGAAGGAGATCAACAACTACTACCCGTACAGCGTCGGCCTGATGCCCACGCCGGACCAGGACCCCCAGTACCTGGAGGCCCTGCGGCTGTGGGCGGACGCGAAGCAGTACCCCGTCTTCCCGTTCTTCACCGCCAACCAGGCCGACAAGGCGGAGGCGGCCGAGCAGGGCCACCCGGGGAGCAACAACTTCTCCGTCATCAACTCCACCGTCACCTTCCGCTTCCTCTCCTCGGTGCTGCGCAAGTACCCCAACCGGTACATCGACCGCACCTGGTACAAGAAGCTGCTGTCCTGGAACGCCTGGGCCCACTACATCGACGGCGACAACCGGTGGCCCGACCAGAACGAGTTCTGGGCCGACGGCAGCGCCGACCCGCAGAAGATCGGCTACCGCTCCTGGATCCACCACACCATGCTCGGCACCACCAACTGGACGGTGATCGAGGACGCGATGGGCTTCCGGCCGCGCGACGACCGGAAGATCGAATTGTGGCCGATCGACGTCGACTGGCCGCACTTCGCCGTCACGGACATCAACTACCGCGGCACCGACGTGGCCGTCCTGTGGGACGAACCAGGGGACGGGAAGCGGCCGTACGGAAAGCGGGTCCCCGAGGGCTACTCCCTCTACCTCGACGGCAGGCTCGCCCTCACCTCCGACCGCCTCACCCACCTCCTCTACGATCCCGCCACCCGCGAGGTGACCCTCCCCGACGGCGGAGACGCCGAGGTCCGCGCCACCGGCCTGCGCACGGCCGTGGCGGAGCCGCGGGATGTCCGCTACGGCCCCGGGGAGCGCGTCACCGACCTCTTCGCCAAGGCGGGCCGCGACCTGACCGGAGCGGCGAAGGACAACCTCGCCGCCGGTGCCACGGCCCGGGCCTCCCACGAGGAGCTGGGACGCGGGGCGGTCGGCGCCGTCGACGGCTCCACCGCCAACGAGCCCTTCTGGGGCGCCCGTGGGTCGGGCGACGCCGAGGACTGGTACGAGATCGACTTCGGCCGGCCGCGCGCGGTCGACGACGTCCGGCTCCACTTCTACAGCGACAAACGGCCGGGCGGATACGCCGAACCCGCCCTCTACGCCGTGCAGTACCAGGCCGGCGACGGACAGTGGAAGGACGTGACCGGACCGGTCAAGTCACCGGTCGTTCCGAGGGCCAACCTCAACCAGGTGCGCTTCAAGGCCGTGACGACCCAGAAGCTGCGGGTGCTGATGCGGCACCGGGACGGTCATACGAGCGGGCTGAAGGAGGTCCAGGCGTTCGCCACCGGGGCCAGGGTCCCGGCGGCCCGCAACCGGGCCCCGTACGTCGAGGCGTGGCGCGACACCACCTACACCCGTCCCGGTCAGGTCAGACTCACGGGCATCGTCGAGGACGACGGGCTCCCGCAGCGGAAGCTCTCCGCCACCTGGAAGACGGTGGGCGCCCCGGACGGCGGCACCGTCATCCTCGACGACCCGCACGCCCCGACGACCGTCGCACGCTTCACCGAGCCGGGCACGTACACCCTCCGACTCACCGCCACCGACGGCGCGTCGGAGTCGTCGAAGAAGGTCGTGGTCGAGGCCGAGGCCCGCACGGACGGGCAGGTGAACGTCGCGCCGTCCGCGACGCCCACCGCGTCCTACACCTCCGGCTGGGAGTCGGTCGCCGCGATCAACGACGGCCGCGAACCGACCTCGTCCTCCGACGCCCCGCGCTGGGGCAGCTGGCCGCAGAAGGGCACCCAGTGGGTCCAGTACAGCTGGGACGACCCGGTCCGCGTCGACGGCTCGGACCTGTACTTCTTCCGCGACGCGCAGCCGGGCGCGGCCGACGGCGTCGGCGTCCCCGCCTCCTGGGTCATCGAGTACCGGGACGGCGACAGCTGGCGCGAGGTCGGCTCCCCCAGCGGCTACGGCACCGCCGAGGACGCCTACAACACCACCACCTTCACCCCTGTCACCACCACGGCGCTGCGGGCCCGGCTCACCGGCCACCCCGAGCTGGCGCTGGGGGTGCAGGAGTGGAAGGTGTACGCCGAGACACCGGAGTCCGTGCGCGAGGTCCACGTCCCCACCCCGCGCGGCACCGTCCCCGACCTGCCCGGCCAGGTGACGCTGGTCTACGCCGACGGCTCCACGGCACGCTCCCCCGTGGCCTGGCCCGCCCTCACCGAGGAACAGGTCGCCGAGGGCGGCACGAGCGTACGGATCACCGGGCTCGCCGACCGGACCGCGCGGCCCGTGACCGCGACCGTGTGGGTGCGGCAGACCGGCGCCGTGGAGATCACGAGCGTCGCGGAGGAACGGATCGCCACCCCGGCCGGCCGGGCGCCCACGCTCCCGGCGACCGTCGTCGCCACCTACAACGACGGCTCCAAGGACAGCCGCGTCCCCGTCACCTGGGACCCGGTGGAGCCGGACCGGTACGCCCGGCCGGGGACCTTCGAGGTGATGGGGACCGTCGCGGGCACCGGCCACCGCGCGACCGCCACGGTCACCGTCACCCCAGCCCCTTCATGACGCCGCAAGGCCCGTGCAGTCCCGACCGACGATCGGAGACCGAGCATGCCCCACCCCCTCTCCCGCCGCAGTGTGCTGACGCTCGCGGCCGTCGCCCCCGTCGCCTCCGTGGGCGTGCCCCCGGCGGCGCAGGCCGCCCCGGGTGCCGCGGCCGTGCCGCCCGCCTGGCCGGTGCGCCCCTTCCCCCTGGACCAGGTGAGCCTCGGCGACGGTGTCTTCCGTCGCAAGCGCGACCTGATGCTCGACTACGCCCGGTCCTACCCGGCCGACCGCATCCTGGCCGTCTTCCGGGCCAACGCCGGGCTCGACACCCGTGGCGCCCGACCGCCCGGCGGCTGGGAGACCTCCGACGGCAACCTGCGCGGCCACTACGGCGGCCACTTCCTCACCCTCGTCGCCCAGGCGTACGCCGACACCCGGGAGGCCGCCCTCAAGACCAAGCTGGACTACCTGGTCGCCGCGCTCGGCGAGTGCCAGCGGGCCCTGGCGGAGCACGGCTCGCCCACGCCGAGCCACCCCGGCTATCTGGCGGCGTACCCGGAGACGCAGTTCGTCCTCCTGGAGAGCTACACCACCTACCCCACCATCTGGGCGCCGTACTACACCTGCCACAAGATCATGCGCGGGCTGCTCGACGCGCACGTCCTGGCCGGGAACGCGCAGGCGTTGCAGATCGCCTCGGCGATGGGCGACTGGGTGCACAGCCGGCTCGGCCGGCTGCCGCGGGCGCAACTGGAGCGCATGTGGTCGATCTACATCGCCGGGGAGTACGGCGGGATGAACGAGGTGATGGCGGACCTGTACGCCCTCACCGGACGGCAGGAGCACCTCGCCGCCGCCCGCTGCTTCGACAACACCGCGCTGCTGGAGGCCTGTGCGGAGAACCGGGACATCCTGGAGGGCCGGCACGCCAACCAGCACATCCCTCAGTTCACCGGCTACCTGCGGCTGTTCGACCACACGGGTCAGGAGCGGTACGCCGCGGCGGCCCGCAACTTCTGGGGCATGGTCACCGGTTCCCGCACCTACAGTTTGGGCGGCACGGGCCAGGGCGAGATGTTCCGGGCCCGCGGGGCCATCGCGGCCACCCTGGACGCCAAGAACGCCGAGACGTGCGCGACGTACAACATGCTCAAGCTGAGCCGGCAGCTGTTCTTCCACGGCCCCGATCCCGCCTACATGGACCACTACGAGCGGGGTCTGACCAACCACATCCTCGCCTCCCGCCGCGACGCCCCGAGCACGAGCGGCCCGGAGGTCACCTACTTCGTCGGCATGGGGCCGGGGGTGGTGCGCGAGTACGGCAACATCGGCACCTGCTGCGGCGGCACCGGCATGGAGAACCACACGAAGTACCAGGACTCGGTCTACTTCCACTCCGCCGACGGCGGCGCGCTGTACGTCAACCTGTATCTCGCCTCGACCCTGCGCTGGCCGGAGCGCGGTCTCGTCATCGAGCAGACCAGCGCCTACCCGGCCGAGGGGCCGCGCACGCTGACCTTCCGGGAGGGCGGGGGACGGCTCGACCTGAAACTCCGCGTGCCGTCCTGGGCGACGGGCGGTTTCACCGTCACCGTCAACGGGGTGCCGCAGCCGGTGCGGGCCGCGCCCGGCAGCTACCTCACCCTGAGCCGGGACTGGAGGCGCGGCGACCGCGTCGCGATCTCCGCCCCCTACCGGCTGCGCGTCGAAAGGGCCCTGGACGACCCTTCCGTCCAGTCCCTCTTCCACGGGCCGGTCCTGCTGGTGGCGCAGAGCCCGGCGGCGGAGTTCCGCACGTTCTCCTTCTACAAGGACTTCACGCTCCGCGGCGACGTCGCCGACGCCGTCACCCCCGAGGGCCGCCCGCTGCACTTCACCACCCACGGCCTGACCCTCGCCCCGTTCCACATCGCGGACGACACCCGCTACCACGCCTACTTCCGGCGTTCCGAACCCGTCGTCGTCTTCGGCACCAGCGACTCGGGTGTGGCGAACCGCGCCCGCGGTGACGGTCTGACCTTCCTCGACGTGCTGTGGGCCCAGGCCCCCTTCACGACCCCGGGCCGCTTCGTGCGCGCGGTGCGCGCCCTCGCCGACACCTGGCTGTCCGAGGGCCTGTTCACGCGCGCGGAACGCGACCGGGTGATCACGGCCGCGACCGCCGCGGACCTGCGGCGCTGAGGCCTGCGGCGGAGGCCTGTACGGCTGAGGCCTGCACCGCTGAGGCTGTACCGCACACCGTCCGGGACGGTCCGCCGCCCGGACGGTGTGGCTGCCGATCGTCCCGTGGCCGCACGCCGCGCCCGCGCCCGGGGTCTGCCCACGCTTCTCGACGTCCGCCGCACGCCACGAGTCCGGCGGGCGGCGGCACGCCCCGGCATCGGCCGTTGGTCTACGACGGCCGCGACTTCGGTCGGTGCCGGTCCGGGCGGACGGGCCCCGCGCCACCGGCGGCCGGATTGACGGATTCACGTCCGCCCCCGCCGGGCAGAGAGCCCGAGAATGTCATGAGCACGACTGTCCTGCCCCTACGAGGAGGTCGATCATGCACGTCCCCACCCTGACCGGCGGCCTGGCCGCCGCCCTGGCCGTGTCCCTGTCCCTGATCGGCGGCCCGGCCGCGGCCGCTTCCCCCGACGCCGCGGCCCACCCCCTGGCCGCCCGTGTCCTCACGTACGACGCGAGCGGCTCCGCGGAGTTCAGGAGCGCCGTCGACCGGGGCGCGGCGATCTGGAACGAGAGCGTGGACGCCGTCGAACTGCGGCCGGCCGCCACCGGACAACGCGCGAACATCCGGGTCCTCGCGGACAACGGCTGGCCGCGCGCCTCGACCGGCAGCCTGGGCAACGGCACCGTCTGGATCGGCCGCCAGGCCGTCGACCAGGGCTACGACACGATCCGTATCTCCGCCCACGAACTCGGCCACATCCTCGGCCTGCCGGACCGCAAGCCCGGCCCCTGCTCCAGCCTGATGTCCGGCTCCAGCGCGGGCACCGCGTGCACGAACCCCTATCCGAACGCCGCGGAGAAGGCGGAGGTCGAGGAGAACTTCGGTGGCGCGCTCGTGCCGGTGCCGATCCCGCACACCTCGACGGCCGGAGCCTGAGCCACCCGCTCCCGCCCCGTCACGAGCCCCGGCTCACGCGGCGGTCCGGGAGCGCTCGTCCGCTCCCGGCACCGCCCCTCCGCGTGTGCGTGACATGGAAAGCGATGGGCGTTCTACGTTGGTTCGATGCGTCTTGTTCCTGGGTGGACCCTGCTGACCTCGGGGTGTGCGCCGGTCCTGCTGATCGGCGGCTGGACGGCCGCGGCGCTGCTCGAAGGGCCCCGTTACGACCCCGTCCGGCAGACGATCAGCGTCCTGGCGGCCTACGGTGCCGCCGGGTCCTGGGTGATGACCGGCGCGCTGTTCGCCCTGGGGGTCTGTCACCTGCTGACCGCCTGGGGGTTGCGCGCCGCCGCGCTCGCCGGACGTCTGGCGCTGGGCGGCGGTGGTGTGGCGGCCCTGGTGGTCGCACTGGTCCCGGTGCCGAGCGAGGGCGGTTCCCTGGAACACGGTTCGGTCGTCACGGTCGGATTCACGCTGCTGGCGGTGTGGCCCGTCCTGGCCGCCGACCGCAGCGAGGTCGCCCCCTGGGCGCTGCGGCCCGCGCCCTCGATCGCGGTGACCGCCGTGATGGCCGCCGGCGCGGCGTGGTTCCTGTTCGAGGCGCACCGTCAGGGCGCGATGGGGGTCGCCGAACGCGTGGTGACGACCGTTCAGTCGCTGTGGCCCCTCGTGGTCGTCGCCTCCTGCCTCCGTCACCCGCGGCGCGGCGAACGCTCGGCGGCCAGCCCGTCACTCGACCGGGGGTAAAGCGTTTCACTCTCTCCTGAGGCCGCCGGCACGGCACACGGCTCCGGCCCCGGACCAGAGGATCCGGGGCCGGAGCCGTCACGGCGACGAGTCGGTCCGTCAGCCGACGACCCGGCCCAGTTCGATCCGGTCGATGTTCGGGGCCCAGGCGTCCGCGTTCGCGAACCGGATGCTGTTGGAGCCCTTCCTCAGGTCGACGGGCACGCCGACCGTCCAGTAGTCGTCCCAGCTCCAGGTGTTCTTGAAGGTGACCTTCCGCGGCGCACCGCCTCCGACCGCGATGTCCGCCGTGCGGGACATGATGTCGGTGTTGTAGGCGTGGCCGTTGTCGCGCCGCTCGTTGTGCGCGTAGTGGACGACCAGCAGGTAGCGGCCGGCGCGGGGCGCGTCCACCGTGAACTCGGCGGTGCTGGCTGCGCCGTTGCCGAGCTGTCCGATGTACGAGCCGGCCGACGCGTGCGCGGACTCGACGAGCTGCGCGCCGCCCGCGAGGGTGGCCGAGGCGCCCTCGTAGGAGAGGGTGCCGGCGGTCGAGCCGTCGCCGGAGACGTCGAGGGAACGGACGGCGGCGTGCTTGGCGGTCAGGGCGACACGGTTGTTGCCCGCCACGAGGTACAGCCGCAGCGGCCGGCCGGGCGCCGCCGTCACCGTCTCACCGTGCAGGGCCAGCTTCACCGGCGCCGAGGTGCGCGGCACGACCGTGAAGTAGCCGTCGCGCGGGGCGTACACGTCGAAGACCGCCCGGTCGCCGGAGCGCAGGACGAGAGTGCCGGTGCCCACCCCGGCGGACGAGGAGTAGTCGTACGACGGCCGGCCGCCGATGTCCGCCAGCGTCGCCTCGTACGACGCGGACGGCGCGCCGGTACGGGCCGTCAGGTCGACGCGGTCGAGGGTGACCTCCCGGTCGCCCTTGGCGAACGTCAGGACGTGGCTGCCGGCGGCAAGCGGGACGGTGAGGTCCTTCTTGGCGCGGTAGGTCCAGTTCTCGGTGGACGGGTAGGTCACCGTGACCGGGGCGCCGCCGTCGACGGACAGCTTCTGCGTGGCGGGCGCGCCGGACTGGTTGCCGTACAGGACCGCCAGGTCGTAGGTGCCGTCCCTCGGCACCGACACCGTGAACTCCACCTTGCTGCCGGCCTGGTTGAGCGAGCCGACGTCCTTGGTCCCGGAGGCCGCGTATCCGTTGGCGTTGCCGACCGTGCCCTGGGTGTAGACCTTGCCGTCGGTGATGGCCGCGTTCTCCGCCTCGTACGACGCCGACCAGGGGACGGAGGGCGCCGACGGGGTGCCCGCGCCGCCGGGGGTGAGCACGATCCGGTACGCCGACATCTTGTGCAGGCCGCGCAGCGGCACGGTCACCGAACCGTCGGCGGCGACCTTCACCTTCGTACGGGCGAGGACGCGTGGCGTCGCGTGCTGTCCCTCGTAACCCGACCAGGCGGCCTCGGCGACGGTCGCGGTGACCGTGCGGCCGAAGACGGACCTGGGGACGTTGCGCACGACGACGTCGGAGTCACCGTCCGACCCGCCGAGCAGGACCTGCGCCTGGCGGCGGGAGGTGTCCAGGGAGGCCAGCCCCTGGAGGGTGTCGATGGTGTTCGGCTGCGGCGGGGTCACCCGGACGGTGTCGCCGGTCATCCCGGCGTACCAGCGGAAGAACCACCAGCCGCCGTTGGGGATGTTGGAGCGCACCACGTGGCCGCTCATGTTGCCGGCGGCGTCCCAGTACGCCATGTTGGCGTAGACCTTGTTCCGTTCGAACATCGAGACCCACTGCACGAGTTGCCCCGGCACGGACAGGTCACGGCGGTTGGCGTACTCGTCGATATTGATCTTAAGCGGGCCGATGCCCAACTCACGTTCCAGGGCGCGGTAGTTGTCGTAGTGGCCCTGGAAGTCGCGCAACGAGCCGGAGCTCAGCTCGTGCCAGGTCATGATCTGCGGCAGCACGTTCTCGCGCTTGGCGAAGGTGAGGAAGTCCCGCAGGAAGCGGGGGTAGTAGCCGGTCTCGTTGGGGCCGGCGATCGTCGCGTCCGGGTCGATGGCGCGGATGCGGTGGTACACCGTCTTCCAGTGCGCGAGGAACCGGTCCCGCTCGGCCTCGTACTCCGCCTGGTCGGAGCCGTTGAGCTTGTACCAGATGAAGTCTGGTTCGTTGAACGGGATGTAGACGAAGCGGTCGCTGTTCGGGTGGGCCGAGATCTCCTTGGTGATCTTGTCGACCTTGGGGAGGTAGTCCTCGATGCCGAGGTTCTCGTAGGGCCACTTGGCGTAGACGTCCTGCATCATCACGTTGATCTCGCCGCCGCCGTTGCGGAAGAACGCGTCGGAGACGGCCATCGCGTCACCGTTGGGGTGCTGGGCACCGCCGTCCGGTTTCTGCGAGATGCTGGTGATCTTCAGGGGTTCCAGCGCGGCGTCGCTGGGCACGCCGTCGTCGCTGAGCCCGTAGAGCGCGCCGTTGGCGCCGAGCATCACCGGGCCCTCGGAGGCGGCGAGGTCGACGGTGAGGCGCTGGGGCTCGGCGGCGGCCGTCGCGGGCCCCGCCGCGGGGAGGGTCGCTGCCATCGCGGCTGCTCCAAGTACGGCTGCTGTCAGTGCTGTCCTGGTACGCGATCTTGTACGGGTGGGGGTGATCACGCTGCTGGACCTCCGGTCATTTGACGGCTCCACTGGTGATTCCGGACACGATCTTTCGCTGGCCGACGAGGAACACGACGACCATGGGCAGGCTCATCACCACGACGTACGCGAAGACGAGGTGCCAGTTGTTGAGGTAGAGCTGGGCGCTGGCGACCTGGTAGAGGTTGAGCGGCAGGGTCGCCCGCTCTCCGCCGCCGAGGACGAAGAACGCGTAGAAGACATCGCTCCAGGCGTAGAGCATCACCATGATCGTCGCGGTGGCGATCACGGGGCGCAGCAGCGGCAGGACGATCCGCCCGAAGATCCGCGCCGGTGTCGCGCCGTCCAGCCGCGCCGCCTCCTCCAGCTCCATGGGGATGGCGCGGATGAAGCCGGTCATGAAGAAGATCGACGTCGACAGGTACATGCCGGTGTAGACGGCGATCATCCCGGGCCGGGTGTTCGCCAGCCCCAGCTGCCGCAGCTCCATCACGATGGTGATCACGGCCGGCGGCAGCAGCAGCCCGCTGATGCACAGCGCGTACGCCGCCGACACCAGCTTCGACTTGCGGCGCGCGAAGACCCACGCGGCGCCGGCCCCGAGGATCAGCACCAGGACCACCGAGGGCACCACGACCAGCAGTGAGTTGACGAACCCGCGCAGCATCTCGCCCTCGCCGACCGCGTCCGCGTAGTTGCCGCCCGGCTGCCAGTGCCGGGGCAGGTCCAGGTTCGGTCTGATGGCCTCCGCCTGCGGCTTGGCGGAGGTGACGGCCACCAGCCACAGCGGTACGCCGACCGCCAGGCCGGCCAGCAGCAGCACCAGGGCCGGGCGGCCGTACCGCCACACCGGGGTCACAGCATCTGCTCCCTTCGCCTGAGGCCGACGACCAGCGGGATCGCCACGGCCACCACGACCAGGAAGAGGACGAGGCTCATCGCGGACGCCTGGGCGTACAGGCCCTGGCCGAAGACCCGGAACATGTAGATGTTGAAGACCTCCGTGGAGGCCGCGGGCCCGCCGCCCGTGGTGGCCTGGACGATGTCGAAGGTGTTCATCGAGCCGATCAGCGCCGTGGTGACGTTGAAGGTGACGGCCGGCGCGAGCATCGGCCAGCGCACCGACCAGAAGGTCCGCCACGGCCCGGCGCCGTCCATCCGCGCCGCCTCCAGCATGTCGCCGGGGACGCCCTTCAGTCCGGCCAGATAGATCAGCATCGACAGTCCCATCCACTTCCAGCCGTGGATGAGGGTGACCACCACCAGCGTCCAGGTCGTCGAACCGAGCCACGGAACGTCCGTCCCCAGGACGGAGTTGACGGCGCCGTCCTGGTCGAGCAGGGCCTGGAAGACGTAACCGGTGGCGAGCGCCGAGATGAGCACCGGCAGGAAGAAGACCGCGCGGAAGAACCGGTTGAAGCGGGTGTCGGCCTCCAGCAACAGCGCGAGCGCCAGCCCGAAGCCGTTCTGGAACAGCGCCGCCAGCAGCGCGTACAGCAGCGTCGTGCGCAGGGCCCGCAGCAGCGAGCCGTCGTCGGCGATGGTCCGGAAGTTGTCGAGGCCGGTGAAGGCGATGTCCGCGTGGTACGAGGACCAGTCGGTGAACGGGTAGTAGAAGTTCAGCAGGTTCGGCACCAGGAAGAAGCCCGCGAAGACGACGACCGCGGGGAGCGCGAACCACCAGGGGTGGTGCACGGCGGCGCGCGGCAGCCGTCCCGCCTTCTTCGGCGCGCGCGTCACCGGCGCGTGCTCGGTTCGTACGACCGTGTCCGCCATGGTCAGAACCCGGGAGCGCCCTGGGCCTTGGCCACCTGCGCGAACTGGTCCTGGATCGCCTGGGCGACCTGCCTCGGGTTCTTCTTGCCGAAGATCATGTCGGCGAGGTAGAGATGCGTGTCCGGCGCGACGATCGCCTTGGCCTGGAAGACCCCGATGGCCGTGGGCAGGGCCGCGACCTGCGCCGTGGAGGTCTGCGGAAGCCCGCCGGGCGTGGGCACCGACGGCTGGACGGACGGGATCTTCATCGTCTTGATGTAGGCCGGGTAGTCGGGGCCGAGCCAGAAGGCGAGGAACTGCCGGGCCGCGTTCTGCCGCTTCTCGTCACCCGTCCTGAAGGCGACCACGCCGTTGGTCTGGTCGGGGGAGTACATGCCGGTGGCCGAGGAGTTGGCGATCGGGAACCAGCCGATCTTCCGGTCGATCTCGGCCGTGGAGTACTTGGCCTGCAACTGGCTCTGGAAGGAGGTGACGTTGAGGACCATGCCGACCTCGCCCTTCCACAGGGCGTCGGCCTGCCCGGTGAAGGTGCCCGTCCGGTAGTTCTTCTGGGCGAGCCCGGCGTCGAGCAGCTTCTCCTTGTACTTCTTGACCGCGTCGACGACGACCGGGTCGGTCCACTTCTCCTTGTTCCGGTTCAGGCCGTCCCACCACGCCTTGTCGAGGTCGGTGAGCTGGACCTGCATCTGCCACTGGAGGGGCCACTTGTCGCCGCCCGCCTCGTAGAAGGCGGCCGCGTCGGTCTTGTCCACGACCTTGTGGCCGAGGGCGAGGAGGTCGTCGTACGACTTGGGGAAGTCCTTCTCGCTCAGCCCGGCCCGGGCGAAGACGTCCTTGTTGTAGTAGACGCCGAGCATGGCGGGGCTGGTGACGATCGCCGCGTACCGCTTGCCGTCGATGACGCCGAGCGACTTCTCGGTGTCGCCGAGCTTCGGCACCCACGGTTCGCCGTCGAGGGTGAGCAGGTTCTGCTTCGGCTGGATGAACGGCAGGGTGGAGATGGACGGCTGCCAGAACATCAGGTCCGGCCGGTCGCCGGAGGCCAGCTTGGTCGGCACGTTCTGCTCGTAGAGGTCCGGGACCGCCTGGGTCTCCACCGTGGCGCCGGTGGCCTTCTCGAAGGCGTCGATGACCTGCCGGGGCGCGTTCACCGTGTTCTGCGCGGTCCACATGGTCAGCTTCACACCGTCGAGGCGGCCCGTCGGATCGACCGCCGTCCGCCTGCTGTCGGAGTCGGAGTCCGCGGCGCTGGGGTCGCTGCACGCGGTGGCGGCCAGGGCCGAGACACATATCAGGGCCAGCGCGGGGAGAGCTCTACTCTTCATCACGTACCTCGAGTGCCTTTCGTGAACGGGTGGTTCAGGACGGCGGTACCGGTCTCTCAGGAGCGGGCGGGCGGCGGCCCCGAGCTCTCCCGCACCACCAGCTCCGGCACCGAGACCGGATGCGGCGCGATCCGCGCGGACTCCTCCAGCACGCCGTGCAGCAGGGCGAACGCGGCCCGGCCCAGCCCTGTGAAGTCCAGGCGTACGGTCGTCAGGGACGGCGTCAGATAGGCGGAGTGCGGGGCGTCGTCGAACCCGGCGACACTCACCTCGTCCGGCACCGCGCGGCCGGTCTCGTGCAGGGCACGCAGCACACCGAGCGCGAGGTCGTCGTTGCCGCAGAGGATCGCCGTGACGGCCGGGTCCCGCGCGAGTCTCAGTCCCGCCGCATGGCCGCCGGCCGGGCCCCAGCTCCCCTGCGCGGGACGCGGTTGCGGGGCTCCGGCCTCCTTCAGGGCCTGCCGCCAGCCGCTGGTGCGGGCGCTGGTACGCCGGGTGCTGGACGGGATGGCGACGTAGTGCACGGTCTCGTGGCCGAGGGAGAGCAGATGGCGGGTCGCCTCGTAGGCGGCCTCCCGGTCGTCGGTCCACACCCAGGGACGGTCACCGGAAGGCGGGCTCGCCGGGGTCTCGACCACGCCGACGACCGGCAGTCCGGCGGGGACGGCGGCCAGGGCCCC
The DNA here is from genome assembly GCF_026008495.1 of Streptomyces sp. A012304. Classification (GTDB taxonomy): domain Bacteria; phylum Actinomycetota; class Actinomycetes; order Streptomycetales; family Streptomycetaceae; genus Streptomyces. Next base: position 29,819 of record NZ_BQUN01000097.1, read on the forward strand.
GACACCGGCCGGGTCGTATGCGATCACGATCAGCCCGCCGCCCGCGTCCGCCGCCCGCTGCACCTCGGCGGCGACGGCGGCCTCCTCGGCCGACTCCAGGACACCGATGCCGACCGCGAAGGACGCGGCCCGCGCGGCCTCCTCGACACCCTGGAGGATCGAGGCGTAGCCGTAGTGCGTGGTGTTGGCGGTGAGCACGGTCACGGCCCGGCTGCGCCCGCTGGCCAGCGCGAGCGCGGCGGTGTTGCGGCGGAAGCCCAGTTCGTCGATGGCGGCGAGAACCCGCTCCCGGGTGGCCGGCCGGACGCTGGGGTGGCCGTTGATCACGCGGGAGACCGTCTGGTACGAGACCCCGGCGGCGGCGGCGACGTCCCGGATGCTCGCCGGGCTCCTTGTGTGACCGGTCACATTCATGCCAGGATTGTGACCGGTCACACAGAGGTCGTCAAGAGAACGCAACGAGAGATTCACGAGGGGGAAGCACCTTGACCGGTACGGCGGACGCGGATCTCGACGATGAGCACAAGACGTTCACTTGGGGTCACACGGCGTTGGAGGCCGAGTTCGCCACCGCGTCCGACGGGACACCGCGGCTGGTCCGGCTGGGCGACGCCGCCGCGGCCGACCCGGAAGCGGCCCTCCCGCTCGTCGAGCTGACCGCCCTCGGCCACGGCAGCGGCTGGTCCGGCCCGCGCTTCACCGGTACGGCCTTCGGCACGCGCCTGGAGTACCGAGGTCACCGCACCGCGAGACGCGGCGACCTGGAGCGGCTGACCGTCGAACTCCACGACCCGGCCACCGGATTGACGGCCTTCGCCGAGCTGTCCTCACCGGACGGGATCCCCGTGCTGCGCTCCCGGACGCGTCTGCGCAACGACGGCACCGAGCCTCTCGACGTCCAGTCCGTCACGAGCCTGCTGCTCGGCGGCCTGCCCTCCCCGGACGCCCTCGACGTCCACCGGGCCCGCAATGACTGGCTCGCGGAGTGCCGTTGGTACGGCGAGCCGCTGCGCGACACCGTCGCCGACATCAACGTCGCCGCCCACCAGCACGACAGCCGGGCCGCCCTCGTCCTCACCGGGCGCGGCAGCTGGCCCACCGACGGCCACCTGCCGATGGGCGCGCTGACCGAACGGGACGGCGACCGGACCTGGCTGTGGCAGATCGAATCCCCGGCGGGCTGGCGCTGGGACCTGGGCGAACGCGCCGGCGGTACATATCTGGCGCTGAACGGCCCCACGGACGCGGAGCACCACTGGCGGGTCCGGCTCGCGCCGGGCGAGGAGTTCACCACGGTGCCGGGCGTGCTGGCGCTGGGCTCCGGCTTCGACGCCGCGATGGGCGCGTTGACCTCGTACCGCCGTGCCGTGCGCCGCCCGCACCCGGACCACTCGGCGCTCCCGGTGATCTTCAACGACTACATGAACACCCTGATGGGCGACCCGACGACGGCGAAGCTGCTGCCGCTGATCGACGCGGCCGCCGAGGCCGGCGCGGAGTACTTCTGCGTCGACTCCGGCTGGTACGACGACACCCAGGGCTGGTGGGACAGCGTCGGCGAGTGGCTGCCCTCGCAGCGCCGCTTCCCCGACGGGGGCATCCAGGTGGTCCTGGACCGGATCCGGGCCCACGGCATGGTGCCCGGGCTGTGGCTGGAGCCGGAGGTCGTGGGAGTTCGCAGCCCCGTCGCCTCCGCGCTTCCGCCGGAGGCCTTCTTCCAGCGGGACGGTGTCCGGCTGACCGAACAGGGCCGCCACCAACTGGACCTGCGGCACCCGGCCGCCCGCGCGCACCTGGACCGGACGGTGGACCGGATCGTCGGCGACTGGGGCGTCGGCTACCTCAAACTTGACTACAACATCGTCGTCGACCCGGGGACCCGCGCCCCCGGGGACCTCGCACCGGGCGCCGGGCTGCTCGGCCACGCCCAGGCGTACCTGGACTGGCTGTCCGACGTCCTGGACCGGCATCCCGGCCTGGTGATCGAGAACTGCGCCTCCGGCGGCATGCGGATGGACGGCGCCACACTGGCCGTCAGCCAGTTGCAGTCCACCAGCGACCAGCAGGACCCGCTGCGCTACCCGCCGATCGCCGCCGCCGCGCCCACCGCCGTCCCGCCCGAGCAGGGCGCCGTCTGGGCCTACCCGCAGCCCGAGTTCGACGACGACCTGATCCGCTTCACGCTGGGCGGTGCACTCCTCGGACGCATCCACCTGTCGGGCCACCTCGACCGGATGTCCGCACACCAACTCGGCCTCGTCCGGGACGCGGTCACCGTGTACAAGTCGGTGCGCGGCGACCTCGCCCGAGCCGTGCCGTTCTGGCCGCTCGGCCTGCCCGGCTGGACGGACCACTGGCTCGCCCTGGGCATGCGGACACCCGATGACCACACCGCGTACATCTCCGTCTGGCGCCGCGGCGGAGCTCCCGAACTCCTCCTGCCCGTACCCCACTTGACGGGCAGGGAGGTCCACGCGGAGATCCTCCACCCGTCGGCACCGACCACCGGCAAGGCGGACTGGACCGCCGACGGCCTGCGGGTGTCACTGCCGCACGCCCCCGGCGTCCTGTTGGTCCGGCTCAGCTGGACGCCGGGGCGCTGAGGCCCCGGCGCCCGACCCGGCTCTACGTCCCGGCCGCCGCCGGAGCCGCCTGTGCCCCGTCCGCCGCGAGGGTCCTGTTGCGGCGGACGGACGTCAGGAACGAGGCCGTGATCAGGGCCACTCCGGCCAGGCCGGTGATGATCTCGCTGATCTGGTGCTCGATGGTGACCAGCAGGATCACCGCCAGCGTGCCGATCGCGTAGTGGGCGCCGTGCTCCAGGTGGACGTAGTCGTCCAGGGTGCCCTGGCGGACCAGGTAGACCGTGAGCGAGCGGACGTACATCGCGCCGATGCCCAGGCCGAGCGCCATCCAGAAGATGTGGTTGGTGATGGCGAAGGCACCGATGACCCCGTCGAAGGAGAAGGACGCGTCGAGGACCTCCAGGTAGAGGAAGAGGAAGAACGCGGCCTTGCCTGCGAGGGCGACGACCGACACCGGCCGGCCCTCGGCCCCGGCCTTCCGTTCCTCCTCCTGCGCGTGCTCCTCCTCTTCCTCGAGCTTGTCCTCGAAGTACCCGGAGAGCCCCCCGACCACGAGATAGGTGATCAGACCGGCGACACCGGAGAGCAGCACCGTCGCCGTCCGGTCCGCGTGGCCCGTGCTGACGTGGGCATCGCCGGCGAACGTCATCGCCGAGACCAGCAGCACGGTCAACGCCACGCACACCGACAGCATGTCGACCTTGCCCAGCCTGGCGAGCGGGCGCTCCAGCCACCCGAGCCACTTGATCTCCCGGTCCTCGAAGACGAAGTCCAGGAAGATCATCAGCAGGAACATGCCACCGAAGGCGGCGATCGCCGGGTGGGCGTCGGTGACCAGGCCCTCGTACCGCTCCGGTTCGTCGAGGGCGAGCCGCACCGCCTCCACGGGGCCGACCTTGGCGCTGACGGCGACGATCACGACCGGGAAGACCAGCCGCATGCCGAACACCGCGATCAGGATGCCCAGGGTGAGGAAGATCTTCTGCCAGAAGGCGTTCATCTTCTTCAGGATCCCCGCGTTGACGACCGCGTTGTCGAAGGACAGCGAGATCTCCAGGACGGACAGGATCAGGACGATCCCGAAGGCCTCCCAGCCCCACTGCCACGCGGCGAAGGCGAGACCGAGCGCCGTGACGGCGAAGGACCAGCCGAACGTTCTCAGGATCATTCCTGCCCCGCCGCCTTCACCGCGAGCACCGGGCAGAGCGCCCCCAGCAGGATCCGCTGCGCGGCGGAACCCATGATCAGCTTGCCGACCGCGCTGCGCCGGCGCAGCCCGATCACCACGAGCGACACCCCTTCCTGCTCCGCCAGATCGACGATCTCCTCGGCGGCGTCACCCCCGCCGAGGACCTGGCGCACGTCGAAGTCGATGCCCAGGGCGGCCAGGTCCTCGCGGACATGGGTCAGATCGGGTTCCTGCGCGAAGCGCGGGTCCACATAGGCGTCACCGCGTGAGGTGTTCACGACCAGCAGCTTCTCGCCGCGCAGCCGCGCCTCGTCGATCCCCGCCCGCAGGGCCGCCTCGCCCTCGGGCGAGGGGACGTATCCCACCAGGATGGTCATGCTCGCACTCCCTCTCGGGACAGTGGACGTCGGACGAACCGCCGCAGCAGCGGCCACACCAGCACCAGGGCGATCACCGTGTAGACCGCGTAGGACACCGGCCCGCCCACCAGCCCGGACAGTTCGCCGCCGGACAGTTGCAGGGACCGCCGCCCCTGGAGTTCGGCCCGCGGGCCGAGGATGACGCCGACGATCAGCGGCAGCACCGGCAGCCCGAACCGCCGCATCGCGAACCCGATGAGTCCGAGGAGCAGCAGCAGGAACAGATCCAGCGGCTGCGCGTTGACGGCGTACGCGCCCATCGACGCGAAGAACAGGATCCCGGCGTAGAGATAGGGACGGGGGATCCGCAGCAGCCTCGCCCAGGCGGGCGCGAGCGGCAGGTTCAGCAGGAGCAGCAGCAGGTTGCCGATGAACAGGCTGGCGATCAGCACCCACACCAGGCTCGCCTCCCGCTCGAACAGCAGCGGGCCGGGCTGGATGCCGTACGACTGGAACGCGGCGAGCATGACCGCGGCGGTCGCGTTCGTCGGTAGGCCGATGGCCAGCATCGGCACCAGCGTGCCCGCGGCGGAGGCGTTGTTCGCCGCCTCGGGACCGGCCACCCCCTCGATGGCGCCCTTGCCGAACTCCTCGGGGTGCTTGCTCAGCCGCTTCTCCGTCGCGTACGACAGGAACGTCGGCAGCTCCGCGCCACCCGCCGGCAGCGCGCCGAACGGGAACCCGTACGCCGTGCCCCGCAGCCAGGGCTTCCACGACCGCTTCCAGTCGCTGCGGCCCATCCAGGGGCGGCCGACCGGGATGACCTCGGCGGGCTTGCGCCGCAGATGCGCGGCCACCCACAGCGCCTCGCCGACGGCGAAGATGCCCACGGCGACGACGACCACGTCGATCCCGTCCGCCAGCTGGGGTATCCCCAGCGTGAGCCGCTGCTGTCCGGACACCGCGTCGATGCCGACCAGGCCGATCGTCAGACCCAGCAGCAGTGAGATCAGACCGCGGACGCGGGACGCGCCCAGCACGGACGTGACCGCGATGAACGACAGCAGCATCAGCGCGAAGTAGTCCGGCGCCCCCAGGCTGACCGCGAAGTCGACCACGAACGGGGTCACCAGCACCAGCAGCAGCGTGCCGATGGTGCCCGCCACGAAGGAACCGATCGCGGCGGTCGCGAGCGCCTGCGCCGCCCGGCCCGTCTTGGCCATCTTGTTGCCCTCGATGGCCGTCACCACCGACGACGACTCCCCGGGGGTGTTCAGCAGGATGGAGGTGGTCGAGCCGCCGTACATGCCGCCGTAGAAGATGCCGGCGAACATGATGAACGCCTGGACCGGCTCCATGCCGTAGGTGACCGGCAGCAGCAGCGCCACGGTCATCGCCGGGCCGATGCCCGGCAGGACGCCGACCGCGGTGCCGATGACGACGCCGACCAGCGCCAGCAGCAGGTTCATCGGGGCGACGACGTCCGCGAAGCCCTGCATGAGGTTGTTCAGGTTGTCCATCACAGGATTCCTTGCAGGACACCGGCCGGGAGGTTCACACCGAGCCCGATCGCGAAGGCGTAGAACGTGGTGAGGGACAGCGTCACCGCGATCAGGAGGTTGCGTACGTAGTGCCGGTTGCCGAGGGCGAAGGCCGTTCCCCAGAACAGCAGCGTGCCGCTGATCACCCAGCCGAGCGGCTCGATCAGCAGCGCGTTCGCCACGAACACGCCGGTCAGCAGCAGGACCGTGCGCCAGTCGCCGCGCTGGGACAGGTCGACGTCCTCGCCGGCCTCCGGTTCACCGCGGCCGCCGCGGGCCACGTCCACGGCGTACACGGCGGCGGCCACCACGAGCAGGACGCCCAGGATCAGGGGCACCGTGCGCGGTCCGACCGGGTCGGTGCCGCTGGTGACGTGCGGGATGTTCAGCCCGTCCACGATCACCGCGGTGCCCAGCAGGGCGAGGAACGCGCACACACCGTACTGTGCGCGGTCCTTGCCCTCGGGCGGACGGGTGTCCCGCGTGCTCAGCTCGTCCGTCGGGGAGCTCATGCCAGGCCGAGCTCGGTCAGCAGGCCGGCGACGGACTTGTCCTGGTCCTCCAGGTAGGTGGTGAACGTGTCACCGGTGACGAAGGCGTCGGTCCAGCCGCGCTTGGTCAGCTCGGCCTTCCACTGCTCCGAGTCGTGCATCTTGGTCAGGGCGTCGACCCAGGTCTTCTTCTGGTCGTCGGTGATCCCGGGCGGGGCGACGATGCCGCGCCAGTTGGTGAAGACCAGGTCGATCCCGGAGTCCTTGAGCGTGGGGGCGTCCTTCACGGCGTCGATCGGCTTCTCGCTGGTCACCGCCAGCACCCGGACCTGGCCCGCCTCGATCTGGTCGAGGAACTCGCCGTATCCGCTGGCGCCGAAGGCGACCTTGTCGCCGAGGATGGCGGGCAGCAGCTCACCGCCGCCGTCGTAGCTGACGTAGTTGACCTTCTTCGGTTCGATGCCGACGGCCTTCGCCAGCTGCATCGGCAGCAGATGGTCCGGGCCGCCCGGCGACGAGCCGCCGCCCACGGCCACCTTCTTGGGGTCCTTCTTCCACGCGGTGACGAGGTCGTCGATGGTCTTGTACGGGGAGTTCTTCGACACGACGATCGCGCCGGCCTCCTCGATCAGCTTGGCGAGCGGCGTGGTGTCGGTCAGCGTCGCCTTCGACTTCGAGGTGTACGCGGCGCCGACCACGCCCAGCCCCATCTGCATGGCCAGCTTGCCGTTGCCCTTCTCGTTCACCAGGCGCTGCAGGCCCACGGTGCCGCCGGCGCCGGGCAGGTTGTACACCTGCACGCCGGACGCCACCTTGGAGTCCTGCATCACCTGGGCGACGGTGCGGGCGGTGACGTCGTAGCCGCTGCCCGGGGTGTTGGGCACCATCAGCCGCAGACCGGTGACGGGCTTGCCGCCTCCGCTCCCGCTCCCCGACTCCTCCTTGTCCGCGGTGGCGCCGCAGGCGCTGACGGCGAGCATCGACACGGTGGCAAGAGCACCGAGAAGTGCGGCTCTGCGAGATCTCATGGCTCATCTCTTTCGCTTGGGCGAGTCCGGCGCCATGATTGTGCGGTTCCTCGGACAGCCCGTCTGCCTTGTGTGACCATTGAAGGTTGAGTTCATAGTGGTCGTTGCGTCACGTCGCCATACCCTCGCCGGTGAGCTGCTGGTATTGCAGCTCGCCATCGTGGTGATCGTGCTGTTCGCGGTCGCCGCGGTGTCGCTGGCACAGTCCAAGGCGACGTTCGACCGGGTCGAGGGCCGGCGGGTCACCGCCCTAGCCGAGGAACTGGCCGGAAATCCCCTGTTGCGCAGCCAGCTGGTCCGCCCCGTCCCCGCCGAGACCCTCGCGCCGCTGTTGCAGACCCGGCTCACCCAGACGAACGTCACCTCCGTCACCGTCGCGGACGCGTCCGGTGAGATCGTCGCCGCCACCAATCCCACCCTCGTCGGGACCCGGCTGCCGGTCTCGGGCCCCAGCGTGGCGAAGGCGCGCGGCTGGTCGGGGGAGCTGGCGGTGGGCGGGGTCCGTGAGCTGGTCGCGCAGGTCCCGGTGCTCGGCGACGACCCGGACCACATCGGGAAGCACCTCGGCACGGTCATGATCGGCCGTGTCTCACCGACGGTCTGGCAGCGGCTGAACGGCGCCTCGTCGTATCTGCTCGCCTACCTCGGCATCGCCAGCGTCCTCGGGGTGGCCGGCTCCTGGCTGCTGGCCCGGCGGATCAAACGCCAGACCTTCGGCCTCGAACCACGCGAGATCGCCGGCCTCGCCGAACACCGCGAGGCCATGCTGTTCGGCATCGCCGAGGGTGTGATCGCGCTCGACCCCCAGCTGAGGCTCACCCTGGTCAACGAGGTCGGCCGCAAGCTGCTCGACCTGCCCGAGACCTGCGTCGGCATGAGCCTGGCCGACCTCGGCATCCAGGGCAGGCTGTACGACGTGCTGGCCGGGACCGGCGGCGAACACGGCACCGAGCGGCGCGACGAGGTCGTGGTGCGCCGGGGCCGGGTGCTGGTGATGAACCGGATGGACGTCACCAAGGACGGCCGTCGGCTCGGCTCGGTCACCACCCTGCGGGACCGCACCGAGCTCGCCCAGCTGGAACGGGAGCTGGGCTCGTTCCGCAGCAGCACCGAACTGCTGCGCGCCCAGGCCCACGAGTTCTCCAACCAGCTGCACACCATCTCCGGGCTCATCCAGATCGGCGAGCACGACGAGGTCGTACGGTACGTCCGCGCCCTGCGCCGGCACCGCGAGTCGCTCGACCTGACCCTCACCAGCCGGGTCCGCGACCGGGCCGTCGCAGCGCTGCTGATGGCGAAGTCGGCACTCGCGGCGGAACGCAAGGTCCGGCTGCGCATCTCCGAACGCACCGCCCTCGACCGGCTGGAGCCGACGGACTCCGCGGACGTGGCGACGGTGCTCGGCAACCTCGTCGACAACGCCCTCGACGCGGCCGCGGCCCCCGATCGCGAGGGCGACGCCTGGGTGGAGGTCGAGCTGCGCCAGGACGCCTCCAGCGTGGAGATCGTGGTCCGCGACTCCGGGCCGGGCGTGGCTCCGGAACTCGCGCAGGAAGTGTTCGCCCACGGCTTCACCACGAAGGCCGCGCAGGGCGGGGACCGGGGCATCGGCCTGGCGCTCACCCGGCTGGTCTGCACCCGCAGGGGCGGCGAGGTGTCGGTGTCCAACACGCCGGAGGGGGCCATGTTCACCGCCTGGATGTCCGTAGGTCAGCTCATCGGTCGGGAGACGGAGGAAGTCGGATGATCGACGTACTTGTGGTCGAGGACGACTTCATGGTGGCGCGGATCCACCGTGGATTCGTCGACAGTGTCGAGGGTTTCCGGGTGGTCGGGACGGCGGACTGCGGGGAGCGGGCGCTCACCGCCGTCGCGGAACTCCAGCCCGATCTGGTCCTGCTCGACCTGTACCTGCCCGACATGTTCGGTCTGGACGTCGTCCCCCGGCTGCGCGACGCCGGCCACGACTGCGACGTGATGGTGATCAGCGCCGCCCGTGAGGCGGAGGCGGTCCGGGGCGCCGTCCGTCAGGGCGTCGTCGACTACCTGCTGAAACCGTTCGACGCCGACGACCTCAAGGACCGGCTGGAACGCTACAGCTCCCGCCGCAGCGGCCTGAGCGCCGGCACGGTCAGCGGACAGGCCGACGTGGACCGGGCACTGGGCCGGGTCGCGGCACCGACGGTGGCGCCCACCCTGCCGAAGGGCATGAGCGTGGAGACCTCGGAACTGGTCGAGCGCACCCTGCGCGCGGCCGACGGCTCGCTGTCCGCGGCCGAGTGCGCGACGCGGGTCGGCATCTCCCGCGTCAGCGCGCGCCGCTACCTCGAACACCTCACGGTCACCGGCCAGGCGGAGGTGTCGCTGCGCTACGGCCAGGCGGGCCGCCCGGAACGCCGCTACCACTGGCGCGTCCGGTAGCGGGGCCGGTCACCGCACGGCGAGGGTGTGGGCCAGCCGGAACAGTTCGCGCAGTCGCGGATCGTCGCTGTGGGCCGAGGCCAGGGCGGACACCTCCGCGTCGCCGAGCGGGACGAGCGGACGCCGCAGGATCGAGGCGGGGTGGTGCAGGTCGTGCACCTCGGTGACCCGGTCCGTGGACCGCCGCCGTCCCCAGGCCGTGACATCGCGATGGCCGGACCAGGCGACGAACCGCCCTCCGGGCGGCGCGACCACCGTCTTCGGCAGGGTGCCGCGGCCGGCGACGACATCGGGGGCGGCGCACGCTCTCAGGCCGTCGGTCGTGTCGAAGAAGCGCACACGGTCCTCGCTGTGCGCGATGCCGCAGACGATCCCCCAGGCCGGCACGGCGGCGAGCTCCGACAACGGTGGTGTGTCGAGCCGCGCGACCGGCTCCAGGTCGGTGCCGTCCAGCTCCCAGAGCATCACACCGCCGCGCCGCCCGGCGGTCAGCAGCAGATCCTCGTCGGCGAAGACGAGGTCCCGCACACCCGTGTGGTCGCGGGGCACCGCGGCGGCGGCCAGCACCTCGGAGAGTTCCGCGTCCGTGGCGATGAGCCGTTGGCCGTCGCACAGGACCAGCCCGTCGCCGTCGGGTGCGACGGCGGTCCGGACGGCGGATGCCAGCCCCCAGTCACGCAGGTCCACGTTCCGCAGGTGCCCGCCGCCGTCCTGCACGAGCGCCCTCGGTGCGAGGGCCAGCCCGGCCACGAACCCCTCGGCCGTGGCCACGACGTTCGTCCCTGACAGGCGTTTCCCACGGGCCAGCACCGTCGTGCCGTCGGGCCCGTGACGGACGAGCTCCATGCTGTTCTCCCGCCCCTTCGGCGACCGCACGGCCACCACCTCGGCTGGTCCGAGGCAGGCGAAGGACCAGTGGTCGACGGAGCCACGGGACAGCACGGTCCGACGGCCCGTGTCGATGTCGAGGGTCTCGATGACCTCCTCGGCTCCCTCGCTCCCGCGCGGGTCCGGGCCGGGCTCGACCGTGGCCACCGCCAGGACGGCGCTGCCGGGCTCACGGGAGAAGGAGCAGTACCGGGCCGACCACAGGTGGAAGTCCTCGGGCAGCTCCGTCGTGGCGGCCCGCGCGGCGTCGGCGATCAGGGCGGCGGTCCGGCGGACGGGCGTGGCGCGCAGCCAGTCCAGCAGGGAGCGGTCCGCGGGAGTCGAGGGGGACCAGCGCCGCCGGGGGATGCGCCGCACCAGCCGCACCGCGTCGGCCAGGGGCGCCTCGCACAGCAGCTCCCAGAACTCGGGCCAGTGGCCGGTGCGGAGGAGGCGGTGCGCCTGGTCCTCGAGTTCCCGCGGCGGCAGGGGCCGCCGGGGAGGCGACAGCGGCCACCAGCCGTGCACGGTGAGGGTGACGGCGGGCCAGTGGTGGACGTAGTCGTCGAGGTTCACCGGCCGTGAACGGGCGTTTTCCTCCGGATCGTCCGGCAGACCGGCCGCCCGGCGGGCCCGGTTCAGCTCGCGCAGCGTGCCCGTCAGCTGACCCCCGTACGTGTCGGGCGACTCGTCGGCCAGACGCCGCCATACGGCGACGGCCTCGCCGCCCACCGCCACCGCCTCCTCGGGACGGCCCGCGTCGAGGAGTCCGTCACGCAGCGAGCCCAGGGCACGGCCGTGGGCCTCGGCGTAGCGGTGGGGGTGGGCCTCCGTCAGCCGCCGTGTGATCGCGACCGCCTCCCGCGCCGCGTCGACGGCCTCCGTGAAGCGGCCATCGGCGGACAGCGACCGGTACAGCGCGACGAGCGCCTCGGAGAGCGCCGTCTCCTCGACCAGCAGACCGTCGGCCGTCAGCCGCCGGCTCAGCTCGACGGCCTTGCGCGGGGCGTCGGTCCCCTGCGGTGGTGTGAAGGTCAGGGCGGCCGCGTTGGTGAGGGCGATCGCCAGGCCCCGACGGTACTGGGGATCGTGCTCGGCGAGAGCGCGGTAGATCTCCGTCGCCCGGTGGTTGGCCCGGTACGCCTCCTCCCACTGGCCGGCCCGCTCCCGGTAGATGGCGACGTTGGCGAGCGCGGTGGCGAGATGCGGCTCGTACTCCGTACCGTCCGTGGCGGCGAGGCGTTCGAACAGCTCCAAGACCCTTTCCTGGGCGTCCAGGGCCTCTGCGTTCCGTCCGAGGGCGTTGAGGGAACTCGCCACGTTCGTCAGGGCACGGCCGAGGTGTTCCTCGTACTGCTGCGGGTCGCTCGCGGCGAGTTCGCCGAACAGCTCCGCTGCGCGCTGCGCGGCCTCCAGCGCCTCCTCCGTGCGGCCGAGGTCCTTCAGGTAGTTGCCGTGATTGACGTAGAGCTTGGCGTGGAGGAACGGGTCGTCGGTGGCGGCGAGCCGGTGTTCGAGCAGGCGGACCAGGACGGACGCCCGTCCGACGGCGAGGTCCGCGGGGACGGGTTCGGGAAGCCGGGCGGCGATGGCCTCGAGCAGGCCGGGCGCGATGTCGGGCAGCCCGGCCAGGGCGGTGAGGGCGGCGCCTTTGGCCGCGACGGCGAGGCCGGGGTCGGCGGACAGCCGAGGGTACAGACAGGAGGGCCCCACGTGCGGCCACCGCCCCGCCGCGGCGGCCAGCGCCGTGACGGGCCGGGCGGGTCCGGTGCCGTGCCGCAGCACGGTCGCCGCGGTGTCCGCCGCCCACGGCTGGGACGGGTAGTCGGCGGGGTGCCCGGGCAGCGTGAGGGCGACGAAGTCCTCGGCGAGGCGGTCGGGGTAGAGAGGTTCGAGAACGGTGTCGCCCGCGGCGGCGGGCGGCGGATAGCAGACGGCGTGATCGGCGAGGACCTCGGCGGTCGGGTGGTCCAACCGCAGGTCGTCCACGAGCAGGGCGCCCCGCTCAGGGGGCTGGGCACCGCCCAGCGAGGCGGCGAAGACGGTCCGGTTCATCACCGGGGGCGGTGTGGTGATACGCCCCTGACCCCGCTTGTCGTGCAGCAACGTCCAGGCCAGCTGCTCACGGTCCAGCAGGTAGACGGTCAGGCCCGCCAGGTCCTTCGGCGCCCGACGGCCGGTGGCCCGGGCGTCCACCGCGACCAGTGCGGCCATGTGCACGGCGAGCGTGAGGCCGAAGTCGGGATGCGTCAGCTCCGGCCGGTCCCGGGGCGGGTCGAGCCCGTACCGGGCGGCGAAGCCGTGCAGGGCCGCCCGGAACATCTCCAGCCGGCCGTCGGTGACGCCGCGCCCCGGGCCGTCGGTGACGCCGTAACCCCGGCCGTCCACGTGGCCGTGCTCCGGGCCCTCGGCGCCGTGCTCCGGGGCGAGCGGCGGCAGTTCCTGCGTGGACGTGGCCACCTGCTCGTTGCTCAGGGCGGCCCGCAGCGCCGGCCAGGGGGTCGTGTCGCGCGCCACGAGGAGGACGCGGGTCGGCACTCCGGGCCGGTGCAGCAGGGCGTTGCTGAACAGCCAGGTCAGACTGGTCAGGGCCCAGCGGTCGGCATAGTCGACCAGGAGCAGCAGCCCGGCCGTGTCCGTCAGGCGCAGGTCCTGACTGCCCGGCGGGGGCAGGACGCTGCCTGGCCCCTCCACGGCGGTGACCACTTTCCAGCCCAGCGACCCCATCTCGTGGGCCAGTTGGTGGGCGAGCCGCGTCTTGCCCTGGCCGCCCGGGCCGTGCAACCAGCGTGCCGCACGCGGCGGCCCCTCGGCGCACCAGGCGCGCAGGGAGGCCAGCTCGCCCTCCCGGCCGGTGAACGGCACCACGGCGAAACGGGCGTTGAGCATCCGGCTGGGCTGCTCACTGAACCACGCCGGGTCGGGCTCCTTCGGGGCACGCCAGGTCCGCAGGAGATAGAGCGGGGTGCCGTCCCCGAAGACATGGATGTCCGCGCCGACGGCGCCGTAGGCGAACCCACCGGTCGCCGTGACGTGCTGGGTGCTCACGGCCGGGGGTCGGGGCGATCGGCCGGCGGTTCCTGATGGATGATCACATTGCCGCCCTGGACCCCGAAGGCCTGGCCGTGGTCGCGCGCGTCGACGTGCTGGACCCAGTTCTGCTGCGCCCGGGGCAGCGCGGTGGTCAGTCGCCGCGTCAACTCGTCCATTTCGTCGACGGCTTCCGGATGAGCGAGCAGGAACTGCTCCAGGCGCAGCCGCCAGGCCGGCAGCAGACTCCGCCGTGCCGCGTCGGAGTCGTCCGCGGCACGCACCAGCGCGGCCTCCTCGTCCAACCGCGCGGCCAGCTGCGCCGGTTCGTCCTCCCGGCCGCGTCCCATCACCCGCAGCATTCCGTCGCGCGCGGCCTGCCAGGTGTCCGTCGCCATCGCCGCGACCAGGGCCGTGGAGGCGGCCGCGGCCAGCGCCGCCATCGAGTCGATCATCGGCTTCCTTCCCCCGTGCTGCCCATGTGTCCCAATCGTGCCACCGACACCGGGGCCGGGGCAGCCCGCTGTCGGACAGTTCCGGCCCGACGCCGGGCCACGGGTTGCCCCGCGACGACTTGCGGGTAAGTGCCCCAACCCGGAGCACCGGTCGCGGAGCTGGAGGTGGTCGCGATGTGGAGGAGCAGACGGCGCGCGGATCACGGAGGCCTGAACAGACAGTTCGCCATGGCACGTTCCCTGTTCGACGAGGGTGCCCACGAACAGGCCGAGAAACTGATCCGTCAGCTGTTACCGGACTACGAGGCCGCGTTCGGCAGGTACCACGTGGACTCGATCGGGCTGCGCAACCTGCTCGGCTCGGCCCTCTACGAGCAGCGCAGGCTGCGCGAGTCCGCCGCGGAGCACCGTGAGGCGATGGAACGCGCCACGCGCGTCCTCGGCGCGGACCACCGGGACACCCTGGGCTACGCGCACAACTACGGCGCCGCGCTGGCCGTCCAGGGCCGCGCCCGCGAGGCGATCGCGGTCCTGGAGGACACCCTGGGCCGCCGGAGCCGCACCCTCGGCCCGGGGGATCTGGCCACTCTCGCCACGGCGAAGGCGCTGGGCGCCACCCTGTACACGGCCGGCGCCACCGCAAGAGGGGTGGCCGTGCTCCAGAAGGCGTACGAGGCGAGTCTCGGTCTCCCCGCCGGGCACCCCGTCCGGGAGGACATCGCCAACAACCTGCGCATCGCGCGGGGGTGGTGACGCCCCCACACGCACCTCGACGGGCAGCGTGGACGGCTCGCCTTCTACCCGGGCACCCTGCGGGGCGCTGCCGGGATGCCCAGTCAGCAGATCGACTGCGTGCTGTTCACCAGCCTGATGTTGCGGAACGTCGTGTTGGTGCCGCACGGGCTCTCACGTATCGACGAGTTGGTCACCGTGAGGTTCTGGACGGTGATGTCGGAGTTGTTGGGGAACTCCGAGCGGGCCGCGAGCCGGATCTCGCCGCCCCCGGTGACGCTGCCGCTCTGGGCCGCCAGATTCACGTTGTAGCAGTTCTCGATCAGGACCGCGTTGTTGCCGGTGTTGGAGAGGGTCACCCGGTCGATGACCGCGCCTCCGCTCTCCGAGACGCAGAAGACCCCGCGCCCGCCGCCACGGGCGACGACCTCCCCGACGCGGATGTTCGTCGGATAGCCGCTGCCGATCCGGCCGTTGCGGTTGGCCATGCGGAAGGCCGCGTAGCCCGTGCCGGTGCCCGCGTTCTCCGCGTCGACCTTGCCGACCGTGGCGTTGACGGTCTGGTTCAGCAGCAGCCCGGACTCGCCGACGTTGCGGGCGGTCACCGTGCCGATGGTCAGGCCGTCCACGCCGTACGTCTCCACCGCGTGGCTCCTCGCGCCGGAGACGTAGACGTTGTCGATGCGGACGTTCCGCGTCCACTGGCTGGTGTCGCCCCGGTTGTCGATGCGCACGCCCAGGCCGGAGGAGAGCCGCATGTCGATCTGCCCGAGGACGACGTTCTGCACGTTGCGAAGGAAGACGCCGTACAGCGGGCTGCCCGTGAGGTTGAGGTGTTGGACCTCCACGTCCCGGGTGCCCCGGGAGTAGACCGGGGCCTGGTCGCCGGTGCCCGAGCCGGTGACGTTGATGGTGCCGCAGACGGCCAGCGTGGTGTAGCTGGGCAGGGAGATGCGGGAACCGGCGGACATGCTGCCCGAACCACGCACGACGACCCGCTCCTTGACCGTGCGGTTGGCGGTCAGGCTGTTCACCGCCGCCTGCACGGCGGCGCGCAGGTCGGTGCCCGTGTAGACGGTGCTGCCGCCGCGCCGGGCGGTCCAGGTGCCACCGTTGAGCACCGCCTCGGCGTGGAAGGAACCGTCACCGCACGCGGCGAGGGAGGGGGCGGCGGTGGCGGGCGCGGACAGCGGGCCGGTGGCGGCGAGGAGAGCGATGGCCCCGGTGGCGGCGAGGAGTGCGGCTCTGCGTCCCATGAGGGTCTGTCCTCTCGTCGATCCGATTCGACTGAATCGATTCATCCTGTGGGGCGGGTGAGTCTGGCAACACAGCGCCACGGGGTCAATGGATGGAACACATGTGGGTGTTGAGCACCGAGATCGCGCCCGCTTCGGCTGGGGCGCGGGCCCCACCGGTGTCCGACGGCGGCCCGCGAGGTGTCCGGCCGTTCATTCCGGTCGGCTGGGCGGCCCGTCCCGACGGCGCGTCAGCACCCGCGTGGTGCTGCCGTCCTCCTCGGTCACGTCCCTGACGTGCTCGAAGCCGATCCGGTGCAGCACGGCCAGCGAGGCGCCGTTCTTCGCCGCCACGGTGGCGTGCACCTCGGTGAGGCCGAGGCTGCCGAAGCCGTAGGCGGCGATCGCCCCGGCCAGTTCTGTCCCCAGACCCTCGCCCCACACAGTCGGGGCCAGCGCGTAGACGATCTCGTGGCCCCGGACCTCGTCGGTCGGCTTGATCTCAGCGTGTCCCACCAGCAGACCGTCCCGGCGAACGGCCCACACGTCGAACAGGTTCCGCGCGTAGACCTTCGTGAAGATCCGCCCGAACAGGGCACGGTCCTCTGCTTCGGCAGCGGGGCCGTCCCCCATCCACCGCGACACCCTCCGGTCCTGGAACAGGGCGACGAAGGCCTCCTCGTCCTCGGGGACGTACGGCTCCAGCAGCAGGCGCTCGGTGCGCAGAGTAGGGCTCATGGCCGGCGAAGCTACCGAAGCGCCCCGCGCGGTCGCCAGCGAATTCCCCGGAGCCTTCACGGAGTCCTGGGAAGGATTTCCGGCCTGTGGGGCGGCGGTCTTTCCATATTTCACGGATCGGGGATTTGTCCGGCCGCCGGGAGAATCGGCTTCTCGCTTCCGGCGGGTGAAGGCATGCCGGACACCGGAACAGAGCTGGCCCGGAACCAGTAGGTCTGGGTCCGGGCCACGGCGCGTACCGGACGCGGGTTCAGCAGGGGTGGAACTGCACGAAACGCTCCCCGGCCCACCACGGCATGGTGGCGGTGACCTTCTGGCCCGGCTCCAGGGTGTAACACTTGTCGGCGATGTAGTGCTGGCCCTGCCGGTTGTACTCGACCTTCACCTGCTGGGTCGTCGTGCATTTGTTGGTGATCTCGAGGAAGACCGTGATCATGAAGTACTCCCTGCCCTCCACGCAACTGGGCACGGCCTCGGCCGTCGTCCCCGCCGCCTGCGCGGGGCCCTGTACGGCGCCGACCAGCGCGAGCCCGGCCACCGCGGCCCCGATCGCTCGGACGATCCTGCTCATCTAGATACCTCCGGGGGTTCACGCGAATGAGGAATCCGCCCGGCCGTGCGAATTCACCGGGCGGGCGGGAATCCATCCAACGCAGCCGGCGGCGGCGCCTCAACGGCAGATCAAGGAATTAACTGTGGGCGCCGGATGTGTACATACACGAACACCCGGAATTCGAGGACCGTGACGCATTTTCAGGTTCCTCGCGGGCCACGGCCTCCAGGGCTTCCCGGTACCGGGGGAGGATGTTGCCGATGCGCTCCATGCGCACCCGCCATCGGAAGAGGTCCCGTCGCTCATGCGGTCGACGGTCCGCCGTTGCCGTTGTCCCCGCGCTTGCGCAGTGCCGTGCTCGGTCCCTCCTCGGCGGCAACGGGCTGCTGCCGCCCCACGTACGGGAGATGACAGGGCGGGCTCGTTTGTGCCCGTGATCCCACCGGCCACTGGCGAACCGTCAGTTGACGCGCGTATCATCACCGAATCGAGGTGGGGGGGTTCCACCGCAGTGCCATGAGAGGCCGGGGGGTCTCAGCTCAGGCCTGCCCGTATGTTCTTCGCGCCCCACCGATGGCCCAGTTCTCACCGGTGGGGCGGTTGCGTTCCGCCGGTACAACCCGAGGGGTTACCGCGTGCAGATACGCACCCGTGGTGGTCGGCACAAGCGCCGCATGACACTTGCCGCACCGGCCGCCGCCGTCGTGCTCGCCCTGGGCGGCACGGCGCTGACGATGTCCGGCTCGCACGCCGCGGAAGCCGGCGAGCGTCCGGAGATCACCGCCTCCCAGCAGAAGGCCGCTCCGCTCTCCCAGAAGGAACTGCGCTCCCGTGCGGTCGCGGCGATGAAGGCCGACGTGGCCAGCAAGGAGAAGCTCGTCACCTCGCCGCTGTCGGCCCGGACCACCGCGCCGGCCACGCGCATCATCGGCGGCAAGGAGACCACCATCTCCGCGGCGCCATGGATGGCCCAGCTCCACTTCGAGGACGCGGAGGGCAACGGCTACTTCTGCGGCGGCGTCGTCGTCGCTCCGTCGAAGGTCGCCACCGCCGCGCACTGCGTCAAGGGCATCAAGTGGTACGAGACCGGCACGGTCATCACCGGAACGGACCAGCTCCCCACCGAGAACCCCGACGGCAGCTGGGACTTCCACGGCGGCGAGCTGCGCGGTGCGTACCGTCAGTGGAACCACCCGCAGTACAGCCCCGTCACGATCGACAACGACGTGGCCGTGCTCACCCTGACCGCTCCGGTCAAGGCCAAGCCGCTGCCGATCATGCAGAACACCGACACGGCGCTCTACACCCCGGGCACGGACGCCAAGGTGTACGGCTGGGGCCGCACCAGCTCCACCGTCCCCAACAGCGGCTCGCAGACCCTCAAGGTCGCGGACGCCGACATCAACTCCAATGCCGCGTGCCAGGCCGCGTACGGCTCGGACTACATCGTCGGCCACATGATCTGCGCCGGTGCCCCTCCGACCGGTGACGACGCCACCTCCGAGACCACCTGCAACGGTGACTCCGGCGGCCCGCTGGTGGCCGGCGGCAAGCTCGTCGGCATCGTCTCCTGGGGCGACATCGACTGCTCGGCGCCGGGCAAGTACGGCGTGTACGCGAAGGTGAGCACGTACGCCGCTCCGCTCCGCGCCCGGGTCAACGACGCCAACTGGAACGCCGACCACACCGCCGACCTGCTGGCGCGCCGTAAGTCGGACGCCACCCTGTTCAGCTGGCACTCCAAGGTCACGGGTCTGACCCGCACCCACGACCTCGGCAACTTCGGCAACGTCAACCTGCTCGTCCAGAACGATCTGAACGTGGACGACTACGACGACCTGCTGTACCGCATCGGCAACGGTGACGTGTACTGGGACCACTACGTGCCCGGGCCCAACGGCGCCGAGGGCGACTGGCAGTTCAAGCTCGTCGCCAAGGGCTGGGGCAGCCACAAGCAGATCCTCGTCCCCGGTGATGTCACGGGCGACGACAAGCCCGACATGCTCGCGGTGAACTCCACCGGCTACCTCCACATCTACGCGGGCAACGGCGTCGGCGGCTTCGCCGCGCCGAGCCTGGTCGGCGGCGGCTGGGGCCAGTACAACGCGGTCCGCGGCCACGGTGACTTCACCAACGACGGCAAGGCCGACATCCTCGCCCGCAGCTCCGACGGCTCGACCTACCTCTACAAGGGCACCGGCAAGGCCTCCGCTCCGTTCGCGGCCCGCCGTCTCGTCGGCAAGTTCACCACCAGCAGCTTCAATGCTCTGATCACCGTCGGTGACGTGAACAGCGACGGCCACGCGGACCTCCTGGCCCGTGACTCGGCCGGCAAGCTCTGGCTGTACCCGGGCAACGGCAACGGTGCCGCGTCCGGCGGGATCTTCGCCGCACGCAAGGACTTCGGCACCGGCTGGCAGGCGTACAACCTGTTCGGCTGATCCGTCCGAAACCGCAGGGTGACAAGGGTCTGTGCGCTTCGTGTCACACACGGGGCGCACAGGCCCTTCGCTCGTCACCACCTGGGCCTGCGGCTCAGCCCGGCCCCCTGAGCCGCCGCGACGGCGCCGTCACCGCCCGCCGCGCGGCCTGCGCCAGATCATGATCTCGGTGGGCGGGAGATGCTCCGCGAAGCG
Organism: Streptomyces sp. A012304; assembly: GCF_026008495.1. GTDB lineage: Bacteria > Actinomycetota > Actinomycetes > Streptomycetales > Streptomycetaceae > Streptomyces. Next base: position 49,679 of record NZ_BQUN01000097.1, read on the forward strand.
GTCGTCGGGTGACGCCTGTCGCAGGACGGCCCGCAGGTCCCGCTCGAAGTCCGCCAACCGGTCGCCGAACAGGTGCGGGGCGGAGTCGGAACGGGAGAACACCCACGCCACGACGTCGTCCGCGGCCCGGTCGACCACGTCCCCGGCCGGCACGACATGCCGTTCGAAGTTCTCGAAACCGGCCCGTTCCAGGACGAGGTCCTCCCGGTCCGGCGTGCCGTTGACGAGCTTTCCCCGCCCCGCGCGGCGCACCGGCCCGAGATAACGGCGCACCAGCTCCCGGATCTCCGCGTACGGGGGAGCGGGCCGCGGCAGCGGCGTCGGTTCGGCGGGCGGATTCTTGAAGTCGCTCAGGTGGACGAACGCCCCTCCCGGCTCCAGCATCCCGAGCACGGTGGCGGCGACACGGTCACGCTCCGTCCAGTGGAAGGACTGGGCGAACACCACGGCCCGGAACTCGCCCAGACCGGCCGGCAGGTCCTCGGCACGGGCGGTCACCCACCGAATGTCGGTCACCCCGAGGCGTGCGGCCTGTCGCCCGGCCTCGGCGAGCATGTCCGGGTCCGGATCGACGCCGACCACCTCGGTGAAGAACCGCGCCATCGGCAGCGACACGATGCCCGGCCCGCAGCCCACGTCGAGGAGCCGGCCCCGGCCGTCCAGGCCCAGCGCCGTGGCCAGCGTGTCGGTGAAGCCCGGAGCGTACGGCAGCCGACCGCGCTGGTAGTGGGCCGCGCTTCCCTGGAACAGCGTGCTGTCCCACTGCCATCCGTCGGGCATGACGTCTCCGTTCCCTGAGGTCGGTGAGGCCGCCGACTGTACTGAACGCGGCATATGGAGCACGGTCCTGCCGTCGCTCGTCAGGCCGGGACGTCGAGGAACGGCAGGACCGCCCCGGCCGGCGGCGCGGATACGCGGACATCGTGGTACGTGCCTCCGCTCGAGAGCTCGCGCTCACCGAACGGGCTGTCACGCACAGTGAAAAACCGCGCGCGGTCCACCCGTTTGGCCTAATTCTCTTCATGTTTCAACCTGCAAGGCCGGTCGCTCCCGGCGATTCCCGTGTCAAACCCGCCGGGCGCACATGCGCGGCCCGGCGCCGCTGGTGAGACTTCTGAACCGTTGGGCCACCATCCGGCCGCACACCGGCGGCCAGGTCGGCAAGGGATGGAGAAGCTCATGAAGAACTCATCGGCCACCGTCTCCCGCGGTTCCCCCGACGCCCTGTCCACCCGGCGCAAACAGGCGCTGACCAGCCTGTTCTCCTTCCTCTCCCCGAGTGACCGGGACGCCGTCACCAGGTCCGCCGAGCGCCTGCGGAGCACCCTGCGGGAGCAGGGGTCCGCAGACAGCGGATGCGTCCTGGTCGCGTACGGGGGAGGCAAGGACAGCAGCTACACCCTCTCCTTCGTACGGGCGATGCAACTGCTCCTCGCCGACCGGTACGGACACACCTTCACGCTCCGGGCCGCCACCAACCGGCACGCGGGCATGCCGCGCGCGGTGATGGAGAACATCGACCGGGCGTACCGGGCCCTGGACATGCACACGGATCCGGCCTGTGAGCTGCTGATCATCGACGGAACAGAGGTTTCGCCGTTCCGGGTCGACGCGCCGCCGTCGCCCACGGTGACCGCCCGCAACCGCCTCGACATCCTGATGACCGGGCACCGTACCGGTGCCGACGCCCGCCCCACGTTCTGCAACGCGTGCAACCTGAGCATGGCCAACGCCTTCGGGGTCGCGGCCGCTCACGGCACGGGCGCCGACGTCATCATCACCGGTGACTCCGCCGACGAGCAGCGCGCGTACACGGCCTGGATCAACCGGCTGGCCCGCCAGGTCCCGCGCAAGGAACCGACACGGCGGGCAGCGGGGTTCCCCGAGGTGCTGGACGCCCTGGACGATGTGGCCCAGGCCTACTTCCGCGACATCCACGGCACCGACGCCGCGGCGTCCGAGGCCGAGCACGCGGTCCAGTCCTCCGTACCGCCGACCCTGCGCTTCTTCTCCATCTACGGGGACACCGACTACGACGCCGGAAGCCACTGGGACCTCCTCACCCGCCACCTGGGCTTCGTCTTCGACGACCTGGCGTTCAGCTTCACCGAGTCCGACTGCGCCAACCCGGCACTGATGGCACACCTGCGGGGCCTGAAATGCCGGCACGTGTACGGCCGTGACTACCGCGAGGGACTCCAGGAGTACGTCGGCTTCGCCCTGGCTCTGATGCGGCGCAAGGAGTTCCCGCAGGCCCTGGTCGACATGATGGCGGAACGGTACGCCGCCACGGACGCGCACGAGACGCTGCGGGACCGGGTCAACGCCTTCGCCCGCGAGGCCTACGGGCTGGACGAGGAGCAGCTCATCTGTATGGTCCACGCGCCGTTCACCGCCCGCGGCGCCCATCTCGGCCGCTACCTCACGAGCCGGGCCGCGCACCTCGCCGGACACGAACGGGCCATCCGCGCCCTGCTCACCTCGACGGCCCACGACCCGGGGGAGCGGAACGCGCGCAGCCCCCTCACCGCGAAGCTGGAGGAACTCAGCGGCCTGCGCCTGCACCAGCTGCGGATCCTGTACGGCAGCGACATGCACCCCCCGCTGGTGCGGAGCATCCTCCAGGGCGACCCGCACAAGGCCGCCATCCGGACCCGGCACGCCCCCGAGGGGCCGGAGGTCACCGAGACCATCTCCGGACGGTGAGTGCCATGACCCTGACCCACAACGCGTTCGTCCAGGTCGGCGCGGCCCGCGACGGACTGGACCCGTACCTCGCCTGCGCACGGCGGCGCGAGATGCCGGCGGTGCTGGTGGAGACGCCCGCCTACCTGGCCTGGCGCCGCAAACTCCGACGACGGCCCTTCGACGCCGAACTCGCCGTGCCCGCCCCCGAGGACCCGCAGCAGGTGGCCGCCGCACTGCACGCCGCCGGCGTCGCCCCGGCCCTGGTGCTCGCCGGATTCGAGCGGTACGTCGAGGCCGCGTTCCGTCTGGCGGCCCAGCGGCACGTGGCGCCGTGGCCGTACGTCGGCCCCGCCTTCCGCCCGCCGGACAAAGCCGGGCAGCGCACGGCACTGAGCCGTCGCGCACCCGAGATACCCCAGCCGCCGTACGTCCACATGCGACTGAACGGCACCGCGCCCCGCCTCCACGACGGCGACGGGGTGTGGAAGGGCACCGCGGCGACGCTGCGCGAACTGGATTTCCCGCAGGTCGTGAAGCCCGTCGACGGGGGCGGTGGCCTCGGTGTGCGTCTGGTGCGGGACGAGACCGAGCGCCGGCAGGCCCTGGCGGAGGCCGCCACGGCCGCCAACTACGGAGGGGCGGCGTTCACCGGCCTCCTGGTGGAGGAGTGCGTCACGGGTACGGAGTACTCGCTGCAATGCCTCGCCTGGGAAGGCAAGGCGCACGTTCTCTGTGTCTGCGAGAAGGTCGTCCTGCCCGAGGAGGACGGCGGCCTCCTCGGCTTCCGGGAGAGCGGCCACATCGCCATGGACGCGGACCAGGCGCCGCCGACGCTGCGGGAAGTGGCGCAGGCGTGTGCCGAGGCCACCGGCTATCGCGAGGGCCCCTTCCACATCGACCTGATCCACAACGCGCGGGGACCGCACTTCCTGGAGATGGGTTTCAGGCTCTCCGGTTTCGGGCTGGTGGCCCTCGTCGGACGCGCCACCGGGCTGGACTGGGCGGAACAGGCCTTCGCCGCCCACGCGGACCGTCAGGAGCCGGCCCGGCCGAACGGCGACACACGACGCCGGGCCGTCGCCCAGCTCGTCGTGACCCGCCCCAAGCAGCTGGAGCGGGCCGAGCGGCTGGCCGCCGAGGACCCCCGGGTGCGGGTGGAAGCGGCCCCCGCGGCCCCCGGCACGGAGGAGTTCACCGGACCCGACCTCGCCTCCCTCGCCCCCGACCGTCAACGCCACGCCACGATCCTCGGCAAGGTCCAGCTGGAGGACGACAGCACCGACCGCCTCCGGAGCCGGCTGCGCTACTGCGCCGCGGGCGGGCAGGCGGGCTGATCGCTGTGGTCGCACAGCACCACGCCCTCCTTGGAGCGCTCGTCGACATGGAGCGTGAACACGTCCGGCCGGGCGTAATGGCCCGTCACATCCAGATCGAAGCGGGCTCGGGCGAGTTCACCGAGGTCCAGCTCGGCGATCAGCGTCCCCTCGGCGTCCCGCAACGGACCGGCCAGTACGTCCCCGAGCGGCGAGACGATGACACTGCCGCCCCCGATCAGCACGGTGTCCGGTTCCTCGCCCTGCACCGGATGCACATCGGCCGGCAGATCACCCCGCAGCAGGTACTGGCAGGCGCTCAGCACGAAACACCGGCCCTCCAGCGCCACATGACGCATCGACGCCTGCCAGTTGTCGCGGTCGTCCACGGTCGGGGCGCACCAGATGTCCACGCCCTTGGCATACATGGCCGTGCGGAACAGCGGCATGTAGTTCTCCCAGCAGATCGCCGACCCCAACCGCGAACGGCCGGTGTCGATCACCGGGAGCGTGGAGCCGTCCCCGAAGCCCCACACCAGACGCTCGGCCCCGGTCGGCATCAGCTTGCGGTGCTTGGCCAGGAAACCCCCGGGCCCGAAGAACAACGCCGCACAGTGCAGTGTCCGGCCGCTCCGCTCGACCGCGCCCACCACCAGATGGCAGCCCAGATCCCGGGTCAGCGCGGCCAGCGCCTCCGTCTCCGGCCCGGGCACGTCGATGGCCGACTCCCAGTAACGGCGGAACTCCTCCCGCCCGGGAGCCGTCCGCCTGCCCACCGTGACCCCGAAGTCCAGGCCCTTGGGATACCCGCCCAGGAACGCCTCCGGCAGCACCACCACTTCGGCGCCCTGCCGCACCGCGTCGGCCACCAGGTCCAAGGCCTTGGCCAGCATGCCGGAGGTGTCGAAGAGCCGGGAGCCCGCCTGCACGACGGCGGCCGTCACATGAGTCATGCCAGAAATGTACGAGCCCGCGTGTCCGGCGGCGGCAGCGACGCGGAGACGCGGAGAAGGGAAGCACGCCGATGAGGACGACCGACACCTATACCCGGCTCATCGAACTGCTGGAGGCCAGCGACGCCCGGTACCGCCTCCTGCACCGCTCCCCGGAAGGGCGCGCACCGACCGGGCCGGCGCCCTGCGCGGCCACCGCCTCGAACAGGCGGACTCCGTGACCGCGCCATGAGCGGCGCCGGCCGGCCGCCGCTCGGCCGACGGCGCGGGTCACGGACGTCGTGGGGCCGGCTGTCAGAGGCCGGTGGCGACGGTCTGCTCGAAGCGGCGGAAGGCGGTCTCCTGGCGCCACTGGGCGGCGGCCTTCGGGCTGGTGTCCAGCAGGCGGCGGCAGGCCGGGCCGGGGTCCGCGGCGCCGGGGCGCGCGGACCGGCAGGCGGCGGTCGTGCGGTAGCCGTCGCGGGTGGGGTTGCCCCGCCAGAGACTGGCGCCGGGAAGGAAGGCGTACTCCAGGGAGGCGCGGGCGAGGTCCTTCAGCTCCGGGTAGGTCAGGCCGTAGGTCGCTGCGGCGTACTGGTACTCGTGGCTGATGTCGATACGGCTGATGCCGGGGTCGTCGGTGGCCAGGACGACGGGCACACCGTGGGCACGGTAGGTCCGGAAGGGATGGCTGTCGCCGCGGACACCGAGGATCTGCGCGTTGCTGGTGAAGGGGACCTCCACGGCGATCTCACGCTCGGCCATCGTGCGGGCGGTGCGCTGCCAGTCGTCCTCGTGGACGAGGTCGACGCCGTGGCCGATCCGCTCGGCGCGGGCGACGTCGACGGCTTCCTTGATGTGGGACTTCAGGTGCTCCGGCTTCACCAGACCGGGCCACAGCTCGCCCGCGTGGAGGGTGACATGGGCCTTGGGATAGACGCCGCGCAGATGGTTCAGCATGCGCATCTGGAGGCTGTAGTGGGCGAGGGAGCTGTCCCAGTCCTCGGGCTGGACGAGATTGACGGCGACGAACCGCGGGTCGCGCTCGGCCAGGCGCATGCCGAGGGCCATCTGGGTGAAGACCCGCTCCGGTGAACTGCCGCGGGAGACCTGGGAGATCCAGCGCACGGGCAGACGGCAGGCCGGCTGGGGGCTGCCGCTGTCGCAGCGGGCGGCGGCGCGGAACTCGGCGTCGGCGTCGTCGGCCTCCTTGCGGGCCTCGGCGACCAGCTCGTCCAGCTTGCCGCCGGCCGTCAGCTTGCCGTGCAGCCTGGCCAGGTCGGCGTCCCAGCCGACCTCGGTGGCGAGGTTCTTCGCCCCGTCGGAGGCCGGGCTGACCATCGTCTCCAGATAGAACTGGTTCTGCGTGGCGACATCGTTGGCGACCTGGGCGAGGAGCTTGCCGCGGTGGCGCCAGGTCACTTCACCGAACTTGCCGAAGGCGTCGAAGAAGTGGTCATGGCCGTTGCCGCCGGGCGGGAAGTCCTGCATGGACCAGGCGCGCACGATCGCGTCATGGAAGGCGCGGTCGGTGCGGGCGTCGGCGGCGGGGCGGGTGCCGGCGCCGCACGGCGGGGCGACGGCGGTCATCGTCGCCGTGTCGACGCACAGCCCGTCCTCGGCGGCCAGCTCGATCAGGTACTCGGTCCTGACCGCGCCGGAGAGGTGGTTGTGCAGTTCCCCGCCCTTGGGCAGGCGGCGGAAGAAGTCACGCAGCAGGCGCCGGTCACCGCGGACGGCGTCCATATAGGCAGCCGCGCCCGTCTCCAGCGCGGTCGTCGGACGCGGGGGAGGCGCGGCTCGCTCGTCACCGGGCACGGACCCGGCGGCATGGACGGACGTCGAGGAGAGCAGCGTCAAGGCGCTGAGGCCGGTGACGGCCACGGTGAGGGTCCGGCGCGAGAGACCAGGAATGCGGTGAGTCACAGGAGGATGATCGCCAGCGCGGGCGGTCGGAACCCGGTTCCGGGGCGGTGTGTGCGGGGCGATCACCCGGGCGGGTGATTCACTCGCACGCGTGAGCCCATACCGGCGGCATGCCACGGGAGTTGGCAGCGGAACGCGCACCTGCGCGGTGGAGCCCACCGAGCCCGCCGGGGGAGTCCGGTGCGGTGCGCTGCGACAGCCGTCCGCGCGGACCGGAGGCCGCGGCTCACGCCGGGTCGGGCAGGTGCCCGGCGGTCGTGTCGGACGGCGGGTAGAACTGGGCGTACCAGCGGCGCAGTGCCCTGATGCCCCGTTCGTGGGAGAGCAGGACCGGGCGTGGCTGGTGGATCTTGTGGTCCCAGATGCGGACCTCCTCGCGCACCTCGGCCAGCGCTTCCGCGCGGAAGACGAGTTTGAGGGCGGGTGCCAGGAAGGGCAGTCGCGGTGGCTTGCGCAGGTAGTAGAGCATCCGCATCTCGCTGGTGCGGTCGTCGACGGGGGTGGTGAGGGCGACGGCGGTCACCGACAGGACCGGGCCGTGGGCGCGGACCACCATGACGCCCGGCCCGTACATGAACGCGTCGAAGGTGTTGTCGATGTCCCAGCCGAGGACGCGCCGGCGGATCCGGCCGCGGACCTCGGCGAACGGGCCGTGCGTCCGCAGCTCCTGGACAGGGGGTTCGCTCTGGCCGTGGATGAAGTGGAAGTGGGACTCGTCCACGATGTTCTCGCGCATCTCCTGGACATGGACGCGTGCCCGGCAGACGTCGTCGATCGGCCGGGCGAAGTCACGGGACACCGTCTCCGGGATCTCCGGCACGTCCCACGACGGCTCACCCGGCCCGACATGGACGAAGACGAGCCCGCTGTGCTCCCGGACCGGGAAGCCGCCGAGGGAGACCTTGGGGGTGCGGGCCGCGAACGGGGCCTTCACGCACCGGCCGTCCGCGGCGAACCGCCAGCCGTGGAAGGGGCATTGCAGAGTGCCGTCCACGACCTTCCCGCCGACGCCGAGGTGCGCGCCGTAGTGCGGGCAGTACGCGTCACGTACGGACGCCCGACCGTCCGTGCCGCGGAAGGCGACGAGGGCTCGTCCGAAGTAGTGCAGGCTGACGACCCGGCCCGGTCGCAGCTCCGTGCTGCGGAGCACGGCGTACCAGCCGTAGGGGACGGACGGCATCGGGTACGCGTCGGCGCGCGGGTCCCGCGGCACGGCCGTGAGGCCGCCATGGCTGTCATGGCTACGACGAAGTAACATGCGCCGAGGCTAACGTCGCGCCCAGGTCCGCGAAGGCGAAATGCGGGCGGCGGTGGTCACTTGGCGCGGATCGGCGCACCCCCGTCACCGGCGCTCCGGAAGCTGCTCGACGCCGAGCACGACGACAGTCCGGTGATCGAGGTGTCCGTCACGAGGACGCGCCACCTGATCGACGGCGCCGAGCACGACCCGGCCGGCTTCCTCACGTCGGCCGATGCCTGGGCGGCTCGGCACCTGCCCGACTACGCCTCCCCGGTCACCGCCGCCCTCGCGCGGGCCCTCTCCCTTCCCTCGCCGGGCCGTACCACCGAAGCCGGGAAGGCCCGCCGGTAGTCGCCCGGTGACACCCCGACGTGCTTGAGGAAGTGGTGCCGGAGGTTGTTGGCCGTGCCGAGGCCGCTCAGCTCGCCCACCTTCTCGATCGGAAGGTCCGTCGATTCCAGCAGTGTCCGGGCGCGCCCCAGACGCTGCTCCAGGAGCCACTGAAGCGGAGTCGTCCCGGTGGCCGCGTGCAGCCGCCGGTAGAAGGTGCGCGGACTCATCGCGGCCCGCCGCGCCAGGTCCGCCACCGTCAGCGGGCGGTCCAGGTGAGCCCTGGCCCAGTCCAGAACGGGGGCCAGTCCCTCGTCGTCCCTCGTCGGCACGGACAGCTCGATGAACTGGGCCTGCCCGCCGGGCCGGTGGGCGGGCACCACCATCCGGCGGGCCAACTGGTTGGCGACATGCGCGCCCAGGTCGCGGCGCACCAGATGCAGGCACAGGTCGAGCCCGGCGGTCAGCCCGGCGCTGGTGAGCACATCGCCGTCGTCGACGTACAGCACGGACGCGTCGACCCGCACCTTCGGGTAGCGCTCGGCCAGTTGGGCGGTGTGCATCCAGTGGGCGGTGGCACGGCGCCCGTCGAGCAGCCCCGCCTCGGCGAGCGCGAAGGCCCCGGTGCACAGGGAGACCATGCGCGCGCCCGCGTCGTGGGCGCGACGCAGGGCCGTGATGAGCTCCGGCGGCAGCGGGCTGCCCTCCTCGACGCAGGCATCGGGCACGGAGGGCACGATGACCGTGTCGGCGCCCACGAGATCGTCCAGACCGTAAGGGGTCCGCAGCGCCAGCCCGGTGGCGCCGGCCGGCGCGCCGTCCCGCGCTCGCGGTCCGGGTCCGCACAGCCGCAACTCGTACCAGGGATCGGCCAGATCGGACTGCGGCTTCCCGAACACTGTGCAGGGGATGCTCAGTTCATAGAGGTCCCAGGAGGGAACCCCGATCTCCTCGGTCACGACAACGGCGACAGAACCCACGCTCATGCCCTGAAGGCTATGGCAGGAATTTGGTGAAGGACGTCACCGGTGTCACTTCTTCCGTGCGCCGCCCCCTGCGAGCGTTGGCCTGCACGTGATCACTCGTCACGAGCGACGTACACACGCAAGGAGCAAACGCATGAACACCGACCGCCAGGCCGTCACCGTCCTCGGACTGGGCTCCATGGGCTCGGCGCTGGCCGCCGCGTTACTGGACCGGGGCCACCCCACCACCGTGTGGAACCGGTCGCCGCACAAGGCCGGGCCGCTGGTCGAGCGGGGCGCCCACCTGGCCGCGACGCCCGCGGAGGCGATCGCGGCGAGCCCGCTCACCATCGTCTGCGTGCTCGACCACGACGCGCTGCACACCGTCCTCGACCCCGTCGCGGACACCCTGGCGGGCAAGGCCCTGGTCAACCTCACCTCCTCCTCCCCGGAGCAGGCTCACGAGGCCGTCAGCTGGGCCCACTCCCACGGCGCCGACTATCTCGACGGGGCGATCATGACCACCCCGCCCGGCGTCGGGAACCCCGAGATGATGTTCCTGTACAGCGGTTCGCGCGCCGTTCTCGACGCCCACCGGCCCACCCTGGCGGCCCTGGGCGACCCCCTCTACCTCGGCACCGACCCCGGGCTGGCCTCCCTGTACGACGCCGCGCTGCTCGGCCTGATGTGGTCCACCATGACCGGCTGGCTGCACGGCACCGCGCTGGTGGGCGCGGAGAAGACGCCGGCCACGGCCTTCACGCCCGTCGCGATCCGCTGGCTGACCGCCGTGGCCGGTTTCCTGACCACGTACGCGCCCCAAGTGGACGCCGGCCGTTACCCGGGGGACGACGCCACGGTCGACGTGCAGATCGCGGCCATCGAACACCTCATCCACGCCGCGGCGGCCCGAGGCATCGACAACGCCCTGCCGGAACTGCTGAGGACGGCGATGGAGCGGGCCAAGGCCGCCGGCCACGGATCCGACAGCTACGCGAGCGTGATCGAGGTGCTGCGGAACCCGGCCGACCGCGCGTGACCCGCACGGGCGCCCCGCCCTCGGCACCGCCAGGTGAACCGGCAGCGGGGCGCCCGGCAGGATCATCCGCAGGACGCGTTCGGTGACGTCCGAGGCGGTGGCACTCCATACGTAGTACTCTCCTTGAAGTGGTTTGGGTGTAGTGCTGCACATGGAGTGGTGTCAATGGTGAGGCGGAACGACCAGCGACGCGCGGCCCTCGTCGACGCCGCGATCGAGGTGCTGGCCAGGGAAGGCGCGCGAGGCCTGACGTTCCGGGCCGTCGACGGGGAGGCGGCCGTACCGGCAGGCACGGCGTCCAACTACTTCGCCAGCCGCGACGACCTGCTCACCCAGGCCGGCGCCCGTGTTTACGAGCGGCTCCAGCCCGACGAGGCCACGATCGCCCGCCAGCGGGCCGCCGGCCGCGACCGGGAGACCTACGTGGAGCTGATGCGCGAAGTCGTCGGCCGGGTCGCCTCCTTCCGCACCGGCTACCTCGCGCTGCTCGAACTCCGCCTGGAGGCCACCCGCCGCCCCGAGCTGCGCAAGGTGCTCACCGAGCGGGTCCGGGCCGACGTCGACGCCAACGTCGCCTACCACGAGGCCTCCGGTCACCCCGGCGACGCCATGGCCGTCAAACTGCTCATACTGGCCCTGAACTGGCTGATCGTCGAGCAGCTCACCCTGCCGGACGTCTTCACCGAGGCGGAGCGGGAACAGCTGGTGACGGCCGCGGTCGAACGCCTCGTGACGGAGGAGTAGGCGCCCCGGTCCGCCGCGCCCCGGGCAGGAGGTCCCAGGCGTACGACACGCCCGGAGGGCGAACCTCTGGGCTTGCTCAAGCGTGGCTTGAAGCAGGCATGAATCGGGGCACCCTCGGAGCAGCCGGCACGAACACCGGCGATAGGGGGAAGAGATCATGCTGATGGCACTGGTGCTGGTGGGGGCGGCCGTGGTGGGGCTGCTCGTCTGGTGTACGTGGGCGCTGCGGCGGGCCTGGCGGCGCGCGCTGGATGACTACTCCTGGCAGGTGGCGGCCGGCGGCGGTGCCGCGCGTGGTGGCGGCTCCTGGTCCGCGGGCAGCGCCAGGAGCACGGGAGCGACGACGGGTGCCGGGGCCGGCTCGCTGAGCGACACGTCCTGGTACGTCATGGGCGCCGCGTGCGACAGCTCCTCGAGCGGCTCGTCGAGCGAGTCCTCGAGCGGCTCGTCCTGCGGCGGCGGCTCGTCGTCGTGCGGGAGTTCGTCGTCCTGCGGCAGCAGCTCCTCCTGCGGCAGCAGTTCGTCCTGCGGCAGCTCCTGCTGAGACGTGGCCCGTCCGGCACCCTGCCGGACGGGCCGAGCCCGCGTCAGCCGGTCGTCAGCCGAGGGCCGGTGAAGAGGTCGACGCCCGGCAGCCCGTCCGGCAGGACCCGTCGGGAGTCCGCCTCCGGTCCCCCGGATCCCGGGGCGAGGGACATCCCCGGCGCCGGGGACGGGCACAGCGCCTGAACGATGTGCACGTTGAGGGCGTCGTTGATCGGGCTCGGCTCCAGGGCCGTGCCGTCCTCGTTGAGCCGCTCGTACTTCATGAGGTTCCAGCCCATGGCGAGCTGACGCTTGCCGTCGGGGCTGGACAGGGCGATGGTCCCGGCCCCGAAGACACCTCCGTCGTGGCCCCAGAAGCGGCCGCAGCCCGGTATGTCGAGGGAGTAGATACCGAGGCCGTAGTCGATGCTGCCCAGGCCGACGAGCACGGGGACCGTTCGCTGCATCTCGTCCAGGGCCTCCTGGCCGATCAGCCGGCCGCCCAACAGGGCGCGGTAGAAACGGTTCAGGTCGTCGGTGGTGGAGACGATCGCGCCCGCCGTGTACGCCCAGGACATGTCGTAGACGCTGTAGTCGCGGGGCGGGTCGATCAAGCCGTAGAACGACTCGTACATCTTGGGGTGCGGCCCCTTGATGTACGGCGTGCGCGGGTACGAGGTGTGGCGCAGCCCGGCACGGTCGATGACGTGGCGGGTGATGTACGTCCCGGCGTCCTGGCCGGTGACCCTCTCCAACACCAGGCCCGCGAGGACGTAGTTGGTGTTGGAGTACGACCCCGGCTGATGACCGGGACGCCCGGTGGCCGGTGCGTCCAGGCCGAGGCGCACCAGCTTCTCGGGCGCGATGGAGCGGAAGCGCTCCTCGTCGAGGCTGGCCGGGGAGTTCTGCGCGAGGGAGGGGAACGCGCCGACGACGTAGTCGCCGATCCCGCTGGTGTGATTGAGGAGCATGCGTACGGTGATCTCCCGGCCGCGCTCCTGGTCGTCCCCGGTGAACAGCTCCGGCAGGTACTCGCCGACAGGGGAGTCGAGGTCGATCCGGCCGCGCTCGACCTGCTGGAGGACGGCGACGGCGGTGAAGGTCTTGCTGATGCTGCCCACGCGGTGACGCATACCGGGGGTGACCGGGCGTCGCGTGTCCACGTCGGCGAGTCCGGACGCCCCGGTCCACCGCGCCTGTCCGAGGCGGGCGGACGAGTGGACGCCGTACATGCCCGCCTCGTGGATGTCGTCGAGCGTGGTGCGCAGGGCGGCCCGGTCCAGCGAGTCGACGGCCCGCGGTGTGGTTCCCGCGGCGGCGGTCGCGGTCGGCACCGCGGTGGTCATGAGCAGGGTGGTGCCCAGGACGGTCCCGATGAGTCGGGTGATGCGCAAGGAGCTTCCCTTCCTTGGTGTTCCGATCGTGCGGGCACGATTGTCACGGGCGGAAGGTGTACGGCACATCGTTCGGCCGGATGATCGTTTTCACGCCGTGGCCGACCGCGGTGTCCGCGCTCTCCTGCGCGTACGGCGGCGTCGCGGCTGCTCGGTCGCGGTGGCGCGCCCCCGCGCCCCGCGCCCCGCGCCCCGTGCCGCGTCGGTCCCGGCTTCCCTTGGGGGGCGGTGAGACCGAGAGGTGATGTGGGCCACAGTCGATGGACCTCAAGCCTGCTTGAGGAAGCAGGCTGGTGCGTACGAGAGGGCGGCCGTCCGGGCCGCCCGACCGCACGGTTACCGAGTCCAGGAGAACCACCATGGCCACGCTGCTGCACATCGACACCTCCCTCAACGGCGAGAACTCGCACTCCCGCGCCGTGACCGCCGCCTTCCGCAAGGCCTGGCAGAGCGAGCACCCGCAGGGCAGAGTGATCTACCGCGATCTCGACACCGACCCGGTGCCCCACCTGCGCGCCGCCGCCTACTACGCCGGCTACACCGCCCCCGCCGAGCAGTCCCCCGAGGAGCGGGCCGCGTTCGCGCTGCGTGCCCAGCTGATCGAGGAGGCCGAGGCGGCGGATGTGATCCTGCTCGGCGCCCCGATGCACAACTACTCGATCCCCTCGACGCTGAAGGCCTGGCTCGACCATGTCTTCACCGTGGGCCGCACCGCGATGACCGAGGCACCCTCGCTCGCGGGCAAGCCCGCCGTGGTCGTGACCAGCCGCGGCGGGTCGTACCAGGAGGGCACGCCCCAGCACGGCAACGACTACGTGCAGAGCTACTTGCGGCAGGCCCTCGGCACCGGGCTCGGCCTGGACGTCACCTTCATCGTCCCCGAACTGACCATGGCCCCGACCGTTCCCGCGATGGCCGGCCTGGTCCCGCTCTTCGAGGCCTCCCGCACCGCGTCCCTCGCCGCCGCCGAGTCCCACGCCAGGGAACTGGTGACCCGTCCGGCCGCGTAGCGGCACAGCCGAGAGGGCCGCCGCGGCGCCCGACCACCCGGAGGGCGTCGCCCAGCCGCACGACGACGCGCCGCCGGGAGACGAGCGGACAGGCCGGCTCCGCCGCGGTCCCGGCCGTGGCGCGCGACGGCGGCCGTCGTCATGACCGCGCCGGCGAGGTCGGCGGGCGTGGGATCGCGGTGGGGGACAGTTCGAGGTGCGGCCAGGTGCGCAGATCACGTCGCAGCTGCCGGTCGTGGGTGGCCAGGACGACGGCGGCGTCGGTCGCCCGGAGCGCTTCGGTGAGTTCGTCGACGAGGGAGACGGACAGGTGGTTGGTGGGCTCGTCCAGCAGCAGGACGTGCGGGCGGGCGGCGAGAGCCAGGGCGAGGTCGAGGCGGCGCTGCTGTCCCATGGAACAGCTCGGCCACGGCCTTGTCGGCGTCCCGTGACGTCAGCAGGCCCCCGTCACGGGCGGCCTCGGGCAGCGTCACGGCTCCCGTCCCACGACCGCGGTCGGGGTGACGGGGCCGGAAGCCCGGTCAGACGAAGAAGAACACGCAGAACACGCCGATATTCACACGTCCACGGTCACAGCCCGGCCGCCGCCGGTCAGTCCGGCGGCGCGGCGGGCGTGACCGACGCCCGCCGCACACCGCCGCCGACCAACGGCGCGGCACCCCCCCTTGGCCTCAGCCCACCGCCTTCTTCACGAGCGCGGCGATCCTCTCCTCGTCGGCGGCGGTCAGCTCCTTCAGGGCGTAGGCCGTCGGCCACATCGTGCCCTCGTCGAGGTTCGCCTCGTCGTTGAAGCCGAGCGTCGCGTACCTCGCGTTGAACTTCTGCGCGCTCTGGAAGAAGCAGACGATCTTGCCGTTCCTGGCGTACGCGGGCATCCCGTACCAGAGCTTCGGCGCGAGGTCCGGCGCGCTCTCCCTGATGACGGCGTGGAGCCGTTCGGCCATGACCCGGTCCGAGGCCCGCATCTCGGCGATCTTCGCGACCACGGCGGCCTCGTCCTCCGCCGCCCGGTCGGCGCGCGAGGGGCGGCGCGTGGACGCCTTCAGCTCCTGGGCGCGCTCCTTCATCGCGGCGCGCTCCTCGGCCGTGAACCCCTCGGAGGTGGTGTCGGTCCGGGTGGCCTTCTCGGCGGGCTTCTGCGCGTTCGTCACAGCGGGTTCCTTCTCGGTAGGGGGAAGCGGATCGACAGGTGCGTGTCCATGATGGAGAGGCGCCGGGACGGCGGCCTCTCCGCGAACTCGGTGTCCCGGGGTTTTCACCCCGGGGACGGTCAACCCCACGCCCCGGCGATCTGACGGGTCGTGGCGTTGAGCCGGTTGAACAGGTTGGTGACACCGATCATCAGGACGATCGCGGCCAGCTGCTTCTCGTCGAAGTAGGTGGCGGCCGTGTCCCAGATCTCGTCGTTCACCGCGTCGGGACGGTCGGCCAGCCGCGTCGCGGCCTCGGCCAGCGCGAGGGCCGCCCGCTCCTCGTCGGTGAAGTACGGCGCCTCCCGCCAGGCGGCGACCGTGGCCAGCCGCTCGTCGCTCACGCCGGCCTTGCGGGCCGTCTTCGCGCCGCCGTCGACGCAGGCGCTGCAACCGTTGATCTGGCTGACCCGCAGGTGCACCAGCTCCAGCGTCTGCCCGTCCACGCCACCGGAGTGCACGGCCTTGATGATCTCCTGGATGGGCCGCATCGCACCGGACAGCACGACGGCGGGGTTCTGCATGCGAGACTGCATCTCGGTCTGCTCCTCTTCCGTTCGGTGCCCCGTTCTCCCGGGGCGTGACCCCATGACAGCCGGGACCGCCCGCAACGACCACGGCGATGGGACACCGTGGGACACCTGAAACAGCCTTGACCAGCGGCGACTTGGCTCGGAAGACTTCTGCCGGAGCGGGACGGACCGACGGGGGAACGGGCGGAACGGGTGGACACACAGGAACGGGCGGCGACGAGCGACCCGCAGGACGAGCTGGCGGCACGACTGCGCCTGCTCCAGGAACTCTCCGGGCTGGGCGTACGGGCCCTCGCGCGCGACGCCGGCCTCAGCTCCTCGTCGCTGTCGCGCTACCTCAACGGGCAGACCGTGCCGCCCTGGCCCGCGGTGGTCACGCTCTGCCGCCTCGTCAAGCGCGACCCCCGCCCCCTGCGCCCGCTGTGGGAACGGACGTCGAACCCCTTGCCGGCGCCCCCCAGGAGCAGCCGCCAGGCCCGGCCGGTGCCCCGCAACGACCTGCCGCGCGACGTGCCCGACTTCACCGGACGCGAGGAGGGGCTCGCCGCCGTCCTCGCCGCGATCGACAGCCACCGGGCGGTCTCCGTCGACGGCATGGCGGGCGTCGGCAAGACCTGTCTGGCGGTGCACGCCGCGCACCGGCTCGCCGCCGACTTTCCCGACGCCCAGCTCTACGTGGATCTGCACGGGTTCACCGAGGGCCGGCCCCCGCTCGACCCGGACGCCGCGCTGCGGATGCTGCTGGGCGCGCTCGACGTGCCGTCCGAGAAGGTTCCGCAGGAGGGCCTCGAGCAACTGGCCGCCTGCTGGCGGTCCGAACTGGCCCGTCGACGGGTCGTCGTGGTCCTCGACAACGCCGCCGACGCCGACCAGGTCCGCCCGCTGCTGCCCGGCGCCGGCCCCTCCGTCGCCCTGATCACCAGCCGCAACCGGCTCATCGGCCTGGACGAGGTGCCCCCGGTCTCCCTCGACGTGCTCAGCCCCGAGGAGAGCGCGCGACTGCTGGCCCGTGCCAGCGGCGACCCCGGTGGGCCCGACGGCCGGCTGGGCCGCGATCCGCGGTCCGCCGCCGAGGTGCTGCGGCTGTGCGGCCATCTGCCGCTGGCCCTGCGGCTGGCCGGCGCACGGCTGCGGCACCGGCCGGGCTGGACCGTCGGCATCCTCGTCGAGCGGATGGCCGAGGGCACGAGCGAGTTCGACACCGCGTTCGCCATGTCGGTCCGGCAGCTGAACCGGTCCCAGGCCCGCCTGTTCCGGATGCTGGGCCTGCTGCCCGGGGCGTCCTTCGACGAGTACGTGGTGGCGGCGCTGGCGGACGTGCCGCTGCGCGACGCCCGGGCGATGCTGGAGGACCTCCTCGACGCGCACCTCGTCCAGCAGCCGACCGCGGACCGCTACCGGCTGCACGACCTGGTGCACCAGCACGCGCGCCGGGCCTCGGCCGAACAGGACTCGGCGGCCGAGCGGGAACGCGCCCTGGGCCGCCTGCTCGACTACTACGTGCACGCGGCGGCCGCCGCCGACGCCGCGATGCCGTACGTGTCACCCGGCCGGCCGCCCTCCGTCGGCCGGCCCCCGGCCGAACTGCCGCGGTTCACGGACAAGAACGCGGCCTTCGCCTGGCTCGTCGCGGAGTACGGAAACCTGATGGCCGCCTTCGAGACGGCGGCCGCCGTCGGAGCCGACGCGCACGTGTGCGAGCTGCCGCGCTTCCTGCGGGCCTACTTCGCGCGGCGCTGCGGCACCACACATCTCAACGTCCTCTTCGAGCGGTCGCTGGCCGCCGCCGAACGGCTGGGCGATCCGCTGCAACTGGCCGAGGCGCACAGCGACCTGGGCTTCGCCCGCTACAACGCGGGCCGGATGGCCGAGGCCGCCGCCGCGTACGAGGCGGCCGGCCTGAGCCTCTCCCAGGTGGGGGACGCGCGCGCGGAAGCCGAACTGGCCATGCGCCGCGGCTATGTGAGCTGGGACGCGGGACAGGTCGAGGAGCCGCTCGAACTCTTCCGGCTGGCGGGGACGCTGTACGAGAAGGCCGGCTGCCCGACGGGCCCGGCCCACGCGGCCGCGGCGGAGGCCTGGGCGATGCTTCAGCTGGGACACCGGGAGGAGGCGGCGCGGCGGGCCCGCGAGGTGCTGGCCGTCCCGCACGCCGACCCCGCGTGGCCGCCCGCGCTGACGGCCCGGATCACGCTCGGCGTGGCCGTCGCCCACGAGGAACCGGACGAGGCGGCGGAACACCTGCGTCAGGCGCTGGAGCTGGCCCGCGACGACGGCCACCTGAACAACCAGGCGTGGTGCCTCAACTGCCGGGGCGTCGCGCTGCGGCAGATGGGCCGGTACGAGGAGGCCCTGGCCAGCCACCGGGAGGCGTTCGCGCTGCTCGACGAGTTGTTCGAGGAACACTGGAAGATCCACTTCCTCAACGGCTACGCCGAGACCTGCCGCCTCGCGGGCCTGGCCGAAGAGGCCCTGCGACTGCACCGGCAGGCGCTGGAGCTGGCCCCGGGGCTGGGAAACCGGTACGAGGAGGCGCTGGCCCACGAAGGCATCGCGACCGTGCTCGACGAGAGCGATCCGGATGCGGCCGCCGAGCACCGGGCGGCCGCCCTGCGCGTGCTCAGCCCTTGACGGCGGAGCTGGCCACCCCCTGGACGAACCAGCGCTGGAAGAACGCGAAGACCACGAGGACGGGCAGGATCAGCAGCACCCCGAAGGCGAGGACCTGACCCCAGTCGACGGGCTGCTGGCCCTGGAACACGCTGATCTGCAACGGCAGCGGGCGCACCGAGGGGTCGGAGACCATCAGCACCGGCCACAGGAACGAGCCCCACTGGGTGAGGAAGGTCAGGATCGCCACCGACGCGAACACCGGCTTGCTCATCGGCACGATGATCGCGAAGAAGGTGCGCCAGGGGCCGGCGCCGTCGAGGCGGGCGGCTTCCTCGATGCTGGGCGGGATCGCGCGGAAGAAAGTGGCGAACTGGTAGACCGAGAAGGCGTGGGCGATGAAGGGGATCGCCTGGATGTAGAGGGTGTCGCGCTGATCGTTGAACATGTAGAACAGCGGCACCGCCACCGCCTCGAAGGGGACCAGCATCAGCAGCAGGACCAGCGCGAAGACGGCGTCGCGTCCCCGCCAGCGCAGCCGGGAGAGTCCGTAGGCGGCCATGGAGTTGACGATCAGCCCGCCGAACACCACCACGGTGGCCAGCAGCAGTGAGACGCCCATGAAGCGCCAGAAGTAGCCGGTGCTGTCGGAGTCGAAGCTGTTCAGCACGGCCGTGTAGTTGTCGAAGGACAGATGGGTGGGCAGGAAGCCGGACAGGCCGTCGAGC
The DNA here is from genome assembly GCF_026008495.1 of Streptomyces sp. A012304. GTDB lineage: Bacteria > Actinomycetota > Actinomycetes > Streptomycetales > Streptomycetaceae > Streptomyces. The sequence continues at coordinate 68,846 of NZ_BQUN01000097.1, forward strand.
ACCTGGTCGGACGGCTTGAGGCTGCCCAGGAACAGATAGAGGACGGGCAGGGCGAAGACGAACGCCAGCACGCTCAGGACGGCGTAGTCGAGGAAGCGGCGCAGGGGTGTGCGGGTCATGATCAGTCCTCGTTGCCGGGGCGGACGACGCGGCGCTGGACGAGCGTCAGGATGACGACGATCAGGAAGAAGACGACCGTGATCGCGGAAGCCTGACCGATGTTGTTCTGGTCGAACGCGGTGGTGACGGCCTGGTACATCACGGTGCGGGTGGCGTCCTCGTCGAGACCGCCGCCCCGGACCAGGACGTACACCTGGTCGAAGACCCGGAAGGACAGCACCGACGTGAGCAGGGCGACGAACACCAGCGTGCCGCGGATACCGGGCAGCGTGACGTGGCGGAACTGCTGCCACCGGGAGGCCCGGTCGAGCTCGGCCGCCTCGTACAGCTCGGTGGGGATCTGCTGGAGGCCGGCCAGCAGGATGACCATCTGGAAGCCGACGCCCTGCCACACCGACAGCACGATGATCGAGGCCATCGCGGTGGTCGCGTCCCCCAGCCAGTCGAAGGCGCCCCAGTTGCCGAAACTCAGCACGTCCAGGACGGAGTTGAGCATGCCTTGCTCGCTGCGGGCGAGGATCAGCCGCCAGATCACGGCGACCAGCGCCATCGGGAAGACGACGGGCATGAAGAAGAAGGAGCGGAACAGGCCGATCGCCTTGAGCTTGCGGTTCAGCAGGATCGCCAGCGCGAGCGCGAGACCGGTCTGCAACGGCACGACGACCAGGGCGAAGGTCAGGTTGTTCACCAGCGCCCGCAGGAACGGCCCCGAGAGGTCGGGGTCGGTGAACAGCCGCCGGTACTGCTCCAGTCCGAAGAACGTGGGCTCCAGCGGCGAGCCGAGGCGCACGTTGTAGAAGGAGAGCACCACGGCGTAGCCGAAGGGGATGCCGACGAAGGCGACGAGTCCGCCGACGGCCGGTGCGGACATGAGCAGTCCGTGCACCCAGTCGCGGTTCCTGCGCGCCGGGCGCGTCGGTGGCGCGGGCTTCTCGGAGGTCATGGGCGGGGCCTGCCCCGGGCCGCGCGGCGCGGTGCGCGCGGATTCCACGGATTTCACGGGTGGGGTCCTCTTCCCGGCGGGGCGGGCACGGCTGCCGCGTGCCCGCCCCGGCC
>NZ_BQUN01000097.1:70126-143023 GCF_026008495.1 Streptomyces sp. A012304
GATGGAGCGGGCGGCCTTGCTCAGGGCGCTCTTGGGGTCGGCGCCGCCGTAGACGGAGTTCAGTGCCTCGCTGAACTTCGCGGTGACGACGGGGTATCCGGCGGTCACCGGGCGGGTGACGGCGACGCAGGACTTGGTGATGTCACGGTCGCCGCAGGGCTTGGCGAGCTGGTCGGCGAAGAGCTGGAGCGGGCCGCCCGGCTTGTAGAGCCCGCTCTTGGCGAGCGCGGTCCGGGTGGCGGGCACCGCGCCGTTGGCCGTCGTCATGGCGGTGACGTTGGTGTCGTTCAGGAGGGCGTCGAGGAAGGCGCCGGCGGCCTTGGCGTTCTTCGTGTTCGCGCCGATGCCCCAGGCCCACGAACCCTGCCCGGTCTTGGGGCCGTTGCCGAAGTCGGGCAGCGGCAGCACGACGAGGTCGTCGCCGAGGGCCGTGCTGTACCCGGGGTACATCCAGTGGCCGACCCAGCTCAGGGCGACACGGCCCTTGGTGAAGGCGTTGCCGTCGGTGTTGGGGTCGACGAGGGGCTTCCAGGACTGGAAGGTCTTCAGGGCGGACACCACCGCGGGGGTGTCGAGGGCGCCGGACGCCTTGCCGTCCTTGAGGAGGGAGCCGCCGGCCGACCAGACGACGGGGGCGAAGCCGTAGGTGCCCCACTCGTTGTTGAGACCGCCGCTCTCCTGGAGGTCGAGGACCCTGCCGTCGGCGTCCTTCGCCTTGAGCGCGGCGAGCGCGGCGGTGAACTCCTCGGCCGTCCAGGCGTCGGCCAGACCCTTGGGGTACGTGACACCGGCGGCGTCCAGTAGCTGCTTGTTGCCGTAGACGCCGAGCCCGGAGTCGAACATGCCGAGGCCGTAGTGCTTGCCGTCGATCTCGCCCTGCGCCTTGGCGGCGTCGGTGACGTTGGCCATGGTCTTGGCGGAGACGTAGGAGTCGAGCGCGGCGAGCTTGCGGTTGTAGACGAAGTTCGCCATGGTCGGGCCGTCGAACTCCAGGACGTCCGGCAGCTCGGAGGCGTCGGTGGCGGTGACGGTCTTGGTGTAGTCGGCCTCGGGTATCAGCCTCAGCTCGACCTTGACCGCGCTCTGCGAGGAGTTGAAGGACTTCACCGCGTTCTGCAGCGCGGCGGCCTCGCTCTTCTGGCCCTGGTGGGCCCACACGCTGATGGTGCCCTTGCCGCTGCCCGCCTCGGCGGAGGCGTCGGTGCCGCCTCCGCCGCCGCAGGCGGCCAGAGCGGCCAGGGGCAGCACGAGGGCCAGGCCCGTACAAGCCGCGTGCCGGTGCCTTCTGGGTCGGGGATTCATGGTGGGTGCCTCCGTGCTCGGTGCGGGGGTGAGGGTTCGCAACTGCTGGGTGCTTCGGGTGCGGGGGGTGTGGGGCTCGATGAGCGGCCGGGGATCTACTGCGGCCCGCGGGGGTTGGGCGGGGCGGTGGTCTCGCGCAGGACGAGGCGGATCGGCATCTGCACATGGCCGGGCGTCCCGGTGTCCGGCTCGTCGAGCTGCCGCAGCAGCAGCCGGGCGGCCTCGGCGCCCTGGCCGGCGACCGGCTGGGCGACCGTCGTCAGCCCGACGACCTCGGCGAGCTCATGGTCGTCGAAACCGACGATGGACACGTCGTCGGGCACCCGCAGACGGTGACGGCGCAGAGCGCGCAGCGCGCCCATCGCCATCTCGTCGGACTGGGCGAACACGGCGGTCGGCGGGCGGGAGGTGGCCAACAGCTCGGTCATGGCCCGCTCGCCGCCCTCGACGGTGTAGCCGCCGTCCGCCTCCAGCGCCGGGTCATGGGGGATACCCGCGTCGGCCAGCACATCGAGGTACGCCCGGCGGCGTTCGACGGGGGTGGTCCAGTGCAGCGGCTCGCTGGCCCCCGAGATCATGGCGATCCGGCGGTGGCCGAGGTTCACCAGATGCCGTACGGCGCTCTCCGCTCCGGCCCGGTCGTCGATGCCGACCACCGTGAAACCGGGCCGTGCCCCGCCGACCGTGCCGGCCAGCGGCACCCCGAGGGAACGCAGGGCGGCGGCCTCCTCCTGGTCGGGGATCAGCAGGGAGAGCACGGCGTCGACCCGCTTGCGCACGGGCAGCTTGGTGAAGAAACGCTTGCGTGCCTCCGGCGTGCCCAGGTTGTACAGCAGCACGTCGTAGCCGGCGGCGCTGAACACCTGCTCGGCGGCGTCCAGCACGGTTCCGAAGAACCAGCGGCCGATGTACGGCGCGACGACGCCGATGGTGAACGTGCGCCCGCTGGCCAGACTGGACGCCGACCGCGAGGCCGTGTAGCCCAGTTGGGCCGCGACGGCTGCGATCTGGGCCCGCACTTCCTCGGACACGCCCTGCCGGCCGCGCAGTGCGCGCGACACGGTGGACGCCGAGACCCCGGCGGCGCGGGCGACGTCGTTGATGCTGACCGTCACGGCGCACTTCCTCCCGTTGGCTTCACGTCGATGTGATCTGTGAGTGACGAGACCGTAAACCCGACCTCGCTGTTGCGCAAGCGTTTGCGTTCATATTTACTTGGGCCGATTCTCAAGCGAGACATTCATCTTCAGTGGTCAGCGCACGCGTTTGGGCACTGTGAGCCGACAGGAAGTGTGCATGCGATACGCCCCGCCCGGCCTCGTGGTGAACGACTTCGCCGTCCTGCGCGACGACGACGGCACCTATGCCGTGCTGCACCTCCAGGGGCCCTGGACGCAGGAGTTCGACCACCTGCGGATGGAGACCTCCTACGGGCGGGCCGTCTCCACCGACCTGGTCTCCTGGCAGCCCGCCGGCACCTGCTTCGGCACGGGCCTTCCCGGCCGCTTCGACCAGCAGGCCGTGTGGACCATGCACCCCGTACGGCACGGCGCCGGAACGGCCATGTTCTACACCGGGGTCAGCGGGCTGACGGCGGGCGGCTGGCCGCTCCAGACGGTCGGCCTGGCCTACTCCGAGCGCACGGACGGCACCGGCTGGCGCCGGCACGGCACCGCACCGGTCGTCGAGGCCGACGCGCGCTGGTACCGCACCGGCGAACGCATGGGCTGGCGCGACCCCTTCGTCGTCCGCGACGACGAGGGCGACGGCTGGGTCATGGTCGTCTGCGCCGCCGACGCCTCACTCCCGGTCGAGGTCAGCGGCTGCGTCGCCTGGGCCACCTCCGACGACCTGGAGCACTGGACCGTCCACCCGCCGCTCGTCTCACCCGGCGACGTCGACGAACTGGAGTGCCCGGTCCTGGAACGCCTCGACGACGGCAGCTGGCTGCTCCTGGGCTCCATCGGCGCCACGCGCGGCTTCGAGGCCTGGACCGCCCCCCGCCTGCGCGGACCCTGGACCCGCCGCGGCCCCCTCGGCCCGACCGGCGCCTACGCCCCCCGCGTGGTCACCGCGCCCGACGGCTCCCGCGTCGTCCTGCACACCACACCCCGCCGCGTCGGCCTCACCGACACGGGGGAGCGCTGCCGCGGCATGATCGCCCAGCCGAAACTCCTGGTCACCCCGGAGGACGACGCCCCGCGCCTCCAGTGGTGGTCCGGCCTCGACACCTGGCTCGGCGAGGAGACCGACCGGCCCGTCCTGCACGCGGTCGGCGACCTCCCCCTGTCCGGCCCCGTCGAGATCACCCTGCGCACCGACGTTCCCGACGGCGGGCGCCCCGCCCTCACCGTCGGCTGCGACGGCAAGAACCTCTGGGTGAGCGGGCCCGACGGCGCCCGCATCGGCGAGACCGTCCTGACCGCACCGGCGGCCACCTTGCGCGTCCTGACCATCGGCGAGTACGTCGAGATCTACGCCGACGGCGTGTTCGTCCTGACCACCCTCTGCTACTCCGGGCACCCCGCGCCGTGGACGGCGGTCACCGACGGAGCCGGGCGGACCGTCCCCGTCCGCCCGATCCGGCTGCCCGACCCCCACCGCGACGACGCCTCGGCGGTCTGGCCCGGCCCGTCACCGCGGTGACCGAGGGCCGGTCCGCCCCCCGACGGCCCGCGCGGGAGGCCGTCGGCGGGCGGACCGGGTGCGGTCGGGCTCAACCGGCCGCCACGCCGAACCACTTCGGCATGCGGCCGAGCAGATCCCGCTGATCCTCACCGACCCAGGCCACATGGCCGTCCGGCCGCAGCAGCACCGCGGGCACGTCCAGTTCCTCGCCGACGGCGACGACGTGGTCGACCCGGTCCGCCCAGCCCTCCACCGAGAGCCGGCCGGTCCGGTCGAGCAGCAGCCCGCGGCCCTCGCGCGTCAGCTCGTAGAGGCGGCCCTGCTTCAGCTCCAGGTCCCGCATCCGCCGGCCGAGCAGTTCGTGGCCCTCGCCGAAGTCGTAGCGGACGTCGAGCCCGTTGATCATCTCGGTGATGTACCGGTTGGGCTCCTCGAAGTCGAGCAGGCGCGAGAACAGCTCCCGCAGTGCCGCCGCCCCCGGATCGGTCCCCAGCAGCGCCATCTGCGCGCGGGTGCCGGTCAGCACGCGCGAGGCCACCGGATGCCGCTCGGCGTGGTAGCTGTCCAGCAGCCCGTCCGGCGCCCAGCCGTTGATCTCGGCGGCCAGTTTCCAGCCGAGGTTGAACGCGTCCTGGATCCCGAGGTTGAGCCCCTGCCCGCCGGTCGGCGGGTGGATGTGCGCCGCGTCGCCGGCCAGCAGCACCCGGCCGGCCCGGTAGCGCTCGGCCTGCCGGGTGGCGTCGCCGAACCGGGACAGCCAACGCGGCGCGTGCACGCCGAAGTCGGTGCCGGCGGTCTCCCGCAGCCGCTGCCTGAACTCCTCCAGGGTCGGCCCGGCCGTACGGTCCTCGGCCACCCCCGCGGCGGGTACGACGAGGCGGTACACCCCGTCCCCGAGGGGCATGGCGCCGAACCGCAGCTGGGTCCTGCGGACTTCGGCCACCGTGGCGGCCACCGTCTCCGGCGGTACGGCCACCTTCATCTCACCCAGCAGCGTCTCGACCCTGGCCGGCTCACCGGGGAAGCCGACACCGATCAGCGTGCGCACCGCACTGCGTCCGCCGTCGCAGCCGACGAGGTAGCGCGAGCGCAGCCGCGTGCCGTCCGCCAGCTCGGCGGTCACCCCCTCCTCGTCCTGGCTGAGCCCGACCAGTTCGCAGCCGCGCCGGATCTCGGCGCCGAGTTCGACGGCGCGCTCGTCGAGCAGCCGCTCGGTGACGGTCTGCGGGACGGCGACGCCGTAGGGATGGCCCGTGTCCACCCGCTCCGGCCACGGCTTGGCCATGCCGCCGAAGAGACTGCCGATCGTGAACTTCTCACCGGCCGCGAGGAACCGGTCCAACAGTCCGCGCTGGTCCATCACCTCGACCGTGCGCACATGGATGCCGAGCGCACGGGACTGCCCCGTCGGCTCGGCCAGCTTCTCCAGCACGACCACCCGCACCCCGGCCAGCCGCAGCTCGGCGGCCAGCATCAGCCCGGTCGGTCCACCGCCCGCAACGATCACGTCGATCACTGCAATCCCCCTTTTGTTCCCGCGGATCCTCGCTTCGGCGGGTGATTCTGCGGCACCACGGGGGCCTTGCCGCAAGCCCCCCGGTGCGCTATACGTTGAGAGTGGCAAGGAGCAGCAGGCTCCCTTGCCTTTTCTCTTTCCCGGCGCCCCCGTTCCCGGCCCGCCTGCCTCCGCCGTCCGCCCGCCGAGCCGCGGAGGACGCGCCGTGCCGTCGACCATGACACCTCGAACCGTGGTATATCGGCTCGCTGTGCGACCATGGAGGCGTGTTGGAGCTCGTGATCCTGGGACACCTCGCGCAGGGACCGCTGCACGGCTATGAGCTGCGCCGTCGCGTCGAACAGCTGTCCGGCCACACTCGGCCGGTCAGCGACGGCAGCCTCTATCCGGCGATCAACCGCCTGGTGAAGCGCGGTCTGCTGAGCCGGCACACCGAACCGGGCGCCGCCGCCGCGCAGAAGTACGTGCTGACCCTCACCGACGCCGGACGCGAGGAGCTGCTGCGCCGCCTGCGCGACCCTGCCCAGCACGAGATCACCGACCAGGCCCGCTTCTTCACCGTCCTGGCGTTCCTCTCCCTGCTCCCCGACATCCAGCAGCAGCACGCGGTACTGCGCCGGCGGCTGGAGTTCCTGGAGGCACCCGCGAGCTTCTTCTACGACGGCGACCGCCCCCTGCGGGCGGAGGAGATCACCGATCCCTACCGCCGTGGCATGCTCATCACCGCCCGCGCCATGAGCCGCGCCGAACGAGCCTGGCTCCACGACATCCTCGACGGCGGTCAGGCCGGCACCGTGCCCGCACAGGAATGAGACCGCGGTCCTCTCCGGCTGAGACCGCTGTCGACCAGCGACTCCTTCGCGGCCGGCGGTGCGGGCTCAGGTGCCTTCCGGCGCCGTCGTGCTCGACGTCGTGTCCGGTGCCGTGGGGGAGGCTCCCGCCGGCCCCTGCGGCGCCTGCTCGGGTTCGGGCTCCGACGAGGCCGGCGAGTAGCCCCGGGGCTCGCCGGGGAAGAGGAGCAGATCCAGTTCGTCGGGGGTCAGGCCGTCGTCGGGAGTACTGCCCTGTGCCATGGTGAGGTTCTCCTGTGCGCGGTCGAGGCCGGTCGGTTCAAGGGCTCGGAGGTGACGGTGGTTCGAGCAGCTCCAGTATGTCGATGTCCTCCGCCCGCAGAAAAAGACCCGACGTGCCCTCGACCCGGCCGACGAAACTGCCGTCGGGGGCCATCCGCCACGTCGACTGCAGATACAGCTCCGGCGGCTGCGGATAGGACGTGGCGTACGACTGGCCACCGTACCAACCCCCCACCCAGGTACCGTCCTTGAGGCGGGCGCGCACGAAGGAGGCCCCCCGGTCGCGGAAGACGTGGTCCCACGCGGTCGGTGTGGGACGGTAGCGCCCCCGCAGCCTGCGCCGCTCACGCCAGGACACCAGCGTGGCGCCCAGCGCCGGCACGACGAAGAGCAGCAGCAGCGCGTGGAGGGCCCCGTCCCGCGTCCGTGCGGGGTAGCCGGCCGGCTGCAACAGTTCCAGCAGATGCGGGCCGAGCACGGCGAAGTACAGGCTGTCCAGCACCACCGACGCGGTCAGCGCCCTGAGGATCCGGTGCCCGGTCTCCGCCTCCCCGGGGACCGGGCCGCGCCCGCGCTCCCGTACGAACTGGTAGGTGATGCCCGGCAGTACGGCGACCACGACCAGCAGAAGCTGGACGACGGTGGAGGGAAGCGGCATCGGCAGGCCCGTTTCCATGAAGTCGGCAGTGACAATCGGTAAGTTACGCTGCGGCACTGAAGTCACGCTGTGGGAGCGGTGATTGGCCAGGAAGCCGGAGCAGTTGGTGGCGGATTTCGTCCGCCGGATCGACGAGGTGGTCGGGGCACGCGACCCGGCGCGGCTGTTCGACAGGTCGCTCACCGCCGGGGTGCCGTGGATCCTGTTACGGGCGCGCGACAGCTACACCTTGTGCGCGGCGGTGTTGCAGCGCCTGGCGAGGCTGCACCGGGCGCGCTGGCGGCACTTGGGGGACGAGGCCGGCGCGACGGACCACGATCTGTGGCTGCTGTTCCAGCACTCCCAGCTCGCCGTCCAACCGCTGGCCGTGCTGCGCGAGGCCGAGGTGCTGAGCAAGGGCAGACACCTGCCCACGGCACGCCGTCGGCGGCGCGGCGACCAACGGCCCTTCACCGACTACCTGGCGGGTAAACGGCACCTCGTGGCGCTGCGGGGCGGTGTGGCCGGCGACGACGTCGTGGAGGACGCGCGCCATGTGTCCGGGAACCTCTACGACCAGCACCTCAAGGCGGACGTGGACGCGTTCCTGTGGTCCATCGGGGAGGAGCCCCCACCCCCGGCCCGCCCGGCCCGGTCCGCCCCGGCGGCGCCGTCCAAGGCGACACGTTCCGCCCCGGCGGCACCGCCCCCGGCGTTCGGCGCTCAGGACGCCGGCACCGGCGGCGAACCCGAATTGCCCAGTGTGCGGCGGTGGTTGGAGGTGGTCGGACCGCTGCACGCCGCCTCGCCCGAGGAGAGCGGCAGGCTGAAGGCCTCCGCGGCGGCGGAGTTCGCCGTGATGGAGCTCGCGGGCCTCGCGGAGGCGGAGCGACAGGAACGCCGCTTCCACGCCACGGGTGATCCCGGTCTCCTTCAAGAGGCGATGACCGCCCTCAGCGACGCCGGGTTCGCCGGTGCCCTGGCGAGGCAACTGCTGGGTCACGAGGACAAGCTGCTCTCCGCCTTCTACTGGGGTGAGCACGCCCGTCTGCTCAACGTCCGCTTCGTGCACTCGGGCGTCTGGGACGACGTACACCGGTCCGTGGTGAACCTGCGCTTCGCCCTCGACGAGGTCCCCGCGGAGAACACCGAGCACAGGGCCGGCTATCTGATGGACCTGGGCCGGACCCTGACGCTGGCCCACCAGTACAAGTACGACATGTACGGCGTGAACTGCGGCACCGACGACGTGGAGGAGGGCATCGCGGCCCTGCGCGAGGCGTGGGGCCTGGTCGCGCACGGCGCGTCGCCCGAGCGCGAGCACCTGCCCGCGACGATCCTGATGCACCTCGGCCACGCTCTCGCCCGCCGGGCGCTGGCCCTGGCGGGCACGGACGAGGCGGAACGCGATCTCACGGAGGCGCTGGACGTCTTCGCGCGGGCCGGCGCCCTCCTCGGGGAGAGCGACGACATCGCCGACACGGCGACGACGGCGTCACCGGACCAGCCGGACCGCGCCGAGCTGGTGAGCGGCGTGCGGCTGTACCGGGCACAGGCCAGGCTGCTGTTGGCCATGGCCCGCTCGGATCACGCGACGCTGGCGGAGGTCCGCGCCGAGGCGGCCCGGCGGGTCGCGGCCTCCGCGCACGATCCCCAGCTCCAGGGCCAGTGGCAGCAGCTGCTGGGCTCGGCGGGCATGGGCGCCGCCCTGTTCGGGCAGGCCGACGCGGTCGAGCCGGCGTTGGCGGCCCTCGGCGCGGCCGCCACGGCGGACACGGGGAACGAGGGGCCGTTCCGGCAGATCAAGGCAGTGCGTTCCTACGCCCTGCTGGCCATGCGCGACCAGCAGTGGACACAGGCGGCCGACCAGCTGCGGGCGGGGCTGGAGCTGGCCCGCGATCAGGACCGCCTCGGCATCCCCGCCTCCGCCCGCCGGCACTGGCTGCTGCACGCCCGGGGCCTCCTCGCCGACCTGGTGACCTGTCTCGTCTCCGCCGGTGAGCCCGAGCAGGCGGTGGTCGCCCTGGAGGAGAACCGCGCGATCCTGCTGCACGAGACGCTGGGGGACCGCACCGAGACGGCCGACCTCGCACGGATCGCGCCCGCCCTCGCACACGAGTACCGGGCGGCCGCCGACGCACTGCACCGCTTCGACACCGGCACGGACGCCATCCGCCCCGACCACGCCGACCGTCGGCGCAGTCTGCTCGCCCGGCGTGACCGGGTCGCGGAACGCATCCGGGCGGTCGAGGGCTTCGAACGGTTCCGGCGGGCCCCGCGGCACGGCGAACTGGCGGCGGCGGCCCGGGACGGGGAGCCCGTCGTCCTGTTCAACACCGGGTCCCTGCGCGGAGACGCCCTGGTGCTCCGGCCCGAGGGAACACACGTCGTACAGCTGCCCCTTCTGGCGGCCGCCCAGGTCGAGGAGATGGTGCGCACGCTGTACGGCGCCCTCACCGAGAGCGAGACGGCGCTGGCCGCGCGGGACCAGGGGGAGTACCTGCGGCTTCAGCGTTCGGTCGGTGACGTGCTGGAGACACTGTGGGAGTCCGCGGTGGCGCCGGTCCTGGAGCCGGCCGGACTCGCGCCGGGGGACGAGCCGCGACGGGTGTGGTGGGTTCCCTCCGGCCCCTTGTGCTTCCTCCCCCTGCACGCGGCCTCCGTCCCCGGCGGCCCCTCACTGCTGGACCTGGCGGTGTCGTCGTACGCCCCGACGGTCCGGCTGCTGCAACGCGGCCGGCGCCGCACACCCGCCGCCGACCGCCGGCCACTCGTCGTCAGCATGTCAAAGACGGCGGGCGTGTCGTCGCTGCCCGGTGCCGGCGCGGAGGCGGACTTCCTGGCGGGCCTGTTCCCCGCGGCCCGTACGCTGCGCGGCGCCGAGGCCACGCACGACGCGGTCGTACGGGAACTGGCCGGCCATCCGTGGCTGCACTTCGCGGGTCACGGCGTCAACACGCACGACGGCACGGTGCTGCTGCTGCACGACTACGAGGAGCGTCCCTTCTCGACCGACGACGTGCTGCGGCTGGACCTGCCGGACGCCGAACTCGCCTTCCTGTCGGCCTGTGAGACCACCCAGAACTCGGCCCTGCTGCCCGACGAGTCCACCCACTTCGGCGCCGCGCTGGCCGTGGCGGGATACCGGGACGTCGTCGGCACGCTGTGGCGCGTGAACGACCAGGTCGCGGTGAGGGCCACCAAGAGCTTCTACGGACGTCTCACCTCGCGCGCGTACGACCCCGCCCTGGCCCTGCACGAGACGGTACGCGAACTGCGCGCCGCCTACCCCCGCATGCCGGGGCTGTGGGCGTCCCACATCCACATCGGCCCCTGAGGCGGCTGCCTGGCCGCCCCGCGGGACTGCCCGCGGCCGCCTACTGATCGGCCGGAGTGATGCGGCGGCCCGTCAGGCTCGTGGGCCGGATCGACACCCACATGGTGCGTTCACCGCCCGGCCACGGCGTGGTGTGGGCCCGTCGGACGAGTCCGCTCACGGCGTCGGGGTCCGTGACGACGCTCGCGGGGCCGACGGCGAGTACGCTCCAGCCCTGGCTCAGGGCCTCGTCCACGTGGTCGACCTCGAAGGCGACCTCCCGCCCCACGGCCGCGGCGGGCAGGGAACCGGGCGTGGTCCGGAAGACGATCGCGTCATCGACGACCTCGTAGTTGACCGGGACGACCGCCGGGCGGCCGTCGGACGCCGACACGGCGATGCGCCCCACGCCGTGCGTGGAGAGCAGGCTGCGGCACTCATCCGCGCCGAGGTCCCGCAGCCGAGGGCTGAGCAGGGCACGGCCCTGACCGGGTGGGAGGTCCATGCCTCCCCCGCGCAGGGCGCTCACGCTGGTGCCCAGCGCGTCGGCCAGCCGGATGAGCGTCGCCACACTGGGGTCGGCGGGCTGGTCCTCCAGATACTCCAGGTAGTCGGGCGACATACGTGCGCGGCGGGCCGTTTCCTCCCGGCTGAGCCGCTGTCTGTGTCGTTCGACGGCCACGCGCCGGCCGATGTCGCCGGGGTTGGGGGCTCCGGCCCACACAGCGGCCGCGGGCACGGTCCCCGCCTCATCCGTGGCCGCCCGGGAGGACTCCCGGGCGGTGCCGGGCTGTGCCTGCTCCACATGGTGGATGTGCGCGTCCGCCCCGGGGAACACGAGCGTCACTTCGTCCGTGTCCGACCAGCGGACGTCGTAGGGAGGGGTTCCGTCCTCGTGGTGCAGTCCGACGATCTCGCCGTCGCGCCTGGTGGCGCCGGTCGCCGGGCTTTCGACGACGAGTCGGTCGCCGAGGTGAGCCCGCATGGTCGCCTCCCTCTCCTCACCGCTTGTTCTCTGTCCGGGTCACAGGGGCCACCCGGCGGCCTGTCGGGACGCGCCGGCGCCCTCGATGTCCTGACGGGACGCGCCCGCGCCCGCGATGTCGCGTTCGGCGGCGTTCAGCAGCTGCTGGGCGAGGTTGCTCATGGCCCGGCCCGCCGCCAGTTCGTCGCCGATCTCCGGCACGTTCGTGTCCGCCGGATGGCAGTGCGCGGACCCGTGCCCGGTGAGTGCGGCGGCGCCGGTGTCCAGGACCACGCGTGCCGTCGTCGTTCCCTCGTCGTCCTCCAAAAGGTGGAGACGCACCTTCCATTCCACGGTGTGTGGCATCGCTTTCCTCCTCACCCGGGTACCGACCGGTCCCACCAGCATCCAACGGCAGCGGACCCGGGGCACAGGGCCGAAGGTCCCTGCCGGGGCGGCTTCCGGGTCGACGCCGGGCGGTGACTCAGCCGGAACCCGGACGGATGAGCGTGTTGTCGCTCGTGCGGTCGGCGAAGTAGTCCTCGATGTTGCGCACGGTGGTCTCGGCGATCTGGCCGACGGCATCCCGTGTGAAGTACGCCTGGTGCGAGGTGACCAGCACGTTGGGGAAGGTCATCAGGCGGGCCAGGCGTTCGTCGGTCATCACCTCCAGGGACTTGTCGAGGAAGAAGACCCCGGCCTCCTCCTCGTACACGTCCAGGCCCACCCCGCCGAGGCGGCCGGCGCGCAGAGCCGTCAGCAGGGCGTCGGTGTCGACCAGGCCGCCGCGGCTGGAGTTCACCAGGACCGCGTCCGGCTTCATCAGGGCGAGAGCCCGGGCGTCCACGAGGTGGTGGGTGTCCGGCAGCAGCGGTACGTGAAGGCTGACCAGGTCGGACTCGGCGAACAGCCGCTCGCGCGGGACGTACTCCATGCCGAGGGCCAGGCAGTCGGCGTTCTCGGCGATGTCCCAGCCGAGCAGGCGCATGCCGAAGCCGTGGGCGACGCGGGCGAACGCCGTACCGATCTTGCCGGTGCCCATCACACCGGCCGTGCGACCGTGCAGGTCACGGCCCATGAGCCCGTCGAGCCGGAAGTCGAACTCACGGGTGCGGTGAGCGGCCCGTACGATCCGCCGGCCCACGGCCAGGGCGAGCGCCCAGGCGAACTCGGCGACCGAGTAGGGCGAGTAGTACGACACCCGGGCCACCGTCAGCCCGAGGTCACGGGCGGTGGCCAGGTCGATGTTGTTGTAGCCGGTGGACCGCTGGGCGATCAGCCTGGTGCCGTGCTCGGCCAGATGGCGCAGCACCTCGGCGTCGAGGGTGTCGTTGACGCTGCTGAGCACCGCCTCATGGCCCGCGGCGATGGGAACGGTGTCCCGGTTCAGGAAGAGATCCAGACAGCGCAGCTCGTGGCGGCCGGCGAACGCCTCGGCGAAGGTCTCCCGCAGCAGCGGCTCCTCGTCGGTGAGGACTCCGTACGCGATGATCTCCACAGGCCTCCTCCCCACTGGGCGGTCATGTCGACGACTCTAGGGGCCACGCCCGGCCGCTGCCTGCTGTGCGGTGCGCGGTGGACGATCGTCCGCCCCGGGCATCGACCACTATCGTGAGGGTGGGGAATACGCCTGACGGCGGCTTCCCGTCCGGGCGAACCGGTCGGAGGTGGCGATGAGCGGTGAATGGCTCGGGACACAGGAGCACCACCTGCCCAAGCTGCGACTCGACGAGCTGCTGGACGAACTGCAGGCGCGCATCGACGCCGCACGGGGCGCCCAGGACCGCGTGCACAGCCTGCTGGAGGCGGTGCTCTCCGTCGGGCGGGAGCTGGACCTGCCCCAGGTGCTCAGGCGGATCGTCGAGGCGGCTGTCGCGCTCGTGGACGCGGAGTACGGCGCGCTGGGAGTGATCGGCGAGGACCGCATGCTCTCGGAGTTCCACACCGTCGGCGTCAGCGAGGAGCAGCGGGCCAGGATCGGGCATCTGCCCAGTGGGCACGGCATCCTCGGGGAGCTGATCCGCCACCCCCAGCCGCTGCGGCTCACGGAGATCTCCGACCACCCGTCCTCGCACGGCTTCCCGCCGCACCATCCGCCGATGCACTCCTTCCTCGGCGTGCCCATCAGGGTGCGCGACCAGGTCTTCGGCAACCTCTACCTCACCCAGAAGCGCGGCGCCCCGGAGTTCGACGCCGAGGACGAATCGGTGCTGTCCACGCTCGCGGTGGCGGCGGGCGTGGCCGTCGAGAACGCCCGGCTGTACGAGGAGACCCGGCTGCGTGAACGGTGGCTGAGGGCGAGCAGCGAGGTCACACGGGCCCTGCTGTCGGGATCCCCCAGCGCGGACGTGCTCCAGCTGATCATCGAGCAGGCACGGCAGATCACCTCCGCCGACATCGGGATGATCGCCGAGTGCGTGCCCGGCGAGGGCGCGCTGCGCCCTCTGCACGCGACCGGTCCGGACGCCGAACGGCGCACGGGAGTGGTGATGTCCGCGCGGGACGGATTCGTGGCAGCCGTCCTGGACACGGCGGAACCGGTGGTCAGCGCCGACATCCGGCACGACTCCCGCACCAGCGGGGAGGCGCCCCAGTGGGCGGGGCTCGGTCCGGTGGTCGGCGTGCCCCTGGGAGCGGAGGCCAAGGCCATCGGAGTGCTCCTGCTGGGGCGCGCGGCAGGCCGGACGCCCTTCACCGACGCTGAAGCCGGTCCGCTGCGGGGATTCGCAGGGCAGGCGGCGCTGGCCCTGGAACTCGCCGAGCGGCGCCGGGACGCCGAGCAGATCACGCTGCTGAAGGACCGCGACCGCATCGCGCGCGATCTGCACGACCTGGCCATCCAGCGGCTGTTCGCGGCGGGCATGACGCTGCAGAGCACACAGCGCTTCGTGGAGCATCCGGAGGCGGCGGAGCGGCTGGCACGGACCGTGGACGATCTCGACGAGACGATCAGGATCATCCGGTCCACCATCTTCGGCCTGCGCGCCCGTGGCGGGACGAAGGAGGCGAGCGGACTGCGCGGCCGGGTGTCGGAGGCGGTGTCGGCCGCCGCCACGTCCCTGGGCTTCGCTCCCGCTCTGCGCGTCGAAGGACTGGTGGACACGGACGTTCCGAAGGACGTCGCCGACCACGCGCTCGCGGTGCTCGGTGAGGCCCTGAGCAACGCCGCCCGGCACGCGGGCGCCCACGCGGTGGACGTCCATCTGCGGTGCGCCGACGGTGAGTTCACGCTCGCTGTCACCGACGACGGCCGCGGCGTGCCGCACGGGGGACGGCGCGGCGGGCTCGACAACATGGAGGAACGGGCCGTCTCGCTCGGTGGCGCCCTGACGATCGGCGAGCGGCCCGAGGGAGGCGGCACCCGGCTGGTGTGGCGGGTGCCGGTACGCGCCCCGTAGGGGCCGGCCGCAGCCGCTCAGCCTGCCGGGCGCCCACCCGTGCCGGGCTGTCCGAGATGGGAGGCCAGGACCGCGGCCTGGACGCGCCGCTGCACACCGAGCTTGGCCAGCAGGCGCGAGATGTGGTTCTTGACCGTCTTCTCCGACAGGTACAGCCGCCGGCCGATCTGCCGGTTGGTGAGCCCCTCCCCGATCAGCGCGAGGATGTCCCGCTCGCGGGGCGAGAGACCGGCCAGTTCCGGGGCCACGGCCGGTTCTCCGGCCGGGTCGGTACGCAGCGACTCCATCAGCCGGGCCGTGGTCGCCGGGTCGAGCATGGACTGCCCGGAGGCGACCGTGCGCACCGCCGAGACCAGAGCGGACCCCCTGATCTGCTTGAGGACATAACCCGAGGCTCCGGCCATGATCGCGTCCAGCAGCGCTTCCTCGTCGTCGAACGAGGTCAGCATCAGAACGGCCAGCTCCGGCATGCGGCTGCGCAGTTCCCGGCAGACGGTGATGCCGTCGCCGTCCGGCAGACGTACGTCGAGCACGGCCACGTCCGGGCGGACGGCCGGCCCGCGGGTGAGCGCGTGCGCCGCGCTGTCGGCGTCTCCGACGACCGAGATGTCCGGCTCGGCGTCCAGCAGGTCGGCGAGACCGCGCCGTACCACCTCGTGATCGTCCAGCAGGAAGACCCGGATCGGGTTCTCCTCCGTGAAGGTGCGTACCTCGGCCATGACGACCCCTTGTTCCCGGGCGGACGGACTCGCGCAGAGCCCATGCCCACGATCATCACGCGCGGGGGCCGCCGTCACCAGGGCCGAACGGCCCAGACGCGGCACGGAGCGTCCCCGCACTGGCTCCGCACGATCACGGTCGTTCTCTGCGGCTCACAGGAGAGCCGGTCGCGCGTGCGGCAGAACCGTCGCGCGTGCGGCAGACCGGGCTCAGGGCGGTGTCGTGGCCGCGCCATCGCTGTCGACGGCGGTGATCCCCGCTCGGCTCGGCCGGCCGCCGGCGCCGAGCGGCGGCCCCCGCGCAGACGCCACTCGGGCGAGGCGAGGCGAGGCGAGGCGAGGCGGTCAGGTCAGGCCGCCGCTGCCGTACGGGGCGTACAGGTCGAGCAGCCGGATACGGGCGGCGTGCAGCCGGTGGGCGACGACCCGGCCGACCCAGGTCGCGATCGCCCGGCCGAACGCGGGATCCCGCGCGCTCATCGCCCGCACGGCCTCCGCGTCGAACTCCCAGGCGCGCACCGGGCTCAGGGCCTCGGCGCCCAGCTGCCACACGTAGGGCGCGAAGTGCCAGGACCAGCCGACCAGTTCACCGGGGCCCAGCGACTCGACGACGGCGGCGCGGCGACCGGGCACGCGCAGATCGAGGGCGACGGTCCCGGACCGGATGATCCAGAAGCGGTCGGCGCGTCGGCCCTCCTCGAACAGGCGGGTGCCCGCCTCGAAGGACACCTCGTGGGCGACCCGCATGAGTCGTTCGCGGTGCGTGGTCGGCAGGGCCGCGGCCAGGGTCGTCGTGGGTGTCATCGCTCCGGCTCCTTTCGTCCGACGGCCCGTCCCCCGAAAGGGGGGCGGCCGCCCCGCGGATGCCGTCGGGGCTTCCTGATGCCAGCTTCCGCCCGGGCGGCGTACGGCACCACGGGCCGCTCGGGCCCGACGACGGGGACCTTCGGCCCATGCCGTCGACGGTCGGCAGCGGCGTCCCAGCCGGGGCTCGCCGGTGACGGCCGGCACGATCCCCGCCGTGACGGCGCCGGTCGGGGCGTCGCACGGGGCTGCCCCTCCATGGCCGTGCGTACAGCCTCCGGCGAGGACCTCCCCGATCCATGGGCCGAGTGGGCGGCCAAGGGGCCGAACGGCCTCTCCTCGCCGGCCGCCAGGAGTGCGACGTTGAGGGTGGCCCCTCAGGGCCGCCCGGCGAACGACGAGAGGCGGCGGGGAAGATGACCATGGAACTGCCCCTGGTCGTGGGCGTCGACGGATCGGACAGCAGCCTGTCCGCCGTCGACTGGGCGGTGGACGAGGCCGCCAGGCACGGCCTGCCGCTGCGGCTGATCCATGCCTCGCTCTGGGAACACTACGAAGGCACCGTGCCGTCGGGCGGTCCGAGGCGCCCGTCGGTCCGGGTGATGGCCGAGCACATCGTCGCCTCCGCGGCCGAGCGCGCTCAGCTGCGCGACCCCGACGTGAAGGTCTCCACCGACATCCTCCCGGAGGAAGCAGCCTCCGCCCTCCTGCACGCCGGCGACACCGCGTCCGTCCTGGTCACCGGGTCGCGTGGACGCGGTGGACTGAGGGGACTGCTCCTCGGCTCGGTCAGCCTGGCCGTAGCGGCCCGCGCACCCTGCCCCGTGATCGTGGTCCGCGGCGACAAGGCCGGCCTGGCGGGGACACACGAGCGGATGCTGCTCGGCGCCGGGAACCCGGACACGAGTGGTGACGCCGTGAGGTTCGCCTTCCGCGAGGCCGGACTCCGCGCGTGCGTCCTCGACGTCGTACGGGCCTGGCGGTGCCCGGCGCACGAAAGCGCCGACCCGGCCGCACCGGGCGGGACACCGGCCCGGTACCACGAGGAGCGGGCCCGTGCCCTGCTCGACGAGCTGCTGCGCGACGCGATCACCGACCACCCGGCGGTACGGGTGCGTCCTACGACGGTGGAGGGCCCCGCACACAAGGTGCTGGTGGACCGCTCGGCCGCCGCCGATCTGGTGATCGTCGGGGCGCGGCGACGCCACGGCCACGGCGGGCTCCAGCTCGGCCGGGTCGGCCACACGCTGTTGCACCACGCGCGGTGCCCGGTGGCCGTCGTACCACAGCAGTGAGAGATCCGGATCAAGGAGGTGACGGTCATGATCAGGCCGATCGTGGTCGGTGTCGTCGATACGCGGGAGGGCCTGGCCGCGGCCGACTGGGCGGCCAGGGAAGCCCTGCGCCGAGGTCTGCCGCTCCGGCTCGTGCACGCCTGGGAGGCAGGCCTGCCCGAGGGGGAGACCGGGTCGGCCCTGCCCGAACTGAAGGCACCCCAGCACCACGCCCACCAGGTGCTGCGCACCGCACTCGAGCGGCTGAGCGAGCGGCACCCAAGGCTGCGCATCACCGCCGAACAGGTGCGCACGATGCCTGTCCCCGCGCTGCTGGCCGAGTCGGAGAACGCCGAACTCCTGGTCATCGGCAGCCAAGGCCCCACCGGCCTCGCCGGGTTCGTCTCCGGCTCCGTCGCCCTGGCCACCGCCGCCCGTATCGAACGGCCGCTGGTCCTCGTACGGGCCGGTGAGACAGCCGAGGACGAGCACCTGCCGGACGCGGACGGCAAGCCGTCGCAGCGCACGCCCTTCCGTGACGTCGCGGTCGCCGTCGATGTCGACGGCACGTCCCACGAGGTCCTGGAATTCGCGTTCCACGCCGCCGAGATGCGCCACGCGCCCCTGCGTGTCGTACACGCCTGGCACGCGCCGCTCGCGCACGGTCTCCCGGACGCCGCCGGACGCGCCCGGACCGCGGCGGAGGCGGAACGGGACCTGGCGGTGCTGCTGGAGCCGTGGCGGGAGAAGTTCCCCACCGTCGCCGTCGAGGACGACCTGCGCGAAGGGCGCCCCGCCCATGTCCTCGTCGACGCCGCGCAAGGAGCGGGCCTGCTGGTGGTGGGCCACCGTATGCGCCGCGCGGCGATCGGCGCGCACACCGGACCGGTCGCCCATGCTCTGATCCATCACGTCCGGGAGCCGGTCGTACTGGTCCCGCACGACTGACGGGGTGCGACAACCCCATGAGAGGAGGCGTGCCGCCATGGCCACCCATGTGCTGGTCGCTTACGGAACGACCAACGGATCGACCGCGCAGATCGCCGAGACCATCGCCGGCGTGCTGCGCGAGGAGGGGCTGACGGTCCACACAGCCGACGCCGGCTCGGTGACGAGCGTGGAGCCGTACGACGCCGTGATCGTCGGCGGTGGACTCTACGCCGGCCGCTGGCACAAGGACGCCCGCCGTTTCGTCCGCCGGCATCGCCGGACACTCGCCCACCGGCCGCTGTGGTTCTTCAGCAGCGGCCCGCTCGACCGGTCCGCCTCCGAGCGTGACATCCCGCCGGTGAGCGGCGTGTCCAAGGCGATGACCCGGCTCGACGCACGCGGTCACATCACCTTCGGAGGCCGCTTGGAGGAGGGCGCGAAGGGCCTTGTCGCCGGCATGATCCTCCGCTCCGGCAAGGGCGGGGACTTCCGTGACTTCCACCAGATCGAGACCTGGGCGGCGCACATCGCGGACGAGGTCGTGGACGCCCCGGACACAAGCCGATCCACCTGACGCCGCCGTCCGGCCGGAGGCGGGAGCGCGGACGTCGTGGGGCCGGACGGACAGCGGGGCCCGGCAGCGGCGACCCTAGGCGATCAGACCGTGCGTCAGCTTCATCAGCCGTTCGCGGGCCTCGGTGTCGTACGCCTGCTCATGGGCGCGCGTATCCGTGAACCGGTCGAAGTAGCGGCCCGTGGTGGTGGCGAGTTCCGGGTCGAGGAGCAGGCGGACCGTCGGCCGGACGCCCTCCTCCGTGCCGGTGACGGGGGTGAGGCCGTAGGCGCGGACGCCGTCGGTGTCCATCAGGTGGGCCGGGTGGAGGGTGTTCACCGTGACTCCGGTTCCGCGCAGTTCGGCGGCCAGCTCGAAGGTCGCCATGATCATGGCCAGCTTGCTTCGGCAGTAGGCGCGCAGGCCCTCGTAGTCCCGCTCCAGCATGACGTTGTCGAAGTCGATGGCCTCCTGGCCGACCGAGGCGACGTTGATCACTCGGGCGGGCGCGGAGGAGATGAGCAGGGGCAGCAGATCACGGGTGAGGGCGTACGGGGCGAGGTGGTTCACGGCGAAGCGGAGTTCGTGCCCCTGGCGGCTGAGTTCGCGTGTGAGGGGTTCGGCACCACCGCCCGCCACCGCGTTGTTGATCAGGCCGTCGAGGTGCGGTTCGGACGTACGGATCCGGTCGGCCATCGCGCGCACCTGGTCCAGGTCGGACAGGTCGGCCAGGTACGTGCGGACGGTGGTGTCGGGGGCGGCGGCGCGTGCCTCGTCGGCCACGGCCTCCAGCCGGCCGGGGTCCCGGCCGTGCAGCAGGACGGTGCCGCCGCGCGCGGCCAGGTCGAGTGCGAGGGCACGGCCCATGCCCTGCGTGGCGCCGGTGATCAGAGTGGTGCGCTGGGTCATGGCGGCAACCCTGGCAGCGCACGGCGACGGGAGGGGAGTGTGTGCTGAGCCTGGTGTTGTCACCACCAGCCGGACCCCGATGGCCCCTGCCGTCATCGACGAGGAGTTGACCGGGACCGGGCGCGGGGTCGGCGGTCTCCGTGAAGGGCAGGCCGTCCGCAGGTTCGTGGCGCACCCCTACGACGTCGTCCAGGGCCGGAGTTTGTCGGGGTTGAGCACGCCCCAGATCCGCTGGATCCGGTCGCCCGCGATGTCGAACGCCAGCACCGAGACGGTGACGCCGTCCAGCTGGGCCGCCAGGCCGGGCTGGGCGTTGACCGTGCACTCCCTGATCGTCACATGGGGCACCGCACGGGCCCGGTCGGCGAAGAAGCGCGCGACCTGCTCGGCGCCTTCGACCGGGTGGAGCGCGGCCGGGGCGATCCCGCCGCTGTCGCCGCTCGCCGTGGCGTCGGGGGCCAGCAGGGCGATGAGGGCGTCGATGTCCTTCGCCTCCCACGCCTGCTTGAAGGCTCGGACGACGGCGGCACGCTCGGCCGCCGGAGTCGCGGGCCGCTGTGCCGCGCGCATGCGCCGGCGGGCCGACGAGGCCAGCTGACGGCACGCCGCCGGTGTCCGGCCGACGATCTCGGCCACTTCGGCGAAGGGGTAGCGGAAGACGTCGTGCAGGATGAACGCGACGCGTTCGGCCGGGGTCATCGATTCCAGTACGACGAGGAAGGCCATGTTGATCGACTCGTCGAGGGTGACCCGGTCGGCGGGGTCGACGGCGGTGCCGTCCCACCGCCCGCTGATCCACTCCGTGCGGTCGGGCAGCGGTTCCGGGATCCATTCGCCCACATAGCGCTCCCGTCTTGCCCGCGCCGAGCCGAGCAGGTCGAGGCAGATGCGGCTGGCGACCGTCGTCAGCCAGCCGCCGGGGGAAACGATGCCGTCCCGCTGCTGCGGGGACATGGCGTACCAGCGGGCGTAGGTCTCCTGGACGACGTCCTCGGCTTCGGCCAGGGAACCGAGGAGCCGGTAGGCGAGATTGATCAGCTGACGCCGCTCGCCCATGATCGCGCTCAGGGCCGGATCGGGCCTGCCGTCTCCTGGCTGGGACGTGTTGTTCACGGTGTCGTCGACTCCCTCGCTCGCTCTGCCTTCACCGGTCCGACGAGACACCGCACCGAATGGTGAGTTCGCCCTTCCTACGGCACCAGGACGACCTTCCCCCGATTGGCCCGGTCCTCGATCGTGGCGTGCGCCCGGGCCGCGTCCGCGAGGGGGAACACGGCGTGGACCGCGGGGCGCAGCGCCCCCTCGGTGAACAGCCGCCACAGCTCCTCGATCCATCCCGCATACCGCTGCGGCTGGTTCCTGGCCACCATCGCCACCTGGAAGCCGATGGCCGACCTGCCGCCTACGAGGAGGTCGTACGCCTCGATGGTGCCGCCGCCCGAGCTGTACTCGACCAGCCGTCCACCCGGCGCGAGCGCCTTGAGGGCGGGAGCGAGCAGCGTGCCGCCGACCGCGTCGAGCACGATGTCGACCGGCTCGCCCCAGCTCTCCTGCCCGTAGCTCACCACGGCGTCGGCGCCGAGGGAGCGTACGAAATCCGCCTTGGCGGGGTCGCCCACGGCGGCCACGACCCGTGCGGCGCCCCTCAGCCGGGCCAACTGCACGGCGAGATGGCCGACCCCGCTCGCCGCCGCGGTGACCAGAACCGACTCGCCCTTCTCCGGGCGCGCGGCCTCCAGGGCGCCGAGCGCCACCACACCGCTGCGGACCAGGGCGACCGCGTCTGTCCCGCCGGTGCCCGCCGGAACGGGGGAGGCCATCGTGGTGTGCAGCAGCGCGTACTCCGCGTACGCGTGTCCGAAGCAGAGGCCGGTGACCCGGTCGCCCGGTGCGTATCCGGTCACTCCGTCACCGACGCGCACCACTTCACCGGCCAGCTCGCCACCGAGCGGGACGGGCCGCGCGCCTTCGCGTACTTTGCGTACGACGGGGAGCGTGACGCCGATCGCCTCCGTCCTGATGAGCAGTTCACCGGCTCCGGGCTCCGGCACGGGGACCTCTTCCTGGAACAAGGCCCCGGGGCCACCGCTGTGTTCGTACCGAATGCGCCGCATGCGTGATCGCCTCCCGACAACTTCGCCATTCGTTGGAGTTCCCAACGGTATCGATCAATCGTGGGGAACTCCAACGTTTTCTCGTATGCTGCGGCGCATGGCAGACAACCCGCCGGCGCCCAGCCGGATCCGGGCCCTCCCGAGCTGGCTCCTCGGCCGGGCGGCGGCCCGTGGACGCGGCCTGGTCGCGGATGCCCTCGCGCGACACGACATGCGGATGTGGCATCACGTGGTCCTCGCGGCCGTCGCGGATCTCGGCCCGGTCGCCCAGGCAGATCTCGGCAGGGCGGTGGCACTCGACCCGAAGGACCTGGTCGGCGTCCTCAACGATCTCCAGGCGGCGGGCCTCGTCGTCCGCGCCCCCGACCCCGCCGACCGCCGCAAGAACGCGGTCGGTCTCACCGCCGAGGGCGAACGGCGCCTGGCGGAGTGCGCGGAGGCGGGGGAGCGGGCCAACGACGAGCTCCTCGCCCCCCTGTCGGCGGCCGAGCGCGATCAGTTCCTGGACATGCTGCGGAGGATCATCGGGGTGCGGTGATCCGCCTCCGCCGGAGGTATCTCGGTGTCTGCGTATGGGATGCCGGGATGCCGGGATGCCGGCGTCTCGGCATGCCGGTGGCGCGGCGCAGTCGACGCGGGCGGTGGCGGTCGCCGGTGAGCTGCCGTGGTCCGGCGGCTCATGGCCGGCATCGGGGGCTTCCCGGATTCGGGCAGGTGTGCGGGACACTGGGCAGCAGGAGAGGGGAGGCCGACCGTGCTGACCGTAGTCCGTGAGCAGCTGGGCCGGGCCCTGTTCCGCCGGGTCGCCGGTCCCGACGGGCCGGCGACGCGTGCCCGTATCCACGACACCCCCGGACCGCGCTGGTTCGGGCCGGACCGCCCGATCCGCACGGTCCACGGCGACGCCTCCATGTTCATCGGCGGGCTGAGCGCACTGCTGTTGCAGTCCCTGCATCCCCTCGCGATGGCGGCGGTGGCAGGGCACTCCGGTTACCGCGGCGACCCGTGGGGCCGCCTCCAGCGCACCAGCACCTTCCTGGCCGTGACGACCTACGGCACCGCCGCGGACGCCCAGCGGGCGGTCGACCACGTCCGCGGCATCCATGAACGGATCCGCGGGACGACGGCCGAGGGCGTGCCGTACCACGCGGCCGATCCGCACCTGCTCGGCTGGGTGCACGTCGCCGAGACGGACAGCTTCCTGCGCGCCCACGAACGCTACGGCGCCCATCCGCTGGACGCCGCCGGCTACGACGCCTATGTCCGCGACACCGCCCGCGTCGCCGAGGCGCTCGGGGTGAGCGACCCGCCGCGCGACCGCCGCGAGCTGTCCGAGCGCCTGACCGCCTACCGGCCCGAACTGCGGGCCACGGCCGAGGCCCGGGCCGCCGCCCGCTTCCTGCTCCTCCAGCCTCCCCTGCCCCTCACGGCACGGCCCTTCTACGGCGGGCTGGCCGCGAACGCCGTCGCGCTGCTCCCGCCCTGGGCCCGGAGCATGCTGTGGCTGCCCCGGGTGCCGGTCGTCGAGGACCTCGCGGTACGCCCCGCCGGCCAGGCCCTGACCCGGACCATCCGCTGGGCCATGAAGCCACCCCGGCAGTCCCGGCCGGCCTGAGCGCCCGGCCTTGCCCGGCACGTCAGCACCTCCCGTCGGAGTCCGACCACCCGCGGGTCGGCGGCGGCGCGGGGACGGGGGTTACGACGCTCGAGGGGCGGGCCGGTGCGCGACCTCAGCGAGAGCGTCGCGGTCCCACCGCGAGGGGGACGCCGGTGCGGTGGCTCTGGGCGACGGACGCGGGTGAGTCATGGCTGTCGGCCGCTTCCAGGGGGATCACCGCGGGGCCGGGGACGATCGGCCGCCCGGGCGGAGGCGGGTGGCCGGGCAGGCGCAGGGCGCCCCACACGGAGGGGTCGGCCTGGGCGCTGCCGAAGGTGGACCAGGCCAGGCGGGACTGCCCGGTACGGTCCTCGGTGTCGGAGTCGTAGACCATGATGTTCCCGGTCAGGCCGACCGGGTCGGCGGCAGCGGGCAGATCGGCGAGGGAGATCCTCACTTCGACCGTGTAGCCGGTGTACGGCGTACGGACGGTGGCGGCCCACCGCGTTCCCGGCGCGTTCGTCGCGGCCGGACCCTGCCGGTGGTCGGCGTCGCGGGCCGCGCACGGGCCGCCCTCAGCCGGGCGGCGGAAGCAGCCGTGGCGAGGCGCTGTGCGGCGCCCCTCAGAGCAAGGGCTGCCACTCCTCGCCCGTCGCCCACTTCCGCCGGTACACGACGCCGGGAGTGCCCAGGGCGAGAGCGACGGCGTCGGGCGACGGCTTCATCCGGCCCGCGCTTGTGTGCACGCGCCGGTAGCCACGCTCGCGCATCAGCCGTGCGGCGGCCGTCCAGTTGGGGGCGGCGACCAGCACCTCGTCGTTGGGGTCGCACGCTCCGCTGCCGTCGTCGAGGACCGCGATGGCCACCCCCAGCGACCCGGATCGGACGAACCCCGTCATACCGCTCATGGCTCCCATCTTCCTGTTCTGCATGGGCGACGAACCCGCCGTCAAGCACGGGCATGTATCACAGACATGACTGTAGATCAGGCCTGCGCACGGGCCGACTGCCTCGCCCGCGCCCACGGCGACCACCGCACCGCGTACGCCCGCTACTAACAGCGGATGCGCACCTTCATGAGCCTCAGCCAGGCCCTGGCCACGGAGAACCCAGGCGGACCGGCCTCCGAGGCGTCCATCGCGCACGCCAGGAACGCGCTGTCACTGGACACCTGAGCGCGGCAGTGGTCAAGTCGGTGTGGTCGAGTGCGTATCAGCGGTGGGAGGCGAGAGTGGACGCGGAGCGTCGGCGCGTCGAAGTCCAGCTCCCCGAGGGGTCCTGGTGGGACTGGGACGTCATCGCCTGGGACGCCGCGGAGCTCCGGCTGGCGGCCGGGCACGATCTCACCTACCACCACGGCTTGGAGCTGGTCTTCGGCGACCCGGCCTTCGTCAGCTGCCCGGCGCGGTTCTCCGATCCGGTGTTCCGCGCGCCGACGAGCGAGGAGTACGGGAGAGTCACCCGTCAGCTCGGCGCGGAGCCGCCGGTGCTCGTCGCCTTCGAGGCGGACGCGGGCGGGCTGGAGCCCGTCGGCTGTCTCATCGCCGCGGAACGGGTCGAGGTCGTACGGGAGACCGTTCTGCGGTACTGGCGCGCTGACGCTGCC
Organism: Streptomyces sp. A012304; assembly: GCF_026008495.1. Taxonomy (GTDB): domain Bacteria; phylum Actinomycetota; class Actinomycetes; order Streptomycetales; family Streptomycetaceae; genus Streptomyces. The sequence goes on from NZ_BQUN01000097.1 coordinate 95,467, forward strand.
CCTGGTCAGCGGTTTGCGGGGTGGGTGCGGCCTCCGGCACCGGCGGCCGAGGACACGGCCACCACGGCGCGGACGGACACGGCGAGCCGCCGCCCCCGGTGAGGCGGCGGCCGTGCTCACGGCGTTGATGGAGCTGGCTCACGCCCGGAAGGTGCGGCGGTAGGCGTCCGGCGACACACCGATCGTGCGGTGGAAGTGGCGGCGTAGGGTCGTCGCCGTGCCCATGCCCGCGGCCGCGGCGATCGTGTCGACACTGTTGTCCGTACTCTCCAGCAGCTCCTGCGCACGGCGGATCCGCTGCGTCAGCAGCCACTGCAGGGGAGTGGTGCCGGTGATCGAGCGGAAGTGACGGCCGAGGTGGCGTGAGCTCATGTTCGCCTGGCGGGCCAGATCCTCCACGGTCAGCGGCTGGTCCAGCCGCCGCATCACCCAGGGGAGCAGCTCGGCCAGCGGATGGCCGTCCTGGGCGGGCACCGGAGTGGCGACGAACTGGGCCTGCCCACCGGCCCGGTGGGGCGGCACGACCAGGCGGCGGGCGACCACGTTGGCGATCGCCGAACCGTGATCGCGGCGGACCAGATGCAGGCACAGGTCCATCGCCGCGGCCTTGCCCGCGGAGGTGAGCACGTTGCCGTTGTCGACGTAGAGCACGTCCGGGTCGACCTTCACCCGGGGGTAGCGCGCGGCAAGTTCCTCGGTGTGCGCCCAGTGCGTGGTCGCGCTCAGCCCGTCCAGCAGGCCGGCGGCGGCGAGCACGAACACGCCCGTGCACAGGGAGACCACCCGCGCACCCGACGCGTGGGCCACGCGCACCGCCTCGACGAGGTCGGCCGGCGGGTCCACGCCGACGTCCGCCAGGGCGGGGACGATCACGGTGCCGGCGTGCGCGAGCCGGTCGAGCCCGCAGTCCGGCTCCAGCAGGAACCGGCCGACCCGCACGGCCTGCGTGCCGCACACGCTGACGTCGTACCAGGGACCGGGCACGGCGGCCGGGGCGGAGCCGAAGACCTCGTACGCCAGGGCCAGCTCGAAGTGGAGCATCCCGTCGGTGGCGGCGACCGCGACGGACCGCGGAACAGAACTCATGTCGGGAATTGTACGGGTCATGTCGTTCCGGACACTGGGCGTCGGAGGGCCGCCGCGGACAGGATGGGCGCACTGGACCACTTCGAGCACGGGAGCAGGCATGGGATCGGGTCGGAACGTGGCGGTGTACGGCGCCTACGGGCACACCGGGCGGTTCGTGGTCGCGGAGTTGATCGAGCGCGGGTACCTCCCGCTGCTCCTCGGTCGCGACGAGGACAAGCTGCTGACCCTCGCTCGGACGCTACCGGGGCTCGAGGCGCGGCGTACGACGGTCGACGACCCGGCCTCGCTCGACCGCGCGCTGAACGGCGCGATCGCGGTGATCAACTGCGCCGGACCCTTCGCCGCGACCGCCGCTCCACTCGTCGAGGCGGCGCTGCGCTCCGGAATCCCGTACGTCGACGTGGCGGCCGAGATCGAGGCGAACCTCGACACGTTCACGGACTTCGCGGAGCGTGCCCGCGCCGCGGGCACCGTGGTGGTCCCGGCGATGGCTTTCTTCGGCGGCCTCGGTGACCTGTTGGTCACCACCGCGATGGGCGACTGGACGGCGGCGGACGAGGCGCACATCGCCTACGGCCTCAGCAGCTGGCACCCCACCGCCGGAACACTCGCCTCGGGCGTGGTCTCCGGAGAGCGACGCGGAGGCCGTCGCGTCCGCTACTCCGGCGGACGGCTGGCATACCACGACGACGCTCTGCCGACCCTGGAATGGCCCTTCCCGGCACCGCTCGGCCCCCAGAGCGTCATCGGGGAGTTCACCATGGCCGACGTCGTCACCGTGCCCAGCCACCTGGCCGTCCCGGAGGTGCGCACCTACATGACCGCGAGAGCGGCCGCGGACCTGTCCGCTCCCGGCGCCTCGGCACCGACCGCCGTCGACGAACGCGGCCGCTCCGCGCAGACCTTCGTCGTCGACGTCCTCGTCCGCTCCGGCGCCACGGAACGCCGCGCGGTCGCCACCGGTCAGGACATCTACGCCATCAGCGCGCCGCTCGCGGTGGAGGCCGTCGACCGCGTCCTCACCGGCCGCACCCGGACCACCGGCGTCGCCTCCGCGGGCGCGGCCTTCGACGCCCCGGACTTCCTGCACGCCCTCTCCCCGCACCTCACACTGCACGCTCCACTCGACACCCGCGGCTGACCGACGACCCGCGCCGGGCGCCGGCCGTGGCCGGCCCGTTCCCGGCGCGTGTCCGCCGACGGGCACGCGGGCCGGCCCCGCACCTGTGGAGTGCCGGCCTTCCCGGTACCCGGCGGCGATGCCGCCACGCGAGGCAGGCCCCCGGGCGCGTCCTCCGACGTCTTGTCGGATCACAAGCTCATCGCGGTGCCGTCCCGGGTTCGTCCGCCGCGGACGGGTGGGCGTACCCGCCTTCGACGAACGGGATGAACCACGACCCGAACGCCATGGGCGTGATCCCGAGCGCCGCGCCAGCCGTTCCCTCGTCGGTCCCGTCCGTCGAGTCGTCGTAGAGCCACTCGTGGCGCATGTCCTCGTACACGTTGTCGGCGAACACGGTGAGAGCGGTGGACACCTCGTCGTCGAGAAGCCCGTGCCGCTCCAGGGTCGTGGTCGCCGCGCCCAGCAGGAACCTCAGGGCGAGTTCCTCGGCCACGCAGCCCAGTCGGCGGAAGCTGCCGTCGGTGAAGCGGGTGGTCAGGGCGATCACGGTCACGAGGAAACGGCGGGCGAACCCGGCGTCGTACCGCAGGGCGTACCGGTCGGGAAGGCGCTCCAGGTGCCACAGGGGTCCCTCGCACTCCGCGACGTTGGTGTCCTCCTGCGTCAGGACCTGTACGTCTTCGAACAGCTCGCGCACGAGGCTGTCCGCCGCGTGGACCAGGGCCCCGGCGGCGAGTGCGGCGCTCTCCGGCGGGACGGCGATCTTCCCGTCGACGCCGAACACCGCCGACGGGAACGAGCGCAGTTCGTCCGCCAGCCCCACCATCCGGCGTCGCACGGCCTCGGTCTTCGCCTCGGCACCGTGACTGTCGTCGGTGTCCTCGGTGGTCGGTCCCCCGGTGTGCCGGGCCTTGCGGGCCGCCGGGTCATCGGGCGGTGCGTCGGGGCCGCCGGCCGCGTCGAGGCTCTCCCTGGCCAACTGCTGGTGCAGCTCGACCTCGCACCGTTCGATCTTCCATTCCGCCAACAGCTCGGTGCGCTCCAGCAGCTCATCCACGAGCAACTGCACCGTGTCCTCGGCGGATTCCAGCGTCCGGGCGTCCACGATGACCTTCAGATGGGCACCGCCTGGGTAGACGGCGACGATGCTGTCGAGGAGATCGACTTTCACCCCGTCGGATCCCTCGACGGACCTGACCGAGTCGAATCCGTCCTCGATGAGCGCCACGGCGCCCGCTCGTTGCAGTGGGTCCATCTCCGGAGCGCCGTCCGGGATGCGGGTGTCCACGGTCACTATGTACGTCACATGGCAGAGCCTGGCAGGAAGAAACCGTTCTGTGCGCAGGAACGGTCCGGTGGCGCGCCGCGAACCTGTCGGCGCCGCGGACACTCAGCCCGCCGCGCGAGGCTTCACGGGCCCGACGCTTCCCCCGGCCCACGCGGCATGAAGGATCAGGACGCGTCCCGTGCCCTCGACGTACTGGAGATCACGGCTGTACCCGCCGGCGATCGTCGTCTGGTACTGCTTCCACGTACCGGTGCTCTTGCCGGACTCGTTCACCCACCGAAAGCCTTTCGCACGCCGATGGCGACCGCGTATTGACCTGGCGGTGCCCGGGCTTCCGCGGGCCCCGGCGGGCTGCGCCCAGGCCATGACCCACCCGCGGTCGGCGCGGGTTGCGGGATCAGACGAGCAGCCTCGGTGAGGTCTCTGTTCCGCGAACGTGGGCCATCCCACGGCCCCTCAGGGGTAGCCGACTCAAGGAACCGAAGGAACAGGGAGAAGGAACAGGGAGAAACCACATGACGGATGAGCCGGCGGCGGCCGACGGTTCGTGGCAGAGCCAGCACGGACCGACAGAGATCACCTACTCGGAACAGTTCTATCCGGCGCGGCCCCGGTCCCTGCGGCCGCGCGCCCGGTTGCGGCCGCCCGAACAACTGCCCCCGCCCGATGAGCGCAACGGTGACGCCGTCGGCACCAACCCCACCTATGTGCATTGGCTACGACGCCACTCCATGCTGCAGGACGCCCGAGACCTCTCCGTCCAACTCACCGGACAGGGCAGCATGTGGCAGAACCCCTTCGCGCGCCCCGATCCCAAGGCCGCCGTCACCGCGGCGCCGGTGTGGTTCACGGCGTACCCCATCTCCCTCATCACCCGCCCCGGACACAGCTTCCTCGACACCCTGGCCGACCCCGACCTGTGGCGTGTCTTCTCCGACATCGGCATCCGAGCCGTGCACACCGGGCCGGTCAAACGGGCGGGCGGGATCGCCGGCTGGGAGACCACTCCCAGCGTCGACGGCCACTTCGACCGGATCAGCACCGCCATCGACCACGCCTTCGGGACGGACGACGACTTCCGGCGCATGTGCGAGGTGGCCGCCGACCACGGCGGCACCGTCATCGACGACATCGTGCCGGGGCACACCGGCAAGGGGCCCGACTTCCGGCTCGCCGAAATGAACGTCGACGACTATCCCGGCATCTACCACATGGTGCAGATCGCCCCCGAGGACTGGCACCTGTTGCCCGCGGTGCCGCCGGGGCGTGACTCGGCGAACCTGGACACCGAGGCCGAGGAAGCGCTGGAGAAGGCCGGTTACATCATCGGGCGCCTCCAGCGGGTGATCTTCCACGACCCCGGTGTCAAGGACACCAACTGGAGCGCGACGCGGCAGGTCATCGGCCCCGACGGCGTCACCCGGCGCTGGGTGTACCTGCACTACTTCAAAGAGGGCCAGCCGTCCATCAACTGGCTCGACCCCACCTTCGCGGGCATGCGGCTGGTCATCGGCGACGCCCTGCACTCCCTCGGCGACCTCGGTTCGGGCGCGCTGCGCCTGGACGCCAACGGGTTCCTCGGCGTCGAGAAGAGCGCCGAGGGCCTGCCGGCCTGGTCGGAGGGACACCCGCTGTCCGAGGCCGCCAACCAGCTGATCGCCAGCATGGTAAGGAAGATGGGCGGCTTCACCTTCCAGGAGCTGAATCTGACCGTCGACGACATCAAGATCACGTCCGAGGCCGGCGCGGACCTGTCGTACGACTTCGTCAACCGGCCCGCCTACCATCACGCGCTGGCCACCGCCGACACCGAGTTCCTGCGGCTGACCCTCGGCATCGCCCTGGAGAGCGGGGTGGCCGCCGCCAGTCTCGTGCACGCCTTGCAGAACCACGACGAACTCACCTACGAGCTGGTGCACTTCGCCACCCTGCACAAGGACGATCTCTTCACCTACCACGGTGTCGAGGTCACCGGCGGACAGCTGGCCGAACACATCCGCGCGGAGCTGGTGCAGACGCTGACCGGGCCGAGCGCCCCCTACAACGCCATCTTCACCACGAACGGCATCGCCTCCACGACGGTCAGCGTCATCGCCGCGGCCCTCGGGCACACCAGGCTCGACGACCTCACCGACCAGGACGTGCGCGACATCAGGCGGGCCCACCTGCTCCTGGCGATGTTCAACGCCCTGCAACCCGGCGTGTTCTCGCTCTCCGGCTGGGATCTGTGCGGTCTGCTGACGCTGCCGCGCGAACGGGTGCGGTCGCTGCTGGCGACCGGCGACACCCGGTGGATCCACCGAGCCGCGTACGACCTGCTGGACTACCGGCCCGACGCGACCGTGTCCGGTTCGGGCATGCCCAAGGGGCACAGCCTGTACGGCGGTCTTCCGGCGCAGCTCCAGGACCCCGACTCCTTCGCCTCGCGCCTCAAACACCTGCTGCGGGTACGGGAGGAGACGGGGATCGCCACGGCCGACCAGCTCGAGATCCCTCCGGTTCCGCACCCCGCGCTGCTCGCCATGGTGCACCGCATCGACCGGACGGGACAGATCCAGGCGACCGTGCTCAATTTCGGCTCCACGGCCGTCTCGGGTGCCGTCGCGTCGGAGCACTTCCAGCCGGGCTGGCGGGCCCACGACGCCCTGACCGGCAGGGACGTCGGGGTGGTCGACGACATGCGGGCGGTCTCCGTCGCACTGCCCGGACACGAAGGGCTCTGCCTCGTCTTCCGGGCGTAGCGCGAGCACGGTGTGCCGCTCGCGCCGGCGCCGGGCTTCACCGAGCAGGAGCTGCGCGAACGATACGGGTACCACCCCGGGCCCGAGGGCAGCAGCGGCTGCGATGCGGCGGGGCGCCAACTCCTGTGCCGACATGTCGGGTCGGCCCATTTGAAGCGTGAACCATTGATGGCGAGCGGGTACTTCGCCCTGCGGCAACCGGCAACTCCCGGTGCCCCGGACCGTCCGCCCTGAGGTGCCGCGGCGCCCCGATCGGCTTACGGTGAATACAGGTCGCCCCTCCTCGCCGGGCGCCGTCAAGTCGTCCGAGTGCCGCCCCGTGCGTCTGGAATCGTCATGACCGGATTCCCCGACAAGATGATGATCCGCTATCTGGACCCGGCGCAGGTCGGCCGACTCCTGCGGCCCGAGGACGACCCGGAGAGCGATCGGCTGCGATCCCTCCTCGCCGCGGTCTACGAACCGAGCCGACTGGAGGTCCGGTCCGTCGACTCGGTCACCGTCACGGCGAAGGACTTCCAGGTCCCGGTGAGTGTCCCCTGGAGGGCGCACGGGAGCTGGGAGAAGCTGCTGCCGGACGTCGCCCAGTCCAGAGCGGTCCTGGAGATGCCCTCCGTCACCGCGCCGCACTGGATCGACCTCGCACTGGACACGGTCGTCACGGCGCGCGTCGCCCTCACCGAGGGGGCGCTGGAATCCATCGACTCGGAGGACGTGTCCGCTCTGCCGGAGGACGAGTTCGTCGCCCGGTTCGACTTCCTCGACCTCGCCGAGCTGATGCGCCGTGCGAAGGTCGCCGACTACCGGGATCTACAGGACCAGTTCCCTCGCTTGTACCGCCTGCACTACGCGCAGGCGCCCCCGTTCGATCCGAACGCGCCGGCGCGCAGTTACCGGCTGCGTATCTCGGTGCTCTTCTTCGCCGAGTTGGACCTCGCGGCGTCCCTGCGCCGGCTGGCCCAGTGCCGTGGCGCGCAGGACGACTCACGCCCGCGTCCCGACGCGTACGACGGCGGGGCGCTGCTCGCCACCAGCGCGTGGCTGGCGGTCTTCCCCGCTGCCGCGCTCACCGTCCCCGACCCACCCGGATCAGCGCGGGAGGTGTCCGATCTGCTGGCTGCCGAGGGCTGTGTGACCGCCTTCGTCGACGCCGAGTGAGCGGTGCCGGGCAGCCGACCGAGGAACGGACCGGTGGCACGGTGCGGCGCCGGTACGCGGCACGGAAAAACGTAAGGAGCCGTCGATGACGGTCAAGTACATCGAAGTCCGGCCCACGAGCGACCTGTTCGCGCCGGCGGTCCGGGCCTTCGGAGACATCGCGATCATCGGCAGGGCCAGTGGCTTCGCTGCCGCCGCACCGTCCCAGCCCAAGGACTTCAGCAACCCGGCGGACATCGCCACGGCGTTCCCGCGCGGGAGCACCGCACTCGTGAGCAACGCGGCCAAGGGCGAATCCGCTGTGGTCGTAGCCAAGACCGCGCGCAAGGACACGGCCATCCGCATCGGAACGGCCGACAACGGAGAGGACCACAAGGTGGTGAGTTCCGCGGCGAGTGCCGCGAACTTCACCCTCACCCTCGACTCCCCTTTGCAGGAGGCGCGCCCGTCCGGCACGGCCGTCACCGAGGCGACCGTCGGCGACAGCGCCCTCGCCCGGGCGGTGCGGATCGCCTTCGGCCAGTCCCCGCCCCCGACCAAGGTCTGGGGTGTCCCCGTGGATACGGACAGACCCGAGGCGTGGGATGCGGCTCTGACCGAGGTGGCCAAGCTCAACGTGCAGTTCGTCGTCCTGGCGGACACCCCCCTGAACAGCGCCAACAGCACGCTGATCGGCAAACTGGCCAGCCACGTCGCCGCCGACCTGGGCGACGGCAAGGAACGGATCGGCGTCGCGATGTTCGACTCCACCCTCAAGGCGGACGAGGCCGTGAGGCTCATCACCGGGTCCGTCAAGAGTGAGCGGATGGTCCTGGTCGCCCACAAGTCGTCGGATGACGTGGCCGCGGCGACCGCCGGAGTGATCGCGGGCTACCGTCCGCACATCTCCATGCTGCTCAAACCGATCAGCATCGCCATGACCGAGATGTTCTCGGACTCGGACATCGACGTGTACGACCGGAACCTGGTCAACTGGATCACCAGCCCCGTACTGCTCCCCGGCCAGGCGCTCTACCTGGGGGAGGGCTACACGGCGGACGCCAGTCGCAACAAGAAATACATCGACATCGTCCGCACGCTCGACGACGTCAGCTTTCAGATCAAGGCCACGTTGATCGACGCCATCGGCGACCTCCGGATCTCCCGGGTGGGGCTGCGTACCGTCGTCACCCTGGTGCAGTCGGTGCTCTCCCCGCTGGTGGCGCAGCAGGTGATCGAGGACTTCTCGGTCGTGGTTCCGCTGCTGACCCTTTTCGACAAGGAGCCCGCCGATCTCCTTCCGGCCGAGGCTCAGCAGATCAAGCAGGCCCGCGCACGACGTTCGGTCGACATGACCATCCAGGTCGTCTACGCGGGAGCCGTCCACCGGCTGAGGATCGACCTCGTCTTCACGGGCTGACCAGGCCCCCTCAGGCCGAGCCCAAGGAAGTGAAAGACCATGCCCGAAGCCCTGAAGTGGGACACCCGGCTCGCCGTGATGCTGAACGGCACCGCGGTGACTCCCATCGACTCGTTCAACCCGACTTTCAACGTCCCCGTGCAACCACTGCACTCGCTGGAGGCCGACAACGTCGCTTACGTCGTCCAGCCCAAGGCGTTCACGTTCACCATGGCGGTGAAGGCGATCGGCCCGGTGGTGGCCAAGCTGACCGCCATGGCGATGGAGCACACCAAGTTCACCGTCGCGGTCCAGCAGGCGAAGGGCTCGGACTGGGCGTTCGAGGACATCGCCTTCAACAGCTGCTACATCACATCCGTCGCCAACACGATGGTGATCGACGGAGTGCCCACGACCACGTTCAACTGCATCTGCCTCGAGACAGTGCCCAAGGCCAAGGGCTGATCTCCCCAGGGTGGTGAGGACCCATGACGGAACCGGACCAGGAGAACGCACAGTCCGTCGAACGCGCCGGACTCGTCGAGGTGCACGAGGGCGACAAGGTCGTCCCGGCACCCGGCTCGGAAGCGGCCGTGTCGGCCCGCTCCGGCACCGAGGTGCACTACTACTTCCCGATCCACGTGGTGCTGACCGGAGACATCGGGCCGGAGACGAGGAAGAGCATCGAGGACGACATCTGGGACCAGCTGTACCACGCGTTCCGCTGAGACCGACCCGTCCGGCGGGCCGGGAACCGGCGTGCCGACTGGATGATCCGAGGAGCCGGAATGCCGCGGATATCGTGCCACTTCCCCATCACCGTGTCCGTCGTCGGTGAGCCGTCGGCAGCGGATCTGGAGGAGCTCGGGCGGATCGTCGAGGAGGCCCTCGCCGCACGGCTGAACCAGGCCCGGAACCATCTGGCGACGGTCAGCGGCCGGGAACCCGCGCGGCTCGCCCTGGCCCAGGAGCCCCTGCGTGCGGACCGCATCGACGAGGGCGGCCGGGACTACCGGGTCCCGTCGTACGAGGGCGGAGGCGCGCTGAAGTCCGTGCCACTGGCCACGGCCGCAGGACGGACGGGCGACGACCCGGCGGTGCTCTCGGACGCGGAACTCGACACCGAGTACGCCCACGCCCGCGACTGGCTGCTGGGGCACCCCCACACCGACCCGGCCCACGCCACGACCGAGGCGTATCTGCGGGCCCTGGAGGGCGAGCTGAACCGCCGGTCGGGCCGCGCGTCGCCGGCATCAGCGGCCGGCGCGCCACCCACGGCCACCCCGGCCGTCCCGCAGGCCGGCCCGCCGCTCCCGCCGGTACCGGTCGCCGGCCCTCCGCCGCCGACCGACGCGCCGCTCCGGGTCACCGCGGCTCACGCGGGAGGTGCGTACGGCGAGCACGACCTGCCCTTCCTCCTCGGGGAGCGCGGCTTCCGCATGGTGATCACGTCGTCCGGTACGGGAGCGCACAGACTGACCGGACACGGTGTCGACGCCATCGCCGTCCATCCGCAGAGCGGCGAACTGTGGCTCATCGACAACAAGGCCTCCGGAAGCACCGGCCCCGCCAAGGGCGGGTCCGCGACCGCCCTGGGAAGGAACCTGCGCGCGAGCCTGGAAGAGGCCACGGCCAAGGTGCGTGCGATGCCCGACTTTCCCGAGAAGGCGGATGTCCTGCGACGACTGGAGGGTTCACTGACGGCCGTCCGGGCGGGCCGGCCGATCCCACCGGGGCTCAATGTCAAGCTGAAGGTGACCAACGCCGGTGGCTACGCGTCCCACGCGACGGGGCTGCCCCGCGGAGTGGAGTTCGAGGACCTGGTCGGTCCCGACGTCAGGGCCGCTCGCCGGGCCGACGTCACCGCGGCCGGGGCAGCCGGAGTCGCGCCGGGACGTCCGGCCTCCCACTCCGGGACCGAGGCCGCGCGCCGCCGGGTCGGCGGGGCGCTGTCCCGGCAACCGCTGCGGGTGCCGGTGAAGGTCCGGTTCACGAGCGGACTGCGCGGCGGCGGGATCGGCCTGCTCAAGATCGTCGGGGCGGTCGTCCAGGTGGTCGTCGGGGCCCGGCTCCGGCAGGAGTACGAGACCCGGAAGATCCAGGAGTGGACCGAACCCGAGTTGAAGGCGATGGAACCGGAGATCCAGACCCGCGTCGAGAACCGGCTCGAGGAGCTGGTGGACCTCCAACTGGCCCGCCCCGGCCAGCCCGTGTACGCCGTCGTGGAGATCCTCGTCACGATCCACCGCAAAGGCTCCGGTGAGCGTCTGATCGGCGCGGAGGCCGCGCTGGTCTCGGTGAGCGTCGGGGCGGAGCGGGTCGAGCGCACCGAGACGAACCGGGTCACGACCGGAATCCCCTGGGTGACAGGGGAGTGGCCGCACGACCTCGTCCGTACGACGCACTCGATCGAACTCGAGCCGCTCGGCAGAGCGGACCTGATCGCCGTGCTCCGGGCCCGGATCGAGGCCGAGGAGTCCTCGGTGGCGGAGAGCTCGATGACCCCGGAGGAGCACCTCGCCTCCCAGCGCCGACGGGACGCGCTCGTACGGCGGTTGGCCGAGTTGGAGGCGTCATGAGCCGGGGCGGAGACGTCCTCCACGTCCGGCCGCACCTGCCGGACGGGGATGCGCTGACCTTCGAGTCGACGGGCGGGCGGGAACTTCCGCCGGACCGACGGCGGGCGCTCGAGGACGTGCTGCTGGGTGCCGTGGCACGAGCCGTGGAATCGCTCCAGCCTCCCGATCTGCAGGCCGTCGGAGCCGCTCCCGCGGCCGGTCCGGCGCAGGTGGCGGTCGAGAGCGTGGCGGAGCGGGCCGACCTGTCCGAGCCCGCGGCGGCCGCGCCGCGCAGTGGTCCGCGGCTCGCGTTCACGGTGCCGGCCGATGTCGCGGACGCCACCGAGGACGGCGGCGCCACCGGTGGCGCCTCCGCCGGTCCCGTCGATGTCTCGGCAGAGGTTGCCGGTGCCCCCGGGACCACAGGTGACACGCGTGCTCCCGAGAGCGCGGGTCAGGCGGCCGAAGCCGAGCCGGTCGAAGCGGTGTCGGCTGAACCCGCGTCGGTCGAAGCCGAGCCGGCCGGACCCGAACCGGTCGAAGCCGAGTCGTCCGAACCCATGGCAGCCGGTCCGGTGGGCCCTGCCCGCCGGGCGACCGTACCGACCACGCCCACGGGTGAGGCTCGCACCGCGGTACCGTCCGCCACCGTTCCCGAGCCGCCGGAGGGCGAGGCGGGGGAGCCGGCCGGAGCGGACCGGGTCGTGGAAGGCCCCAGCTCCCTGGACCGCCACATCGTGATGCCCCTGACCGGCGGCCGGGTGGCCGCCCTGGGCGGTGAACCGCGCCATGTGCGTGCCCGTGACCTGACCCGGGCGATCCAGCTCGGCCTCGGGGTCTTCGGCACGACGTCCTTCGCCCTGCTGGAGGGCCCGGTGGGGGCCAGGGAGAGCTGGGTGTGGGCGATCGGGACCACGCCCACCGTCTCCAACAACGACCTCAGGCGCACGCAGGCCCGTCTGCCCGTCGGCCGCGAGATGCAGCCGGTGACAGGCGGCGAGATCTATCGCAGCCTCGTGGACGACGCCGGCGACCGTTACGCGGTCCTGGCCGTGGTGACCAAGGAACACCATCCCGTGACGCCCGATAAGGAGGCCGGCCGCGCCTTCGCCGAGCGGATGGCCCGGGGCGGACCGGGACTGTCCGAGGAGGAGACCCGTCAGCTGGTCTTCGGGGACCTCGACCAGTTGGTCGAGCAGGTGCTCGGCGGTGACGCGACCCGCCTGCAGGAGGCCGCCGACCGCCTCGCCCGGTTGGGCGTGGACGCGTTCGACCTGGTCGACTGGCCGACGAAGTCGCGGTACGTGCAGGTCCTGATCGAGGCGTGGACGATGGCGGAACACGAGCGGGCCGTCGTCGACATCATGAAGTCGCTCAGGAGCGTCGTGGAACTCCAGGCCGTCCGCGAACGACTGGCCGAAGCCCATGTCGCCGAGAAGTTCTTCGACGACATCGGAGACACCTTGTGGGACCTGCTGATCACCGTCGGCGGCAGGTTCGGCGGCAAGGGCCCGCTCACCGTCGACAGCGTGACGCGGCTCTTCCGCGAGGCGTTCGCCCTGCCGCCCGAGGTCAGGGAAGCCATACGCAGGGACGGGCCGACCGCCGTGGCGGGACAGGTGGCACGCTCCCTGTGGCTCGAGGTCGAAACGGCCATCGGCGCGGTGGTGAACCTGCTGTACGGCATGGTCGAGGGACTGGCCCTGGTGCTGACACGGCCTGCCCAGGTCGTCGAGGGTCTGAGCGAACTGGCCCGGCTCGTCGTGCTGTTCGAGCTGGCCGGATACGGCTACGCCCCCGCACAGGCCGAATGCGCGCTGCTGGTGAAGCAGATCGGTCCCAAGCTCGTGGCCGGCCTGCGCGGCGCGGCGCTCCTCCACGTCGGTGAGCGGGCGTTCGCCAAGGTGCGCTCGGCCGTGGTCGTGGAGGTGGCGTCCTGGTTCGTCGGGATCGGTGAGATCAAGGCCGCGGCGGAGGCCGCCGGGATCGCGGAGAAACTGGCGGTCGTGGCGCGGTTCCTCTCGCTGATCGGCAAGGTCGCCAGGACCGCCGAGGGCGAGCTGATCGCCCGTCGGCTGGTCCGGGTGGCCCGGGCGATGCGCGCCGGCAGCGCCATCCTGCGCGAGGTCCGCGCGGACGAGGAGATCCTCAGGCTGCTCTCCGCCCTGCCCGCCGAGGACGAACGCCGCCTGGGGCTGCTGCTCCAGCGTGTCGACGTCGCCGAGGGCACCACCCTCGCGGAGCTGGCCGCCCATCCGGAGCTGGGGCCCGCCTTCCGGGCATCGCTGCGCAAGGCCGAGATCCTCCAGACGCTCGCGGCCAAGTCGGGCGGTCTCGGCGAGGAGCTGGTCCAGGCGTTCCGACGGCTGGCCGGGCCCGAAGGCATCGGTGAGCGGGAACTGGCGGCGTTGGCCGATGTGCTCAAGCCCGGTGACGGCAGCCTGCTGCTGGCGACCCTGGAACACATCGGCTACGACCGGATCGGACCGGGAGCGGAGGTCGGCGCCCAGTTCCTCACCGTGCTGGCGGCGGAGACCCTGCGCATGGACGCCGTACGGGAGGTCGGCCGTTCGGTGGTGGCACTCGCCTTCGAGCGTGCCGCGGGGGACACGGCGGCCCTCGACCGGACCCTGCGGGAACTCGCCCGCCTCCAGGCCGAGGCACGCCGGCAGGGCAGGACGGCGGCCCTCGCCGAACTGCTGGAGGCCCTCGAACGGGGAGACCCGCTGGCCTGGCGCCTGGTGGCGGGCGCCGAGAGCGCCGCCACGGTCGAGCGGACCGAGGTGCTGGCCCGCATCAAACGCCTCCGCGCCCGCTACCGGACCCGGGCGGCGAACCGGCGGGCCATGAAGAACCTCCTCGACCGGCTCCAGCGGCTGTCGAAGACCGATCCGGCGCTCGCCCTGGAGATCCTCGTGGAGTTCGAGGCGCGACGCCCCGACCGGGCGGGCCGGTTCGCGGACGACGCGGAGCTGGCGGCGGCCTTCGAGGACGCGGCGCGGCACGCCGGTCCGGAGGAGGCCCGGCTGCTCGACGAGTCCGACGACATCCCCGCGGACAAGGCACTGAGCCCACGCGACCGGCCGCATGAGCCCGGTGGCGCGAACAGCGCCGCGTCCGAACTGGCGGCGGCGATGGGACCGGGCCCCGCCGGGCACGATCCGCACCACATCGTCGCGGACAAGGACGCTCGCGCCGAGGTGCCCCGCCAGATCCTGCGGCAGGTCGGCATCGAACCCCGCAACTCCGCGCTGAACGGCGTGTACCTGCCGCGGACCTCGCTCGATCCGGGGATCGTCCCCCAGGCGGCCACCAGGCACCAGACCGTGCACACCAACGCGTACTACAAGAAGATCACCCGTGAGCTCCTCGACGCCAGGCGGGAGGGGAACGTCCACGGCCGCCTGGCGGAGATCAAACGGCAGCTCACCGACAACCCCTCCTTCCAAGGCTGGGCCGGCTTCGACGAGGCCGAGAGCTACGCCGACTGGCTGGCGCGGCACCGGGAGGAGGTCGACTGGCTCACCGACGACGAGTTCGAGCACGTCGTCGACAGCGCCCGCCGAGCGGTTCCCGAGCCGGCGGCCCCGGCCGCCACCGGCGGTGTACGGATCGAGGGGGAGCCCGCCGGGCCGCCGGGAGCTTCCCGGACCGCAGCCGAGCCGCCGGCCGGTCCCCGCATCGCCGCCGAGCCGCCCGTCCCCGACGCGCCGTACGGCGAGATTCTGGACGACGTCCCCGAGTCCGAACCCGCGCCCCGCAAGCGGCGCCGGTCCCCGGGACCCGATTAGAAAAGGCAGGCGCACGCCATGGTCGCCGGTGTGAACGTACCCGTCCTGATCGGTCTGGTACCGCTGTTCACGGTCACCAGCCTGACCCTCAACGAGGGCTACCAGGTGGCGCGGATCGCCGGGAGCAGACTCGCCCAGCTCGTGTCGCCCACAGCCCGCACCATCTCGATCGAGGCGGTGCTGGTGGGGCCGTACCGGCTGATCTACAAGAAGGGCCTGGAATCCATGGCCCTCACCTCGCGGGTCCTCGCACCGGCCACCGCGCCCCTGATGAACTTCGCCGGGCTGCCCGTCGTCTGCGGCATGACCATCAGCCTCGACATGCAGATCACCAGTCTGCGCTTCACCCAGTCCAACCAGAAGCGCGACGCCATCGACGTGAGCATCACGCTGGAACACGTCCCACGGTCGAGCGTGACCGCCGCACTCGGTGAGTCCCTGGACCTGATGCTGGCCGCCGGGCTGGTACTGGCCCCCAGCGTGAGCCACATGGTGCCGGTCGAGCGCCAGTTGGGAGGCTCCCTGTGACCACGCTCGACTTCCGCCTGCTGCCCGTGGAACCGGACGAGGGCCTGCCGCAGGCGTTCCGGTGCCCGATCGGCGGGACCAGCTACGAGTTCGGCCTGTACGCCAACCTCCACGCCGGCCCCGACGACCCCCCGCAGACCCTCTACGACCTGGCCTGCCCGGCCCGCACCGAGCAGCCCACCTCCCCACCCGGCTACCTCGTGCTGCGCGTGGTCGGCCCCGGCCCGCACGGGCCGCGGGTGGTGTTCCTGCGCAAGCTCGTCGCCGAGGCCGCCCTGGTCCACCACGCCGACCGGCTGGCGATCCGCCTGCTGGAGGCGAAGGTGGCCCGCGGCAACCTCAACGGGCGCGGTCACTACGGCAGCCGCATCGTGATCGGGGTGGCACCGCGATGGGAGTGATCCTCTGGTACCAGATCGACTTCCCCGGACTCGGGCTGAAGCTCTCCAACGACGTCACCACCCGTGCCGTGCTCACCGACGCCGAGATCAGCGTCAGTTACGGCTTCGGCCAGCCGGGCCACTTCCAGGTCCACCTCGCGGCCCTGCCCCTGGCGGCGCAGCGGGCGCTCGGCAAGGCACTGACCGGAGATCGCGGCGAGCGGGAGGGCGGTGTCGAGATCGCCATCACCCTGGGCTACCTGGAGTCCACCGCTTCCCGCAAGCCCGTCCTGCACGGGCGGGTCGACTCGATGACCGTCTCCAAGCGTTTCCCGCCCCTGGGCGTGCGCCTGAGCGGCTACGAGGAAGCCTCCTTCAAACTGCTCACCACGCGCTCCGTGGACGACGAGGGCGCCAAACCCGAGATGGCGCGGGCCACCAGACGGAACAGCACGCCCGCCGCCATGGCCGAGTACATCCTCGGGAAGGCCGGAGTGGGCCTGGCCGAGAAGCCCACCCCGGTCACCGAGCCGCTCCCCGAGATCAGCGTCGACGCGCAGCACGCCTTCGGCCTGCTGGAGGAGATCGCACGCCGGCACGGGGCCGAACTCCTCGTCCAGGACGGCGAAGCGCAGTTCGGCACCGCCGTCACCTTTCCGCCGTCGACGGGCCTGCCCGCCCTGCCCGACCCGGGGGCCGTCCTGGCCTTCATCAGCGGCGAGGAGAGCCTGCTCGCGCCGAAGGACATGACCAGCGCCCGACTGGCCGAGTTCCAGCCGATCCAGGTCGGCGCCACCGGCAGACAGCGGGTCGCGACCGACCTGCCGGAGCAGTCGTCCGTGTCGGCCTTCGACTTCACCGTGCTCGGCCTCCCCGAGCTACGGGCCGGACAACGAGTCGCCGCCGGCGTCGAGGGGTACGCCAACCCGCTGGAAGGCTTCCGCATCCTCCAGCTCACCCACTCCTTCTCGCCCAGCACCGGCTATGTGTGCAAGGGCCGGGCCGCCGCCTTCAAGGCCGACGACAGCAACCGCGCCACCACGGAGGCCGCCCGCAAAGCCGACCCGACGGCGATCGCCGACGTCATCGCCGGCCGTATCCGCGACGAACGCAAGCTGGCGCCCTCGGTCGACGTCGGCCAGGTGACCGAAACCGTGCCCGACGACCGGGTGGCGAGCCTGACCTACGGGCACCCGGCGTCCGAGCCCCTGACCTCGCCGGCCGTCGACGCGCCGGTCGACACCCACGGGCCGGTGCTCGGAGGCAAGCCGCTGGCCTCCCCGTTCGCCTGGCACGACGTGGGACTGTCCGTCCCGGTCTACGAAGGCATGCGCGCCCTGCTCAACCAGGTCCGCGACTCCCGCGACGACGCGGTGGTCGCCGGGTTCCTCTGGGCCAACGATCCGAAGATGAACCGTCCGAAGGCGAAGGCCGGCGACTGGTGGCTGTGCCTGCCGACGGAGTTGTCCCCCGGCACCGAGCCACGTCCCACGGGCAAGGGCGTCAATGACCTCACCGGGTCCGACGGCCGCCGGGTGGTGGAAGCGATCGGACTGAAGCTGTCCGTCGGAAAGACCAACTGCTCCGCCGTCGGAGAACGCCCCACCGAAGGCCCGGCGGAGGAGTTCCTGCTGAGCCACGCCTCCGGGACCGAACTGCGCATCGACGGCGACGGGAACCTCACCGTCTCGGCGGCCACCGGCAAGACCCTGACCCTGAGCGACGGCCGGGCGAACGTCACGCTCGCCGACGGCGAGGTCACCGTCACGGCGGGCAGCGGCCGGACCGTGACCCTGAGCGACGGCCAGGTGAGCCTGACCGTCGGGAACGGAAAGGTGGCGATCACCTGATGCCCCTCGTACTCGTGGCGGGCGCCGTCCTGCAGTGTTCGCACGGCGGCCAGACGAAACTGACGACCGGTGACCCCCGCGTCACCGTCCAGGGACAAGGCGTGGTCAGCAGCGGCATGGAAGCCGGCTTCCAGTTCGGGGCGGCCGAGAAACCCGTGCCCGGGATGATCACACCGTGCACCGGGAGATCCCCCGACGGATCGACGCCCGTGCCCTGCCTCATCGCCGCTCCCGCGCCACCGGCCGGCCTGACCGCCAAGCTGACCGTCGGCGGCAGACCCGTCCTGCTCGCCACGGCGAGCGGGACCACCGTGAGCGGCGTCCCCGGCACCTGGAAGGTCTCCGACCCCGGGCAGACCGTCCTGGAGGCTTCCCCATGATGTGGTCAAGCGGCGCTGTCTCAGCGCTGGATGGTGACGATCATCTGTGGCAGCATTCTGCCGGCGATGGAGCCCGAGGGAACATTTCCTATGCGGACTGCACCCATCGCGCGGTAGAAGGGCTCGGCATTCGGGTCCGCGTCGATCGTGAGCTGGGTGAACCCCAGCTCTCGTCCAGCCGTGATGGTGTGTTCGAACAGCAGGCGACCGACCCCCTGGCCAATGGCCTGCGGCTCGACGAACATCATGCCCAGAACTCCTGTGGGTGGCTCTCCCACAAGATTCGTAAAGCCCAGAATGTGACCGTCCCTGTCAGCCACCGTGGTTCGTCGGCGTACGACCTCGTTCGCAGCAACGGTGAGTTCTTCTCGACACGCTTCCAGGAACTCGGCGTCATAGCCCCAATGCGCCTTGGACCGCAGCGCCAAGTCGGTGAGCACCTCGGCTTCCGTTGCCCGTGCAGGCCTGATCAGCACGTCCATCTACGTCCCCCGCTCAGGTGTAGGTCTTTCGATCTTCGCACCCTGCAGTCGTGCGGGAACAGTACGCGATGGCCTCCGGCTGGACAGGACGAGTTTTCCGCTGGTCTTGCCGGAATCGTGCGGGGCGGGAGCGACACCGCCGAAGGCCGCGAGCCGGTCCGCGGTGGGGAAGCCGTCCAGGCTGCCGCCGACCGCGACCAGGAACTCGGCACCGAGCTTCGGGCCCATGCCCGGCATGCCGAGCACTGTCTCGGCGAGTTCGTGTTCGCGAAACCGGCCCTCGATGAGCTTTTTTTCGGCCTCAGCGACCTTCTCGTTGAGGGCCAACATTTCCTTTGCCAGGGTGTGGACCATCTGGCCGATGACCTTCTCGCCGGCGACGGTTGCATGTGGTCGATCAGGACCGCGATCAGCAGACCGGGTTCGCCGCCCGTCATCCTGCCTCGCGTACCACGGACGACCTCGCCGGCATTGCCCTGCACAGCGACCTGTTCGCACTTCCCAATCGGCGGCCGAGTCGTCGTGGGGAGCGGGGCGGCCAAGCCTCCGAAGCCATGGTCGCCAGCGCAGCTCAGAGCCACAAATGGCCGGGGGCAACCCATGATCAGAAAGGTAGGGCGAGCTGATGACCGTCTTCGATCCGGGTCTGCCCTTCGGCGCCGGTCTGCCCGGTGTCGCCGACTTCCGTCTGTTCGACGCGCCGGGTGCCGCCGACCCGGGCGCGCCCAGCCTCGGCAGCAGCCTCAAGGTCGAGGCCGGTGATCTGGTCATCGACGAACTGACCGGCGGCCCGGCACAGGTGCGGGGCCGTGACGCGCTCGTGCAGGCCCTGGTGCTCGCGGTGGAGACACAGTCGGGAAGCGACCGGCTGAACACCGAGTTCGGCTTCGACCGGCTCGCCGTCGGCCGCTACGCCCTCGGTGTCCCCGCCCGCAAGGAGTACCTCCGCATGCAGCTCGTGCGCAGCCTCAGCGCCGACCGCAGGGTCCGCGACGTACGCGAGGTCTTCTTCGAGGACGACCCGCGCTTCTCCGAACTGCGCCCCGGACTCGACGAGGCGGCGCGTCAACGGATCGCCGAGGCGGCCCGGTCCCGCCGCGGCTACACCGCCTACGCCGTCATCGAGACGGTGGCCGGCTCCACGCTGACGTTCGAGTCGGGAGGACGCCTTGACTGACGACGCATCGGACATCCGGCCGCCGACCGGTCCCGGCCCGCGCCACGACCCGGTGGGCGTGACCGCGGACGGTTTCACGCTCAAGGGCATCGACCGCGTCGTCGCCGACCAGCACGCCCGGGCCCGGGCCATGTTCGGCAGCGATGTCGACCTCACCTCCGGCAGCGCCCTGAGAAAGGTGCTGGACGCCGCCGCCGTGCATGTGCACGAGCTCTGGCGCAGCCTGGAGGACCAGTACTACGCCAACTTCGCCACCACCGCGCAAGGCGCCAGCCTGGACCTCCTCGGCACCGACCTCGGACTCGAACGGCGCCGGCTCCAGGCCACGGGCGAGGTCTCACTGACCCTCACCGGCATCGATCCGGACCGTCGGATCGTGCTGCCGCAGGGCACCGTCATCGAGACGGTGGACCCGCCCCGAACCAGCCTGCGGACCACCACGGCGGTCCGGCTGTCCGCCGACGCGCCACCGGTCGACGTCCGGGTCCGCTCCGTCGTACGAGGCAGGGACGGCAACGTCCCGGCGGGAACAGCCCTGCGCCTGGAACCCACCTGGGCCCGTGTCCACCTCAACCTCGGACCCGCCAAGGTCACCGTCACCGCTCCCGAGGGCGTCCTGGGCGGCGAGTTCGCCGAACCCGACGACGCCTACCGGGCACGACTGCTCGGCGTCCCCCGCACCCTGTGGACCCAGGAGGCGCTGCTCGTGCAGCTGCTGGAGATCCCCGGCGTACGGGACGCTGCGATCTTCGACCCGCTCGGCGGCATCGACGCCTCAAGCAGCCGGTACGGCACCTACCGCTTCGGCCAGAGGGCGTTCTCCGCCGAACGGCAGACCGGATCGCCGTACTTCTTCGACGTCGTCGTCGCCGTCGAACCGGGCTGGCCCTGGCGCCGGGAGGACGGCGACGTGCACATCGCGCCCGTCCACGACGCCGTCGCGGAGACCGTCCGCCAGTGGCGGCCCGTGTCCGTCTTCCCGAACATCAAACCGGCCAACCAGGTCGACGTCGGCATCCGGGGCACCCTCGTGGTCCAGGCCGGACACGACCCCGACGCCATTCGGGGCGAGATCCTCACGGCCGTCACCGCCGGAGTCGACCGGCTCCGCATGGGCCGGGGCGTCCTGCACTCGGACGTCGTGCTGACCGTCCGCTCCGTCGCGGGAGTGGTGGACGTGCAGAGCCTGCGACTGCGCCGGTGCGCCCCCGTCTTCGGCGACATCGGCTTCGCCGGCGGCGTGTACGGCAGCGCCGAAGAACTGTCCGTCGGCGAGAACCTGCACCTCGCACGCGACGAGGTCGCCCGGTTCGCCCTGGACAGCCCGCTCATCGACATCCAGGTGGCGGTCCAATGAGCGCCGACTTCCTGGACATCATGCGCGGTGGGCTCACCCCTGCCTACGACCGCGGCATGGAACGGCTCGAAGTGGGCCTGGAGCCCGCCGAGGGGAACACGCTGCGCTGTGTCCACGACGTCGACTTCGAGGCCTACCGGGCCCGTTACGGACGGCTGCCGGACTCCCCGCGCTACCTGCTCGCGCCGCGCGGCCGGATCACCGAACCGTGCACCGTCGAGGCCCGCTTCATCCGCGGGCCGGGCCGGGAGGAGGAGCACGCACCGGTCCACTTCCCCGCGGGCTGGCCGGCGGGCCGGACCAAGGCGGTGGAGTTCCCCGGCCCCGGCGCCACCCTGACCGGCCGGACCCGTCTGACCGGCCTCGCCCCCCTCGCGCACGCCCCGCAGTCACCCACGGACTGGGAGGTCACCGCGCTCCTCGGCAATCTCGCCAAACTGCTGTGGGTGATCGGCTGGGACTACGAGGACCTGTCCGGGCAGATCGCCGATGTGTCCGCCCAGCGCTACGCGGTCGGACGCGCGGGCGGTGAAACCGTCCGCCGCCGACACAGCGCCCGCGGCTTCAGCCTCGACCTGATCGGCCAGGACCTGGGCGCTCCACGGTTCCCGCCCAGGCCGTACACCTGGGACGACCTGACGGTGGCCCTCTACCACCTGGACGACCGGGCCGCGCCGGGCTCGGAGGTCGTGGACGTCGCCGACGCCGCGGCGGGCTTCGGCGCCACGCCCCACGGCGCGAAGAACGCGGGCGCGTCGAGCGGACGGATCGGGCGCTTCTCCGCGGCCTTCGAGTTCACCGGGACGAGCACCGTCACCGTCCGGCACGACCCGGTCTTCGACGTGGGGCCGCAGACCCCCCTCACGGTCGAGGCCGTCATCCGGGCGTCCCGCGGTGCCCCGCGGCCCGGCGCCGTGATGTCCAAGCGGTCGTTGCTGAACTCCGCCTCGTCGCCCGGCTGGTCGCTGACCGTCGGACCGTACCGCGAAGTCGAGCGCAACCTGCGGTTCTCGATCGCCGACCAGGCCGGAACCGCCGTCGAGGTCTTCGCGGACCGGGATGTGGGCGACGGTCTGTTCCACCACGTCGCCGGGGTCGTCGAACGGCTGCCGGCCGATCCCGGCGAGCCCGCCGGACCGCGACCGGCGGTCGTCCGGCTCCACATCGACGGTGTGGAGGTCGCCAGGCGCCAGGTGGACCGGCTGGGCGCACTGTCCAGTCCCGAGGGGATCGCCCTCGGGCTGGGCCGGGAGCAGACCCCCACCGGGACGGCCGTCGACGCGGGCTTCGTCGGGCTGATGGAGGAAGTCCGGATCTCGCGCACCGCCCGCACCGCGTTCGAACCGGTCACCGGGGAGAGCGACGACCACTACCGGATGCGGCTGGCACTTTTCCAGGGCTGGCTGGTGCCCACTCCCGACGCGCTGCGCACCGCACTCAACCGCCCCGGCCCGGACGGTGAACCCCAGGCACCCATCGAGATCGTGGAAGGAACGGAGCGACCCGCGACCGGCTCCGTGCCGCTGCGGGTCCTCCCGGGCCCGCTCGTCCAGGGACAGAGCATCACGGCCGACGGCGACCAGCGTGCCGGCCAGGCCGACGCGGTGGGCACCCCGGAGGACGAGCCCGACTTCGACCCCGGCTGGCTCAGCCCGCACGACGGCGGACCCGGCCTGAGCGAGGCCAGTGCCGGCACACAGATGCAACTCGGCGTCAAACAGGCACTGGACGCGCTGCTCGCCCGACTCCCCCACGGAAGCGGGGAGGAACTGCACATCCTCAAGGCCTACGACCTCGCCGCCACCGACGTGCACCGGGTCGGGCGCGCACTGCTCCTGAGGCATTCCACCCTCGGCTCCGACGAACTCGCGGTGCACGCCCACGCGGTCGGTTTCGGCTGGGTCCACCACACCACCGAGGGGGCGGTACAGGTCGCCCAGCCGCCGGGCCCGGCCTTCCACATCGCGATCGACCGGGTACGCGTGGGCGAGCCCCCCGTCGCCCTCACGTTGGAACCGTCCCCGGACCGCCTGGCCGGCGCCGAGGTCCGCTGGTCGGTCGTCCGGTGCGGGCCCGGCGCCGCCACCGTCCGCCAGGGCCCTCCGGCCCTGCTGACCGCCGAGGCGCCCGGGGAGGTGACACTCCAGGTGGAGGTCGTCCGCGCGGGCCACGTCCAGGGAGGCAGCCGCGTGGTGCGCATCAGCCCCGCCGCCCCGGGCCTCGCCGTGGGCGAGTCGATCAGCGGCTCCGGCCGGCGCGGGGTCTCCGAGACGGAGGCGGCCGGAGAGCGCACCGAGGACTTCGACCCGGACGACCTGCTGGTGCGCACCGACGACCTGCTCGGCGAACACCCGCTGGTCGCCTACGGCGACGCCCCCGCCGACCGCCGGATGCAGCGGGCCACCTCCCACTGCCTGGACCGGCTCCTCGACCTGATGCCCACCGACGGCACCCTCTCCGTCCTCGGCTCCTTCGACCCGGCCGCGACAGGACTGCGCGGCCAGGGCCGGGCCCTGGTCCTGCGGCACTCCGCGCTGGACGCCGGCGAGCTGGCCGTGGCGGCCTTCGACGCCGGATTCGCCTTCGTCGAGGTCGCGACGGCCCCCGGCGCCGGGCCCGTCGTCCACGTCGCCGTGCCACCGGGCGAGCCGATCGAGGTGCACGGCCCGGCCGAACTCGCGGTCGACCAGCAGGTCACGGTCACCGCCGATCCGCACGCCGAGGCCGTCGACGCCTGCTTCAGCCAGGACGGCGGGCACCTCCACCTGTCCGACGCCGGCAGCCACCGCGTCACCACGTTCACCGTCGCGGCCGACCCGCCCGGCGGCTTCCCCACGCTCACCTTCGCCCGTTCCGCACCCGTGACGCCCTTCCCCGGCCCGCTGACCCTCGCGGGCGGCCGGCTCTACGTCGCTCACGAGCTGCCGGGACGCGTCTCGGTGCTCGACCCCGCCACCCTGGCACCCGCCGCACCCGCCATCACCGGACCACGCCCCGTCGCCCTCACCACCGACGGCAACCGCCTCTTCGTCGCCTACGCCGGTGACCGCACACTACGGGCGTACGACCCGCTGACACAGCGGGAGACCGGCACTCTGACCCTGCCGGGCGTCCCCCGCGCGCTCGACACCGGCACCGGCGCCGCAGCACTCGCCGTGCTGCTCGACGAAGGCCGCTTCTGTCTGGTCACGCGCTCCACCCTGCGACTCCAGGGCAGCGTCATCGGCACCGGGCCCGGCACGGAAGCGCGCGACGCCGCCCTCACACCCGACGGGACCGGACTGTACGTGGGGTGCCTCACCCAGGGACCGGACGGCTCGACCACAGCCTCCGTACAGGTCTTCGCCACCGGCACCGGGCAGCAGACGGCCGACGTCCGGGGCTTCCCCGACCGGACCGTCCCGGTGGCCCTGCGCGCGGCTCCGGACGGCCGGCACGTGTACGTGGCGACGGCGGGCTCGCCGAGCGCCGCCGGGCGGGTACACGTGATCGACACGACCACCGACACCCTGCTGCCGGACACCTTCACCCCGGGCGGCGACTGCCTCGTCCTCGCCCCCAGCCCCGCCGCCGCACCGTACGGGCCCTGCCTGCTCGCCGCACCCCGGGGGTCGGCGACCGTGCTGCTCGCCGACACCCTGCCACTGCGCGAGTCCCCGCCCGGACCGCCACGCCTGAGGTCCCGTCAGCTGCTCGGCCCCGGAGCCGTCCGGGAGCTCGTCTGGTCCACGACGCCCACCGCGCAGGGACGGGCGGAGCTCGACACCCTCGGCCATCCGGTGAACCGGATCCGGGGCCGCACACCGGGGCTGGTCCTGACACGGGCGAGCTACTTCTCCGCCGGGGGCCTGCGGCCCTACCAGTGCGAGGTCCGCCTCGCCGGGGACCTGGACGCGCGGCCGGACTTCTTCATCAGCAAGGACCGCTACGACCTGGTGCTGAACGTCCTCAACTGGTTCCACCCCATCGGCGTGGAGTTCCGGACCGAGCGGCTGCGCGCCCACGTCCGGGAGCTGGCCGGCCGCGAAGCCGACACCGACGTACTGCCCGCCTACACCTTCCCGACCTACCACAGGTGGGAAGTGCTGCCGTTCCGGCCTCCCGACCGACCCCTGCGACCGGACAAGGACGAAGAGCCATGACGATTCCCCCGAGATACGTGCCGAAGTTCTCCCACAAGGACTGGATCGACAACGAGGACCGCGTCCAGGCGGGCGGCGAGGAGGGCATCAACATCAGGTTCCACAAATTGGAGTCCGAGTTCCGGACCCTGGCGGACGAGCACATCAATCCGCTGATCCGGTTCGTCACGCCGCTGGCAACGCCGGAGGAGGCCTTCCTCTCGCTGGTCCCGGTCCTCATCCCGACCAGGACTGACAGCGGCCAGACGCAGGCAGCGCAGCCCTGGCTGATCTCCACCGACGTGGCGCATAAGGCCGCGGGCCAGGAGCAGGCCCACGGACTGATGAACGTGATCCTGCCGGAGGGCGCGGAGATCACGTCCCTCAAGGTGTTCGGCACCAAATCTGGCGAGGGCACCCTCACGGTGAGCCTGCGGCACAAGGACCTTACGGGCTCCGGGGCGCAGGACCTCGTCAAGGTCACCGCGTTGAACACACCGACGTCGCTGGACCCGCCGGCGAGGGTCAGCAACGCGACGCACCGCTACTTCCTCGTCGCGGACCTGACGGGCGCGCCGAGCGACGCGGACTCGGTGAAGCTGTCCTGCTTCCAGATCGCCTATCGATGACGCACCCATCCCGAAAGGAGCACCGAGATGTCCCTCGGACCCCCTAAGACGCAGGGAAACACCTCCAGTACGTTCGACCCGGGACAGGAGACGCCGCCGCTCAGCTTCGGAGTGCACGGCGACAACGGTGCCGGGCCGGGCATCATCGGCAGCAGCAGCACGAAGGCCGCGTCCGACACCGCGCCCGACAGCACCATCGAGAGCGGCGCCGGCGTCCTCGGGGTCAACCTCACCGCCCACGGCATCGGAGTCCACGGCCACTCCGCTCGCGGTACGGGGGTCTCGGGCAAGGGGGGTGGAACCGACCCGGGAGTCCTGGGCAGGGCGACGGCCGGACCGGGACTGGCGGGCCGCAGCGCCCAGGGCCCCGGTGTGTTCGGGACCAGTACGGAGGCGGAGGGCGTCAAGGGGGACGGCGGCGGCTCCGCGCCAGGGGTCTCCGGGAACGCGGACACCGGCCCTGGCGTGCGGGGTAGGAGTCGCCTCGGCGTCGGTGTCTCCGGTCAGGGCGGCGGCTCCAACGCCGGGGTGACGGGGACGGCAACCGAGGGGCCCGGCGTGCTCGGCACCAGCGACAGCGGTTCGGGCCTGACCGGCACGTCCACCGACGGGCCGGGCGTGGTCGCGGTCAGTACGGACGGGGCGGGCTTGGCGGCGGGGAGCCGCAGCGGGCCGGGTGTGACGGCGTCCAGCGCCGACGCGCCGGGTCTCGCCGCCCAGTCCGGCACCGGGGCGGGCGTGTCGGCCGTCAGCATCGACGGGCCCGGAGTGGAGGCCGAGAGCAGCAGCGGGCCGGGTGTGAGGGCGTTCAGCAGCGACGCGCCGGCGGTGGAGGCCGAGAGCGGCAACGGGCCGGGTGTGAGGGCGTTCAGCAGCGACGCGCCGGGGGTGGCGGCGGCCAGCACCGGTGGGCCGGGCGTGCAGGCCTCCAGCGAGGACGCGGCCGGGGTGGAGGCCTCCAGCGCGGTCGGGCCCGGGGTGGCGGCGACCGGTGTCGACGGGCCGGGCGTGCGGGCGTCGAGCGCCGCGGGACCGGCCGTCGAGGCCAGCAGCGAGCAGGGCGACGCCGTGGTCGCGGACTGCCCGACCGACGGAACCGCGATCAGAGCCTCCAGCTTCGACGGCGTCGGCATCAAGGGTCACGCGGGTCACTCCGACACGGGCGGGTTCGGTTTCGGCTTCGGCCCCAACACCGGCCCCGGCGTCCTGGGCACGAGCTTCTTCGGTTCCGGAGTTGAGGCCTTCAGCCAGAACGGCACCGGCATCAGGGCCCTGGGAGCCACAGGACTGATCGCGGGCGGCACGACCCTCGGAGCGCGCATCGACGGCGATGTCCTCGTCAACGGCGTGGTGACCGAGGGCGGCGGCGGGTTCCTCATCGACCACCCGCTGGACCCCGAGAACCGTTTCCTCTCCCACTCCGTCGTCGAGTCACCGGAGAGGAAGAACGTCTACGACGGCACCGTGACCCTGGACGCCGAGGGCGAGGCGACCGTGCCGCTCCCCGAATGGTTCGACGCGCTCAACGAGTCGTTCCGGTACCAGCTGACGCCGGTGGGCGCGGCCGCCCCCCACCTGCACGTGAGCCGGAAGCTCTCCGGCAACAGCTTCGCCATCGCGGGCGGCGACCCCGGCCTCGAGGTGTCCTGGCAGGTGACGGGCGTCCGGTGCGACGCCTGGGCGCGGGCCAACCGGGTCGCCGAGGAGGAGGACAAGGAGCCCGGGGAGCGCGGGCTGTACCTCTACCCGGAGGCCCACGGGAAGTCCGCCGGCATGGGGATCTCCGCGAGGCGCGACGAGGCGGTACGCGAGACGCGCCCCGCTGAGTGACGTGAAGACCGCGCGCTTTGGAGCGCCCCGCGCCGGTGCTGGCGGCTGTGGGCGCCGGACAGCTACCAAGAGGTGAGGACGATGGTGATCAAACCGCCCGAATCCCAGGATCTGCCGAGTGGTTTCGATCCGGGGCAGGAGTCTCCGCCCATCAGGTTCGGAGTCTTCGGCGACAACGAGGTCGGCCCGGGTGTGCTGGGGTGCAGCGGCAGGCCGGCCGACAGCGGCGACTTGCAGAGCGGTGCGGGCGTGCTCGGTGTGAACCTCGCGGCGCAGGGCGTCGGCGTCCACGGCATGTGCCGCCGCGGCACGGGGGTTTCGGGGCAGGGCGGCGGCGACGGGGCGGGCATGGCGGGTTCGGCGGAGAAGGGGCCCGGTGTGTCGGGGAAGAGCGCCGAGGGGCCGGGTGTGTCGGGGACGAGCAGGGAGGGACCGGGGCTGTCGGGGACGGCGTCGCAGGGGCCCGGCGTGACAGGGGTGAGCGGGAAGTCGTCCGGCGTCACCGGGACGAGCACCGAGGCTTCCGGTGTCCTGGGGACGAGCACGCGAGGGCCGGGCGTCCTGGGCACCAGCTCGAAGGGACCCGGTGTACAGGGGGAAGGGCAGGGGAGAGGGGAGGACGAGACGCCGTTCCCGGGGGTCTCGGGCAGGGCGTCGGGCGGCGCCGGGGTGGCGGGGGAGAGCATCCAAGGGCCTGGGCTGATGGGCAGCAGTAAGTTCGGCGTCGGCGTGCACGCGACCGGCGGAGAAGGCAACCCGGGCGTGTTCGCGAGCAGTGAGGAGGGCCCCACTGCCGACGGGCAGGAGTTCGTCGGTGTGGGGGTCTTCGGAACGGTCGAAGGGGGCGACGGCGTGCAGGGCAGCTCCCGAGACGGCAACGGGGTGCGGGGATGGAGCACCAACGGGGTGGGGGTGTCCGCAGGAAGCGATGCGGGTGTCTCGGTGTTCGCCGACACCGGCGAGCTTGCGCTGGACCTGATCGGCGACCTCACGGGGTCCGGTATCGGGATCGCCGCGGTGGGCCAGATCGGCCTGCTGGCCGCGGGTGCCGACAAGGCGGCACGGTTCGAGGGCGATGTCGAGGTCACCGGCTCGATCAACAAGTCGGCCTGCGAATTCCGTATCGACCATCCGCTCGACCCGGCGAACCGTGTTCTGGCCCACTGCTCCGTGGAGTCGTCGGAACGCAAGAACATGTACGACGGCACGGTGACCCTGGACGCTCACGGCGAGGCGACGGTCACCCTGCCCGACTGGTTCACCGCTCTCAACGGCCGCCTCTGCTACCAACTGACCCCACTGGACGGCCCTGCCCCCCGACTGCACGTGGTGCGCCATGAGGAAGAAGCCGGCTTCGACATCCGCGGCGGTCTCCCGCGCGCGGCGGTGTGCTGGCAGGTCACCGGCGTCCGCCAGGACCCCTGGGCACTGGCCCATCCGCTGCACACGGAGGAGGACAAGCCATGAGGCAACGCCCGCTCGGACCGGCGCACCGGGGGCACCGGTCGCCCGCGCCCGCGGCCTGGAAGTCGAGTTCACCGACGTCGAACACCTGGAGTTCGACCTCTGACCCGACGCTGGCACCGCGCGCGCCCGCGGATGTCGTGAGCCGAGGCACGGTAGTTGTCACATCGGCAGGCTGGTTGTCACCAGCTGGTGTGACTGAACGCTCTTGGTAAGAGAGCCTGCGGGGGGGGGATCCGCCCACAACCGCCATCGGGTGTTGCACCCAGGTACGGGATCCCAGCCGCGCGTCGTCGTCGCGGATCTTCAGCACCACCTCGCGGCCGTTCGTCAGCCGCAGGCCGTGGACCACGGCCAGGTTTCCTGCCGGAGTGTTCAAGCATGGCCATGAATGGCTTGGCCCTCCCCGTCTGGGCCGGGATGGTGGCCTGAGGCTGTGGGGACCGGATCGGCGCGCCCCTCGCGCCGCAGTGCCCTGATCAGCCCGGTGAACTGCTGCGGGCTCAGCCCAGCGAACGGAGACACCCCGGGTAGTTCCCGATCCGTGAGACCAGGGCGGAGCTCAGGCAGTGTCGCTGTCTGCCTTTTGCTGTCGCATGAGGTCGAGGTCGTCGCCCCATGCGTCCAGCACCTCGCCGTGTCCGGCCTCTCGGGCCACCTTCTCGACAAGGGTGAAGAGCTGCCGTTGCAGGGATACGTCGCTTGTTGCCGAGATGCGGTCCACAGCAGGCAGCAGCACGTCGGTGTCCCAGCCCGGCAGCGGATACCGGGCGAGCTCCCACTTCAGGTACTTGTTGTAAGGGCGAGGGCGACGGTGGAGAGCGAAGAGCAATTCGAGCAGGAACCGCATGCTGTCGGCCGCGTCGAGGCGGGCGGCCAGAGCCAGGCCGTCCCGGTGGTTCTTGACCGAGCGATAGAGAGAGTTGGCGTAGGCGTCGAGCCATCCGCCGGCGTCCCGGGACGCCTCATCGGCATCCAGCCGGGCCCAGTCGGCAAGGATGCGGGCGATGCCTCCGTCGAGCCGGTCGAGCACGACCCGAGCACGGGCGAGGGCATAGCGTTCCCAGCCAGGCATCCCGGCTCCGCGGAACTGGGTGAGAGTGACGATGACGAGGTCGAGCTCGGTGCTGCGGTGATCCGCGAACCGGGTCAGGTCGGTCGTGGCGTCATCGGCAACGATCACGTACAGGTCGTGGTCGGAGTGCGGGGTGATCATGCCGTCGTGGGCCTGGGAACCTTTGAGGACGAGGCCGAGGACGGCTGAGTCGGCGACGGCGAGTTCGACGAACGCGTCGTAGGTGAGCGGCTGCTGAGCAGTCATGGTGTGGAGCTCCGGTGTGGTGATGACGGGTATGCCTGCTGGGGCGACCCCGTTACGAGGCGCCCGGCACCGTCCGCGGCTGCACGTGGCTGCCGCCCGGAAGATCAACGCACATCTGGACCCTATCGCTTGGCCGGGCCATGGGGTACGGATTTTTGAAGACGTCAGGAGCCTGGTGACGCGACCGACAAGCTCACTTCAGGAGAGCCCCTCCGATCCCGGAGGAGGTGTGGTCAACCAACTTGGCCAGTTGCCGTGCGTGGCAGTCAGGCGTGTGGGAGCGGCGCTTCCCGCAGGTTGCGAAGGAGAACTTCAGCGGCTGCGAGACGACGTCGACCACGTCGCCGGCGAAGTCCAGGGCCAGCAGCACCCGGCTCTCCTCCAGGCTCTCCGCGCCGTGGTGACGGCCGGTACTGGTCAGAAACTGCGGGCCAGGACGATGCCGCTGGTCCCGGCGCCAGGTGAAGTGCCGCATCGGGTCGCTCGTGAGCACCGGCGACCGCCCCTGTTCACCAGCTCAGCCGGTCCTGCTGGTGACAACTTTTGAGCTTCGGCTCAAAAGCCGCGGATCGGGGGTGCATAAGATCGTCGGCATGGCGCTGCGACCTGTGATGGTGAACATGAAGGCTCTCGACGCTCCGGCGGTCGGCCGGTTCTGGGCGCAGGCGCTCGGCTGGAGTGCGTACAGCCCCGGCGTGACCACCTACGTCGGACCCGCGGGCGGCCTCGTCTGGCCGGACCCCGTCGCCGTCGGTATCGACGTCGTTCCCGTCCCGGAAGCCAAGACACCGACGAAGAACCGGGTGCACCTCGATCTCGCCTCCACCTCCGCGGCCCATCAGGCGGAGCTGGTCGCGCGCCTCCAGGCGCTCGGAGCGACGCCCGCCGACGTGGGCCAGGGCCGCGTCCCGTGGACGGTCCTCGCCGACCCCGAGGGCAACGAGTTCTGTGTGCTGGAGCCCCGGGAGACCTACCGGGACACCGGGCCGATCGCCGCGGTGGTGGTCGACTGCGCGGATCCGCGGGCCATGGCCCGGTTCTGGGGCGAGGCGATGGACTGGACCCTGCACGAGGTGACCGACGAACACGCGGTGTTGCGCTCCGCCAAGGGTGTCGGCCCGTATCTCGAGTTCCTCCGCACGCCCGACGTGAAGACCGTGCCGGACCGCGTCCATCTCGACCTGCTGCCGTACCCCGGTGACGACAAGGCGACGGAGGTGGCCCGGCTGCGGGCCCTCGGCGCCACCGACCTCGACCTCGGCCAGGGCGACGTCCCGTGGACGTGCCTGGCCGACCCGGAGGGCCACGAGTTCTGCGTCCTCGCCCCGTCCTGACGCGGAGCCTTGCCGACATCCGACAGGTGAGTCTCGTGTGCTCATGCGCCATGACCCGGTCACACACGAGGGCCGGGGTGGGCCGGGGTCCGGGTCAGGGGGCCTTCTTCCCGCCGCCGTTGCCGCCGGCGCCGCCGCTGTTTCCGGTGGCCTGTGTGGTGGCGCCGGCCAGGTTCTGGAGTCCTTCCAGTGCCTTGGTGAGCGCGGTCAGGGTTTCCTGGAGCTGAGCGACCTGGCCGGGCAGCCCGGCCAGCGCGGTGGCGAGGTCCACGGCGGTGCCCGCCGCGGCGGGGGCGTGCGAGGCGGTGGCCAGGAGCGCGGACAGTCCGGCAAGGGGCGTGCCCGCAGCGTTCGTGGCTCCCGCCACGCCCAGCCGGCCGGCCAGCGCGGCCAGACCGGACACCGCCTCGCCACCGCCGTCGAGCAGCCGCGCGGCCTCCGCCTCTCCCAGGCTCTGCAGTGCGGTGAGCCGGCCGAGGAGTTGCAGGGACTCCGCGGGCAGATGGGCCACCGCTTGCAGACGCAGCTGTCGTGCGAGCAGGTCTGCTTGGGAGGGCGGCAGGTTGGCGGAGGGCCGGTCGAGGAGGTCGTCGAATGCCTTCTTCGCGTCGTCGGCGATGTCTCCGAGCAGGGTGCGCAGGGTGTCCGTCATCGGGGCTCTCCTTTTGGACTGTGGGGGAAGGGGGTGGCGATTCAGGTCGGACCGTGCGGGCCAGGGAGGCGGTTCAGGCGTTCCAGGTGCGGTGGACGACCGCTGTGGCGGCCTGGACCAGGGCCGTGGTGGCGGGTGTGTCGGGCAGGTGTGGCTCGAGGCCGGTCCAGCCGTGTGTGAGCAAACGGATCGCTTCCTGTTCGCACAGGTCGACCGCTCCGCTGTCCTCGATCGTTCGTGCGGCGCGCCGGACGGCCGGTTCGTCGGGGCGTTCGCGCAGCGACCCCCACAGGGCGGTCGCCCGCGAGTGGGGGAGCAGGGTGACGGCGTGGGCCAGCGGGAAGCCGATCTTGGCGTTGAACAGGTCTTCGGCGGCGCGCTTGGTGGCTTTCCGATGGTGGGTCACGCCCCGCAGGTCGGCGACGTCGTCCATGATCTGGTAGGCGAGGCCGAGTTCTTCCCCGAAGTCGCCCAGGGCGGCGCGCTGGTCCGGCTCGGCCCGGGCGACGAGGGCGGCGATCTCGCACACGGCCCGTACCTGGGCGCCGGTCTTGAGGCGGTGGGTGAGGGTGAGCATCCGCATCAGCGGTCCGATGTCGCGTGTGGCCAGCGCCAGTTCCATCTCCTGGGCGTGGCCCTGGATGTCCAGGGCTTGGCCGGCGTGCGTGGCGCGCAGACCGGCCAGGTAGGTCTCGTACACCGCCAGGCGCAGGCCCGCGTCGTCGGGGAGGGTGCGCCGTACGGCGCGGTCGAGGCTGAAGTAGGCCGCGGTGCCGGCGTTGATGGCCGTGCCCTCCCCGTAGAGGGTGTGGGCGGCGGGGCTTCCGCGGCGCAGGGGGGAGGCGTCCTCGACGTCGTCCACCATGAGGGAACCGGCGTGGCCCGCCTCGCACGCGGCGAGCAGTTCGGCGTACCGGCGGGGGTTGACGCCGAAGATCTCCAGCACGCGGGCCATCAGATGGGCGCGCCAGCGCTTGCCGCCGGCGTCGAGCAGATGACGTACCGGGGCGACGAGGGCGGCGTGGAGCCGTCGGTCGCAGTGGCCGCCGCCGGTGTCGGGCGGGCTCGGCCGTTCCTCGCGGCCCATCAGCTCCGCGCCGAGCGTGGCTGTGGGGTGCGGTGGGTAGAGGCGGGCGAGCCCTTCGTCCAGCGCCGCCGCGGCGCGCAGGCCGGCGTTGCCCGGCGTGGAGCCGGGCGGATTGCGCGGCTGCACCACGACTCTGGCGGGGACGCCTCCGGAACAGGGCAGCGGTGACATTTCGTCGGGCATGAGATCGCTCGCTCCGTTACGAGTGCAATTGCCAGATCAACATAGCGAAAACAGGCAAGTGACGGTAAATCCTGGATAAATTGTGTATCGCCATTTAATAATAAGATATGTTCCGTTTGTCCGTATGTGGTGGTAGTCGGTACATTACGTGACTCTGGAACAACTCGCCCTGAAAGGACGTCCTGTGATGCCACCGCGCAACGTCGTTGAGGAGTTCATCGACAACGTGGCGGACGACTACACCAAGGCCTTCGGTGACATCCTGGGCCGGCAGGCCGGTGACGAGGAGGAGGCCGTCCGGGTCCTCGCCGCGCCCGCTCTCGCCCTGGCCGTCGCCCTGCCGACGGTGCTGCGCCAGGTCGACGGCCTCGGCCGGGTGGCGGACGGCGTGCTCGAAGGGCTGGATGCCGTCAGGTCACTCCTCAAGCCGGAAAGCGGCGCCGGCTCCTCCGGCGGCCGTCCGCACCGCGGATGAAGGGATCTTGATGCTGGGTCAGGCGGGCGGGCGGTTGTTGACGGTGGCGCGCGTGCTGGGCGAGCTGGTCGCGCAGGAGGCAGGACGCGCCCCGGCACGACCCCGCGACCCGGAACCCTCTCCTGAGTGCCCCGAGGGCCGTCTCGTCTCGCCGGGCGCCGCGCGCCGGGCGCGGGCCGCGCGGACGGCACTCGAACGGCTGGGCCCGCTGTATGTGAAGGTGGGCCAGGTGCTGGCGACCCGCCCGGACATGGTCCCGGCTCATGTGCGCGCGGAGTTGCAGAAGCTGAACGACCGGTTGCCCGCCGAGCCGTTCGCAGCCTTCGCTCCTGTGCTGGAGGCCGACCTCGGGCCCCGTTGGGAGCGGATGTTCGACGATGTGGACACGGTCCGCCCGCTCGGTGCCGCCTCCCTCGCCCAGGTGCACCGGGTCACCCTGCGCGGCGGTGTGCCCGGGGTGGTCAAGATCCAGCGTCCCGGCATCCGGAAGGTCGTCAGGGCCGACATGGCGTTGCTGCGCCGCGCCGCCTGGCTGACGGCACGCGGCGCGCCACGCTTCAACGCGGTCGTCGACGTGGAGTCCATCCTGACCAACGTCTTCGACGCGATGGAGGCGGAACTGGACTTCACCAAGGAGGCCGCCAACATGGAACGTGCGCGGGCCTCGGTCGGCCGGTTTCCTCATCTGGACATTCCGCAGGTCGTGACCGCCACCCCGGGCGTACTGGTGCAGTCGCTCGCGCCGGGCGGATCGGTGGCGGGCGCGGAGCGGGAACGGTTGAGCCCCGAGCACCGTGAGGCCGTCGCCCGCGAACTCGCGGCGTTCATGGGGCGCGGCTACTTCATCGACCGCTTCTACCACGCCGATCCCCACCCCGGGAACGTCTTCGTCACGCCTGACGCGCCGGCGACGCTGCTGGACTGGGGCATGGTCGGACGCGTCGACCAGCAGACCAGCATCCGCATGCTGTTGCTGCTGATGGCGGTGGGCCAGAACGACGGCCATGGTCTGGCCAAGGTGTGGGCCGAGATGGGCCGCGCCACCCCGTGGAGCGACCTGCCGGCGTTCTGCGCCGACATGGCCGCGCTGGTGCCGAAGCTCGCCTCCGCGTCGATGGCCGAGCTGAACTTCGGGGTGGCGTTCAGCGCAGTGCTGGAGAAGGCGGCCCGCCGGGGCATCGCCTCGGCCCCGACCGTCGGCCTGATCGGAAAGTCCCTGGTCAATCTGGAGGCGAGCGTACGGCTGCTGGCGCCGCACCTGACCTTCTCCGACCTGTTCGAGTCCGAGGTCCACGGCATCGTGCTGCACGTCCTTCGCGAAATGATCTCCCCTCAGCACACCGCCCGCCGGGCCCTGGAATCCCTTCTGGCCTACAGCATGGCGGGGGAGCAACTGCGCGCCGACCGCGCCAGCCTCACGGATCCTCCCTTCTTCCCCGCGCCCGAGCGGGCCTTCCGCGGCGCTCCCGCACCGCCCCCGCGTTCCGGCGGACGACAGCCCGCCCTGCTGGCCTGCGCGGCTCTCGCGCTGTGGGCCGCCCACCGCCGCGCATCGAGGCCCCGGTGACGGCGATTCGTGACCTCGAAGGGGGCCGTCACCA
Source organism: Streptomyces sp. A012304 (assembly GCF_026008495.1). Taxonomy (GTDB): domain Bacteria; phylum Actinomycetota; class Actinomycetes; order Streptomycetales; family Streptomycetaceae; genus Streptomyces. The sequence continues at coordinate 131,444 of NZ_BQUN01000097.1, forward strand.
GGATGAGGACAGGCATGGACATCACCCACACCCTCAAGGAGTTCCTCGGCGCCATGGCGGACGACTCCAAGAAGGCGTTCGACGGACTGCTCAGCCGCCCAGCCCAGGACGGCGTCCTGCCGGGCGGGGCGGGAACGGCCCTGTCGTCGACGCGGTCGGCACTGCTGGCCCAGCTCTGCGCCCTGCCTGGACCGGACACCGGCCCGCCCGCCTCTGCCCCGAGGGCCGGTGACCTCACCGCGATCGCCGAGAGCCTGTCCACGCTGGCGTGCCTCCTGCACCGGCTCGACGAGGTCACCGACCAGCTCGGCGAGCTTCTGCACCGGCTCCCGCCCCTGCTGGACGTTCCCGATGTGTCTGCTGCCGCGGGCGAAACGGTGACCGCAGCCACGCACACGGCGAGTGAAGCGGCCGGCTCGGTGACGGCGACAGCCGCGGCCACGGCTCCCCAGGCGGTCTCCGCGACGGTCCGGAAGCTCCCACCGCTCGGCTGGTGAAGCACGACGCCGCCCCCCAGGGGCCGGACTGCCGCCGCGTCACCGCCCGGCGTTTCCGTGGGCGCCGCCTGGCCGGCTCATGCGGTGGTGCAGATCTCGGGTGCCGTGGCGTCGAGCCCGAGAAGGCGGAAGTAGTTCTCGCCCAGGGCGATGCGGCGGAACGCCTCGTCGCCGAGGGCCTTGTTGATGCGGCTCGTGACCTCCAGTTCCTCCTTGTAGACGGCGTAGTCCTTCGGGTGGGAGGCGACGAAGTCGGTGCCGGGGACCGCGCGTGTGGGGTAGGCGTCGAGGAGGGCGGCGTACTGCTCGCGGACGCCGGGCTTGCTGAAGTACTGGTCCTCCAGGACACGCCAGCTGAGGTCCAGCGTCAGGTTCGGGTGTCGTGCGAGGAGTTGGCGGACGAGCGCGATGTGGCGGGCCGGATCCATGCTTGACAATTCCTTGGACAGCCCCATGTGCGCCCAGACGATCTTGTTGCGTGGGTAGCGGGTGAGCGCCTCGCGGAACAGGTGCAGGTATTTGGTGGGTTCGGCGTCGGTGCCGAGGTCGGCGTGGATGGTGATGGGGATGCCGCGCTTTTCGAGCTCCCGCATGAACGGCGCCCAGGCCCGGATGTCCTGGACGGTGGCCGGTTCGTGATGGTTGGGCAGGAGGGCACCCTTGATGAGGTTGACCTCACCGGCCCAGCGGAACAGACCGGGGAACTCCTTGTCGTACAGGGCGATCGCGCCGGGAACGGTTTCCGGGTTCGCGACATCGAGGGATGTCATGGACAGCGTCAGGTGCGGGTCGGTGGGCTTGGACTCGGCGTAGCTCTCGCCGTTGACGATGTCGTTCTTGACGCTGGGCAGGACCGGCGTGCCGGGGCAGTCGAGGTAGTAGGTGCAGTCGGAGTCGGCGGGGAGTTTCTGCCCGATACCGAAGACGTTGGCGTAGCGTACGCCGCTCTTGCGCAGGTAGGCGTTGACTTCGTCGAAGGGGATGGCCTTGCCGCCGAAGGGGCGGAAATGAAGGTGGCTGTCCACGACGGAGGTGTACGGCTGCTTCGTGCGGTCGAAGCACGCTTCCTCGGCGAGGGCACGGCCGGCACCGGTGGGGGACGCGACGACCGCTGTCGCGGCGAGAGCGGCGGTCGCCGCGAGGACGGGCTTACGCAGGAGGACAGACACGCGTGGCTCCCGAAGGACTCGTTCCGCGCGTGCACATCAGCGCGGATATGCGAACAAATCTCCGTAGAGTGTGCGTAACCGTTCCCTGGCAGGTGGGCCGGACGCGCCGGTGCCGTCGTCCTGTCACCCGGCCGGGGACCCGCCGGGACGACCGGTGCGCCGACTCCATGATCACGGAGCGTGTGCCTGCCTCTTGATGCTGATCCTTCCGGACGCTCCCTGCGCTGGTTTTTGCCATGTTCACGGTAGGGCGCACTTCAACTCTTGACAGCTTCACGAGCGCGCAACACGATTCCGGCCACACCCGAAGGTCGTCAGTGCCCGCCGGGGCGGCTTCCCACGGGAGCGCTCCCACGGCGCGCGCCGGCCTCGCTTCGCCGGTGTCGTCCCTGCCGAGGAGCCGCCGCGGCAAGAGGGGCGTCGTACCACCGCACTTCCTCAAGCGCGTCGCGCGCTCGCCGCCAGAGCGTGCGACGCATCCCTGCCAGGAAATCGAGGCACAGTCATGCGCCGCACAGCTCACGCCCTCGTGGCAGCGTTCCTCGCCCTGCCACTCGCGCTCGCCGTCGCGCCGTCCGCCCACGCGGCCGACCCGACCACCATGACCAGCGGGTTCTACGTGGATCCCGACTCCAGTGCGAAGCGGTGGGTCGCCGCCAACCCCGGCGACGGCCGGGCATCCGCGATCAACGCCGCACTCGCCAACACTCCGATGGCCCGCTGGTTCGGCTCGTGGAGCGGTGCCATCGGCGCCGCCACGGGTGCGTACGCGGGGGCGGCGGACGGCAGGGACAAGCTGCCCCTCCTCGTCGCCTACAACATCTACAACCGCGACTACTGCGGCGGGCACTCCGCCGGCGGAGCCGCCTCGCCCTCCGCCTACGCGACCTGGATCGCCCAGTTCGCCGGCGGGATCGGCAACCGCCCGGCCATCGTCCTCCTCGAACCCGACTCCCTCGGGGACTACGGCTGCATGACGCAGGCTCAGATCGACGAGCGGGAGGGCATGATCACCGGCGCCCTCGCCCAGTTCAGCCGCCAGGCCCCCAACACCTGGGTCTACCTCGACGCCGGCAACCCGGGCTGGGCCGGCGCGGCGACCATGGCCCGGCGCCTCCACGAAGCCGGTCTCCGGCAGGCCCACGGCTTCTCGCTCAACATCTCCAACTACTTCACCACGGCCGAGAACACCGCCTACGGCAACGCCGTCAACAGTGAACTCAGGGCACGCTACGGCTACACCAAGCCGTTCGTCGTGGACACGAGCCGCAACGGCAACGGCTCCAACGGCCAGTGGTGCAACCCCTCGGGCCGCCGCATCGGCACCCCCACCCAGACGGGCGGTGGAGCCGAGATGCTCCTGTGGATCAAAGCCCCCGGCGAGTCCGACGGCAACTGCGGCGTCGGAGCCGGCTCCTCGGCCGGACAGTTCCTCCCCGAGGTCGCCTACAAGATGATCTACGGCTACTGATCCTCGACGAGGGACACGCGGACCAGGGGTTCAACTCCTCGGACCGCGGATCGTAGAGGGCGGGCCTCCCCGCACGGCGGTCGCCATCCCGTGGCGGCCGCCGTGCGTCGCGGGCCGGTTGTCAGGGACACGCGTGCCTCTTACAGTCCGGAAGAGGGGATGGGAGCGCTCCCATATGGAAGGTCCGGGCGCGCCGTGAAGCCCTCCCCACTCCGGTCATCCCTCCGAAAGAGGCCCGCATGCGACCGTTACCGCATCTTCCCTCCACCGTGCGTGGCGCGTTGAGCGCACTCGTCACCGTGCTCGCCGCCGTGGCGGCACTCTTCGTGGCCCCGCCGTCGGCCCAGGCCGACACGACTGTGTGCGAACAGTTCGGCTCGACCGTCATCCAGGGGCGCTACGTCGTCCAGAACAATCGCTGGGGCACCAACGAGCCGCAGTGCGTCACCGCGACCGACACCGGCTTCCGGGTCAGCCGGGCCGACGGTGCCGTGCCCACGAACGGGGCGCCGAAGTCGTACCCGTCGGTCTTCAACGGCTGCCACTACACCAACTGCTCGCCCGGGACCAACCTCCCCGCGCAGCTCAGCAGCATCTCCAGCGCGCCGAGCAGCATCTCCTACGGCTACGTCGGCAACGCCGTGTTCAACGCCTCGTACGACATCTGGCTCGACCCCACGCCCCGCACCGACGGCGTCAACCAGACCGAGATCATGATCTGGCTCAACAAGGTGGGCCCGATCCAGCCCATCGGATCCCAGGTCGGCACGGCCACCGTGGGCGGACGCACCTGGCAGGTGTGGTCGGGCAGCAACGGCTCCAACGCCGTGCTGTCCTTCGTCGCCCCGTCGGCGATCGGCAGCTGGAGCTTCGACGTGATGGACTTCGTCCGACAGGCCGTGGCCCGTGGAATGGCGCAGAACAACTGGTACCTGACGAGCGTTCAGGCCGGCTTCGAGCCCTGGGAGAACGGTACGGGGCTGACCGTGAACTCGTTCTCGTCGACCGTCGTCAGGGGTGGTGGCTCCGGCGACCCCGGTGGCCCGGGCGGCGGCACGACCTGCGCGGTGTCATACGCCACGAACGTGTGGCAGGGCGGATTCACCGCGAACGTCACCGTGGCCAACACCGGTTCCACGCCCGTCGACGGCTGGCGCCTGGCCTTCACCCTGCCTGCCGGGCAGGTCGTCACCAGCGCCTGGAACGCCTCGCTCTCCGCGTCCTCGGGATCCGTCACGGCGGCGGGCCTGGCGCACAACGCGAGCATTTCCCCCGGCGGCAGCCAGACGTTCGGCTTCCAGGGCACCTATGGCGGTGCCTTCGCCGCGCCGAGCGGGTTCAGTCTGAACGGGACCGCCTGCGCCCGGGCGTGACGTGACCGGCGCCGGGCGTCCGAAGGCCGCCCGGCGCCGCGACGGCAACCCGAGGCTCGAGCCTCGGCCTTGGGCGCGCCCTGTGCCTGCCTCTGCCGCCGGCACCCAGGACCGTTCGTCAAACGAGCAACACTTCAAAGGCGAACAGTCGCGGATGGTAGAGAACTACCGGAACATGTCAATAACTTTCGACTCATCGCCCGAACGACCGCAGGCGCGCGGGGGTTCGTTCACCTGTCGGCCCGGCCTCCGTATGCCCTGTCGCACCCCGGTCCGGAGTCGGCGCCGATGGGAAATCCCCGCGCCACCTGCATCGATCCGGCCCTCGCGAGCGGCCGTCGGGGGATGGGGGTGTGGCGCCCGGGTCCGAAAGCTTTCGCCACATACAGCGAATCATGCGAAAACTATTGACGGCGCTCACCGGCCTTCTATCATCCAGAACGATCGATGATGTGATCGGTGTACGAAATTCCGAACAAGTGCGCCCCTCCAGGACCGCCCGACCGTCCGTGCTCGTGAGGCTCGCGGCGGCAACCTGGGTCACCCCGACGGTTCACCCCGTGAGGAGATCGACATGGATATGTCATGCTCTCATCAAGAAATGGACCGCCGTCGGGCACTGGCCGCAGCCGCCGGTCTGGTCACCGGTGCCCTCCTTCCACCGGCCGTGGCCTCCCGAGCCGCCGGCGCCTCCGCGTCCGCCGCGCAATCCACTCCCGCGATCGCCGCGACGTACCGGAACCCCGTCGTCTGGCAGGACTTCGCGGACATCGACGTCATCCGCGTCGGTGACACCTACTACGCCTCGGCCTCGACGATGCACTACTCGCCGGGCGCACCCGTTCTGCGCTCGTACGACCTGGTGAACTGGGAGATCGCCGGTCACTCGGTGCCCGTCCTCGACTTCGGCGCCAAGTACGACCTGAACGGCGCCCGTGGTTACGTCAGAGGGATCTGGGCGTCGTCTCTGGCCTACCGTCCGAGCAACCGGACCTTCTACTGGCTGGGCCAGATCGACTTCGCCAGGACGTACATCTACACCGCGACCGCGGTCGAGGGGCCGTGGAACAGGCTCACCACGATCAGCACGCCGTACTACGACGCCGGGCTGCTCGTCGACAGCGACGACACCCTCTACGTGGCGTACGGGAACACCACCATCAGCGTGGCCCAGCTCTCACCCGACGGCCGGACCCAGGTACGCACGCAGCAGGTGTTCACGACGCCGTCGAGTGTCGGCACCCTGGAGGGCGCCCGCTTCTACAAGATCAACGGGCGGTACTACATCTTCCTGACCCGCCCCGCCAACGGCCAGTACATCCTGAAGTCGTCGGGCGGCCCCTTCGGTCCGTACACGATGCGTCAGGTCCTCCTCGACCTGCGCGGGCCGATCCCCGGTGGTGGCGTCCCGCATCAGGGCGGGCTGGTGCAGACCCAGAGCGGCGCCTGGTACTACCTGGCCTTCGTCGACGCGTACCCCGGCGGCCGGGTGCCTGCCCTGGCTCCGATCACCTGGACCCCGGACGGCTGGCCCGTCGTGCAGCTCGTCGACGGCGCGTGGGGCGCCTCGTATCCCCTCCCGGACATGCCCACTCCACCCCGCCCGGTCACCCCCATGATCGGCGTGGACACCTTCGACGGCACGACCCTCAAGCCGAAGTGGGAGTGGAACCACAACCCGGACGACACCAAATGGTCGGTGAACAACGGCCTGACCCTGCGGACCGCCACCGTCACCCGCGACCTGTACTGGGCCCGCAACACCCTCACGCACCGCATCCAGGGCCCCACCTCCACCGCCACCGTCCAGCTCGACCACTCGGCGATGCGGGACGGCGACCGGGCCGGACTCGCGCTGCTGCGGGACTCCTCCGCGTGGATCGGGCTCAAGCGGGACAACGGCGTGACCCGGGTGGTCATGGTGGACGGGCTGACCATGGACGGCAGTTGGAACACCACCGGCACCGGCGTCGAGCGGGCGAGCGCGAGCGTGCCGGGCGGTCGCCTCTGGCTGCGGGCGAACGCCGACATCCGTCCCGGAGCGCCCCGGCCCGGCACCTTCTCCTACAGCACCGACGGCGTCACCTTCACCCGCCTGGGGCCCGCCTTCTCCATGGGCAACGACTGGCGGTTCTTCATGGGCTACCGGTTCGCCCTCTTCAACCACGCCACACAGGCGCTCGGCGGCGCGGTCCGCGTCACGCGGTTCGAGCTGACCACCCCCTGAGCCTCCGCACCCGCACCATCCACTCGCACCCGACCGTACGAGGAGACACATGAACCCGTTGAAACGGCTCGGCCGACGCCGGGCCTCGGTCTTAGGCCTGGCGGCGGTCATGGCCCTGGTGACACCGGGCACCGCGAACAGCGCGCCCGAGGAGCCCAGGGCCAGCACGCTGGGCGCCCAAGCGGCCCAGTCCGGCCGGTACTTCGGCACCGCCGTGGCCGCGGGCAAGCTCGGTGACGGTCAGTACACCGGCATCCTGGACCGCGAGTTCAACTCGGTCACACCCGAGAACGAGATGAAGTGGGACGCGACCGAGCGCTCCCGGGGACAGTTCACCTTCGGCGCCGCCGACCAGATCGTGAACCGCGCGGCGGCCCGGGGCCAGAAACTCCGCGGCCACACACTGGTGTGGCACTCCCAACTCCCCGACTGGGTCGGCGCCATCAGGGACGCGAACACACTGCGCGGCGTGATGAACAACCACATCACCACCGTGATGAACCGCTACAAGGGCCGGATCCACTCCTGGGACGTGGTCAACGAGGCCTTCGCCGACGGCGGCAGCGGCCAGATGCGCAGCTCGGTCTTCCGGGACGTGCTGGGCACCGGCTTCGTCGAGCAGGCGTTCCGCACGGCCCGCACGGCCGATCCGGCGGCCAAGCTCTGCTACAACGACTACAACATCGAGGACTGGAACGCGGCCAAGACCCAGGGCGTCTACCGCATGGTGCGCGACTTCAAGTCGCGCGGCGTGCCCATCGACTGCGTAGGTCTCCAGGCCCACTTCGGCGCCGGCGGCCCGCCCGCCAGTTTCCAGACGACGCTGTCGAACTTCGCCGCCCTCGGCGTGGATGTCCAGATCACCGAACTGGACATCGCCCAGGCACCGGCGAACGCGTACGCCAACACGGTCAGGGCCTGCTTGAACGTGGCACGCTGCACCGGCATCACCGTCTGGGGCATCCGCGACAGCGATTCCTGGCGCAGCGGGGAGAACCCGCTGCTGTTCGACCGGAGCGGCAACAAGAAACCGGCCTACCGGTCGACGCTCACCACGATGGGCGGCACGGCCACGGCACAGCGGGCCGACGCCCGTTCGCCCCGGTCCGCCGCAGCGCTGCCCTCCCGCTTCTCCTGGAGCTCCAGCGGCACGCTGATCTCACCGAAGTCGGACGCCACCCACAACATCGCCGGCATCAAGGACCCGACGGTCGTCCACTACAACGGCAAGTACCACCTGTTCGCCAGCGTCGCCAGCTCCTCCGGCTACAATCTGGTGTACCTGAACTTCACCGACTGGTCGCAGGCCGGCTCGGCCACGCACCACTACCTCGACCGCAGTGCCATCGGACGCGGCTACCGGGCCGCGCCGCAGGTCTTCTATCACGCGCAGCAACGCCTGTGGTACCTCGTGTACCAGACCGGCAACGCCTCGTACTCCACCAACCCCGACATCAGCAACCCCAACGGGTGGAGCGCGCCGCGCCACTTCTACTCGTCGATGCCGGACATCATCCGGCAGAACATCGGCAACGGCCACTGGGTCGACATGTGGGTGATCTGCGACAGCGCCAACTGCTACCTGTTCTCCTCCGACGACAACGGGCACCTGTACCGCTCCCAGACGACCGCCGCCCAGTTCCCGAACGGCTTCACGAACACGGTCATCGCGTTGCAGGACTCCAACAAGTACGCCCTGTTCGAAGCGAGCAACGTGTACAAGGTGCAGGGCAGCAACCAGTACCTGCTGCTGGTCGAGGCCATCGGATCGGACGGCCGGCGCTACTTCCGCTCCTGGACCACAGGCAGCCTCGCCGGCTCCTGGACACCCCTGGCCGCCTCCGAGAGCAACCCGTTCGCCAAGTCGAGCAACGTGGCCTTCCCGTCCGGTGCCTGGACACGGGACATCAGCCACGGTGAGATGATCCGGGCCGGCTACGACCAGACACTCACGATCAACTCCTGCCGGCTCCAGTACGTCTACCAGGGCATGAACCCCAACGCGGGCGGCGACTACAACCTCCTCCCGTGGCGGCTCGGCCTCCTCACCCAGACCAACTCGACCTGCTGACCGTCCTGGCCCCCGGCCGAACGCCGGGGGCGCTCAGGTGGGGCGCAGCAGGTGGTGCAGGCCCGGCTCGATGTCCGGGGTGCTGATCGCGCCGTAGCCGAGGACGAGGCCGGGGCGCGCGGCGCGGTTCGCGGTGATCTCCGCCAGGGTGTGGACCGCCACGCCGGATGCCCGGGCCCGGCGGGTGTGGTCCGCGAGGACAGCGGGGTCGGCGAGGAAACCTCGGGTGAACGCGGTCACGTGCAGGCCCGCGACGGACGGCACGAGTTCGGTCAGCTCCGTGAAGCGGCCGGCGAGCGTGCGGGTGAGGGACTGGTGCCGGGCCGCGTAGGTGTTCCGCATCCGGCGGATGTGCCGGGCGAGCAGCCCGTCGTCGATGAACCGGGCGAGCGCCGCCTGAGTGGGGAGGGCGGTGTGCCAGTCGACGGCGTATTTGGCGGTACGCAGTGCCGCGCGCAGCGGGGCGGGGGCTACCAGGTAGCCGATCCGCAGGGAGGGCAGCATCACCTTGGACAACGAACCCACGTAGATGACGTGTCCGTCGCCGTCCAGGCTGTGCAGTGTCTCGAGGGGCCGTCCGCCGTAGCGGAATTCACTGTCGTAGTCGTCCTCGATCACGGCGGCGCCGTGGCGTCGTGCCCACCGCAGAAGGGCTGTTCTACGGCGTAGGGACATCGGCATGCCGAGCGGGAACTGGTGGGCGGGGGTGACGTAGACGGCGCGGGTGGCCGGGGGGATGGCGTCGACCAGCAGGCCTTCGGCGTCCACCGGTACGCCCGTGATCTCGGCGCCCTGTGCCAGGAAGGGCAGCCGGGCCGGCGGATAGCCGGGCTCTTCGACGGCGACCCGGTCGCCCGGTTCGATCAGCACGCGTCCGATGAGGTCGAGCGCCTGCTGGGTGCCGGTGGTCACCAGCACATCGTCCGGGCCGGTACGGACGCCGCGGGAGAGTGCGAGGTGCCGGGCGAGCGTGGCCCGCAGCCCGGCATGGCCGGCCGGATCGCCGTATCCCACCGCCCCGGTCGCCGACAGGCGCAGCTCCCGGGCGACCAGGGGACGCCAGGCGTCGTAGGGGAAGAGCCGGGCGTCTGGCAGCCCGACCCGGAAGTCGTGGGCCGCCTCGGTCGCGCCCGCGATGCCCGGGCCCGCCCAGGGCGACAGCCCCGCCCACAGAGCACGTGGGCGCAGCCCCGGGCCGGTGGTGTCCGCGGCCGTCGCGGCCTCGCGGGTCGGCAGGCCCGCCCTGCGCACATAGGTCCCCGATCCGACCTTGCTGTCCGCGTAGCCCTCCGCGACGAGCCGTTCGTAGGCGACGCCGACGGTGTTGCGGGCCACCGTGAGACGGCGGGCCAGCTCCCGGGTCGTCGGCAGGCGATCGCCCGGTCGCAGCAGCCCGTCGTGGATCGCCGCGCGCAGCTGACGGTAGATCTGGCCGGACAGGTCGCGCTGCCCGTCGAGCGTGAGGTGCACATCCATCTCGGTTTCCGGCTTCCGGCTGGCTGCGGGGGAGGGGCTGTCGTCGGAATGCGGCTGCCCGTCCGTGGGTGTTCCGGTCCGACGATTGGCTCAATCGACCGGCAGCATATTGGCCCTGGAGGTGAGCCGCTGGGGATCTTACGCTCCGGTCATGGACATCCGACGACTGGACCGCCTAGCGCTGTCACTGACCGGGGAGTCGGTCTCCCGGGTGAAAACCGATCAGTGGGGGCTGGCGACGCCGTGCCCGGACTGGACCCTGTACGGCCTGGTTCGCCATCTGGTCAGCCAGAACGAGGGGTTCGCCGCCTCCGCCCGCGGCGCGGGTGAGCCGTGGGCCGTATGGCGCGACGGCGACCTCGGAGACGACCCGGCCGGAGCGTACGAGAGGTCGGCGGACGAGGTCACCGCGGCGTTCGCGTCGGACGACGTGCTGGAGCGGTCGTTCGCGCTGCCGGAGGTGGGCGAGGGCTTCGCCGTCCCCGGGCGGATCGCGATCGGCTTCCACCTGCTCGACTACGTGGTGCACGCCTGGGACGTCGCGGTGACGATCGGCGCCCCGTGGGAGCCCGACGCCGAACTCGCCACCGCCGCGCTGCGGGTGGCCGCCCTGGTACCGGGAGAGGGCCGCGGGGCGGGTGCCGCGTTCCGCCGGCGGATCGCCGTCCCCGACGACGCCCCGCCGGGCGACCGGCTGCTGGCCCTGGTGGGCCGCGACCCGTCCTGGACGCCGCGGCCGTGCTGAGGAGCCGCTGGTGCCCGGGCCCGGCCGGGGACTCGCTCGGCGAGCGCGCCGCGACGCACGGCCCCGACGGCGATACGCGGGCCGGCCGGGGCGGCCCGCTCGTCGTCAGCGTCACCGACTTCACCAGCGACGCCTACCGGGACCTGCCCGGCATCGCGCGCCGCGGCCTCGCGCTGCGACGGCACTGGCCGCAGCTCGACGGGGCGGTCGGCATGTGGCTGTGGGCCGCACCCCTGGCCCGGCGCTGCGGATCGGTCTCGGTGTGGACCGGACGGCGCGCCCTGGCGGCGTTCATACGCCTGCCGGAACATGTCGCGATCATGGACGAGTACCGAGAGCGAGGCACGATCAGGTCGGTGGTCCTGGAGTACGACGGCCTCGACCCGGCACGCCTCCGCCGGGACGCACAGGCATGGCTGATGTCGGACGACCGCTTCCGTGTCGCACGGGGGACACCACGGCGGCGCGGCTGACAACGGCCTCTCGACCGGGCCCGGCGGGGTGGGCCATGAGGGCGCCGCGCCGATGTGCCACCGAAGGTCGTGGACGGG
>NZ_BQUN01000097.1:143095-159361 GCF_026008495.1 Streptomyces sp. A012304
CCGGTGTCGAAGCGTGTCCCTCGGTGGTGAAGAGCCGGTCCAGGTGGTGGCGCAGTACGGCGATGGCCGACTCCGGTCCTCGCTGGCCCACGAGGATGCTGGTTCCCATGGCCGCGGTCATCGCCAGGAGGCTGATCGCCTCGGTGCGCGTGTCGATGTCACGGCCGGTCAGGCCGGCTTCGTGCGCCTGCCCGAGCAGGCCGGTCAGGGCGTCTTCGGCGGCGTTGGGGTCGTCGATGAAGGGCTGGGCGGCGAGTGCCGTGTCGGTCACGGACAGGATCGCGTAGGAGCTGTACAGGAGGTGGAAGGTGCGGCTCTCCTCGTCGGTGGGGAGGGAGGCCAGCAGGAGTGCCTCGATGGCCGCGCGCGGACCCGCGTCGGGGCCGGCGGCGCGCAGGCGGGCGGCCACGCGTGCGGTGAAGCGGTCGGTGAGGTGCTGGAGCCCGTGGAAGAGCAGCTTCTCCTTGGTCTGGAAGTAGTACTGCACGAGCCGGAGTGACACTCCGGCCTCGGCTGCCACGTCGCGCATGCCGACGGCGTGCAGTCCGCGCCGTCCGGCCACCCGGATGAGCGCCTCGGCGATCTGGGCGCGCCGTTCGTCGTGGTCCGCACGCTTTGGCATGGGTCGTGTCTCCGCCCGTCGATGGTGGGGTCCGGAGGCGGCCTCCGGACACTTTTATGGTACCGCTGTATCACCTTCGTGGTACGGTCGTATCACAACGAGCGATCACCCGGAGGTGCCTCCGTGCCCGAGAACCCCGCCCGAAGCCGCCCACGACGCGACATCGGCCGCTACGTGAACGACGCCCTGCGCGACCGGTACTTCGCCGCCTGCGACGCCGTCTACGCGATGGGAGCGCCCGCCCGCTTCGAGACGGACGTGGAGACGAGCTTCGGCACCACGCACGTCTACCGGTACGGCCCCACGGACCCCGCCGACGAGTCCCGTACGCCGGTCGTCCTGATCCACGGTTCCGGGGGCTGCTCCGCCCAGTGGTACCCCAACACCCCCGGACTCAGCGCCCGACGGCCCGTGTACGCGCTCGACACCCCCGGCGACCCCGGACGCAGCGTCCATCGCGAACCGATGTGGCAGCCCGAGCGCGCGGCCCAGTGGCTCGACGAGGCGCTCGACGCGCTCGGCCTCGACCGGGTCCACCTCGTCGGCTCCTCCTACGGCGGCTGGCTGACGCTCAACATGGCGCACCGCAGGCCGGGCCGGCTCGCCTCGGTCACCCTGCTCGACCCCGGCGGCCTGGAGAAGGTGGGCCTGCGCTTCTTCACCTGGATCTTCGTCAGTCTCTTCGCGACCTTCGCCCCCAAGGCGCTGCGCCCGCGCCTCGCCGCCTGGCTGGAACAGCCGGTGCTCGTCGTTCCCGAGCTGCGCGCGTGGGTCCGGGCGGGCGTGCGTGCCTTCCGGATACGCCGCCCCGCGCCGCTGCCGCTGACCGAGGACGAGTTGCGTTCCATCCGCACCCCGCTCTACCTGGTCATGGGCAGGCGCAGTCTGCTGGTGCATCCCAAGCGCCAACTGGAGCGCGTGCCGCGCCTGGTCGCCGGGGCCCGTGCCGAGATCGTCGCCGACACCGGCCACGGCCCCGCCATCGACCACCCCCGCCTGCTCAACGCCAAGATGCTCAACTTCATGGACGACGTCGACTCCCTCGTCCCGACCCCGGACGCCTGACGGGGCCGTCTCCCGCTTCGTGTCCTCGACCCGCACCGGACGGACCTGGCCACCCACGACGCTCACCCGGCCGGATCCCCGCGCACACGGTGCCCGAGGACGCGCGCGCATCCGTCGACACCTTCCTCGTCGACGGCACCGACGCCGTCCTGACGGGGCACATGTCGGGGACCGTCCGCGCGACGGGAAAGACCTACGAGGGCCCGTTCGCCCTGCGTCTGACCGTCGAGGACGGCCGCGTCACCCGGCACCACCTCTACGAGAACAGCTTGTCGACCGCCGAGGCCCGCACCCCGTGAAGACGACCGGGGCGCGGTCGGCGGCCGGGCCGGCGGCCGTGCGGAACCGCGACCACCGCCCGACCCTTCCGCGCCCCGCCCCGCCGGCTCCAACTCGCCCCAGCGGCGCGATGCGCGGACGACCGCCTGCCCGCGCGGACCCTGAGCGGGGTGCCCGCGCCGGCACCGCACCGCCTCGCAAATGCGCTCGGCGACACGCGACACCACAAGGCACAATGACGCCATGAACGGACGAGGGCTGGACCACGACGGAACGATCGCACGCGAAGGCGCACTGGAGCGCGTGCCGGCGGCGTTCGCCCCCGTCGTCGACGCGGCCCGCGCCCGGATCGCCGAGACGTTCGGCCCGACACGCCTGCACAGCGCCTACATCTACGGCAGCATCCCCCGCGGCACCGCCACACCGGGCGTCTCCGACCTCGACCTCCAGCTCGCCCTCCACGACGAGCCCACCGAAGCCGACCGCGCCGACGCCCAGGCGATCGAGGCCGCGCTCGACCACGCGTTCCCGCAGATCGATGGTGTCGGGATCCTGCTGAGCAGCACGCGGCTTCTGCTCAGCGACCTCGAACGTCACGATGCCGGATTCTTCATCGCGTGCCTCTGCACCCCGCTGCTCGGCCCCGACCTGGCGCGACAACTGCCCCGTTACCGCCCCACCGCCCAACTCGCCCGCGAAACCAACGGCGATCTCACCCGCGTGCTCCCGCGCTGGCGAGCCAGAGCCGCCGAGGCGGCCACGGACGCCGATCGCAGAACGCTCAGCCGTCTCGTCGGCCGCCGTACCGTCCGCACGGGATTCACCCTGATCATGCCCCGATGGGGTGGCTGGACCAGCGACCTCGACCGGTCCGCCGAACTCTTCGGCCGCTACTACCCCGAGCGCGTCGAGCAGATGCGCGTCGCCGCGTCCACCGGCCGCACGCCCTCACCCGACCCGGCAGTGCTCGATCTGCTCATCAACGACCTGGGTCCCTGGCTGGCAGCCGAATACACAGCCGTACACGGTGAGAAGGCCCCACGTCCCTGACGGCCCCCTGCCCCGAACGGCCTTTGCCTGACGGGGGATTTCCCTGGTCGGGTACGGGTGACGCATGGCTGACTTCTGGAGGCGGTGATGTGTTTTTGATGCGTTGCCGAGCATTGAATGACGGGTTCGGGTTCTCAAGACTGGCGGAAAGGCAAGAACTGCGAAAGGACCCGCATGTCCTCCACCGCCGCCGGAAAGCGGACCTGGCTGACCGAGGCCGACTGCGATCTCGACACGCTCCGCTCGCTCGTCGAGCAGAAGACGGACGCCGGCGACCACCCCTCGGCCGCGGGTGTGGAACAGAACGTGCCGCTGTACGACAGTGAGCGGATCCGCGACCTCGCGGCCACCGCCGAGGGCCGTCGGCAGGTGCAGGGCGAGCTGATCCGGGCGCTGCTCGACGGACCCGGCATCGTGGTTTTCCAGGGCGCGTTCACGGACGGGGGCGTCGTGGACAGGGCGTCCGCGGCCTTCGACGCGCTGATCGAGGAGGAACGCGCGAGCGGCGCCGCCCGGGGCGACCACTTCGCCGCACCGGGTGCCAACGACCGGGTGTGGAACGCGCTGGAGAAGATGGCGGTGCGCGAGCCGGAGGTGTTCGCCGACTACTCCGCCAACGACCTGGTGGCGCTGATCGCCGAGGCCTGGCTGGGCCCCGCCTACCAGGTGACCTCGCAGGTCAACGTCGTCAATCCCGGCGGGGCGGCGCAGCGCGCGCACCGCGACTACCACCTCGGTTTCCTCTCCCAGGAGCGTGCCGCCGCCTACCCCGCGCACGTCCACCGCCTCTCACCCGTGCTGACGTTGCAGGGCGCGGTGGCCCACTGCGACATGCCCGTCGAGTCGGGCCCGACGCTCTACCTGCCGCACTCGCAGAAGTTCGAGCCGGGCTATCTCGCGTGGCGGCTCCCGCGGTTCGTCGAGTACTTCGACACCCACCACGTCCAGCTCCCGCTGGAGAAGGGCGACGCGGTCTTCTTCAACCCCGCGCTCTTCCACGCCGCCGGACACAACCGCTCGACGGACATCCGGCGCATGGCCAACCTGCTGCAGATCTCCTCCGCCTTCGGCCGCGCCATGGAGACGGTGGACCGTGCGGCGATGGCGAACGCCCTGTTCCCGGTGCTGCTGCGACGCAAGGCGGAGGGTGTCTCGGAGGACTGGCTGCGCCGTGTGGTCGCCGCGACCGCCGAGGGCTATCCCTTCCCCACCAACCTGGACCTCGACCCGCCGGTCGACGGTCTGGCACCGCCCTCCCAGGCGGACACCCTCTGGCAGGCCGTCACCGAGGGCTGGACTCCCAAGCGGCTGCGGGACGAACTGCGGGCCGGCGCCGAGCGCCGCCTGAGCTGACAGAAGGACCGCACCGATGGGACTCGGGCCGCCGCGGTGACGACGAACGGGCCTGCGCGCGGGCGGTGTTCGGACGAAGCCGTCCGCCCTCCCCGGCGCCGGCGGGTCGCCCGGCGCCGGCGGGAAGCCCGGCGCCGGCGGGAAGCCCGGCGCCGGGGCGCGCTCACCGCTGCGCGGCGGGCCGCTCCGCGCGCAGGGCCTTCCACCGGTCGAGGACGCCCGCCATCTCCTGCTGCGCGAAGACGAAGAAGTCCCGCATCTCCGCCATGCGGGCGCCCGCCTTCGTCCCGGGACCACCGAGGGGCTCTATGCCCTTCTCGGTCGTGGCGATGATCTGGGCGAACAGGCTCTGCTTCGTCGCGGTGCCGGTGTACCAGGCGTCGTCGGGCAGCAGATACAGATCGCTGCGCGACCCCAGCACCGACTCACGGGTGATCAGGCCCGAGTGGGTCAGGTAACGGACGGCACCCGAGATCGCGGCGGGGCTCGCCCCCAGCCGTTCGGCCAGCTCTCCGGCGGTCAGTCCCCGTTCCTCCGCCGCCATGAGGGTGATCAGTACGCGCGCGCTCATCCTCGGGAAACCCCAGTCGGCGAACAGCATCGCCATCTGTTCGATGAAGTGCCGCGCGGCCTGCTCGTCCCTGCCCTCAGCCACCCCCACCACCTCTTTCATCGCTCCAGTGCGCGCCCGCGCGCACCCTCCTGTCGCAGCGTCAGTTTATGACATCACGAAACTTCACAAATGAGTGAAGGAACTGTAGCATCTGAATCGTGAACGCAACCGACGTCATCCACACCTTAGAACTGCGCAAACAGTTCGGCCGGACCGCGGCACTCGACGGCCTGGACCTGCAAGTGACACAGGGCGAAGTGCACGGACTGCTCGGCCCGAACGGCGCGGGCAAGTCCACCGTCATCCGGGTCCTGCTGGGCCTGTTGCGAGCGGACGGCGGCACCGCCACCCTGTTCGGCGGTGACCCGTGGCAGGACGCCACGACCCTGCACCGCAGGCTCGCCTACGTCCCCGGCGACGTCAGCCTCTGGCCCAACCTGAGCGGCGGCGAGACGATCGACCTGCTCGGCTCCATGCGCGGCGGCCTGGACAAGAGCCGGCGAGACGAACTCGTGGAGCGGTTCGAGCTGGACACCAAGAAGAAGGGCCGGGCGTACTCCAAGGGCAACCGGCAGAAGGTGGCGCTCGTCGCGGCGCTCGCCTCCGACGCCGAACTGCTCATCCTCGACGAGCCGACCTCCGGACTCGACCCGCTGATGGAGGCGGTCTTCAGCGCCTGCGTGGCCGAGGCCAAGCAGCGCGGCACGACCGTCCTGCTGTCCAGTCACATCCTCAGCGAGGTCGAGGACCTCTGCGACCGGGTCTCCATCATCCGCGCGGGCCGCCGGGTCGACTCCGGCACGCTCGACGAACTGCGCCACCTCTCACGCACCACCATCACCGCCACCGTCTCCCGCCCGGTGAACGGACTGCGCGACATAGGGGGTGTCCACGACCTCGACGTCGACGGGGGCTCGGTGCGCTGCCAGGTCGATCCCGACGCGCTGGAGAAGGTGCTGCGCCTGCTCACCGACGCGGGCGTGCAGTCGCTCACGAGCCGGCCCCCCACCCTGGAAGAGCTGTTCATGCGCTACTACTCCGGGGAGCAGCAGTGAGCGGCGGCGGGCTCGCGGGTCTGCGTGAGCTGTCCAAGCTGGCCATCCGCCGCGACCGGATCATCCTCCCGATCTGGGCGTACGCCCTGATCGGCAGCGCGGTCTCCACCGCCTCCAGCATCAAGGGCCTTTTCCCCGACGAGGCGTCGCGGCGTGACTTCGTCGAGGGTATCCAGGCCGCGTCCGGCGCGGTCGCGCTCTACGGCCGGATCTCCGACACCTCCCTCGGCGCCATCACCACCTGGCGTTCCCTGGTCCTCGGCGCCGTCCTGGCCTCGGTGATGTCCATCCTCCTCGTCGTCCGGCACACCCGCGCCGAGGAGCAGACGGGCCGTCAGGAACTGGTCGCGGCGGGCGTCGTGGACCGTAGGGCCCCGCTGGTCGCCGCCCTCCGACTGGTGATCGCGGTCAACCTCGCCGTCGGTGTGATCATCGGCGCCCTGCTGCCCGCCGTGGGTCTCCCGGCGGCCGGTTCCTTCGCCCTCGGCCTGTCCATGGCGGCCTGCGGCATCGTCTTCGCCGGCATCGCCGCGGTCTGCGCCCAGCTCTTCGAGGCGTCCCGCACCGCGAACGCGGTCTCGCTGGCCCTGCTCGGCGGCTTCTACCTGGTGCGCGCGGCGGGCGACATGAGCGAGGGCGCCCGCTGGCTGCTGTGGGCCTCACCGATCGGCTGGGCCGAGGAGGTACAGCCGTACGCCGGTGACCGCTGGTGGGCGCTGGCCGTCCCCGTCGTCGCGGCCGTCGCGCTGATCGCGCTGTCGTCGCGGATGCTGGCCCGACGGGACTTCGGTTCCGGCGTGCTGCCCGCCCGGCCCGGCCCCGCCTACGCCGGCTCCGACACCCTCGGCACCTTCGGCCTGGCCTGGCGGCTGCACCGCGGATCCCTGCTCGGCTGGGCGGTCGGCGTCCTGGCGGCGGCCCTGGTGTTCGGCTCCTTCGTCAGGGACGTCGACGTCCTCACCGACAGCGACCGGGTGCAGGACATCATGGCGCAGCTCGGCGGCTCGAAGAACATGGCCGACGCCTACGTGTCGTCCATCGTGGGTATGTTCGGCATCCTGGCCGCCGTCTACGCCCTCACCGTGATCGTGCGGGCCCGCGCCGAGGAGGCCGGGGGACGGATCGAGCTCATCTTCTCCGGCACGCCGAGCCGGGCGCGCTGGATACTGAGCCACCTGACGTTCGCGGTGGCCGGCGCCGTCGTGATCCTCGCCGTCGCGGCCTTCGGCATGGGCCTGTCCCAGGGGCTGGGCGCCCACGACGTGGGGACGGCCCTCGCCGACCTCTTCGGCGCCGTGTCCGCGCAGCTTCCGGCCGTGCTGCTGATCACCGCGCTCGCCGTGCTGCTGTTCGCCGTCGTCCCCCGCTGGACCGCCGCCGGATGGGGCATGCTCGGCCTGTTCGGCTTCCTCGCCCTCGTCGGACCGCAGCTGAAGGTCAGCCAGTACGTGCTGGACGTCTCGCCCTTCACCCATGTGCCCAAGCTGCCCGGCAACGCGGTGTCCGCGACGCCGCTGGTCGTGATGGGCGCCCTGGCCCTGGTGGGCGTGGCCGCCACCCTCGTCGCGTTCCGCCGCCGCGACCTGCTCGCCTGACCGGCGCCCGGTCGACGCCCTCGCCCCCTCCCGGCGACGGGGTGGGGGCGTGAGGGGTTACGAACAGGGGGCTGAGCACTCATACGATCGGCCGACCGCACACCTTCCGTCTCCATCGCCCACCACGGGCAGCGCCCATGACGCAGTGGCTGTACGGGAGCGCCGCCACCCGCCGCCCACGGAGTCGCCCATGTCCACGTCCGCCCTCGACCAGGATCTCTGGATCCGCCGCTACCACCCGTCCGCGGACGACAGCCCGCGCCTGGTGTGCTTCCCGCACGCCGGAGGCTCCGCGAGCTTCTTCTTCAAGCTTTCCGCGCTGCTCTCGCCCGCCGTCGACGTCCTGGCGGTGCAGTACCCCGGCCGCCAGGACCGCCGGCACGAGCCCTGCGCCCGCACGATCGACGAGCTGGCCGCCTCCCTCGCCGACGCCTCGGCCGGCTGGCGCACCCGGCCGTACGCCTTCCTCGGCCACAGCATGGGCGCCGTCGTCGCCTACGAGCTCACCCGTCGGCTGCACGAGGCGTCCCTGCCCGGCCCGTTCCGGCTGATCGCCTCCGGACGGCGCGCCCCGTCCGTCTTCCGGCCCGGCGAGGTCCACCTGCGCGACGACGAGGGGCTCCTCGCCGAACTGCGCGAACTGGGCGGCACCGACGAGCGGTTGCTCGCCGACCCCGAGATCCGGCAGCTCACCTTCGGACCCATGCGCAGCGACTACCGGGCCGTCGAGACGTACGTCCACACGCCCGGATTCACCCTGACCTGCCCCGTGACCGTGCTCACCGGCACCCACGACCCGCACACCACCGCCGACGACGCGGCGGCCTGGGCCGGGCACACCACCCGGGACTGCGACGTGCGGACCTTCACCGGCGGCCACTTCTTCCTGGAGGAACGGCGCACGGAGGTCGCCGACGCGATACGCCGCGCGCTGGGCGTCGCGGACACCGCCTGAGACCCCGGTCGGAGACCCGCCCGAAACCCGTCCCCGACCGCCCGGCATCCGCGTCGGCGTCCCGCCTGACACCGCGTCGGCGACCCGCCTGGCATCCGTGTCGGCGTCCCGTCTGACACCGCGTCGGCGACCCGCCCGGCACCCCCGTCCGCGGGCCGCCCGCACTTCCGTCCGAAGCCGCGGACGGGCCCGCACGCGGACGGGCGTCCGGCCGCAACCCCTCGGCCGGACGCCCGTCTTCCGCGGCTCCTGCTACGCCCTGACCGTCTCCTGGTGCGGCCCGGTGAACAGCGCCGACGCCAGCTGCGCCCGGTCGTTGACGCCGACCTTGCGGTACATACGCGTCAGGTGCTGCTCCACCGTGCTGACCGTGATGTACAGCAACTTGGCTATCTCGCTGTTCGTGTGCCCCAGCGCCACCAGGTCGGCCACCCGCTGCTCCGCGTCGGTGAGCACCGCGGCCGGACCCTTGGACTCGGTGTCGGGCCGCTCCCGGTCCGCCGGGAGCAGCCTGCTCAACGGCTCCGCCTGGCACTTGTCCGCGATGATCTTCGCCTGGGAGCCGATGACCCGGGCCCGCCGCGTCTCACCGACGGTGTTGTACGTGTCGGTGAGGTCGGCCAGGGCCCGGGCCAGTTCATAGCGGTCGCCGCTCTCCTGTAACGCGTCGACCGCCTGCCGCAGCAGCGCCAGACGTCTGCGCGGCTCGTGCGTGGCCGCCAGCAGCCGCAGCGTCGCGCCACGGGTACGCGGCGACCCACTGTGCTCACTGCGCCGCAACTGTTCCTCCAGGACGCCACGGGCACGGTCACGCTCACCCATCCGCAGCCACGCCTCGCCGACGTCGTTGCGCCACGCGATCAGCCCCGGCACGTCGACACCCCAGCGGGCCATCAGCTCACCGCAGCCCTGGAAGTCCGACAGCGCGCCGTCCCAGTCCCCGGCCGCCATGCTGTAGCGCCCCCGCGCGTGCAGATAGTGCAGTCCGGGCCGACTCTGCAACATCATCTCCGGGATCGGCAGGTACAACAGCTCCGCCGCCTCGTCCTCCCGCCCCATCGACGTGAGCGCGATCAGCTTGCTGGCCAGCGGAGAACCGACCGCCAACCCCCACTCGTCGGCCGGTACGACCTCGAAGGAGGCGCTCGCGTGCTCGACGGCACCCGGCAGGTCGCCCAGCCGCAGCGAGATCTCCGCCCGCAGCGCGTGCAACCGGGCCGCGCTGCCCGGCTCGCCCCGCTCCGTCGCCGCGGCGATCAGCTCGTCGCAGTAGGGCAGCGCCAGCGCGGGCCGCTCCGCGTACGTCAACGCGAGCAACGCGCACTCGATCGTGTCCAGATCGGTGCCGTGGAGCCGGGTCCCGTGCAGGATCCGCTCCGCCTTGGGCACCGAACGGTCCGAAGGACCCCGGGTCAGCACCGACTCCAGCACGGTCGCCGCGTCGTAGCGGCGGCGGCTCTCGGTGGTGGAGGGCGCGCCGCGCGGCTCCTCCTCGTCCGGCCCGGCCTCCGGCAGCAGCTCCACCAGCGGGGCGTACGAGCAGCGCATCCACAGCCGGGCGGCCCGAAGCTCCAACGCCGTCTCGGGAGCGGCGGCCCGCACCGAGCCGGTCAGATGCCGTAACGCCGCAACGGCGGCCTCGAAACGGCCGGCCCACAGCAGGGCCCTGACCACGCCCAACGTCTCCCCGCCGCTGAGATGGCCGGTGTGCACCGCCTGCACCAGGGCGGTGATCCGGTGCTCGGGGATCCCGGTGCCCATCCGGCTCTCCGCCTGGAGCAACGCCGCCCCGATCCGCGCGAGTTCCGCCGCGTCGCCGCTCAACGTGCAGGCCAGCCGCAGATACTCGACGGCCCTGGCGACCCGGCCCTCGGTCAGTGCCGACGAGGCGGCCGCATCGAGCACCGACACCGCCCAGGGTGCCCGCACCCCCCGCCCCGCCAGCAGGTGCTCGGCGACCGCCGACGCGGAACCGCCCTGCGCGTAGGTCAGTTCCGCCGTGTCCCGGTGCAGCGCCGCCGTGGCCTCCGGCCCGAGGTCGGCCAGCACCGCCGACGCCGCACCCGGATGACGGAACTCGCCCCGCTCCAGCAGACCCGCGGCCTCCAGCACCGCCAGACACCGTGTGACCTCACCGGCCTCCAGCCCCAGCAGCCGGGGGATCGGCTCCGGCGTGCCGAGCACGGCCAGCGCCTGCGCCACCCGCGCGGTGGGCGCCGGGCTGCGGTGCAGACACGACAGCAGTGCCCGCTGGTAGCCCGGCGACGGCGGCTCGCCGCTGTGCACGTCGTCCAGGACGCCGTTCAGCAGCAGTGGATTGCCGCCGCTGACCCGCAGCGCCCAGGGCGCGACCCGCTCCGCGCCGTCCGCGCCGAGCCTGGCCGCCGCCGTCTCGCGCACCTGCTCCAGGTCGAACGGCGTCAACCGCACCCCGCGGGCGTACGGCAGCCGCAGCAGCTGCTCGACGAAGCTCGCACACCGGTCACCGGGACGGTCGCCATGGCTGAAAACCGCGAGCAGCGGGGTGCTGTGCATACGGCGGGTGAGATACGCGAGGCAGGCCAGGGACGCCGCGTCCGTGTGGTGGACGTCGTCGACCACGATCGCCAGCGGCCGGGGCCCGGCCAGACCGAGCAGGACCGCGCACAGCGACTGCACGATCTGGGCGTCCACCGCGGACAGCTTCGTCGGCGGTCCTTCGGGAGCCGCCGTCATGTGCGCCCTGCCGATCGCGAGCAGCTGGCTCACCTGGTCGCCGACCGGGGCGGACAGTGAGGCCTCCTGCAACAGTTGGGCGACCACGCCCAGCAGGATGCCCTCCTCGGACTCCGACGCCACCGCCGACAGGACCAGACCGTCGGCCGCCCGCACCTGCTGGGCGAACGTGGCCAGCAGGGTCGTCTTCCCCATGGCCACCGCGCCGCTGACGACGGCGATCCCGCTCTGACCCGCCAACGCGCCGTCGAGGAGGTCGGACAGGAGCGCGGTCGCTTCCGAACGGTGCCGCGCGCTCACGTTCCGGACTCATCGACAGCGCCGACCCGCACGAGGCGATGTCCCGGCCGTCTGCACACCGGCGGAGCGATTCTGGAGAAGGGAACCACAGGAGATTGCTGGCGCTTGCTGGTCTCCATGTACCTTCGTACCTTCCTTCACGCTGGTGATGGGGAGACGAGAACGCCCAGAGCTGCGCGCCGACGCACCGCGGGGGACGGACGCGGGCAGGCGCAGCGGGCCGCCGGCCGCCTCGGCGGCGAGGCGGCAGTGTGTGGTAGTTGAAGTCGGTTTCAAATCACAGTAGCAGGGAGCACAGAGGCGTCCGGGGCGCCTTCGCACAAGATCCAATATGGATCAAGAACGCAACCAGGCCAATTCCACGAGCCGGAAGCGGATCTCCGTTACCGCTCCCGCGCACCCCTCGCGCGCGATCGCCCCGCAGCCCGCACCCCACCGACCCCACCCGCGTCCGCGCAGGTCAGCAACCCACCAGGGGTGGGCAGGGGTGCGAACAGGGGTGGCGTACGCCCGGCAGCCGATCGAAGACTGGGTCGTGCGTGAGACCGGCCCGGGCCCCGCGCCCACACCCTCGCCGCCGTACCGCTGCCCGCCGCCGCCGTACCGCTGCACCGCTCGGAAGGAGTCGGCGTGCCCGACGAGGTGACCCGTAAGGCCCTGGCACTCGAGTACTGCCGTCGGATGAACGCCGGCGATGCGGACAAGGTCCTCGAACTGTTCGCCCCCGACGTGGTGTTCGAGGACCCGGTCGGCTCCGGCGAACAGGTGGGCCTCGAAGCACTCCGCGCGCACATCACCCGCGCCCTCGTCGACGACCGGGCCCGGGAACGCCCCGGCACCCCGGTCGCCGCGCACGACGGCGAGACCGTCGTGCTCCCGGCCACCGTCGAACTGCGCCCCCGCAGCTACCCCAAGCGCATCGAGATCTCGATCATCGGGATCGTGCGCGTCGGGGAGGACGGCCTGGTCCGGGAGCTGCGCGCGCTCTGGGGCGACACGGACATGAAGGTGCTCGGCTGACCGGACCACGACACACCGCTGACAGGAAGGATCACGACATGACCGAGGTTCCGGCCGGGGCCGCGCCGTTGCCCACCACCCGCACGACTCCCCTGGACCCGCCGCCGGAACTGCTGGAACGTCAGCGGCAGTGCCCGGTCGACCGGCTGCTCTACCCCGACGGCAGCGAGGGCTGGCTCATCACCGGCTACGACCAGGTCCGCGCGGCCCTGGCCGACCCCCGCTTCAGCTCGCAGAAGGACCTGCTGCGCTCGCCGATCCAGCCGCAGGAACCCACCCCGGCCAAGCCCGGCTTCTTCGTCTACACCGACCCGCCGGAGCACACCAAGTACCGCCGCCTGCTCACCGGCCTGTTCACGCTCCGCCGGATGAACCAGCTCGCCGAACGCGTTCAGAAGATCGCCGACGACGCCCTGGACGCCATGGAACAGGCCGGCCCGCCGGTCGACCTGGTGCCGGCCTTCGCCCTGGCCCTGCCGTCCCTGGTGATCTGCGAACTCCTCGGCGTCCCCTACGAGGACCGCGAGGTCTTCCAGCACAACTCCACCGTCATCCAGGACACCAACACGCCCATCGAGCAGGCGTACGCGGCGCTCGAGGCGATGCAGAAGTACCTCAGCGGCCTGGTCGAGCGGCGCCGCGGCCCCGAACCCTCCGACGACATACTCGGCGGCCTCGCCGCACACGAGGAACTGACCGTCGAAGAGGTCACCAACATCTGCTTCCTGCTGCTGGCGGCCGGCCACGAGACCACCGCCAACATGCTGTCCCTCGGCACCTACGCGCTGCTCACCAACCCCGACCAGCTCGCCCTGCTGCGCTCCGGCGAGACGACCATGGAGAGCGCCGTCGAGGAACTGATGCGCTACCTGACGGTCAACCACTACGGTCCCATCCGGGGCGTCCTGGAGGACTTCGAGTTCGAGGGCTGCCCGATGAAGGCCGGCGAGACGATCACCCTGTCGGCGTTCGCGGCCAACCGCGACCCCAAACACTTCGCGAACCCCGACCGCCTCGACTTCGTCCGCGGCGGCCGTGGCCAGCTCTCCTTCGGGCACGGCATCCACCAGTGCATCGGCCAGCAACTGGCCCGTATCGAGATGCGGATCGGTTTCCAGGCACTCTTCGACCGCTTCCCCGGACTGCACCTGGCCGTACCGCCGGACGAGGTCCGGATGCGGGACACCATGCTGATCTACGGCGTCAGCTCCATGCCGGTCGCCTGGTAGCCCGCCGATGCGCATCGACGTGGATCGCGACCGGTGCTGCGGCGCCGGGATGTGCGCGCTTCAGGCGCCGGCGGTGTTCGACCAGGACGAGGAGGACGGACTGGTCGTCGTGCTCCTGGCGGAGCCGCCGAGCGCACTGCACGAAGCCGTCCGCGAGGCGGCCCAGCACTGCCCGTCCGGGGCGGTCACGTTCGTCGAGTGACCCCCGGCCCGCCCGGCCGGCCCGGGCCCCGGCCACCCCGGGGGCACCCCGGCGCCGGCGCCGGGCGGGCCGGACCGGCGGACCGCCGCAGCCCGGCACAGCACGCCGGCGCGTCAGGAAAGTGATCGGCAAGCGCCCCCGGGGAGCCCCCGGGGGCTCCGCCGCGGCCACCGCCGCGACCAGCTGAGAACCGAAGGGCTAGAGATGGCACGTGGGGACCGCTCCGGCAACGACACGTCCGCGAACCGGGTTTCCGATCCGGACCGCCCCGAGCCGATCGCCGTCGTCGGCATGGCGTGCCGACTGCCCGGAGTGAACGGCCCGGCGGACTTCTGGCGGCTCCTGCGCGACGGCGAGCACACCGTGGCGCCGCCCGCCGCCGACCGCCCCGACATCGGCGGCGTGTCGGGACAGGGTTCCTTCCTCGCCTCGGTCGACGGCTTCGACCCCGCCTTCTTCGGTATCTCCGGGCGCGAGGCCGCCGCCATGGACCCCCACCAGAGACTCATGCTGGAGCTCAGCTGGGAGGCCCTGGAGGACGCCGGCACCGTGCCCGCCACCCTCGCCGGCACCCGCACCGGCGTGTTCGTCGGAGCCTTCTCCGACGACTACTCACTGCTGCTCCAGGCCGACGGCCCGGACGCCGTGACCGCCCACAGCACCACCGGCCTGCACCGCAGCATCATCGCCAACCGCGTCTCCTACTTCCTCGGCGCCGGCGGCCCCAGCCTGACCGTGGACACCGGCCAGTCCTCCTCCCTGGTCGCCGTGCACATGGCCTGCGAGAGCCTGCGCTCCGGCGAGTCCGAGACCGCCCTGGCCGGCGGCGTCAACCTGGTCCTCACCCCGCAGTCCACCGCCCGTATGGAACGCTTCGGCGCCCTGTCCCCGGACGGCCGCTGCTTCACCTTCGACGCCAGGGCCAACGGCTACGTCCGCGGTGAGGGCGGCGCCGTGGTGGTCCTCAAACCGCTGCGGCGCGCCCTCGCCGACGGCGACCGCGTCCACTGCGTCCTGCGCGGCAGCGCCGTCAACAACGACGGCGGCGGCGAGACCCTCACGGCACCCAGCGCGACCGCCCAGCAGGACGTGCTGCGCCGGGCCTACGAACAGGCGGACGTGGACCCGGCCCGCGTCGGCTACGTCGAACTCCACGGCACCGGCACCCGGCTCGGGGACCCGGTCGAAGCCCGCGCCCTCGGCGCCGTCCTCGGCGCCGCCCGGGACACCGACCGGCCCCTGCCGGTGGGCTCCGTGAAGACCAATGTCGGCCACCTGGAGGCGGCGGCCGGGGTGATAGGCCTCGTCAAGACCGCCCTCGTCGTCTCCCACCGGCAGATCCCGGCCAGCCTCAACTTCGACGAACCCCACCCCGACATCCCGCTGACCGAACTGCGCCTGAAGGTGCAGACCGAACTCACCCCGTGGCCGGACCCCGCGGAAGGCACCGCCGGGCCCCGCGTCGCCGGCGTCAGCTCCTTCGGTATGGGCGGCACCAACTGCCACATCGTCGTCGCTGAAGCCGCGTCCGAAGCCGTGTGTGAAGCCGCCTCCGATGCCGCGCCCGACACCGTGTCCGAAGCCGCGTCCGAGACCGTGTCCGAAGTCGCGTCCGACACCGCGCCCGGAACCGACACCCGCACGCCCGCCCCGACCGGGGCGCTCCCCCTGGTCGTCTCCGGCCACACCGACCAGGCCCTGCGCGCCCAGGCGGCCCGCCTCGCCCGCTTCGTCACGGAGCGGCCCGGACTCGGCCTGCCCGACCTGGCCCACTCGCTGCTGTCCGCACGCTCCCGGCTCACCCACCGCGGCGTGGTGATCGCCGCCGACCACGCCGACCTGATCGAAGGCCTGAACGCGCTCGCCGCCGGAGAACCCGCACCCGGCGTGGTGGCCGGGGCCGCACGGCCCGCCGGCCGGACCGTGCTGGTCTTCCCCGGCCAGGGATCCCAGTGGCCCGGCATGGCCGCGGGCCTGCTCGACTCCGCCCCCGTCTTCGCCGAACACATCGCCGCCTGCGAGGCCGCCCTCACGCCGTACGTCGACTGGTCGCTGACCTCGGTCCTGCGGTCGGACTCCGAGGAGTGGCTGGAGCGGGTCGACGTCGTGCAACCGGTGCTGTGGGCGGTGATGGTGTCGCTGGCCGCGTTGTGGCAGGCGCACGGGGGGCGGCCCGCCGCCGTGGTGGGTCACTCGCAGGGCGAGATCGCCGC
>NZ_BQUN01000097.1:159371-165740 GCF_026008495.1 Streptomyces sp. A012304
TCACCACGCTCGCCGGCGCCCAGGTCACCGCCCTGCTCGAAGCGGGGCCCGACGGAGTGCTCACCGCGATGGCCCGCGAGACGACGCTCGTGCGGCCCGGCACCGCCGCGACGTCCCTGCTGCGCTCCGACCGGGCCGAGCCGGCCGCGCTCATCGGCGCGCTCGGCGCCGCACAGCTCGCCGGCGTCCTGGTGGACTGGCCGGCCTTCTTCACCGGCACCGGGGCACACGTCACCGACCTTCCCGGTTACGCCTTCCAGCGCCGCCGCTTCTGGCTCGAACCCGAGACCCCCGTGGCCGCCCCGCCCACCGCCCCGGCCGACGCGGACCCGGCGTTCTGGGCCGCCGTCGAACGCGGCGACGCCGACCAGGTGGCCACCACGCTCGACCTGGGCGACGACGAGGAGCGGCGCGGATCCCTCGCCGGCCTGCTGCCCGCCTTCGCCTCCTGGCGCCGCCTCCAGCGGGAGCGCACCCTGCTCGACGCCTGGAGCTACGAGACCGCCTGGCAGCCGTGGACACCGCGGGACGGCCGACACCTCACCGGAACCTGGCTGCTGATCGACCACGGCGCACAGACCGCAGGCCCGGAGACCCGCGACGCCGAGACCGCAGGCCCGGAAACCGTCGACGCCGAGACCGCCGACAGCGAGGTCACCGGAACCGAGGGCGCCGACAGCGAGGCCACCGAAACCGAGGGCGCCGACACCGAGGCCACCGGCGCCGGAACCCCCTGCTCCGTACCCGCACAGCGCTGCGCCCGGGCGCTCGCCGAGGCCGGAGCCCACGTCGAGGTCCTGCGGCTGCTCCCCGCCGACCTGGAACGCGACGCACTGGCCGCGCGGCTCCGTGCCGTCGGCCCGCTCGCCGGGATCGTGTCGCTGCTCACCGGCGACCCGGGGCGGCACCCCGGACACCCGGCACTGACCGCCTGGTTCGCCGACACCGTGACCCTCGTCCAGGCCCTCTCCGACACGAGCCGCACCGCCCCCCTGTGGTGCGTGACCGAACAGGCCGTGGCCGTCGGCGACGACCCCGCGGCCGAGGCCACCCGAGCCGAGATCTGGGGATTCGGCCGGGCCGCCGCACTGGAACTGCCCACCGCCTGGGGAGGGCTGGTGGACGTCCCCGAGGACGCCGACGACCGGGTGTGGTCCCGGCTGGCCCGCACCCTCGCGGCGGACGAGGCGGAGGACCAGGTCGCGCTGCGCGTCACCGGCGCCTGGGTGCCCCGGCTGCGCCGCACCGCCGTCGCACAGCCGGGCCCCGAAGGGGGCTGGACGCCCGCCGGGACCGTCCTGATCACCGGCGGTACCGGCGGCCTGGGCGCCCAGGTGGCCCGCTGGGCCGCCGCCCGCGGCGCCGAACACCTGGTGCTCACCGCCCGCCGGGGCCCGCACGCGCCGGGAGCCGACGCGCTGACCGCCGAGCTGACCGCCCACGGCGTGCGCGTCACCGTGGCCGCCTGCGACGTCGCCGACCGCGAGGCGCTGGCCCGGCTGGTCGCGGACGTCGAGGCGGACGGACCGCCGATCCGGGCCGTGGTGCACACCGCCGGCATCGGCCAGGCCGCCACCGTCGCCGAGACGGACCTCGCCGCCTGCGCGCACATCACCGAGGGCAAGGTGCTCGGCGCGGCGCACCTCGACGCGCTGTTCGGTGACCGCCCGCTCGACGCCTTCGTGCTGTTCTCCTCCATCGCCGGTGTGTGGGGCAGCGGAGCGCAGGGCGCCTACGCGGCCGGCAACGCGTACCTCGACGCCCTCGCCCGTCACCGCCGCTCCCGAGGGCTCACCGCGACGGCCGTCGCCTGGGGCCCGTGGGCGGGTGCCGGTATGGCGGCGGGGGAGAGCGGTGAGGAACTGGCCCGCCGGGGACTGCGCGCGATGGACCCGGACACCGCCGTCGCCCTGATGGCCCGCGCGGTGGCCCGGCCCGAGGCCGCCACCGTCCTCGCCGACGTCGACTGGCCGCAGTTCCTGCGCCGCTTCACCGCGCTGCGGCCCAGCGCCCTGCTCGGCGACCTGCCGGAGGCCCGCGCCCACCTGGCCGAACAGGCCGCGGGCCGTGCCCTTCCCACGGGCGACGGCCGACCGGCCGACGAACCCGAGCTGGCCCGCAGGCTGGCCGAGGCCACGGCGGGCGAGGGCGAGCGGATCCTGCTCGACCTGGTGCTCCGCGAGGTCGCCGCCGTACTCGGCCTGCCGGCCGGTGAAGCGCCGTCGGCCGAACGGGCCTTCCGCGACCTCGGCTTCGACTCGCTCACCGCGGTCGAGCTGCGCGACCGGCTCTCGCTGAGCAGCGGACTGGAGCTGCCCAGCACCCTGGTCTTCGACTACCCCACACCGACCGCCCTGGCCGGCCACCTGTTCGACGAACTGGCAGGTGCCCGGCCCGCCCACAGCGATCCCGCCCACAGCGATCCCGCCGGCGGCCCGGTCGTGGACGGCGAGCCGATCGCCATCGTCGCCATGGCCTGCCGCTACCCCGGCGGGGTCACCGGCCCCGAGGAACTCTGGCGACTGGTCGCCGACGGTGTCGACGCCGTGTCCGGCTTCCCGGCCGACCGCGGCTGGGACCTCGACGCCCTCTACGACCCCGACCCCGACCGCCCCGGCACCAGCTACGCGCGCGAGGGCGGATTCCTCGACACGGCCGCCGAGTTCGACGCCGCCCTGTTCGGCATCTCGCCCCGTGAGGCGCTCGCCATGGACCCGCAGCAGCGGCTGCTGCTGGAGACCGCCTGGGAGGTGTTCGAGAACGCCGGCCTCGACCCGACCTCCGTCAAGGGCGAGACCGTCGGCGTCTTCGTCGGCGGCGCGGCCTGCGGCTACGGCACCGGCGCCGGGGACCTGCCGGACGGTGTGGAGGGGTACGCGCTCACCGGCAGCGTCAGCAGCGTCCTCTCGGGCCGGGTCGCCTACACCTTCGGCCTGGAGGGCCCGGCCCTCACCGTCGACACGGCCTGCTCCTCCTCATTGGTCGCGCTGCACCTGGCCGGCCGCGCCCTGCAACGCGGCGAATGCTCGATGGCGCTGGCCGGCGGGGTGACCGTGATGGCCACCCCCACCGGGTTCGTGGAGTTCAGCCGCCAGCGGGGACTCTCCCCGGACGGCCGCTGCAAGGCGTTCGCCGCCGCCGCCGACGGCACCGGGTGGTCCGAGGGCGTCGGCCTGCTGCTGGTGGAACGCCTGTCGGACGCCGTCCGCAACGGGCACCGCGTCCTCGCCGTCATGCGCGGCTCCGCCGTGAACCAGGACGGCGCCAGCAACGGCCTGACCGCACCCAACGGGCCGTCCCAGCAGCGCGTCATCCGGCAGGCACTGGCCGACGCCCGGCTCACCGCCCGCGACGTGGACGCCGTCGAGGCGCACGGCACCGGCACCGCCCTCGGCGACCCCATCGAGGCACAGGCGCTGCTCGCCACCTACGGCCGCGACCGGCCCGACGGCACCCCGCTCTACCTGGGCTCGGTCAAGTCCAACATCGGCCACACCACGGCCGCTGCGGGCGTCGCGGGCGTCATCAAGACGGTGATGGCGATGCGCGAGGGCGTGCTGGCCCCGACCCTGCACGTCGACGCGCCGACCCCGCACGTCGACTGGTCGGCCGGCACCGTCGAACTGCTCACCGCGCCCCGCGCCTGGCCCGAGCACGGCCGGCCGCGCCGCGCGGGTGTCTCCGCCTTCGGCATCAGCGGCACCAACGCGCACGTGGTCCTCGAACAGGCGCCCATCGCACCGGCGGAACCGGCCGGACCCCGGCCCGCCCCCGCCCCCGGCACCGCGCTGCCCTTCCTGCTCTCCGCCCACACCGGCCGGGCACTGCGCGCGCAGGCCGCCCGGCTCGTCGGCCACCTCGCGGACCCGGCCGCTTGGGACCCGGACGACGCCCGCCCGGCGCTGACCGACCTCGCCTACTCGCTCGCCGTGTCCCGCGCCGGGCTCGCACACCGGGCCGTCGTCACGGCGGCCGACCGGGAGGGGTTGCGGACGGCCCTTGCGGGGTTGGCGGCGGGGGAGTCTGGGGTCGACGCCGTCGTAGGGGTGGCACAGTCTGGTGCCCGTCCGGTGTTCGTCTTCCCCGGTCAGGGTTCGCAGTGGGCCGAGATGGCCGGCGGGCTGCTCACGGCGTCACCCGCGTTCGCCACGCAGATCCTGGCGTGCGAGGAGGCGCTCGCGCCGTTCGTCGACTGGTCGCTGACCTCGGTCCTGAACTCTGAGTCGGACGCGTGGCTGGAGCGGGTCGATGTGGTGCAACCGGTGTTGTGGGCGGTGATGGTGTCCTTGGCCGCGCTGTGGCAGGCGCACGGGGTGCGGCCCGCCGCCGTGGTGGGTCACTCGCAGGGCGAGATCGCCGCCGCGTGCGTGGCCGGCGCGCTGTCGCTGGAGGACGGCGCGAAGGTCGTCGCGCTGCGCAGCAAGGCCATCCTCGACCTGTCCGGCAAGGGCGGCATGGCCTCCGTCGGCGTCTCCGTCGACCAGGTCGCCGGCCTCATCGCCCCCTTCAAGAGGCGGCTGTCGGTCGCCGCTGTCAACGGCCCGGCGTCCGTCATCGTCTCCGGCGAGCAGGGCGCCCTGGACGAACTCCTCGCCATCTGCGAGGCCCAGGGCACCTGGGCACGACGCGTCCCCGTCGACTACGCCTCCCACTCCACCCAGGTCAGCCGGATCCGCAAACCCCTGCTGCGCGCCCTGGCCGGCATCCGGCCGCAGACCTCCCGCATCCCCTTCTGCTCGTCGGTGACCGGCGAACTCCTCGACACGGCCACCCTCGACGCCCAGTACTGGTACACCAACCTGCGGCAGACCGTCCGCTTCGAGGACGCCGTCCGGACCCTCCTCGACCAGGGCCACGACGTCTTCGTCGAGTCCAGCGCCCACCCCGTCCTGACCACCGGTGTCCTGGAGACGATCGAGGACACCGGAGCGGACGCCGCCGCACTCGGCACACTGCGCCGCAACCAGGGCGGCCCGGAGCGCTTCCTCACGGCCCTCGCCGAGGCCCACGCCCACGGTGTCACCGTCGACTGGCAGCCGGTGCTGCCCTCGGGCGTCCACCGCGTCGACCTGCCCACCTACGCCTTCCAGCGTGAACGGTACTGGCTGGGCGACACCACCGACGCCCCCGCCGGCCCCCGCCGCGACCGGTCCGCGTGGGCCGCCCGGCTCGCCGGGCTGTCCCCGCAGGACCGGGACCAGGCTGTCCGCGACATGACGTTCGCGCACGCCGCGACGGTCCTGGGACGCACCGTGCTCAGCACGGCCGACGCCGAGCAGACGTTCAAGGACCTGGGCCTGGACTCGCCGAGCGCCGTCGAGTTCCGCAACCGCGTCAACACCGACACCGGCCTCCAGCTGCCGACCACGCTCGCCTACGACCATCCCACCCCGGTCGCCGTCGCACGCCATCTCGCCGGTCTGCTCACCGGCACCGCCGACCGCCACCCGGACCACGCACGGACCGCCGCCCGGCCGACGACGCCCGGCACCGCCCGGCCGGCCGACGACGACGCGATCGCGATCGTCGGCATGGCCTGCCGACTGCCCGGCGGCATCGGCTCCCCCGAGGACCTGTGGCGGCTCGTCGCCGCCGGCGGGGACGCCATCACACCGTTCCCCGCGGACCGGGGCTGGGACCTGGAAAGCCTCTACGACCCCGACCCCGACTCCGCCAAGGCGGGCACCAGTTACGCCCGGCACGGCGGCTTCCTGCACGGTGTCGCCGACTTCGACGCGGGCTTCTTCGGCATCTCCCCGCGTGAGGCGCTGGCGATGGACCCGCAGCAGCGGCTGCTGCTGGAGACGTCCTGGGAGGCCTTCGAGCGGGCGGGCATCGACCCGGCCGCCCTGCGCGGCAGCCGGACCGGCGTGTTCGTCGGCGCCATGAACATGGACTACGGCGCGCGGCTCGACGAGCCCGCGGGCGACTCCGAGGGCTACCTGCTCACCGGCAACACCGGCAGCGTCGTCTCCGGCCGCCTCGCCTACACCTTCGGCTTCGAGGGCCCGGCGGTGACCGTGGACACCGCGTGCTCGTCGTCCCTGGTGGGCCTGCACCTTGCCGTGCAGGCGCTGCGCAACGGCGAGTGCGCGCTGGCCCTCGCCGGCGGCGTGACGGTGATGTCCACGCCCGGCATGTTCATCGAGTTCAGCCGTCAGCGGGGTCTGTCGGCGGACGGGCGCTGCAAGGCGTTCTCGGCCGCCGCAGACGGCACCGGCTGGGCGGAGGGCGTCGGCGTCCTGCTGGTGGAGCGGCTGTCGGACGCGGTGCGCCACGGGCATCGGGTGCTGGCGACGGTGCGCGGCACGGCGGTGAACCAGGACGGGGCGAGCAATGGTCTGACGGCGCCGAACGGGCCGTCGCAGC
>NZ_BQUN01000097.1:165750-176612 GCF_026008495.1 Streptomyces sp. A012304
CTGTCCGCCGAGGACGTCGCCGAGCTGACCGCGCCGTTCGGCGACCGGATCTCGCTGGCGGCCGTCAACGGCCCGCACTCCGTGACGCTCTCCGGCGATCCCGACGCGCTCACCGAGCTGCTCGCCCGGTGCGAGACCGACGGCGTCTGGGCGCGGCGCGTCCCGGTCGACTACGCCTCGCACTCCCCGCAGGTCGAGTCGATCCGTGAACCACTGCTCGCGGCCCTCGCGGACGTCGCCCCGCGCGCCGCGCGCATCCCCTTCTGCTCCGCGGTCACCGGCGGCCCGCTGGAGACCACCGCCCTGGACGCCGAGTACTGGTACACCAACCTGCGGCAGACCGTCCGCTTCGACGAGGCCGTCAGGGCCCTGCTCGCCACGGGCCACGACGCCTTCATCGAGACCAGCGCCCACCCTGTGCTCACCACCGGCGTCCTGGAGACCGTCGAAGCGGCCGGGGCGCGGGCCGCGGTCCTCGGCACACTGCGCCGCGGTGAGGGCGGCCCCGACCGCTTCACCACCGCCCTCGCACAGGCGCACGTACACGGCGTCGACGTCGACTGGCGGCCCGCCTTCGCCGGCACCGAACCGCGTCTGACGGAACTGCCCACGTACGCCTTCCAGCGGGAGCGGTACTGGCTGGCGGGCACGCCCGGCGGTACGGCCGACGCCCAGGGGCTGGGACTGATCCCGTCCGGGCACCCCGTCCTGGGCGCGGCGGTCGACCTGGCCGACACGGACGGCATCGTGCTCACCGGACGGATCGGCCGGCGCACCCACCCCTGGCTCGCCGAGCACCTGTCCCCGGGGACCGCGCTGCTGCCCGGCGCCGCCTTCGTCGAACTCGCCCTGCACGCGGGCCGGTTGACCGGCCTCGACACGGTCGAGGAGCTGACCCTGCACGCACCGCTGCCGCTGCCCGAGCGCGGCGGCGCGCAGCTCCAGGTGTCGGTGGGCGCCGCGCGGCCCGACGGCCGTCACCCGGTGGCCATCCACTCCTGCCCGGACGACACGGAGGCCACCGGATCCTGGACCCGGCACGCCGAGGGCCTGCTCGCACCCGCGCCGGACGGTCACGCGGACGGCCTGCTGGACGGGCCGGACGACGAGATCGCGGACGATCTCGTCGTCTGGCCCCCGGCCGGAGCCGTGCCCCTGCCCGTACCGGCGCCCGCCGGGCCCGCCGCCCCGCAGGAGGACACCGCGCACGACGTGCTGCGCGCGGTGTGGCGGTCCGGCACCGCCCTCTACGCGGAGGTCGCCCTCTCCGCCGAACAGCGTCAGAACGCCGTCGGCCACGCCCTGCACCCACTGCTCCTGACGGCCGCCCTGCGGTCCCTCCAGGCGGCGGCCGGGACGACCCTGCCCGCGGACGTGTCCAGCGGTGAGCGGGAGCGCGGGGCGGCGGAGGCGTCCGGCGCAGGACAGGAGGCCGGGGCGGCGGAGGCGCCCGGCGGGGGGCAGGACCTCGGGTCCGCGGCAGCGCCCGGCGACGGGGAGATCCGTATGCCGTTCGCCTGGTCCGGCGTCACGCTGCACACCCCCGGCGCGACCTCGCTGCGGATACGCCTGGAGGCGGACGGCGACACGCCGGACACGCTGTCCCTGGCCGCCGCGACCGACACCGGGGCGGCCGCCCTCACGGTGCGGTCCCTCGCCCTGCGGGCCGTCTCCCCGGAGCGGCTCGCGGACACCCTCGCCCAGGCCGGGGCCCCGGCCGCCCGCGCCGGATCCGTCCCCGTGCTGCGGCCCGTGGCGGCACCCCGCCCGGCCGCCGACGACCCCGGGCCGGCAGACGCGCCGGGGAACGCCGAGAGCGAGGCGCTGCTGCGGCGGCTGGCCGCCCTGGGCGAGGAGGACCGGCAGCGCGCGGTGAGCGACCTGGTCGTCGCCCACGTCGCCGCCGTCCTCGGGCACACCGCGGGCGACGTGGCCGCCGACAAGCCGCTGCGCGACCTCGGCCTGGACTCGATGGCCGCGGTCGAACTGCGCGGCCGGCTCGGCACCGCGCTCGGCCTGCGGCTGCCGGTGACGCTCGTCTTCAGCCACCCCACCCCGGCGGCGCTCGCCGCCCACCTGGTCACCGAACTGGGGCTGGAACGCACGACCACGGCCGGCCCCGCGGCGGGCGCGTTCAGCCGACTGGAGAACGCCCTGGACCGGCTGCCGTCCGACCAGGGGACCAGGGCGGCGGTCACCCGGCGCCTGGAGGCCCTGCTGTGGAAGTGGCGCGACCCGGCGGAGGCCGACGCGCCGGCACCCGACCTGAGCGGGGAGGCGCTCGCCGCCTCCTCCGCCGACGAGATCTTCGACCTGCTCGATCGGGAGCTGGGCACCACCTGACCCCGACGTAGACGTACTCCTTCCGGCTTCCCTCCGGGCACCCGGTGAAAGTGGGCTCGCGTGTCGACCAACGAAGAGAAACTCCTCGACTACCTCAAGAGGGCCACCGCGGACCTCGGCCGGACGCGGCAGCGGCTGCGCGAGGTCGAGGCGGCCGCGGCCGAGCCCGTCGCCGTGGTCGCCATGGCCTGCCGCTACCCCGGCGGCGTACGGTCCCCGGAGGAGCTCTGGCAGCTCGTCGCCGACGGGGTGGACGCTCTCGGCGACTTCCCCGCCGACCGCGGCTGGGACGTCGACGGCCTCTACGACCCGGACCCCGAACGGTCCGGCAAGACCTACGTCCGGCGCGGCGGCTTCCTGGACGGCGCGGCCGACTTCGACGCCGAGCTCTTCGGTATCAACGCGCGCGAGGCGCTGGCCATGGACCCCCAGCAGCGGCTGCTCCTGGAGACCTCCTGGGAGGCATTCGAACGTGCCGGCGTCGACCCCACCTCGCTGCGCGGCAGCCGTGTCGGGGTGTTCGCGGGAGCCATCTCCTCGGGCTACGCCGAACGGCTCACCAGCGTTCCCGAGGAGGTCGAGGGGTACCTCGGCACGGGCAGCATGACCAGCGTCGCCTCCGGCCGGATCGCCTACACCCTCGGCCTGGAGGGACCGGCGGTCACCATCGACACCGCCTGTTCGTCCTCGCTCGTCGCGATCCACCTCGCCGTGCAGGCGCTGCGCCAGGGCGAGTGCACGATGGCACTGGCGGGCGGCGTGACCGTGATGTCGACGCCGGGCATCTTCATCGAGTTCAGCCGTCAGCGCGGCCTCGCGCCCGACGGACGCTGCAAGGCGTTCGCCGCCGCGGCCGACGGCACCGGCTGGGCCGAGGGCGCGGGCGTCCTGCTGCTGGAACGGCTCAGCGACGCCCGGCGGGCCGGCCATCCGGTGCTGGCCGTCGTCCGGGGCAGCGCGGTGAACCAGGACGGCGCCAGCAACGGCCTGACCGCCCCCAACGACAGGGCGCAGGCCGAGGTGATCCGCCAGGCCCTCGACGCCGCGCGGCTGACCGCCCAGGACGTCGACGCGGTCGAGGCGCACGGCACCGGCACCACCCTGGGCGACCCCATCGAGGCGCAGGCGCTGCTCGCCACCTACGGCCGCGACCGGCCCGAGGGACAGCCGCTGCGGCTGGGCGCGATCAAGTCCAACATCGGCCACACCGGCGCGGCGGCCGGCGTCGCCGGGGTGATCAAGATGATCGAGGCGATGCGGCACGAGCTGCTGCCGCGGACCCTGCACGTGGACGAGCCGACCCCGCACGTCGACTGGTCGTCCGGCGGGGTGGAACTCCTCACCCGGCCCGCCCCGTGGCCCCGCGACGGCCGTCCGCGCCGGGCCGGCGTCTCCTCCTTCGGCGTCAGCGGCACCAACGCGCACGTGATCGTGGAGGAGGCCCCACGACCGACGGAGCCCGCCCAGCCGACGGATCCCTCCCGCCCGGCGGGGGCCTCCCAGCCGGCGGAAGCCCTTGAGCCCCAGGGGGCGACCCGCCAGCCGGAGGCGCCCGAGCCGACAGCGGCCTCCCAGGCCACGGAGGCCCTCTGGCCCACGACAACCTCTCAGCCGGCGGATCCCTCCCGCCCGGCGGAGCCCTCCCAGCCGACGGAGGCCTCAGCGGCCTCCCAGCCCACGGCCCCCTCCCACCCCGCGGAGTCCTCCCACCCCGCGGAGCCCTCCCGCTCGCCGCACCCCGAACCCCCGGTCCCGGCGGCCGTCGTTCCCGCCCTCCCCTGGGTCCTCGGCGCCCGCACCGACGAAGCCCTCCGCGCGCAGGCCGCCCGGCTCGCCGCGCACCTGCGGGAGCGGCCCGGCCTCCGTCCGGCCGACGTCGGCTACTCGCTGGCCACCTCGCGCGCCGCCCTCGACTCCCGGGCCGTCGTCGTGGGCACCCGGCCCGAGGAGTTCCTGGCCGGCCTGGACGCCCTGGCGGCCGGTGAGGACGCGCCGAACGCCGAGCACGGCCGGGCCGTGCCGGGCAGCCGCCTGGCCTTCCTGTTCACCGGACAGGGCAGCCAACGCCCCGGCATGGGCCGCGAACTGCACGCCGCCTGGCCCGCGTTCGCCGACGCCTTCGACGAGGTGGCCGCCGCGCTCGACGCCCGGCTCGCCGGACACGTCAGCCGGCCGCTGGCCGAGGTCGTGCTGACCCCCGACGCCCCGGACGCCGGCACCGCGGAACCGCTCGGGCGGACCGTGTACGCGCAGACCGGCCTGTTCGCGCTCCAGGTCGCCCTCTTCCGGCTGTACGAGTCGTGGGGGGTGCGACCGGACCTGCTGCTGGGCCACTCCATCGGCGAACTGAGCGCCGCGCACCTCGCCGGGGTGTGGTCCCTGCCCGACGCGGCGGCCCTGGTCGCGGCCCGCGCCACCCTCATGCAGGAACTGCCCGCCGACGGCGCGATGATCGCGGTCGCCGCGAGCGAGGAGGAGGTGCGCGCCGCCCTCGCCGAACACGGCGCAGCCGTCGACCTGGCCGCCGTCAACGGCCCGTCGGCGGTGGTGCTCTCCGGCGACAGCGAGCCGGTGCGGGCGCTCGCCGACCACTTCGCGGCCCAAGGCCGCAAGACCCGGCGACTGCGCACCAGCCACGCCTTCCACAGCGCCCACATGGACGGCATGCTCGACCGCTTCCGCGAGGTGGCGGCCGGCGTCACGGCCTCACCCGCCCGCATCCCCGTGATCTCCAACGTGACCGGCCGGCCGGCCACCGACGACGAACTGGGCAGCGCCGACTACTGGGCCCGGCACGTGCGCGCGACCGTCCGCTTCGCCGACGGCGTCACCGCCCTCGCCGACGCCGGCGCCACCGCCCTGGTCGAACTGGGCCCCGACGGGGTGCTGACCGCGCTCGCCCGCGACTGCCTGGCCGCCCGCCGGCCCGCGCCCCACCCGGCCCCCGTGTGCGTGCCCGCCCTGCGCGCCGGGCGGCCCGAGCCGGCCACGGCGGTGACCGCGCTCGGCGCCGTCCACCTGTCCGGCGGCCGGATCGACGGCGAGCGGTTCTTCGCCGGCTCCGGCGCCCACCGGACCGACCTGCCCACCTACGCCTTCCAGCGCAGGCGCTACTGGCTCGACGCCGGCACGGCGGCGCCCGACGCGGCCGGCCTAGGCCTCGCCACCACCGGCCACCCCCTGCTCGGCGCCGAACTGCGCCTGGCGGGCGGCGGCGGACTGGTCCTCACCGGACGGCTGTCCCCGCACACCCACCCGTGGCTGGCCGACCACGCGGTGGGGGGCGTCGTGCTGTTCCCCGGCACCGCGTTCGTGGAGGTCGCCGTCCAGGCCGGTGACCGGGCCGGCTGCCCGCACCTGGCCGAACTCATGCTGGAGGCCCCGCTCCAGCTCCCCGCCGGCACCCCGGTACACCTCCAGGTCACCGTCGGACCGGCGGAGGACGACGGCCGCCGCCGGGTCGAGATCCACTCCCGGCGCGCGGACGACACCCCCGGCACGGACGACGACACCGCCTGGACCCGGCACGCGGTCGGCACTCTGACCCCCGAAGCCGACGCCGGCACGACGCCCGCCGGAACCCCGGCCCCGCACGGCGCCTGGCCGCCGGCCGGAGCCGAACCGGTCGACGTCGGTGACTTCTACGCCGACCTCGCCTCCGGCGGGTTCGCCTACGGCCCGTCGTTCCAGGGGCTGCGCGCCGCCTGGCGGCTCGACGGCGCCGTGTACGCGGAGGTGGCGCTGCCCGACGACCACACCGCCGCCGCGGACTTCCTCCTGCACCCCGCGCTCTTCGACGCCGCCCTGCACGCCAGCGGCCTGACCGGACTCGGCCAGGACACCGGACAGGCACGGCTGGTGTTCTCCTGGAGCGGAGTGAGCGTGCACGCCGTCGGCGCCGCCGCGCTGCGGGTACGGATGACGGTCACCGGCCCCGACACGGTGGAACTGACCGCCGCCGACGGCATGGGCAACCCCGTGGTCTCGGTACGCGAACTGGTGATGCGCCCGGCCGTCCCCGCGGACCCGGCCGACGGCGGGACGCTGTTCCGGCTCGACTGGACCCCGCTGACACCCCCCGAGCAGCCGGACCGTACCGGCGCCGGCCGGTGGGCCGTCCTCGGCCCCGACCCCTTCGGCCTGTGCGACGCGCTGGCGGCGGCCGGGACCGCGGCGAGCGAGTACCCCGACGTCGCCACGCTCGCCGACGAACCCGCGGCGCCCGACGTCGTCCTGCTGCCGCTGGCCCCCGTCCCCGCGGCGGCGCTGCCGACCGCGGCCGACCGGGCCGTCGACCGGATGCTGCACACCGTCCAGGGCTGGCTGGCCCACTCCGCGTGGGACACCACCCGCCTGGTCGTCGTGACCCGCGGCGCGGTCGCGGCCCGCGACGGCGAGAGCGTCACCGACCTGGCCAACGCGCCCGTCTGGGGCCTGCTGCGCTCCGTGGAGGCCGAGCACCCCGGACGGATCCTCCTCACCGACCTCGACACCGACACCGCCTCCCTGACGATCCTCCCCGACGCGGTGCGGGCGGCGCTGGCCGCCGGCGAGCCGCAGACGGCCGTCCGGGCGGGCACGGTCCTCACCCCGCGCATCGTCCGCACCGACCCCGGCCGGCTGCTGCCCACCGCGCCCGACGGCCCCTGGCTGCTGGACACCACCGCTGCGGGCGACCTGGACCGGCTCGCACCGCTGCCGTACCCGCCCGCCGCCCGCCCGCTCGCCCCCCACGAGATCCGGGTCGCCGTGCGCGCCTCCGGCCTCAACTTCCGTGACGTGCTGGTCGGCCTGGGCATGGTGCCCGGCCAGGCCGGCATGGGCACCGAGGGCGCCGGAGTGGTCACCGAGGTCGGCTCGGCCGCCGGCGACTGGCGGCCCGGCGACCGGGTGATGGGCGTGCTGCCCGCCTCCCTCGGCCCGGTCGCGGTCGCCGACCACCGGTCCGTCGTCCGTGTCCCGCCGCACTGGACCTTCGCCGAGGCCGCCGGGATGCCGATCGCCTTCCTGACCGCCTACCGCGCCCTGTTCGACCTCGCCGGACTCCGACCCGGCGAGTCCGTGCTGATCCACGCGGCGGCCGGCGGCGTCGGCATGGCCGCCGTCCAGCTGGCCCGGCACTTCGGCGCCGAGGTGTACGGCACCGCCGGCCCCGGCAAGTGGGACACCCTGCGCGAGCTGGGCCTCGACGACGACCACATCGCCTCCTCCCGCTCCCTGGACTTCGAGAACACCATCAGCGCCGCGACCGGGGGCCGCGGTGTCGACGTCGTCCTCAACTCCCTGGCCCGCGAGTACGTGGACGCCTCGCTGCGGCTGCTGGCACCGGGCGGCCGGCTCGTCGAGATCGGCAAGACCGACCTGCGCGACCCGGCCGAAACGGCCGCCGCCCACCCCGGCGTCAGCTACCAGCCGTTCGTCGACGCCGAACCCGAACGCATCGGCGAGATCCTCACCCTCACCGTCGACCTGATCGAGAGCGGCGCCCTGCGCCGGCTCCCGGTGCGCTCCTGGGACATCCGGGAAGCCTCCCAGGCGTACCGGTACATGAGCCAGGCCAAGCACATCGGCAAGATCGTGCTCACCGTGCCCGCCGTCCCCGACCCCGACGGCACGGTCCTGGTCACCGGCGGCACCGGCGCGCTCGGCGGCCTCCTGGCGAGGCACTTGGTGACCGAGCACGGCGCCCGGCACCTGCTCCTCACCAGCCGGGCCGGCGAGGCGGCACCCGGCGCCGCCCGACTGCGCGAGGAACTGACCCGGCTCGGCGCCGTCCACGTGGACATCGCCGCCTGCGACGTCGCCGACCGGGCCCAGCTCGCCGCGACACTCTCCCACGTCCCCGCCGAACACCCGCTGACCGCGGTCGTGCACGCCGCCGGCGTGGTCGAGGACGGCGTCGTCACCTCCCTGACGTCCGATCAGCTCCGCCGCGTCCTGCGGCCGAAGATCGACGGCGCGGTGAACCTGCACCGGCTCACCGCCGACGCCGACCTCGCCGTGTTCGCCCTCTACTCGTCGGCGGCCGGCGTGCTGGGCGGCGCGGGCCAGGGCGGCTACGCGGCGGCCAACACCTTCCTCGACGCGCTCGCCCACCACCGCCGCGCCGCCGGCCGCCCCGCCACCTCGCTCGCCTGGGGCCTGTGGGACCAGACCAGCGACATCACCGCCGGCCTCGACCGGGCCGACCGGGCACGGGTGGCGCGCTCCGGGATGCTGCCGCTGTCCGCGTCGCAGGGCCTGGCCCTCTACGACGCGGCCGCCGCCCTGCCCGACCCGCTGCTGCTGCCGGTCCGGGTCGACGGCGCCGCCCTGGCACGCGACGCCGGCGCCACCGCCGTACCCGCCGCGATGCGCGGCCTGGTCCGTGCCCCAGGACGCCGCACCGCCCAGTCCGCCGCCGCGCAGGAGCCGGCCGCCGCGCTCGTTCAGCGGCTGTCCGCGCTCGCCGAGGACGACCAGCGGCGCCTGCTGACCGACCTGGTCTGCGGCCACGCCGGCACGGTGCTCGCCCTGGGCGGCGCGGACACCATCGACCCGCACCGGGGCTTCACCGAGATGGGCTTCGACTCGCTGACCGCCGTCGAACTGCGCAACCGGCTCG
Organism: Streptomyces sp. A012304; assembly: GCF_026008495.1. GTDB lineage: Bacteria > Actinomycetota > Actinomycetes > Streptomycetales > Streptomycetaceae > Streptomyces. Next base: position 174,698 of record NZ_BQUN01000097.1, read on the forward strand.
ACGCCGCCACCGAACTGCGGCTGCCCGCCACCCTCGTCTTCGACTACCCCACCCCGGCCGACCTCGCCGACCACCTGTTCGAGGAACTCGTCCCCGACGCCTCCGCGGCCGCGGTGCCCGCGCTGCTGGACGAACTCGACCGCCTGGAGGCCCGGCTCGCCCAGATCCACGCCGACGCCTACGACCGGGCCGCGATCTCCACCCGGATCGACCGGCTCCTGACGGCCTGGCGCAACCAGGAACCCCACGAGCAGCACCAGATGCCGGCCGCCGCGCCGGAGACCGCCGCGGAGCAGCTCAAGGAGGCGAGCGCCGACGAGGTGCTCGACTTCATCGACCGCGAACTCGGCCTGGCGTGAGCGCCGCCGTCCCCACCCCGCCGGGCCCGCGCCCGAGCACAAGAAGGAGCGACACCACGATGCAGGACGGCGACACGCCGGAGAGCGAGAAGCTGGTCGGCTACCTCAAGCGGGTGGCCGCGGAACTGCACGACGCGCGGGCGGAGCTGCGCCGCGCCGAGCAGCGGGAGACGGAGCCGATCGCGATCGTCGCCATGGCGTGCCGCTACCCGGCCGGCGTGACCTCCCCCGAAGACCTCTGGCGCCTGGTCGCCCAGGGCGAGGACGCGATCGGCCCCATGCCCGAGGACCGCGGCTGGGACATCGAGGGCCTCTACGACCCCGACCCCGACGCCCCCGGCAAGAGCTACGCCCGCACCGGCGGCTTCCTCGACCACGCGGCCGACTTCGACCCCGAGTTCTTCGGCATCAGCCCCCGCGAGGCCCTCGCCATGGACCCGCAGCAGCGTGTCCTGCTCGAAGTGGCCTGGGAACTGTTCGAACGGGCCGGCCTGGACCGTGCCGCGCTGCGCGGCAGCCGCACCGGCGTGTTCGTCGGCGCCGGCTCCTCCGGCTACGGCACCGGCTTCCAGCAGGTGCCCGAGAGCGTCGGCGGCTACCTGGGCACCGGCACCATCATCAGCGTCCTGTCCGGCCGTCTCTCCTTCGTGTACGGGCTGGAGGGCCCGGCCGTCACGGTCGACACGGCGTGCTCGTCCTCCCTGGTCGCCCTGCACCTGGCCGTGCAGGCACTGCGCGCCGGAGAGTGCGCGATGGCCCTCGCCGGCGGTGTCACCGTCATGTCCAACACCGGCATGTTCAGCGAGTTCAGCCGACAGCGCGGCATGGCGCCCGACGGCCGGTGCAAGGCGTTCGCCGCCGCCGCGGACGGCACCGGCTGGTCCGAGGGCGCCGGGCTGGTCCTGCTCCAGCGGCTCTCCGACGCACGGCGCGACGGCAACCGGGTGCTGGCCGTGGTGCGCGGCAGCGCGGTCAACCAGGACGGCGCCAGCAGCGGCCTGACCACCCCCAACGGCCCCTCGCAGCGCCGGGTGATCCGGCAGGCGCTCGCCAACGCCCGGCTGACCACCGACGACGTCGACGCGGTCGAGGCGCACGGCACCGGCACCACCCTCGGCGACCCGATCGAGGCCCAGGCCCTGCTCGCCACCTACGGTCAGGGCCGCGACCCGCGCCGGCCGCTGCTGCTCGGCGCCGTCAAGTCCAACCTGGGCCACACCCAGGCCGCCGCAGGCGTCGCCGGCGTCATCAAGACGGTGATGGCCCTGCGCCACGGCCTGCTGCCACGCACCCTGCACGTCGACGAGCCGACCCCGCACGTCGACTGGTCGGCCGGCACCGTACGCCTGCTGACCGAGGCCACGCCCTGGCCCGACACCGAGGGCCGGCCGCGCCGCGCCGGTGTCTCGTCCTTCGGCATCAGCGGCACCAACGCGCACCTCCTGCTCGAACAGGCACCGGAGGACGACGAACCGGCCACCGCGCCCCCACCCCCGCCGCACACGGCGGCGCACCGGCCACCGGCGCCCTGGGTGCTGTCCGCGCGGGACGAGGAG
>NZ_BQUN01000098.1:0-223540 GCF_026008495.1 Streptomyces sp. A012304
GGAGCGGGTGCCGGGGCGGCCGGAGCGGGTGCCGGAGCGGCCGGGGCGGGGGCAGCGGCGGCGGGCGCCGGAGCCGGGGCGGCGGGGGCCGGGGCAGCCGCCGGAGCGGCACCCGGGGCGCCGATGACGGCCAGCTTGGCGCCGACCTCGGCGGTCTCGTCCTCGCCGACCGTGATCTCCAGCAGCACACCGGAGGTGGGCGCCGGGATCTCGGTGTCGACCTTGTCCGTGGAGACCTCGAGCAGCGGCTCGTCGGCCTCGACGGAGTCGCCGACCGACTTCAGCCAGCGGGTGACGGTGCCCTCGGTGACGGACTCGCCGAGCGCGGGCAGGACCACGTCCGTGCCCTCGGCGGAGCCGCCGCCGGTGGCAGCCTCGGCGGTGGGGGCCGGGGCGGGGGCGGCCTGCTCGGTGGAGGGCTGGGCGGCCGGGGCCGGCTCGGGAGCCGGCGGGGCGACCTGCTCGGCGGCCGGGGCCGGAGCGGCGGCGGGCGCGCCCGTGCCGTCGTCGATGACGGCCAGCTCGGCGCCGACCTCGACGGTCTCGTCCTCGGCGACCTTGATGGAGGCGAGGATGCCGGCGGCGGGGGAGGGGATCTCGGTGTCGACCTTGTCGGTCGAGACCTCGAGCAGCGGCTCGTCGGCCTCGACACGCTCGCCCTCGGCCTTCAGCCAGCGGGTGACAGTGCCCTCGGTGACGCTCTCACCGAGCGCCGGAAGGGTTACGGAAACCGCCATGGTTTCGGTTGCTCCTTACGAATTGCGGAAGTCTGTGTCGTCGTTCGACGTGGTACGACCGAGGGTCAGTCGTGCGCGTGCAGCGGCTTGCCCGCGAGGGCCAGGTGCGCCTCGCCGAGCGCCTCGTTCTGCGTCGGGTGGGCGTGGATGAGCTGGGCGACCTCGGCCGGCAGCGCCTCCCAGTTGTAGATCAGCTGGGCCTCGCCGACCTGCTCGCCCATGCGGTCGCCGACCATGTGGACGCCGACCACGGCACCGTCCTTGACCTGGACGAGCTTGATCTCGCCCGCGGTGTTCAGGATCTTGCTCTTGCCGTTGCCCGCCAGGTTGTACTTCAGAGCGACGACCTTGTCCGCGCCGTAGATCTCCTTGGCCTTGGCCTCGGTGATACCGACGGAGGCGACCTCCGGGTGGCAGTAGGTCACCCGCGGGACACCGTCGTAGTCGATCGGAACGGTCTTGAGGCCGGCCAGACGCTCCGCCACCAGGATGCCCTCGGCGAAGCCGACGTGCGCCAGCTGGAGGGTCGGGACGAGGTCACCGACGGCGGAGATGGTCGGGACGTTGGTGCGCATGTACTCGTCGACGAGGACGTAGCCGCGGTCCATGGCGACGCCCTGCTCCTCGTAGCCGAGACCGGCGGAGACGGGGCCGCGGCCGACGGCGACGAGGAGCACCTCGGCCTCGAACTCCTTGCCGTCGGCGAGGGTGACCTTGACACCGTCGGCGGTGTACTCGGCCTTCTGGAAGAAGGTGCCCAGGTTGAACTTGATGCCGCGCTTGCGGAAGGCGCGCTCAAGAAGCTTGGAGGAGTTCTCGTCCTCGACCGGGACGAGGTGCTTCAGGCCCTCGATGACGGTGACGTCGGCCCCGAAGGACTTCCACGCGGAGGCGAACTCGACGCCGATGACGCCGCCGCCGAGGATGATCGCGGACTTCGGCACGCGGTCCAGGACGAGGGCGTGGTCCGAGGAGATGATGCGGTTGCCGTCGATCTCCAGGCCCGGCAGCGACTTCGGCACGGAGCCGGTCGCGAGGAGGACGTGGCGGCCCTGGACGCGCTGGCCGTTCACATCGACCGAGGTCGGGGAGGACAGGCGGCCCTCACCCTCGATGTACGTCACCTTGCGGGAGGCGACGAGACCCTGGAGGCCCTTGTAGAGGCCGGCGATCACGCCGTCCTTGTACTTGTGGACCCCGGCGATGTCGATGCCCTCGAAGGTGGCCTTGACGCCGAACTGCGCGCTCTCGCGGGCCTGGTCGGCGATCTCGCCCGCGTGCAGCAGGGCCTTGGTGGGGATGCAACCCCGGTGCAGGCAGGTGCCGCCGACCTTGTCCTTCTCGATCAGGGCGACGTCCAGGCCCAGCTGCGCCCCGCGCAGGGCCGCGGCGTAACCACCGCTACCACCGCCGAGGATCACTAGGTCGAAAACGGTGCTGGCGTCGTTCGCCACGTCACGTCCTCCATGCATGTGCGCCACGCCGGTCGTCGCTGACCGGTCGGCGGCTGGTGTCCGGCCGCTGTTGCTTCGGCCCTGTGGTGGGGGCCCTGTCCTGCCGAGCCCCATCTTCGCACTAGTCAGTGGTGAACGAGACGCGGGGCCGGTGTGTGAGACGCCCCACTGCAACGCCGAAAGGGGCGCGGGGGACCGCGTGAGCGGCTCCCCACGCCCCCGCACCCGCCGTAGGACGGACGGAACGGACTCGGTGGGCGGGCGTCAGCCCAGGTCGCCCGCGGCGGTCAGCTCCGCGAGCCGCACCAGCGTCCGCACCGCGGTGCCGGTGCCGCCCTTGGGCGTGTAGCCGAACGGCCCGCCCTCGTTGAACGCCGGTCCGGCGATGTCCAGGTGGGCCCAGGTGATGCCCTCGCCCACGAACTCCTTCAGGAAGAGCCCGGCGACCAGTCCGCCGCCCATCCGCTCGCCCATGTTCGCGATGTCGGCGACGGGCGAGTCCATGCCCTTGCGCAGGTGCTCCGGCAGCGGCATCGGCCACGCGGGCTCGCCCACCTCCTCGGCGGCCTCGTGCACCGCGGAGCGGAACGCGTCGTCGTTGGCCATGATCCCGAACGTCCGGTTGCCCAGCGCCAGCATCATCGCGCCGGTGAGGGTCGCGACGTCCACGATGGCGTCCGGGTTCTCCGCGGAGGCGGCCCACAGCGCGTCGGCGAGGACCAGCCGGCCCTCGGCGTCGGTGTTGAGGACCTCGACCGTCTTGCCGCTGTACATGCGCAGCACGTCACCGGGGCGGGTGGCGGAGCCGGACGGCATGTTCTCGGCCAGCGCCAGCCAGCCGGTGACGTTGACGTCCAGGCCGAGGCGCGCGACGGCGACCACGGCCGCGAAGACCGCCGCCGCGCCGCTCATGTCGCACTTCATCGTCTCGTTGTGACCGGCCGGCTTCAGCGAGATGCCGCCCGAGTCGTAGGTGATGCCCTTGCCGACGAAGGCGAGGTGCTTCTTCGCCTTGGAGGAGGTGTACGACAGCTTCACCAGGCGCGGGGCCGACGCGGAGCCGGAGCCGACGCCCAGGATGCCGCCGTAGCCGCCCTTGGCGAGGGCCTTCTCGTCGAGCACCTGCACCTTGATGCCGTGCTCCTTGGCCGCGGCCTGCGCGATCGCGGCGAAGGCCTCGGGGTTGAGGTCGTTCGGCGGGGTGTTGACCAGGTCGCGGGCGCGGTTGAGCTCGTCGGTGACGGCGGCGGCGCGGGCCAGCGCGGCCTTGTGGGCGGCGTCGCGCGGCTTGCCGCCGAGCAGGGTCGCCTCGGCGAGCGGCGCCTTGCCGTTCTTGGCCTTGGCGTCGGAGCCGGTGCGCGCGGTGCCCTTGTAGGTGTCGAAGGAGTAGGCGCCGAGCGCCACGCCCTCGGCGACCGCGCCGATGTCTCCGGCGTCCGTCAGGGGCAGGGCGAAGGCGGCCTTCTTGGACCCGGTGAGCGCGCGGGCGGCCACGCCGGCGGCCCGGCGCAGGGCCTCGGCGTCGTACGAGGCGTCCTTCTCGGGCTCCCCGCCCAGCCCCACCGCCAGCACGAGCGGCGCCTTGAAGCCGGCCGGGGCGGGCAGCTTCGTCACCTCGCCCTCGGCGCCGGTGGCCCCGAGGGTCTCCAGGATGCCGGCGAGCCGGCCGTCGTAGGCCTTGTCCACGGCCTCGGCGCCCGGGGTGACAACCGGGCCCTGAGCGCCCTTGGCGACACCGATCACGATCGCGTCGGCCCGCAGGCCGGGCGCCGCGGCGGTGCTGAGAGTGAGAGCAGTCACGGTGGTGAAATCTCGCTTCCGATGTGAAGTTGCATGGCCGGAATGTGTGGGTCGACCGGGCCCGACAGCCGACCCTAGATCCGGGCTGGGGGTACGGTCGCTACCGGGGTCGGCCGAACCGGCGCGGCGAACCGGCACGGAGAGACCCCGGGACGAGCGTACGCGTGCCTGTGCGGTCGCTCATGCACGCGGGTTGTTCACCTCTCGGTGGCGTCGTCGCCACTTCTCGATCCTCGCACTCCATGAGGTGCGTCACAGCGGCCGGGTCCCCGCGCGGGCGGCCGGGCGGTGGCGCCGGTGCCTGGTCAGGCGCCGAGGCAGAGCAGGACGAGCGCCGTCGTCGCCGCCGTCTCCGCCAGTCCGCCGAAGACGTCGCCGGTGACGCCGCCGAAGCGGCGGACGCAGTGGCGCAGGAGGAGTTCGGCGGCGCCGAGGGCGAGGACGAGCGCGCCGGCCGCGCGCACGGCGTCCTCCGGTCCGAACGGCAGGCCCGCGGCCGCCGCCAGGAGCGCGCAGAGGGCCGTCACCGCCAGCGCGTTCCGCACCGGGACCGCTCCGGCGACCGCCGCCCCCAGCCCGTCCGGCCGGGCGGGCGGCACCCCCGCGCGGGCGGCCAGGGTGAGCGCCAGCCGGGCCGCGAGGGCCGCGACGACGGCGGCGACCGCGCCCCGCGCCCAGGAGGCGTCGTAGGCCCGCGCCAGCGCGGCGACCTGGGCGAGCAGCACGAAGACCAGGGTGAGCACGCCGAACGGCCCGATGTCCGACTGCTTCATGATCCGCAGCGCGTCCTCGGCGGGCTTCCCGCTGCCCAGCCCGTCCGCGGTGTCGGCCAGCCCGTCCAGGTGCAGGCCACGGGTGAGGACGGCGGGTACGGCGGCGGAGGCGACGGCGGCGAGCAGCGGGCCCGCGCCCAGGAACAGCGCCAGCAGGCCGAGTCCGGCCGCGCAGCCGCCGACGACCAGTCCGACCGCGGGGGCGCTCAGCATGCCGCCGCGCGCGGCCTCACGGTCCCAGCGGGTCACCCGGACGGGGAGCACGGTGAGGGTGCCGAAGGCGAAACGGAGGCCGTCGAGGGGCGAGGGCGAGGGCGTGGACACCGGCGCAGGTTACCGGGCGGTCGGACGGGCGCCCTCGGCAGCCGGGGACGAAAATGCGCATATGGGAGATTGGTGGGAGCGGAACATCGTCGAGCCGGGCAAGCTGCCGCTGCTTCTCGCCCTCACCGCCTTCGTCCTGACCTTCGTGGTCACCCGTGTCGTCACCCGGATGATCCGGGCGGGGAAGGGCCCGTTCGGCAACGTCAGCGCGGGCGGGGTGCACGTCCACCACGTCGTTCCGGGGGTCGTCCTGACCGTCCTCGGCGGCTTCGGCACGGTGGCCAGTTTCCGGCACGGCGTCGGCTCGGCCACCTTCGCGGTCGTCTTCGGCATCGGCGTGGGGCTCGTCCTGGACGAGTTCGCGCTCGTCCTGCACCTCGCTGACGTGTACTGGACGGAGGCCGGGCGCAAGAGCGTCGAGGTCGTCGTCCTCACGGCGGCCCTGGTCGGGCTGGTGCTGGTGGGCTTCTCGCCGTTCGGGGTCGACGACGTGAGCGCGGACGAGCGCCAGGACCGGGGGAGCGTCATCTCGACCGTGGCGGTCAACTTCCTGTTCGCCCTGGCCGTGCTCAGCAAGGGCAAGGCCAGGATGGCGGCCTTCAGCGTGATCGTTCCGCTGGTCGGCCTGATCGGCTTCGTCCGGCTGGCCCGCCCCGGCTCCCCGTGGGCCCGCCGCTTCTACCGCCGCCGGCCCCGCGCCCGGGCGAAGGCCGCCCTGCGCGCCTACCACCACGACCGACGGTGGGCCCGGCCGCGGCGGGTGCTGGGGGACTGGCTCGGCGGCAAGACGGACGCGGAGCTGGACGCGGCGGGCCGGAAGTGACGGAGGTGGCAGAGCGGGGCCGAGGCGGCGGCGCGCCTGCTCCTACGCCTGCTCCTCTTCCTGGCCGCCCTGGTCGCCCTGGCCGCCCTGGCCGCCCTCGTCTTCCCGCTGCTCCGGCTCCCCCTGGTCCTTCTGCTCCTCGGCGGGGGCCTTCTCCGGCAGTTCGGCGGCCAGTGCCGCCGCGGCCTGCACCAGCGGCAGTGCCAGCAGCGCGCCCGCGCCCTCGCCCACGGTCAGTCCCTGGTCCATCAGCGGCTCCAGCGCCATCCGGTCCAGCGCCTTGGCCTGCCCCGGCTCCCCGCTCTTCTGGCCGGCCAGCCACCAATCCGGCGCGCGGAAGGCGATCCGCTGCCCGACGAGCGCGCACGCCGCGACCACGACGCCGTCCAGCAGGACCGGCACCTTCCGCACCGCGCACTGCAACAGGAAACCCGTCATGGCGGCGAGATCGGCCCCGCCCACGGTCGCCAGCAGCTGCAACTGGTCCCCGAGCACCGGCCGCGCCCGCCGCAGCCCGTCGCGGATCGCCGCGCACTTGCGCATCCACGCCAGGTCGTCGATCGCCTCCCCGCCCCGCCCGGTCACCACGGACGCGTCGGTTCCGCACAGCGCCGCGATCAGCACGCCCGCCGCCGTCGTGCCGCCGACGCTGACATCGCCGAGCACGACCAGGTCCGTCCCGGAGTCGGCCTCCTCGTCGGCCACCGCGACACCCGCCCGGAAGGCCGCCTCCGCCTCCTCCAGTGTCAGCGCGTCCTCGATGTCGATACGACCGCTGCCGCGCCGCACCCGATGCCGTACGACGGCCTCCGGGAACGCGTCCGGCTCGCAGTCCAGGGACATGTCCACGACCCGCAGCGGCACCCCGAGCCGACGTGCCAGCACCGACGCCGGACGGCCGCCCTCCAGCACCTCCCGCACCAGCTCCGCCGCGCTGCCGGCGGGCCGCGCCGAGACGCCCAGCTCGGCGACGCCGTGGTCGCCGGCGAAGAGCACCACCCGAGGCCGTACGACCGGCCGCACGGGCACCGAACCCTGCGCCGCCGCCAGCCACTCACCCAGGTCGTCCAGGCGTCCCAGCGCTCCGGGCGGCACGATCTGACGTTCCCGGCGCGCCTCCGCGTCGCGGCGCACCCCACCGTCGGGGCGCTCGATCAGATCGGTGAAGTCGTCGAGATTAAGCGAGCTCATTCGCCGAACAGTACCGGCACCGATCGAACAGTTCCGCGCCACAGTTCCGCGCCACTTCCCCACCACACCCCCACGACGTCTTTGCACCCAAGATCGCGATCCCCTACGTTCCGTTTTGCCATGAATTGCCGCGCTCTGCGTGGCCCCTCCGTACCCCCCACACCGGAGCCGCTCATGCCCCCCAGGCCCATCCACGAGCCGCGCCGTGACGACTGCCCCTGGTGCGGATCGAGACGGCTGCGCACCCGTCTGCGCGCTCCGGACCTGCTGCACCACCACAAGCCCGGGACGTTCGTGGTCGACCAGTGCCGCGACTGCGCCCACGTCTTCCAGAACCCCCGCCTCACCGCGGAGGGGCTCGCGCTCTACCAACGGCACCCGGTGGGGGAGCACGGCCACGACCTCACCGCGCGCATCCTCGCCACCGGCACCCGCCGACGCCGCCTGCGCGCCACCGCCCGCGCGATGCTGCGCCTCCCGGAGCCGGAGAGCTGGCTGGACGTGGGCACCGGCCACGCGCACTTCCCGGAGGTGGCCAAGAAGCTGTTCGTGTACACGTCGTTCGACGGCCTGGACCCCACCGCGCGGGTGGAGCGGGCGCGGGAGGCGGGCCGGGTGGAGGAGGCCCACCGCGGGCACCTCACCCACCCCGCGATCGTGGCCCGGCTGCGCGCCCGCTACGACGTCGTCAGCATGCTCCACCACCTGGAGCACTCCCTCGACCCCCGCGAGGAAATCCGCGCCGCGCTCACCGTCCTGCGGCCCGGCGGCCACCTCCTCGTGGAAGTCCCCGACCCGCGCAGCGCGTTCGCCGCGCTCCTCGGCAAGTGGTGGGTGCCGCACGGCCAGCCCCGCCACCTCCACCTGATGCCCCTGGCCAACCTCCGCACCGAACTGGAGACCCAGGGCTGCACGATCGTCACCGTCGACCGCCAGGCCGCCCACATCCCCTACGACCTGGCGGCGGCCCTCTCCCTGACCCTCGCCCGGAGCATCCCCCCGACCCGCCGGCCGCTCCTGCGCGCCACCGCCCCCCTCGTCACGGCGGCCTCGGCCCTGGACCACACCCTGTCCCCGGTCCTGAGCCGCATCGGCTTCGCCAACGCGTACCGCGTCATCGCCCGCAGGAACTGACCGCCAGACCTCTCGCGGGCCGCCCTGGGCGGCGCGGGCGGGCGCGGGCGGCACCCCGTCAGCGCCGGGCCGCGCCACCCACCCCACGGCCACCCCGGCGCCCCGTCACCCCCGCAACACCACCGCCTGCCCCGCCACCACCAGCACGACCTGCTCGCACTCCGCCCCCACCGCCGCGTTCAACCGCCCCAGCTCGTCCCGGTACCGCCGCCCCGACGCCGTGGCCGGCACGATCCCCGAGCCGACCTCGTTGGAGACCAGCACCACCGTCCGCCGGGCCGCCCGCACCGCGCCCGCCAGCTCCGCGACCCGCGCGCGCAGCGCCCGCTCACCCCCGTCCGCCCACTCCGCGTCGTCCCACGCCCCGACGGAGTCCATCGCGTCCGTCAGCCACAGCGACAGACAGTCGATCAGCAGCGGCGGCCCGTCCACCCCCAGCAACGGCACCAGGTCGCACGTCTCCGCCGTACGCCACGACCCCGGCCGCCGGTCCCGGTGCGCCGCCACCCGCGCCGCCCACTCGGTGTCCCCGCCCCGCGAACCACCCGTCGCCACGTACAGCACGTCCGGGAAGGACTCCAGGCGCCGCTCCGCCTCCACCGACTTCCCCGACCTCGCCCCGCCCAGCACCAGCGTCCGCCGCGGCACGTCCGGCACGTCCTCGTACGCGCCCACCGCCAGCGTCGACCCGTCCGGCACCGCCCGCGCCCCCGCCGCCGCGAGCCGCCGCCGCAACTCCGCCCCCGGCGGCACGTCGTGGTCCAGATGGACGGCGATGACGTCCGTCGTCGGCCCCACCGCCCCCACCTCCCGCAGCCTCGCGAGCGCGTCCGGCCGCCCCACGACATCCGCGAGGACCATGTCGTACCGCTCGGCCGGCTCCGTGCCCTCCTCCAGGCCGGCCGGAGAGCCGCCCGGCGGCAGGTACAGCAGCCGCAGCCCGTCCGGCCCGGTCACCGCGTACCCGGTGCCCGGCGCGTCCATCGCCACCGCCCGCACCCGATGCCCCGTCAGCTGCGTCAACTCCCGTCCGTCCGGCACCCGTCCGGGGTGCGGCAGCCCGGCCGGCACCTCCAGGGCGGGCCCGTCGTGCGGATGCGACAGCAGTACCTGCCCCACCCCGCTCAGCGAATGGCCCGCCCGCGCCGCCGCGAAGGCCGCGCCCGGCGTCAGGTCGAGCAGCAGCGCCCCGTCCACCAGCACCGCGGTCGCCGCCCGCGCGTCCACGCCGAGCGAGGTCGCGCACACCGCGCAGGGGCAGTCGGGGCGGGGGAGTCCCGCGGGGGCACCGGTACCGAGCAGAGTCACTTCCACGGACCCGATTTTCACCTGTCCGCCCTGGTCTTGCGCGCCCGGCTAGGCTCTGAGCAGGAGCCGGACCAAGATCCGGCTCCTGCTCTGCAGGTGCGAACACGTGGGAGGCGTACATGGCGGCATGGACGTGGCGGTTCGAGAAGGCCGACGGGACGGAGGTCCAGCCCGCGGTGCAGCCCGAGGACTTCTCCACGCAGGGAGACGCGGAGTCCTGGATCGGGGAGCACTGGAAGGCCCTGCTCGAAGGCGGCGCGGACCAGGTGCGGCTGTTCGAGGACGCCACCGAGATCTACGGCCCGATGAACCTGCACGCCGAGGAGGCGTAGGCCCACCGGGCGGGGGTGGCCGTCCGCCGGTCACCCCGGCCCGTCCGCCGGTCACCCCGGCCCGCCGGCGGTCACCCCCGGCCCGTCCGGCGGCTTCTACTGCTCGCCCAGCGTCACCCGCGCCGTCCGGCGTGCGCCGTCCCGGGTGAACGTGACCGTCGTGCGCGCCCCGGGCCGTTCCTCGGCCAGCGCCTCCGCCAGTGAGGTGATGGAGGTGACGGCGGTGTCGCCCAGCCCGATGATGACGTCCCCGGCCCGCAGACCGGCCTGGTCGGCCGCGCCGCCGCTCAGTACCTCCACGACGGCGACCCCGGCCGGCTGGAACTCGGCGTCGACGACGGTCCGCCCGGTGATGCCGAGCGCCGCCCGCCCGGAGTCGGTGACCCGGCCCTCCTCGACGATCTGGTCGGCGACCGTGCGCACCGTCGACGCGGGGATCGCGAAGCCGATGCCCGGCGCCGCCGCGCCCTCTCCCAGCCCGGGGTCGATCGCGGCCAGCGTCGGGATGCCGATGACCCGTCCGTCCAGATCGACCAGCGCGCCCCCGCTGTTGCCCGGGTTGATGGCCGCGGACGTCTGCACCATGTTGACGAGCGTCGCGCCCGTCCCGCCGCCGGACCGGCTCTCGCTGACGGTCCGTCCGGTCGCCGAGACGATGCCCTGCGTCACGCTCGACGACAGCCCCAGCGGCGAGCCCATCGCCAGCACGATCTGCCCGACCTCCACCTTCGAGGAGTCCCCGAAGGCCGCCGCCTTCAGCCCGCCCGGCACCCGGTCCAGCCTGATGACGGCGAGGTCCTGCTGCGGGTACGAGTAGACGAGGGTCGCCGGGAGCACGTCCTCGCTGCCCGCGGTCGTCACCCGGAACGACCGGCCGTCCCCCACGACGTGCGCGTTGGTGACGATGTGCCCCTTGCCATCGTACACGACCCCCGACCCCAGCCCGTCGCCGGCCTGGATCTGCACCACCGACGACAGGACGTCCCGGATCACCTTCTGGTAGGCGGCCTGAAGATCATCGGCCTGCGCGACCGCCGCGGGCCGCGCGACCGCCCGGCCCTGCGCCCCCGAACCACCGCCGCCGGTACACCCCGCGACCAGGAAGCACGAAACGACCACCCAGATGCGACCCGCACGAAAAACACCCATACCGCGAGTCTCACCGCGCCCCGGGGCCCCGGCCCCTCCGACTCCGCCGAACGAGCCGCGCCCCGCCGCCGGTCGCGCCCGACGGCGGGGCGCTCAGTCCCGTGGCAGTCCTCGGTTCAGCCGCGTACGCCGCACAGGTGCAGCAGCGCCGCCACGCTCCGGTACGGGTCCGTGCGGCCCGCGCGTTCCTCCACGGCCAGCAGGGGCTCCAGGTCGGCCGGGACCTCCGCGCCGTCCGGGGCGGTGTCCGTGAAGACACGTACGCCGTACCAGGCCTGCAACGGCGCGCCGATGCCCGCCAGGGTCGCGGTCAGGGTCTCCAGACGGTCCGCGCGGACGTCCAGACCGAGCCGGTTGCGGTAGGCGACGGTGTCGAAGGCGGCCAGCGCGCCCGTCCAGTCGCCGGACAGGCCGGGGCGCATGGCCAGCGCGTCGGCGTTGCGGACCAGGAGGGACAGCAGCCCGCCCGGGGCCAGCACGCGCGCGAGACCCGCCAGCAGGGGGTCCGGCTCCTCGACATACATGAGTACGCCGTGGCACAGCACCACGTCGAAGCTGCCCGGCAGGAAGTGCACGCCGGTGTCCCGGCCGTCGCCCTCGATGATCCGCATCCGCTCCCGGATGCCCTCCGGCTCCCCGGACAGCGCCTCACGGGCCGCGGCGATCATCGTCGCGTCCCGTTCGAGCCCGGTCACCTGGTGGCCGAGCCGGGCCAGCCGCAGCGCCTGCGTGCCCTGGCCCATCCCCACGTCGAGCACCCGCAGCCGCTGCCCCACCGGGTACCGCCCGGCTATCTGCTCGTCGAGCTGCCGGGCCACCAGCTCCTGCCGTACGACATCACGCAGCCCGCCCAGCCGGTTCAGCCAGGCCTTCGCCGCACCCCCGGAGAAAGAAGCAGTGCTCAGGGCCGCTCTCCGCGCTTGACCTGCGGCTTGGGCAGCCGGAGCCGACGCATCTGGAGGGAGCGCATCAGCGCGTAGGCCACCGCGCCCCGCCGGTTGTGGTCGGGGAAGCGCTCGGCCAGCCGCTTCTTCAGGCGGAACCCGGAGACGACCGAGTCCAGCACGATGAGCACGATGACGAAGAGCCACAGCAGCAGCGCGGCGTTCTGCAGCGAGGCCACCCGGATCATGCTCATCACGAGGATGATCACGGCCATCGGCAGGAAGAACTCCGCCACGTTGAACCGCGAGTCGACGAAGTCGCGCGCGAACTTGCGGACCGGACCCTTGTCACGGGCCGGCAGGAACCGCTCGTCGCCGCCGGCCAGGGCCTGGCGCTGGCGCTCCAGCTGGGCACGGCGCTCGTCGCGCTGACGCTTGGCGGCCTCCTTGCGCGTCGTCGGCGTGTTGGCCACGCTGCGACGCTGGGACCGGGCCTCACTGCGCTTGGGCGTGGGCCGGCCCTTGGGGGCCTGCGGGTCACGGGGCTGATGGGAGTCGGTCACCGGCGTCTTGTCGACGCTCGGGGCCTTCTCTTCCTTGGCACGGCTACGGAACACAAAACCCAAGGGTAAGCGCTCCCCGGGCATGGACCCCAGTCCCGCGGGGAACGATCCGGCAACACCAGTCGTCTGTAGTGAGGACAGACCCGGGACAGACCGGTGAAGAGGGGACACCCGGTGACCTAGTGCTCACCCTGAGAGTCACCTACTCCTCACGCCGGAGCAAGGCCTTGGTCAGTCGTCCTTGGGGAGGAGCGCATCCCTCCCCGAACAGTGCGTCAATGGATGCAGGGCCCGTACTGTGGGTTCTGTCGCAGAGCTGGAGCCGGAGTCCGTCAGAAGGGGGCGCGCGAAGCCCATGAGCGGTGTCATGAAGCGTATGGGGATGATCTTCCGCGCGAAGGCGAACAAGGCCCTTGACCGGGCCGAGGACCCGCGCGAGACCCTCGATTACTCGTACCAGAAGCAGCTGGAACTCCTCCAGAAGGTCCGCCGCGGCGTCGCGGACGTGGCCACCTCGCGCAAGCGCCTGGAACTCCAGCTCAACCAGTTGCAGTCGCAGTCCTCCAAGCTGGAGGACCAGGGCCGCAAGGCGCTCGCCCTCGGCCGTGAGGACCTCGCCCGCGAGGCGCTCTCCCGCCGCGCCGCCCTCCAGCAGCAGGTCACCGACCTCGAGACGCAGCACGCGACGCTCCAGGGCGAGGAGGAGAAGCTCACCCTCGCGGCCCAGCGCCTCCAGGCCAAGGTCGACGCCTTCCGTACCAAGAAGGAGACCATCAAGGCCACCTACACCGCCGCCCAGGCCCAGACCCGTATCGGCGAGGCCTTCTCCGGCATCTCCGAGGAGATGGGCGACGTCGGCCTGGCCATCCAGCGCGCCGAGGACAAGACCGCGCAGCTCCAGGCCCGCGCCGGCGCCCTCGACGAACTCCTCGCCTCCGGCGCCCTCGACGACCCCACCGGCATGGCCAAGGACGACCTCCAGGCCGAGCTGGACCGGCTCTCCGGTGGTACGGATGTAGAGCTGGAACTGCAGCGCATGAAGGCCGAGCTCGCCGGAGGCGACTCCTCCGGGCAGCAGGCCATCGAAGGCGGCACGAGCCGGCCGCAGAACCAGCAGCAGCCACAGGACACCCCCCGCTTCGACAAGCAGTAGGGCCCACGCCGAGGAGGGCGACATGATCGTACGGATCATGGGGGAGGGGCAGGTGGAGCTGGACGACTCCCACTTCACCGAACTGAACACGCTGGACGACGACCTGCTGGCGGAGATGGAGAGCGGCGACGCCGACGGCTTCCGCCGGACGCTCACCGCCCTGCTGGACGCCGTCCGCCGGCTCGGCACCCCCCTGCCCGACGACAGCCTCGAACCCTCCGAGCTGATCCTGCCGTCGCCGGACGCGACGCTGGAGGAGGTCCGGGAGATGCTCAGCGACGACGGGCTGATCCCGAGCTGACGGCCGAGGCCGGGGAATCAGCCGGTCCGGGGGCGGCAGCCTCCGGCCGACGGCACGGAAAGCGACGGTAACTGGAAGGTGACCCCCCTCGCCCGAGCCCGGTGTCGGCTGCAAGCCCATCCGCTGGCGCTGGACGCCGCCATCGCCGCCGTCGTACTCGTGTGCATGCTGGCCGGCTCCTTCGTCGACCCGCACGGCAAACAGGGCGTCAGCTGGAGCCTGCGCACCCCCGACCCGCTGAGCCTGCTGCTGATGACCCTGGGCGCCGCCGCCCTCGTCTTCCGCCGCAGCGCCCCCATGCGGGTGCTGGTGGTGACCGGCACCGTCGCCCTGGTCGAGTGCCTCACCGGCGACCCCCGCGCCCCCGTCGCGATGGGCGCCGTCGTCGCCCTCTACACGGTCGCCTCCACCACCGACCGCCCCACCACCCTGCGGGCCGGGCTGATCACCATGACGGTCCTCACCGCCGCCGCGATGCTCGCCGGGGAACTGCCCTGGTACGCCCAGGAGAACCTCGCGATCTTCGCGTGGACCGGCATCGGCGCCACCGCGGGCGACGCGGTCCGCAGCCGCCGGGCCGTCGTCCAGGCCATCCGGGAGCGCGCCGAGCGCGCGGAACGCACCCGCGAGGAGGAGGCCCGCCGCCGGGTCGCCGAGGAACGGCTGCGCATCGCCCGCGACCTGCACGACGTGGTCGCCCACCACATCGCTCTGGTCAACGTCCAGGCCGGGGTCGCCGCCCATGTCATGGACAAGCGGCCCGACCAGGCCAAGGAGGCCCTCGCCCACGTCCGCGAGGCCAGCCGCTCCGCGCTCAACGAACTCCGCGCCACCGTCGGCCTGCTGCGCCAGTCCGACGACCCGGAGGCCCCGACCGAGCCCGCCCCCGGCCTCGCCCGCCTCGACGAACTCGCCGACACCTTCCGCAACGCCGGCCTGCACATCGAGGTCGCCCGCGCCGACCACGGCACCGAACTGCCCGCCGCCGTCGACCTCGCCGCCTACCGGGTCATCCAGGAGGCCCTGACCAATGTGCGCAAGCACGCGGGACCGGACGCCAAGGCCGAGGTCAGCGTCGTCCGCGTGGGACCCCACATCGAGGTCACCGTCCTCGACGACGGCACCGGCGAGCACACCGGCCCGCACGACGGCGGCGGCCACGGCCTGCTCGGCATGCGCGAACGCGTCACGGCCCTGCGCGGCACCCTCACCACCGGTCCCCGCTACGGGGGCGGCTTCCGCGTCCATGCGATCCTGCCGGTCGAGAACCGCACCGCCGCACCGGGGGAGAGTGCATGACCATCCGCGTCCTGCTCGCCGACGACCAGGCGCTGCTGCGCAGCGCGTTCCGGGTGCTCGTCGACTCCGAGCCCGACATGGAGGTGGTCGGTGAGGCGTTCGACGGCGCGGAGGCGGTGCGGCTGGCGAAGGAGGAACGCGCCGACGTCGTCCTGATGGACATCCGCATGCCCGGCACCGACGGCCTCGCCGCGACCCGGCTGATCAGCGCCGACCCGGCCCTCGCGCACGTCCGCGTGGTCATCCTGACCACGTTCGAGGTCGACGACTACGTGGTGCAGTCGCTGCGCGCGGGCGCCTCCGGGTTCCTCGGCAAGGGCAGCGAGCCGGAGGAACTGCTGAACGCCATCCGGGTCGCCGCCGGCGGCGAGGCACTGCTCTCCCCGGCCGCCACCAAGGGCCTGATCGCCCGCTTCCTCGCCCAGGGCGGCACGGGCGACGACCGCGACCCCCTCCACGGCGAGCGGCTGGAGGCACTCACCGTGCGCGAGCGCGAGGTCCTCGTCCAGGTCGCCGGCGGCCACTCCAACGACGAGATCGCCGAGCGTCTGGAGGTCAGCCCGCTGACCGTGAAGACACACGTCAACCGGGCCATGGCCAAACTGGGCGCCCGCGACCGCGCCCAACTCGTCGTCATCGCGTACGAGTCCGGGCTGGTCCGCCCAAGGGTGGACTGAACACCACCCGGCCGTACTGCGGCCGGAGTATGCGCCGCATAAGGAAATCGACCTGGGGCCTGGGGATCGGTCCGGTCCGATGGCTCAGGGTGTAGGGGCGGGCGCTCATGTGCCCGGCACGCGCTTCTGCCGCTCACAGAAGAGAGACCCTGAACCCATGTCCTGGCTGTCGAGATTCAGCCTCGCGCAACGGGCCCTGATAGGCCTCATGTCCATCATCGCGCTGGTGTTCGGCGCGATCGCGATCCCCCAGCTCAAACAGCAACTGCTGCCCACCATCGAACTGCCGGTGGTGTCCGTGCTCGCGCCGTACCAGGGCGCCTCCCCGGACGTCGTCGAGAAGCAGGTCGTCGAGCCCATCGAGGACAGCCTGGAGGGCGTCGACGGCATCACCGGCGTCACCTCCACGGCGAGCGAGGGCAACGCCCTGATCATGGCGTCCTTCGACTACGGCAACGACACCAAGCAGCTCGTCGCCGACGTCCAGCAGGCCGTCAACCGGGCCCGCGTCCAGCTCCCGGACTCGGTGGACCCGCAGGTCGTCGCCGGATCCACGGACGACATCCCGACCGTGGTCCTCGCCGTCACCTCCGGCCAGGACCAGCAGGCCCTCGCCGACCAGCTCGACAAGACCGTCGTCCCGGCGCTGAAGGACATCGGCGGCGTCGGCCAGGTCACCGTCGACGGTGTGCGCGACCTCCGGGTCTCCGTCACCCCCGACGACGCGAAGCTGGCGCGGGCCGGGCTGACCGGGCCGGCCCTCGCCCAGGCCCTCCAGGCGGGCGGCGCGACCGTCCCGGCGGGCTCCTTCGACGAGGCCGGCGCCAACCGCACGGTCCAGGTCGGCGGCGGCTACACCTCCGTGCGGCAGATCCAGGACCTGATGATCCCCGGCCAGGCCGGGAAGAAGCCCGTCCGCCTCGGTGACGTCGCCACGGTGCGGCAGGAGGAGGCCCCGGCCGACTCCATCACCCGCACCGACGGCAAGCCCAGCCTCGCCGTCTCCGTCACCATGGACCACGACGGCAGCGCGGTCGCCATCTCCGACGCCGTCGAGGACAAGCTGCCCGCGCTGCGCGAGGACCTCGGCTCCGGCGCGGCGATCACGGTCGTCAGCGACCAGGGCCCGGCGGTGAAGAAGTCCATCGAGGGCCTGACCACCGAGGGCGCGCTCGGTCTGCTCTTCGCGGTCCTGGTCATCCTGGTCTTCCTGGCGTCGCTGCGTTCCACGCTGGTGACGGCGGTGTCCATCCCGCTGTCGGTCGTCCTCGCCCTGATCGTGCTGTGGACGCGCGACCTGTCGCTGAACATGCTGACGCTGGGCGCCCTGACCATCGCCATCGGCCGGGTCGTCGACGACTCGATCGTCGTCCTGGAGAACATCAAGCGCCACCTCGGCTACGGCGAGGAGCGCCGGACCGCGATCCTCACCGCGGTGCGCGAGGTGGCCGGCGCGGTCACCTCCTCCACTCTCACCACGGTCGCCGTGTTCCTGCCGATCGGTCTGGTCGGCGGCATGGTGGGCGCCCTGTTCGGCGCCTTCAGCCTCACCGTGACGGCGGCCCTGCTGGCCTCCCTGCTGGTGTCGCTGACCGTCGTGCCGGTCCTGTCGTACTGGTTCCTGCGCGCCCCGAAGGGCACCCCCGAGGACGCCGAGGAGGCCCGCCGCAAGGCCGAGGAGAAGGAGGCGAAGAGCCGCCTCCAGCGCCTCTACGTGCCCGTCCTGCGCTTCGCGACCCGGCGCCGGCTGACCAGCGTGGCGATCGCGGTCGTCGTCCTGATCGGCACCTTCGGCATGGCCCCGCTGCTGAAGACGAACTTCTTCGACCCGGGCGAGCAGCAGGTCCTGACGGTCAAGCAGAAACTGGCGCCGGGCACCAGCCTCGCCGCCACCGACGCCCAGGCCAGGAAGGTCGAGCAACTGCTCGGCGACACCGAGGGCGTGAAGGACTACCAGGTCACCGTCGGCTCCTCCGGCTTCCTCGCGGCCTTCGGCGGCGGCACCGACTCCAACCAGGCCTCCTACCAGGTGATGCTGGAGGACTCGGCGTCGTCCGAGGACGTCCAGGACCGTATCGAGGCCGGCCTGAAGAAGCTGGACGGCGTCGGCACCACCACCGTCGCGGTCGGTGACGGCTTCGGCAGCCAGGACCTGAGCGTCGTGGTGAAGGCCGCCGACAGCGGGGCGCTGCGCACGGCGGCCGAGCAGGTCCGCGAGGCCGTGGCCGGCCTGGACGACGTCACCGACGTCACCAGCGACCTCTCGCAGAGCGTGCCGCGCATCTCGGTCAAGGCCGACGCCAAGGCCGCGGCGGCCGGGTTCGACCAGCAGACGCTCGGCGCGGCGGTGGCGCAGGCGGTGCGCGGGACGACGGCCGCGAAGGTGATCCTCGACGACACCGAGCGCGACGTCGTCATCACCTCGGCGAAGCCGGCCCGCACCCTCGCGGAGCTGAAGGCCCTGCCGCTCGGCCCGGTGAAGCTCGGTGACATCGCGACCGTCCAGCTGGTGGACGGGCCCGTGTCGATGACCCGGATCGACGGTCAGCGGGCGGCGACCGTCACCGCCCGGCCGACCGGCGACAACACGGGCGCGGTCAGCGCCGACCTCCAGGCGAAGATCGACGCGCTGAAGCTCCCGGCGGGCGCGACGGCCGAGATCGGCGGAGTCAGCCAGGACCAGGACGACGCGTTCAAGAACCTCGGCCTGGCGATGCTCGCGGCGATCGCGATCGTCTTCATGCTGCTGGTGGCGACCTTCCGGTCGCTGGTGCAGCCGCTGATCCTGCTGGTCTCCATCCCGTTCGCGGCGACCGGCGCGATCGGTCTGCTGGTCGCCACCGGCACGCCGATGGGCGTCCCGGCGATGATCGGCATGTTGATGCTGATCGGCATCGTGGTGACCAACGCGATCGTGCTGATCGACCTGATCAACCAGTACCGCCGCCAGGGGTACGGCGTCGTGGAGGCGGTCGTGGAAGGCGGCCGGCACCGGCTGCGCCCCATCCTCATGACGGCTCTGGCGACCATCTTCGCGCTGCTCCCGATGGCGCTGGGCATCACCGGCGAGGGCGGCTTCATCGCCCAGCCGCTGGCGGTGGTCGTCATCGGAGGTCTGATCACGTCGACCCTGCTCACCCTGCTCCTGGTGCCGACGCTCTACGCGATGCTCGAACTGCGCAAGGAGCGCCGGGCGAAGAAGCGGGCGGCGAAGAAGCGGACCGAGCCGGAGCAGGTTCCGGAGCCGGCCGGCGTGTGAGCCGCCGCGCCGGTGTCCCTTCCCCCGCGGGGTTTTCATATCCTGTGATCTCGAACTGCTCTGCGGGGGAGGTGGATCGGGGCGGTGCCGCTGAACAAGGACGACCCGCGGTCGCTGGGTGGGTACCGGATCGTCGACCGGCTCGGTGCCGGCGGCATGGGCGTCGTCTACCGGGCCAGATCAAGATCCGGCCGTGAGGTCGCCGTCAAGGTGGTGCACGCCCAGTACGCCGAGGACGGGGTCTTCCGCACCCGCTTCCGGCAGGAGATCGAGGCCGCGCGCAGGGTGAGCGGCGCCTTCACGGCGCCGGTCGTCGACGCCGACCCGGAGGCCGTACGGCCGTGGATGGCCACCCAGTACGTGCCCGCGCCCTCCCTGGCCGCCCGGATCCGGGCCGACGGCCCGCTGCGGGGCGTGGAGTTGCGGCGCCTCGCGCTGGGCCTGGTGGAGGCGCTGCGGGACATCCACCGGGCCGGGGTCGTCCACCGCGACCTGAAACCGGGCAACGTCCTGATGGCCGAGGACGGCCCCCGGGTCATCGACTTCGGCATCTCCCGGGCGACGGAGAACCAGACGCTGACCGAGACCGGCCACGCCATCGGCACCCCGCCGTTCATGTCGCCGGAGCAGTTCGCCGATGCCCGCTCGGTGGGCCCGGCCTCCGACGTCTTCTCCCTGGGCGCGCTCCTGGTGTTCGCCGCGACCGGACGCGGCCCGTTCGACGCCGACAGCCCCTATCTGACGGCGTACCGGGTGATCAACGAGGAGCCGGCGCTGGACGCGGTGGCGGAGCCGCTGCGCGGCATCCTGGCCCGCTGTCTGGCCAAGGAGCCCGCCGAGCGGCCCGGACTGGAGGAGCTGGGGCGGGAGTTCGTCGAGGTCCTGCCCGAGCCGGCCCCGGACGACGCGCACACGGTGACGCTACGGCTGCCCGCCCCGGACGCCACCCGTTCGGCGACCTTCGCGGACCCGGAGTCCGTCTCGATGGCCCGCCGCTCGCGTCCGCGCAGGCTGCCGGTGCTGGTCGGGGCGGCCGGTGTGCTGGCCGTCGCCCTCGCGGTGTACCTCGTCCTGGGCCCGCTCAAGGGTGGCGGGCGCGCGGAGACGGGCCGCTCGGCGACCCCTTCGGCGACGCAGACCTCCCGCTGGGGCACGCCGCCCGCCGGCTGGCGGCCCTGGCAGACGACGGTGAACGCACCGGCCGCGCGCGGCGAGAAGCCGCTCCGCACCAACGGGACCGGGACACCGGAGTGCAAGCTGAGCGAGGGCGCCCTGTACTGCGGAGGCGACGGCGTGCTCCCGGTCCGGCTGGACGCGCTGACCGGGAAGGCGGTGTGGCGTGCCGCCTCGATGCCGGCCGGCGCGGACGCCGACCGGTACGCGTCCTGGATCCTCGGGGTCCACGACGGCAGGGTGCTCGTGTACCAGACCATCAGCAGCGAGTCGGGCGACAGCGACACGACCGCTCTGATCGCCCTCGACGCCGGGACCGGCGACCGGGCGTGGTCGCGCGCGGTCGACGACGAGAACGCCGACCTGGCCGTCGCCGGGGACCTGGTCCTGACCCCCGACAGCGGCGCCTCGATCACCGCCCGCTCCCCGCGCGACGGCAAGAAGCGCTGGACGGCGACCCTGCCGCGCAACCACTACTGCTCGTTCTCCGAGTTCGGCGGCCGCCCCTACGCCGACTGCTCCTCCTACGACGAGGACGGCGCCTCCGTGGCCTTCGCCCTCGATCCGGCCGACGGCAGGAGGAAGGACCTGCCGCCCCTGCCGTCGCACGCCGATCCCGTCGGTGAGCTCGGAGGCCGGATGATCTTCGCGCAGTGGCGCGAGGAGTCGTCGTCGCTGGAGTCGCCCTACACCGGTGTGGTGTCCGTCGACCCGGACACCGGGGCGCGGCGGACGACGAAGTTCCAGCAGGAACTGCGCGGGACGGCGTCCCTGACGCACGGCATGCTCTGCTTCGCCGGTTCCAGCGGCCAGGTGACCTGTGTGTCGCCCACGACGGGCAAGGTGCTGTGGCAGACCGCCACGACCCTGGAGCAGCCGGGCGAGCCGATCGCCGACCCGCAGGGCCGCACGGTGTTCGTGGCCAGCGCCAGCGGGCGGGTGGCGGCGCTGGACGCCCGGACGGGCACGCTGCTGTGGGAGTCCTACCCGCGCGCCGACGTGGTGAACGGCGGCTTCGACTCGCCCGATGTGTTCGTGCTCCGGGGCACGCTCGTGGTGGCGACCCCGGACGGCACGGTCTTCGGCATGGATCCCGCCCGTCCCGACCGGAAGCCGGCGTCGGGGTGATCCCCGGCGCCGGCTCCCCGGCCCGCGGTGCCTACGGCAGCGCGAGCATCCGCTCCAGCGCCAGCTTGGCGAACGCCTCGGTCTCCTCGTCGACCTCGATGCGGTTGACGAGCTTGCCCTCGGCGAGCGACTCCAGCGCCCAGACCAGGTGCGGGAGGTCGATGCGGTTCATCGTGGAGCAGAAGCAGACCGTGCGGTCGAGGAACACGATCTCCTTGCCCTCGGGCGCGAAACGGTTCGCCAGCCGGCGCACGAGGTTCAGCTCGGTGCCGATGGCCCACTTCGAGCCGGCCGGGGCGGCCTCCAGGGCCTTGATGATGTACTCGGTCGACCCGACGTAGTCCGCCGCCGCCACGACCTCGTGCCGGCACTCCGGGTGGACCAGCACGTTCACCCCGGGGATGCGGGCGCGCACGTCCTCCACGGACTGGAGGTTGAAGCGGCCGTGCACCGAGCAGTGGCCGCGCCACAGGATCATCTTCGCGTCGCGCAGCTGCTCGGCGGTCAGCCCGCCGCCCGGCTTGTGCGGGTTGTAGACGACGCAGTCCTCCAGGGACATGCCCATGTCCCGCACCGCCGTGTTCCGGCCAAGGTGCTGGTCCGGCAGGAACAGCACCTTCTCACCCTGCTGGAAGGCCCACTCCAGGGCCCGCTTCGCGTTCGACGAGGTGCAGATGGTGCCGCCGTGCTTGCCGGTGAAGGCCTTGATGTCGGCGGAGGAGTTCATGTACGAGACGGGTACGACCTGCTCGGCGATCCCGGCCTCGGTCAGCACGTCCCAGCACTCGGCGACCTGCTCGGCCGTCGCCATGTCGGCCATCGAGCAGCCGGCGGCGAGGTCGGGCAGGACGACCTTCTGGGCGTTCGAGGTCAGGATGTCCGCGGACTCCGCCATGAAGTGCACACCGCAGAACACGATGTACTCGGCCTCCGGGCGCGCGGCCGCGTCCCGGGCCAGCTTGAAGGAGTCGCCCGTGACATCGGCGAACTGGATGACCTCGTCGCGCTGGTAGTGGTGGCCGAGCACGAAGACCTTGTCCCCGAGCCTCTCCTTGGCCGCGCGGGCCCGCTCCACCAGGTCGGGGTCGGAGGGGGACGGCAGGTCGCCGGGGCACTCGACGCCCCGCTCGCTCTTCGGGTCGGCCTCACGGCCGAGCAGCAACAGGGCGAGCGGAGTCGGCTGTACGTCGAGCTCCGTGGTCTGGGCGGTGGTCACTACACGCACCCTTTCTGCTTTTCGTCGAACTGACGCTATTTATCATAACCCGCTTCACGTCACTTTGACGATGGTCATTGCGTCGATGTGACATGAATCCCTGACGGGTCTGCCAGGCCGTCCGAACGGTCGCTGTTCGCCGCCTCATGCGTGTGCGAGCATGAAGGGCAGAAAGAGGAAAGAAGTGGAAACACGGTCCTCGGCCCGGAATGAATCCGCGGCCCCGCCGGTTCTAACCGTCGGCAAGCAGTCTCCGTACAACCCGGGAGAGATGTAGATGTCCGTATCGGACGAGACCACCACCGTCACCGACGGCATCATCCTGACCGACGCCGCCGCGTCCAAGGTCAAGGCCCTGCTCGACCAGGAAGGCCGTGACGACCTCGCGCTGCGCGTGGCCGTCCAGCCCGGTGGCTGCTCCGGCCTGCGCTACCAGCTCTTCTTCGACGAGCGCTCGCTCGACGGCGACGTGGAGAAGGACTTCGACGGCGTCAAGGTCGTCACCGACCGCATGAGCGCCCCGTACCTGGGCGGCGCCACGATCGACTTCGTCGACACCATCGAGAAGCAGGGCTTCACGATCGACAACCCGAACGCGACGGGCTCCTGCGCGTGCGGCGACTCCTTCAGCTGAGTCGTTCCAGGACGACGCGAAGGCGGCGGCCCCCGTCCTGGGGCCGCCGCCTTCGTCATGGGCCGGCCGGGCTCACCGCGGCTGCGGCTGCGGCAGCCGCGCCCCCGGCTTCTCCAGCGGGACCTCACGGTTGTCCGCGCCGACCACGCTCCGGCCGCCGAGCGGCTCGTCCAACTGCACCGTCCGGTGGTGCACCTTCGCGATCATCACGCAGATCCTGTCCGGCCACGGCGTCGCGGTCACGGTCACCTTCACCTGGTTCCCGCTCTCCACGGCCGTCACCTCGTAGTCGGCGCACACTCCCGCGGTGAAGCTCACGGTCAGCTCGTCGCCCTCCGCCGTGTAGCCGTCGACCTGCACGTTCTCCGGCTTGGTGGCCGAGGTCGGCGCGTCGGAGGGGGTGTCCGCGGCGGGGGCGCGCAGATACTCCGGCTCGATCGCCGGATACGCCACCGTGTACGTGTTCCCGGCACCCGGCGCCCGCACCTCGAACAGCCAGGACGGCACCAGCAGCGGCCGTCCGCCCGAGGCGTGCGGGGCGAGCCCGAACTCCGCGTCCTCCACGGTCAGCGACTGCTTCTTCGGCGGGGCCGTCGACGCCGCGCACAGGCTCTCCTGCCGGTCCTTCGTCGGCACCGGCGTGGCGCATCCGCCGATCCCCATCCGGTGCTTCCCGGGCGCCGCGTTCAGCAGCTCCAGTGCCTTCTCCGCGCCGAGCACCGGATACGTCTCACCCTTCGCCGGCGTCTCCATCCGGCCGCTCCCGGCGACGACCTCGCCCTGCGGGCTGACGCTGAGGTCGGTCGTCCAGCCGAACGTGGGCACACCGCCCACCTCGTCGTCGGCGTTCACCAGCCGCTGGGCGCCCAGGACCTGGCTCGCGTCGATCTCGGCGTCGTCCTGGCCGAGGGCCTTCAGGACCGGCGCGGCCGCCTTCTTCGCCGCCGCCTCGCTCACCGGGTCGGTGACCGGGGACGTGGAGCCCTGCGTGCAGACGGCGACCCCGCCCTCACAGGCGTCGGTGCCGGCCGCGTACCGGACGAACGTCCACATGCCCGGGGCCTGCTGGTTCACCCGCAGCACCGGACCCGAGCCGTCGTTGCCCGCGCCGACCCGCCAGGCGTCCCCGTCGGCCACCGGCGTGCCGCCGACGCCGAGCGCGGCCGCGAGCCGGGCCACCTCCTCCTTGGTGACCGCGCCCTTCGCCCAGTACACGGGCGCCGAGTCGGGTCCGTCCGGGAACGCGCCGTCGGCCTTGTAGACCACGCCGTAGGGGTTGGGCTCGCCGGGGGCGACACCGTTCGTGCCGCCCTCGGAGGAGCCGCCGGGCGCGGTGTGGTCGTCCAGGACGAGCGGCGGGGGAGTGCCGTCCCCGGCGGGCGCCCCGGCCGTCGCCCCTCGGCCCGACCCGCCCGTCGCGTCGGCGGCGAGGTAGGCCCCGCCGCCCCCCACGAGCAGCACGGCGGCGGCGACGGAGGCGACGAGGACGGCCGACCGGTGCCGGGGAACGGGGGCGGTGTCGTCGTCGGCCGGGCCGCTCGCGCGGGAGACGTCCCCGGCGGGGCGGTCGTCCGCGGCGGCGTCCTCGGAGGGCGCGGCAACGGCGTCCTCCGCCTCACCCGCGTGACCCGCGTCGTCCTCCGGACGGGTCTCAGCCGCCCGAGTTTCTTCCGCGCGGGTCTCCTCCGGAGGAGCCTCCTCGCGCGTCTCCTCCGAACGGGCTTCCTCCGGACGGGCTTCGTCCGGACGGGTCTCTTCCGGGCGGGTCTCTTCCGGGCGGGTCTCCTCCGCGCGCGTCTCGTCCGGACGGGCGTCCTCCGGACGAGTCTCCTCCGTCTCGTCCGGACGGGTCTCCTCCGCCGTGTCCCGGTCCTCCGGCCCGCGCGCGGTGTCGTCGTTGTCGGGTCGCTCGGTGTTCACCGCATCGCTCCTTCGGCTGCCCTGCTGTCGTACTCGGCATCCCCTCGAAGGGGGACAGCAATGGGACGCGGCGGGGGAGCGCACGGTTCCCCGCCGGGCGCCCCACCCGAGGAGCGGACGGGAGCGGCCGGCCTAGTTGCCGTAGTCCGGCATCGCCTCGAGGAGCCGGGCCGAGGTCGCCGGGACGGTCACACCGTGGATCAGGGACGGCGGCACCGGACGCGGGGCGATCTTCTCCGGAGCCGCCCAGTGCGGGGCCATCCGGGCGCAGTCCCCGCGCAGCGACGCCAGGTCGCCCTCGAGGTCGACCGGAGCGGGGGAGCGGAACTTGAGGTTCGTCATAGCGGCACCGTACGCATCCTCCAGCCCGCGAAGAAAGATCTACTATCGGGTAGTTTCGCCTGCTTCAGTGCCGCCCCGCGACCGGGTAGCGTGAACTGTCAACTCACCCTCCCACAGGAGCGTCCACGCCGTGCGCATCGCAGTCACCGGCTCCATCGCGACCGACCACCTCATGACCTTCCCCGGCCGCTTCGCCGACCAGCTCGTCGCGGACCAGCTGCACACGGTCTCGCTCTCCTTCCTGGTCGACAAGCTGGACGTACGCCGCGGTGGCGTGGGCGCGAACATCGCCTTCGGGATGGGCCAGCTCGGCACCCGGCCGATCCTGGTCGGCGCCGCCGGCGCCGACTTCGACGAGTACCGGGCCTGGCTGGACCGGCACGGCGTCGACACCGCCTCGGTGCGCATCTCCGAGACGCTGCACACCGCCCGCTTCGTGTGCACCACGGACGCCGACCACAACCAGATCGGCTCCTTCTACACCGGCGCGATGAGCGAGGCCCGTCTCATCGAGCTGAAGACCGTCGCCGACCGCGTCGGCGGCCTCGACCTGGTCCTGATCGGCGCCGACGACCCGGAGGCGATGCTCCGGCACACCGAGGAGTGCCGGACCCGCTCGATCCCCTTCGCCGCCGACTTCTCCCAGCAGATCGCCCGGATGGAGGGCGAGGAGATCCGCATCCTGCTCGACGGGGCGACCTATCTCTTCTCCAACGAGTACGAGAAGGGCCTCATCGAGTCCAAGACCGGCTGGAGCGACGAGGAGATCCTCGGCAAGGTCGGCCACCGCGTCACCACTCTCGGCTCGCGCGGCGTGCGCATCGAGCGGGCCGGCGAGGACCCGATCGAGGTCGGCTGCCCCGAGGAGGAGCGCAAGGCCGACCCGACCGGCGTCGGCGACGCCTTCCGCGCCGGCTTCCTGTCGGGACTGGCCTGGGGCGTCTCCCTGGAGCGCGCCGCCCAGATCGGCTGCATGCTCGCCACCCTCGTCATCGAGACGGTCGGCACCCAGGAGTACCAGCTGCGCCGCGTCCACTTCATGGACCGCTTCACCAAGGCCTACGGCCACGACGCCGCCGCCGAGGTCAAGAAGCACCTCGCCTGACGCCGGCCCTCTCACGCCGTCCGGCGGACCAGGTACGCCGTGCCCCGGTCCGCCGGTTCCTCTCCGACGTACTCCTGCCCCCGCATCTCGCACCAGGCGGGGATGTCCAGCCGCGCCGCCTCGTCGTCGGCCAGGACGCGGACCGTGCCGCCCACCGGCACATCGCCGATGACCTTCGCCAGCTCGATCACCGGGATCGGGCAGCGCCTGCCGAGAGCGTCCACGACCAGCACGTCGTCCCCCGTGGCGGCCACGGGCGTGGACGCGGGCGCCCCGAGCTTCTCGCGCACCCCGGCCACCACCCCCGGCAGCACCGCCAGGAACCGCTCCACGTCCTCCGCCACCGTCCCCGGCGGCAGCGACACCCGCACGTTCCCCTCGCTCAGCACCCCCATCGCCCGCAGCACATGGCTCGGCGTCAGCGTGCTGCTCGTGCACGAGGAACCGGACGAGACCGAGAAGCCCTCCCGGTCCAGCTCGTGCAGCAGGGTCTCCCCGTCGACATAGAGGCACGAGAAGGTCACGATCCCGGGCAGCCGCCGCTCCGCGTCCCCGACCACCTCCACATCGGGCACCAGCCCGGGCACCCGCGCCCGGATCCGCTCCGTCAGCTCCCGCAGCCGCACCGCCTCGGCCGCCGCCTGGGCCCGCACCGCCCGCAGCGAGGCCGCCGCCGCCACGATCGCCGGCAGGTTCTCGAACCCGGCCGCCCGCCCCGACTCCCGCTCGTCCACCGGCCCTTGGACCGCGAACCGCACCCCCTTGCGCACGGCCAGCAGCCCCACCCCCGACGGGCCGCCCCACTTGTGCGCGCTCGCCGCCAGCAGCGACCAGGGCCCCTCCACCGGCCCCCACCCGAGCGTCTGGGCCGCGTCCACCAGCAACGGCACCCCCGCCTCCCGGCACACCTCGGCCACCGCCGCCACCGGCTGCTCGGTGCCCACCTCGTGGTTGGCGGACTGAAGACAGGCCAGCGCGGTGTCCGGGCGCAGGGCCTCCTCGTACGCCTCGACCGTCACCGCGCCCGTCCGCAGCACCGGCACCCGCGTCACCGTCCCGCCCTCCGCCTCGAACGTCTCGGCCGAATGGAGCACCGAGGAGTGTTCGACGGATGACACGATCAGGTGGCGTCCGACCCGCCGCCGCCCCGCCAGCGCCCCCGCGATCCCGGAGTGCACGGCCCGCGTCCCCGACGAGGTGAAGACCAGCTCGTCCGGACGGCACCCCACGGCCTCCGCCGCCGCCTCCCGGGCCGCGTCGAGCAGCATCCGCGCCCGCCGCCCCTCCCGGTACAGCCGCGAGGGATCCGCCCACCCCTCGTCCAGAGCGGCCGACAGGGCCTGACGGGCGACGGGATGAAGGGGAGCGGCGGAGGCGGCATCGAAGTAGGACACACCTCAACGCTAGAACGTGCGGCCGCGAGGGCGCCCCACAGGGGCGCGGGGAACCGCGGGACAACGCCCCACGCACACGCAGCCGCCAAACAAGCGAACCACCCGAGCCACTAGGCACCCCTCCCCGCGAACCCCCGAAGGGCGTCGGCTAGGGTTTGGTCCGCATAAACATCCAAACCCCTGCCCGACGCAGGGCGGCGACCGACCAGCGAGAAGGCCGCAGCCGATCCGCGCGGGCGAGACTCTCGGGAAGGCGCTACGTGAGTCCCAACGGCTCCGACCGCTCGCCGCGGCGCCCGATGCGGCGGAAGCTGCTGCAGGCATTGACCGCGGGCCTGGTCCTGGCGACCGCCACCGGTTGCACATACGAGGACTTCCCCCGCCTCGGTATGCCCACCCCGACCACGGAAGAGGCTCCGCGGATCCTCTCCCTGTGGCAGGGCTCCTGGGCTGCCGCGCTGGCCACCGGCGTGCTGGTGTGGGGCCTGATCCTGTGGAGTGCTTTCTTCCACCGGCGCAGCCGCACGAAGGTCGAAGTTCCTCCGCAGACCCGGTACAACATGCCCATCGAGGCGCTGTACACGGTCGTTCCGATCATCATCGTCTCGGTGCTGTTCTACTTCACGGCACGTGACGAGTCGAAGCTGCTCAGTCTGGAGAAGAAGCCCGACGTCACGGTCAACGTGGTCGGCTTCCAGTGGAGCTGGTGCTTCAACTACATCGAGAACGTCGACGGTTCCAGCGGCGACGCGAAGACCGACAAGAAGCTGGACGCGATCCCGGAACGGTACAAGAAGGACTTCCCGGCCGACGCCGGCGGCGTCTACACCTGCGGCGTCCCCGGTGAGCGGAACCCGCAGACGGGCAACCCCGGCCCGACCCTCTGGCTCCCCGAGGGCAAGACGGTCCGCTTCGTCCTCACCTCGCGTGACGTCATCCACTCCTTCTGGGTGGTGCCGTTCCTGATGAAGCAGGACGTCATCCCGGGCCACACCAACGCCTTCCAGGTGACCCCCAACAAGGAGGGCACCTTCCTGGGCAAGTGCGCCGAGCTCTGCGGCGTCGACCACTCGCGCATGCTGTTCAACGTGAAGGTCGTCTCTCCCGAGCGTTACGAGCAGCACCTCAAGGACCTCGCCAAGAAGGGGCAGACCGGTTACGTTCCCGCTGGCATCGAGCAGACGAGCCACGAGAAGGAACGGGAGTCGAACATCCTGTGAGCATCCTCAACGAACCCCAGGGTGCCGCGGCAGCAGGGTCCCACTATGAGGACGAGCTGCCGGTGCGGCGCCAGCGGCGCGGTGAAGTCGTCGTCAAGTGGCTGACCACCACCGACCACAAGACGATCGGCACGCTGTACCTCGTCACGTCCTTCGCGTTCTTCGTCATCGGTGGCGTGATGGCGCTCTTCATGCGCGCCGAGCTGGCCCGTCCGGGCCTGCAGATCATGTCGAACGAGCAGTTCAACCAGGCGTTCACGATGCACGGCACGATCATGCTGCTGATGTTCGCGACGCCGCTGTTCGCCGGTTTCGCGAACTGGATCATGCCGCTGCAGATCGGCGCGCCCGACGTGGCGTTCCCGCGGCTGAACATGTTCGCCTACTGGCTCTACCTGTTCGGCTCGCTCATCGCCGTCGGCGGCTTCCTCACCCCCAACGGCGCTGCCGACTTCGGCTGGTTCGCCTACTCCCCGCTGTCGGACGCGGTCCGCAGCCCGGGCATCGGCGCCGACATGTGGATCATGGGTCTGGCCTTCTCCGGCTTCGGCACCATCCTCGGCTCGGTCAACTTCATCACCACGATCATCTGCATGCGCGCACCGGGCATGACCATGTTCCGCATGCCGATCTTCGTGTGGAACGTCCTGCTGACGGCCGTCCTGGTCCTGCTGGCCTTCCCGGTCCTCGCGGCCGCGCTGTTCGCCCTGGAGGCGGACCGCAAGTTCGGCGCCCATGTCTTCGACGCGGCCAACGGCGGCGCGTTGCTGTGGCAACACCTCTTCTGGTTCTTCGGCCACCCAGAGGTGTACATCATCGCCCTGCCGTTCTTCGGCATCATCAGTGAGATCATCCCGGTCTTCTCCCGCAAGCCGATGTTCGGCTACATGGGCCTGATCGCCGCGACGATCGCCATCGCCGGTCTGTCCGTGACCGTGTGGGCGCACCACATGTACGTCACAGGCGGTGTACTGCTGCCGTTCTTCTCCTTCATGACGTTCCTCATCGCCGTCCCGACCGGTGTGAAGTTCTTCAACTGGATCGGCACGATGTGGAAGGGCTCGTTGTCCTTCGAGACCCCGATGCTCTGGGCGACCGGCTTCCTGATCACCTTCACCTTCGGTGGTCTGACCGGTGTCATCCTGGCCTCGCCGCCGATGGACTTCCACGTCTCGGACTCGTACTTCGTGGTGGCGCACTTCCACTACGTGGTGTTCGGCACCGTCGTCTTCGCGATGTTCGCCGGCTTCCACTTCTGGTGGCCGAAGATGACCGGCAAGCTGCTCGACGAGCGCCTCGGCAAGATCACCTTCTGGACGCTGTTCATCGGCTTCCACGGCACGTTCCTGGTCCAGCACTGGCTGGGCGCCGAGGGCATGCCGCGCCGCTACGCGGACTACCTGGCCGCCGACGGCTTCACCGCCCTGAACACGATCTCGACGATCAGCTCGTTCGTGCTCGGCCTGTCGATCCTGCCGTTCTTCTACAACATCTGGAAGACGGCCAAGTACGGCAAGCCGGTCGGCGTCGACGACCCGTGGGGCTACGGCCGCTCCCTGGAGTGGGCGACCTCCTGCCCGCCGCCGCGGCACAACTTCCTCACCCTGCCGCGGATCCGCAGCGAATCCCCGGCGTTCGACCTGCACCATCCCGAGATCGCCGCGCTCGAGCAGCTCGAGCACGCCGGTGCCGGTGCCATCGCGGGCAGCAAGGAGGCCGGCAAGTGAAGATCCAGGGCAAGATGTTCATCTGGCTGAGCGTCTTCGTCCTCGCCATGGCGATCGTCTATGGCGTGTGGTCGAAGGAGCCGGCCGGCACCACGGCCCTCTTCCTGGCCTTCGGCCTGTGCATCATGGTCGGCTTCTACCTGGGCTTCACCGCCCGGCGGGTCGACACCGGTGCCCAGGACAACAAGGAGGCGGACGTCGCGGATGACGCCGGCGAGCTGGGCTTCTTCAGCCCGCACAGCTGGCAGCCGCTGTCCCTGGCCGTCGGTGGCGCCCTCTCCTTCCTGGCGGTCGCGGTCGGCTGGTGGCTGCTCTACTTCTCCGCCCCGCTGATCATGATCGGCCTCTGGGGCTGGGTCTTCGAGTACTACCGCGGTGAGAACCGCACCCAGTAACACGCGCTGAACACGGCAGAGCCCGGACACTCCGTCAGGAGCGTCCGGGCTCCCGCTTTTGGCGTAACGCCCGTCCTCCGTACGGGTCTCCCGGCGCGCCACCGTTGACAGGGCTTCCTAGCGTGAACTCCATGAGCCACGCTGAGTCTCCCCGCCCCCGCCCCGTCGTCGGCCGCACCCTCCTGGGGCTCGCCCTCATAGTCGGCGCGACGGCGTGCGGCGCGGACGGCAACCCCCTGGCCGCACGCCCCTACGACGCGACCGACCAGATCTCCTTCAAGGGCCCCACGGGCGAAGGCCGCAAGGCCGACCCGGACAAGCCCCTGGAGATCACCGCGGCGGACTCGGGCGGCCGCATCACGGACGTCACCGCGGTGGACGCCGCGGGCCGCTGGGTGGCGGGCGAACTCTCCGCCGACGGCGCCCGCTGGCACAGCACCGAGCCGCTGGCCGCGGACGCCCGCTACACGGTGCGCGTGAGCACCGAGGACGAGGACGGCGCCCCCGGCCGCCGCGTGCTGACCTTCGACACGGGCAAGCCCACCGGCAAGAAGCGCCTGACGGTGGCGTTCGGCCCCAAGACGGGCACCTACGGCGTCGGCCAGCCCGTCACCGCGGAACTGAGCCAGCCCGTCAAGGACCCCGCCCAGCGGGCCGTCATCGAACGCGCCCTGAAGGTCGACGCCAAGCCCTTCGCGCAGGGCGCCTGGCACTGGGTGGACGACAAGAAGCTCCACTACCGCCCGAAGGACTACTGGCCCGCCCACGCCGAGGTCCACGTCCACAGCAACCTGGAGGGCATAAAGATCGGCGACCGGCTGTGGGGCGGCAGGAGCAAGGACCTGCGCTTCACCATCGGCGACCGCGTCATCGCCGTCACGGACGCCGCGTCCCACTCGCTGGCCTTCTACAAGAACGGCGAGGAGATCAAACGGATCCCCGTCACCACCGGCAAGCCCGGCTTCGAGACCCGCAACGGCGTCAAGGTCATCCTGGGCAAGGAGTACTTCGTACGCATGCGCGGCACCACCGTCGGCATCGCCGAGGGCTCCGCGGACTCCTACGACCTGCCCGTCTACTACGCGGCCCGCGTCACCTGGAGCGGCGAGTACGTGCACGCCGCCCCCTGGTCCGTCGGCTCCCAGGGCCACGCCAACG
The DNA here is from genome assembly GCF_026008495.1 of Streptomyces sp. A012304. Lineage (GTDB taxonomy): Bacteria > Actinomycetota > Actinomycetes > Streptomycetales > Streptomycetaceae > Streptomyces. The sequence goes on from NZ_BQUN01000098.1 coordinate 32,574, forward strand.
TCAGCCACGGCTGCACCGGCATGAGCACCGAGAACGCCCAGTGGTTCTTCGACAACGTCCGCGAGGGCGACGTCGTGCAGGTCGTCAACAGCCAGGGCCACACGATGGAGACCTTCGGCAACGGCTTCGGCGAGTGGAACCTCGACTGGACGAAGTGGAGCGCGGGCAGCGCCCTGACCGGCGGCGGGCAGAAGACACCGCAGGACACGTCGAGGCTCCGGCCGGCGGCCGTGTGACGGACGCTCCTAGACGCTCAGAGCCGTCTTCCCGCGCAGCAGGGAGGCCAGCGCCCCGGCGAACTCCACCGGCTCCACCGGCAGCGTCACCGCCGCGTCGGCCCGGCTCCAGGTCGCCAGCCAGGCGTCCTGCGGCCGTCCGATCAGCAGCAGCACCGGCGGGCACCGGAAGACCTCGTCCTTGATCTGCCGGCACAGCCCCATGCCGCCCATGGGCACGGCCTCGCCGTCCAGGACGACGGCGTCGATGCCGCCCTTGTCGAGTTCCTTGACGACGGCGGCCGGCGTCGCGCACTCCAGGAACTCCACCACGGGGGCGTCCGGAGCGGGCCTGCGCCCGGTCGCGAGCCGTACCTGCTCTCGCGTGTTGGAGTCGTCGCTGTAGACCAGCACCGTGGCGGTCGGCTGCATTGTTCCTCCGAAGACGTCAGCGTCGTACGGACAGGCCCGTGGGGCGGATGTTACTCCCCTGAACACCCTGTCAACAGCTGTCCGACCACGGCCGGGATGGGCCATCCGGGCACTACACCACGGGTGGACACTCCGAACGGCACCCCCCGGAGTGAGGGCGGGATAAGCGACCGACATAATGTCGGTCGTGGCGACAGCAACGACAGTAGACAAGGGTCACGCGCACCCGTCGGTCAATCGACCGAACCTCACCAGCGTCGGAACCATCATCTGGCTGAGTTCCGAGCTGATGTTCTTCGCGGCCCTCTTCGCGATGTACTTCACCCTGCGATCGGTGACGGGTCCGGACTTCTGGCACGAGAAGGCGGACGCCCTGAACTTCCCGTTCTCGGCGACGAACACCACGATCCTGGTGCTCTCCTCCCTCACCTGCCAGCTCGGCGTGTTCGCCGCCGAGCGCGGGGACGTGAAGAAGCTCCGGGGCTGGTTCATCGTCACCTTCATCATGGGTGCGATCTTCATCGGCGGTCAGGTGTACGAGTACACCGAGCTGGTCAAGCACGAGGGCCTCTCGCTCTCCTCCGACCCCTACGGCTCGGTCTTCTACCTGACCACCGGCTTCCACGGACTGCACGTGACGGGCGGACTCATCGCCTTCCTGCTGGTCCTCGGGCGCACCTACGCGGCCAGGAGGTTCACCCACGAGCAGGCGACCGCCGCGATCGTCGTGTCCTACTACTGGCACTTCGTCGATGTCGTCTGGATCGGCCTCTTCGCCACGATCTACATGATCAAGTAGCCGGGCCCGCTCCCGCACCCATCCCAGAAGCATCGACGCAGAAGATCCTGACACCGGGGTAATCCGTGAAAAAGCTCTCCGCACGACGACGCCATCCGCTGGCGGCGGTCGTCGTCCTACTCCTCGCGCTGGCGGCCACTGGGGGGCTGTTCGCCTGGCTCGCCCCCGCGAGCCAGGCGAAGGCAGACGAAACCGCCCAGTCCCTCGCCATCGAAGAGGGCAAGAAGCTCTACGCCGTCGGCTGCGCCAGCTGCCACGGCACCGGCGGTCAGGGCAGCTCCGACGGTCCCAGCCTGGTCGGCGTGGGCGCCGCGGCCGTCGACTTCCAGGTCGGCACCGGCCGTATGCCGGCGGCGACCTCCCAGGGCGCCCAGGTGCCGCGGAAGAAGGTCATCTACACGCAGGCGCAGATCGACCAGCTCGCCGCGTACATCTCCTCCCTCGGTGCCGGCCCGTCCATTCCGACGGAGGCCCAGTACGGCCCGGAGGGCGCGGACATCGCCAAGGGCGGTGACCTGTTCCGCACCAACTGCGCGCAGTGCCACAACTTCACCGGCAAGGGCGGCGCCCTCACCAACGGCAAGTACGCGCCCACGCTCGAGGACGTGGACCCCAAGCACATCTACGAGGCCATGCAGACCGGCCCGCAGAACATGCCCTCCTTCCCCGACACCACGCTGTCCGAGCAGAACAAGAAGGACATCATCGCCTACCTGAACGCGGTCGACGGCAAGGAGACGGCCAGCTACGGCGGTCTTGAGCTGGGTGGCATCGGACCGGTCGCCGAGGGTCTGTTCGGCTGGATCTTCGGTCTGGGCGGGCTGATCGCCGTCGCCGTTTGGGTTGCCGCTCGGACCGCAAAGGCCAAGAAGTCATGAGTAGCCAAGACATTCCAGAAGAGAACCTGCCCGCTGAGCAGGACCACGCGCACGGCGCGGTGGGCGTGGCGGACGAGAAGCACCTGTTCGCCGACCCCGGCCTGCCGCCCCACGAGCACCGGATGCAGGACATCGACGAGCGGGCCGCCAAGCGGTCCGAGCGTACGGTCGCCCTCCTGTTCACGGTGTCGATGCTGGCCACCGTCGCCTTCATCGCCTCGTACGTGGCGATCCCGCACGACAAGACGACCTACATCTGGCCGCTCGGCCGCATCAGCGCGCTGAACTTCGCACTCGGTCTGACTCTGGGCCTGTCCCTGTTCTGCATCGGCGCGGCCGCCGTCCACTGGGCCCGCACCCTGATGTCCGACGTGGAGATCGCCGACGAGCGGCACCCGATCGAGGCGGCGCCCGAGGTCAAGGCCAAGGTCATGGCCGACTTCAGGCAGGGCGCCAAGGAGTCCGCGCTCGGCCGTCGCAAGCTGCTCCGCACCACGATGTTCGGCGCGCTGGCCCTCTTCCCGCTCTCCGGCGTCGTTCTGCTGCGCGACCTGGGGCCGCTGCCCGAGGAGAAGCTGCGCCACACGCTGTGGGCCAAGGGCAAGCTGCTCGTCAACATGAACACCAACGAGCCGCTGCGTCCCTCGGACGTCGCGGTCGGCTCCCTCACCTTCGCCAAGCCGGAGGGCCTGGAGGAGCACGACCACGACTTCCAGACCGAGATCGCCAAGGCGGCCCTGATGATCGTCCGGATCCAGCCGGACAACATCAAGGACAAGCGCGAGCTCGAGTGGTCGCACGAGGGCATCGTGGCGTACTCGAAGATCTGCACCCACGTCGGTTGCCCGATCTCCCTGTACGAGCAGCAGACGCACCACGTGCTGTGCCCCTGCCACCAGTCCACCTTCGACCTGTCCGACGGTGCCCGAGTGATCTTCGGCCCGGCCGGTCACGCCCTGCCGCAGCTGCGCATCGGCGTGAACGACGAGGGCTACCTCGAGGCGCTCGGCGACTTCGAAGAGCCCGTCGGTCCTGCCTTCTGGGAGCGCGGATGAGCAACAACGACGACCGCCGCAAGGCACCCGCGGGCGAGCGGGTCGCCGACTGGGCCGACGGCCGGCTGGGGATCTACTCCCTGGCCAAGGCCAACATGCGCAAGATCTTCCCGGACCACTGGTCCTTCATGCTGGGTGAGATCTGCCTCTACAGCTTCATCATCATCATCCTCACCGGTGTGTACCTGACGCTGTTCTTCCACCCGTCGATGAACGAGGTGGAGTACCACGGCAGCTACGTCCCGTTGCAGGGTCAGCTGATGTCCGAGGCGTTCAGCTCGACGCTGCACATCTCGTTCGACGTGCGCGGTGGTCTGCTCATCCGGCAGATCCACCACTGGGCGGCGGTCATCTTCCTCGCCGGCATGTTCGTGCACATGATGCGTGTCTTCTTCACCGGCGCCTTCCGCAAGCCGCGCGAGATCAACTGGCTGTTCGGCTTCCTGCTGTTCGTCCTCGGCATGTTCACCGGTTTCACCGGCTACTCGCTCCCGGACGACCTGCTCTCCGGCACCGGTGTCCGCTTCACGCAGGGCGCGATCCTGTCCGTGCCGATCGTCGGCACGTACATCTCGATGTTCATGTTCGGCGGGGAGTTCCCGGGCGGCGACTTCGTCGCGCGGTTCTACTCGGTCCACATCCTGCTGCTGCCGGGCATCATGCTCGGTCTGGTGGTCGGCCACCTGATCCTGGTCTTCTACCACAAGCACACGCAGTTCCCGGGCCCCGGCCGCACCAACAAGAACGTCGTCGGCATGCCGCTGCTGCCGGTGTACATGGCCAAGGCCGGAGGCTTCTTCTTCCTGGTCTTCGGTTTCATCGCGATCCTCGCCGGCATCGCCTCGATCAACCCGATCTGGGTCCTGGGCCCCTACCGTCCGGACCAGGTGTCGACGGGCGCCCAGCCCGACTGGTACATGGGCTTCGCCGAGGGTCTGGTCCGCGCCATGCCGGGCTGGGAGATCAACTTCTGGGGTCACACGCTGGTCCTGGGCGTGTTCATCCCGCTGGTGCTCTTCGGTCTCTTCCTCGGTGTGATCGCGCTGTACCCGTTCATCGAGTCCTGGATCACGGGCGACAAGCGCGAGCACCACATCCTGGACCGCCCGCGCAACGCCCCGACCCGTACGGCCTTCGGTGTCGCCTGGGTCACCGGCTACATGATCATGCTGGTGGGTGGTGGCAACGACATCATCGCCACCCACTTCCACCTGTCGATCAACGCGGTCACCTGGTTCGTCCGGATCGGCTTCTTCGTCGGACCGGTCCTGGCCTTCGTCGTCACCAAGCGGATCTGCCTCGGCCTCCAGCGCCGCGACAAGGACAAGGTGCTGCACGGTCGTGAGACCGGCACCATCAAGCGCCTGCCGCACGGTGAGTTCATCGAGGTCCACGAGCCGCTCAGCCAGGAGCAGCTGTACACGCTCACCGCGCACGAGCAGTACGAGCCGTTCGAGATCGGCCCGACGGTCGACGAGAACGGTGTCGAGCGCAAGGTGAAGCGTTCCGAGAAGGTCCGCGCCAAGCTGAGCAAGGCGTACTACGGCGAGGACAGCCAGATCCCGAAGCCCACCGTCGAGGAGTACAGGGAGATCACGAGCGGCCACGGCCACCACTGATCGCTGCGTCGCCACGCAACGGCCGAAGGGCCCCGTCCGGTGTACGGACGGGGCCCTTCGCCGTGCCCCTGGCTGGATAGGGTGGAGCCGTCGAGACATGTGTCCCGTGGGCGGGACCCAACTGACCCAGGAGCGGCTTATGAGCGCTGTGACCCCCGCTGGAGGCGACACCGCGGCGGGCCGTTCCTGGCCCGAGGTGCTGAACGCCCTGCTGTACGGCCGTGACCAGAGCGCCGACGCGACGGCCTGGGCGATGGACCGGATCATGCGCGGCGAGGCCACCGACGCGCAGATCGCCGGATTCGTGGTGGCGCTGCGCGCCAAGGGCGAGACCGTCGAGGAGATCAACGGTCTGGTGCGGACGATGTACGAGCACGCCAACGTGATCGAGGTGTCGGGCCGCACGGTCGACATCGTCGGCACCGGCGGCGACGGCGCGAAGACGGTGAACATCTCCACGATGTCCGCGCTGGTGGTGGCCGGCACGGGCGCGAAGGTCGTCAAGCACGGCAACCGCGCGGCCTCGTCGGCGTCGGGCTCCTCGGACGTGCTGGAGAAGCTGGGCGTCAACCTGGACCTGAGCCCGCGGCGGGTGGCCGAGGTGGCCGAGGAGGCCGGGATCACCTTCTGCTTCGCCATCAAGTTCCACCCGGCGCTGCGTCACGCGGGCGCCGCGCGCGGGCAGTTGGGCATCCGGACGGTGTTCAACGCGCTGGGCCCGCTGACCAACCCGGCCAGGGTGCGCGCCCAGGCCGTCGGGGTCGCCGACCCGCGCATGGCCCCGATCATCGCGGGCGTCTTCGCCGAACGCGGCAACTCCTCGCTGGTGTTCCGCGGCGACGACGGCCTCGACGAGCTGACGACGACATCCACCTCCCGCGTCTGGATCGTCCGGGACGGCAAGGTCTCCGAGGAGGCCTTCGACCCGCGGGACGTCGGCATCGAGCTGGTGCCGGTGGAGGCCCTGCGCGGCGGCGACCCGTCGTACAACGCGGAGGTGGCGCGCCGGCTCCTCGACGGCGAGACGGGCCCGGTGCGGGACGCGGTCCTGCTGAACTCGGCGGCCGCGCTGGTCGCCCTGGACCCGACGGACGGCCCGCTCGCCGGGCAGCTCCGCGCCGGTATGGAGAAGGCGGCGCGGTCCATCGACTCGGGGGCCGCCAAGCGGACCCTGGAGCGCTGGGTGGCCGCCAGCAACGCCTGACGCCGTGAGGGCGCGGTCCCGCGATCCGGACACGAGTTGCGGGACCGCGATCACTTCACGTACGTTCCTGTGCAGGTCATGAGTGACAGTCATGAGGCCCCGGCCGACTGTCCGGCAACCCTCCGTCCGTGGCGGGGTGCCCCGGGTGAAGACCAGGCCGTGGGCAGCGAGGTCCACGGCAAGCGCGGACCCCTCGCACACCAGGGGTCCTGGTCGTCGAGGAGTCTTCCGTGAGCAAGCGAATGCGCTAGGGCCGCAGAGCCCCGCCTCCGCGTTCCCTTTATCGCCTTACCCCCTTTTTCACTTTCCTCCGTGCTTGAGCCGCGTCCGCTCGCACGGTGACTCCGCCTTGCTTCTCACGGGAGTTGAGCCATGTCCGTCTCCACCGCTGCCGCCGCCCAGTCCGTTTGTGCCCCGCTGCCCGTTCTGGGCCGTGATGTCACCGTCCCGCTCGTCACGGGCGGCGAAGTCACCTACGCGGCGCTCGACTACGCGGCCAGCGCCCCCGCGCTCCAGCGCGTCTGGGACGACGTCGCGGCCTACGCGCCCTACTACGGCAGCGTCCACCGCGGCGCCGGCTACCTCTCGCAGCTCTCCACCGACCTGTTCGAGAACGCCCGCCGCACGGTCGCCGAGTTCCTCGACTGCCGCGCCGACGACCAGCTGGTCTTCACCCGCTCCACCACCGACTCCCTCAACCTCCTCGCCGCCGCGCTCCCCGCCGACTGCCAGGTCTTCGTCTTCGAGACCGAGCACCACGCCTCGCTGCTGCCGTGGAAGGACGCCCACGTCACCTACCTCGACGCCCCGCGCACCCCCGGGCAGGCCGTCGAGACCCTGGAGCGCGCCCTCGCCGACCGCGACCCCCACGGCCCGGCCCTGGTCTGCGTCACCGGCGCCTCCAACGTCACCGGCGAGCTGTGGCCCGTCCGGGAGCTGGCGGCCGCGGCGCACGCGCACGGCGCCCGTATCGTCCTGGACGCCGCCCAGCTCGCCCCGCACCACCCGGTCTCCGTCCGCGACCTCGACGTCGACTGGGTCGCCTTCTCCGGGCACAAGCTGTACGCGCCGTTCGGCTCCGGGGTGCTGGCCGGCCGTGCCGACTGGCTGCGCGCGGCCGAGCCGTACCTCGCGGGCGGCGGCGCCAGCCGCAAGGTCACCCGGCGCGAGGACGGGGGAGTGGACGTCGAGTGGCACGACAGCGCCGCACGCCACGAGGCCGGCTCCCCGAACGTCATCGGGGCCTACGCCATCGCCTCGGCCTGCAAGGCGCTGACCGAGGCCGGCTTCGACAGCCTCGTCGCCCGTGAGCGGCATCTGATCGCCACGGTCCGCGCGGGCCTGGCCGAGGTGCCCGAGGTGCGGATCCTGTCCCTCTTCGGCGACGACGCCCCGCGCGTCGGCGTGATCTCCTTCGTCGTGGACGGCTGGAACAGCTCCCACTTCGCCGCCGCCCTCTCCGCGGAGTACGGCATCGGCGTCCGCGACGGCCTGTTCTGCGCCCACCCCCTGGTCCGCACCCTGCTGGGCAGCGACCCGCAGACCCAGGGCGAGTGCGGCGCCCCCGAGGCCGCCCCCGGGGAGAAGTCCCTCAACGCCATCCGGGTCAGCTTCGGCGCGGGCACGCCGGACGAGCACGTGGAGCGCTTCGTCGCGGCCGTGCGGGAGCTGGTGAGCGACGGCGCGCGGTGGACGTACCGGACGCAGGACGGCCGCTGCGTCCCGGCGGTGTGAGGCCGGCCGGCCTCGGCGGTCTCAGGAGTCCAGGCCGATGGCGAACGCGGCCTCCAGGTCGTGCTGCGAGTACGTCCGGAACGCCACGTGCGTGTCCGTCGCCTCCACCCCGGGGATCTTGCTGATCCGTCCGGGGATGACCTCGGCCAGGTCCTCGTGCTGCCGGACCCGGACCATCGCGATCAGGTCGTACGTCCCCGTGACGGAGAAGACCTCGCTCACGGAGTCCAGCGAAGCGATCCGCTCCGCGATCTCGGGGATCCGGTCCACGCTGGTCTTGATGAGGACGATCGCGGTGATCACGGCTGGTTCTCTCCCTCGGAGGCCGGAGCTGGGGCGGCCCTCACTCTAGTCGTCCCGCCGAAGCGGGCCCACGCGTAGGCGAAGCCCAGGCCGAAGCCCAGCAGGTGCGCCAGGTAGGCCACGCCGGGCCCCGGCCCGGCCCGGCCGGCGGCCACCCACTGGAGGGCGACCCAGAAGGGCAGCACCACCCAGGCCGGGAAGCGCAGCGGCAGGAAGAACAGGAACGGCAGGAGACTGGTCACGCGCGCCCTGGGGAAGAGGAACAGGAACGCCCCGAGGACCGCCGAGATCGCCCCGGACGCGCCGACCAGGGCCTGTCCGGAGCCGGCGTTGGCGGCGGCGTAGCCCAGCAGGGTCAGATAGCCGCAGCCGAGGTGGAAGAGGGCGAACCGGACGCGACCCATCCGGTGCTCGGTCATCCCGCCGAAGACGTAGAGGAAGAGCATGTTGCCCAGCAGATGCACCCAGCTGCCGTGGACGAACAGGGCCGTCGCCGGGGTGAGGGCGGCGCCCGGGAAGCCCTCGAACAGCTCGGCGGGGATCACGCCCCAGCGCCGGAAATAGGCCCGCTGCGCGGCGGCGAGCGCGTCCCCGGAGCCGTACGCGGGATTGAGACCCGAGGCCGGGCCGATCACGAAGATCAGGCAGCACAGCGTGATCAGTCCGTACGTCACCGGCGCCGTGGGGTGCCGGAGGGCTCGGCCCACGGGCCCGCTCCAGTTGCCGATCATGGACACAGAGCATGACGTAACCGGACACACTCGCCCGGATCGCCTCGCCGCCGTGGACGGACGGGCGGCGACTACCCGCCAGGCCGTAGGGTTACGAGCCACACGCACCGGGGAGCCTTGGGCGCGACCCGGCCGGAAGAACGACACTGGAAGAAAGCGGACAGTCACCATGACGGTTCCCCTGCCGACCGCCACCACGCGGTGGCGCTGCACCCTCTGCGGCAACCTCACCCGGTTCGACGTGACGCGCTCGTCGAAGGTCGTCGAGTACGTCCACCTCGATCTCGCCGGTGAGCCGACGGTCGAGGAGCGGCAGGTGGTCAGTGAGACCATCGAGTCGGTGCGGTGCCGTTGGTGCAACGCCGTGGACCAGGTGGAACTCGTGGACAGGCCGGGTGCCGGCTCCTGAACCGGGAGCGGTGCCCGCACAGCTAGTGGGGTGTGACGGATGGTGGAGACCACGGGCGGGGGGCCGGGCGACGGCGCCGCCGAGGTGCTCGACCGTCCGCTGCCCGACGGCGTGCGCCGCCGGGTCGTCCAGATCGTCTCGGACGGTTTCGGCGGTCTGACCGTCGCCGAACTGCCCGCGCAGCTACGGCAGTACGCCCGGTTCGCGCCGAACCGGCGGGCCAAGTTCGCGGGCAACGCGATGGCGGCGGCGCTGGAGACCGATCCGCTGTTCCGGCAGCGCATCGCCGAGAAGTTCAGAGAGGCGCAGCCGGAACTGGCCGGCGCCCTCGACTCCGGATCACCGCCCCCGGCCGCGGACCCGCTGGACGTGGCGGCCGCGGCCTACGTACTGCGGCCCACCGGCTGGGTGAAGCTGGTGACCGCGGCAGGCGAGGAGGCGCAGCGCGCGGACGCCGAGCGCGCCGACGAGGAGAGCCGCGCGGAGCTGGAGCGGCTGCGCGAGGAACTCGCTCACGCCCGCGACCACACCCGGGCCGAGACCGAGCGGCTGCGCGCCGAGCTGGACGCGGCGAGGAAGGAAGCGGAATCGCTTCACCGGAAGCTGCGTTCGGCCCTCAGTGACGTCAAGCGCGGCGAGGCCGCGCTGCGCAAGATGCAGGGCGAGATCGAGGCCGTGCGCTCCGAGGGACAGGCGCAGGTCTCCGCCGCCGAGAGCGAGACCCGGCGGCTCAAGGCGCGTCTGGGGGAGGCGGAGGCGGCCCTGGAGGCCACCCGTCGGGCGGCCCGTGAGGGGCGCAGCGTCGAGGACATGCGGGTACGGCTGCTGCTGGACACCGTGCTGGACGCGGCCCAGGGGCTGCGCCGGGAGCTGGCCCTGCCGCCGGTGTCCGTGCGGCCGGCGGAGACCGTCGACGCGGTCGAGCCGGGCCGGATGACCCCGAAGGACATCGCCGCCCGCGCGCTGTCCGAGAACGACCCGGCGATCCTGGACCAGTTGCTGGCGCTGCCGCAGGCGCATCTGGTCGTCGACGGCTACAACGTCACCAAGACCGGCTATCCGCAGATGCCGCTGGAGAAGCAGCGGCTGCGGCTGCTCGGGCAGCTCTCGCAGCTCGCCGCGCAGACCGGCGCCGAGGTGACCTGTGTCTTCGACGGCGCCGAACTCGCCGCGCCGGTGCTGCTGGCGCCGCCGCGCGGGGTGCGGGTGCTGTTCTCCAAGCCGGGGGTCACCGCCGACGAGCTGATCCGCCAGCTGGTGCGCGCCGAGCCGCCGGGCCGGCCCGTCATCGTCGCCTCCACCGACCGGGAGGTGGCCGACGGGGTCGCCAGGGCGGGGGCGAGGCCTGTCGCTTCTGCGGTACTTCTGAGACGACTGACCTGAAGATCGGTGTAAAGGCTCAATGCCCGAATTGGCGGCGAATCAGCGGAAGTGTCACGCAACGTAGCGTCAACTCGGCATCACCGCAGGTGTGTTCCTGCAAAGAATGCGTTGCGCAGCCGGGTTTTTTCGGCAGAGGATTTGAAGTGATCACGGGCGGGTCACTAGGGTCTGCCTTCGAACCTCCACACGAGTGATCACTCACAAGAAGGAGCTCGTTCTCCGTGGCGTCCCACCGTCGACCCAAGCAGCCCAGTCGCACACGCGTGACCGTGCTGACCACCGCGGCCGCCGCCGCTGTCGCCCTCAGCTCCCAGGCCGCCAACGCCGCCCCGAGCGAGAAGCCCAGCAAGGACGAGGTCAAGTCGAAGGTCGACAAGCTCTACGAGCAGGCCGAGCAGGCCACCGAGAAGTACAACGGGGCCAAGGAGAAGCAGGAGAAGCTCCAGAAGGAGATCTCCACCATCCAGGACAACGTCGCCCGGGGCCAGGAAGAGCTCAACGAGCTGCGCGACGGCATCGGCCTGGCGGCCGCCGCCCAGTACCGCACCGGCACCATCGACTCCTCCCTCCAGCTCTTCCTGTCGTCGAACCCGGACGACTACCTGGACAAGGCGTCCACCGCCGACCAGCTCAGCGCCCAGCAGGTGGAGTCGCTGAAGAAGATCCAGGAGAAGCAGCGCGAGCTGGCCCAGGACCGCTCCGAGGCCTCCGCCAAGCTCAAGGACCTCGCCGCCACCCGCACCGAACTGGGCAAGAAGAAGAAGGAAGTCCAGGCGAAGCTGGCCGAGGCCCAGAAGCTGCTCAACACCCTGACGGCGAAGGAGAAGGCCGAGCTGGCCGCCGCCGACGCCCGCGCCAGCCGCGACTCCGGCGAGCGCGTCGACCTCGGCAACACCGCCCCCGCCTCCGGCCGCGCCCTCGCCGCCTTCCATGCCGCCCAGAGCAAGATCGGCTCGCCCTACGTCTACGGCGCCTCCGGCCCGAACTCCTTCGACTGCTCGGGCCTGACCTCCTGGGCCTTCGCCCAGGCCGGGGTCCAGATCCCGCGCATCTCGCAGGACCAGGCCAACGCGGGCACCCGCATCTACTCCCAGTCCGACCTCAAGGTCGGCGACCTGGTCATCTTCTACGGCGACCTGCACCACGTCGCCTTCTACGCGGGCAACGGCCAGGTGCTGCACGCCCCGCGCACCGGCACCGTCGTGCGCTACGAGTCGATCAACAACATGCCGTTCCAGTTCGGCGTCCGGATCTGAGCGACCGCGAGAGCGCCTCTCGGCGCCCGCAAGATCACGACACCCGACCGCCCGAACGGGCGAATCACACCGACGTGAACTGACCCCGCGCCCCGCCCATGACCTGCGTCAGAGGCGGGGCGTCACATTTGTGCGACCGCGCGGGTCTTTGGTGGGCCCCTCGTCGCGGGGCTACTGTCTGCCGCGTTTCCTCGTCCGCCAGCGGAAGGAGCACGGCTTCCCGTGGGGTCCCATCGCCGCCTTGCACAGCCAGGGTTTGACCGGGGGGCGGCCAGCGCCCGCAGAGCTTTCGGTGTGCTGTCCGTCGCAGCCGCCGCTCTCGGCGCCCTGTCCGCCGCCGTACCGGCCGAGGCCGCGCCGCCGGGCGACACCCGCTCCGAGGTCGACCGCCTCTACGAGGAGGCCGAGAAGGCCACCGAGGCCTACAACAAGGCCGGGGAACGCGCCGGGACGCTGCGCCGGCAGGTCGGTGACGCGCAGGACCGCATCGCCCGCCAGCAGGAGCACATCAACGGCCTGCGCGAGCAGCTCGGCGCGCTGGCCGGCGCCCAGTACCGCTCCGGCGGCCTCGACCCGTCCCTGGCGCTGTTGTTCTCCGACGACCCCGACGACTACCTCGACAAGGCCTCCGTCCTCGACCGCATCACCACCCACCAGGCCGGCGAACTGAAGGAACTTCAGGCCGCCATGCGCCAACTCGCCCAGGACCGCGCCGAGGCGACCCGCAGGCTCGGCGAGCTGGAGAAGAGCCGCAAGGCCGTCGCCCAGCACAAGAAGACCGTCGAGCAGAAGCTCGCCAAGGCGCGGGAGCTGCTGAACTCCCTGCCGTCCGCGGCGCGCGCCGCCTACGACCGGGCCTCGCGCTCGGGCCGGGGCGACTTGCCCGACCCCGGGGGCGCCGTCGCGCCGTCGGGCCGCGCGGCCGCCGCGGTCGCCGCCGCCCGTTCCGTGCTCGGCAAGCCGTACGTCTGGGGCGCCAACGGCCCCGCCGGGTTCGACTGTTCGGGCCTGATGCAGTGGTCGTACGCGCAGGCCGGGGTCTCCCTGCCGCGCACCTCGCAGGCCCAGGCGCACGCGGGCCGGCAGGTCCCGCTCTCCCAGGCGCGGCCCGGTGACCTCGTCACCTACCGCTCCGACGCCAGTCATGTCGGTATGTACGTGGGCAACGGCCAGGTCATCCACGCCCCTTACCCGGGCGCGCCGGTGCGCTACGACCCGGTCGGCATGATGCCGGTGTCGGCGGTCACCCGACCCTGAGCCGACCGGGTTCCGCCGCGGGCGCGGCACCGTACGATCGGGGGAATGGCTGGTCGAAGGCGGGCGCGCGGATCCGGGGTCGGGGTCTGCTGTCTGCTGCTCGCCCTGCTCTCGGCCTCGCTGGTGGCGTGCGGCGGGCGGCCGGCCACCGACGGCGCGCGGGCGCAGGTGCAGGCGGTGCTCGACCGGCGGGCGGCCGCGGTCCTCGCCCACGACGAGCGCGCCTTCGCCGCCACCGGCAGTCCCGCCGGCTACGGCAGGCTGCGGGCCGTGCCGCTGGCCGCCTGGTCGTACCGGGTGACCGCCGTCCACCGCGCGGACGACACCGCCACCGCCGACGCCGAACTCAGCTACCGCCTCCAGGGCTACGACCAGGCCCCGGTGACCGCGGGCCGCGTCCTGCGCCTGACCCGCGACGGGCGCGGCGGCTGGTCCGTGCTGTCCGAGGGGCCCGCGAAGAAGGCCGGCGCGCAGTTGTGGGACCAGGGCACGGTGACCGCCGTGCGGGGCGCGCACAGTCTCGTCCTGGGCGTCGGGCACTCCGCTGAACGGCTCAGGGGCTACGCCGGCCTCGCCGACCGTGCCGTCCCGGCGGTCTCGCGGGAGTGGGGCACGGACTGGGCCCGGCGGGTCGTCGTCCTCGTACCGAGGTCGCTGAACGGGATGGCGGCGCTGCTCGCCTCGCCCGCCTCCTCCTACCGGGGCATCGCCGCCGTCACCACGGGGGAGACGGGCGGCGCGGCGAAGGCGCCCGCCGACCGGGTGATCGTCAACCCGGAGGCGTACGGCGCGCTCGGCCCGGTGGGCCGGCAGGTGGTGCTCACCCACGAGACCACGCACGTCGCGACCCGCGCGCACACCAACGGGGCCACTCCGCTGTGGCTGTCGGAGGGGTACGCCGACTGGGTCGGCTACCGCGGCACCACCCGCACCCCGGCCCAGGTGGCCCCCGAGCTGGAGCGGGCCGTCGCCGACGGGCAGGTCCCGGCGGCGCTGCCCACCGACGAGGACTTCGGCTTCGCCGGGGACGCGAACCGGCTGGCGCGGGCGTACGAGGGCGGCTGGATGGCCTGCCGGATGATCGCCGAACGGTGGGGCGAGGAGCGGCTGGAGCAGTTCTACCGGGCCGTGGGCGGGCACGGGGAGCGGGAAGGGTCCGTGGAGGGCGCGCTGAAGAGCGTGCTGGGCACGACTCTGGAGACCTTCACCGCCGACTGGCGCGCCTACCTCGCGACCGGACTCGGCTGAGCCGGACCTGACGTAATTCTCCTTGCGGTTCACCGTGTCGCACTGCTACCTCTTATCGAGCTATCTCGATTAGAGGTAGCTCGTTTCGTGGTAGGGGCCGCCTTCGTGGTGGCTCCCTTCGTGGTAGGTCGCCGAGGGGGATCCGTCTGATGAACGCTCACCGCCGACAGCTCATGGCGCTCGCCCATCCCGTCTACCTCTCGCTCCTCGCCTCCGTCGCCGCCGGACTCATCAACACCGTGTGGGTGTCCCGGCTCGGCGGCCCCGCCGTCGCCGCCGTCGCGGTCGCCACCAACACCGAGAACGTGCTGCTCGGCGTGGCGCTGGTGTTCGCCTCCGGCACGACCGTCCTGGTCGCCGAGGCACGCGGCGCGCGCGATCCGGGAGCCGTCCGGGCGGCCGTGCGCGGCGGCTGGGCGCTGTGCGCGCTGGTCACCCCGGTGGTCGCGGTGGGCGGGTTCCTGCTGCGCGAACCGCTGTCCCGGCTGGTGCTCGGCGACGACGGCCCCGCCCTGCCCCTCGCCGCCGCCTACTTCGCCGTCTCCATGCCGGGCCTGGCCGTGTTCTTCGCGCAGAACCTCGTCGACGGGCTCCTCAAGGGCACCGGCGACACCCGCACCCCGATGCGGCTGGCCCTCCTCGCCAACGCCCTGATCCTCGCCCTCGACCCGCTCTTCATCCACCTCTACGGCGTCCCGGGCGCCGCCGCCGCCACGGTGCTGAGCCGGAGCGTGGCCCTGGGCCTCGGACTGCTCGCGCTGCGCCGCAACGCCCTGCTGAGGAAGGCCGCCACCACCCCGCCCGCCGCCTCCACCCGCGCCGCCCTGCGCCGCGCGCTGCGCACCGGGCTGCCGATGTCCCTCGACTTCACCGTGCGCCAGGCCGGCACGCTCGGACTGGTCGCGGTCGTCGCGCGGCTCGGGGTGACGGCCGTCGCCGCGTACGCGATCGCCTACAAGGTGCTGTACGTCGCGACGATGGCCTTCTACGCGGTGCGCCAGGCCGCCTCCATCCACACCGCGCACACCCGGGGCGCCGGACAGGACGCGCGGCGGGCGATCGGCCGGCAGGCGCTGCTCGTCTCCGGGACGGTCGGACTGGCGGCCGCACTGCTGCTGGCCGCCGCGGCCCCCTGGATCATGGCCGCGTTCGCCGCCGGCCCCGCCGTGGCCCACGAGGGCGTGCTGTTCCTGCGCTGTGTCGGCCCCTACCTGCTGCTGATGGCGGGCTTCATCGCCCTCGGCGGCGTCTTCGAGGGCAGCGGGGGGTCACCGCTGCTGCTGCGGGTGACCCTGCTCGGCACCGCGCTCCAACTGCCGCTCGCCCATGTCCTGTCGGGGCTGGGCCTGCCCGGCGT
This sequence comes from Streptomyces sp. A012304, assembly GCF_026008495.1. Classification (GTDB taxonomy): domain Bacteria; phylum Actinomycetota; class Actinomycetes; order Streptomycetales; family Streptomycetaceae; genus Streptomyces. Next base: position 48,454 of record NZ_BQUN01000098.1, read on the forward strand.
GGCCCTGGCCCTCGCGCTGGCGATGGGGGTGCAGTGCGCGGTGGTCGCAGTGCTGACGCGGCGGTCGTGGGGTCGGGAGGAGGCCGAGGCGCCCTGGGCGAGGGCGGCCTGATCCGGGCGGGAGGACCCCGGGCCGCCGCCCGGCACCGTCGCGCCCCACAGGCGTACGGCCGCCGTCAGGGCCGCCGCCACCAGCAGGCCGTCGCTCAGGAAACTCCAGGACCGTCACCGGACACGCGGGTGGTGGTGAACAGCGGCACCGCCGTGAACGCGGCGTCCGTGCGGGCGTGCGGGGCGAGCCGCCCGGCCGCAGCCGCCACAGCACCAGCCACCCCGGCGCGAGGGCGCGGCGGCACGTCGCCCCGCTGGCCGCTGTGCGCGAGCCGTGAGGCGCGGCCGGGCGCACCGGTGAGGACGGTTTGGATAAGGTCGGCGGCGATGCACAAGACCCTGATCGTGACCAACGACTTCCCGCCCCGCCCGGGCGGCATCCAGGCGTTCCTGCACAACATGGCGCTACGGCTGGACCCCGAGCGCCTCGTCGTCTACGCCTCCACCTGGAAGCGGAGCCGGGAGGGCGTGGAGGCGACGGCCGCCTTCGACGCCGAGCAGCCCTTCACCGTCGTCCGGGACACGACGACCATGCTGCTGCCGACGCCGGGCGCCACCCGGCGGGCCGTGGGGCTGCTGCGGGAGCACGGGTGCACGTCCGTGTGGTTCGGGGCGGCGGCGCCGCTCGGGCTGATGGCGCCCGCGCTGAGGCGGGCCGGCGCCCGGCGGCTGGTGGCCACCACCCACGGTCACGAGGCCGGCTGGGCGCAGCTGCCCGCCGCCCGGCAGCTGCTCGGGCGGATCGGCGAGACCACGGACACGATCACCTACCTCGGCGAGTACACCCGCTCGCGGATCGCCACCGCGCTGAGCGCCGAGGCGGCCGGGCGGATGGCGCAGCTGCCGCCGGGCGTCGACGAGAAGACCTTCCACCCGGGCTCCGGCGGCGACGAGGTCCGCGCGCGCCTCGGGCTCACCGACCGGCCGGTGGTCGTCTGCGTCTCCCGGCTGGTGCCGCGCAAGGGCCAGGACACGCTGATCCGGGCCATGCCCCGGATCCTCGCCGCCGAGCCGGAGACCGTGCTGCTGATCGTCGGCGGCGGGCCGTACGGCGGGGACCTGCGGCGGCTCGCCCGGGAGACCGGGGTCGCGGACTCGGTGCGGTTCACCGGGGCGGTTCCCTGGGAGGAGCTGCCCGCGCACTACGGCGCCGGAGACGTCTTCGCCATGCCGTGCCGCACCCGCCGAGGCGGGCTGGACGTCGAAGGGCTCGGGATCGTCTACCTGGAGGCCTCCGCGACCGGGCTGCCCGTCGTCGCCGGCGACTCCGGTGGCGCCCCCGACGCGGTCCTCGACGGCGAGACCGGCTGGGTCGTGCGCGGCGGCTCCCCCGAGGACACCGCCGACCGTGTCGTCGCCCTCCTCCAGGACGCCGAACTGCGCCACCGGATGGGGGAGCGGGGCCGCCGGTGGGTGGAGGAGAAGTGGCGCTGGGACCTGCTCGCCGAGAAGCTCAAGGCCCTTCTGTGAGCGGATCCGCGAAAGGTCTGGGCTCGGCCCGTCGCGGAACCTAGGCGGAGCGGGAAAATCCGCCCATGCTGCCCACATGACAGCAAACCTGATGCAGCGTCAGCTGACCAGACGTCACATCCTCGGTATGGCCGCCCTCCAGACGGCGGCCGCCTACGGTTTCACCCGCGTCGGACTCGGCTCCGCCCACGCCGCCGAACCCGACGCGGTCGACTCCGCCCCCGCCGTCGTCGTCGGCTCCGGATACGGCGGTGCCGTCGCCGCCCTCCGCCTCGGCCAGGCCGGCATCCGCACCCTCGTCCTGGAGATGGGCGGGCTGTGGAACACACCCGGCCCCGACGGCAAGGTCTTCTGCTCCACCAACGCCCCCGACCACCGCTCCATGTGGTTCCGCACCCGCACCGAGGCGCCCCTGGCCACCTTCCTCTGGCTGGACGTCGTCAACAGGGACATCGGCCTCCACCCCGGAGTCCTGGACCGCGTGCACTTCGCCGACATGTCCGTGTACGTCGGGCGCGGGGTGGGCGGCGGCTCACTGGTCAACGGCGGCATGGCGGTCACCCCGCCGGCCTCCTACTTCGCCGAGCAGTTCCCGACCGTGGACGTCACCGAGATGTACCGGACCTACTTCCCGCGCGCCCGTTCGATGCTCGGCGTCAACAACGTCGACCCGGCCTGGTTCGAGTCGACGGACTGGTACCGCTTCACCCGGGTCTCCCGCGCGCACGCCCAGAAGGCCGGCCTGCGGACCACCTTCGTGCCCAACGTCTACGACTTCGGGTACATGCGGCGCGAGGAGGCCGGCACGGCGACGAAGTCCGCGCTCGCCGGCGAGGTCATCTACGGCAACAACCACGGCAAGCGCAGCCTCGACAAGACCTACCTCGCCGCCGCGCTCGGCACCGGCAACGTCACCATCCACACCCTGGAGAAGGTGCGCGCGATCAGCCGCGCCCCCGACGGCACGTACGTCCTGACCGCCGACCGCATCGACACCACCGGCAAGGTCGTCGGGACCAAGCAGTACGGCTGCACGTATCTGTTCCTCGGCGGCGGCAGCCTCGGCACCAGCGAACTCCTCGTCCGCGCCCGGGAGACGGGCACCCTGCCCGCCCTGGACGCGAGCGTCGGGGCCGGCTGGGGGACCAACGGCAATGTGATGCTCGGGCGGGCCAACCACCTGTGGGACACCGTGGGCGCCCACCAGTCGACCATGCCGGTCATGGGCATCGACGACTGGGCCAACACCGCCAACCCGGTCTTCGCGGAGATCGCCCCGCTGCCGACGGGACTGGAGCACTGGGTCAGCCTCTACCTCGCGATCACCAAGAACCCGCAGCGGGCGTCCTTCACCTACGACAGCGCCACCGGCGGGGTGCGGCTCGGCTGGACGGCCGCGCAGAGCGCCGTCTCCGTCGCCATGGCGAAGAAGCTGTTCGACCGGATCAACGCGGCGAACGCGACGATCTACCGGTACGACCTGTTCGGCTCCTCCAGCAAGGTCTTCGCCGACGACTTCACGTACCACCCGCTCGGCGGCTGTGTGCTGGGCAGGGCGACCGACGACTACGGCCGGGTGAAGGGCTGCCCACGGCTCTACGTCGTCGACGGCTCGCTGGTGCCCGGGTCGATCGGCGTGAACCCGTTCGTCACCATCACCGCGCTCGCCGAACGCACGATGGCGCGGGTCCTCGCCGAGGACACCGCGCCATGAGCCGACTCGGGCACTACTTCCCGTAGATCGCCTCGATCTCCGTCGCGTAGTCCTTCGCCACCACGTTGCGCTTGAGCTTCAGCGACGGGGTGAGATGGCCCGAGTCCTCCGTGAACTGGGAGGACAGAATGCGGAACTTCCGCACCGATTCCGCCTTCGACACCGCGGCGTTGCCGTCGTCGATCGCCGACTGGATCGCGGCCAGCAGGTCCGCGTCCTCACGCAGCGACGCCGCGGTGGAGCCCGCCGGCTTGCCGTGCTCGGCGGCCCAACGGGCCAGGAACTCCTCGTCGATGGTGACCAGCGCGCCCACGAACGGCCGCCCGTCGCCCACCACCATGCACTCCGCGACCAGCGCGTGCGCCCGGATACGGTCCTCGATCACGGCCGGGGCGACGTTCTTGCCGCCCGCGGTGACGATGATCTCCTTCTTGCGGCCCGTGATGCTGAGGTAGCCGTCCTCGTCGAGGGTGCCGATGTCACCGGTGTGGAACCAGCCGTCGGCCAGCGCCTCCGCCGTCGCGCCCGGGTTGTTCCAGTACTCCTTGAACAGGTGCTCGCCGTGCAGCAGCACCTCGCCGTCGTCCGCGATGCGCACCACCGAGCCCGGCAGCGGCTGACCGACCGTGCCGATCTTCTGCCGGTCCCAGGGGTTGAACGCGGTGGCGGCACAGGACTCCGTCAGGCCGTAGCCCTCCAGCACGGTGAAGCCGATGCCGCGGAAGAAGTGGCCCAGCCGCTCGCCCAGCGGGGCACCGCCGGAGATCGCGTACTCGCCGCGCCCGCCGAGCACCGCGCGCAGCTTGCTGTAGACCAGCCTGTCGAAGACCTTGTGCTTGATCTTCAGCCCGATCGACGGGCCCGACGGGGTGTCCAGCGCCCTGCTGTACGCGATCGCGGTGTCCGCCGCCTTGTCGAAGATCGCGCCCTTGCCGTCGGCCTGCGCCTTGGCGCGCGCCGAGTTGTAGACCTTCTCGAAGACGCGCGGCACGCCCAGGATCAGCGTCGGCCGGAAGGCCGCCAGCTCGTCGGTGAGGTTCTTGATGTCCGGGACCGTGCCCAGCTTGATCGGCGCCATCATCGGGGCGATCTGCACCAGCCGGCCGAAGACGTGCGCGAGGGGCAGGAAGAGCAGCACGCTGCACTCGCCGGTGCGGAACAGCGGCCGCAGCCGCTCCACCACGTTCCCGCACTCGGCGAAGAAGCTGCGATGGGTGAGGACGCAGCCCTTGGGCCGGCCGGTCGTGCCGGAGGTGTAGACGATGGTCGCCGGGTCGTCGGCCTTGGCGAGCGAGCCGCGCTCCTCGACCGTCTGGTCGGAGACGTCCTGGCCGAGCCGCCCGAGCTCCTCGACGCCACCGCCCTCGATCTGCCACACGTGCTTGAGGGCCGGCAGGGTGTCGCGCACCGACTCGACGGCGGCGGCGTGGCTCTCCAGCTCCACCACGACGGCGGTCGCGCCCGAGTCGGAGAGGATCCACTGCACCTGCTCCGGCGAACTGGTCTCGTACACCGGCACGGTGACACCGCCCGCGCACCAGATCGCGAAGTCCAGCAGCGTCCACTCGTAACGGGTGCGCGACATCAGGCCCACCCGGTCACCGGGCTGCACACCGGAGGCGATGAGGCCCTTGGCGGCGGAGCGCACCTCGGCGAGGAAGGCGGTGGCGGTGACGTCCTGCCAGGCGCCGCCCACCTTGCGGGCGATGACGGCGACGTCAGGGTGCTGCGCGGCGTTTCTGCGGACGATGTCGGTCAGATTGCCGTCCGCGGGGACCTCGTACAAAGCCGGAAGGCTGAACTCGCGCAAGACTGCTGCTCCTCATAGGGCGCCGGCGCCACGACGTTGTGTGATGCGACGGTGCGGTCCAAGGGTCGGGCGGGCACTCAGGCCTTCGGTGGTTGAAATCCTGAGCACGACTGGACTGCCCGGACGTTACCCGCCGGTATGGCTTCTTCGACAGGGGGTCCCGGCGAGATGTTCGCTGCGTCACACAGATTGGTGTTTCCTCGCGCACAGTAGTCCACCCCTTGACTGACTGGCCAGTAACCGTAAGGACCGCCGCCACTGTTCACCTCTGCCGCACAGGCCTACCCTTGATCGCCATGGCATCCACACCGCCCGGAAATAGCAGGACACGCGTCCACGTGGTCAGCGACGTACACGGCAACGCCCGGGACCTCGCCCGGGCCGGAGAGGGTGCGGACGCCCTCATCTGCCTCGGCGACCTCGTTCTGTTCCTGGACTACGCCGACCACTCCCGCGGCATCTTCCCCGACCTCTTCGGCGTGGAGAACGCGGACCGGATCGTGGCACTGCGCACCGCCCGCCGCTTCGAGGAGGCGAGCGAGTTCGGCAGGCGGCTGTGGGCGGGCGTCGCCGAGGACCGCGCCGCGGTGATCGAGAAGGCGGTGCGCAAACAGTACGCCGAACTGTTCGCGGCCTTCCCGACCCCTACGTACGCCACCTACGGCAACGTCGACATGCCCGCCCTGTGGCCGGAGTACGCCGGCGTCGGCACCACCGTCCTCGACGGCGAGCGGGTGGAGATCGGCGGCCGGGTCTTCGGCTTCGTCGGCGGCGGACTGCGCACCCCGATGCGGACGCCGTACGAGATCGGCGACGAGGAGTACGCGGCGAAGATCGAGGCGGTCGGCGAGGTGGACGTGCTGTGCACACACATCCCGCCGGAGGTTCCGGAGCTGGTCTACGACACCGTCGCGCGCCGCTTCGAACGGGGCAGCCGGGCACTGCTGGACGCGATCCGGCGCACCCGGCCCCGGTACGCGCTGTTCGGACACGTCCACCAGCCGCTGGCCCGCCGGATGCGGATCGGGGCGACCGAGTGCGTGAACGTCGGACACTTCGCGGGCAGCGGGAAGCCATGGGCGCTGGAGTGGTGAGGGCACGCCCCGACGCGGGTGAAGGCGGCCGGTCGGCCGCGCGGTAGCCTTCACGCTGCACACACGTGCGCACGCAGCGCACGGTGACCTCTCTCTACCGGCCCGCATCTGGAGGAGCCACGGCGATGGCGGAATACACCAGCTCGAGCATCACGATCGAGGCGGCACCGGCCGACGTCATGGCGGTCATCGCCGACTTCGCCCGCTACCCGGACTGGACCGGTGAGGTGAAGGAGGCGGAGGTCCTCGCGACCGACGCGGCGGGCCGCGCCGAGCAGGTCCGGCTGGTCATGGACGCGGGCGCGATCAAGGACGACCAGACGCTGGCGTACACCTGGACCGGTGAGCACGAGGTCTCCTGGACGCTGGTGAAGTCCCAGATGCTGCGCTCCCTGGACGGCTCCTACCTCCTCAAGCCGGCCGCGGGCGGCGGCACCGAGGTCACCTACCAGCTGACCGTCGACGTCAAGATCCCCATGCTGGGCATGATCAAGCGCAAGGCGGAGAAGGTCATCATCGACCGCGCGCTGGCGGGCCTGAAGAAGCGGGTGGAGTCGGGCAAGTAAGGGGTCACCGGGGTTCGCCGGGCCGCGGGCACGCGGGCCGCCCGGCCGCGGCAGCACGGGTGGGCGCTGGAGGTACCCCCGGGGATGCACCCCGCCGGCGCCGGGCCGCGCGACGCACCCCCGGCGCCGGCCCGCGGTCACCGCGGGACGGACGGCCACGGCCGCGTCCGTTACCGTTCACCCTCATGCGCACCCTCCTGATCACCGGCCCCGGCGGCAGCGGCCGTACGACCGTCGCCGCGGCGACCGCCCTCCGCGAGGCCGCCGGAGGCACCCGCACGCTCGTGCTCAGTGCCGACCGCACCGACACCCTCGGCGCGGCGCTCGGCGTCCGCACGGGCGCGCGGCCCGTGCGGATCACCCCCGCCCTCACCGCCTGGCGCCCCGACGCGGGCGCCGGCTTCCGGGACGACCTCGCCGGCTTCCAGGACCGCGCCTCCACCGTCCTCGACCTGCTCGGCGCCTCCCGGCTCGACCCCGAGGAGGTCACCCCCCTCCCCGGCGCCGAGGAACTCACCCTGCTGCGCGCCCTGCGCGACGCCGCCCTCAGCGACGCCCACGACCTCCTCGTCGTCGACCTGCCCCCCACCGCGCAGGCCCTCGCCCTCCTCTCCCTCCCCGAGGGGCTCCGCCGCTACCTGCGCCGACTGCTCCCCCCGGAACGGCAGGCCGCCCGCGCGCTGCGCCCCGTCCTCGGCCGACTGGCCGGCGTCCCGCTGCCCGCCGAGTGGCTGTACGACACGACCGCCCGCTGGGACGTGGAGCTGGCCGCCGTGGAGGCCGTCCTCGCCGACCCCGACACCGCCGTACGCCTGGTCGCCGAACCCGGACCGGCCGGCGCCGACGCCGTGCGCGACGCCCGCCTCGGCCTCGCCCTGCGCGGCCTGCCCATCGAGGCGCTCGTCGCCAACCGCGTCCTGCCCGAGGACCCCGAGGACACCGACGGCGGCGGCCCGCTCGCCTCGCTCGTCGCCCAGCAGCGGAAGTACCTGGGGGAGTGGGGACCGGCGCACACCCTCGCCCACCTCGGCCACGACCCCCGCGGCGAGGACGACCTCACCGCGCTCGCCGTCCCCGGCGTCAACCCGGCCACCGCCCCCGTCGAGTGGCCCGTGGCCGACCGGCTGGCGGACGACGGCGTGCTCGTGTGGCACCTTCCGCTGCCCGGCGCGATACGCGACGAACTCGACCTGATCCGGCGCGGTGACGAACTCGTCGTCACCGCCGGGGCGTTCCGCCGGATCGTCCCGCTGCCCTCCGCCCTGCGCCGCTGCACCGTCGAGGGCGCCGCCCTGCGCGACGGCGAGCTGCGCGTGCGGTTCGCGCCGGATCCCGCGCTGTGGCCGCGGACGCGGTGACCGAACGCACCGCCGTTCGGGTAACGTCGTAAGGACGAGACGTAGTCAGGAGTCCGTCATGAGCGAAGAGCGACCCGCACCCGACGCCGCCGGGGAGGACGCCGTCGTCCAGGGACCGCGCGCCACCGACGCCGACGCCTGGTCCACCGCCTGCGCCGAGGACCTCGAGGCCGAGAAGGCCCGCCGCCGCGACCGGCACGGCCCGCCGCCCGGCTCGGCCGCCGAGGAACTGCGCCGGCTCGTCGACACGGTCGCCGACAAGCTCTCCGGCCTTCAGTCCCCGCTGTTCGGCGCGGTCGCCGGGCCCGCCGCCCAGCAGGTGATGCGCCAGGTGGTGCAGCAGGCCAGGGCCGCCGTCGAACCCGTCATCGAGCGCAACCCCGACGTCTTCGACCACCTGGCCGCCGCGGGCAACGAGCTGCTCGCCGCCTACCGCTCCGCCGTTCAGCAGCAGGAGCAGCGCTGGACGGCCCGGACCGACGATCTCCGCAAGGACCTCGACGACCGCGGCGACCGCCCCGACGGCGACGAGGGCACCGGCCCCGGCCAGCGCATCGACTTGGACTGACGGTCCCCTCGGGTACGGTTGGCCGTAGCGGGGCTCGACCGAAACTGAGGGATTCATGGGACTCACCATCGGCGTCGACATCGGCGGCACGAAGATCGCGGCCGGCGTGGTCGACGAGGAAGGCAACATCCTCTCGACCTTCAAGGTGCCGACCCCCACCACGCCCGAGGCCATCGTGGACGCCATCGCCTCGGCGGTTGAGGGTGCGCGCGCCGGACACGACATCGTCGGCGTGGGCATCGGCGCCGCCGGCTATGTCAACCGGCAGCGCTCGACGGTCTACTTCGCGCCCAACATCGACTGGCGGCAGGAGCCGCTCAAGGAGAAGGTCGAAGCACGCGTCCACCTCCCGGTCGTCGTGGAGAACGACGCCAACGCGGCCGCGTGGGGCGAGTACAAGTTCGGCGCGGGCAAGGGCCACCGCAACGTCATCTGCATCACGCTCGGCACCGGCCTCGGCGGCGGCATCATCATCGGCAACAAGCTGCGTCGCGGCCACTTCGGGGTGGCCGCCGAGTTCGGCCACATCCGCATGGTCCCGGACGGCCTGCTCTGCGGCTGCGGCAGCCAGGGCTGCTGGGAGCAGTACGCCTCCGGCCGCGCCCTCGTCCGGTACGCCAAACAGCGCGCCAACGCCACCCCGGAGCGCGCCGAGATCCTGCTGGGCCTCGGCGACGGCACCCCCGACGGCATCGAGGGCAAGCACATCTCCATGGCCGCCCGCCAGGGCGACCCGGTCGCCGTCGACTCCTACCGCGAGCTCGCCCGCTGGGCCGGGGCCGGCCTCGCCGACCTCGCCTCCCTCTTCGACCCGTCCGCCTTCATCGTCGGCGGCGGCCTCTCCGACGAGGGCGACCTGGTCCTCGACCCGATCCGCAAGTCGTACAAGCGCTGGCTGGTCGGTGGCAACTGGCGCCCGGTCGCGGACGTGATCGCCGCGCAGCTCGGCAACAAGGCGGGCCTGGTGGGCGCGGCCGACCTGGCCCGCGAACCCGACCCGATCATGTGATCGAAGGGGCGCGGGGGAGCGCGCGACAAGCCGCCCACAACCGGCAGTCGCGTACAAACCTCGCGCCCCCTGTCAGGGGCGTACATTGACCCCCATGACGCCGCTCCCCAACTCCCGCACCGAGCCCGACGGTTCGGCCGTCGTCCGCGTCCTGAGCTACAACATCCGCTCGATGCGCGACGACACCTCCGCCCTCGCCCGCGTCATCACCTCCTGCGCACCCGATCTGGTGCTCGTCCAGGAAGCCCCCCGTTTCTTCCGCTGGCGCAAGAAGCTCGCCCGACTCGCGGCCGCCTCCGGGCAGGTGATCCTCACCGGTGGGGGCACGGCCGCCGGTCCCGCCGTGCTCTGCTCGCTGCGGGCGACCGTCGAGCGTGCCGAGGACGTGCTGCTGCCCCTCACACCGGGGCTGCACCGCCGGGGGTTCGCCACCGCCGTCGTCCGCTTCGCCGGGGTCCGCCTCGGCGTCGTCAGCTGCCATCTGAGCCTGGACCGGGCCGAGCGGTACGAGCAGGGCGGCATGCTCCTCGACCGGCTCGCCGGGATGGGGGTCGACCACGCCGTGGCGGGCGGCGACATCAACGAGGGGCCGGCCGGACGCACCTTCGCCCGTCTGGCCGCCGCCCTCCAGGACTGCCGGGCGACCGCTCCCTGGGGCGCCGACCTCACCTTTCCGTCCTCCGGCCCGGACCGCCGGATCGACGCGATCTTCGCGACGAAGGGGGTGGAGGTCCTGGGCTGCGGAGTCCCGGCCGGGCAGCCCGGGATCACCCGGTCCGACCTCGGGGCGGCCACGGACCACCTGCCGGTACTGGCCGCCCTCAGAGTGCCCGTGGGGTAGGGCGCTGCGCGGAGGGCCCCCGTGCGGACGGCCCGGTGCGGGCCGCCGTCAGACCACCGCGCCCCGGCCCGGGTCGTCGTCGTCCTCGTCGTCCGGGCGCATGCGCGTCACCAGGGTGACGAAGCCGCCGAGGAAACCGCCGATGCCGACGGTCGCCAGCCACCACGTCATCTCCCAGCCGAGCACCACCGCCAGCAGGAGCAGCACGGGACCGCCGAGCACCCCGAGCCAGGCGAACTTGGCGGTCGTGTCGGCGGGCGGCAGCGGCGGCGGCTCCGGCGGGACGAAGTGGCCCTCGTCGCCGTCGTCGAAGTCCGTCTCGGACGGCTCGGGCGGCGAGTAGTCACGCGGGCCGACGCCGGGCGCGAAGGAGACGGAGCTGCCGAGCGGCTTGACCGGCTTCTTCTCCTCCGGGTCCCCGGAGTCCTCGGCCGGTCCGGACCCGGCGGCCCCCTCGTCGTTGGTGTCGGCCTCCAGCAGCGCCAGGTCCTCGACCGACTTGAACGGCTTGGCGCCGGGCGGGTCCGCCGGCTCCTCGCCGTACCCCGCGACGATCGCCGCCCACGCGGCCTCCTCGTCGAAGGGCACGCTCTGTTCCTCGGGCTCGTCGCGGTGCTCGCGATGCGCGCGGATCTCCCGGTCCTCCCGGTCCTGGTGGTGCCCCCGGTCCTCGCGGTCCTCGCGGTCCTCCCGGTCCTCGCGGTCCTCCCGCTCCTCGCGGTCCTCGCGCTCGGAGTCGTGCTCAGCCACCTGCCGTCGTCCCTTCCTTGCCGACACTGGGTGCGAGCCGGCCGATGAACGCGAGACTCTCCGCGAAGATCCGGTCCGCGTCGTGGTCCAACGTCGCCACGTGGTAGCTCTGTTCCAGCAGGATCTCGGTCACGTCCGTCGACGACACCCGGCCGAGGGTCCGCTCGGAGTCCACCGCCGGAACCACATGGTCGCGCGTGCTGCGCAGCAGCAACAACGGCTGGGTCACCTGCGGCAGCTCACTGTCGACCAGCCGAAGGAAGGCCCGCAGCGAGTACGCCGCGTGCAGCGGCACCCGCTCGTACCCGGTCTCCAGGGCGCCCTCCAGCGCGATGTCGCTCACGATGCCCTTCGTGGACCGCAGGACATGGCGGGCCACCGGAAGGGCGTAGGCGGCCAGGCCGTGCACCTTGTTCGCCGGGTTCACCACCACGACGCCCTCGACGTCCCGCGCGTGCTTCGCGGCGAGCCGCAGTGCCAGGGCGCCGCCCATCGACAGCCCGGCCACGAACACGCGCGCGCACCGCTGGCGCAGGGCGCGCAGCTCACGGTCCACCTCCGCGTACCAGTCGGGCCAGCCGGTGACCGCCAGGTCCTCCCAGCGCGTGCCGTGCCCCGGCAGCAGCGGGAGGGACACGGTCAGGCCGTGTTCGGCCAGGTACCGCGCCCAGGGGCGCAGCGACTGGGGGGAACCGGTGAAGCCGTGGCAGAGGAGGACCCCGACCTCGCCGCCCTCATGGCGGTACGGCTCGGCTCCAGGAAGGACCGGCACCTTCGGTCTCCTGTCTTCGTCATGTCTCGATGGGAGGGACGTGTGGTTCACGGTACGCGACGGCACTGACACCGACCAGGGCCGTCGGAGCCTTCGGCGCCGCTCCGGGTTAAGGTCTGATCGACACATAGGAGGCACTCGGTTGTTGTACGGCGCGATGAAGGTTTCCGTCGGCGGGCCACTGAAGATGATCTTCAGGCCCTGGGTGGAAGGCCTGGAGAACGTTCCCGCCGAGGGCCCCGCGATCCTGGCGAGCAACCACCTCTCCTTCTCCGACTCGTTCTTCCTGCCCGCGGTCCTCGACCGCAAGGTCACCTTCATCGCGAAGGCCGAGTACTTCACCACGCCCGGTGTGAAGGGCCGGCTGACGGCGGCCTTCTTCAAGGGCGTCGGCCAGCTCCCCGTGGACCGCTCCGGCGCGCGCGGCGCGGGCGAGGCCGCGATCAAGAGCGGTATAGAGGTGCTGGAGCGGGGTGAGCTGTTCGGCATCTACCCGGAGGGCACCCGCTCGCCCGACGGCCGGCTCTACCGTGGCAAGCCCGGCGGCCTCGCGCGCGTGGCCCTGGCCACCGGCGCGCCCGTGATACCCGTCGCCATGATCGACACCGAGAAGATCCAGCCGCCCGGCAAGGTGATGCCGAAGGTCATGCGGCCCGGCATCCGCATCGGCGAGCCGCTGGACTTCAGCCGCTACCAGGGCATGGACCACGACCGCTTCGTGCTGCGCGCCCTGACCGACGAGGTCATGTACGAGATCATGAAACTCTCGGGCCAGGAGTACGTCGACATGTACGCGACCGCCGCCAAGCGGCAGATCGCGGAGGCGGCGAAGGCCGAGAAGGAGGCGGGCAGGGCCGCCCGGGAGGCGGAGAAGGCCGCGCAGGCGGCGCTCGCCAAGGCGGAGAAGGACCAGGCCGACAAGGAGAGGTCCGAGTCCTAGACGGGCGGGGACGGGGATCAGGGGGGGCGGGGTACATGGCCAGGCGCGAGAAGGTCATGCGGATGTCGGTCGAGCTGCCGCTGTGGCGTGCGCTGACCGCCTACCGGGTGCTGACCATGCTGTACGCGGTCGGCCTGTTCGTTGCCGCCTACGACGACTACGACCGGCCCGGTGTCGCCGTGGCCTACTACGTCGTCCTGTGCGGATGGACGCTCGCCACCCTGCCCCGCGTACAGAACGCGACCGCCTGCACCAAGCGCTTCCTCGCCATCGACCTCGCCGTCGCGCTCACCGGCATCGTCCTGACCCCGCTGGTCGTCAACGACGAGCACATCCTGGCCGGCGGCCCCACCCTGCCGTCGATATGGACGGCGGGTTCGGTCCTGGCGTACGCCATCAAGGGCGGCTGGCGCTGGGCCGCGTTCGCCTCCACGCCGGTCGCCGTCGCCAACCTGATCGAGCGCGGCCACCCCGCCCGCGACACCGTCCACAACGTGATCCTCGTCTGGGTCGCCTCCATCGCCATCGGCTATGTCGTCGAGGTGGCACGCGCCTCCGAGCGCACCCTCGCCCGCGCCCTGGAGATCGAGGCCGCGACCCGGGAGCGGGAGCGGCTGGCCCGGGACATCCACGACAGCGTGCTCCAGGTGCTGGCCATGGTGCAGCGGCGCGGCGCGGTCCTCGGCGGCGAGGCGGCCGAGCTCGGCCGGATGGCCGGCGAGCAGGAGGTGGCCCTGCGCACCCTGGTCTCCGGCGGGCTGCTGCCGGTCTCCCGGGTGTCGGAGGACGCCGCCGAGGGCGCCGTCGTGCGCGCGGTGGAGGAGACCGACGAGGACGACCCGGACGGGCCGGCGGACCTGCGTCCGCTGCTCGCGCCGTTCGCCGCCGCCCGGGTCAGCCTCGCCGAGCCCGGCGCCCCGGTGCTGCTGCCCCCCGCCGCCGCCCGTGAGCTGGCCGCGGCGGTCGGGGCCGCGCTGGACAACGTGCGCCGGCACGCCGGGGAGGAGGCCCGGGCCTGGATCCTGGTCGAGGACGAGCCCGACGCGGTGATCGTCACCGTGCGGGACGACGGGCCCGGCATCCCGGAGGGGCGGCTCGCCCAGGCCGAGGGTGAGGGGCGGCTCGGGGTCGCCCTGTCGATCCGGGGCCGGCTGCGCGACCTCGGCGGCAGCGCCGAACTGATCTCGACGCCGGGCCAGGGCACGGAGGTCGAGCTGACCGTACCGAAGGACGACGCGAAGCGGGGGAAGGCAGGACTGCGATGAACGAGGAACAGGTGGGGACAGCGGGGACGCGCGGCCCGATCAAGGTGATGGTGGTCGACGACCACCCCATGTGGCGGGACGCGGTCGCCCGGGACCTGGCCGAGTCCGGCCTCGACGTGGTCGCCACCGCGGGCGACGGCGAGCAGGCCGTGCGCCGCGCCAGGGCCACCACGCCCGATGTGCTCGTGCTCGACCTGAACCTGCCCGCCAAGCCGGGCGTGCAGGTCTGCAAGGAGGTCGTCGCCGCGAACCCCGCCGTGCGCGTGCTGGTGCTCTCCGCGAGCGGTGAGCACGCCGACGTCCTGGAGGCCGTGAAGTCCGGCGCCACCGGCTACCTGCTGAAGTCGGCCTCCACCGAGGAACTGCTCGACGCGGTGCGCCGTACGGCCGTCGGCGACCCGGTGTTCACCCCGGGCCTGGCCGGTCTGGTCCTCGGCGAGTACCGCCGCCTGGCCTCCGAGCCGGCGCCCGCCGCCGACACCGACGAACCCGGCGCGCCCCGGCTGACGGACCGGGAGACCGAGGTGCTGCGCCTGGTCGCCAAGGGCCTGAGCTACAAGCAGATCGCCGAACGGCTGGTCATCTCCCACCGCACGGTCCAGAACCACGTCCAGAACACGCTCGGCAAGCTCCAGCTGCACAACCGGGTGGAACTGGTCCGGTACGCGATAGAGCGCGGCCTCGACGACGAGTAACACCCCAGCCGTTCACCGGAATTGTGCCGACCCGCCCATATCGGTGTGAGCTGGATCACGATTACCGTGTGTCTTCGTCGGACCACTGCGGCGAAGGGACATGTCCATGCGCGTCGGAGTACTGACCGGAGGCGGCGACTGCCCCGGCCTCAACGCCGTCATCCGGGCCGTCGTCCGCAAAGGAGTGCAGGAGTACGGCCACGACTTCGTCGGCTACCGGGACGGCTGGCGGGGTCCGCTCGAGGGGACGTCGGTCCCGCTCGACATCCCGGCCGTGCGCGGCATCCTGCCCCGCGGCGGCACCGTCCTCGGCTCCTCGCGGACCAACCCGCTCAAGGTCGAGGACGGCATCCGCCGCATCAGGAAGAACCTGGCCCGGCAGCAGATCGACGCGCTCGTCGCGATCGGCGGCGAGGACACGCTCGGCGTCGCCGCCCGCCTGTCCGACGAGCACGGCGTGCCCTGTGTGGGCGTGCCGAAGACCATCGACAACGACCTGTCCGCCACCGACTACACCTTCGGCTTCGACACCGCGGTCGGCATCGCCACCGAGGCCATCGACCGCCTGCACACCACCGCCGAGTCACATATGCGCGTCCTCGTCGTCGAGGTGATGGGCCGGCACGCCGGCTGGATCGCCCTGCACTCGGGCCTGGCCGGCGGTGCCAACGTCATCCTCATCCCCGAGCAGCGCTTCGACGTCGAGCAGGTGTGCGCCTGGGTGACCTCCCGGTTCCGGGCGTCGTACGCGCCGATCGTGGTGGTCGCGGAGGGCGCGATGCCGAAGGACGGCGACATGGTCCTCAAGGACGAGTCGCTGGACGCCTTCGGGCACGTCCGGCTCTCCGGCGTCGGCGAGTGGCTGGCCAAGCAGATCGAGAAGCGCACCGGCAAGGAGGCCCGCACCACGGTGCTCGGCCATGTGCAGCGCGGCGGCACCCCGAGCGCCTTCGACCGCTGGCTCGCCACCCGCTTCGGCCTGCATGCGATCGACGCCGTCCACGAGCGCGACTTCGGCACGATGGTCGCGCTGCGCGGAACGGACATCGTCCGCGTACCGCTCGCCCGGGCCACGGCCCGGCTCAAGACCGTGGACCCGAGGCTGTACGCGGAGGTCGGCGTGTTCTTCGGCTGACGGCGCCCCTCAATCCGACAACGTGCCGGCGCCGAGCAGGGAACCGACCAGCTCCCGCACCACGGCCGCCCCGTTCAGAGTCAGCACCGACTCCGGATGGAACTGCACCCCCGCGAAGCCCGGGCCGCGCAGCGCGTGCACCTCCCCGTTCGCGGCCCGGCTCACCTCGATGCCGTGCGCGGCCAGCTCGGCCAGGGCGTCGTCGTCGCAGCGCGCCGTGAAGCTGTTGTAGAAGCCGACGGTCTCCTCCCGCCCGAACAGGTCGATCACCGTCTGCGCCCCCTGGTACGGCACCTCCTTGCGGACGATGTCCAGCCCCAGCTCCGTCGCGATCAGCTCGTGCCCGAGGCAGACGCCCAGCACGCCCTGCCGGTGCTCCCGGACGATCCGCGCCGTCAGCTCCCGCAGGAACCGCATCTTCGGATCGGCGAGGTCGGACGGGTCACCGGGACCCGGCCCGAGGACGATCACCCCCTCGTGCGCGAGCACCGCCTCCCGCAGCCCCGGCTCGTCGTACCGCCGTACGGTGACCGTGAGCCCCGACGACCGCAGGACGTGCGCGAGCATCGCCGTGAAGGTGTCCTCGCCGTCCACCACCAGGGCGTGCCCGGTCAGCTCCCGCGAGCGCTCCTGCATCCGCAGCCAGAACGGCGCCAGCGACGCCCTGCGCCCATCCAGCGCCGCCCGCACCCGGGGGTCGTCGGCCAGCCGCGGGCGGGTGTGGTGCGCACGGGGCCCGCCCGGCCGTACGCCGAGCGCCGCCAGCACGCCCGCCGCCTTCGCGTGCGTCTCCGCGACCTCGCCCGCCGGGTCCGAGCCGCGCACCAGCGTGGCGCCGACCGGCACCCGCAGCCGTCCGGCCGCGTCGATGTCGGCGGTGCGGATGAGGATGGGGGAGTCGAGGGTCTGCGCCCCGCCCGAGTCGGTGCCGAGCAGCGCCAGCGCACCGGCGTAGTAGCCGCGCCCGCCGACCTCGTGCCGCTCGATGACCCGGCAGGCGTTCTGCACCGGCGAACCGGTGACGGTCGCGGCGAACATGGTCTCCCGCAGGACCTCCCGCATGTCCAGCGAGGACTTGCCGCGCAGCTCGTACTCGGTGTGCGCGAGGTGCGCCATCTCCTTCAGCCGCGGCCCGACCACCACCCCGCCCATGTCGCCGACGGTGCACATCATCTTGAGCTCCTCGTCGACGACCATCGACAGCTCCTCGATCTCCTTGCCGTCGGCGAGGAAGTCCAGCAGGTGCTCCGGTGTCGGCCCGCCGTCCGGATAGCGGTAGGTGCCGCTGATCGGGTTCATGACGACGGTGCCGCCGGACATCCGCACATGCACCTCAGGGCTCGCCCCGACCAGCGTGCGCTCCCCGGTGTGCACCACGAACGTCCAGTACGCGCCCCGCTCACCCTCCAGCAGCCGCCGGAACAGCGCCAGCGCGTCGGCCCGCCCGAACCCGTGGATCCGCCCCTGGTACGTCCGCCGGACGACGAAGTTGGCACCCTCGCCGCGTCCGATCTCGTCCCGCAGCACCCGGCCGACGATCCGCGCGTACTCCTCGTCGTCGACGTCGAAGCCGCCGCCGTCGACGCGCACGTCATGGGCGGGCAGTTGCTCCAGCGCCGCGGCGAGCGGGATCTCGTACCGCTCCTCGGGGGTCAGGACGGCCAGCGGTGTGCCGTCGTCGCGGACGTCGAAGCCGCGCTCGCGGATCTGGCGGAACGGCACGAGCGCGAGGCCCTCGTCGGGCAGGTCGGCGAGGCGGTCGCGGGTCGTGACCGGGCCGAGGAGCACCTCGACCGTGTGCTCGTCGTGGCCGGGCGTGCGGCGGCGGAGCAGGGCGAAGGGGCGGGGGTCGTGCAGCAGGTCGTACAGACGCATGGGGTCCGTGTCCTTCTCGATGAGGAGGAACGACCCCGACGAACGCCGAAGGCCGCCCCTCGGGCGGCCTTCGCGAAGTCGTACGTACGCGCAGTCAGTGGGCCGCCGGATGAGCGGTCCACCACCAGTTCTGGGTCGAATGCGCGAACATGCGACGCACATTACCCCACAGGCCCCACGTCCACAGGTGAGCGGCGCTCTGTCTCACCTGTCGAGCGACGGGAAAATCCCGCGACACGACCCCGTAACCTGGGTGCGTGACCGTGAACGCTAAGACCAGCGCGAATGCTGGCAACACCTGGCGAGACCTGCCCGCGGCGCAGCAGCCCGAGTACCCCGACCCCGAGGCTCTGCGCGCCGTCATCGCGGAGCTCGAGTCGTATCCGCCGCTCGTTTTCGCGGGCGAGTGCGACCAGCTGCGCGCCCGGATGGCGGCCGTCGCCAAGGGCGAGGCGTTCCTCCTGCAGGGCGGCGACTGTGCCGAGGCCTTCGACGCGGTGTCCGCCGACCACATTCGCAACAAGCTGAAGACCCTCCTCCAGATGGGCGCCGTGCTGACGTACGCCGCCTCCGTGCCGGTGGTGAAGGTCGGCCGGATCGCCGGCCAGTACTCCAAGCCCCGCTCCAAGCCGACCGAGACCCGCGACGGCGTGACGCTCCCGACCTACCGGGGCGACTCCGTCAACGGCTTCGAGTTCACCGAGGCGGCCCGGGTCCCGGACCCCGAGCGCCTGAAGCGGATGTACCACGCGTCCGCCTCGACGCTGAACCTGGTGCGCGCCTTCACCACCGGCGGTTACGCCGACCTGCGCCAGGTGCACGCCTGGAACCAGGACTTCGTGAAGTCCTCCCCGTCCGGCCAGCGCTACGAGCAGCTCGCGCGTGAGATCGACAGCGCGCTGAACTTCATGCACGCCTGCGGGACCGACCCGGAGGAGTTCAAGACCGTCGAGTTCTACTCCTCGCACGAGGCGCTGCTGCTCGACTACGAGTCCGCCCTGACCAGGGTCGACTCCCGCACCGGCCGGCTGTACGACGTGTCGGCGCACATGGTGTGGATCGGTGAGCGCACCCGGCAGCTGGACCACGCCCATGTCGAGTTCGCCTCGAAGATCCGCAACCCGATCGGCATCAAGCTCGGCCCGACGACGACGGCCGAGGAGGCGCTGCAGTACATCGAGCGCCTCGACCCCGACCGGGAGCCGGGCCGGCTGACCTTCATCGTCCGTATGGGCGCCGACAAGGTCCGCGACAAGCTGCCCGAGCTGGTCGAGAAGGTCACCGCGTCGGGTGCGACGGTGGCCTGGGTGACCGACCCGATGCACGGCAACACCTTCGAGGCGGCCTCGGGTCACAAGACCCGCCGTTTCGACGACGTGCTCGACGAGGTCAAGGGCTTCTTCGAGGTCCACAAGGCCCTCGGCACCCACCCCGGCGGCATCCACGTGGAGCTGACCGGTGACGACGTCACCGAATGCGTGGGCGGCGGCGACGAGATCTTCGTCGACGACCTGCACCAGCGCTACGAGACGGCCTGCGACCCTCGGCTCAACCGCAGCCAGTCGCTCGACCTGGCCTTCCTCGTCGCGGAGATGTACCGGGATCAGTAACCGCTGGTAACGGCTGTGGGGCGCGGATCACATACGATCCGCGCCCCTCTCCACTTTTGCGGGTTCTGTGCGACGGGTAAGGTTAGGTTAGCCTCACCGATCAACGGGGTGGCCATACTTGTCGCTCCCGTCGGAGGTGAATCCGCGTGTACGTCTGCAGCTGCTTCGGAGTGACCGAAGCGCAGGTCAAGCAGCACGCGGACAACGGTGCGTGCACGCCCCGCCAGATAGCCTCCGCCTGCAAGGCGGGCACGGACTGCGGGTCGTGCGTACGCCGTATCCAGGCGATCCTCGGCCGGGGTGCCTGCCCGCGCCGTGAGCTGGCCGACCAGGGCCGGCCCGTCCTCTCCGAGCTGGACGAAGCCGCGTAGTCCCGCGACCCGGCTCGCCCCCGCTCAGCTCTCCGGCTGCTCGATCAGCTGGGCGATGTACAGCGCCTCGCCGAGTTTCTCCAGCAGCTCCAGCTGGGTGTCGAGGTAGTCGATGTGGTGCTCTTCGTCCTCGAGGATCGACTCGAAGATGTTCGCGGACGTGATGTCGCCCTTCTCGCGCATCACCTTGATCCCGCGCTTGAGGCGGTCGATCGCCTCCACCTCGATCTGCCGGTCGGCCTCGAACATCTCCCTGACCGTCTGGCCCACGCGCACATGGAACAGCCGCTGGTAGTTCGGCAGGCCCTCCAGGAACAGGATCCGGTCGGTGAGCACCTCCGCGTGCTTCATCTCGTCGAACGACTCGTGCCGCGTGTACTTGGCGAGCTTCGTCCAGCCGTAGTTCTCCTGCATCTTGGCGTGCAGGAAGTACTGGTTGATCGCGGTGAGCTCGCCGGTGAGCTGCTCGTTGAGGAATTCGATGACCTCGGGATCGCCCTGCATCGCAGAGGCTCCTTCCACGTGGGGAATCGGGGAGGTTGCCGCCGCATGATTTCACCGGCGCCGAAGATCGTCCAGTAAGTGCGTACTTAGTAAGTTAGTCCATGCTTAGTGGCAGTTGCCCGTTTCGGGACATGCCCGGTCATGTGCATCGCCCCGGGTCTGTCAGGATGGAGTCATGGGTCATCCGGTGGAGCGAGCAACAGGAGAAGCAGCAGCGTCCGAGCTTCCGCCGGGGCAGCGACTGCAGCGGGGCTGGCCCGTCACGCACTACGGCCCGGTGCCCAAATTCCGGCCCGAACGCTGGGACTTCAGGGTATTCGGCGCCACCGCCGACGGCGAGAAGCACAGCTGGACCCACGCGGAATTCACAAGCCTCCCCCACACCACCGTCGTGGCCGATCTGCACTGCGTGACGAAGTTCAGCATGCTCGGCGCCGAGTGGGGTGGGATCCCGGCCCGCACCATCCTGGAGATCGCTCCGCCCGCGGACGACGTCACCCATGTGATGGTGTGGGCGGAGTACGGCTTCAGCTCCAATCTGCGCCTGTCCGACTTCACCTCCGAGCGCACCCTCTTCGCCACCCACAAGGACGGCGAACTGCTCACCGCCGAGCACGGCTTCCCGCTCCGCCTGGTCGTCCCCCACCTCTACGCCTGGAAGGGGCCGAAGTGGGTCCGGGGTGTGGAGTACATGACCGCCGATCGCCGCGGCTTCTGGGAGGAGCGCGGCTACCACAACATCGGCGACCCCTGGAGGGAACAGCGCTACTCGTACCAGGAGGAGCCCGGGGAGGGCCCCGAGCTCTGACTCCCGCTGTCCGCGCCGCTCTGCCCGGTTCTATCCGTCCCGGAGTTTCTTCAGCCGCTCCACGTCCGCCGAGTGCCCCTCCTTGCCGCCGGGCGTCTCGATGATCAGCGGGACTCCCGCGGTCGCCGGGTGGGTCATCAGGGCGCGGAACGGGTCCTCACCGATATGGCCGGCGCCGATGTTCTCGTGCCGGTCCTTGTGGGCGCCGACCACGTCCTTGGAGTCGTTGGCGTGGATCAGCTTCAGCCGCCCCTCACCGACGGTGTCCACCAGCAGGTCCAGGGTCCGGTGCATGCCGGACGGGCCGGTCAGGTCGTGCCCGGCGGCGAAGACATGGCAGGTGTCCAGGCAGACGCCGAGCTTGGGATGCGCGTCCAGCGCCTCGAAGTACGGGCCGAAGTCCCAGGTCCGGGAGCACAGGGAGGCGCCCTGCCCGGCCGTGGACTCCAGCAGCAGGAACGGATCGTCGTCGTGGGTCAGCTCGTCCAGCAGCGGCAGCAGGTACTCCCGGACCTGCTTCAGCGCCACCGACCGCTCCCGCCCGCCCGTCGCGCTCCCGGTGTGCACCACCACGCCCAGCGCGCCGATCGCCCGCCCCCGCCGCAGCGAGTGCCGCAGCGACTCCACCGACCGCTCCACCGTCGCCTCGGTGTGCGAGCCGAAGTTGATCAGATACGGCGCGTGCACGTACGCCGGGATCGACTGCGCCGCGCACGCCTCCCGGAACGCCTCGTCCTGCCGCGGATTCCCGGCGGGGGTGGCCCAGCCGCGCGGGTTGGCGACGAAGACCTGGACCGTCTCGGCCTTGAGGTCGCGCGCGTACGACAGCCCCACGGAGTGCAGACCGCCGGCCACGGGGACATGGCCGCCGACGGGGTTGCGGGAGGGGAAGGGGTGCTCAGGACTCACCCGTTCAGGGTGTCATGGCCGCGAGGGTGCCCGGTCACCGGATGGTGATCGTGATCGTCGACCCCTTGGGCGCCGTCTCGCCGCCCTCCACGGACTGGCCCTCCACGGTGTCGCCGAACAGCCCGAGCAGTCCGCGGTCCTCCTTGACCTTGAAGCCGGCCTCCTCCAGCAGCTTCTTGGCGTCGTCGACGCTCGCCCCGACCACGTCCGGGACCTCGGCCGTCTCCGGGCCCTTGGACAGCGTCAGCGTCACCGTGTCCCCGGCGGCGGCCTGCTGGTCCGGACCCGGCGACTGGGCGGCGACCTGCCCCTTGTCGAACTCGGAGTTGACCTCCTGCGCGGAGACCGTCACCTTGAGGCCGGCCTCCACCAGCTCGGCCCGGGCGTCGTCGAGGTCGTCGCCGGTGACGTCCGGGACGTCCACCGGCCGGCCCTTGCTGACGATCAGGGCGACCGCCGTGCCCGCGCGCCGCTCCGTGCCCGCCTCGGGGTTGCTGCTGATCACGGCACCCTTGGCGACGTCCTGGCTGAACGCCTCGGTGACCAGGCCCGGCGAGAGGGCGTCCTCCTTCAGCTGCGCCTTGGCCTTGGCCAGCGGGGTGCCCTTCAGATAGGGCACCTTCACCGTCTCGGGGCCGTCGGAGATGACAAGGGTCACCGCGTCGTGCTTGCGGATGCGGCTGCCCGGCTCGGGGTCGGTGCTGATGACCGTGCCCCGCTGCACGGTGTCGCTGTAGGCGTGCTCGATCCCGCCGAGCTCCAGCCCGGCCGCCGCCAGCCGCTTCTCGGCCTGCGCCTGGGTCTGCGTCAGCACCGCCGGCACCTTGGTGAACTGGCCGGAGTTGATGTACCAGACGCCCGCGCCGACGCCGAGCGCCAGCAGGACGGCGGCGACGATCGCGAGCAGCCCGCGGCGGGGCCGCGCCGACGAGCGGCGCCGGGACGGCACGGGAGGCTCCGCCTCGAACCGGGAGGTCCGGTGCAGCGGTGCCCGGTCGTCGTCCTCCTCGTCCTCGTTGACGGGCAGCGGCCGGGGCACGGTCAGCGAGCGCGGAATCACACTGGTGCGGTCCTCGGCGTTGTCGTGCGCCGCGGAGAGCGCCTGCGGCGGCAGCGCGTCCAGCTGCTCCTCGCCGAGCGCGCCCCGCGCCCGGCGCGCCTGGGCGAGCAGCGCCACGGCGTCGTGCGGGCGGACGTCCGGGGTGCGGGCGGTGGCCGAGGCGACCAGCTCGTCCAGCTCGTACGGCAGACCGGGCACGACGGCGGACGGCGGGGGCATGTCCTCGTGGAGGTGCTTGTAGAGCACGATCGCGGGGTTGTCGCCCTCGTGCGGCTTGTCGCCGGTGAGCATCTCGTAGAGCATCACCCCGCACGCGTACACGTCCACGCGCGCGTCGGCGGCGCCCTGCTGTTCTATCTGCTCCGGGGCCAGGTAGGAGACGGTGCCCAGCACGGCCCCGGTGGTGTTGGTGACGGTGTCCACGGACCGTACGAGCCCGAAGTCGGCGACCTTGACCCGCCCGTCGTCCCCTATCAGCACGTTCTCGGGCTTCATGTCCCGGTGCACGAAACCGGCGCGGTGCGCGGCACCTAGCGCGGCGAGCACCGGCTCCAGGATGTCCAGCGCGGCCCGCGGTTGCAGCGCCCCGCGCTCGCGCAGCACGTCACGCAGGGTGCAGCCGGCGACGTACTCCATGGCCAGGTACACGTACGACCCGTCGGTGCCCTGGTCGAAGACCTGCACGACATTGGGGTGCGCCAGGCGGGCGACGGACTTCGCCTCCCGGATGAAACGTTCGACGAACGAGGCGTCGGCCGCGAGCGTCGGATGCATCACCTTGAGCGCGAGGACGCGGTCGAGGCGGGTGTCCACGGCCCGGTAGACCGTGGCCATCCCGCCGACCGCGATCCGCGCCTCCACGCGATAACGCCCGTCGAGCACCTGCCCGACCAGAGGGTCCTGAAGGGTCGTGTCCACGCGGCGAGTCTACGAGCCACCGCCGACACCCCCACCGCTCCCACCACAGTTGGAGCGGGACTGAAGCGGAGCTGTGACGCAGGGCACGGGGCGAAGCGCGGCGGTGGAACGGCAGGGGGGGGCCGTCCGCGGTCAGAAGGCAGGGCGCTCGGGGTCCAGCGCCGCACGGCCCTCCGCGGGAGACGACGCCTCGGCGAAGTACCTCCGGGGGATCCGGCCCGCCAGCCGGGCCAGCCGCCCCGCCTCGACCCCGAACCGCATGGCCGACGCCATCCGCTCAGGGTCCGCCGCCCGCGTCACCGCCGACGCCAGCATCACCCCGTCGCACCCCAGCTCCATCGCCAGCGCCACGTCCGACGCCGTACCGGCCCCCGCGTCCAGGATCACCGGCACGCGCGCGTGCTCCACGATCAGCTCGAAGTTGTGCGGGTTGCGGATCCCGAGCCCCGACCCGATCGGCGACCCCAGCGGCATGACCGCCGCGCAGCCCACGTCCTCCAGCTTCCGCGCCAGCACCGGATCGTCGTTGGTGTACGGCAGCACCGTGAACCCGTCGTCGACCAGCGTCTCCGCAGCGTCCAGCAGCTCGACCGGGTCCGGCAGCAGCGTCCGCTCGTCGGCGATGACCTCCAGCTTGACCAGGTCGGTCTCCAGCGCCTCCCGCGCCAGCCGCGCCGTCAGCACCGCCTCCCCGGCCGTGAAGCACCCCGCCGTGTTCGGCAGCACCCGGATGCCCAGCCGGCGCAGCACCGACAGCACCGACCCGCGCACCGAGGGATCGACCCGCCGCATCGCGACCGTCGTCAGCTCGGTCCCGGAGGCGACCAGCGCCCGCTCCAGCGTCTCCAGGCTGGGCGCACCGCCCGTACCCATGATCAGGCGGGACGAGAACGTCGTACCGCCGAGGACGAAGGGATCGTCGGCCATGGCTCAGCCTCCCTGGACGGCGGTGAGGACTTCCACGCGGTCGCCCTCGCTGAGGGCCGTGGCGGACCACCGCGCGCGCGGGACGACGGTTTCGTTGAGCGCGGCGGCCACCCCGGAGGGCGCGGCGGTCAGGGACCGGACGACGGCGTCGAGGGCGGTACCGGCCGCCACCTGGCGCCGCTCACCGTTGACGGAGATGTTCATGCGGGCTGCTCCGAGAGTGCGGCGGCGGCGAAGCGCCGGGGCGTGAAGGGACGGGCCTCGTCGGGGAGTTCACCGGTGGCCAGGACATGGGCCATCGCGTCACCGGTCACGGGGGTGAGCAGCACACCGTTGCGGTAGTGGCCGGTCGCCAGCAGCAGCCCCTCCAGCTCGGTCGGGCCGAGCAGCGGCGCGTTGTCCGGCGACCCCGGACGCAGGCCCGCTCGGGTCTCGGCCAGCGGCAGCTCGGTGATGCCGGGGACCAGCTCGTGCGCGTCGCGCAGCAGCTCGTAGACGCCGCCCGCCGTCACGGTGGTGTCCCAGCCCAGTTCCTCGCTGGTCGCGCCGACGACCAGCTCGCCGTTCTCCCGGGGCACCATGTAGACCTGGCCGCCGCGCACGACGGCCCGTACGGTGCGGCTCAGGAACGGCGCGTACCGCTGCGGCACGGTCAGCCGCAGCACCTGCCCCTTCACCGGCCGTACCGGCGGCAGCACCTCGTCCGGGACGCCCGCGAGCCGCCCGCTGAGGCTGCCGGCCGCGAGCACCACCTGCCCCGCCGACGGCGCCGTGCCCGCGCGCGTGAGGACCCCCACGGCCCGGCCGGCGACCATCGACAGCCGCTCGGCCCACGTGCGGTGGAAGACGACGCCCGCCCGCTCGCACGCGGCCACCAGCGCCCCCGCCAGCCGGCGCGGATCGATCTGGTGGTCGCCGTCCACCCGCAGCCCGCCGCGCACCCCGGGAGCGAGCATCGGCTCGAGCCGTCGGCACTCCCGCCCGGACAGCCACTCCGACTCCAGCCCCGACCGCTGTTGCAGGGCGTGCAGGTCACGCAGGTGCGCGCGGTCGTCGGCGTCCAGCGCGACCGCGAGCGTGCCGCAGCGCCGGTAGCCGAGATCGTGGCCCGTGACCTCGGTCAGCTCGGCCACGAAGTCCGGGTAGCGGCGCGCCGAGGCGAGGTTGAGCCCGAGCAGCGTCTGCTCGCCGTGGTGGAGTTCGGTGACGGCGGCCAGCATCCCGGCCGCCACCCGCGCGGCCCCGCCGCCCGGTTCGGGGTCCACCACCGCTGTGGTGAACCCGCGCTGCGCGGCCCGCCACGCCGTGACCAGGCCGATGATCCCGCCCCCGACGACGAGGACGTCTGACGTACGTGAGGACATGGGCGTCCAGCCCCTCCCTTCGCCGGCATGACCCGGATCAGGTTCGTACGGTCGGAGGCCGCCAGCCTCCCTCTCAGCCCGGTGCGTCCGGGCTCCCGCGAGTGCTCTACGTTGGCCACCCTAGCCCTTGGTTCCGCGCCTCTGTAAGGGAGCCTTGCCCGTGGCCCGTTCGCTCGACGGTCTCGTCCTCGTCCCTGTCGCCGACCAGGCGCCAGGCCAGGTCGGCACCCGCACCCGCTTCACGTACCACGAGCGGGACGGTGTGATCTGGGCCGACTACGCGGGCGGCGACGTCGTACGCGGGCACCTGGTGGGTACCCGGGAGGGGGACCGGCTGGACTTCCGGTACGTCCAGCTCGGGCCCGACGGGACGACGTCCGGCGGGCACTGCGTGTCGACGGTCGTGGAACTGCCCGACGGCCGGGTGCGCCTGGACGAGACGTGGGAGTGGGAGTCGCGGCCCGGCCACGGGACCAGCGTTGTGGAGCAGGTCACGGAGCACGACGGCTGACTGACAATCCGTCAGTTGTCTATGGTGATCAGGTGAGCGAGCAGACCCAGGAAGCAGGCAGGTCACCCGGGCGGCGCGTGGTCGTCGCGGGCGCGGGCATGGCCGGGGTGCAGACCGCGGTCGCCCTGCGCGAGCTGGGCTTCGACGGCACGGTGACCGTGATCGGAGCCGAACCCCACCAGCCCTACGACCGGCCCCCGCTGTCCAAAGCCGTCCTGCTCGGCAAGGCCGAGGGCTCCGCCTTCGACGTCGACTTCGAGGGCCTCGGCATCGAGCTTCACCTCGGCCGCGAGGTCGTCGGCCTGCGCCCCGCCGACCACCTGCTGGACACCGAGTCCGGGCCCGTCCCGTACGACGTCCTGGTCGTCGCCACCGGCGCCGAGCCGATCCGGCTGCCCGGCTCCGAGGGCGTGCCCGGCGTCCACCTGCTGCGCACCCTCGACGACGCCGAACGGCTGCGGCCCGTGCTCGCCCGCCAGCACGACATCGTGGTCGTCGGCGCCGGCTGGATCGGCGCCGAGTTCGCCACGGCCGCCCGCGAGGCCGGCTGCGCGGTCACCGTCGTCGAGGCCGCCGACCGGCCGCTGGCCGGCGCGCTGCCCGCCGAGGTCGCCGCCCCGATGGCCGCCTGGTACGCCGACAGCGGCGCCGTGCTGCGCACCGACGCGCGCGTGGCCCGTGTCGAGCCCGGCGCGGTCATCCTCTCCGACGGCTCGCTGCTGCCCGCGGGCGCCGTCGTCGTCGGCATCGGCGCCCGCCCCGCCACGGCCTGGCTGGCCGGCTCCGGCGTCCGGCTGGGCGCCGAGGGCGAGGTCGTGGCCGACGCCCATCTGCGCACCTCGGTGCCGGACGTGTACGCGGTCGGCGACTGCGCCTCCTTCCCCTCGGGGCGCTACGGCGAGCGGCTCCTCGTCCACCACTGGGACAACGCCCTCCAGGGCCCGCGCACGGTCGCCGCGAACATCCTCGCCGAGACCACCGGGGCGCCGCCCGCCGTCTACGACCCGGTGCCCTACTTCTGGTCCGAGCAGTTCGGCCGCTTCGTGCAGTACGCCGGCCACCACATCGGCGCCGACACGACCCTGTGGCGCGGCGACCCCTCGGGGCCGGCCTGGACGGTCTGCTGGCTGCGCGGGGACCGCCTGGTCGCCCTGCTGGCGGTGGGCCGCCCCCGGGACCTCGCGCAGGGCCGCCGGCTGATCGAGGCGGGCACCCCGATGGACCCGCGGCTCCTCGTGGACCCGGCCAGACCCCTGAAGGCGGCGACGGCGCAGCGTCCCACCGGGTGACGCCCACACCTGGGCCGCGGCGGTGTCGTCCGGGGCGCGCGGGGCCGCGTCCGGGGCGCCCGGCTTCCGAGTGTCAGTGGCAGATGGCAGGCTTGTTCTCGTGACCGAGATTGACGCAAAGATCGATGCTCTCGTCCCC
This sequence comes from Streptomyces sp. A012304, assembly GCF_026008495.1. Lineage (GTDB taxonomy): Bacteria > Actinomycetota > Actinomycetes > Streptomycetales > Streptomycetaceae > Streptomyces. The sequence continues at coordinate 76,837 of NZ_BQUN01000098.1, forward strand.
GCCTGGCTCACCCTGCCCGACATCGCCGAACAGCTCGGTGTCGAGGTGACGCGCGTCCGGCAGCTGGTCAAGGAGGGCCAGCTCATCGCCGTACGCCGTGGCGAGAACCGCGCGCTGCACGTCCCCGCCGCCTTCATCGACGGGGACAAGGTCGTCAAGGGCCTGTCCGGGACCCTGACCCTGCTGCGGGACGACGGCTTCACGGACGAAGAGATGCTGGAATGGCTCTTCACCCCCGACCCCTCCCTCCCCGGCACTCCGGCTCAGGCCCTGAGCGAGAATCGCGGCACAGAGGTGAAGCGCCGCGCCCAGGCGCTCGCCGTCTGACCCGCACCACCGACAACCACCCGGTGTACGGCCGCGGCGCGCCGCGGCCGTACACCACCGCCCCGGGGGGACCCACGCATGCCCGACACCGCCCGTGCCCGTCTCGCCGACGCGCGCCTGTACCTCTGCACGGACGCCCGTAAGCGCCAGGGCGACCTCCCGGAGTTCCTGGACGCGGTCCTCGCGGGCGGCGTCGACATCGTCCAGCTGCGCGACAAGGGCATGGAGGCCGCCGAGGAGCTGGACCACCTGAAGGTGTTCGCCGACGCCTGCGCCCGGCACGGCAGGCTCCTCGCGGTCAACGACCGCGCCGACGTGGCGCACGCCGCCGGTTCCGACGTCCTGCACCTCGGCCAGGGCGACCTGCCGGTCCCCGCGGCCCGCGCCGTCCTGGGCGAGGACGTCCTGATCGGCCGCTCCACGCACACCGAGGCGGAGGCGGCCGCCGCGGCCGTCCAGGAGGGCGTGGACTACTTCTGCACCGGCCCGTGCTGGCCCACCCCCACCAAGCCCGGCCGTCCCGCCCCCGGACTCGGCCTGGTCCGCTTCACGGCGTCCCTCGGCACCGACCGTCCCTGGTTCGCCATCGGCGGCATCGACCTCGGCAACCTCGACGAGGTGCTGGAGGCCGGTGCCCGCCGCGTCGTGGTGGTCCGGGCGATCACCGAGGCCGACGACCCGGGCGCCGCGGCGGCCGAGCTCGCCAAGCGGCTCAGTCCGTGAGCGGAGCCGACCGGGCGTGAGCCGGGCGTCCAAGGAGTGGACAGCAAGCCGACAATTCGGGCAAATATCCGAGATCTGGTTGGGGGACCGCCGACCCCTGGCTAACCTGCGGGTATGGCCCTCGGAACCGCATCCACCAGGACCGACCGTGCCCGCACGGTCCGCGACATCCTGGCCGCCGGCAAGACGACGTACTCGTTCGAGTTCTACGCGCCGAAGACCCCCCAGGGTGAGCGGAGTCTGTGGAATGCCCTGCGCAGGGTCGAGGCGGTGGCCCCCGACTTCGTCTCCGTGACCTACGGCGCCGGCGGCTCCACCCGGGCCACCACGGTCAAGGAGACGCAGCAGATCGTCGCCGACACCACCCTCACCCCGGTCGCGCACCTCACGGCCGTCGACCACTCCATCGCCGAGCTGCGCAACATCATCGGCCAGTACGCCGACGCAGGGATCCGCAACATGCTCGCCGTGCGTGGCGACCCGCCCGGCGACCCGATGGGCGAGTGGGTGCCGCATCCGCGGGGCCTGACCTACGCCGCCGAGCTCGTCCGGCTCATCAAGGAGTCGGGCGACTTCTGTGTCGGTGTCGCCGCCTTCCCCGAGATGCACCCGCGCTCCAGCGACTGGGACAGGGACGTCGCGCACTTCGTGGACAAGTGCCGGGCGGGCGCCGACTACGCCATCACACAGATGTTCTTCCAGCCCGAGTCCTATCTGCGGCTGCGCGACCGGGTGGTGGCGGCGGGCTGCGCGACCCCGGTCATTCCCGAGGTCCTGCCGGTCACCAGCGTGAAGATGCTCGAGCGGCTGCCCCAGCTCAGCAACGCCCACTTCCCGCCCGAGCTGAAAGAGCGGATCCTCACAGCCAAAGACGATCCGGCCGCTGTACGCTCCATTGGCATCGACTTCGCCACGGAGTTCTGCGCTCGGCTGCTCGCCGAGGGAGTGCCCGGACTGCACTTCATCACGCTCAACAACTCCACGGCGACGCTGGAAATCTACGAGAACCTGGGCCTGCACCACCCGCCGCAGGCCTAGACCGGTCGCACGGACATACGACACACTGCGTAGCGGCCACTGGGAGAGGGGCGTACATGGGCTGGACGGTCCTCTACATCGCGTTCGGCATCGTCGCGTTGTGGCTGCTCGGCGAGGTGCTGTTGCAGTACAAGGCGCGCCTGCGCTGGCGGCTGCTGGCGTTCGCCGGCTTCGTCGGTGTCGTGCTCGGTGTCCTGATTCCGTCGGTCCCGGTCATCGCGCTGGGCGCCGCCGCCTTCGCGGTCGGCCAGACCTACGTCACGCTGTCCTTCCGTCGCGGCTTCGCGGCGGGCTGGGCCGTCAGCCGCCCCGGTGCCGACGCCCTCAAACGCCGTCGGGGCAAGGCCGAACGCCAGGACCCGGCCCTGGAGGTCTCCGGTCTGGAGGCCTCCGGCAGCGGATTCGCCGACGACGCCCCCGACGCCTTCGGCCCGGACACCGCCACTCCGTTCGCGGCCGACCTGCCGTCCTACGAACCGGACAAGGACGTCTTCGACGACGACCGCGACGACGTCTTCACCCCGGCGCAGCGCACCGGCACCCCCGCGGAGACCACCGCCGTCTACGAGCCGCAGCCCCTGCCCGACGACACCGGCTCCTACGGCATATACGGCGACGACTCCGCGTACGCCCCCGCCGGCCAGCCCCACGACCAGTACGCGACGGCCGCCCAGGGCGCGGACCAGGGCTACGGGTACGACGGCTACTCCGGCTACAGCCAGCAGCAGTACGGCTACGACGCCTCGGGCGAGCAGCAGTACGCCGCCTACTCCGACCCGTACATCGGCACCCAGACCTACGGCGGCGGCTCCGACTACGGGCAGCAGTACGGCCAGCAGGGCTACGGGCAGGACCAGTACGCCACCGGCGGCTACGGCGAGACCCCGGCCGGCGGGGTCTGGGTCCCGCAGCAGCGCACCACCGACGACTTCGGCAACGACCTCCCGCACGAGCAGCCGTACCCCTACCAGGGCGGCGACGGGCAGCAGGGGCACGGGGCCGACGACCAGTACCGCTTCTGACGGACCGTGCGGCGGCGCCCCGGGCTCACTGCGAGCCGCGGAACTCCGGTCCCTCCACGATCAGCCCGGCCACCAGCGCGCCCGACATGCCCGCGTGCGGCAGACCGCCGCCCGGATGGGACCAGCCGCCCACACTGAACAGCCCGGGCAGGCCGGTGGAGTTCGACGGATGCAGCAGCCGGCCCCCGGCCGCGGCCAGCGCCGGCGCCGGCACGGACCCTCCCGGGGCGCCGGTCTCCCGCGCGATGTCGCCGGGGGCGCGCACCTCATGCCACAGCAGACGCTCCCGCAGGTCGGGAAGGACGCGCTCCGCGACGGAGACCACCGCGTCCACCCGGTCGGCCGGTATCCGCGCCCCGGCCGGCACGACCGCGCTGAGCGTGACCGCCTCATGGCCGGTGTCCGGGACCAGCCGCGGATCGTCGGGCCGCAGCACCGTGACCGTCGGTGCCGCCGCCCCCGCCGGTGCCGCGCCGAACAGGCCCTCCAGCTCGCCCTCGCGGTCCTGGGTGTGCACCACCGTGCGGTGCGCGGTCCCCTCCGGCCGGGCGCCGCGCAGGGCGAGCAGCACCGTCAGCCGGCTCGGCAGCCCCTGCTGTGGCGCCACCTCGCCCTCGCCGCGCGCCCCGGCCCGACCTCCCAAGGTGCCGGGGGCGACCACGAAGTCGGCCTCTGCCACCGCGCCGTCCGCGAACTCCACGCCCGCCGCCCGGCCGTCCTTCTCCAGGACCCGCACGGCCTCGGCGCCGAAGACGAACTCGACCCGGCGCGCCAGACAGCGCTCGTACACCGCGCGGGCCAGCTCCCGCATCCCACCACGCACGCACCACACCCCGAAGGCGTGCTCCATGTACGGCAGCACGGCGGCGCTCGCCGGAGCGGTGCGGGGATCCAGGCCGTACGCGAGCGCGTGGCTCTCCAGGAGCGCGGCGAGCCGCGGGTCGCGCAGCTCCCAGGCGCCGATCTCGGCGAGTGTCCCGGCCCGGCGGGTGCGCAGCAGCCGCTTGTGCGGCACCGACGGGTAGGGCTCACGCTCGGCCAGCACCGACCAGTTGGGCCACAGGGGTTCCTCCAGGAGCGGCCGGCGCGTCCGGTCCCAGGCCTCCCGGGCCCGGACCAGGACGTCCCCCCAGCGCTGCCCGGCGCCGGCTCCGAGCGCCTCGTCCAGGGCCGCGACGACCCCCGCACGGGAGGCGTTCGGCAGGGACACCTCGGTGCCGTCCGCGAACACATGGTGTGACGACGGGTCGACCTGGACCAGCTCGACGCACTCCTCCAGCGGCTCCTTGCCCGTCTTGATGAACAGATCGCGCCAGACCGCGGGCAGGGGCAGCAGGCCGGGTCCCGTGTCGAAGGCGAAGCCCTCCCGCTCGAAGCGGCGCACCGCACCGCCGTACGTCTCCGTACGCTCGTACACCGCCACCCGGTGGCCCGCGACGGCCAGCCGGGCGGCGGCCGCCAGCGCGCCCATCCCGGCGCCGATCACCGCAATCCGTGCCATGCCTGCGACTTTATCGGCCGCCACTGACAGTGACGCCGCCAGCCCGGCGGCGGGCGGCGGGACCGACGTCCTGGGGGAGAGCGCGGACACCCTGAGTACCTGTACCTAAGCGGCCAGATGAGTACGCGCGCGGATGGGGAGGTGCCCGCGCGAACGGGAGAGTGGAGGCACGGGAAGGGGCGCGGCACCGGCACCGCCGACACGGGGCGGCGGAACGGCGCCGGCTCTGGACCGCTCCTTCCGCCGGCCCGGTCGGCGGAAGCGAGACACGGGGGGAACCCTGGGGGGAACGACCGGACGGGGGACCGACGGGGGAACGGGGGAAACGGGGGATCAGGGAACGGGGGAGCACGCGGAAGCGCCGGCTCGGGGTGGCCCACGGGGGACGTGGCCACCGCGGACCGGCGCTTCCGCACGCGGCGGGGCGGGCTCGGCGTATCGCTCGCCATGGTGGATCGACTCCGGCGCTTTCGCGCACGCGCGGGGCGGGTCGTTCGCCCGCCCGGGTGCTCAGGGGCGGCCGCTCACCCGGCCCTGCAACAGCCGGGACAGCGCCGCGTGCACGTCGTCCAGGGACCGTTCCGGCTGGAAGGCCTGCCAGTCCAGGGCGGCCACCAGGACCATGCCGACCAGCGCCGCGGCGGTCAGCTGGACGTCGATCTCGTCGCTGAACTCGCCACCTTCGATGCCCTCGCGCAGCACCCCCTCGACGACGGCCACCGCCTCCTGCCGCACCATCATCAGCGTGGACTGCCAGGCCCGGTTGGTGCGCCACAGCTCGGCCACGTACAGCTGGGTGAAGGCCGGGTAGCGGTCGATGAAGACCAGGCCCGCGCGGATCATCGCGTCAAGGGCGTCGACCTTGCTGCCGCCCTCGCGTGCCGTGCGCTCGGCCGCCTCCCTCAGCGAGGCGGTCAGAAGGCCCACGCCGTGCCGCAGCAGCTCCTCGAAGAGGACCGACTTGCTCGCGAAGTTGTAGTAGACCGTGCCCTTCGCGACGCCCGCCCGCTCGGCGATCTCGTCCACCGTGGTGGCGGAGAAACCCTGCTCGGCGATGAGCGTGACGGCCGCCTCGTAGAGCTTCTGCCGGGTGGCCTCGCGGCGGGTGCGGCCGCCCGACGTGGTGGTGCTGTCCATGCCCCTGATTCTCACAGCAACCGGGCGGCCCGAAGACCGCTTCGGCGCTCCCGGCGCCCGCCTCCCGATGGCCGGCGCCCGCACCCGACCCGAACGCTCGATCGAAGCAAAAGCCCAGGTCAGATCGGATTGTCAGTGGCATACCTCACGATGGGCACATACGGCACCCCCGTGTCGGGGCGTGCCGTCACCCAGACGACAGGAGGTTCGTCATGGCCAGCACCCACGCAGCAGCCGCCCGCCGGCGCCGCGCCACCGGCCCTGCCCCCTCACTGACCGGCCCGGCGAGCGACGTGCACCCCGTCCTGCGCCGGGCCACCGCCCCGCCCGCCGCCCTCGACCTGCTCGCCCAGGCCCGCGCCGGACTGGACGAGGCCGCCGTCCTCGAAACCCCCAACGAGCGGTACGCCACGGCCCACCTCGCCGCCCTGCGCACCGCCGCCGCCGTGCTCGCCGCGCGCGGCCGCCCCGAGACCAACCCCCGACGCCGGGCACGCATCCGCAGCGCCTGGGAAGTGCTCCCCGAGATCGCGCCCGAGCTCACCGAGTGGAGCGCGCTCTTCGCCTCCGGCGCCCGGCGTCGCGCCCGGGCCGAGGCGGGCATCCAGGGCGCCGCCAGCCGCCGGGACGCCGACGACCTGATACGCGACGTGGCGATGTTCATCCGCCTGGTGGAGCGCATGCTGGTCCTCCAGCCGGTCCTGCCCCAGCCACGCCAGGACGGCGACGAGCCGGACGGGCCCGGCGCGGGGAGCGGCATGCCGGACGCGGGATGAGAGGCGTGGAGCGAGGAGGGGCGCGGGGCGCGTTTCCTCCCTCCGACCCCGGCCACCGCGATGACCGGCCGCCGCGCCGGAGGCAATAGGGTGGAGAGCGCCTGAAGCCTTCCCTCTCCCGCACCCCGGGCCGGGGAGGCAGCCCGTTCGCTCCGCCGCGCAAGAGGCGGTGCCGCGCCGAGGAGTCAACTGCCGTGTCGGACCCGATGCGCCCGCCCGTCTCCCATCACCACCCTCAGACGACGTCGCTGGGCGCCGACCCCTCCCGCCCCCGCTCCTCCCTGCGTACCGCCGTGGTCTGGGAGGTCCTCCAGGACGCCCTCGACCGCAGGGTCAAGGCCACCGGCCGGGAGTCGCTGGACGTCCTCGACAGCGGCGGCGGCAGCGGCAACTTCGCGGTGCCCGTCGCCCGCCTCGGGCACCGCGTCACCGTCGTCGACCCGAGCCCCAACGCGCTGTTCGCCCTGGAGCGCCGCGCCGCCGAGGCCGGTGTCGCCGACCGGGTCCAGGGCGTCCAGGGCGACGCCCACGGCCTCTTCGACGTGGTCGAGCGCGGCGGCTACGACGCGGTCCTGTGCCACGGCGTCCTGGAGTACGTCGACGACCCGGCCGAAGGCGTCCTCAACGCGGTGGCCGCGCTGCGCGGCGAGGGCGTCCTCAGCCTGCTCGCCGCCGGTCTCGGCGGAGCCGTCGTCGCGCGCGCCCTCGCCGGCCACTTCAAGGAGGCCCGCCAGGCCCTCACCGACCCCGACGGCCGCTGGGGCGCGGGCGACCCGGTGCCGCGGCGCTTCACCGCCCAGCAGCTCACCGGGCTGGTCGAGGGCGCCGGCCTGAGGGTCGGTTCCGTCCACGGCGTACGGGTCTTCGCCGACCTGGTCCCCGGGGTCCTCGTGGACACCGAGCCCGGCGCCCTGGAGGCCCTGCTCGCGCTGGAGGAGGCCGCCGCCGAACTCCCCGCCTTCCACTCCGTGGCCACCCAGCTTCATGTGCTCGGTGAGACCCGGGGGACCGGCGAGGCCTGAGCGCCCTCCCGGGGTGTGTCGCTGATCAGGGACTTGGCTCTGGATGGAGTACGCCACAGGCCCCCCGTTCGGGCGTTGTGCGCCGTATGATCGAGGGAGACCGCTCCGGCATGACGGGTCGGCCGCTGGGGAATGGAAACCTCAGCGGACCGGGACGGCCATGACGGGCTCCGGTTGGCCAATTGGCGTAGAGGGGCGGGTTTCACGGGGGCGATTCCCTGCCTATCCTGAAGGGACCCCCCGGGTCGCCCCGGCGACTGCACGATGAGGAGGACTCCGTGCCGCTCTCGGAGCACGAGCAGCGCATGCTCGAGCAGATGGAGCGAGCGCTGTACGCCGAAGATCCCAAGTTCGCGTCGGCGCTTGAGGGAAGCGGGCTGCGTACGTACACCCGACGGCGGGTCTACCAGGCAGTCGCGGGCTTCCTCGTGGGTATCGCGCTCCTCATGGCCGGTATGGTCGCCAAGCAGGTCTGGCTCAGCGTGGTGGGTTTCCTCGTCATGCTGGGGTGTGCGGTGCTCGCGGTGACCGGTTGGCGCAAGGCTCCCAAGCCGGGTGAACAGCCGGCGGGTGCCCCGCACGCGCGCGGTCAGGGACGGCCGAAGCGCTCCATGATGGACCGTATCGAGCAGCGCTGGCAGCGCCGCCGTGACGAACAGGGCGGCCACGACCGCTGACGCCCGTCACCGGCTCCTGGCAGCACCGCGCCACTCACTGACATCCGTGAGGGGGTGACCACCGCAGAGGTGGTCACCCCCTCATTCATGTCCCGCGCCCCGGCACACAGCGGGTCGGCCCCTGGCCCCGGGATCTCTCCCGGGGCCAGGGGCCGACCCGTGTGCCCGCCTTGCCTCAGCCGGGCGGTCAGCCGCCCGTCTGACCGGACGGCCGGCGCACCAGGGCCGCCAGGCGGGCCGCACCGGCCGCCTTCAGCGCCGCCCAGCGGTCGGAGAGGTCCCAGACGGCGCGGACGGCTGAACGTGGCGCGACGACCGCCCGCAGCCGGGTACGCCGGTTGACCCGGGCCCGCAGGGCCGCACGCACCGTACGCACCTCCTGGGCGAGCCCGGCCTCCGCCCGCGGCTGCGGTGCGAACAGCACCTGCTCCACGGCGCTCGCCACCCGGTGCACCGAGCCGGCCGGCGCCTCGTCCAGCTCACCGAGCCGGACGATCCGCTCGGCCGCCCGCCGGGGCGTGAGCGCCTCGTCCGGGGGGATGCCGTAGTCCCAGGCCGTGTCGGTGAGCTCACGCCACACCGCCAGGACATGAGCGACGGCCGCCTCGGTGATCTCCTGCGACGGCACGTCCAGCAGCACCGCCGGCTGCCCGCCGTCGGTGTCCCCGCGCCGGCCAGGGCCCGCCCCGGGCACCGGGGCCCCGGAGTGCTGCGCCGAGGCCAGCCGCACCGAACGCCGTCTGAGCCGCCACAGCATCGGCAGCAGGGGCAGCACCAGCGCCGCCGCCCCCAGCACCGTCCATCCGGCGATCTGATACCAGGGGGTGCCACCGCCGCCCTGCTCCAGCGGGATCAGCGGCAGCGCGCTGACACAGCCCTCGACCTTCTTGTCGTCCGCCGAGCAGCTCGTGCTCGCCGACGGCTGCGCCGACGGGGCCGCGTCCGCGGAGCGCGAGGCCTGCGGCAGCTCGGGAACGGTGCTGCCCGAGGTGTCCGGCAGCGTGTACGTGGGCGTCGTGCCCCGGGTCGGGGTCGGTTCGAAGCGGGTCCAGCCCACGCCCTCGAAGTACAGCTCCGGCCAGGCGTGCGCGTCCTTCAGGGTCACCGCCACCGAACCGTCCGCCTGCGGGGAGCCCGGCGCGAAGCCCACCGCGACCCGGGCCGGGATGCCCAGCGTGCGGGCCATCGCCGCCATCGCGAACGAGAAGTGGACGCAGAAGCCCTGCTTGTCCCGCAGGAACCGGGCGATCGCGTCCCGGCCGCTGCCGACCTGCACCTCGGTGTCGTACTCGAAGCCGCCCGTCACCGCGAAGTAGTCCTGGAGGGCGACCGCCCGCTCGTAGTCGTTCGTCGCGTTCTTGGTGATCTCGCGGGCCGACCGCGCCACCACCGGCGGCAGCGAGTCCGGCACCTCGGTCCAGTCGTCGAGCAGCGACTCGGGAGCCTTCCCGGCGGAGGCCAGCTGCCGAGCCGTCGGCTGCACATCGAGGCTGTTGACCTCGTACGTCTTGCCGCGGGTGTTCTGGCCGTGGTCACCGACGAGGGTCATGCCGACCGGCTCGTACCGCCAGCGGCCGCTGACCTTCACACCACTCGGCGGGTACGGCATCGGCAGCCAGTCCTGGGCGTACCAGTCGGCGGCCGAGATCCGGGTCCTGACCTGCGAGCGCTTGACCTCCGCGCCCAGGCCGGCGGGCGTGGGGAACTCGTCCGGCACGGCGACGATCTGGCGCTTGGACGGCTTCCACGTGGTGCCGTCGAAGTCGTCCAGGGAGACGATCCGCAGATACAGGTCCGAGATGTCGGTGGTGCTGGTGCGCAGGGTCAGGACCGTGCGGTCCTCGTCCACGTTCAGACTGTCGCGCAGCGACACCAGGGGGTTCACCGCGGAGATCGTGCCCCCGCTGCCGTTGCCCGCGCCGACGCCGGTGCCGGCGCCGTCCAGCAGGCCGCCCTGGATCGCGGGCAGCGGCAGCAGCGGCACCACCAGGGCCACGCCCAGGGCGACCGCGCCTATTCGCCGCCCGGTGCGCACCGGGGCGACCGGACCCGCCGGGCCGCCCGGGCCGCGCGGGGCGCCGCCGAAGACCCGCCCCCACTGCGAGAGCCGCTCCCGGCCCTCGGCGAGCAGCAGCATCAGATAGCCGGCGGCGGCGACCAGGAACCACAGCCAGTCCGCGGCCCCGTCGGCGAGCCCGGCGGCGACCGAGTACAGCGCGAGCAGCGGCAGCCCGGCCGGGGCCGCGTTGCGGAAGGTCACCGCGAGGGTGTCCACCGCGAGGCCGATCACCAGCACGCCGCCGATCATCATCAGCCGGATGCCGTCGGACAGCGGGGCCGGGATCGCGTACCGCTCCACGTCGTCCACGCCCGCCTGGAGCAGGTCGCCGAAGTGCTGGAAGGCCTGCGGACCCGGAATCAGCCCCACCAGGGCGTGCTCCCGGGCGAAGACCAGGGTCAGCAGCATCAGCGTGACCAGCGCCTGGGCCAGCACGGTCAGCGGCCGGGCCAGCGGCACCCGCCGGGCCGCCGCGCCCACCCCGGACTGGACCGCCAGCAGGAACGTCGCCTGGAGGATCCAGGTGGCCGGGTCGACCAGCGGCAGCAGGGCACAGGAGGCCATCACCGTGGCCGCCGCCGAACACAGCGTCAGTCGGGCCCGACCGCTCACGCTCCCACCTCCCCGCCGCTCGTCCCGCCCGCCGTCACGACGCCGCCGCGCTCGCGGTCGGCCCGGCGCCACAGCTCGTTCAGCGAAGCGCCCCGCGGCACGCTCAGGGCCGTCCAGCCCGCCTCGCGCAGCATCCGCAGCCGCTCCTCCTGCCTGCTCATCGGTCCGGGCACCTCGTTCGGTTCACGGCTCCAGCTGTCGGCGTCCAGCAGGAAGGCGACCGCGCCCCCGCTGCGCTGGCGCATCTTCGCGGCGACCGTGGCCTGCTCCTCGTCGAGGTCACCGAGGAAGGCCACCAGCAGCCCCTCGTTGCCCCCGCGCAGCACGTCGTACGCGCGCGACAGGCCGGTGCCCTCGGAGTGGTCGATCACCGCGAGGGTGTCCATCATCAGCCCGGCCGCGTCCGCCGTCTCCTGGCTGGCCCCGGCGAACCCGTCGGCGCCCTCGCCGGGCACCGAGTTGCCCGTGTCGGTCAGCAGCCGCACGGAGAAGCCACGCTCCAGCATGTGCACCAGCACGGACGCGGTGGCCGAGACCGCCCACTCGAACGCCGAGTCCGGGCCCGCGCCGTGGTAGGCCAGGCCGCGCGTGTCCAGCAGCACCGTGCAGCGGGAGCGCTGGGGCTGTTCCTCGCGGCGCACCATCAGCTCGCCGTAGCGGGCGGTGGAGCGCCAGTGCACCCGGCGCAGGTCGTCGCCGTAGCGGTACCCGCGCGGGATCACGTCGTCCTCGCCGGCCAGCGCCAGCGAGCGCTGCCGTCCGTCGCCGTACCCCTTGGCCTCGCCGCTCAGCCGGACCGGCGGCAGCGCCTCCACCCGCGGGATGACCGTCAGCGTGTCGTACGAGGAGAAGGAGCGGGTCAGTTCGCACATGCCGAACGGGTCGTTCAGCCGCAGCTGGAGCGGGCCCAGCGGGTAGCGGCCGCGCAGGTCGGAGCGGACCCGGTAGGACACCTCGCGGCGGCCGCCCGCCTCCACCCGGTCCAGGACGAAGCGGGGGCGCGGGCCCAGCACGTACGGCACCCGGTCCTGGAGCATCAGCAGGCCCGTGGGCAGCCGCGAGACGTTGTCCATCCGCAGATGGACGCGGGCCTCGCCGCCGGCGGGCACGCGCGCGGGGGAGAGCCGGCGGCTGCCGGCCACCCGGTAGCGGGTGCGGTAGACGACGGCCGCGCAGACCAGCGGCAGCGCGGCCAGCAGCAGTCCGACCCGCAGCAGATCGGGCTGCCCGAGGACGTACGCGCAGACCGCGGCCGCGACGCCGGCGGCCAGGAAGGAGCGGCCGCGGGTGGTCAGACCGGCCAGGGCGGTGCGCACGGCTCCCTTCTCGCCGCGGGGCCGCTCGCCGCCGGTCTCGGCGGGTCCGGACCCACCGGTGGCCATCACAGCCTCCGCGGCGGCTGCTGGCCGTAGCCCTGCGTGCCGGAGCCCAGGCCGTAGCCGCGCTGCTGGGGCGCCGCGGGCACCGGGGTGCGCTGGAGGATCTCCTCGACGACCTGCTCCGAGGTGCGGCGGTTGAGCTGGGCCTGCGCGGTGGGCAGCAGACGGTGGGCCAGGACGGCCACGGCGAGGTTCTGCACGTCGTCCGGCAGCGCGAAGTCCCGGCCGCCGAGGGCGGCGGACGCCTTCGCCGCGCGCAGCAGGTGCAGCGTCGCGCGCGGGGAGGCACCGAGTCTGAGGTCCGGGTGGGTGCGCGTGGCGGCGACCAGGTCGACCGCGTACCGGCGGACCGCCTCGGCGACGTGGACGCCGCGGACGGCGTCGATCAGCTTCACGATCTCGTGCGCGTGCGCCACCGGCTGGAGGTCGTCCAGGGGGCTGACGCCGCCGTGGACGTCGAGCATCTGCAGCTCGGCCTCCGGGCTCGGGTAGCCGATGGAGACCCTGGCCATGAAGCGGTCGCGCTGCGCCTCGGGCAGCGGGTAGGTGCCCTCCATCTCCACCGGGTTCTGGGTGGCCACCACCATGAAGGGGCTGGGCAGCTCGTACGACTGCCCGTCGATGGTGACCTGGCGCTCCTCCATCGACTCCAGCAGTGCCGACTGCGTCTTCGGTGAGGCGCGGTTGATCTCGTCGCCGATCACGATCTGCGCGAAGATCGCGCCCGGCTTGAACTCGAAGTCGCGGCGCTGCTGGTCCCAGATGGACACACCCGTGATGTCCGACGGCAGCAGGTCGGGCGTGAACTGGATGCGTCGCACCGAACAGTCGATGGACCGCGCCAGCGCCTTCGCGAGCATCGTCTTGCCGACGCCCGGGACATCCTCGATCAGAAGATGCCCCTCGGCGAGCAGCACGGTCAGCGAAAGCCGTACGACCTCGGGCTTGCCCTCGATCACTCCTTCCACCGAACTGCGGACGCGCTCCACAGTGGCAGTCAGATCCGTCAGGCTCGCTCGCTCGTCATAGGTCGTCACCCGGCCCTCCTCGGCCCGTACTTTCTTCCGGGCCGACGCTTCCTGCGCTGCGGACCGGCCCACCCCGAATCACGGACGCCGCACACGAAAAACTCAGCGGCGTCACACCCGCATTCTTGCTGCCGTTACCGATTCGTGTCACTCGCCTGTGGACAACTGTCCGCGATATGTCGGGGTTATGGCCTTTTGGGTGCCCGGGGGCCGGAAATTAACAGCGAAACGACAGCGACGGCGAAAGGTCACGCCGGGTCGACCTCGCGCAGCAGGCCCGTCTTCACGTCGAAGACGAAGCCGCGCACGTCGTCGGTGTGCAGCAGGAACGGCGAGGTGCGCACCCGCTGCATCGACTGCCGCACGTCCTGGTCGACGTCCCTGAAGGCCTCCACCGCCCACGAGGGACGCTGGCCGACCTCCATCTCCAGCTCGGTGCGGAAGTCCTCGGTGAGTGCCTCCAGGCCGCAGCCGGTGTGGTGGATGAGGACCACGCTGCGCGTGCCGAGCTTGCGCTGGCTGATGGTGAGCGAGCGGATCACGTCGTCGGTCACCACGCCGCCCGCGTTGCGGATCGTGTGGCAGTCGCCGAGCTCCAGGCCGAGCGCGGCGTGCAGGTCCAGACGGGCGTCCATGCAGGCCACGACGGCGACGTGCAGGACGGGGCGGGCGTCCATGCCCGGGTCGGTGAACGCGGCGGCGTAGCGCTCGTTGGCCTCGACCAGACGGTCGGTCACCGTGTCGCCGTGCATGGCGCCCGCGGACTCGGTGGGTACGGATGCGGAAGTCGTCATAACCATGACATTACTGGTCACCGCCGATCCGGTCCTGTTGTGAGATGGGAAAAAGAGCGCCATCACGTCCCCTTTGTGAGCTAAGCCACAGGAGTGGGGAACGGGCGCCCGAGCGGGTGGTTCCCGCCCGTCCGCCGCTTCGCGCGGGGCCCGGGCACGACGCGCAGGCCGGTTGATTGACCGCGAGACAGGGTGGACTAAAGTGACGCGAAGCGGGAGGCGACACTCTCCCCGCTGGACTGAATTCCCCGTGAGACCCCGGCACGGCTGCCGGAATCTCCCCGCGTGCGCGGCGCGTACGTACGGCTCGGCCTCCTCCCGCTCCCGGCCGGCTGACGCTTCCGGCGCCGGCGGGCCTCCCCTTCACGAGCGGGCGGGGACCCGGCGGTGCGTACGGCCCGCCGGATCTGAGAGGGCCCCTTGAGCGCGAGTCGACATGTCCCGGTGATGCTCCAGCGGTGCCTGGACCTGTTGGCCCCCGCTCTGGAGCGGCCCGGGGCGGTCGTCGTGGACTGCACGCTCGGCCTCGGCGGGCACAGCGAGGCGCTGCTGACGCGGTTCCCCGAGGCGCGCCTCGTCGCCCTCGACCGCGACAAGGAGGCGCTGCGGCTCTCCGGTGAGCGCCTCGCACCCTTCGGCGAGCGCGCCACCCTCGTCCACGCGGTCTACGACGAGCTGCCGCACGTCCTGGACCGGCTCGGCATCCCGCGCGTGCAGGGCGTGCTGTTCGACCTCGGGGTCTCCTCCATGCAGCTCGACGAGGCCGACCGGGGCTTCGCCTACGCCCAGGACGCCCCCCTCGACATGCGCATGGACCAGACGACCGGGATCAGCGCCGCCGAGGTCCTCAACACCTACCCGGCGGGCGAACTGGTGCGCATCCTGCGCGCCTACGGCGAGGAGAAGCAGGCCAAGCGGATCGTCTCCGCGATCGTGCGGGAACGCGAGAAGGAGCCGTTCAGCCACAGCGCGCGGCTCGTCGAGCTGATCCGCGACGCCCTTCCGCAGGCCGCCAAGCGCACCGGCGGCAACCCGGCCAAGCGCACCTTCCAGGCCCTGCGCATCGAGGTCAACGGTGAACTCGCCGTCCTGGAGCGGGCGATCCCGGCCGCGGTGAAGGCCCTCGGCGTCGGCGGGCGGATCGCCGTGCTGTCGTACCACTCGCTGGAGGACCGGCTGGTCAAGCAGGTGTTCGCGGCCGGCGCCGCCACGACCGCGCCCCCCGGGCTGCCGGTCGTCCCCGAGCGCTACCAGCCCCGGCTCAAGCTGCTCACGCGCGGTGCCGAACTTCCCACCGAGGAAGAGGTCGCCGAGAACCGGCGGGCCGCCCCGGCGCGGCTGCGCGGGGCCGAGCGCATCAGGGAGGACGTCGAGTGAGAGACGCGCGGCGGGCGTTTCGGGGACACCCCCGGCCAGGTCGGTCCACAACTCCAACCCAGGGGAGGGCGAGTGAGTAGGAAACCCGAACTGAAGGGGAGGGCCGCCCGGCTCGCGCGTCTCTTCCCGGCGGGCCCGCGCCAGGCGGCTCGCACCCCCTTCGTCCTCCTCGTCGTCCTGCTCCTCGGCGGCGGCCTCATCGGCCTGCTCGTGCTGAACTCCGCGCTCAGCGAAGGCTCGTTCAAGATGGACGACCTCCAGCGGGACACCAAGAACCTCACCGACGAGGAGCAGGCGCTCCAGCGGGACATCGACTCCTACTCCGCCCCGGACGCCCTCCAGCGCCGCGCCCGCGAACTCGGCATGGTCCCCGGCGGCGACCCGGCCTTCCTCGACCCCGACGGCACCGTGAAGGGCGTCCCGTCGGCCGCCGCCGAGCGCTCCGCGGCCGACAGCGTCGTACGCCCGCCCGAGGCCCTCGAGACGGCCCCGCCCGCCCCCCTTCCCCCGACCCCCGGCAGGTGACGGAAGTGTCCGACAGGGAACCGCCCCGTCGACGGGTACCCGGCCCGGCCCGGGGCTCCCGGCCGGTGGCCCAGCGACGGCCCGGGCCCGGTGGCCGGCCGGTGCGGAGGCCGACGGCCCGGCCCGTCCCGCCCCAGGTCATCCGGCTCGGCAGCCCCCGGCCCCGGCTGCGCATGGTCGGGCTCGCGCTGACGCTCGTGCTGATCGCCTTCGTCGTCCGCCTGCTCCAGGTGCAGGCCGTCGACGCGAGCACGTACGCCGCCAAGGCGGAGCAGAACCGGTACGTCGGGCAGGTGCTGGCGGCCGAGCGCGGGGAGATCACCGACCGGGCCGGCATCGCCCTCGCGAGCAGTGAGGACGCCTACGACATCACGGCCGACCCGACGATGTTCGCCCGCAAGCAGCTGAAGATCGGCGACGGGCCGGAACAGGCGGCCGCGCTCCTCGCGCCGATCCTCGGGCAGGAGCAGTCCGACCTGGTCGCGAAGCTGCGGCCCAAGAACCCCGACACCCGCTACACCAAGCTCGCCAGCCGGCAGACGCCGCAGGTCTGGAAGCAGATCAAGGACCTGAAGTCCGCGCTCGCCACCAAGGCCCGGACGGACTCCGCCACGGTCAACGTCCTCGCGGGTGTCTTCTCCGTCCCCAGCAGCAAGCGCGTGTACCCCAACGGCGACCTCGCCGCCGGGATACTGGGCTGGGTCAATGCCGAGGGCAAGGGCGGCGGCGGCGTCGAGCAGCAGCTGAACGCGACCCTGGCCGGCAAGGACGGCAAGATCCGCTACGCCCAGTCCGGCGGCCGCCAGGTGCCCACCGCGGGCTCCACCGAGACCCCGGCCGTCCCCGGCTCCGACGTCGAGCTGACGATCGACCGGGACATCCAGTGGGCCGCGCAGAACGCCATCACCGAGCAGGTGAGGGCGTCCAAGGCCGACCGCGGCTACGTCATCGTCCAGGACACCCGCACCGGCGAGATCCTCGCCATGGCCAACTCGCCCGGCTTCGACCCCAACGACCTGTCGAAGGCCGACTCCTCGGCCATGGGCAACGCGGCCCTCCAGGACGCCTACGAGCCCGGCTCCACCGCCAAGGTCATGTCGATGGCCGCCGTCCTGGAGGAGAACGTCGCCACCCCCCTGACGCGCGTCACCGTGCCCAACCGGCTGCACCGCGGCGACCGGCTCTTCCAGGACGACATCGACCACCCCACCTGGTACCTCACGCTCAACGGAGTCCTCGCGAAGTCCAGCAACATCGGCACCATCCTGGCCACCGGCCAGCTCGGCAAGACCCAGGCCCAGGCCAACCAGGTCCTCTACTCCTACCTGCGCAAGTTCGGCATCGGCAGCCCCACCGGGCTCGGCTTCCCCGGCGAGACGAAGGGCATCCTCGCGCCGCCCGCCACGTGGTCGACCTCGCAGCAGTACACGATTCCTTTCGGCCAGGGCGTCTCCGTCAACGCGCTCCAGGCGGCCTCCGTCTACTCGACGATCGCCAACGGCGGCGTCCGCGTCGAGCCCACCCTGATCCGCGGCACCCAGGGCCCCGACGGGCGCTTCATCCCGGCCACCGCGCCCCAGAAGACGCGGGTGATCAGCCAGAAGACGGCCAAGACCCTCGCCCGGATGCTGGAGTCGGTCGTGGACGACGAGGAGGGCACCGGCACCAAGGCACGTATCCCCGGCTACCGCGTGGCGGGCAAGACCGGCACCGCGAACCGAGTGGATCCGGCCACCGGCAAGTACCGTGGCTACACCTCGTCCTTCGCCGGTTTCGCGCCCGCCGACAAGCCGCGCGTGACGGTCTACTGCGCGATCCAGAACGCCACCACGGGCAGCTACTTCGGCGGCCAGATCTGCGGCCCGGTCTTCAAGCAGGTCATGGAGTTCGCCCTGAAGAGCCTCCAGGTCCCGCCGACCGGGGCGAAGGCCGCGAACCTTCCGGTCTCCTTCGCCCCCTGAGCCCCCGCCCCCGACCCCAGGCCCGCAGTGTTCAGCGCCGAACCAGCCAGGAAACCAACCCGTGACCATGATCACCCCCGATCCCGGGAACCGTGCCCCAGCCGGGTCCCCGCCCGCGCCCTCACTTCGCCCCCGGGCGGGTACGCCCGGTACGCTCACCGCCGTGCCACACGCTGATCAGTCCCAAACCACCCAGAAGGGCGCACCCGTGTCTCATCCGGGACCGCCCAGGCCGGTCCGGGTCTCCGCCACACCCCTCGCGGAGCTCGCCGGCCAGCTGGGTGCGCACGCGCCGGAGCGCGCCGCCGAGGTCACGGGCATCACCCACGACTCGCGTGCCGTCCGCCCCGGCGACCTGTACGCCGCCCTTCCGGGCGCCCGCCTGCACGGCGCCGATTTCGCCGCCCAGGCCGCCGGCCTCGGCGCGGCCGCCGTGCTGACCGACCCGACCGGCGCCGAGCGCGCCGCCGCGACCGGCCTGCCGGTCCTGGTCGTCGACGACCCGCGCGGGCGGATGGGCGAGCTGGCGGCCACGATCTACGGCCACCCCGGCGGCGACCTGCTCCAGATCGGCATCACCGGCACCTCCGGCAAGACCACCACCGCCTACCTCGTCGAGGGCGGCCTGAGGACCACCCGCGCCACCGGCCTCGTCGGCACGGTCGAGATGCGCATCGGCGACGAACGCATCAAGTCCGAGCGCACCACCCCCGAAGCCACCGACCTCCAGGCCCTGTTCGCCGTCATGCGCGAACGCGGCGTCGAGGCGGTCGCGATGGAGGTCTCCAGCCACGCCCTGGTCCTCGGCCGGGTCGACGGCTGTGTCTTCGACATCGCCGTCTTCACCAACCTCAGCCCGGAACACATGGAGTTCCACTCCGGCATGGAGGACTACTTCCGGGCCAAGGCGCAGCTGTTCACCCGGAAACGCAGCAAACTCGGCGTGGTCAACCTCGACGACGAGTACGGCCGCCGGCTGGCCCGGGAGGCCGAGGTCCCGGTGGTCACCTTCTCCGCAGAGGGCGACCCCGACGCCGACTGGCGCGCCGTGGATGTTTGGGTCGGCCCGATGGACTCGACGTTCACCGCCGTCGGCCCGCGGGGCGAGCGGATCTCCGCCAAGTCGCCGCTGCCCGGCCCGTTCAACGTGGCCAACACGCTCGCCGCGATCGTCGCCCTCGCCGCCGCCGGACTCGACGCGCAGACCGCCGCCGACGGCGTCGCCGCCGTACCGGGCGTGCCGGGCCGGCTGGAGCGCGTGGACGCCGGGCAGGACTTCCTCGCGGTCGTCGACTACGCGCACAAGACGGACGCGGTGGAGTCCGTCCTGAAGGCCCTGCGCAAGGTCACCAAGGGCCGGCTGCACGTCGTGCTCGGCTGCGGCGGCGACCGCGACGTCAGCAAGCGCGCCCCGATGGGCGCCGCCGCGGCCCGGCTCGCCGACACCGCCGTACTGACCTCCGACAACCCCCGCTCCGAGGACCCGCTCGCGATCCTCGCGACGATGCTCCAGGGCGCGGCCTCGGTGCCGGCCCACGAGCGCGGCGAGGTCCAGCTCTTCGAGGACCGCGCCGCCGCGATCGCCGCCGCCGTCGCCCGCGCGCACGCCGGGGACACCGTGCTGGTCGCGGGCAAGGGCCACGAGCAGGGCCAGGACATCGCCGGGGTGGTCCGTCCCTTCGACGACCGCCAGGTGCTTCGCGAAGCTATCCAGCAGACCCAGGGATGAACTTGTGATCGCCCTCTCCCTCGCCGAGATCGCAGCAGTCGTCGGCGGGCAGACGTACGACATACCGGATCCGTCCGCGCAGGTCACCGGACCGGTGGTCCGGGACTCCCGCGAGGCGGGCCCCGGCAGCCTCTTCGTCGCCTTCGTCGGCGAACGCGTGGACGGCCACGACTTCGCCGAGGCGGTCGTTGCGGCCGGCGCGGCGGCCGTGCTGGCGTCGCGGCCCGTCGGCGTGCCGGCGATCGTCGTGGACGACGTCCAGACGGCGCTCGGCGCCCTCGCGCGGCACGTCGTGCGCAAGCTCGGCACGACCCTCGTCGCCCTCACCGGCTCGGCCGGCAAGACCAGTACCAAGGACCTCATCGCCCAGGTGCTGCGGCGCAAGGCGCCGACGGTGTGGACGCCCGGCTCCCTCAACAACGAGATCGGGCTGCCGCTGACCGCTCTGTCCGCCACCGAGGAGACCAAGTTCCTCGTGCTGGAGATGGGCGCCCGCGGCATCGGCCACATCCGCTACCTCACCGAGCTGACGCCCCCGCGCATCGGCCTCGTCCTCAACGTCGGCAGCGCCCACATCGGCGAGTTCGGCGGCCGCGAGCAGATCGCGCAGGCGAAGGGCGAACTCGTCGAGAGCCTTCCGCCGGCGGATGAAGGCGGCGTCGCGATCCTCAACGCGGACGACCCGTTGGTACGGGCCATGGCCTCCCGTACGAAGGCGAAGGTGCTCCTTTTCGGAGAGTCCGACGAAGCGGACGTACGGGCCGAGAACGTGCGACTCACGGACAGCGGACAGCCCGCCTTCAGCCTTCACACACCCTCCGGGTGCAGCGACGTGACCATGCGCCTGTACGGTGAGCACCACGTGTCGAACGCGCTCGCAGCGGCCGCCGTCGCCCATGAGCTGGGCATGTCCGTAACTGAGATCGCCACCGCGCTCTCCGAGGCGGGCTCCCTCTCCCGCTGGCGGATGGAGGTCACCGAGCGCCCGGACGGCGTGACGATCGTCAACGACGCCTACAACGCGAACCCCGAGTCCATGCGTGCCGCTCTGCGCGCGCTGGCGGCCATGGGCACGGGGCGGCGGACCTGGGCGGTGCTCGGCAAGATGGCCGAGCTCGGGGACGAGGCGCTCGCCGAGCACGACGCGGTCGGACGGCTCGCCGTCCGGCTCAACGTCAGCAAGCTCGTCGCGGTCGGGGGCAGGGAAGCCGCCTGGCTGCAACTGGGCGCATATAACGAGGGTTCGTGGGGTGAGGAGTCGGTGCACGTGTCCGACGCACAGGCGGCGGTCGACCTGTTGCGCAGCGAGTTGCGCCCGGGAGACGTCGTACTCGTGAAGGCGTCCCGTTCGGTCGGCCTCGAGAGCGTCGCGCAGGCGCTGCTCGCGACCGGTGCCGAGGGTGAGGTCGCCGCCCGATGATGAAGCAGATCCTGTTCGCGGGAGTCATTGGCCTCTTCCTGACGCTGATCGGCACTCCGCTGCTGATCAAGCTGCTGGCCCGCAAGGGCTACGGCCAGTACATCCGCGACGACGGCCCGCGCGAGCACGCCAGCAAGCGCGGTACGCCCACGATGGGCGGTATCGCCTTCATCCTGGCGACCATCGCCGCGTACTTCCTCTCCAAGCTCATCACGGGCAAGCCGCCGACCTACTCCGGTCTGCTGGTGCTCGGCCTGATGTTCGGCATGGGCCTCGTCGGCTTCCTGGACGACTACATCAAGATCGTCAAGCGGCGTTCGCTGGGTCTGCGGGCCAAGGCGAAGATGGCCGGCCAGCTGCTCGGCGGCATCGCCTTCGCCGTGCTCTCGCTCCAGTTCGCGGACGCCCGCGGCAACACCCCGGCCTCCACGAAGCTGTCGTTCATCACGGACTTCGGCTGGACGATCGGCCCGGTGCTGTTCGTCGTCTGGGCGCTGTTCATGATCCTCGCCATGTCCAACGGCGTGAACCTGACGGACGGTCTGGACGGCCTCGCCACCGGCGCCTCCGTGCTGGTCTTCGGCGCCTACACCTTCATCGGCGTCTGGCAGTACCAGGAGTCCTGCGCCAACGGCGAGACGCTGACCAACCCCAACGCCTGCTACGAGGTGCGCGATCCGCTCGACCTCGCGGTCGTCTCCGCCGCGCTGATGGGGGCCTGCCTCGGCTTCCTGTGGTGGAACACCTCGCCGGCCAAGATCTTCATGGGGGACACCGGTTCGCTGGCGCTCGGCGGTGTGCTCGCCGGTCTCGCGATCTGCTCCCGCACCGAGCTGCTGCTGGCCATCCTGGGCGGCCTGTTCGTCCTCATCACCATGTCGGTGGTCATCCAGGTCGGCTCGTTCCGCCTGACCGGAAAGCGCGTCTTCCGGATGGCACCGCTCCAGCACCACTTCGAACTCAAGGGCTGGTCCGAAGTCCTTGTCGTGGTCCGCTTCTGGATCATCCAGGGCATCTGCGTCATCGTCGGACTGGGTCTCTTCTACGCGGGATGGGCAGCAGAAAAGTGACCGAATGGCAGGGGAAGAACGTCACCGTCGCCGGACTCGGCGTCTCCGGCGTCCCGGCGGCCAAGGTGCTGCACGGGCTCGGCGCGCGGGTCACCGTCGTCAACGACGGCGACGACGCACGCGCGCGTGAGCAGGCCGCCGAGCTGGAGGCGCTCGGCATCACCGTGCGCCTCGGTGACGGGGCGACCCTGCCCGAGGGCACCGAGCTGATCGTCACCGCTCCCGGCTGGAAGCCGGACAAGCCGCTGTTCACGGCGGCCGAGGCGGCCGGCGTGCCCGTGTGGGGCGACGTCGAACTCGCCTGGCACCTGCGCGGCCCCGACGCCGCGCCCTGGCTCGCCGTCACCGGCACCAACGGCAAGACCACGACCGTCCAGATGCTCGCCTCCATCCTCAAGGCGGCGGGCCTGCGCACGGCGGCCGTCGGCAACATCGGCGTCTCGCTGCTGGACGCGGTCCTCGGCGAGGAGCGGTACGACGTCCTCGCCGTGGAGCTCTCCAGCTACCAGCTGCACTGGGCGCCGTCCCTGCGCGCCCACTCCGCCGTCGTCCTCAACCTCGCCCCCGACCACCTCGACTGGCACGGCTCCATGGAGGCGTACGCCAAGGACAAGGGCCGCATCTACGAGGGCAATCGGGTCGCCTGCGTCTACAACGTCGCCGACAAGGCCACCGAGGACCTGGTGCGCGAGGCGGACGTCGAGGAGGGCTGCCGGGCCATCGGGTTCACGCTCGGCACGCCCGGCCCGTCCCAACTCGGCGTTGTGGACGGCATCCTGGTCGACCGCGCCTTCGTCGAGAACCGGCAGAAGAACGCCCAGGAGCTCGCCGAGGTCTCCGACATCACCCCGCCCGCCCCGCACAACGTCGCCAACGCCCTTGCCGCGGCGGCCCTCGCACGCGCCTTCGGGGTGCCCGCCAAGGCCGTACGGGACGGCCTGCGGGCCTTCACCCCGGACGCCCACCGCATCGCCCACGTGGCGGACGTGGACGGCGTCGCGTACGTCGACGACTCCAAGGCGACCAACACCCACGCGGCGGAGGCGTCGTTGGCGGCGTACGGTTCGATCGTGTGGATCGCGGGCGGCCTCGCCAAGGGCGCGACCTTCGACGAACTGGTCGCCAAGTCGGCCGAGCGGCTGCGCGGGGTCGTCCTCATCGGTGCCGATCGGGCGCTGATCCGGGACGCCCTCGCGCGACACGCCCCGGAAGTACCCGTCGTCGACCTCGACCGGACCGACACTGGGGCGATGCTCGCGGCGGTCCAGGAGGCCCGGCGCCTCGCCGTCGAAGGCGACACGGTGCTGCTCGCCCCGGCCTGCGCCTCCATGGACATGTTCGCCAACTACAACCAGCGCGGTGACGCGTTCGCGGAGGCCGTTCGCGAACTCGGAGCCTGACCCGGCCGCCTGCCGGGCGGACCTTGGGAGGGACGCGTGGGACCGTCGACGTTCAGCGGAGGCCTCGGTGCCCGGTAGCCGTACGGGCCGGCCGCCCGTGCAGCGGCCCGTCCGACGGCCCGCCGCCCGGCCTCAGCGCGACAACCCGCTCCTGCGGCTCCACACCCGCGCGCGCAAGGCCTGGGACCGGCCGCTGACCGCCTACTACCTGATCCTCGGCGGCAGCGCGCTGATCACCGTGCTGGGTCTGGTGATGGTCTACTCGGCCTCGCAGATCACCGCGTTGCAGATGTCGCTGCCGGGGTCGTTCTTCTTCCGCAAGCAGTTCCTGGCCGCCGTCATCGGCGGGGTGCTGCTGCTGATCGCCTCCCGGATGCCGGTGAAGCTGCACCGGGCGCTGGCCTACCCGATCCTGGCGGGCGCCGTCTGTCTGATGGCGCTGGTGCAGGTGCCGGGGATAGGCATGGCGGTCAACGGCAACCAGAACTGGATCTCGCTCGGCGGCTCCTTCCAGATCCAGCCCAGCGAGTTCGGCAAGCTCGCCCTGGTGCTGTGGGGCGCCGACCTGCTCGCCCGCAAGCAGGACAAGAGGCTGCTGGCGCAGTGGAAGCACATGCTGGTGCCGCTGGTGCCGGTCGCCTTCATGCTGCTCGGGCTGATCATGCTCGGCGGCGACATGGGCACGGCGATCATCCTGACGGCGATCCTGTTCGGCCTGCTGTGGACGGCGGGCGCGCCCACCCGGCTCTTCGTCGGCGTGCTCTCGATCGCCGCCGCGATCGGTGTGATCCTGATCAGGACCAGCCCCAACCGGATGGCCCGCCTCCAGTGCATCGGCGCCACCGACCCCGGACCGGGCGACGCCTGCTGGCAGGCCGTGCACGGGATCTACGCCCTGGCCTCCGGCGGGATCTTCGGCTCCGGGCTCGGTGCGAGTGTGGAGAAATGGGGCCAACTCCCCGAAGCGCACACCGACTTCATCTTCGCCGTCACCGGTGAGGAACTGGGCCTCGCGGGGACGCTGTCGGTGCTCGCCCTCTTCGCGGCTCTAGGCTATGCGGGTATCCGCGTGGCCGGACGCACGGAGGACCCCTTCGTGAGGTATGCCGCGGGAGGTGTGACCACCTGGATCACGGCCCAGGCCGTGATCAACATCGGTGCGGTGCTCGGTCTGCTGCCGATCGCCGGCGTCCCCCTCCCGCTGTTCTCCTACGGGGGATCCGCCCTGCTGCCGACCATGTTCGCCATCGGGCTGCTGATCGCCTTCGCGCGCGACGAGCCCGCTGCGCGGGCGGCGCTTGCGATGCGGCACCCCCGCTTTGGTAGAAAGCGGGGGGCTGGGGGCTTCGTGCCTGATCGGAGTCCCCGGAGATGGAACACGATGAGACGGCGTGCCTCGGCGGCGCGCCCGTCCGGAGAGCGGTGAATTTCGGTGCATGTCGTACTCGCTGGTGGGGGGACCGCCGGCCACATCGAGCCCGCGCTCGCCCTCGCGGACGCCCTGCGCAGGCAGGACCCGACCGTGGGCATCACGGCCCTGGGCACGGAGCGCGGCCTGGAGACCACGCTCGTTCCCCAGCGGGGTTACGAGCTGGCGCTGATCCCGGCGGTGCCGCTGCCACGCAAGCCCACCCCCGAGCTGATCACCGTCCCGGGCCGGCTGCGCGGCACGATCAAGGCGACCGAGCAGATCCTGGAGCGCACCAAGGCCGACGCCGTCGTCGGCTTCGGCGGGTACGTGGCCCTGCCCGGCTACCTCGCCGCCAAGCGCCTGGGCGTGCCGATCATCGTCCACGAGGCCAACGCCCGCCCCGGCCTGGCCAACAAGATCGGCTCCCGGTACGCCGCCCAGGTCGCTGTCTCCACGCCCGACAGCAAGCTGCGCAACGCCCGATACATCGGCATCCCGCTGCGCCGCTCCATCGCGACCCTGGACCGCGCCGCCGCCCGTCCCGAGGCCCGCGCGATGTTCGGCCTCGACCCGAACCTGCCCACGCTGCTCGTCTCCGGCGGTTCGCAGGGCGCCCGCCGCCTCAACGAGGTGGTCCAGCAGGTCGCCCCGTGGCTCCAGCAGGCCGGCATCCAGATCCTGCACGCGGTCGGCCCGAAGAACGAACTGCCGCATGTCCAGCAGATGCCGGGAATGCCCCCGTACATCCCGGTACCGTACCTGGACCGGATGGACCTCGCGTACGCCGCCGCCGACATGATGCTCTGCCGCGCGGGCGCGATGACCGTCGCCGAGCTCTCCGCCGTCGGGCTCCCGGCCGCCTACGTCCCGCTGCCCATCGGCAACGGTGAACAGCGGCTGAACGCCCAGCCGGTGGTCAAGGCCGGCGGCGGACTGCTGGTCGACGACGCGGAACTGACCCCCGAGTGGGTCCGGGAGAACGTCCTGCCCGTGCTGGCCGACCCGCACCGGCTGTACGAGATGTCCCGCGCCGCCGGTGAGTTCGGCCGCCGGGACGCGGACGACCTGCTCGTCCGCATGGTGTACGAGGCGATCGCCGCCCACCGTGCACACCACTAGGCACGTTTGAACGAAGGGCAGGGAGCGTGGCCGGATCCGCCACCGCCGAGCGCGGTGCACGCCAGCAGGAGTCGTCCGGCCCGCCCCTGGTCCGCCGGTGGGGTCCGCGCCGACTTCGTATGATCATCATCCTCGCGCTGGCCGTCGTCCTTCTCGGCACGGGCGTCGTCTGGGTGTTGTACGGCTCGCAGTGGCTGCGCGTGGAGCGGGTCTCCGTCTCCGGCACGCGCGTGCTGACCCCGGACCAGGTGCGCGAGGCGGCGGACGTCCCGGTCGGGTCGCCGTTGGTCTCCGTCGACACCGGCGCGATCGCGGCACGGCTGCGCGCGAGGCTTCCCCGCGTCGACTCGGTCGACGTGGTCCGTTCCTGGCCCGGCGAAATCGGCCTGAAAGTGACCGAGCGCAAGCCCGTTCTGCTGGTTCAAAAGGGGCGCAACTTCGTGGAAGTGGACGACAAAGGCGTCCGGTTCGGCACGGTTTCCCAAGCCCCTCAGGGCGTGCCGCTGCTGGAATTCGCACTCGCCCCGTCGAGTTCGGCCTCCGCCAGCCTGCGGCGCTTCGGCGAGGACCGGCTGGTCCGGGAGGCGGTGAAGGTCGTCGGTGACCTTCCGTCCGCCGTCGCCAGGCACACCCGGAGCCTCAAGATCCGTTCCTACGACGACATCTCGCTGGAGTGGGACGACGGCCGCACGGTCGCGTGGGGGAGCGCCGAGAAGGGCGTCGCGAAGGCCCGTACGCTCGCCGCTCTGCTGAAAGCCTCCCCCGGCGCACGGCACTTCGATGTCAGCGTTCCCACGGCCCCGGCGTCAGCGGGGAGTTGACGCACATCCGCGCAGGCCAGCACCCTGGTTGGGCAGCGACACGGCTGATCACATAGGGTGAAAAGAAAAACGGGAGGTTCGGCGTGTTCGTTGAACGGGCGCCACTTGTCGACTTAGTGTCCTGTTCAGAAGACTCCAAGGAACAGACACACTGGTAACCCTAAACTTCAGCGTTAGGGTTCGGGTCGGCGAAACGGACCGTCCCATTCGGCATCAGTCGCCGGAGCGCGGAGCGCAGGAGCGCCTCGCGGGCCGACGACACGTAACTCGAGGCGAGAGGCCTTCGACGTGGCAGCACCGCAGAACTACCTCGCAGTCATCAAAGTCATCGGTGTCGGCGGCGGTGGTGTCAATGCCATCAACCGGATGATCGAGGTCGGTCTCAAGGGCGTCGAGTTCATCGCCATCAACACCGACGCGCAGGCGCTGTTGATGAGCGACGCCGACGTCAAGCTCGACGTCGGCCGCGAACTCACCCGCGGACTCGGCGCCGGAGCCAACCCGGCCGTCGGCCGCAAGGCCGCCGAGGACCACCGCGAGGAGATCGAGGAGGTCCTCAAGGGGGCCGACATGGTCTTCGTGACGGCCGGTGAAGGCGGCGGCACCGGCACCGGCGGCGCGCCCGTCGTGGCCAACATCGCACGCTCCCTGGGCGCCCTCACCATCGGCGTGGTCACGCGCCCGTTCACCTTCGAGGGACGGCGCCGCGCCAACCAGGCCGAGGACGGCATCGCCGAACTCCGCGAAGAGGTCGACACCCTCATCGTCATCCCGAACGACCGGCTGCTGTCCATCTCGGACCGCCAGGTCTCCGTCCTGGACGCCTTCAAGTCGGCCGACCAGGTCCTCCTCTCCGGTGTCCAGGGCATCACCGACCTCATCACCACCCCCGGCCTCATCAACCTCGACTTCGCCGACGTCAAGTCGGTCATGTCCGAGGCCGGCTCCGCCCTCATGGGCATCGGCTCGGCCCGCGGCGACGACCGCGCGGTGGCCGCCGCCGAGATGGCGATCTCCTCCCCGCTCCTCGAGGCCTCCATCGACGGCGCCCGCGGCGTGCTGCTCTCCATCTCCGGCGGCTCCGACCTCGGTCTGTTCGAGATCAACGAGGCCGCCCAGCTGGTCAGCGAGGCCGCCCACCCCGAGGCCAACATCATCTTCGGCGCGGTCATCGACGACGCCCTCGGCGACGAGGTCCGCGTCACCGTGATCGCGGCCGGCTTCGACGGCGGTCAGCCGCCGGCCCGCCGGGACAACGTCCTCGGTTCGGCCTCCGCCTCAACCTCCCGCCGCGAGGAGCCCGCCCCGGCGCGGCAGCCCGAGAGCCGCCCCTCCTTCGGGGCCCTCGGCAGCGTCACGCCGAAGGAGGAGCCGGAGCCGGCGCCCGAGCCGGTGGCCGACCTCCCGGCCTCCCCGGCGGTCCCGCCGTCGCGGACCTTCTCGGACAGCGCGGCCGAGGAGCTGGATGTGCCGGACTTCCTGAAGTGATAGGACAGCGCGGACACGTGAGCGGCGCGCACTTCGCCTTCACCGATCGGTGGGGCGGGGTGAGCGCCGCTCCGTATGAGGAGCTCAACCTCGGCGGCGCGGTCGGCGACGACCCCGACGCCGTACGGACCAACCGCGAGCTGGCGGCCAAGACACTCGGACTCGACCCCGCGCTGGTCGTCTGGATGAACCAGGTGCACGGCGACGGCGTGGCCGAGGTCGACGGACCCTGGGGCGAGCGTCCGGTGCCCGAGGTCGACGCGATCGTCACCACCCGACGGCAGCTCGCCCTCGCGGTGCTGACCGCCGACTGCACACCCGTCCTGCTCGCCGACCCGGTCGCCGGAGTCGCCGCCGCGGCCCACGCCGGCCGGCCCGGCATGGTCGCCGGGGTCGTCCCCGCCGCCGTGGAGGCGATGGTAAAGCTCGGCGCCGAGCCGTCCCGGATCGTCGCCCGCACCGGGCCCGCCGTCTGCGGCCGGTGCTACGAGGTGCCGGACGCGATGCGCGCCGAGGTGGCCGCCGTCGAGCCGGCGGCGTACGCCGAGACGAGTTGGGGCACGCCGGCGGTCGATGTGACCGCGGGGGTGCACGCGCAGCTCGAGCGGCTCGGGGTGCACGACCGGGAGCAGTCGCCGGTGTGCACGCGGGAGTCGCAGGACCACTTCTCGTACCGCCGCGACCGCACCACCGGGCGACTCGCGGGATATGTCTGGCTGGACTGATGGGGCATGACGGACCGTAAGGGCGAACTCGCCGGGAATCTGGCGAAGGTGGAGGAGCGCATCGCCGCGGCGTGCGCGGCCGCCGGACGCAAGCGCGAGGAAGTGACCCTCATCGTGGTCACCAAGACCTACCCGGCGAGCGATGTGCGGATCCTGTCGGAGCTCGGCGTGCGCCACGTCGCCGAGAACCGTGACCAGGACGCGGCGCCGAAGGCCGCGGCTTGCTCGGATCTGTCCCTTTCCTGGCACTTCGTGGGTCAGTTGCAGACCAACAAGGTGCGATCGGTGGTCGGTTACGCGGATGTCGTGCAGTCCGTCGACCGTTCCCGGCTGGTGACGGCCCTGTCGAAGGAGGCCGTCCGGGTCGGGCGCGAGGTCGGCTGCCTGATCCAGGTCGCGCTCGACGCGGGCGAGAGCGCGCGGGGCGAGCGGGGTGGCGTGGCGCCCGGCGGGATCGAGGAGTTGGCCGCGCTCGTCGCCGGCTCGCCGGGGCTGCGGCTTGACGGACTGATGACCGTCGCACCTCTGACCGGGGAGTACGCGGGCCGCCAACGGGCCGCGTTCGGGCGGTTGATGGATTTGTCGACTGACCTGCGCCGAGCCCATCCGGCTGCGAACATGGTCTCGGCAGGGATGAGTGCGGACCTCGAGGAGGCCGTGGCGGCCGGGGCGACACATGTGCGCGTCGGCACTGCGGTACTCGGAGTCCGCCCCAGGCTCGGGTAACGTCGCCAGGAAGTCGGACCACAGCAGAAAATATGGTCATTGCCGTCGAAAGGCGGGCGGGAGGACCACGTGGATCGCGGGACTTGGCAGTCGTCAGCCGATCCACCACAGAGCGGAGGACTCAGAGCATGGCCGGCGCGATGCGCAAGATGGCGGTCTACCTCGGCCTCGTGGAGGACGATGGGTACGACGGCCGGGGATTCGACCCCGATGACGACTTCGAACCCGAGCTCGACCCGGAGCCCGAGCGCGACCACCGACGGCACGAGCCGTCACACCAGTCGCATGGCGCACACCAGTCCCAAAGGGACGAAGAGGTGCGTATCGTACAGCCGCCCGCGCCTCGCGAGCCGGTGGCCAGATCCGCTTCGCTCGGCGCGGAATCCGGCCGTCCGGCGCGCATCGCGCCCGTGGCATCCATCACACAAGAACGTCAGTCCCTGGAGAAGAACGCACCGGTGATCATGCCCAAGGTCGTGTCCGAACGAGAGCCGTACCGGATCACCACGCTCCACCCCCGGACCTACAACGAGGCCCGTACCATCGGGGAACACTTCCGTGAGGGCACCCCGGTGATCATGAATCTGACTGAGATGGATGACACAGACGCGAAGCGACTTGTCGACTTTGCGGCCGGTTTGGTGTTTGGTCTTCACGGCAGCATCGAGCGGGTGACGCAGAAGGTGTTCCTGTTGTCGCCTGCTAACGTCGATGTCACGGCGGAGGACAAGGCCCGCATCGCAGAGGGCGGGTTCTTCAACCAGAGCTGAGACGTAACACCGGAAACAGCGGTACACAGCAGTACACACAGAGCACGGGAAACAGGGGAGAGGGAAGCACCGAACATGGGCGTGGTCCTTGATGTCGTCTACATCGCGCTGATGGTCTTCCTCATCGTGCTCATCTTCCGGTTGGTCATGGACTACGTCTTCCAGTTCGCCCGCTCATGGCAGCCCGGCAAGGCGATGGTGGTCGTTCTGGAGGCCACCTACACTGTCACCGATCCACCGCTCAAGCTTCTGCGGCGGGTCATCCCGCCGCTACGTCTCGGGGGCGTGGCGCTCGACCTGTCCTTCTTCGTACTGATGATCATCGTCTACATCCTGATCTCGATCGTGAGCCGGCTGTGAGCGATGTGAACTACCGTCTTGCCGAATGCCGACGACTACGTTGAGGTGAAGAGATGCCGTTGACCCCCGAGGACGTGCGGAACAAGCAGTTCACGACCGTCCGCCTCCGAGAAGGCTATGACGAGGACGAGGTCGATGCCTTCCTCGATGAGGTCGAAGCCGAACTGACGCGCCTGCTCCGGGAGAACGAGGACCTGCGCGCCAAACTGGCCGCGGCCACGCGTGCTGCTGCCCAGAACCAGCAGAACATGCGCAAGCCTCCGGAGCCGCAGGACCAGCAGCAAGGCGGTATGCAGCAGCAGGGCGGTATGCAGCAGGGCGGTATGCAGCAGGGTATGCCGCAGCAGCAGGGCATGCCGCAGCAGGGTATGCCGCAGCAGGGCATGCGAGGTCCGGGCGCTCCGGTGCCCGCCGGCATATCGGGCCCGCCGCAGCAGCAGATGGGTGGCCCCATGGGTGGTCCGCCCCAGCTGCCGAGCGGTGCCCCGCAGCTGCCCGCCGGCCCCGGCGGCCAGGGCCCGCAGGGTCCCGGTCCGATGGGTCAGGGCCCCATGGGTCAGGGGCCGATGGGCGGCCAGCCGCCCATGCAGCAGCAGATGGGTGGCCCGATGGGCGGCCCCATGGGTGGCCCGATGGGCGGCCCCGGTCAGGGCCCCGGTGGCGACAGCGCCGCCCGTGTCCTCTCGCTGGCCCAGCAGACCGCCGACCAGGCGATCGCCGAGGCCCGTTCCGAGGCCAACAAGATCGTCGGCGAGGCGCGCAGCCGCGCCGAGGGTCTGGAGCGTGACGCCCGTGCCAAGGCCGACGCGCTGGAGCGGGACGCGCAGGAGAAGCACCGCGTCGCGATGGGCTCCCTGGAGTCCGCCCGCGCCACGCTGGAGCGCAAGGTCGAGGACCTGCGCGGCTTCGAGCGCGAGTACCGCACCCGCCTGAAGTCGTACCTGGAGTCGCAGCTGCGTCAGCTGGAGACCCAGGCCGACGACTCCCTGGCTCCGCCGCGCACCCCGGCCACGGCCTCCCTGCC
Organism: Streptomyces sp. A012304; assembly: GCF_026008495.1. Taxonomy (GTDB): domain Bacteria; phylum Actinomycetota; class Actinomycetes; order Streptomycetales; family Streptomycetaceae; genus Streptomyces. Next base: position 108,858 of record NZ_BQUN01000098.1, read on the forward strand.
GCCGTCCCCGGCGCCCTCCATGGCACCGGCCGGCGCCAGCGCCCCGTCCTACGGCGGCAACCAGGGCATGGGCGGCGCCCCGAGCCCGGCGGCCCCGTCCTACGGCGGCCAGCAGCAGATGTCGCCGGCGATGACCCAGCCGATGGCTCCGGTCCGGCCGCAGGGCCCGTCGCCGATGGGCCAGGCCCCCTCGCCGATGCGCGGTTTCCTCATCGACGAGGATGACAACTGACGGCCAGTAGTACGCCTTAGGCGTCGGCAGCGTTCAAAAGGGCGGGCCCCGGATTCGATCCGGGGTCCCGCCCTTTTTACGCGTGTTGACGACGGTGACGGTGGGACCCGCGGGCCTGTGGTCGGTTGCGGCCGTCCCACGCCTCACCCCCGTGCCTCATGCCACGCCTTGCGCAGGCGGAAGGTCAGGGTGAGGCTCTCGTCCGTGAACGGGGGGCCGTAGGTGTCGTCCGCGTCGCCCTGGGTGAAGTCCGTGGCGAGGACCTCGTCGGCGATCAGGGCGGTGTGCGCGGTCAGCGCGTCGACGGTGGCCGGGTCGGTCGCCGTCCAGCGCAGGGCGATCCGGTCGACCACGTCCAATCCGCTGTTCTTGCGGGCTTCCTGGATCAGACGGATCGCGTCACGGGCCAGGCCCGCGCGGTGCAGCTCCTCGGTGATCGCCAGGTCGAGGGCTACCGTCGCGCCGGAGTCGGAGGCCACCGACCAGCCCTCGCGCGGGGTCTCAGTGATGATCACCTCCTCCGGTGCGAGGGTGATCGTCTCGCCGTCGACCTCGACCGTCGCCGTGCCCTCGCGCAGGGCCAGGGAGAGCGCGGCCGCGTCGGCGGCGGCCACGGCCTTCGCCACGTCCTGGACGCGCTTGCCGAACCGCTTGCCCAGGACGCGGAAGTTCGCCTTCGCGGTGGTGTCCACCAGGCTGCCGCCGACCTCGCTCAGCGACGCCAGCGACTCGACGTTCAGCTCCTGCGCGATCTGCGTGCGCAGCTCGGGGGAGAGGGCGTCGAAGCCGGTGGCCCCGATCAGGGCGCGGCGCAGCGGCCGGCGGGTCTTCACACCCGACTCCGCGCGCGTGGCGCGGCCCAGCTCGACCAGCCGGCGGACCAGGGCCATCTGCCGCGACAGCTCCGGGTCGACCGCCGAGAGGTCCGGCTCCGGCCAGGACGCCAGGTGCACGGACTCCGGGGCGCCCGGGGTGACCGGAACCACCAGGTCCTGCCAGACCCGCTCGGTGAGGAACGGGATCAGCGGGGCCATCAGCCTGGTCACCGTCTCCACGACCTCGTGCAGGGTGCGCAGCGCGGCCTCGTCGCCCCGCCAGAAGCGGCGGCGCGAGCGGCGGACGTACCAGTTGGACAGGTCGTCGACGAAGGCCGAGAGCAGCTTTCCGGCGCGCTGGGTGTCGTAGGCCTCCAGGGAGGCGGTCACCTGCTCGGTGAGCGCGTGCAGCTCGCTCAGCAGCCAGCGGTCCAGGAGCGGGCGTTCGGCGGGGGCCGGGTCGCTCCCCGAGGGCGCCCAGTGCGAGGTACGGGCGTACAGGGCCTGGAAGGCGACCGTGTTCCAGTAGGTCAGGAGCGTCTTGCGGACGACCTCCTGGATCGCGCCGTGGCCGACGCGGCGAGCCGTCCAGGGGGAGCCGCCGGCCGCCATGAACCAGCGGACGGCGTCGGCGCCGTGCTGGTCCATGAGCGGGATCGGCTGGAGGATGTTGCCCAGGTGCTTGGACATCTTGCGGCCGTCCTCGGCGAGGATGTGTCCGAGGCAGACCACGTTCTCGTAGGACGACCTGTCGAAGACCAGGGTGCCGACGGCCATGAGCGTGTAGAACCAGCCGCGGGTCTGGTCGATGGCCTCGGAGATGAACTGCGCCGGGTAGCGGCGCTCGAACAGCTCCTTGTTCCGGTACGGGTAGCCCCACTGCGCGAACGGCATCGAACCCGAGTCGTACCAGGCGTCGATCACCTCCGGCACGCGCGTGGACGTCCTCCCGCAGCCGTCGTGCGGGCAGGTGAAGGTGACGGCGTCGATGTACGGGCGGTGCGGGTCCAGCCCGGACTGGTCGGTGCCGGTCAGCCCGGTCAGCTCCGCGCGTGAGCCGACGACGGTGAGATGGCCGTCCTCGCAGCGCCAGATCGGCAGCGGGGTGCCCCAGTAGCGGCTGCGGGACAGCGCCCAGTCGATGTTGTTGTTCAGCCAGTCGCCGAAGCGGCCGTGCTTGACCGTCCCGGGGAACCAGTTGGTCCTCTCGTTCTCCTGGAGGAGGCGGTCCTTGACGGCCGTGGTGCGGATGTACCAGGACGGCTGCGCGTAGTACAGGAGCGCGGTGTGGCAGCGCCAGCAGTGCGGGTAGCTGTGCTCGTACGGGAGGTGCCGGAGGAGGAGGCCGCGCTGCTGGAGGTCATCGGTGAGTCGTTCGTCCGCCTTCTTGAAGAAGACGCCGCCGACCAGGGGGACGTCCTCGGCGAAGGTGCCGTTTTGGCGGACCGGGTTCACCAGCGGCAGGCCGTAGGAACGGCAGACCCTCAGGTCGTCCTCGCCGAAGGCGGGGGACTGGTGGACCAGGCCCGTGCCGTCCTCGGTGGTGACGTAGTCGGCGTTGACGACGAAGTGCGCCTCGGCGGGGAACTCCACCAGCTCGAACGGACGTTGATAGGACCAGCGTTCCATCTCGGCGCCGGTGAAGGTCTCGCCGGTGGTCACCCAGCCCTCGCCGAGCGCCCGCGCGACGAGCGGTTCGGCGACGACGAGCTTCTCCTCGCCGTCGGTCGCGACGACGTAGGTGATCCCGGGATGGGCGGCGACGGCCGTGTTGGAGACCAGTGTCCAAGGGGTCGTCGTCCAGACCAGGAGGGCGGCCTGCCCGGCGAGCGGACCGGAGGTGAGCGGGAAACGGACGTACACGGACGGGTCGACGACCGTCTCGTAGCCCTGCGCCAGCTCGTGGTCGGACAGGCCGGTGCCGCAGCGGGGGCACCAGGGGGCGACGCGGTGGTCCTGGACCAGCAGACCCTTGGTGAAGATCTCCTTCAGCGACCACCAGACCGAATCGATGTACTCCGGATCCATGGTCCGGTAGGCGTCGTCGAGGTCGACCCAGTAGCCCATGCGGGTCGTGAGTTCGGCGAAGGCGTCGGTGTGCCGGGTGACGGACGCGCGGCACCTGGCGTTGAACGCGGCGATGCCGTACGCCTCGATGTCCTGCTTGCCGGAGAAGCCCAGTTCCTTCTCCACCGCCAGTTCCACCGGCAGGCCGTGGCAGTCCCAGCCGGCCTTGCGAACCACATGGTGGCCGCGCATCGTGCGGAAACGGGGGAAGACGTCCTTGAAGACGCGCGCCTCGATGTGGTGGGCGCCCGGCATGCCGTTGGCGGTGGGCGGGCCCTCGTAGAACACCCACTCGGGGCGGCCCTCGGACTGCTCCAGGCTCTTGGCGAAGATCTTCCTCGCGCGCCAGAAGCCGAGCACCCCGTGCTCCAGGGCGGGCAGGTCGATCTGGGCGGGCACCTGGCGGTATCGCGTCATGGGCCTTCCGCGGCCGGATGCGCCGGCGAGCCCCCTCGTCGGGGACGCGGGGCCGGATCTCCTCGCCCCTGCCTGTCGGCCGCGGCATTCCTCCGCTCTGCCCAGTCTACGGCGCGACACGCGGATGTGGCCGACCGTCGGCGCGGCCCCGGAGGCCGGCGGGGCGGGCCGACCTGGGGTGACCCGAATGGTGAGGGGCGGGGGCTCGGATTCCGGGACGCCGGGCCAGGCGGATTACCCGGCGGGGAGCTGGGCACAACGCATGCAGGCTTGCCGCGCGTCATGCGCGAGGCGGGCGAATCGGGCGGTGTGCCCCGTTGCCGCGGGACTCGAGTCGATTTATCGTCCCAGCACGATTCGCGCGCAAGATCACAATATGTGAAGGGGCCGCGGCCATGGTGGCGAAGAAGACCGCCGTACAGCAGTCGGCGTCCGGCAGGTCCATGCGTGCCTCCGGCGGTGCGGCCGAGGGCCTCGCCGGTGCCGAGGTCGACTCCGGCGTCGATTCCAGGGTCGGCGCCAAGGTCGACGCCAAGGCGACGGCTTCTTCGAGGAAGGCAGCCGCCGAGAAGAAGACGCCCGTCAAGAAGGCCGTGACGAAGAAGGCGGCCGCCGTGAAGGAGACGGCCGCCGTGAAGGGGGCGGCCGCCGTGAAGGGGGCGGTCGTCGGGAAGAAGGCGGCGGCCGCGAAGAAGCAGGCGAAGAAGGCCGTGACCTCGGGGAAGGCCGCGCAGAGCACGGCCACCAAGGCCACGGCCAAGAAGAGCACCAAGAAGACGAGCACCGCGCAGAACAGCACGGCCAAAAAGGTGGGCGCGGCCTCGGCCGCGGAGCAGACGGGAGCCACGACGGTGGTTGCGAAGAAGACTCCTGGCACGGCCACGGCGGCGAAGACCGCCGTTCCCAAGGCACGGCTCGCCGCGGTGGAGCCCGGCGAGCTGGCGGTGCGCCCCGGTGAGGAGCCCTGGACCCCGGAAGAGGTCGCGGAGGCCCGCGCGGAGCTGGAGTCCGAGCAGAACCGGCTGCGCGCGGAGCTGGCCTCGTCCGATGCGGCCCTGGCGGGCCTGATGCGGGACTCGGGGGACGGCGCCGGCGACGACCAGGCCGACACGGGGACGAAGAACATCACCCGGGAGCACGAACTGGCGCTGGCCGCCAACGCGCGCGAGATGCTGATCCAGACGGAACACGCCCTGGAGCGGCTGGACGCCGGCACCTACGGCCTGTGCGAGCACTGCGGAAAGCCCATCGGCAAGGCCCGGATGCAGGCCTTCCCGCGGGCCACGCTGTGCGTGGAGTGCAAGCAGAAGCAGGAGCGGCGGTACTGATCACCCGGCCGGCCGGGGGTGTGCCGTACCCTCGTCCTCAGTCAGGTACCTAGGTTGAGGGACTTACGTGGCAGAGGCGGAGCGCATCATCGGTACTCCGGACACCCCCGAGGCGGCGGGAGCCGGGCCGGAGCCGTCCGAGGAGCACACCGGGCAGCCGGCGTCGGGCGAGTCGTCCGGCGCGGACGCGCCGGCGGCGGACCCGGCCGAGCGGCCCCGCGGCAGGCGCCGGGTCGCCGTGCTGTTCTCGGTCGCGGCGGTCGCGTACGTCCTCGACCTGGTCAGCAAGATGATCGTGGTCGCGAAGCTGGAGCACCACGAGCCGATCGAGATCATCGGTGACTGGCTGCGGTTCGAGGCGATCCGCAACGCGGGCGCGGCCTTCGGCTTCGGCGAGGCCTTCACCGTGATCTTCACGGTGATCGCGGCGGCCGTGATCGTGGTGATCGCCCGGCTCGCCCGCAAGCTGTACAGCCTGCCCTGGGCGATCGCGCTCGGTCTGCTGCTGGGGGGTGCGCTCGGCAACCTCACCGACCGGATCTTCCGCTCGCCGGGCGTCTTCGAGGGCGCGGTCGTGGACTTCATCGCGCCGAAGCACTTCGCGGTCTTCAACCTGGCGGACTCGGCGATCGTGTGCGGCGGCATCCTGATCGTGCTGCTGTCGTTCAAGGGCCTCGACCCGGACGGGACCGTCCACAAGGACTGAGCGCGCGTACGGGACCGTCTCACCCGTCCGGCATACTCGACGGGTGAGCACGATTCCCGAGATCCGTACCCTGCCCGTGCCCGACGGCCTGGAGGGCGAGCGCGTCGACGCCGCCATCTCCCGCATGTTCGGCTTCTCCCGCACCAAGGCGGCCGAGCTGGCCGCGGCGGGGAAGGTCACCGTCGACGGGTCGGTGGTCGGGAAGTCCGAGCGGGTGCACGGCGGGGCCTGGCTCGAGGTGGAGATGCCTCAGGCGCCCGCTCCGGTGCAGGTGGTCGCCGAGCCGGTCGAGGGCATGGAGATCGTGCACGACGACGAGGACGTGGTCGTCATCGTGAAGCCGGTCGGGGTGGCCGCCCACCCGTCGCCCGGCTGGAGCGGGCCCACCGTCATCGGCGGGCTGGCCGCCGCCGGGTACCGGGTCTCGACCTCCGGTGCCGCCGAGCGCCAGGGCATCGTGCACCGCCTCGACGTGGGCACCTCCGGGCTGATGGTGGTCGCCAAGTCGGAGCGCGCCTACACCTCGCTCAAGCGCCAGTTCAAGGAGCGCACGGTCGACAAGCGCTACCACACGCTCGTGCAGGGCCACCCCGACCCGACCAGCGGCACCATCGACGCGCCCATCGGCCGCCACCCCCACCACGACTACAAGTGGGCCGTGACCGCGGACGGCAAGCCGTCCGTCACGCACTACGACCTGATCGAGGCCTTCCGCGCCGCCTCCCTGCTGGACGTGAAGCTGGAGACCGGCCGCACCCACCAGATCCGCGTCCACATGTCCGCCCACCGCCACCCGTGCGTGGGCGACCTGACGTACGGCGCCGACCCGACGCTCGCCAAGCGGCTGCGCCTGACCCGCCAGTGGCTGCACGCCGTCCGCCTCGGTTTCGAGCACCCCGGCGACGGGCAGTGGGTGGAGTTCTCCTGCGACTACCCCGACGACCTGCGCGGGGCCCTCGACCAGGTCCGCGAGGAGACCTACGGATGAGCACGCGCGCGTACGCGGTGCGGGTCGCCGAGGGCCCCGGCGACCGCGAGGCGTGCTTCGCGGTACGCAAGGAGGTCTTCGTCGGCGAGCAGGGCATCCCCGAGGACCTCGAATACGACGCCCAGGACGCCGACGCCGTCCATGTGCTGGCGGTCCGCGAGGACGGCGTACCGCTCGGGACCGGGCGGCTGCTGTACGGCGAGGCGGCCGCGGCGAAGACCGGCGACGCGGCCGTGGGGTCGCTGGGGCGGCTCGCCGTGACCCCCGAGGCGCGCGGCCTCGGTGTCGGGGCCGCCCTGGTGCGGGCCATCGAGGAGGCGGCATCCGCGCGGGGCCTCACGGCGGTGGACCTGCACGCGCAGACGCGGGCGCTGGGCTTCTACGAGCGGCTGGGGTACGAGCCGTACGGACCGGAGTTCCCGGACGCCGGGATCCCGCACCGGGCGATGCGGCGGGTGCTGTAGCGGCTCGTGTCGCGGCGGCAGGTGCCACAGCGGCGGGTGTGGTGGCGCCGGGACGGGCAAGACGATGACACATGACAATCGGGGCGAGCGTGGCAGGCCGCGACCCGGGATGTTCTTGATCGTCTAGACCGCCGGAGCGCCGACCGTGGATCAGCTGGCCCTGCTGTTCGTCCTGTTGCTCGGGGCCGTGGTGAGCGTCCCGCTCGGAGACCGGTGGGCGCTGCCCGCCCCGGTGCTGATGACGCTGCTCGGGATCGTGCTCGCGGTCCTCGACTTCGTGCCCAACGTGAACGTCCCGCCCGATCTGATCCTGCCGCTGCTGCTGCCGCCCCTGCTGTACGCGGCGGTCCGGCGGACCTCCTGGCGTCAGTTCACGGCGAACAAACGGCCGATCTTCCTGCTCGCCGTGGCGCTGGTCTTCGTCACGATGGTGTGCGTGGCCGCCGTCGCCCACGCGATCGTGCCCGGGCTGCCGATCGCGGCGGCACTGGCGCTGGGCGCGCTCGTCGCGCCGCCCGACCCGGTGGCCGCCACCGCCGTCGCCGGACAGCTCGGGCTGCCCCGCCGACTGGTGTCCATCCTGGAGGGCGAGGGGCTGTTCAACGACGTCACGGCCATCGTGCTGTACCACGTGGCCATCACCGCGGCCGTGAGCGGCACCTTCTCGCCGTGGCGGGCGGGGCTGGACCTGGTGCTGTCGGCCGTGGTGGCGGTGGCCGTCGGACTGGCGCTGGGGTGGGGCGCCAACAAGCTGATGGACCTGCTCGGGGACGCGACCCTGCAGATCGGGCTGACCCTGCTGGTGCCGTACGCCTCCTACGTGCTGGCGGAGGAGCTGCACGGGTCAGGGGTGCTCGCCGTGCTCACCACGGCGCTGTTCCTCGCCGAGTTCGCCACCGACCCCGACGACGTGCTGACTCGGCTCGCCGGGCACACCTTCTGGGACATCGTCGACACGCTCGTCACGGGGGTCGCCTTCGGGCTGATCGGGCTGGAGCTGCACAACGCGATCCGGACCGCGTCCGGACGGTGGGCGGAGATGCTCGGGTGGGCGGCGGCGGTCGCCGGAGTGGTGGTGCTGGTGCGGCTGCTGTGGCTGCTGCCGGCGACCTGGCTCGCCCAGCGGCTGCACGCCCGGCGGGACCACGACGAGGACATCCCGATGAGCTGGCGGGAGACCGTCGTCATGTGGTGGTCGGGGATGCGCGGAGTGGCCTCGGTGGCGCTGGCGCTGGCGATTCCGCTGACCACGGACGAGGGAGCGGCCTTCCCGGACCGGGACGAGATCGTGTTCATCGCGTTCGGGGTGATCATGGCGACGCTGGTGGTGCAGGGGCTGAGCCTGCCGTGGCTGGTACGGCGGCTGCGGGTGCGGGCGGACACGGACCGGGAGAAGGACTTCGAGAAGGAACTGGCCGTGCGGGCGGCGAAGGCGGCCAAGCGCAGGCTGCGGGAGATCGAGGCCGAGGAGGACCTGCCGGAGGAGCTGTCCGAGCAGATGGCGCGGCGGGCCTTCGACATCGGTCTGCGGATCAGTCCGGACATCGGCGAGGACGAGCGCCGGGAGGCGCATGAGCACCGGGTGCGCAGGCTGAGGCGGGTGCGGCGGATCCAGGGGGAGATGCTGAGCGCGGCGCGGCACGAGGTGGTGGCGGCGCGCAGCGAGCCGGGCGCGGATCCGGAGATCGTCGACCGCGTGCTGCGACATCTCGATGTGCGTAGTTTGCGGTGAATCGGCGGGGTCCGTAAATCGCGGTGACGGAGCGCCTCGTCGTTCCTAAGGTCGAGCGCATGGCACGCAACATAGTGATCAGTGGAGGCGGAACGGGCATCGGGCTCGCCACGGCGCGGACCTTCGCCGCCGGCGGGGACCGGGTCCTGCTGCTCGGGCGACGGCCCGAGGTGCTGGAGAAGGCCGGGGTCGACGGGGCGCTCACCTACGCCGCCGACCTGAGCCGGCCGCAGGAGGTACGAGGTGTCGCGGAGTTCGTCGGGGAGTCGTTCGGACAGGTGGACGTGCTCGTCCACGGCGCCGGAGGCAACGGGCAACTGGAGCCGCAGGCCGACCTCGACGACCCGCTGGAACGCGTCGCGCACACCTGGGACATCAACTTCCGGCTGAACACCCTCACCGCGGCTCTGCTCACCGAAGCCCTCAAGGAACGGCTCGCCGCGCCCGGCGGGCGGGTGCTCTTCATCAGCTCGATCGCCGCCTACCGGGGGTCGGGCAGCGGGGCGTACGGCGGCGCCAAGGCCGCGCTGCACCCGTACGCGCACGATCTGGCGCGGGAGCTGGGGCCGCGTGGGATCACCGTGAACGTGGTCGCGCCCGGGTACGTCGAGGACACCGGGTTCTTCGGCGCGGCGATCGCGCCGGAGCGGCGGGAGAGGCTCGTGCGGGAGACGGCGAACGGTCGGGCGGGTACGCCCGCCGACATCGCCGAGACCCTGCACTGGCTGGCCTCTCCCGCCGCCGGGCACGTCACCTCGCAGGTGGTGCAGGTCAACGGGGGCGCCGAGCGCGGGCGCTGACCGTCAGCGGTCCGCCCGCGGCGCCTCGTGGGCACGGCGTTGGCGCGGCGGCGCGCCGTCGACGGACGGTCGTCCGTTCGTACGGTTCGGCGGCGTCGTCGCGTCGGCCGTGTTGACGCGGGGCAGCGCGTAGGGGTGCTCCTCGGTCAGCCAGCGGATCATCTGCTCGCGGACCGTCACCCGCGCCGTCCAGATGTCGTCGGCGTCCTTGGCGGTCACCAGGGCCCGCACCTGCATGGTGTTCGGGGTGGTGTCCGTGACGTCGAGGCCGTAGGCGCGGCCGTCCCAGGCCGGGCACTCACGCAGGATGTCGCGCAGCTTCTCGCGCATCGCGTCCAGCGGCGCCGAGTGGTCGACGTGCCAGTAGACGATGCCGGTCATCTGCGGCGTGCCGCGCGACCAGTTCTCGAACGGCTTGGACGTGAAGTACGAGACGGGCATGGTGATCCGGCGCTCGTCCCAGGTCCGCACGGTCAGGAAGGTCAGGGTGATCTCCTCGACCGTGCCCCACTCGCCGTCCACCACGACCGTGTCCCCGATGCGCACCATGTCGCCGAAGGCGATCTGGAGCCCGGCGAACATGTTGCTCAGTGTGGACTGTGCGGCGACACCGGCGACGATGCCGAGGATGCCGGCCGAGGCCAGCAGCGAGGCGCCCGCCGCGCGGAACGTCGGGAACGTCAGCAGCATCGCCGCCACGGCCACCACGCCGACGATCGCGGAGACCACCCGCATGATCAACGTCACCTGGGTGCGCACCCGGCGCACCCGGGCCGCGTCGCGGTGCACGCGCGCGTACCGGCTGTAGGAGGTCTCCACGACGGCGGCGGCGATCCGGATCACCAGCCAGGCGGCGGCCCCGATCAGCACCAGGGTGAGGGTCCTGCCGACCGCGGTCTTGTGCTCCTGCAACACCTCCACCTGGTCGTACGACCCTCTCAGCAGCGCCGCGCACAGCACCAGCTGGTAGGGGATGCGGCCACGGCGCAGCAGGCCCCACAGCGGCGTCTCGGGATGCCGCTGGTCGGCCTTGCACAGCAGGCGGTCGGTGGCCCAGCCGATGAACAACGTCAGTACGACCGAACCGCCGACCACGATCAATGGGCGGAGCAGGTTCTCCATGCCTTCGAACGTAACCGGCCGACCGGGGTCATGAACATGTGCCTTTTGTGAAGAGGCACACGTCCCATGGTGCCGGAGTCGGCTCGTGCGGCGTTGTCGGTACCGGCTGGCACCATGGCCTCATGAACATCATGCTCTTCCATTCGACCTATGGACTGCGTCCCGCGGTGCGCGCGGCGGCGGACCGGCTGCGGGCCGCCGGGCACGAGGTGTGGACGCCGGACCTCTTCGCGGGCCGTACGTTCGACTCGGTCGAGGAGGGCATGGCCCACAAGGAGGAGATCGGCAAGGACGAGCTGCTCAAGAGAGCCGTCCTGGCCGCCGCGCCCTACTCGGACAGAGGCCTGGTGTACGCCGGTTTCTCGCTGGGAGCGTCCGTCGCCCAGACCCTCGCCCTCGGTGACGACAAGGCACGCGGCCTGCTGCTCCTGCACGGCACCTCCGACCTCGCGCCGAACGTCTCGGTGGAGGAGCTGCCGGTCCAGCTGCACGTGGCCGAGCCGGACCCGTTCGAGACCGACGACTGGCTGAGCGCCTGGTACCTCCAGATGGGCCGGGCCGGCGCCGACGTGGAGATCTACCGCTACCCCGGGGCCGGCCACGTCTACACCGACCCCGACCTGCCCGACTACGACGAGGAGGCCGCCGAGGCCACCTGGCGGGTGGCGCTCGGCTTCCTCGACAGTCTGTAGCCGACCGCTACACGGGGTCGTAGGCGCGCTCGACCTTCTGCGTACCGCTGCGGGTGCGGTAGGAGCGGGCCCAGGAGGCGGTGGCGTCCGCCTTGGTGCGGTCGGACAGGACGTAGTAGTCCATCTGCGCGCGCTCGGCGGTGATGTCCAGGACGCCGTAGCCGTGCCGGTCGGTGTCGACCCAGTGGACATGGCGGTTGGCGGCCCTGATGATCGGCGCGGCGACCGCGGAGACCGTGCCCTCGGGGACCTTGACGAGGTCGTCGAGGTTGTCGGAGGTCACCGAGGTGACGACGAACTCCGTGGCGGCCGAGGCCGACAGCGGATAGGTCCCGGCGTCCACCGGCACGTCGTTGGCCCACGCCATGTGGATGTCGCCGGTGAGGAAGACGGTGTTGCGGATGGCGTTCGAACGCAGATGGGCGAGGAGTTCGCGGCGGTCGTCGGTGTAGCCGTCCCACTGGTCGGTGTTGAGGGCCAGGCCCTCCTGCGGCAGGCCGAGCAGCTTGGCGAGCGGTTTGAGCAGGTCCGCCGAGAGCGAGCCGATGGCGAACGGCGCGATCATCACCGAGTTGCCGACCAGCCGCCAGGTGGTGTCGGAGGCCTTCAGCCCGGCCTTCAGCCAGTCGAGTTGGGCGCGGCCGGTGAGGGTGCGCTCGGGGTCGTCGACCTCGCCGTCGCCGACGGAGACCTGCTGGGAGCGGAAGGAGCGCAGGTCCAGCAGGGAGAGGTCGGCGAGCTTGCCGAAGCGCAGCCGGCGGTAGGTGGTGCCGGCGAGCGCCGGGCGGACCGGCATCCACTCGAAGTAGGCCTGCTTGGCGGCTGCCTGACGGGCCGCCCAGGTGCCCTCGGCGCCTTCGGTGTGGTTCTCGGCGCCGCCGGACCAGGCGTCGTTGGCGATCTCGTGGTCGTCCCAGATCGCGATGACGGGCGCCTTGGCGTGCAACGCCTGAAGGTCGGGGTCCGTCTTGTACGTGCCGTGCCGGGCGCGGTAGTCGGCGAGCGTGAGGATCTCGTGCGTCGGCGTGTGCGGCCGCACGACGGTTCCACGGGTGCCGTACTCGCCGGTGCCGTACTCGTAGATGTAGTCGCCCAGGTGCAGCCAGGCATCCAGGTCGCCGCGGGCGGCGAGATGGCGGTAGGCGGAGAAACGGCCGGCCTCCCAGTTGGCGCAGGAGACCGCGCCGAAGCGCAGGTTCGCGACCGACGCGTCCGCCGCCGGCGCGGTGCGGGTGCGCGCCACCGGGGAGTCGGTGCCGCCGGCCGAGAAGCGGAACCAGTAGTCGGTGGCCGGCGCGAGGCCGCGCACGTCCGCCTTGACGGTGTGGTCCGAGGCGGCGGTCGCGGTGACCGACCCCTTGGCCACGATGGCCGTCAGGGCCTTGTCCGTGGCGACGACCCACTCGACCTCGGTGTCCGGGCCGAGCCCGGAGCCGGGTATCGCCCCGGCCGTGGGCGTCACCCGGGTCCACAGCAGGACGCCGTCGGGCAGCGGGTCGCCGGAGGCGACACCGTGCAGGAAGGCCGGGGCCTCCTCGGCGGCCCGGGCGGGCAGCGCGGCGGCGAGCGGTCCCGCCAGCGCGGCGGTGGCGGCCGCGGCCTTGACGACCGTACGGCGGCGCGGGGCGGGCGAGTTGACGCCGCGGGCGGGCGCGCCGGTGCTCTGTGTTGATCTGTATCGACTGGTCACGGGCGATCAGATTACTGATCAGTACGACAAAAGAGCGGGCGAACCGGCAAAGTTCGCCCGCTCTTCACCGAGGCGCGGCTCAGCCCTTGAGCGCCGCCTCGACCGCGGTGGTGAAGTCGGCCACCGTCATGGGCGCGTTCTGCGAGCCCGGGCTGGTCAGGGCCTTGCCGTCCATCTTCAGCGTCGGGGTGCCCTTCACGCCGCTGTCGTCGAAGGTCTTGGACATCTCCAGCGCCCACTTGTCGTAGGTGCCGTCCTTCACGGCGGTCTGGAACGTGGCGTTGCCCTTCAGCTCGGGCACCGTGTCCGCCACCTTGATCAGGTAGGAGTCGTCCTTGAACTTGTCGTCGGACTCCTCCGGGTGCCACTTCGCCGAATACAGCGCGGCCTTGTAGTCGAGGAACGCCTCCGGGCCGACGTTCAGCGCGGCGCCGAGGGCGCTGAGCGCGTTGCGGGAGCCCTCACCGGTCAGGCTGCGGTCGAGGAAGGTCGCGCCGACGAACTGGACCTTGTACTTGCCGGCCTCGTAGTCCTTCTTCACCGTCTCGCCGACGGTCTGCTCGAACTGGGCGCAGACCGGGCAGCGCGGGTCCTCGTACATCACGAGGGTCTTCTTCGCGGTGGCCTTGCCCATGACGACGGTCGTGCCGTTCTCACCGGTGGTGTTGGCCGGCTTGACCAGCTTGGCGTCCGCCGCCTTGTCCCAGTAGCTGGGCTGGTTGGCCTGGACGACGGCGTAACCTATGCCGCCCGCCACCGCCAGCACGCCGACGGCCGAGCAGGCGACGATGATCTGCCGCCTGACCTTGGCCCGCTTGGCCTCGCGCTCGCGTTCGAGGCGCAGCCGCTCCCGGGCCGCCGTCTTCGCCGCCTGGCTGTTCCGCTTGCTCATGTGGGTGTTCTCCTGTGGGACGCGCACCGGGCGTGCGCGGGATACGTGTGTGTCGGGACTGTCGTGCTCGGGTGCCGTTCGCCGGAACGGGCGTTGCTCAGGCCGAAACGGCCGAGCACGGCGGTCCACGCCGTCCCAGGGAGTGCACGAGGATCCGGTCACGGGCGGCGGCCGTACGGTGCGTGGGCCTCGGCAGGCGGCGGGCCGCCGGGGCGCGGCGTACGGTCACGGCGGCCACGGCGAGCAGCAGCGGCCGGAACGTGGTCGCGGCGGCCGCCCGCAGCAGCTGGGCCAGCGCCCGCTCGCCCCGGCGCAGCCAGGCCGCGGCGACCAGGCCGACGCAGACATGGGCGCCGAGCAGCAGCCAGGCGGTGGCCGGGTCGGCGTGCGCGAGGAGCCCGCCGAGCCTGTCGGGATCGGTGCCGGTGACCTGCGCGAGCGGCGCGCCGACGGAGGCGCCGTCGCCGCACAGGACGTCCCAGCCGACCGAGGCCAGCGGGCCGGCGACCGGCCCGCCCGCGCGGCCGTAGCAGACATGCTGCCCGGTGGTGAAGACGGTGTCGGCCGCCAGCTCCAGCGGGATCAGCAGGGCGGCGATCCGCCCGAAGCCGCGCTCGCGGCCCGCGAGGGCGTACGCGAGGACGAACACGGCGGCCGCGACGACGGCCACCGTGTTCAACGGCAGCGGGGCCCGGGACAGCAGCACGTGCGACGCGGTGCTGAGCGTCACGACGAAGGCCGTGAACAGCGCCGCGCGTACGGCTCTGAGTCGGGTCCCGGATATGTCCATAGCGCAGGAAGTGTGACACGCGCTCCGGTAAGAGACCCCTAAAGGGTCCCTGTGAGCGTCCCTATCGTTATCGATCCCGTCACAGACCGGGGATCCGGCCGTTGCGGAAGAGGTCCACGAAGATCTGGTGGTCCGCACGCGCGCGTGCGCCGTAGACGTGCGCGAAGTCCACCAGCAGGGGCGCGAAGCCGTCCTCGTCGGCGGCGATCGCCGCGTCGATGGCCCGCTCCGTGGAGAACGGCACCAGCGACTCGCCGGAGGTGTCGTCCGCCGCCGCGTGCATGGTGGCGGTGGCCCGGCCCAGGTCGGCGACGACACCGGCGATCTCCTCCGGGTCGTCGATGTCGCCCCAGTCGAGGTCCACGGCGTACGGCGAGACCTCGGCGACCAGCTGGCCCGCGCCGTCCAGCTCGGTCCAGCCCAGCCACGGGTCGGCGTGCGCCTGGAGGGCGCGCTGGGAGATCACCGTGCGGTGCCCCTCGTGCTGGAAGTAGTCACGGATCGCCTGATCGGTGATGTGCCGGGAGACGGCCGGGGTCTGGGCCTGCTTGATGTAGATCACGACGTCGTTCTCCAGGGCGTCGCTGTGGCCCTCCAGCAGGATGTTGTACGACGGCAGCCCGGCCGAGCCGATGCCGATCCCGCGCCGGCCCACGACGTCCTTCACCCGGTAGGAGTCGGGGCGGGCCAGGGAGGCGTCGGGCAGCGTCTCCAGATAGCCGTCGAAGGCGGCCAGCACCTTGTAGCGGGTGGCGGCGTCCAGCTCGATGGAGCCGCCGCCCGGCGCGAAGCGGCGCTCGAAGTCGCGGATCTCCGTCATGGACTCCAGCAGCCCGAAGCGGGTCAGGGAGCGGGCGTCGCGCAGCGCGTCCAGCAGCGGGCCCTGGGTGGTGTCCAGGGTGAAGGGCGGCACCTCGTCGCGCTTGGCGCCGGTGGCCAGCGCGTGGATCCGCTCGCGGTACGCGCCCGCGTACACCTCCACCAGCTCGGTGATCTGCTCGTCGCTGAGCGCCTTCGCGTACCCGATGAGGGCGAGGGAGGCGGACAGGCGCTTGAGGTCCCAGGTGAAGGGGCCGACGTACGCCTCGTCGAAGTCGTTGACGTTGAAGATCAGCCGGCCCTGGGAGTCCATGTAGGTGCCGAAGTTCTCCGCGTGCAGGTCGCCGTGGATCCACACGCGCGAGGTGCGCTCGTCCAGGAACGGGCCGCCGTCCTGCGGCCCGAAGCCGTTGTCCGCCGTCAGGTCGTGGTAGAAGAGGCACGCCGTGCCCCGGTAGAACGCGAACGCCGAGGCCGCCATCTTCCGGAACTTCACGCGGAACGCGGCCGGGTCGGCGGCCAGGAGCTCGCCGAAGGCGGTGTCGAAGACGGCGAGGATCTCCTCGCCGCGAGGCTCGTCGTTGAGCTGCGGTGCCGACATCGCGGGGTGCCTCCTGGTGCATGACGTGTACGACAGCGTTTCTGTCGTCTTCAACGGGCGGGCGGGCGCCGAAGTGCCCGCGACCCCCGCTGTGAAGGTACGCGGGGGAGCCCGCCGAGTGTCAGTGCCGGGGCATAGACTTCGACGCTGACCCCCGGACTGTCCCCCAGCCCGTCGTCGAGTGTTTCCCTTGGAGGCCACGCCGTGTCGAAGCCGCCGTTCACGCACCTGCACGTCCACACCCAGTACTCGCTGCTGGACGGTGCCGCGCGGCTGAAGGACATGTTCAACGCGTGCAACGAGATGGGCATGACGCACATCGCCATGTCCGACCACGGCAACCTCCACGGCGCGTACGACTTCTTCCACTCCGCGCAGAAGGCCGGAATCACCCCGATCATCGGGATCGAGGCGTACGTCGCCCCCGAGTCGCGCCGCAACAAGCGCAAGATCCAGTGGGGTCAGCCGCACCAGAAGAGGGACGACGTCTCGGGTTCCGGTGGTTACACCCACAAGACGATCTGGGCGGCGAACGCGACGGGTCTGCACAACCTCTTCCGCCTCTCCTCCGACGCCTACGCCGAGGGCTGGCTGCAGAAGTGGCCCCGGATGGACAAGGAGACCATCGCCCAGTGGTCGGAGGGCCTGATCGCCTCCACCGGCTGCCCCTCCGGCGAGCTCCAGACCCGGCTGCGCCTCGGCCAGTACGACGAGGCCCTCAAGGCGGCCGCCGACTACCAGGACATCTTCGGCAAGGACCGCTACTTCCTGGAGCTGATGGACCACGGCATCGAGATCGAGCGCCGCGTCCGCGACGGCCTCCTCGACATCGGCAAGAAGCTCGGCATCCCGCCCCTGGTCACCAACGACTCGCACTACACGTACGCGCACGAGGCGGGGGCGCACGACGCGCTGCTGTGCATCCAGACCGGCAAGAACCTCTCCGACCCCGACCGCTTCAAGTTCGACGGCACCGGCTACTACCTGAAGTCCACGGACGAGATGTACGCCATCGACTCCTCGGACGCCTGGCAGGAGGGCTGCCGCAACACGCTCCTGGTGGCCGAGCAGATCGACACCACGGGCATGTTCGAGAAGCGCGACCTCATGCCCAAGTTCGACATCCCCGAGGGCTACACCGAGGTCACCTGGTTCAAGGAGGAGGTCCGCCGCGGCATGGAGCGCCGCTTCCCCGGCGGCATCCCCGAGGACCGGCAGAAGCAGGTCGAGTACGAGATGGACGTCATCATCCAGATGGGGTTCCCGGGCTACTTCCTCGTCGTCGCCGACTTCATCATGTGGGCGAAGAACAACGGCATCGCCGTCGGCCCCGGCCGAGGCTCAGCGGCCGGCTCGATCGTCGCGTACGCCATGGGCATCACCGACCTCGACCCCATCCCGCACGGCCTGATCTTCGAGCGGTTCCTCAACCCCGAGCGCGTCTCCATGCCCGATGTCGACATCGACTTCGACGAGCGCCGGCGCGTCGAGGTGATCCGGTACGTGACCGAGAAGTACGGCGCCGACAAGGTCGCCATGATCGGCACCTACGGCACCATCAAGGCCAAGAACGCCATCAAGGACTCCGCGCGCGTGCTGGGCTACCCGTACGCGATGGGCGACCGCCTGACCAAGGCCATGCCCGCCGACGTCCTCGGCAAGGGCATCCCGCTCTCCGGCATCACCGACCCGCAGCACCCCCGCTACTCGGAGGCGGGCGAGATCCGGGCGATGTACGAGAACGAGCCGGACGTGAAGAAGGTCATCGACACCGCCAAGGGCGTCGAGGGCCTGGTCCGGCAGATGGGTGTGCACGCGGCCGGCGTGATCATGTCCAGCGAGACCATCACCGACCACGTCCCGGTCTGGGTCAGGCACACCGACGGCGTGACCATCACACAGTGGGACTACCCGAGCTGTGAGTCGCTCGGCCTGCTGAAGATGGACTTCCTGGGCCTGCGCAACCTCACGATCATGGACGACGCCGTCAAGATGGTGAAGGCCAACAAGGGGATCGACATCGATCTCCTCAGCCTCCCGCTGGACGACCCCACGACCTTCGAACTGCTCCAGCGCGGCGACACCCTCGGCGTCTTCCAGTTCGACGGCGGCCCCATGCGCTCCCTGCTGCGCCTGATGAAGCCGGACAACTTCGAAGACATCTCCGCCGTGTCGGCCCTGTACCGGCCGGGCCCGATGGGCATGAACTCCCACACGAACTACGCGCTGCGCAAGAACGGGCAGCAGGAGATCACGCCGATCCACCCCGAGCTGGAGGCGCCGCTCAAGGAGGTCCTGGACGTCACCTACGGCCTGATCGTCTACCAGGAGCAGGTGCAGAAGGCCGCCCAGATCATCGCCGGCTACTCGCTCGGCGAGGCCGACATCCTGCGCCGCGTGATGGGCAAGAAGAAGCCCGACGAGCTGGCCAAGAACTTCACCATCTTCCAGGCCGGCGCCCAGAAGAACGGCTACAGCGACGAGGCGATCCAGGCCCTGTGGGACGTTCTGGTCCCCTTCGCCGGCTACGCGTTCAACAAGGCCCACTCCGCCGCCTACGGACTGGTCTCGTACTGGACCGCGTACCTGAAGGCGAACCATCCCGCCGAGTACATGGCGGCGCTGCTGACGTCCGTCAAGGACGACAAGGACAAGTCGGCGATCTACCTCAACGAGTGCCGCCGCATGGGCATCCGGGTGCTCCCGCCGAACGTCAACGAGTCGGAGGCGAACTTCGCCGCCCAGGGCGACGACGTGATCCTCTTCGGCCTCTCCGCCGTCCGCAACGTCGGCACCAACGTCGTCGAGTCGATCATCAAGTGCCGCAAGGCGAAGGGGAAGTACAGCTCCTTCCCCGACTACCTCGACAAGGTCGACGCGGTGGTCTGCAACAAGCGGACCACGGAATCGCTGATCAAGGCCGGCGCCTTCGACTCCATGGGCCACACCCGCAAGGGGCTGACGGCCCAGTACGAGCCGATGATCGACAACGTGGTCGCGGTCAAGCGCAAGGAGGCCGAGGGCCAGTTCGACCTCTTCGGCGGCATGGGCGAGGAGACGGCCGGGGAGCCCGGGTTCGGCCTGGACGTCGAATTCACCACCGACGAGTGGGAGAAGACGTACCTGCTCGCCCAGGAGCGGGAGATGCTCGGCCTGTACGTCTCCGACCACCCGCTGTTCGGTCTGGAGCACGTCCTGTCCGACAAGGCCGACGCGGGCATCGCCCAGCTCACCGGGGGTGAGCACGCGGACGGCGCGGTCGTCACCATCGGCGGCATCATCTCCGGCCTCCAGCGCAAGATGACCAAGCAGGGCAACGCCTGGGCGATCGCCACGGTGGAGGACCTCGCGGGCTCCATCGAGTGCATGTTCTTCCCGGCGACCTACCAGCTGGTGTCCACCCAACTCGTCGAGGACGCCGTGGTGTTCGTCAAGGGCCGCCTGGACAAGCGGGAGGACGTGCCGCGGCTCGTCGCGATGGAGCTGATGGTCCCCGACCTGTCCACGGCGGGCACCAACGCCCCGGTGATCCTGACCATCCCGGCGGTCAAGGTCACCCCGCCGATGGTCAGCCGCCTCGGCGAGATCCTCACCCACCACAAGGGCGACAGCGAGGTCCGGATCAGGCTCCAGGGACCGACGAAGACGACCGTGCTGCGGCTGGACCGGCACCGGGTCAAGCCCGACCCGGCGTTGTTCGGCGATCTGAAGGTGCTGCTCGGCCCGTCCTGCCTGGCGGGCTGAGTCACCCGCGGTCCCCGGGAAAAGATGTGCGAGGGGCGCATCCGGCAGCGGATGCGCCCCTCGGTGTGCCTGGGCCTCAAAGCCCTTTACACAGGTGTCAGTTGTGGCCGAACCGCTTCTGCCGGCCCTTGCGGGCGACGTCCGCGGGCGTCACCGGGGCGAGTTGCTGCTCGCCCTGCGACTCCAGGGACGACTGCTGGGCCTGCCGCTGAGCGCGCTCGGGCTGCGGCTGCTTGCGGTCCTGCTTCTTGTTCTTGGCCATGGTGATCTGCCTCCTGTGGGGGATCTAGGGGCCAGGGCCGGGATCAGATTCACATAGGCTGACTCAAGCCGCATTTCGGATAATTACCGTGTGTGACAGGGGCGGTCGTCACGCACCGTCCGGCAAACGCCACGCCGAAGATCGAGTTCGGGCCGTTAACCCCCGCGCCGTCGGGCAGACTCGAAGCAGGCCCGAAGCAAACCTCCCGGAAAGAGGGTGAGTCGTGTGGACCGCTGCATCGTCCTGGTGGACGCCGGGTATCTGCTGGGGGCCGCCGCCAGCCTCCTCGCCGGGGAGCCGTCGCGTTCCCGCATCACCGTCGACCACGCCGCCCTCGTCCAGGGCCTGCGCGAACAGGCCGAGTCCGAGACGGAACGGCCCCTGCTGCGCATCTACTGGTTCGACGGCGCCCCCGACCGCGTGCCCCAGCCCGAGCACCGCAGGCTGCGCGTGATGCCCCGGGTGACGGTCCGCCTGGGCGCCCTCACCCGCAGCGACGGCCGCTGGGCGCAGAAGGGCGTCGACGCCGCCATGCACGCCGAGCTGACCGAGCTGGCCCGCAACCGGGCCTGCTCCGACGTCGTCCTCGTCACCGGCGACGGCGATCTGCTGCCCGGCATGATGGCCGCCAAGGAGCACGGGGTCGCCGTCCATCTGTGGGCCGTGCAGGCCGCCGACGGCGACTACAACCAGTCCGAGGACCTCGTCGCCGAGGCCGACGAACGGCGCGTGCTGGACCGGACCTGGATCACCAAGGCCGTCCGCGCCAAGGAGTTCGGCGGGATCTGCGCGCCGCCGCCCGCGCCCCGGCCGGAGATCGCCGCGATCCTCTCCGCGCCGCTGCCCGACGCCACGCTCGCCCCGGCCGCCGAGCGGGCCGCCGAGGAGGGCGGGCGCGCGAGCGCCGCCGCGGCAGCCGAAAACGGCACGCGGGAACGGGTCCCCGCGCCCAAGGGGGTGCCCACCCCGAAGGACCTCGCGGCCCTGCGCGCGCCGGGCGCGCAGGCCGTGCAGCATCCCCCGACCGCCACCCTGCGCTGGTCCTCCGACAAGGGCTGGGTCGACCGGCCCGGCGTCCCCGCCGAGCCGGCCGAGGCCGCCTCGATGCCGACCCTCGCGCAGCTCACCACGGCCGAGCAGCGGTGGGCCGACCGCGAGGAGGACATCACCACCGTCGGCGGCGACCCGTACGAGGTGGGGCAGGTCTTCGCCCGGCGGTGGATGGAGCGGCTGGGCGACCACGGCCATCTGCAGAAGCTGTCCGGGATGTACCCGCGCATCCCGCACCGCATCGACGGTGAGCTGCTGCGTTACGCGGCCCGCTTCGGTCTGCTGGCGCACAAGGACGACCAGATCGACGAGCACGACCGTTACGCCATCCGGGCGGGCTTCTGGCGTGAGGTCGACACCCGCACCTCCCCGGAACACCCGCCGGCCGACGACTGAACGCACCCGGAGCCGGGCACCGACGGGGGCGGAGGACGACCCGACGGCGAGCGGGGCGCCCGGACCCCGTAGGCTCGTCCCTTGTGAGTACGCGCGCGGCACCGGTCATTCGGCACAGGGACGAGGTCGTGTGTGCCGTGCGCGGGCTGACCAAGACCTATCCGGCGGTGCGCGGCCGGCGCGGCACCCCCGCGACCCCCGAGGTGCGGGCCACCGACGACGTGGGGCTGGACGTCCGGCGCGGGGAGATCTTCGGGCTGCTCGGGCCGAACGGGGCCGGCAAGTCCACCCTCGTGCGGCAGATCACCGGTCTGATGCGGCCCGACAGGGGCAGTGTGGAGATCCTCGGGCACGACATCGTGCGCCATCCCGAGCGGGCCGCGCGCATCCTCGCCTATCTGGGGCAGGAGTCCACCGCCCTGGACGACCTCACCGTCTCCCTCGCCGCCGAGACCACCGGACGCCTGCGCGGCCTCCACGTACGCCGGGCCCGCGAGGAGCGGGACGCCGTACTCGACGAACTGGGCCTCGCCCCGATCGCCGGGCGCCCACTGCGGAAGCTGTCCGGCGGGCAGCGGCGGCTGGCCTGCTTCGCGACCGCGCTGGTGGGGGAGCGGCCCCTGCTGGTGTTGGACGAGCCGACCACCGGGATGGATCCCGTGGCCCGGCGGGCCGTGTGGACGGCCGTGGACCGGCGGCGGGCCGAGCGCGGTACGACCGTGCTGCTCGTCACCCACAACGTCATCGAGGCCGAGAGCGTCCTCGACCGGGTCGCCGTCCTCGACAAGGGCCGGGTCATCGCCTGCGACACCCCCGCCGGGCTCAAGGAGCAGGTCGCCGGCGAGGTGCGGGTGGAGCTGGTGTGGCGGGAGCGGGCGCCGCTGGACGTGCCCGAGGTCGCCGCGTTGCGCGAGCGGGCCGTGGAGTCCGGGCGCCGCTGGACGCTGCGGCTGGCGCCCGAGGAGGCCCGCGCGGTCGTCGCCACCGTCACCGGCGGGGCCGCCTTCGCCGCCCTGGACGACTTCACGCTGGCCACGCCGAGCCTGGAGGACGTCTACCTGGCGCTGGGCGGTGCCGCGCGGCAGGGACTGGTGAGGGTTTGAGCAGGGCAGCCATCGCATCCGTACCGAACAGGACGACTGACGGAGTGAACTCCGAGAGGGAGAGCAGCGCGACGTGAGTGTCGTACCCGCAGAGGTTCTGCCGGGCAGCGTCCTGGCCGCAGATGAGCAGCCGGTCCGGGAGGCGGCCGAGCTGGGGCCGCGTGCGCGGCTGTGGCCGTCGCTGGTGGCCGTGTACCGGGCGCAGCTGTCCCGCGCGCGCGTGGCGCGTATCCCGCTGCTGTTCGTCGCGACCTTCCAGTCGGTCGGCATCCTGATCATGATGCGGGGCGTCGTGGACGGCGGCAGCGAGGCGGAGGCCGTGGTGGCCGGTTCGGCGGTCCTCGTCGTGGCCTTCGTCGCGCTGAACCTGCTCGCCCAATACTTCGGGCAGCTGCGGGCCAGCGGCGGGTTGGACCACTACGCGACGCTGCCCGTGCCGCCCGCCGCCGTGGTGCTGGGCGCGGCGGGCGCGTACGCGTCGTTCACCGTGCCGGGGACGCTGGTGACGGCCGTCTTCGGATGTGTGCTGTTCGGGCTGCCGCTGACCCACCTGTGGGTGCTGGCGCTCGTGATCCCGCTGGCGGGCGCCGCGCTGTCCGGGCTCGGCGCGGCCTTCGGGCTGCTCGCGCCCCGACCGGAGCTGGCCACCGTGCTGGGGCAGCTGGGCATGTCGGCGGCGCTGCTGCTGGGCGTGCTGCCGCCCGACCGGATGCCGGAGGCCGTGCGCTTCGCCCGCGACCTGCTGCCGTCGACGTACGGTGTCGAGGCCTTCGCGCGGACCTTCCGGGCGAGCCCCGACTGGGCGCTCGTCCTCGGTGACCTCGCGGTCTGCGCCGGGGTGGGCGTCGTCTCGCTGGCGGTCGCCACCTGGGCCTACCGTCGGGCCGCCGTCCGATGACGCGTCGCCGGGGCGCGCCTGGCACGATGTCAGAGTGACCGCACCGCTGACTCCCCCTCCGCCCCCGCACGAACCGTCCGCGCACCAGGCCTGGCCGCCGTCGCCGGGCGGGTACCCGGGTGTGGCCGCCGCCCCCCATGACGCCGTACACGGACAGGACGGTCCCGGGATGAAGACCGAGCTGCGGGAAGCCGCCGTGATCACGGGGGTGGTCGCGCTCGCCGGGGTGGCGCTGGGGCTGCTGTGGGTGTGGCTCGCGCCGCGGGTGCCGCTGGTCGGGGACGTGGTGGACGGCAACTGGGTCGTCTACTTCAGCGATACCGAGGGCGAGCAGGCCGTCGGCGTGGACGGAACGTTCACTCTGCTGGCGGTCGCCTGTGGCCTCGTGAGCGCGGTGGCGGTGTTCGCCTGGCGGCGGCGCGGTGGTGTGCCGCTGGTGGTGGCGCTGACCGTGGGCGGGCTGCTCGGCTCGGTCCTCGCCTGGCGGCTCGGCATGTGGTTCGGCCCCTCCTCGGACGTCCTCGCCCAGGCGAAGGCCGCCGGCAAGGGCGTGACCTTCGCCGCCCCGCTGAGGCTCGGCGCCAAGGGCGCCCTCCTCGCCTGGCCCCTGTCGGCCCTCCTGGTCCACCTGGGCCTCACCGCCCTCTTCGGCCCCCGGGACCCCGAACCGCACGCCTTCCCCGAGCCCCCCGTCCACCAGGACCCGAACGGCCTTCAGAAGTAGACGGGATCCGTCGCGGGGCAGGGCCGACCGGTCAGAGGCGTCCGATCGGTGCCAGTACCGCCGAGGTCAGCGCGGCGAGGTCGGCGGGGGACAGCTCGACCTCCAGGCCGCGCCGGCCCGCCGAGACGCAGATGGTGGCGTGGGCGCTCGCGGAGTCGTCGAGGACCGTGGGCAGCTTCTTGCGCTGGCCCAGCGGGGAGATGCCGCCGCGGACGTAGCCCGTGGTGCGTTCCGCCAGCGTCGGGTCCGCCATGGCCGCCCGTTTGCCGCCGACCGCCGACGCCAGCGCCTTCAGGTCCAGCGAGCCCGCGACCGGGACGACCGCCACGGTCAGGGTGCCGTCGACGTCCGCGACGAGGGTCTTGAACACCCGGTCGGGGGAGACCCCCATCGCCTCGGCCGCTTCCTGGCCGTAGGAGGGGTGGCTGGGGTCGTGGTCGTAGGCGTGGACGGTGTGGTCCACGCCCGCGGCCGTCAGGGCGACGGTCGCGGGCGTGCCGCCGGACTGCTGCTTCTTCGACTTCTTCGCCATGCGCGCCTTCTGAGGGACGTCAGTTGAGACTGGTCGGCCCGCGGGTGAGGTCCGCCGCGGGCAGCGAGGGCAGGCTACGCAGGATCGCCGTCTCCGCGCGCAGCAGTTTCAGCTCGTCGCGCAGCCGGGAGGCGGTGTCCGGCGCCTGGAGCAGCCGCTGCTTGGTCGGCGTGTCCAGCATCATCGCGGCCGCCACCAGGTACGACACCACGGACGGTTCGTCCGGCAGATCCGCGCCGGTGGTCAGTGACCGCTCCCGGGCGCCCGCGAGGCGCTTCTGGTACTGGCGGAAGGCCCGCAGCACGCCCTCGGCGAGGGTGCCCGCCTCGTCGCCCGGCTCCTCCGGCAGCTCCTGGAGCTCCGCCGTCAGGAACGGGCCGGAGGAGTCCACCGACAACAGCCGCACCCGGGTCGTGCCGGTGGCGAGCACCTCGAAGGTGCCGTCGGCCCGCTCCCGGATCGTCGCCGCGTCGGCGACACAGCCGACCTTGTGGAAGGCCTGGGCGGGGTCGTCGCCGAAGCCGGCCGCCGGTCCCCGCTGGGGCAGCGCCGTCGGGTCCGGCATGCCCGGGGCGGTGGGAGCCACCTCGTGGCCGTCGCGGATGGCGACCACGGCGAACCTGCGCGGTTCGTCCTCCGGGGTCTTCAACAGGTCGCGCATCAGGGCGCGATAGCGCTCCTCGAAGACGTTGAGCGGGAGCACGAGCCCCGGGAACAGCACCGAGTTCAGGGGAAAGAGCGGCAGCCGGACGGTGGTCACGACGCAGAAGCCTAGTGGTCCGCCGGGTACGCGCGTTCCCCGTGTCCGTCCCTGGGGGGCGACGCGGGCTGCCCGGACGTCTGCGAGCACACGCTCTCGCGGACCGCGAGGAAGTGCCCGAGGGGGTCGTCCGACAGCCGGCCCCAGGGGAAGGACGTGGCGTACGGGCCGATCAGACGCAGCTGGGCGAGGGCGTCCTCGCGGCGGCCGAGGCGGACCAGGACGTACGTCAGGAGGTTGCGGATCTCGGCCGGCCAGGGGTCGGCGACCGGGAAGCGGGCGGACAGGCCGATGGCCCGGTCGGCGGCCGCGTCGAGGCGTTCGCGGGGCACGTCGGGCCCACAGCCGTCGGTGAGGTAGGCGAAGGCCGCCCGCACCGGCAGGGCCTGCACCAGGGAGCCCGCCGGGGCGTCCTGCGCGGCCCGGTCGGCGAAGTCGAAGCACTCGCGGTGCGAGCCGTGCCAGGACTCGGCCAGATAGCGCTTGGCGGCCACATGGCAGCCGTAGTGGTGCGGGGCGCGCCGCAGGGCCGCCTCCCACAGCTCCCCGAAGTACTTGTGCCCGGCGTGGGTACCGCGCGCGTGGTCCAGCGCGATCCGCCAGGGCACCGGGTCGCGGACGTCGCTCTGCGCGGCGGCCGTGATCAGCGGGCTCACCTCGCGCAGCAGCTCGGCCCGGGCCGGTGAGCGCCAGGCGCGGTCCACCGCGAGCTGGGCGGAGACCAGCAGCACGTCCGGGTCGCGCGGGGCGGCGGCGCGCCACTCCTTGAACCACTCCGGGCGGGCGTCGGCGAAGGAGGCCAGGCGCGTGGTGTACCGGTCGTGGTACTCCCACTCGGCGCGTTCGCGGGTGCCGGCCAGGAGCGCGGCGGCCGGCCGGTACGCGCCCTGACCGGCGGCGACCAGCGCGGGCCCGAGCCGGTCGTCGGGCACGTCGAGGAGCACCTCGTCGTCGGCCGGAAGCCCGCCGGCGGGGTGGGGGGCGGCGGTCCGGGCCCGCCGGGACGTCGCCGTCCGGGAGGCACGGATGAACGGGGGCAGCAGAGCCATGGTTTTGCCATTGAAAAGCCGCTGGTCGACCCTGCGCCAGAGGGTGCGGCGAACCTGCGGAAAGTTGTACGCCGCCAGGTCAAGGAAAAGTAAAAGGTGACTGTTCGACAGCTGTTCCTCAGCTTTCTGGTCGCTTCTCGGTCATCGCGTCCGGCGTCCGGCGTCAACCGCGCCGCAGCAGCCGCGTCGCCCCCGCCGCCACCGTCGTCGCCAGGATCCAGCCCAGCAGGATCATCGCAGCCTGGAGCCACTGCCAGCCGCCCTGCATCCGCCACTGGCCGGCCTGCCCCAGGTCGATCACCGGAAGCAGCAGGTCCAGCGCGAACAGCGCCGGATTCCACGGCGGGTGCCCCTCGCGGCTGACCGGCGGATGCTCGGCCTGTGCGAACGCCACGGAGCTGACCGCCCACAGCACCGCCATCCACACCGCGGCCCGGCCCGGCCGATATCCGTAGGCCACCGTCCAGTCCTGCGCGTACCCCCACAGCTTGGCGGCCGGCGGCAGCGTCTCGCGGCGGCGGCGCTGCTTGGCGAGCAGCACCTCGCGGGCGTCCTCGTCCTCCCCGCCCGCCCGCAGCACGGCCGCCAGCCGCTCGTACGGCTCCGGGTTGTACTCGGCGGTCGCGGCGGCCACCCACTGAAGCCGCTCGGTCAGCGGGAACGGCCCCTGCGGCACCAGGTTCTCGTACGTGAAGCCGCCCATGTGCAGACGGCCGGGGCCCGGCCAGGCGCTCGCCCGGTCCACCAGGTTGACCACCCGCGCCCCGGACAGCACCACCTTGCCGCGCTGCGGCTGCTCCCCGAGGAAGCGCAGTTCGGGCGTCTGCACCCGGCGCAGCGACAGTTCCTGCTCCTCCGTGAAGGCGAACCGGGCCTGGTCCAGGTCGACGGCGTCCCCGAACCGCCCGTCGTCCAGCCGCACCCCGCCCCGGCACTCGAAACGCTGGACGCGGGTCCCGCGCGCGGGCGTGGTGCCGCTCACCGCCAGGCCGCCCACCCCGGCCGGAGTCAGATACAGGGACCGCTCGACGGTCAGCTGGGGCGCGTTCAGCGCGAACCGTGTGTACGGGTTGGTCAGCCGGGCCCCGCGCAGGCTCAGCGACACGCCGATCTGCGCGCTGCGCAGCCGCAGCTCGCCGTGCGACTCCAGCAGCTCCGCCTGGAGGTCCTGGCCGACGGTCAGGCCGTCGGCGGACACCGAGCGGCCGGTGCGGTCGCGGTAGACGATCGCCTGGTTGAGCAGCAGGTCGGTGCCGATGTGCGCGTCCGTGAGGCGGACGCCGTTGTGGAAGCGGCAGCGCGGCAGGTGCAGATCACCCTCCGTCTGGAGCCGGGCCGCCTCCAGCCGGGGCACCGAGCAGTCCACCATCCGCAGGGTCGTCACCCGCGCCTCAGGCAGCAGCACGTCCCGTTCGAACCGGCACCGCTTCAGCTCCAGGTACGGCTCCACCGTGCCGCCCGCGAGGTCGAGCGTGCCGCTGATCTGCACGCCGACCAGCTTGAGCGAGGACACCCGGCCCGCGAGCGCGGGCGGACCGTCCAGCAGCAGCCAGGCCACGATCCGGGCCCGCACGGTCCGCGACTCGCCCCACGGATGCCCGCCGTGCGGATCGTCGACGACGGTGTCGCCGCTGCTCAGGTCGTAGACGGTGCCGTTGCGGAAGGCCTGCCACATGCCGGCCTCGGCGGCGGTCAGGTCGTCCGGCAGGTCCCCGGCGTCCCCGGTGATGAGGCCGGCCCCTTCGGTCACGCTGCTCGTTCCTCCTCATGACCAGGAAAGCCCAGGAGAAGCCCTGGTTTCGCACAACCGTTCATGCCCGCTGAGTGACGCCCTGAACGCTAAGGGTGAAGGAGATCTTCCGGATTCGGCCACGTTCTGTATCAGCCATTGATACGTGCCGACGCCTCACGATCCCGGTCTGCGAGAATTGAGGGCGTGATCTCCCGAATCGATCTGCGCGGCGACGCCCTCCCCGAGGGCCCCGCCCTGCGCGACCTGCTGCCCCGAGCCGACTTCGACGTCTCGGCCGCCCTGGAGAAGGTGCGTCCGATCTGCGAAGCCGTGCATCATCGGGGCGACGCGGCGCTGATCGACTTCGCCGAGAGGTTCGACGGCGTCCGGCTCGACCAGGTACGGGTGCCCGCGGCGGCCCTCGCCCGCGCCCTGGAGGAACTCGACCCCGCCGTGCGCGCGGCCCTGGAGGAGTCCATCCGCCGCGCCCGCCTCGTCCACCGCGCCCAGCGCCGTACGACCCACACGACACAGGTCGTGCCGGGCGGCTCCGTGACCGAGAAGTGGGTTCCGGTCGAGCGGGTCGGGCTCTACGCGCCCGGCGGCCGGTCGGTCTACCCGTCCTCCGTGGTCATGAACGTCGTGCCCGCGCAGGAGGCCGGCGTCGAGTCGATCGCGCTCGCCTCCCCGGCGCAGGCCGAGTTCGGCGGCCTGCCGCACCCGACGATCCTCGCCGCCTGCGCCCTGCTCGGCGTCGACGAGGTGTACGCCGCGGGCGGTGCCACCGCCGTCGCGATGTTCGCGTACGGCACCGAGTCCTGCCCGCCCGCCAACATGGTTACCGGCCCCGGCAACATCTGGGTCGCCGCGGCCAAGCGCTACTTCACCGGCAAGATCGGCATCGACGCCGAGGCCGGCCCCACCGAGATCGCGGTCCTCGCCGACTCCACGGCCGACCCGGCGCACGTCGCCTCCGACCTGATCAGCCAGGCCGAGCACGACCCGCTGGCCGCCGCCGTGCTGGTCACCGACTCCGTGGAGCTCGCGGACGCGGTGGAGAAGGAGCTGGAACCCCAGATCGCGGCCACCCGGCACATCGACGACCGGATCGTGCCGGCCCTGACCGGCAAGCAGTCCGCGATCGTCCTCGTGGACGGCGTCGAGGAGGGCCTGCGGGTGGTCGACGCGTACGGCGCCGAGCACCTGGAGATCCAGACCGCCGACGCGGCCGCCGTGGCCGACCGCGTGAAGAACGCGGGCGCGGTCTTCATCGGCCCCTGGGCACCGGTCTCCCTCGGCGACTACGCGGCCGGATCCAACCACGTCCTGCCCACCGGCGGCTGCGCCTGCCACTCCTCGGGCCTGTCCGTCCAGTCCTTCCTGCGCGGCATCCACATCGTCGACTACACGAAGGACGCGCTGGCCGAGGTCGCCCACCACGTGGTGACGCTGGCGGAGGCGGAGGACCTGCCCGCGCACGGCGCGGCGATCAAGGCAAGGTTCGGCTGGAAGGTGCCTGAGAGCAAGTGAGCTTCGGAATCGACGATCTTCCCGTACGGGACGAGCTGCGCGGCAAGACCCCTTACGGCGCGCCCCAATTGGACGTCCCCGTACGACTGAACACCAACGAGAACCCCTACCCGCTGCCCGAGCCGCTCGTCGAGCGGATCGCCGAGCGGGTGCGCGAGGCGGCCCGCGACCTCAACCGCTACCCGGACCGGGACGCCGTCGAGCTGCGCACCCGGCTCGCCGCGTACCTGACGGACACCTGCGGGTACCAGGTCGGCCTGGCCAACGTGTGGGCCGCCAACGGCTCCAACGAGGTCCTCCAGCAGCTCCTGCAGACCTTCGGCGGCCCGGGCCGCAGCGCGATCGGCTTCGAGCCGTCGTACTCGATGCACGGGCTCATCGCGCGCGGCACGGGGACGGGCTGGATCTCCGGCCCCCGCCACGAGGACTTCACCATCGACGTCGCGGCGGCCGAGAAGGCGATCGCGGAGCACCGGCCGGACGTCGTCTTCATCACCACCCCCAACAACCCCACCGGCACCGCCGTCCCCGCCGAGACGGTCCTCGCGCTGTACGAGGCGGCGCAGGCGGCCAAGCCGTCGATGGTCATCGTGGACGAGGCGTACATCGAGTTCAGCCACGGCGACTCGCTGCTGCCGCTGCTCGAAGGTCGGCCGAATCTCGTCGTCTCCCGGACGATGTCGAAGGCCTTCGGCGCGGCCGGTCTGCGCCTGGGCTACCTCGCCGCCCACCCGGCGGTCGTGGACGCCGTGCAGCTCGTCCGGCTGCCGTACCACCTCTCGGCCGTCACCCAGGCGACCGCCCTGGCCGCCCTGGAGCACACCGACACGCTGCTGAAGTACGTCGAGCAGCTGAAGGCGGAGCGCGACCGTCTGGTCGGCGAACTGCTGGCGATCGGCTACGAGGTGACGGCCTCGGACGCCAACTTCGTGCAGTTCGGGCGGTTCGACGACGCCCACGCGGTCTGGCGGAAGATCCTCGACCGGGGCGTCCTGGTCCGGGACAACGGCGTTCCGGGGTGGCTGCGGGTCACCGCCGGCACCCCCGAAGAGAACGACGCGTTCCTCGACGCGGTCCGTGAAGTGAAGAAGGAGCAGGGTTCATGACTCGCGCAGGGCGCATCGGAAGGGTCGAGCGCACCACCAAGGAGACGTCTGTCCTGGTCGAGATCGACCTCGACGGCACGGGCAGGACCGACATCGCGACCGGTGTCGGCTTCTACGACCACATGCTCGACCAGCTCGGCCGGCACGGTCTGTTCGACCTGACCGTGAAGACCGACGGCGACCTGCACATCGACTCCCACCACACCATCGAGGACACCGCCCTCGCGCTGGGCGCCGCCTTCAAGCAGGCCCTCGGCGACAAGGTGGGCATCTACCGCTTCGGCAACTGCACGGTCCCGCTGGACGAGTCCCTCGCCCAGGTGACGGTGGACCTCTCCGGCCGCCCGTACCTGGTGCACACCGAGCCCGAGAAGATGGCGCCGATGATCGGCGAGTACGACACCACGATGACCCGGCACATCCTGGAGTCCTTCGTCGCCCAGGCGCAGATAGCGCTGCACGTGCACGTGCCCTACGGGCGCAACGCGCACCACATCGTGGAGTGCCAGTTCAAGGCGCTGGCCCGCGCCCTGCGGTACGCCTCCGAGCGCGACCCGCGCGCGGCCGGGATCCTCCCCTCCACGAAGGGCGCCCTGTGAACGGCCTGTCGACCGTCCTGATCGTCGTCGGCCTCTTCCTGGTCGGCGGCATCTACTCCTTCGTCAAGCAGGAAATGCCGAGGAGCCTGATCGTGCTGCTCTCGATCGGCGCCGCGATGTGTCTCGTCGCCGGCGTCCTCAGGCTGGAGGTGTGGAATTGAGCGCCGGGACCAAGAAGGTCGTCGTCTTCGACTACGGCTTCGGCAACGTCCGCTCCGCCGAACGCGCCCTCGCGCGCACCGGGGCCGACGTCGAGATCACACGGGACTTCGACCGGGCGATGAACGCCGACGGGCTGCTGGTGCCCGGCGTCGGCGCCTTCGCCGCCTGCATGAGCGGCCTGCGCGAGGCCCGCGGTGACTGGATCATCGACCGCCGGCTGTCCGGCGGCCGCCCGGTGATGGGCATCTGCGTCGGCATGCAGATCCTGTTCGCGCGCGGCATCGAGCACGGCGTCGAGACCGAGGGCCTCGACGAGTGGCCCGGCGCGGTCGAGCCGCTCCAGGCCGACATCGTGCCCCACATGGGCTGGAACACCGTCGACGCCCCGGCCGACTCCGAGCTGTTCGCCGGCCTGGACCCGGACGCGCGTTTCTACTTCGTGCACTCCTACGCCGTCCACGACTGGTCCCTGGAGACGCACAACCCGACCCTGCGGGCCCCCAAGGTGACCTGGTCGACGCACGGC
Organism: Streptomyces sp. A012304; assembly: GCF_026008495.1. Taxonomy (GTDB): domain Bacteria; phylum Actinomycetota; class Actinomycetes; order Streptomycetales; family Streptomycetaceae; genus Streptomyces. The sequence goes on from NZ_BQUN01000098.1 coordinate 141,186, forward strand.
AAGCCGTTCGTGGCGGCCGTGGAGAACGACGCCCTGTGGGCCACCCAGTTCCACCCCGAGAAGTCCGGCGACGCCGGAGCCCAGCTCCTCACCAACTGGATCGGAACCCTGTGAGCAAGCTCGAACTCCTCCCCGCCGTCGACGTCCGCGACGGCCAGGCCGTCCGCCTCGTGCACGGCGAGTCCGGCACCGAGACCTCCTACGGCTCCCCGCTGGAGGCCGCCCTCGCCTGGCAGCGGGCCGGCGCCGAGTGGCTGCACCTGGTCGACCTGGACGCCGCGTTCGGCACCGGCGACAACCGGGAGCTGATCGCCGAGGTGACCCGGGCGATGGACATCAAGGTGGAGCTGTCCGGCGGCATCCGTGACGACGACACCCTCGCCGCCGCCCTCGCCACCGGCTGCACCCGCGTCAACCTCGGCACGGCCGCCCTGGAGACCCCCGAGTGGGTCGCCAAGGTCATCGCCGAGCACGGCGACAAGATCGCCGTCGGCCTCGACGTGCGCGGCACCACCCTGCGCGGCCGTGGCTGGACCCGCGACGGCGGCGACCTCTACGAGACGCTGGAGCGGCTCAACAAGGAGGGCTGCGCCCGGTACGTCGTCACCGACATCGCCAAGGACGGCACCCTCCAGGGCCCCAACCTGGAGCTGCTGAAGAACGTCTGCGCGGCGACCGACCGTCCCGTCGTGGCCTCCGGTGGTGTGTCGTCCCTCGACGACCTGCGCGCCATCGCCGAGCTGGTGCCCCTCGGTGTCGAGGGCTCCATCGTCGGGAAGGCGCTGTACGCGAAGGCGTTCACCCTGGAAGAGGCCTTGGAGGCTGTGTCGTCATGACGTCCGAAGCCGTGCGGCGCGTGCAGAGCGGAAGTCCCTGGGAAGAGAGTTTCGGATTCGCGCGCGCCGTGGCGGCGGGCGACCGCGTCCTGGTGGGGGGCACGACCGCCTTCAAGGGCAGCGTGCTGCACGGCGAGGGCGACCCGTACGAGCAGGCCAAGGTCGCGTTCACCAGCGCGATCGAGGCGATCGGCGAGTTCGGGCTCGGCGTCGGGTCCGTGATCCGCACGCGTATGTTCCTGAGCCACGCGCGGGACGTCGACGCCGTGGGCCGGGCCCATCAGGAGCTGTTCGACACCGTGCGCCCGGTCGCGACCCTGCTGGTCGTGGAGGGCTTCGTCGACCCGCGCATCCTGGTCGAAGTGGAACTGGAAGCATTCAGAGGAGCCGAGAAGTCATGACCCTGGCGGTCCGAGTCATCCCCTGCCTGGACGTGGACAACGGCCGGGTCGTCAAGGGCGTCAACTTCCAGAACCTGCGCGACGCGGGCGACCCCGTCGAGATGGCCAAGGTGTACGACGCCGAGGGCGCCGACGAGCTGACGTTCCTGGACATCACCGCCTCGTCGGGCGACCGCGAGACCACCTACGACGTGGTGCGCCGCACCGCCGAGCAGGTGTTCATCCCGCTCACCGTGGGCGGCGGGGTACGCACCCCGCAGGACGTGGACAAGCTGCTGCGGGCCGGCGCGGACAAGGTCGGCGTCAACACCGCCGCCATCGCCCGCCCCGAGCTGATCAAGGAGATCGCCGAGCGGTTCGGCAGTCAGGTGCTGGTGCTGTCCGTGGACGCGCGGCGAACGGAGTCGGGGTCCTTCGAGGTCACGACGCACGGCGGCCGCCGCGGCACCGGCATCGACGCCGTCGAGTGGGCGCACCGGGCCGCCGAGCTGGGCGCCGGCGAGATCCTGCTGAACTCGATGGACGCCGACGGCACCAAGGACGGCTACGACCTGGAGATGATCAGCGCCGTCCGCAAGCACGTGAAGGTCCCGGTGATCGCCTCCGGCGGCGCCGGCCGGCTCGCCGACTTCGCCCCGGCCGTCGAGGCGGGCGCGGACGCCGTCCTGGCCGCCTCCGTCTTCCACTTCGGTGACCTGCGGATCGGCGAGGTGAAGGAGACCCTGCGGGAGGCGGGCCACGCGGTGCGCTGACGCCCTCCGCCGTGCGACGAGCCCCGGCCACCGGGTGGCCGGGGCTTCGTCACGCCGGGACGGCCCGCCCGGCTCAGAGCCCGAGCTGCTTGCTGGAGTGCAGCTTCTCGATGGCTGCCTCGTCGCCGGCCAGGTCCACCCGGGCCGCGCTCTGCCGGCCGTACAGGAACAGCAGCAGTTCCGACGGCTCGCCCGTCACCGTCACCACCGGCGTGCCGCGGTTGGCGACCGCCGTACGGCCGTCCGGGCGGCGCAGCACCAGGCCGGTCGGGGTGCCTCGCCCCATCAGACGCGCGGTGCGCTCCAGGCGCGACCACAGGGCGTCCTGGAACACCGGGTCGAGCTCGCGCGGTGTCCAGTCGGCCCCGGCACGGCGGACGTCCTCGGTGTGGACGTAGAACTCGATGGTGTTCGACCACTCGTCGATCTGCTTCAGCTGGAAGGGCGAGAAGCGCGGCGGCCCGGTCCGGATCAGCTGGATCAGCTCGTCGTACGGCTTCGCGGCGAACTCCTCCATCGCCTTGTCCAGCCGCGGCGCGAGCTGCTTGATCAGAAGGCCCCCGGCGGCGTCGGGCCTGCGCTCGCGCACCACCACGTGCGCGGCCAGGTCGCGGGTCTGCCAGCCCTCGCACAGGGTCGGGGCCTCCGGACCCGAGGTTTCCAAGAGGTCGGCGAGCAGGAGCCGTTCACGCTTGGCGAAAGTCGACATGCGATCAGCCTACGACCGGCCGCCGGGTCCGCCCAGTGGACATGGCCCGTCACTGTCCGTCGCGCGCGGCAGAATGGCACGCATGACCAGGATGCCTCCGCCCAGCAACCTCGACCCGGAGATCGCCGCGCGCCTCAAGCGCAGCCCCGACGGGCTCGTCCCGGCCATCGCCCAGCAGTACGACACCGGTGAGGTGCTCATGCTCGGCTGGATGGACGACGAGGCCCTGCACCGCACCCTGACGACCGGCCGCTGCACCTACTGGTCGCGCAGCCGCCACGAGTACTGGGTCAAGGGCGACACCTCAGGTCACTTCCAGTGGGTGAAGTCCGTCGCCCTCGACTGCGACGCCGACACCGTGCTGGTCAAGGTCGACCAGGTCGGCGCCGCCTGCCACACCGGCGCCCGCACCTGCTTCGACGCCGACGTACTGCTGAAGGACGCCGACTACGGCGTACCGGCCCGGGATCAGTAAGGTCAGCCGCCATGGACCTCGAGACGTTCCGCAAGCTCGCCGGCGACCGCCGCGTCATCCCGGTCACCCGCAAGCTCCTCGCCGACGGCGACACGCCCGTCGCGCTCTACCGCAAGCTCGCCGCCGAGCGCCCCGGCACCTTCCTGCTGGAGTCCGCGGAGAACGGCCGGTCCTGGGCCCGCTACTCCTTCGTGGGCGTGCGCTCCGCCGCCACCCTCACCGCCCGCGACGGCCAGGCCCACTGGCTCGGCACCCCGCCCGTCGGCGTCCCCACGGACGGAGACCCCCTCGCCGCCCTGCGCGCCACCCTCGAGGCGCTGCACACCCCCCACCAGGAGGGCCTGCCGCCCTTCACCGGCGGCATGGTCGGCTACCTCGGCTACGACATCGTGCGCCGCCTGGAGAAGATCGGCCCCGGCGAGCGGGACGACCTGAAGCTGCCCGAGCTGACCATGCTCCTCACCAGCGACCTCGCGGTCATGGACCACTGGGAGGGCTCCGTCCTGCTGATCGCCAACGCGATCAACCACAACGACCTCGACACCGGCGTCGACGAGGCCTACGCGGACGCGGTGGCGCGGCTGGACGCCATGGAGGCCGACCTCACGCGCGCGGTCGCCCAGCCCCCGGCCGTCCTCCCGCCGTCCGAGCTGCCCGAGTACACCGCCCTGTGGGGCGGCCCCGACTACCAGCGGGCCGTCGAGGACATCAAGGAACGCATCCGCGCGGGCGAGGCCTTCCAGGTCGTCCCCTCCCAGCGCTTCGAGACGCCGTGCGCGGCGAGCGCGCTGGACGTCTACCGCGTCCTGCGGGCCACCAACCCCTCCCCGTACATGTACCTCTTCCGCTTCGAGGGGTTCGACGTCGTCGGGTCCTCCCCGGAAGCCCTGGTCAAGGTCGAGGACGGGCGGGCCATGGTCCACCCCATCGCCGGTACCCGGTGGCGCGGCGCCACCCCGCAGGAGGACCAGGCCCTGGCCGACGAACTCCTCGCCGACCCCAAGGAGCGCGCCGAGCACCTGATGCTCGTCGACCTCGGCCGCAACGACCTCGGGCGGGTCTGCGAGCCCGGCTCGGTGGAGGTCGTCGACTTCATGTCCATCGAGCGGTACTCGCACGTCATGCACATCGTCTCCACGGTGACGGGCCGGGTCGCGCCCGGCCGCACGGCCTTCGACGTCCTGACCGCCTGCTTCCCCGCGGGCACCCTCTCCGGAGCGCCCAAGCCCCGCGCGATGCAGATCATCGACGAACTGGAGCCGTCCCGCCGCGGCCTGTACGGCGGCTGCGTCGGCTACCTCGACTTCGCCGGCGACTCCGACACCGCCATCGCCATCCGCACCGCCCTGCTGCGCGACGGCACCGCCTACGTCCAGGCCGGCGCCGGTATCGTCGCCGACTCCGACCCGGCCGCCGAGGACCAGGAGTGCCGCAACAAGGCGGCCGCCGTCCTGCGCGCCGTCCACACGGCCAACCGCCTCGGAAAGTAGGGCGATCGTCACGTCGGCCCCGGGTGACGGTTCACCCGGGGTTCAGGCGATAGTGGAGTACGTGACTGCTGTACCGCACCCCCGTTCCGAAGCCGCCGGCCGCGCCCGGTCCGGCCGCCGAAGCCTCGCCCTCGCCCTGCTGTGCGGCGCGCTGGGCGCGGCCGTGGCCCTGCTCTCGACCCGGCAGCGGTGGTCGGAGGGCACGGCGACGGTGGCCGGCGGCGCCTTCCCCCTGACCGCCAAGGGCAGCGACGTCACCGGCGTCCCCGCGGCGCTGGCCATAGTGGGCCTCGCCGCGCTCGTCGCCGTCTTCGCGGTCCGCCGGGCGGGCCGCCTCGCGGTCTCCGCCGTCCTCGCGCTCTCCGGCGCCGGCATCGCCGTCGCCGCCCTGTCCGGCGCCTCCGACAGCGCCGCGCTCGACGAGAAGGCCGCCCGCGCCTCCGGCGACACCTCGGCGACGGTCGCCTCCCTCACCCACACCGCCTGGCCCTACGCCGCGGCCGTGGGCGGCGCCCTCATCCTCCTGGCCGGCCTGCTCGCCCTGCGCTACGGCCGCCTGTGGCCCGGCATGTCCGGCCGCTACGAACGCGGCGGCGGCCCCCGGCCCCGGCGCAGGGCCCAGCCCGTCGACCCGGACCGGCCCGAGGAGATCTGGAAGGCCCTGGACCGCGGTGAGGACCCCACCGGCACGGACCCGGCCTGACGGCGATCACCACCCCGTTCCCGATGTGGTGAATCAGACGCCCCGGGAACCGACCCCCGCACTCCGTACGCGCGCGCGTACGGGACAATGGACGCCGGGCCCGACGGCCCGGACACGTACAGCACGTACGAAACACAGACAGCAACGAGGAGCAAGTCATGGCGGGCAGCAGCCACGGACACACCCCGGCCGCCTGGACCGGTGTCACCATCGCCTTCATCGGTTTCTGCGTCGCGGGCGCGTTCATGGTGATGGCCGAGCCGCTGGGCTTCTGGGCCGGCATGGCGATCGTGCTGCTGGGCGGTGTCGTCGGCATGATCATGCGGGCGATGGGCCTGGGCCAGCCGAAGGAAGCCCACCCGGTGCACCAGGTCACGGCCACGCGCGAGCCGGCGAGCGTCGAGGGCTGAGCGCCCGTACGACTGCGTGAGGGGCGGCCGGTGACCCACCGGCCGCCCCTCACACGTACGCGGACGACCCCGCGCGGGGCACAATGCCAGGCGTGAACACCGACCGCCGGAAGACGACGCCCGCCCTGGCGGCACGGCTCGCGGTGCCCGCCGGCCTCCTCGCGGCCGTCGCCGGGGCCTTCGCCTACGTCGGGGCCGTCGACCCCAACGAACCCGGCCACTACCCGGCCTGCCCCCTGCTGACCTACACGGGCCTGTACTGCCCCGGCTGCGGCGGCCTGCGCAGCGCCCACGCCCTCGTCCACGGCGACGTCCTCACCGCCCTGAGGGACAACGCGTTCGCCGTGCTCGCCGTCGCCGGGTTCGCCGTGCTGTGGACCGTCTGGGTGGTGCGGACCGTGCGCGGACGGCCCGCCCGCCTCGACCCGGGGCCGGTCCACCTGTGGACGCTGGGGGCGTTGCTGCTGGTCTTCACCGTTGTCCGGAACCTGCCGGTCGGCGGCTGGCTGCATCCTTGATCCGGACGAATGTCCAGCCAGTGGGACTGGCATCCACCGAATGCGAGCCCTGCCCCGTCCTGCGGATACCATCGCAGTGACCGTCTGTTCCACCGGTCGCTGGAACTGTCAACCGTCTGGAAGGGGGCCGCTCGCGTGAGTGTGCTCGACGAGATCATCGACGGAGTCCGTGCCGACCTCGCCGAGCGGCAGGCGCGTGTCAGCCTCGACGAGCTCAAGGAGCGCGCGGCGAAGGCTCCGGCAGCCAAGGACGGTGCGGCCGCCCTGCGCGGCGACGGGGTCAAGGTCATCTGCGAGGTCAAGCGCTCCAGCCCGTCCAAGGGCGCGCTGGCCGCGATCGCCGACCCGGCGGGCCTGGCCGCGGACTACGAGGCGGGCGGCGCCGCCGTCATCTCCGTCCTCACCGAACAGCGCCGCTTCGGCGGCTCGCTCGCCGACCTGGAGGCCGTCCGCGCGCGCGTGGACATCCCGGTACTGCGCAAGGACTTCATCGTCACGTCGTACCAGCTGTGGGAGGCCCGCGCGTACGGCGCCGACCTCGCGCTGCTGATCGTGGCCGCGCTCGACCAGCCGGCGCTGGAGTCGCTGATCGAGCGTGCCGACTCCATCGGCCTCACCCCCCTCGTCGAGGTCCATGACGAGGACGAGGTCGAGCGCGCGGTCGACGCCGGCGCCAAGGTCATCGGCGTCAACGCGCGCAACCTCAAGACCCTCGAGGTCGACCGCTCCACCTTCGAGCGGGTCGCCCCCGAGATCCCCGACCACATCGTGAAGATCGCCGAGTCCGGCATCCGCGGTCCGCACGACCTCATCGCCTACGCCAACGCCGGTGCCGACGCGGTCCTGGTCGGCGAGTCCCTGGTGACGGGCCGTGACCCGAAGTCGGCGGTCGCCGACCTGGTGGCGGCGGGCGAACACCCCGCTCTGCGGCACGGGCGCGGCTGATCCCCGGCTAGGCTGACCCCGATGACTCTCCCGATCACCCCGACGACCCGGGACCCGTACGCCCGCCTCGCGCGCGGCTGCCGGCCCCGGGGCTGCCGGGCGCCCGCACGCCGGGTGCACGGCCGCCGCGTGCGCTATGTGATCGGTGACGAACCCGGTCAGGTCAACGGCCGGCGATGGCAGCGCCCCTTTCAGGGGCGCGGGGCAGCGCCTCCACGCGGCTCGGCCGCGTGCGCGTGACGAAGCACGGACGCGGCTCGGCCGCGCGCGTGTGACGGACCACGGACGGTCCGGCCGTCCGACGCGCCCCGCCCCCACGGCAACGGTTGTCCACAACAACTCACCGTGAGGTTTCCGCATGCCCAGCGAGTTCTTCATTCCCGACCCCGAGGGTCAGGTGCCCAGCGCCGAGGGCTACTTCGGCGCGTTCGGCGGCAAGTTCATCCCGGAGGCGCTCGTCGCCGCCGTGGACGAGGTGGCCGTCGAGTACGACAAGGCCAAGCACGACCCCGAGTTCGCCCGCGAGCTCGACGACCTGCTCGTCAACTACACCGGCCGGCCCAGCTCCCTCACCGAGGTGCCGCGGTTCGCCGAACACGCCGGTGGCGCCCGGGTGTTCCTCAAGCGCGAGGACCTCAACCACACCGGCTCCCACAAGATCAACAACGTGCTCGGCCAGGCGCTGCTCACCCAGCGCATGGGCAAGACCCGGGTGATCGCCGAGACCGGCGCCGGCCAGCACGGCGTCGCCACGGCCACCGCCTGCGCGCTGTTCGGCCTCGACTGCACCATCTACATGGGCGAGATCGACACCCAGCGCCAGGCCCTCAACGTGGCCCGGATGCGCATGCTGGGCGCCGAGGTCGTCGCCGTGAAGTCCGGCAGCCGCACGCTGAAGGACGCCATCAACGAGGCCTTCCGCGACTGGGTCGCCAACGTCGACCACACCCACTACCTGTTCGGCACCGTCGCCGGCCCGCACCCCTTCCCGGCGATGGTCCGCGACTTCCACCGGGTGATCGGCGTCGAGGCGCGCCGCCAGCTGCTGGAGCGCGCCGGACGGCTGCCGGACGCCGCCGTCGCCTGTGTCGGCGGCGGCTCCAACGCCATCGGCCTCTTCCACGCCTTCATCCCGGACACCTCCGTCCGTCTGATCGGCTGCGAGCCGGCCGGGCACGGCGTGGAGACCGGTGAGCACGCGGCGACCCTGACCGCGGGCGAGCCCGGCATCCTGCACGGCTCCCGCTCCTACGTCCTACAGGACGACGAGGGCCAGATCACCGAGCCGTACTCCATCTCGGCCGGTCTGGACTACCCGGGCATCGGCCCCGAGCACTCCTACCTCAAGGACTCCGGGCGCGGCGAGTACCGCGCGGTCACCGACGACGCGGCCATGCAGGCGCTGCGTCTGCTGTCGCGCACCGAGGGCATCATCCCGGCCATCGAGTCCGCGCACGCGCTGGCCGGCGCCCTGGAGGTCGGCAAGGAGCTGGGCAAGGACGGGCTGATCGTGGTCAACCTGTCCGGCCGCGGCGACAAGGACATGGACACGGCCGCCCGCTACTTCGGCCTGTACGACACCGACGCGTCCGTGGCCGCGGACGCCGACACGGACACCGCAGAGATCGAGGGGGACGCCAAGTGAGCGGGAACATCCAGCTGCTGTCGGACACCCTCGCCGCCGCCAGAGCCGAGGGCCGCGCCGCCGTGATCGCCTACCTGCCGGCGGGCTTCCCGACCGTGGACGGCGGCATCGAGGCGGTCAAGGCCGCCCTGGACGGCGGAGCCGACGTCGTCGAGGTGGGCCTGCCGCACAGCGACCCCGTCCTCGACGGCCCGGTCATCCAGACCGCCGACGACATCGCCCTGCGCGGCGGGGTGCGCATCGCGGACGTCATGCGCACGGTCCGCGAGGCCCACGCGGCCACCGGCAAGCCGGTGCTCGTCATGACGTACTGGAACCCCATCGACCGCTACGGCGTCGAGCGGTTCACCGCCGAGCTGGCCGAGGCGGGCGGGGCCGGGGCGATCCTGCCCGACCTGCCCGTGCAGGAGTCGGCGCTGTGGAGGGAGCACGCCGAGAAGCACGGCCTCGCGACCGTCTTCGTCGTGGCGCCCAGCAGCAAGGACGAGCGGCTCGCCACCATCACCGAGGCGGGCAGCGGTTTCGTCTACGCCGCCTCGCTGATGGGCGTCACCGGCACCCGCGAGTCGGTGGGCGCGCAGGCCCAGGACCTGGTGGAGCGCACCCGCGCCACCGGCACCGACCTGCCCGTCTGCGTCGGTCTCGGCGTCTCCAACGCCGAGCAGGCCGCCGAGGTCGCCGGCTTCGCCGACGGTGTCATCGTCGGCTCGGCCTTCGTGAAGCGGATGCTGGACGCCCCGGACCACGCGGCCGGCGTCGAGGCGGTCCGCGCGCTCGCCGGGGAGCTGGCGAAGGGCGTACGCGGGCAGGCGTAACGGACATATCCGTGCGAGTCGCATGACTCACCCGAACGGGTGGACCTGGGACCGGGGAGGCGCTGGGCGCCTCCCCGGTTCGTTTCCGGGGTGTGAGCGAGAAGAATCGTGAAGGGAAGCGCACCGCCCGGGAGCGGCTGGCGGTCGAGCGCGAGAAGCAGAAGGCCGCGGAGCGGCGGCGCCGGACGCTGATCGTCGGCGCGAGCGTCGTGTGCGTGCTGGGCCTGGCGGCCGTCATCGGCATCGTCGCGGCGAACGCCGGCAAGGACGACGGCGAGGACAGCGCCGGCCCGGTGGTGGCACCCTCCGGCGCGCGGGGCAAGGACGCCCTCGCCATCCCGGTCGGCCAGGACAGCGCCAGGTCGACGCTCACGGTCTGGGAGGACTTCCGCTGCCCGGCCTGCAAGAGCTTCGAGGACGCCTACCGTGCGACGATCCACGAGCTGACCGGCGCCGGGAAGCTGAAGGTGGAGTACCACCTGGTCACCCTCATCGACGGCAACATGGGCGGCACCGGCTCCCGCAACGCGGCGAACGCCGCGGCCTGCGCCCAGGACGTCGGCAAGTACCCCGCTTACCACGACGTGCTGTTCGAGAACCAGCCCGCCGAGACCGACGACGCGTTCGCCGAGAACGACCGGCTCCTCACACTGGCGGCCAAGGTCCAGGGACTCGACACGCCCGCCTTCCGCACCTGCGTCGAGAAGGGCACGCACAACAGCTGGGTCGCGAAGTCCCACGAGGCCTTCCAGAAGGGCGGCTTCACGGGCACACCGACCGTGCTGCTCAACGGCAAGAACATCTACCAGGACCAGACGATGACACCGGCCAAGCTGAAGCAGATGGTGGAGGAGGCGGACCAGGGGTGAGCCTTGCTCACCGGCCCGTTATGGAGCCGTAGCCGGGCCGCCCGCCGTGGGCCCGGTGCGGCAGGGTAGCGTCGACCTTGCCATGGAACTTGCCTACATTCCGAGCCCGTCACGCGGGGTGCTGTACCTCGGCCCCATTCCGCTGCGCGGCTACGCGTTCTGCATCATCATCGGCGTCTTCGTCGCGGTCTGGCTCGGCAACAGGCGCTGGGTCGCCCGGGGCGGACGGGCCGGCACGGTGGCCGACATCGCTGTCTGGGCCGTCCCCTTCGGCCTCGTCGGCGGCCGGCTCTACCACGTGATCACGGACTACGAGCTGTACTTCAGCGAGGGCCGTGACTGGGTGGACGCCTTCAAGATCTGGGAGGGTGGCCTCGGCATCTGGGGCGCGATCGCGCTCGGCGCGCTCGGCGCCTGGATCGGCTGCCGCCGCCGCGGCATCCCGATGCCCGCCTACGCCGACGCCGTCGCCCCCGGCATCGCCCTCGCGCAGGCGATCGGCCGCTGGGGCAACTGGTTCAACCAGGAGCTGTACGGGCGGGAGACCGATCTTCCATGGGCCCTGCACATCACGTCCTCCGCGGACGGCCGGGTGCCGGGCTACTACCACCCGACGTTCCTGTACGAGTCGCTGTGGTGCCTGGGCGTCGCGCTCCTCGTCATCTGGGCGGACCGCCGCTTCAAGCTGGGACACGGCCGGGCGTTCGCGCTGTACGTCGCCTCCTACTGCGCCGGCCGCTTCTGGATCGAGTACATGCGCGTCGACGACGCCCACCACATCCTGGGCCTGCGGCTGAACAACTGGACCGCGCTGATCGTCTTCCTGCTCGCGGTGACGTACCTCGTGGTGTCGGCGAAGAAGCGGCCGGGGCGGGAGCTCGTGGTGGAGCCGGGTGCCTTCGACGGCGAGGGCACGTCCGAGGACGGCGAGGCGAAGGACGAGGCGAAGGACGACGCCAAGGCCGAGGCTGAGGACGAGCCCAAGGACCTCAAGGATCCCCAGGACCCCAAGGACCTCAAGGACTCCAAGGCCAAGGTCAAGGCGGAGGACGAAGCCAAGGCGGCGGACGCGGCCAAGGCCGAAGACAAGGCCACGGACGAGGTCGACGCCAAGGCGAAGGCGAAGGCCGAGAGCGACGCCGGCGGGGACGGCGAGGCCGAGGACGCGGCGAAGGACACGGCCGAGTCGGCGGGCAAGAAGAGCTGACGTTCGGCGAGTACGACGACGAGGGCGCCCGGACTGTTCCGGGCGCCCTCGCCGTGTGTCTGTCAGGCCCGGCGGGCCAGGGACAGGGTGCGCCGGGCCGCCGCCACCACGGCCGCGTCGATGAAGCGGCCGTCCGGGAGGGCCTGGGCGCCCTGGTCGGTGGCGGCCGCCTTGACGACCGTCTCCGCCTCCTCCAGCTCCTGCTCGGTGGGCAGGTAGGCCCGCTCGATGATCGGCAGCTGGCGCGGGTGGATCGCGGAGCGGCCGAGGAAGCCGAGGCCGCGGCCGTGGGCGCAGGAGGCCGCGAGGCCTCGCAGGTCACGGGTGTCGGGGTGGACCGACTGGGGCGGCGGGGGCAGGCCCGCCGCCCGGGCGGCGACGACCACCCGGGAGCGGCACCAGTCGAGCCCCGCGTCGTCGCGGACGCCGAGGTCGGCCTTGAGGTCCGCCTCGCCCAGGGCGATGCCGTTCAGCGCCGGATGGGCGGTGGCGATGGCGTGGGCGTGCTCGATACCGAGGGCCGTCTCCAGCAGCGCGTGCAGCGGGCCCGGGAACCGCTCCGCGATCCGGGTGATCTGGAGCGGGGCGGTCACCTTCGGCAGGCGCAGTCCGGCGACGCCGGGCAGCGACGCCAGCGCGCGCAGGTCCTCGCCGGCCAGGGGGCCGTCCAGCGCGTTGATCCGGACGTGGACCGGTACCGGCTGGGGGTCGGCGAGGCGTTCCGCGGTGGCGGCGCGGGCGTACTCCTTGCGGTCGGGGGCGACCGCGTCCTCCAGGTCGATCACGACGACGTCGGCTCCGCAGCCGAGGGCCTTGGTGACCACGTGCGGGCGGTCGCCGGGGGCGTACAACCAGGTCAGGGGGAAGGTCACAGGGCGCCCTCCGCGCGCAGGGCGGCCAGGTCGGCGGTGGTCAGCCCCAGCTCGGTGAGGACCGCCTCGGTGTCCGCGCCGTGCGGGCGGCCGGCCCAGCGGATCGCGCCGGGCGTCGCGGAGAGACGGAAGAGGACGTTCTGCATGCGGATCGGGCCGAGTTCCGGGTCGTCGACGGTGGTGACCGTGTCGAGGGCCTGGTACTGGGGATCCGTCATCACGTCCCGGACGTCCTGGACGGGAGCGACGGCGGCCTCCGCCTTCTCGAAGGCCGCGAGGACGTCCGTGCGGGTGCGGGCGGCGATCCAGCGGCCGACCGCCTCGTCGAGGACGTCGGCGTGGGCGGCCCGGTCGGCGCCGGTCGCGAACCACGGCTCGTCGATCAGGTCGGGGCGGCCGACGAGGTGCATCACGCGCTCCGCGACCGACTGGGCGGAGGTCGAGACGGCGACCCAGTCGCCGTCGGCCGTGCGGTAGGTGTTGCGCGGGGCGTTGTTCTGCGACCGGTTGCCGGTGCGCGGCTGGACATGGCCGAGCTGGTCGTACCAGAGGGGCTGCGGGCCGAGGACGGTCAGGATCGGCTCGATGATCGCCATGTCCACCACCTGTCCCTCGCCGGTGCGGTCGCGCGCCGCGAGCGCCGTCATCACCGCGTACGCCGTGGCCAGACCGGCGATGGAGTCGGCGAGGCCGAACGGCGGCAGGGTCGGCGGCGCGTCCGGCTCGCCGGTGATCGCGGCGAAGCCGCTCATCGCCTCCGCGAGGGTGCCGAAGCCGGGGCGGTGGGCGTAGGGCCCGAACTGGCCGAAGGCGGTGACCCGGGTGAGGACCAGGCGCGGGTTGGCGGTGGAGAGTTCCTCCCAGCCGAGGTCCCATTTCTCCAGGGTGCCGGGGCGGAAGTTCTCGATGATCACGTCGGCGGTGGCGGCGAGCCGCAGCAGGGTGGCGCGGCCGCCGGGCTTGGAGAGGTTCAGGGTGATGGCGCGCTTGTTGCGGCCGAGGAGCTTCCACCACAGGCCGACGCCGTCCTTGGAGGGGCCGTGGCCGCGGGACGGGTCGGGCTTCGCCGGGTGCTCGACCTTGACGACCTCGGCGCCGAAGTCGCCGAGCAGGGTGGCGGCGAGAGGGCCGGCGAAGAGAGTGGCCAGGTCCAGGACGCGCAGGCCGGTCAGCGGGCCGGGCTTCGTGGCGTTCATGACGCGTACTGCTTGTCGATCTCGGAGCGGTACGGCATCGACGCCGACGCGCCGGGCCGCTGCACCGACAGGGCGGCCGCCGCGGCCGCCCAGGACAGCGCCTCCCGTACGGGACGTCCCTCGCCGAGGGCCACCGCGAGGGCGCCGACGAAGGTGTCGCCCGCGCCGGTGGAGTCCACCGCGGTGACGCGCGGGGCGGGGACGGTGAGGGGTTCGGTGCCGCGGGCCGCGTACAGGCTGCCGGCGGCGCCGAGGGTGACGACGACTTCCGGGACGCTGTCCAGGAGGGCGAGGGCGGCCTCACGGGGGTCGGTGCGGCCGGTGAGGGCGGCGGCCTCGTGCTCGTTGGGCACCAACAGGTCGGTGTGTCCGAGGAGTTCGGGCGGAAGGGGCTGGGCGGGGGCCGGGGTGAGGATGGTCCGCACGCCGTGGGCGCGGGCCGCCCTCGCGCCGGCCACGACCGCCGCGAGGGGGACCTCCAGCTGGAGCAGCAGCGCGTCGGCGGAGGCGATGAGGACGTCGTCGCCGGGGGCGAGGTGGTCGACGGTGCCGTTCGCGCCGGGGACGACGACGATCGCGTTGCCGCCCTCGTCGTCCACGACGATGTGGGCGGTGCCCGAGGGGCCCTCCACCGTGCGCAGGTGGTCGGTGTCGACCCCGGAGTGCTCCAGGGTGGAGCGCAGCCGGGTGCCGAAGGCGTCGTTGCCGACGGCGCCGATCATCGAGACGTCGGCGCCCGCGTGGGCGGCGGCGATCGCCTGGTTGGCGCCCTTGCCGCCGGGGACCGTACGGAACTCCCGTCCCGTCACGGTCTCTCCGCGCTGCGGTGGCTTCTCGACGTAGGCGACGAGGTCCATGTTCGTGCTGCCGAGCACGACGATGTCGGTCATGGGCGTGCAGCCTCCCGGTGGGTGAGGTGGGCGAGGGTGTCGAAGCCGGTGCCGTCGAAGTCGGCGACGGAGGTGGCGAGGCGGTTCTTCAGGGGGGTCGTCCAGCGGTCGGGGAGCGCGGCCGGGGCGCCGGCGAGGAGGGCGGCGACGCTGCCGGCGGTGGCGCCGTTGGAGTCGGTGTCCCAACCGCCCGACACGGCACGGCTGATCGAGCCGGAGAAGTCGCCGTCGGCATGGGTGAGGGCGGCGGCGATCAGTGCCGTGTTGGGGATCGAGTGGACCCAGTGGTAGGTGTCGGCGTGCGTGGCGTGGAGTTCGTCCACGACCGTGTCGAAGTCCTCGTGGAGGCGGGCCAGCCGGAGGGCGTGGCGGACGGCGCGGGCGAGGCGGGAGCGGGGCGGTACGACGGTGAGGCCGGTGGCGAGGCAGGCGTGGACGTCGTGCGTCCCGGTCGCGGCGGTGGCGATGGTGGCCGCCGTGAACATCGCCGCGTAGACGCCGTTGGCGGTGTGGGTGAGGGTGGCGTCGCGGTGGGCCTGCTCGGCTGCGGCGGCCGGGTCGCCGGGGTTGGTCCAGCCGTGCACATCGGCGCGGATGAGCGCGCCGATCCATTCGCGGAAGGGGTTGCGGTGGCGGGCGGTGTGCGGGGGTTCGATGCCCGAGAGGAGGTTGCGGTAGGCGAGGCGTTCGGCGGTGAAGGTGCCTCCGGCCGGGAGTTCGCGCAGCCAGGTCGTCGCCACGTCGGTGGTGGTGAAGGCCCTGCCGTGACGCTGGAGCAGCAGGAGGTTGAGCAAGGGGTAGTTGAGGTCGTCGTCCTCGGGCATGCCGTCGATGTTCTCGGCGAGGGAGGTGGTGGCCGAGCGGCGGTTCCAGGGGTGGGCCGCAAGGAGCGCCGCAGGGACGCCTTTCGCTGTGAAGTACGTGGTGAGGGGCCAGTTGCCGGCAGACCGGGCGAGGGCGCGGATGGCGTGCATGGGGAGCTTCTCGACGGGTTTGCCGAGGAGGCAGCCGGCGGCTCGGCCCAGCCAGGCGGCTTCCAGGGCGGCCGGATCGGGGGCCGGCGTCGCGGCCGGTGCCGGCCAGGCCGGACAGCCGGCCTTGATCTGCTGAAGGTCCGTCGGTTCGCTCTCCGTCAACCGGCTGGGCAGGTCCGCCAGTTCGTCCAGGAGGTCCTCGGCGAGCTGGCGCAGGTAGCGGGAGGCGCGGTCGGGGGAGGCGCCCGCCCGGGGCGGGGCCTCGTGGCCGCCCGCCGCTCTCCAGCGGGCCGCGATCGCCCAGGGCTCCCGGCCGTCCTGGGCCGCCTGGCGGAGTTCGTGGCCGAGGAGGTCCTCCGGCTGGACCCAGGTCAGGCGGAGCATCACCTGCCTCCGATCGCGGCGAACGCCTGCTCGTGGGCCCGGCGGCGGCGGACGTCGCGCGCGAAGACCTCCCGGGTCACCTCGGCGAGCGTGGTCGCCGGCGCCCACAGGTCCAGGCGGCTGGCCTCCGCGACCCGCTTCGACCACTCGTCCGGGACGGGGGAGCCCAGGGCGCCGGCCACCGCTCCCGCCATCGTCGCGATCGAGTCGCAGTCGCGGCCGTAGTTCACCGCGCCCAGGACGGCGTGCCGGTAGTCGCCGCCCGCGACCAGCACCATGCCCAGGGCCACCGGGAGTTCCTCGATCGCGTGCAGACGGGAGGGGCGGCGGGCGGCCAGCGAGGGCTGCCGGTAGTCGGGGCCGACCGTGTCGTAGGGGGCCACCGCCTCCCGCAACGGGACCAGGGCCGATTCGAAGTCCTGGTGGCGCGAGGCCACTTCGCAGACCTTCTCGATCGCCGTCCGGGTGCCGTCCTTGGCCACGGACAGGCACGCCGTCACCACCGACTCCGCGCTCGCCCCGGGGGCGCAGGCGGCCGCGACCGCCGCCGCGAGGACACCGGCCGCCTCCCGGCCGTACGACGACTGGTGCGCGCCCGCGACCTCGATCGCCTCGGCGTAGGCGGCCGCCGGGTGGGCCGCGTTGACCAGGCCGACCGGCGCCATGTACATCGCCGCACCGCAGTTGACGATGTTGCCGACGCCGGCCTCGCGCGGGTCGACATGGCCGTAGTGGAGCCGGGCCACCAGCCACTTCTCCGCCAGGAAGACACGGTGCAGGGGGAGCGCCTCGGACTCCAGTTCCGGGATCCAGCGCGGATTCGTCATCAGGTCGGGGACCAGGTGGTCGGCGATCGCGTACGCGTCGAGGTGGTCGCGGACCGTGGCGTACACCCTGACCAGGGCGTGGGTCAGCAAGGTGTCGTCGGTGACGTGCCCGTCGCCCTTGTGGTAGGGGGCGATGGGGCGGGCGGTGCGCCAGTCGTCGCCGTTCCAGGGACCGACGATGCCGGTGACGCGGCCGCCGTGGCGCTGGAGGATCTGGTCGGGGGTGTAGCCCTCGACGGGGCCGCCGAGGGCGTCGCCGACGGCCGCGCCGACGAGGGCGCCGGTGATGCGTTCCTCCAGGGTTCCGCCGATGCTTTCTGCCGTTTTGGGTGCCATGCACCGAATCATCCTCCTGGTGGGGCCGGTTGTGTGGCTTCCAGGAGTTCGGCGAGTTCCACCAGGTCGGTGTCGGTGAGGCGGGGCAGGGCGCAGCCGGAGAGGGTGCGGCAGGCGTCGCGCCAGGCGGCCGGGATCGCGGCGCCGCCGCCCAGCGCGCCGGTCAGGGCGCCCACGAGCGCGGGGGCGGAGTCCGCGACGCGCGACAGGCAGGCGGCCGCCGGTACGGCTTCCGCGATCCGGCCGTCGGAGGCCAGGGTGAGGGCCAGGGCCACCGGGACGGTCTCGGCGGCGGCGATGCCGTAGCTGTAGACGTGGTCGACGATCTGGTGTTCCAGCAGGGGGACCAGCGCGAAGGCGCTCTCGGCGGTGTGCGTGAGCTGGAGCGCGTGGCGGGTGTTGCGGCCGATCTCCGTCTCCTCGGGGAGTTCGGCGAGGGCCGCCGCCACGCATGTCCCGGTCTCGGCGCCGACGAGGGCCAGCGCGAGCGCCGCCGCCATCGCTCGGGCGCCGTGCACGCCGTCGCCGTCCTGGGTGTAGCGGGCGTCGAACTCGGCCAGTTCGGCGGCGAGTCGGGGGTCGCCCGGGTGGGCCACGGCGAGGACGCAGGCGCGGACGCAGGCGGCGTCGTCGAAGTAGTGCGGGTTGTCGTGGCCGGTGGCGGGCGGGCGCAGGCCGGCGGCGAGGTTGCCGAGGCCGGCCCGCACGGAGATACGGGCGCGCAGCGGCAGGACGGCGGACTCGACCTCGGGCGCGCGGTCCGCCGCCGCGGCGACCTCGCTCGCCAGGGCGTTCCAGGTGAGGTCGATGGCGGCGCGGGTCCGGCGTTCGCGGCTGAGGTCGCCCAGGGCGCCGTCGTCGCCGGCCCGCAGGACGGCCTCCGCGGCGAACGCCGCCCACTCGGCGTCGTCGGAGGGGCCGAGGCGCAGGGGTTCCGGGGGCTGGTTGAGGGCGATGGGGACGGGGAGGGTGGTCGTCGCGTTGTGCTCGGCGAAGGTGTCCAGCTCGCGGGTGAGGCGGCGGGTCCACTCCGGCATGCGGGCGGCGCGGTGGCGGGCGGCGGGCCAGCCGGCGGCGTCGCCCGCGGCGAGGCCGAGGAGCAGCCCCTCGACCCGGGCCGCCCGCCGACGGCCTTTTTGCTCTCCTGCTGTCCCCGCCTGGGGGGTCGGTGGGCGGCCGGGTGGTTTTCCGGTGCCGGTCTCGGTTTCGACCGGGAGGGTTCGTCGGTGGTCGGTCTGCTTTCCGGTGTCGGTCCCGACTCGGGCTGCCGGTCTGTGGTCGGTCTGCTTTCCGGTCTCCGTCTCGGCCCGGACGGTCCGTCGACGCGCGGTCGGACTTCCGGCTTCGGTGCGGGGCTCGGGCTCGCGCTCGGACGGGTCGTCCTCGGCTGTGGGGCCTTCGCCGTCGGGCGTTGTCGGGGTCTCGGGGGCGTCGCCGTCGGCCGCTGTTTCGATCAGCTGTGCGGGGGCGGCGCTCTCGTCCCAGGGGGCCGGAGGCGGCGTCATGCGGGCACCTCCCTGGGCTCCGTCTCGTCGTCCCCGGGCACCAGCAGATCCGCGACCTCCAGCACATGCTGGCCCGCCATCGACGGCAGGCAGCTGCCCCGGGCCGGGCCGATGGCCGCCGCCCACTCCGCGGGGACGGCCGACTCGCCCTGGGTCGCGCCGGCCAGAGCGCCCGCCACCGCCGCCGTGGTGTCGGCGTCGCGGCCCATGTTCACGGCCGTGAGGACCGCCTGCGCGAAGTCGCCGTCGGCCGCCGCGTACGCGCCGAAGGCGAGGGCGACCGCCTCGGGCGCCAGGTCGGTCCACGGGTAGCCGCCGATGACGACGGCCGAGCGGACGGCGCGTTCGCCGCGGTGGGCGACGGCCACGGCCCGGCGCAGCGAGCGGGCCGTCCAGGAGTCCTCGGGGACGACGGCCAGGGCGGAGGCGACCACGGCGATCGTGGGGGCGCCGGCCATCGCCGCGGCCACCCCCGCCGCGACCGCCTGGCCGCCGTAGATGCCCTCGCCCTCGTGGCTGACCGAGCCGTCGATGGCCACCAGACGGGCCGCCTCGGCGGGGCGGCCCGCGGCGAAGACGCCGAAGGGGGCCGCGCGCATGGCGAGGCCGTCGCTCCAGGCGTGCCGGTGCTGGGCGGAGATGGGGGCGGCCAGGCCCCTGCGGAGGTTCTCCAGTGTGCCGCGCTCGCTGAAGCCGGCCCCGCGGAAGGGTCCCTCGTCGCGGTCGGCGATCCACCGGTGCCAGGCCGCCTCCACATGCGCCGGGGTGAGGGCGGAGCCGTGCCGGGCGAGCAGCAGGCCGGAGAAGATCGCGTACTCCGTGTCGTCCGTGCCCGACGGCTTCTCGGCGACGTATCCCGTGATGCGGCCCCAGCGGGCGCGGATCTGGGAGGGCTTCATGTTCTCGGCGGGGGCTCCGAGGGCGTCTCCGACGGCCAGGCCGAGCAGGGCACCGCGGGCCCGGTCGCGCAGCACGGCGGCGTCCCCCGGCGCCGGGACAGAGGGGATGCAGGCGATCGATGCCATACGCGGCCTTCCTCCGGGGGGTTCCGCACGGGCGCGGAGCCCTTTGCGGATGTGTCCCACCGTCGGCGGTTGACTCGAGCCTGCGAAGCCTCAAGTCACCCGGTCGACATCTGTGCGGGCCTGCACACGGATGAGCGTGAGACGGCAAAGCCGCAGGTTAGCCCAGCCTTTCCTTGCTGGCGAGCGGGAATGCGGAGGCGTACTCTGAGGGCTGTCGAAAAGTAGAATCAGTCCAAGATTTAGTTCTGCCCAAGCTCTCTGGGGGATTTCCGATGGCCATCATCGACACCGAGGCGGCTCTGCACGAGGCGCACCGCGACAACCACACCCACCGTGACGTCAACGGCGGCTGGCTGCGCCCGGCGGTCTTCGGGGCGATGGACGGCCTGGTCTCCAATCTGGCGCTGATGACCGGTGTCGCCGGCGGCTCGGTGAGCCAGCAGACCGTCGTGCTGACCGGCCTCGCCGGCCTCGCCGCCGGAGCCTTCTCCATGGCCGCCGGCGAGTACACCTCCGTCGCCTCCCAGCGCGAGCTGGTCGAGGCCGAGCTGGACGTCGAGCGCCGGGAGCTGAGAAAGCACCCCAAGGACGAGGAGGCCGAGCTGGCCGCGCTGTACGAGTCGCGCGGCGTCGAGCCGCGGCTGGCCCGCCAGGTCGCCCGGCAGCTCTCCCGCGATCCCGAGCAGGCACTGGAGATCCACGCCCGTGAGGAACTGGGCATCGACCCCGGTGACCTGCCGTCGCCGCTGGTCGCCGCCGTGTCCAGCTTCGGCTCCTTCGCCCTGGGCGCCCTGCTGCCCGTCCTGCCGTATCTGCTGGGCGCGACCGCGCTGTGGCCGGCCGTGCTGCTCGCGCTGGCCGGGCTCTTCCTGTGCGGGGCGGTCGTGGCCAAGGTGACCGCGCGGACCTGGTGGTACAGCGGGCTGCGGCAGCTCGCCCTGGGAGGCGCCGCGGCCGGTGTGACGTACGCCCTGGGCAGTTGGTTCGGTGCGGCCGTAGGATAAGAAGGCTGCTACTTATGCGTTGGGCCGCATAAGTAGCCGTTACCCGCTGGTTTCGAATGCTTAACCACCGGGCATGAGCCGTAAGCGCTGTGGGCAATGACGCCCGCGGCGTACTCGCGGGGCGGGCGAAGACGCTTGCCCCGCCGTTTCGGGCCGACGGTCACCGATCTGATCGATGGTGTCCGGTTCGGCCCCCACATACTTCCAGTCACGGGCGCGGTACCCCCGCCGCGACAGCGTGGCGTCCGCATGTTGGAACGGCGTATCCGGTTCCCGAGAACCGCTCCATCATGTAACCTGCACGAAATTTTGCACTCACGCAGAGGGCCAACGTCGTCCCTCGGCAATATGCATATGCCACTTGACGACGACGGGAGAGCCGATGCGTACGCCGCGCCAGCCGTCCCAGCACTCCACGAATGGCCGGAACTGGTCGTTCATGGATGCTCGCCCTGCTGCGCAGGGTATGTACGACCCCCGCAACGAGCGCGACGCGTGCGGCGTGGGCTTCGTGGCCACCCTCACCGGCGAGGCGAGCCACACGCTGGTCGAGCAGGCGCTGACCGTACTGCGCAACCTCGAACACCGCGGCGCCACCGGCTCCGAGCCGGACTCCGGCGACGGCGCGGGCATCCTGACCCAGGTCCCGGACGCCTTCTTCCGTGAGGTGGCCGCCTTCGAGCTGCCCGAGGCCGGCGCGTACGCCGCCGGTATCGCCTTCCTGCCGGAGGACTCCGCCGACGCCGCCGTCTCACAGATCGAGACGATCGCCGGCGAGGAGGGCCTCACGGTCCTCGGCTGGCGCGAGGTCCCCGTCGCCCCCGAACTCCTCGGCGCGACCGCCCGCTCGACGATGCCGGCCTTCCGCCAGATCTTCGTCACCGACGGCGCCAGCAAGGACATCGCCCTCGACCGCAAGGCGTTCGTGCTGCGCAAGCGCGCCGAGCGCGAGGCCGGCGTCTACTTCCCGTCGCTGTCCGCGCGGACGATCGTCTACAAGGGCATGCTGACCACCGGTCAGCTGGAGCCGTTCTTCCCCGACCTGTCCGACCGCCGCTTCGCCTCGGCCGTCGCGCTCGTCCACTCGCGCTTCTCCACCAACACCTTCCCGAGCTGGCCGCTCGCGCACCCCTACCGCTTCGTCGCGCACAACGGTGAGATCAACACCGTCAAGGGCAACCGCAACTGGATGCGCGCCCGCGAGTCGCAGCTGGTCTCCGACCTGTTCGGCCCGCAGGAGAAGCTGGAGCGCGTCTTCCCCGTCTGCACGCCGGACGCCTCCGACTCGGCCTCCTTCGACGAGGTGCTGGAACTGCTGCACCTCGGCGGCCGTTCGCTGCCGCACTCCGTGCTGATGATGATCCCGGAGGCGTGGGAGAACCACGACTCCATGGACCCGGCCCGGCGCGCCTTCTACCAGTTCCACTCCACGATGATGGAGCCCTGGGACGGCCCCGCCTGCGTCACCTTCACCGACGGCACCCAGGTCGGCGCGGTCCTCGACCGCAACGGTCTGCGCCCCGGCCGCTACTGGGTCACCGACGACGGACTCGTCGTCCTCGGCTCCGAGGTCGGCGTCCTCGACATCGACCCCGCCAAGGTCGTCCGCAAGGGCCGTCTCCAGCCCGGCCGCATGTTCCTCGTCGACACCGCCGAGCACCGCATCATCGAGGACGACGAGATCAAGGCACAGCTCGCCGCCGAGAACCCCTACGCCGAGTGGCTGGAGGCCGGCGAGATCGAGCTGGGCGACCTGCCTGAGCGCGAGCACATCGTGCACACCCACGCATCGGTCACCCGCCGCCAGCAGACCTTCGGCTACACCGAGGAGGAGCTGCGCGTCATCCTCGCCCCGATGGCCAAGTCGGCCGCCGAGCCGATCGGTTCCATGGGCACCGACTCGCCGATCGCCGCCCTGTCCTCCCGCCCGCGGCTGCTCTTCGACTACTTCACCCAGCTGTTCGCGCAGGTCACCAACCCGCCGCTGGACGCGATCCGCGAGGAACTGGTCACCTCCCTGCGCTCCTCGCTGGGCCCCGAGGGCAACCTGCTGGACCCGACCGCCGCGTCCTGCCGCAGCGTCACCCTGCCCTTCCCGGTGATCGACAACGACGAGCTGGCCAAGCTCATCCACATCAACGCCGACGGCGACATGCCCGGCTTCAAGGCCGCGACCCTCTCCGGCCTGTACCGGGTGCACGGCGGCGGTGACGCGCTGGCCGCGCGCATCGACGAGATCTGCGCCGAGGCCGACGCCGCCATCGACAACGGCGCCCGCCTGATCGTCCTGTCGGACCGTCACTCCGACGCCGAGCACGCGCCGATCCCGTCGCTGCTGCTCACCGCGGCCGTCCACCACCACCTCATCCGTACCAAGCAGCGCACCCAGGTGGGCCTGCTGGTCGAGGCCGGCGACGTCCGCGAGGTCCACCACGTCGCCCTGCTCATCGGCTTCGGCGCCGCCGCCGTCAACCCGTACCTGGCGATGGAGTCCGTCGAGGACCTGCTGCGCGCGGGCACCTTCATCAACGGCCTCGAGCCCGAGCAGGCGATACGCAACCTCATCTACGCCCTCGGCAAGGGCGTCCTGAAGGTCATGTCCAAGATGGGCATCTCGACCGTCGCCTCCTACCGCGGCGCCCAGGTCTTCGAGGCCGTCGGTCTCGACGAGGCCTTCGTCGAGAAGTACTTCAACGGCACGGCCACCAAGATCGGCGGCGTCGGCATCGACGTCATCGCCCAGGAGGTCGCCGCCCGCCACGCCAAGGCGTACCCGGCGTCCGGCATCGCGCCGGCCCACCGCGCGCTGGAGATCGGCGGCGAGTACCAGTGGCGCCGCGAGGGCGAGCCGCACCTGTTCGACCCGGAGACGGTCTTCCGCCTCCAGCACTCCACGCGCACCGGCCGCTACGACATCTTCAAGAAGTACACCGACCGCGTGAACGAGCAGTCCGAGCGCCTGATGACGCTGCGCGGCCTGTTCGGCTTCAAGAGCGACCGCCCGTCGATCCCCGTCGACGAGGTCGAGCCGGTCTCCGAGATCGTCAAGCGCTTCTCCACCGGCGCCATGTCGTACGGCTCCATCTCCAAGGAGGCGCACGAGACCCTCGCCATCGCCATGAACCAGCTGGGCGGCAAGTCCAACACCGGTGAGGGCGGCGAGGACCCCGAGCGCCTGTACGACCCGGTGCGCCGGTCCGCCATCAAGCAGGTCGCCTCCGGCCGCTTCGGCGTGACCTCGGAGTACCTGGTCAACGCGGACGACATCCAGATCAAGATGGCCCAGGGCGCCAAGCCCGGCGAGGGCGGCCAGCTGCCCGGCCACAAGGTGTACCCGTGGGTGGCGAAGACCCGGCACTCGACGCCGGGAGTGGGGCTCATCTCCCCGCCGCCGCACCACGACATCTACTCCATCGAGGACCTGGCCCAGCTCATCCACGACCTGAAGAACGCCAACCCGCAGGCCCGCATCCACGTGAAGCTGGTCTCCGAGGTCGGCGTCGGCACGGTCGCCGCGGGTGTGTCCAAGGCCCACGCGGACGTCGTCCTCATCTCCGGCCACGACGGCGGTACCGGTGCCTCCCCGCTGACCTCGCTGAAGCACGCGGGCGGCCCCTGGGAGCTCGGCCTCGCCGAGACCCAGCAGACGCTGCTGCTCAACGGCCTGCGCGACCGTATCGTCGTGCAGACCGACGGCCAGCTGAAGACCGGCCGCGACGTGATCATCGCCGCGCTGCTCGGCGCCGAGGAGTTCGGTTTCGCGACCGCGCCGCTCGTCGTCTCCGGCTGCGTCATGATGCGCGTCTGCCACCTGGACACCTGCCCGGTCGGCATCGCCACCCAGAACCCGACGCTGCGCGACCGGTTCTCCGGCAAGGCCGAGTACGTGGTGAACTTCTTCGAGTTCATCGCGCAGGAGGTCCGCGAACTGCTGGCCGAGCTGGGCTTCCGCACGATCGAGGAGGCCGTCGGCCACGCCGAGATCCTCGACGTCGAGCGCGCCGTCGACCACTGGAAGGCACAGGGCCTGGACCTGGCCCCGCTGTTCCACGTGCCCGAGCTGCCCGAGGGAGCCGTCCGCCACCAGCTCGTCGCCCAGGACCACGGCCTGGAGAAGGCGCTCGACAACGAGCTGATCAAGCTCGCCGCCGACGCCCTGGCCGCCGACTCGGCGACCGACGCCCAGCCGGTGCGCGCCCAGGTCAAGGTGCGCAACATCAACCGCACGGTCGGCACCATGCTCGGCCACGAGGTGACGAAGAAGTTCGGCGGGGCGGGCCTGCCCGACGACACCATCGACATCACCTTCACCGGCAGCGCCGGCCAGTCCTTCGGCGCGTTCCTGCCGAGCGGTGTCACCCTGCGCCTGGAGGGCGACGCCAACGACTACGTCGGCAAGGGCCTGTCCGGCGGCCGGGTGATCGTCCGCCCGGACCGGGGCGCCGACCACCTGGCCGAGTACTCCACGATCGCCGGCAACACCATCGCCTACGGCGCGACCGGCGGCGAGCTGTTCCTGCGCGGCCGCACCGGCGAGCGGTTCTGCGTGCGCAACTCCGGTGCGCTGGTCGTCTCCGAGGGCGTGGGCGACCACGGCTGCGAGTACATGACCGGCGGTCACGCTGTGGTCCTCGGCGAGACGGGCCGCAACTTCGCGGCCGGCATGTCCGGCGGTGTCGCCTATGTGATCGACCTCGCCCGCGACAACGTCAACGTCGGCAACCTCGACGCGATCGAGGCGCTGGACGACACGGACAAGCAGTGGCTGCACGACGTCGTGCGCCGCCACGCCGAGGAGACCGGTTCGACGGTCGCGGAGAAGCTGCTCGCCGACTGGGACGCGTCCGTGCAGCGCTTCAGCAAGATCATCCCCAGCACGTACAAGGCAGTGCTCGCCGCCAAGGACGCCGCCGAGCGAGCCGGTCTCTCCGAGACCGAGATCACCGAGAAGATGATGGAGGCGGCGACCAATGGCTGATCCCAAGGGCTTTCTCAACCACGGCCGCGAGGTCGCCAAGTCCCGTCCGGTCGAGGAGCGCCTCAAGGACTGGAACGAGGTCTACGTCCCCGGCTCGCTGCTGCCGATCATCAGCAAGCAGGCCAGCCGGTGCATGGACTGCGGCATCCCGTTCTGCCACAACGGCTGCCCGCTGGGGAACCTGATCCCCGAGTGGAACGACTACGCCTACCGCGAGAACTGGGGCGCCGCCTCGGAGCGGCTGCACGCCACGAACAACTTCCCGGAGTTCACCGGGCGGCTGTGCCCGGCCCCCTGCGAGTCGGCGTGTGTGCTCGGCATCAACCAGCCGGCCGTCACCATCAAGAACGTCGAGGTCTCGATCATCGACAAGGCGTGGGAGACCGGTGACGTCGCCCCGCAGGCGCCCGAGCGGCTGTCCGGCAAGACCGTCGCGGTGATCGGCTCGGGCCCGGCGGGTCTGGCCGCCGCCCAGCAGCTCACCCGGGCGGGCCACACCGTCGCGGTCTACGAGCGCGCGGACCGTATCGGAGGCCTCCTGCGCTACGGCATCCCCGAGTTCAAGATGGAGAAGCGGCACATCAACCGCCGTATCGAGCAGATGCGCGCGGAGGGCACCCGCTTCCGCACCGGCATCGAGATCGGCCGTGACCTGAAGGCGACCGACCTGAAGAAGCGGTACGACGCGATCGTCATCGCCGCCGGCGCGACGACCGCCCGTGACCTGCCGGTGCCCGGCCGCGAACTCAAGGGCATCCACCAGGCCATGGAGTACCTGCCGCTGGCCAACAAGGTCCAGGAGGGCGACTACGTCGCCCCGCCGATCTCGGCCGAGGGCAAGCACGTCGTCGTCATCGGCGGCGGCGACACCGGCGCCGACTGCGTCGGCACGGCCCACCGCCAGGGCGCGGCCTCCGTCACGCAGCTGGAGATCATGCCCCGCCCGAACGACGAGCGGCACCCGACCAGCCAGCCCTGGCCGACCTTCCCGATGCTCTACAAGGTCACCAGCGCGCACGAGGAGGGCGGTGAGCGGGTCTACTCCGTCTCCACCACCCACTTCGAGGGCGACGAGGACGGCAACGTCCAGTGGCTGCACCTGACCGAGGTGGAGTTCATCGACGGCAAGCTGACCCAGAAGCCGGGCACCGAGCGCAAGATCCCCGCCCAGCTGGTCACCCTCGCGATGGGCTTCACCGGCACCGACCGGGAGAACGGCCTGGTCGAGCAGTTCGGCCTGGACCTCGACGAGCGCGGCAACATCGCCCGCGACGCCGACTTCCAGACCAACGTGCCGGGCGTGTTCGTCGCCGGTGACGCCGGCCGCGGCCAGTCGCTCATCGTGTGGGCCATCGCGGAGGGCCGCTCGGCCGCCCGAGGCGTGGACCGCTTCCTGACCGGCGCCAGCGACCTGCCGGCCCCGATCCGCCCGACGGACCGCGCCCTGATGGTCTGACGACACCTCACAGACGTCCCGTACAACGGCGTGCGGAACACAGACGGCGCCTGCCCCACTGTCCCCGACCGGACGACCGGGCAGGCGCCGTCGCCTTCCCCGGTGTGGGAAGGTGGGGCGCATGGTCGCGATCAGTCTCAGCAAGGTCCAGCAGACCGCCCCCGCGCTGGTCGACCTCTACAAGAGTGCCGGGGTGTCCCTCACCAAACACGGCCTGGACGGTCTACGGGCCGCCGTCTACCTGGTCGTCGACTACTCGGGGTCGATGAAGCCGTACTACCGGGACGGCAGTGTGCAGGCGCTGGCCGACCGGGTGCTGGGGCTGTCGGCGCATCTCGACGACGACGGCCGGGTGCCGGTGGTGTTCTTCTCCACCGACGTGGACGCCGTCACCGACATCGCGCTCGCCGACCACCAGGGCCGGGTGGAGCGGATCGTGGCCGGGCTCGGGCACATGGGCAAGACCAGCTACCACCTGGCGATGGACGCCGTCATCGACCACTACCTCGACAGCGGGTCCCGTGTGCCCGCCCTCGTCGTCTTCCAGACCGACGGCGGCCCGATCAACAAGCTCGCCGCCGAGCGGTACCTGTGCAAGGCGGCCGGGCTGCCGCTGTTCTGGCAGTTCATCGGGTTCGGGGACGCGCGGAGCAAGCAGTTCGACTTCCTGCGCAAGCTCGACGAACTGGCCGTGCCGGGCAAGCGGGTCGTCGACAACGCCGGTTTCTTCCACGCCGGCGCCGATCCGCGCACGGTGTCGGACGCGGAGCTGTACGACCGGCTGGTGGGCGAGTTCCCCAAGTGGCTGGTGGCGGCGCGGGCGCAGGGGATCGTGCCCGCTCATCCCTGAGCGTCGAGGACCGCGGCGCGGCAGTCGTCCGGGCTGCCCCACGCCGTGCGCAGGGCCCGGGCCTTGAGGAGCCACAGGGACAGGTCGTGCTCCGCGGTGTAGCCGATCGCGCCGTGCAGATGGAGGGCGGCGCGGGCGGTGGTGTACGCCGCCTCGCAGGCGCGCAGCTTGGCGGCGGCCACGTCCGCGGGGGCCAGGGTCAGCGCGGCGCCGAGGACCAGGGGGCGGGCGAACTCCAGGGCGATCTTCGCGTCCGCCAGCCGGTGCTTGACCGCCTGGAACGACCCGACGGGCACACCGAACTGGGTGCGCTGCCCGACGTACGCCACCGTCCGCTCCAGGAGGGTCAGGCCGACGCCGAGGGCCTGCGCGGCGGTGGCCAGGCGGGCGAGGGCGAGGGCGTGGGCGTGGCAGGCGTCGGCCGGCGGCGCGAGAAGCTCCCCGTGCGGGCGCAGGGGGGTGAGACGGCGGGCGGGATCGAGGGACCGGCGCACGGGGCCGTGCCCGGGGGCCAGCCGCAGACCCCGGGGGGTGAGGGCGAAACGGTGGGTCGCCGCGTCGCCGTCCAGGGCGCGGCCGCCCGGGAAGGCCACCGTCGCCATCGCCTCGCCGGCCGCCAGCCCGGGAAGGAACCGCTCGGCGTGCGCGGTCCCGGCGAGCAGCGCGGCCGCGGCGACCGTCTCCACGAGCGGGCCCGGCACCGCGTGGCGGCCCAGCGCGACGAAGGCGACGGCCAGGTCGACGGGCCGCACGCCCAGCCCCTCGTACTTCTCGGGGACCGCCAGCGCGAAGACCCCGGCGCCGGCGAGACGGGACCACAGCGCACGGCCCGGCGTGTGCTCGCCGCGGCTCCAGTGCCGTATCACCGAGGGTGTGTCGGCCGCCGTCAGCAGCGCGTCCAACGACGCGGTGAACGCGCGCTGTTCGGCGTCGAGGAGGAAACGCATCAGCGGCGTCCCTTCGGCAGGCCGAGCAGACGCTCGGCGACGATGTCGCGCTGGATCTCGTTCGTGCCGGCGTAGACCGGGCCGGCGAGGGCGAAGACGTACCGCTCGCACCACTCGGTGTCCGCCACCTCGCCGTCGGCGCCCAGCAGGTCGAGGGCCGTCTCGTGCAGCGCGATGTCGTACTCGGACCAGAAGACCTTGTTGAGGCTGGACTCCGCGCCGAGCGGCTCGCCCGCCAGGAAGCGGGAGGCGGCCGCGAAGGTGAACAGCTGGTAGGCGCGGGCGCCGATCACCGCGTCGGCGACCCGCTCCCGCGCCCACGCCGGGCTGCCCCGGGCCCGCCACAGCGTCCGCAGCCGCTCGGCGCCCGCCAGGAAGCGGCCGGGGGAGCGCAGCGTGAGCCCGCGCTCGTTCGCCGCCGTCGACATCGCGATCCGCCAGCCCTGGCCGGGTTCCCCGATCACGTCCTCGTCCGGCACGAACACCTCGTCCAGGAACAGCTCCGCGAAGGCGGGTCTGCCGTCGAGGCGGGCGATCGGACGGACCGTCACCCCGGGCGCGCGCAGGTCGAACATGACGTAGGTCAGGCCCTGGTGGGGCTTGGGGGTGTCCGGGTCGCTGCGGAACAGGCCGAAGGCGCGGTCCGCGAACGCCGCCCGCGACGACCAGGTCTTCTGCCCCGACAGCAGCCAGCCGCCGTCCGCGCGCACCGCCCTGGACCGCAGCGACGCCAGGTCCGAGCCGGCCTCGGGCTCCGACCAGGCCTGGGCCCAGATCACCTCGCCGCGGGCCATCGGCGGCAGGACACGGGCGCGCTGCCCGGGCGTGCCGTGCTCGAAGAGGGTCGGGGCGAGCAGTCCGACGCCGTTCTGGTTGACCCGCCCCGGGGCGCCGGCCGCGTAGTACTCCTCCTCGAACAGCAGCCAGCGGATCAGCCCGGCGTCCCGGCCGCCGTACTCGGCCGGCCAGTCGACCACCGACCAGCGGTCCGCGGCCAGTCCGGCCTCCCAGGCGCGGTGCGCGGCGAAGCCCGCCTCGGTCTCCAGGGAGGGGAGCGGCTCCGGCGGCACATGGGCGCGCAGCCAGTCCCGGGCCTCGGCGCGGAAGGCCTCGTCCTCGGGCGTGACGGCGAGATCCATCGCGGTCCTCCTTCCCTAACAAGTGTTTGGTAGGTTAGCGTGCTGTCATGACAGACGTCGAGACTCCGGCGTACGTGCCCGGACACGGGCTGCTCAGCGGGCGCACCGCCGTCGTCACCGCGGCGGCCGGCACCGGCATCGGCGGGGCGACCGCCCGGCGCCTGCTGGAGGAGGGCGCGCGTGTCCTCCTCAGCGACGCCCACCCCCGCCGGCTCAAGGAGCACGGGAGCGCGCTGGCCGGGGAGTTCGGCGACGCGGTCACCACGGCCGTCTGCGACGTCACCGACGACACCCAGGTACGCGCCCTCTTCGACACGGCCCTGGACACGCACGGCCGGCTGGACGTCGTCGTCAACAACGCGGGCCTCGGCGGCACCTCACCACTGGTCGACATGACCGACGAGCAGTGGTCACGCGTCCTCGACGTGACGCTGAACGGCACCTTCCGCTGCACCCGGGCCGCCCTGCGCGCCTTCCGCGGCCAGCGCGAGGGCGGAGTGATCGTCAACAACGCCTCCGTCGTCGGCTGGCGCGCCCAGGCCGGACAGGCCCACTACGCCGCCGCCAAGGCCGGCGTGATGGCCCTGACCCGCTGCGCGGCGGTGGAGGCCGCCCGGTACGGCGTCCGGGTCAACGCCGTCGCACCGAGCCTCGCCCTGCACCCCCACCTGGCGAAGGTCACCACCCCCGAACTGCTGCGCGACCTCACCGAACGGGAGGCGTTCGGGCGCTCCGCGGAGCCGTGGGAGGTGGCCAACGTGATCGTGTTCCTCGCCTCCGGCTACTCGTCGTACCTGACCGGCGAGGTCGTGTCGGTCAGCAGTCAGCGGGCCTGAGCCCAGGAGCGAGAATGTGCCCGTGCCGACCAAGAAGAAGCCCCAGGTGACCACCGCCCCGGCTCGCCGGGACGAGCTGCTGAACACCGCCGCCGAGGTCTTCGCCGAACAGGGCTACAACGCCACCACCGTCCGTAAGATCGCCGACCACGCCGGCATGCTCGCCGGCAGCCTCTACTACCACTTCGACTCCAAGGAGTCGATGCTGGAGGAGATCCTGCGCACCTTCCTCGACGAGCTCTGGGACGGCTACGACACCGTCCTGAACGCCGCTCTCGGCCCGCGCGAGACGCTCCAGGCCCTGGTCACCGAGTCGTTCAGGGAGATCGACCGGCACCGCGCCGCCGTCGCGATCTACCAGAAGGAGAGCAAGCAGCTCGTCGCGCAGGAACGGTTCGCGTTCCTCGCCGAGTCGCAGCGCAGGTTCGAGCAGGCGTGGCTGTCCACGCTGGAACGCGGGGTCGCCGACCGGGTCTTCCGGGCCGACCTCGACGTCCGCCTCACCTACCGGTTCGTCCGCGACACCGTCTGGGTCGCCGCGTCCTGGTACCGGCCCGGCGGACAGCACAGCCCGGAGGAGATCGCCCGGCAGTACCTGTCGATGGTGCTGGACGGGATCGCCGTACGCACCTAACTCACTGGGGAGTCGCCATGGCCGAGGCCTACATCGTCGAAGCGGTCCGCACGCCCGTGGGGCGGCGCGGGGGAGGGCTCGCCGGGGTGCATCCGGCCGACCTCGGCGCGCATGTGCTCAAGGAACTCCTCGCGCGCTGCGGCGTGGACCCGGCCGCCGTCGAGGACGTCGTCTTCGGCTGCCTGGACGCGGTGGGCCCGCAGGCCGGGGACATCGCGCGGACCTGCTGGCTGGCGGCCGGGCTGCCCGAGGAGGTGCCGGGCGTGACCGTGGACCGCCAGTGCGGGTCCTCGCAGCAGGCGGTGCACTTCGCCGCGCAGGCCGTGCTCTCCGGCACCCAGGACCTCGTCGTGGCGGGCGGCGTGCAGAACATGTCGCAGATCCCGATCGCCTTCGCCACCCGGCAGGCCGCCGAGCCGCTCGGCCTCACCCAGGGCCCCTTCGCGGGCAGCGCGGGCTGGCGGGCCCGCTACGGGGACCGGCCCGTCAACCAGTTCGCCGGCGCCGAGATGATCGCCGCCAAGTGGGGCATCGGCCGCCAGGAACAGGAGGAGTTCGCGCTGCGCTCGCACCGGCTCGCGCTCCGCGCCATCGACGAGGGCCGCTTCGAGCGGGAGACCGTGGCCCTCGGGCGCGTCGCCGTCGACGAGGGCCCCCGCCGCGACACCTCGCTGGAGAAGATGGCCGCGCTCAAGCCCGTCATCGACGGCGGCACGATCACCGCCGCCTGCTCCTCGCAGGTCTCCGACGGCGCCGCCGCCCTGCTGCTGGCCTCCGAGGACGCCGTCCGCGACCACGGCCTGCGCCCACGCGCCCGCGTCCACCACCTCTCCGTGCGCGGCGAGGACCCCCTGCGCATGCTGACCGCCCCGATCCCCGCCACCGCCCACGCCCTGAAGAAGACGGGGCTGACGATCGACGACATCGACCTCGTCGAGATCAACGAGGCGTTCGCGCCCGTCGTCCTGGCCTGGCTGAAGGAGACCGGCGCCGACCCCGCCAGGGTCAACGTCAACGGCGGCGCCATCGCCCTCGGACACCCGCTGGGCGCCACCGGCGCCAAACTGATGACGACCCTGCTGCACGAACTGGAACGCACCGGCGGCCGTTTCGGCCTCCAGACGATGTGCGAGGGCGGCGGACAGGCCAATGTGACGATCATCGAACGGCTCTGAGCCGCTCCCGGGTCTCCTCGGCCTCCTTCATGATCCGCTCCACCAGCTCCGCGCACGACGGCAGGTCGTCGATCACCCCGGCGACCTGCCCGGCCGCCATCACCCCGACGTCCGTACGGCCGTCCACCATCGCCGACTTCAACAGCATCGGCGTGTTCGCGGCGAGGAGCGTCTGGCTCCAGGTGAGGTCCTTGCCGTGCTTCAGGGCGAGACCGTCGAGGACCATCCGCCGCCAGGTCAGCCCCGACAGTCTCCGGAACCTCGCCGCCCGGCGGACCGCCCCGAGCAGGGCCCGGGTGCGGCCGGCGCGCTCCAGGGCGTCGACCAGGTCCGTGCGCAGCATGCGGTGCGGCAGCCCGTCCACCGCCCGGGTGACCGTGACGTCCCGGACCGTCGCCGCCAGGTACCTGGCCTTCACCGCGTCCGGCACCGTCGAGTCCGACGTCAGCAGGAACCGCGTGCCCATCGCGACGCCCGCCGCCCCGTACGCCAGCGCCGCCACCAGCCCCCGCCCGTCATGGAAGCCGCCCGCCGCCACCACGGGGATGTCCACCGCGTCCACCACCTGCGGCAGCAGCACCGTCGTCGCCACCTCACCGGTGTGCCCGCCGCCCTCCCCGCCCTGCACGAGCACCGCGTCCGCGCCCCACGCGGCGACCTTCTCGGCGTGCCGCCGGGCCCCCACGGACGGGATGACGACCACCCCCGCCTCCTTCAGCTCGGCGATCAGCTCCCGCGACGGGGCCAGCGCGAACGACGCCACCTGTACCCCCTCCTCGACGATGACCCGGACCCGGTCACCGGCGTCGCCCGCGTCCGCGCGGAGATTGACCCCGAACGGCGCGTCGGTGCGGGACCGCACCTCCCGTACCGCCTCACGCAGCCGGTCCACGGTCATCGTCGCCGAGGCCAGGACGCCCAGCGCGCCCGCGTTTGCCGCCGCCGACACCAGGCGCGGGCCCGCCACCCAGCCCATCCCGGTCTGCACGATCGGGTGGCGGACCCCGACCAGCCGGGTGAGCGCGGTCTCCATCACCGCGCCACCTCACGCGCGCGGGCGTCGCCGGGGTCGAGCACCTCGCGGATCAACCTCAGCTCCTCCACGGTCGGCTCCCGGGTGGCCGGCACCTCGTCCGGGACGACCGGCTCGAAGCCGGTGGCCTCCCGCACCTCCTCCACCGTGACCCCCGGATGCAGACCGGCCAGCCGCATCGAGTGGTCGGGGGTGGCGAAGTCCAGCACACCGAGGTCGGTGACGACCCGCGCGAGACGGTGGAAGGGGGCGTCGCCGGCCCGGTCGTACCCCACCCCGCACACCATGTCGACCCGCTCCACGAAGACCCGCCGGGAGTGCTTGGGCACCCAGTAACTCGTCGTGTTGTTCAAGGTGTTGACCGGCGCGCCGCGCACCCCGAGCAGTTGCCGCGCGGGCCGGGCCCAGTCGCCGACACAGGAGATGTTCTGGTTGCCGTACCGGTCGAGCTGGCCGGCGCCCATCATCACGTGCCGCCGCCCGCCGGTCACCAGCGTCAGATGCTGCCGGTAGGGCAGCCAGCCCTCGACGGTGCCGTCCGGGCCGACGATCAGCGCCTCGCCGTCGGTCAGCAGCAGCTCCGGCGCGAAGGTGAGCCGCGCGAGCCGCGCCCCGAGCGACGGGATCAGACCCATCGGGCTCGCCAGGATCTCGCCCGCCCCGCGCCAGACCTCGGCGCAGGCGATCACGCAGTACTCGGCACGGGTGACCCCCTTCACGCCCCCTCCCCGACCGCCGAGCGGTACGCCTGCTCGTCCCCGCCGAGGAACCGCGCCGCGAACTCGGGCCACGGTGTGGCCGCGTACGTCCGCTGGAAGGCCTCGTCGCGGCCGTAGTCCGGTGCGCAGGACGTGAAGTGCGCGCCGTTCGGCGCCTCGACCACCCCGGTCACCGTGTGCCGCTTGACCAGCAGCGTCTGCACGGCGGCCGCCTTCGTCAGCTCGGCCGTGTCCACGATCCGCTCGCACGACAGGTACGCCGCGTCCGCCGCCTCGCAGAACAGGTCGTCGAAGTAGGGGTCGGGGCCGAGGTACTGCCCGTTGCCCCGCCGGTCCGCGCGGTTCACGTGCACCAGTGCCGCGTCCAGCCGCAGCGCGGGCATCGCGACGAACGTCTCCCCGTCCTCGTACGGCGAGGTCACCGTGCGCAGGCCGGGGTTGACCCGCATCACGTCCGAGCCGAGCCCGGCGCGCACCGGCAGGAACGGCAGCCGGTTGGCGGCGGCGCGCAGCCCCCACAGGAACATCGCCTCGTCGATCTCCGTCAGCTCCAGGGCGCCCCGTTCGCGGGCCGCCCGGTAGTGGGGTTCGAGCGGGATCGAGTCGAGCGTGACGAACGCCGTGACCAGCCTGCGGATCCGGCCGGCCGCCGCGAGCATGCCCACGTCCGGACCGCCGTACGAGACGACCGTCAGGTCGGTGACGTCCGAGCGCAGCAGCGCGCGGACCAGCGCCATCGGCTTGCGTCGCGAGCCCCAGCCGCCGATGCCGAGGGTCATCCCGCTCTCCAGCCGGGAGACGGCCTCGTCGGCGGTCATCGTCTTGTCCCTCACCGGGGTTCCTCCGTCCCGAAACTCGCGTCCTTCCCGGGGACCGGGGCCCGCCCTGAGGCCGGGTCCGTTGTTCCGGAGGCCGGGCCCGTCCCTGAGGCCGGGCCCGTCCCTGAAGGCGGGGGCGTCCCGGAGGCCGGGCCCGCCTCGGGCACCGCGTCCGTCCCCGACGCCCCTTGCCCCCCGGAGCCCTCTTCCGCCCGGGAGGCCCCATCGGTGCCGAACGCCGCGCGGACCCGGTCGGCCACGCCGCGCACGCTCGCCTCGAAGGTGAAGCCCTGCTCGAAGCGGTAGCTGCGGCGCACGTCGACCGGGTCGATGCCGTTCAGCGCGGCCTTCGCCAGACGGAGCAGCTCCCCGTCCTTCGCGGCGATCTCCCGCGCCAACTCCAGCGCGGCCCCGCGCAGTCGGTCGCGCGGCACCACCCGCCACACCGAGCCGTGCGCGTGCAGCTCGGCCGCCGTGACCGTGCGCGAGGTGTAGTACAGGGCGCGCATCAGATGCTGGGGGACCAGCCGGGCCAGATGCGTGGCCGCGCCCAGCGCCCCCCGGTCCAGCTCGGGCAGGCCGAACACCGCCTCCTCGCTCGCCACGATCGCGTCCGCGTTGCCCGCCAGGCCGACACCCCCGCCCAGGCAGAAGCCCTGCACCGCCGCGACCACCGGCACCTCGCACTCGTACACCGCCGCGAACGCCTGCGCGCAGCCTCGGTTGGCGCCGACCAGCGCGCCGTCGCCCCGCGCCTGGATCTCCTTGATGTCCACCCCGGCGTTGAACCCCCTCCCCTCGGCGGCCAGCACCACACACCGCACCCCCGGATCCCGGCCGGCCGCGCGCACGGCGTCCGCCAGCGCGAACCACGCCCGCACCGGCAGGGCGTTCACCGGTGGGACGTCGACGGTGACGACGGAAATCCCCTTTTCCGGGGACGAGGTGGAGACACCCATGGAAGCATCAGCTACCTTTCCACCAAACGTTTGTTAGGCGGAAGGTAGCGTGAATGGAGCTGGACGGGAAGGTCGCCGTCGTCACGGGCGGCACCCGGGGGGTCGGCGCCGGCATCGCACGCGCTCTCGCCGGCGCCGGCGCCCACGTGCTGGTCTGCGCCCGCCGCCCACCCCGAGCCCCCCTGCCGGGAACCGAGTTCGCGCCGCTCGACGTACGCGACGCCGACGCCGTACGGCGCTTCTTCACCGGGCTGGACCGCCTGGACGTCCTCGTCAACAACGCGGGCGGCGCCCCCTACCGGACACTCGCCGACGCGGACGCCGAACGGCACCTGCGGGTCCTGGAACTCAACCTCCTCGCCCCGCTCACCGTGTCCCTCGCCGCCCACCGTCAGCTGCGGCGCGCCCACGGCTCGATCGTGATGATCGGCAGTGTCAGCGGCAGCCGCCCCTCGCCCGGCGCCGCCGCGTACGGGGCGGCCAAGGCGGGCCTGGAGAACCTCGCCCGCTCCATGGCCGTGGAATGGGCACCGGACATCCGCGTCAACACCCTGGTCGTCGGCATGGTCCGCACCGAACGGTCCCACCTCCACTACGGCGACGACACCGGCATCGCCGCCGTCTCCCGCACCGTCCCCCTCGGCCGCCTCGCCGAGCCCTCCGACGTCGGCGCCGCCACCGTCTTCCTCGCCTCCGAGGCCGCCGCCTACATCAGCGGCGCGAGCCTGCTGGTGCACGGCGGCGGGGAGCGGCCGGCGTTCCTCGACGCGGCGACCGTCAACCAGGAAGGGCAGTGAGATGCCAGGTATCTGCACCGGACGGGTCGTCGTCGTCACCGGCGCGGGCCGGGGCCTCGGCCGCGCCCACGCCCTCGCCTTCGCCGCCGAGGGCGCCCGGGTCGTCGTCAACGACCTCGGCGTCGGCCTCGACGGCCGCCCGGACCCCGACAGCCCGGCCGCCCGGGTCGCCGCCGAGATCCGCGCGGCGGGCGGCGAGGCCGTCCCCCACGCCGGCGACATCGCCACCCGTGAGGGCGCCGCCTCCCTCGTGGCCACCGCCCTGGACACCTACGGCCGGCTCGACACCCTCGTCAACAACGCCGGCTTCCTGCGCGACCGGATGCTGGTCAACCTCGACGAGGACGACTGGGACGCCGTCGTACGCGTCCACCTCAAGGGACACTTCCTGCCGCTGCGGCACGCCGCCGCCCACTGGCGCGCCGAGGCCAAGGCCGGCCGCACCCCGGTGGCCCGGATCGTCAACACCAGCAGCGGCGCCGGCCTGCTGGGCTCCGTCGGACAGGGCAACTACAGCGCCGCGAAGGCCGGAGTCGTCGCCCTCACCCTCGTCGCCGCCGCCGAGCTGGCCCGCTACGGCGTCCAGGTCAACGCGATCGCGCCCGCCGCCCGCACCCGGATGACCGAGCACACCTTCGCCGACGCCATGGCCGCCCCCACCGCCGGCTTCGACGCGATGGCCCCGCAGAACGTCTCCCCACTCGTCGTCTGGCTCGGCTCCGCCGCGAGCGCCGGCGTCACCGGCCGCGTCTTCGAGACGGAGGGCGGCCGGATCACCGTCATGGAGGGCTGGCGGGCCGGGCCGACCGCCGACAAGGGCGCCCGCCGCAGCGCGACGGAGGCGGGGGAGACGGCCCGCGAGTTGCTGGCGGCGGCCGAGGCACCGGGGGCGGTGTACGGGACCCGGGCGTGACACCGGGCCACCCGGCCAGACGGCTGGACCGCCCGGCCACAGCTCCTACGTGTCGCACTCCAGCACGTTCCGGCACAGCGCGCAGCGCACCCGCACCCGCCCCCGCACCGGCACCCTGATCCGCTGATGACAGGTCGGGCACGCGAACGTCACCCGCAGCGGCCCCCGCGGATCCGGGACGAACACGTACGGCGTGCCCCCCGCCGCGGAGACCGGACGACGGTCCTGGGCGTGCCGGCGGTCACGGGCGTACCGGCGCCGCCCCGCCCAGCCCGCGGCCGTCAGCGGCGGCTGCCGCTCGTCGAGCAGCGCCCGCTGCCTGCCCTCCACATACGCCGAGTACGCCTGCGCACTGGTGAACCACGTCGAGGGATCCTCACCGAACAGCAGCGCCCGCTTGGCCAGCACGTACCCGAACTCCTCCGGCGTCAGATACCCCAGCTTCTGCGACGAGGCCGCGTCCTCCCGGTAGGCGTCCAGCAGCAGCCACCCCGCCCCCAGATACGTCGTCGCCGTGTCCGTGAGGATCTCGTTGGCCCGGGTGCCCGGGAAGGACAGGTCCAGCCGGTGCAGGAAGACATGCATGATCTCGTGCGCCAGCGCCGCGCCGATGTCCCGACGATGGCCGCGGAACCGGTCGTTCAGCTCGATGAAGTACTCCGGCCCCGCCGCGAGTTCCACGTTCGCCGCCTGCTCCATCGCACGGAAACCGATGATCATCCGCGCGTCCGGCAGCCGGT
The DNA here is from genome assembly GCF_026008495.1 of Streptomyces sp. A012304. Lineage (GTDB taxonomy): Bacteria > Actinomycetota > Actinomycetes > Streptomycetales > Streptomycetaceae > Streptomyces. Next base: position 179,968 of record NZ_BQUN01000098.1, read on the forward strand.
AGTGCCGCACCAGCTCCCGCGCCACCCGCTGCGCCCCCAGATACAGGTCGTCGGTGTCGCAGAACGCCACATCGACGGGGGCGACACTGGTCGCGAACTGGTGGATCGTGTCGTACGACAAGCGTTTGTACAACGCGGTGACGGCGGCCCGCACCGTCTCCAGATGCGGGTAGCCGTGCTCGACCGGTCCGCCGTTCGCCACGCCCGTACCCCCAAGACGCCGTGCACCCGCTCTCCACTGTACGAGGTCCGGGGCGAGCGGAACGGGCCCGGCGACTAGGGTGAACGCCCATGAGCACCAGCAACACCGGAACCGGTGACGTCGACCCGGCCGTCCACGAGGAACTCGCACGGCTGCGCGACAGCATCGACAACATCGACGCGGCCGTCGTCCACATGCTCGCCGAGCGCTTCAAGGCCACACAGCAGGTCGGCCACCTCAAGGCCCGCCACCAGCTGCCCGCCGCCGACCCGGCCCGGGAGGCCCGGCAGATCACCCGCCTGCGCACCCTCGCCGAGAGCGCCAAGCTGGATCCGGCCTTCGCGGAGAAGTTCCTCAACTTCATCATCGCCGAGGTGATCCGCCACCACGAGCGCATCGCCGACGACGCCGTCAACGGCTCGGCCCCCACCACGGGCTGACCCCCTCCACGACAGCGGGGCGGCCCCGGCCGAGCAGGCAGGCCGGCGGGGGAGCACCGGGCGTCGGCCCGCGGACGCCCGCGCCGGCGGGGGAGCACCGGGCGTCCCTCCGCGGACACCCGGGCCGGCGGGGAAAGCAACCCTTCACCCGCCCGGTCGGCGCCCCCTCACGGCCGTCACGGCGACGGCGCGGTGACCGCCCGCGCCCCGCGGCCCCGGCGCGCGAGCCGGGACAAACAGTGCGTACCGATCCGCCCCTGTGCCCGGCCTGCGCCATCAGGCAGCATGGCCTGCATGTCCGTACTGACGCGCGACGAAGCGCAGACCCGTGCCCAGCTCCTCGACGTCCACCGCTACACCATCGAGCTCGACCTGACCACCGGAGACGAGACCTTCGAGTCCCTGACCGTCATCCGTTTCGCCGCGCGCACGGGCGCGGACACCTTCGTCGAGCTCAAACCGGCCGAGCTGCGCTCCGTCACCCTCGACGGCGAGCCCCTCGACCCCAGGACACTGGACGACAACCGGCTGCCCCTGAAGAACCTCACCGCCGGCGAACACGAACTGCGGATCGCCGCGAGCATGCGCTACTCCCGCACCGGCGAGGGCATGCACCGCTTCACCGACCCCACCGACGGCGAGACCTACCTCTACTCCCAACTGTGCATGGACGACGCCCAGCGCGTCTTCGCCGCCTTCGACCAGCCCGACCTCAAGGCCGTCTTCGACCTGTCCGTCAGGGCCCCCGAAGGATGGACCGTCCACGCCAACGGCATCACCGAGCACCTCGGCGAGGGCCGCTGGAAAGCCGCGCCCACCCCGCCGATCTCCACCTACCTCGTCGCCGTCGTCGCCGGCCCCTGGCACTCCGTACGCACCGAGCACCGCGGCCTGCCCTTCACCCTCCACTGCCGCCGCTCCCTCGCCCCCTACCTCGACACGGACGCCGACGAGATCCTCGACGTCACCCGCGCCTGCTTCGACCGCTACCACGAGAAGTTCGAGGAGCCCTACCCCTTCGACTCCTACGACCAGGCCTTCGTCCCCGAGTTCAACGCCGGCGCCATGGAGAACCCCGGCCTCGTCACCTTCCGCGACGAGTTCGTCTTCCGCTCCGCCGTCACCGACACCCAGCGCCAGACCCGCGCCATGGTCATCGCCCACGAAATGGCCCACATGTGGTTCGGCGACCTCGTCACCCTGCGCTGGTGGGACGACATCTGGCTGAACGAGTCCTTCGCCGAGTACATGGGCTACCAGACCACCGCCGAAGCCACCCGCTTCACCGACACCTGGACCGAGTTCGGCGTCGTCCGCAAAGCCTGGGGCTACGACGCCGACCAGCGGCCCTCCACCCACCCCGTCGCCCCCGACCACGTCGAGGACACCGCCGCCGCCCTCCTCAACTTCGACGGCATCTCCTACGCCAAGGGCGCCTCCGCGCTCCGCCAGCTGGTGACCTGGCTCGGCGAGAAGGACTTCCTCGCCGGCATCAACACCCACTTCGCCCGCCACAAGTTCGCCAACGCCACCCTCGCCGACTTCGTCGACTCCCTGGCCTCCAGCACCGAACGCGACGTCCACGCCTGGGCCGAGGCCTGGCTGCGCACCACCGGCGTCGACACCCTCACCCCCGCCCTCACCACCGACGCCGGCACCTGCGCCCTCACCGTCCAGCACACCGGCAGCCGCCCGCACCGCGTCCCCGTCGGCCTGTACGACCAGGACCTCTCCGACGAGGGCCGCCTCGTCCTGCGCGAACGCCTCGACCTGGACATCCCGCTCAGCGCCCCCCAGCCCATCGGCAAGCGCCCCGCCCTGGTCGTCCTCAACGACGGCGACCTCACCTACGCCAAGGTCCGCTTCGACGCCGGATCCTTCGCCACCGTCCGCTCCAGCCTCTCCGGCCTGCCCGCGCCCCTCACCCGCGCCGTCGTCTGGAACGCCCTGCGCGACGCGGTCCGCGACGGCGAACTGCCCCCCTCCGCCTACCTGGACACCGCCCGCACCCACCTCCCGCACGAGACCGACCTCGCCCTCGTCCAGGGCGTCCTCGCCTTCGCCGCCACCCAGATCGCCGACCGCTACCTCACCCCCGACGAGCGCCCCGCCGCCCTGGCCACCCTCAGCTCCCTGTGCCGCGACCTCATCCGCCGCACCGAGGACGGCGACCACCCCGACCTGCGCCTGATCGCCGTACGCCACTTCATCGACGTCGCCGCCCACCCCGACACCATCGCCGCCTGGCTCGCCGACGGCACCGTGCCCGGCGGACCCGAACTCGACCCCGACCTGCGCTGGCGCGTCCTGGCCCGGCTCGCCGCCCTCGGCGCCGTCGACGAGACCGCGATCGCCGCCGAACTGGAGGCCGACCCCTCCGCCACCGGCCAGGAAGGCGCCGCCCGCTGCCGCGCCGCCCTGCCCGACGCCGACGCCAAACGGCGCGCCTGGGAGGCGATGTTCACCACCGACGACCTGTCCAACTACCTCTTCACCGCCACCGCCCAGGGCTTCTGGCAACCCGAACAGGCCGACCTCGTACGGGAGTACGTGCCGCGCTTCTACCAGGACGCCGTCGCCCTCGCCGCCCGCCGCGGCCCCGCCATCGCCGACGCCGCCGGCCGCTGGGCCTTCCCCGCGCACGCCGTCGACACCGAGCACCTCACCCTCGGCGAGACCTGCCTGCGCGAAGCCGACCCGATCCCCGCCCTGCGCCGCAAGCTCGCCGACCAACTCGACGACCTCGCACGGGCGTTGAAGGTACGCGGCGCCTGAACCCGCCGACCGCTCCCCGCGCGACCCGCGCGGGGAGCGGCCGATCGCCACCACACAACAGAAGTTGACGGTGTGAAAGACGCGGGTCTAGCCTGAAAAGCGTACGAGCCCTTCATTGCTCCGCGACCAGCAGACGGCACAGGCCGGATGCCACTCGGACCTCGAACTGGCGGACCCGGAGATCACACGCATCTCACCGGGCCACCGAGCAAGAGACCGAGGAGCGAAGCGGTGGACGACGTAGCGCGTATCGCCCGAATCCGTTTGCCTGACCGGCCCCGAAAGCCGGCTGGAGTGATCAGTTCGAAGCGGTGCAGCCGCCTGTCGTTCTGACGACCCTCGGATTCGAGCGAAAGGCCAGGAACAGCCATCAGCGCACCTCAGCCGGTCGATCGTACCTACTACATCGACGAATCCGGCATCCCCCGAACCGGCCTCGCGCTCTACACCGCCCTGGGCGTCCCGACGGCCGACGCCGCGGACATCCTCCACGCCTGGCAGGCCCTGCGCGACCGCTGGTCCCACGACCACGGAATCCCTCCCGAGTACGAACTCCACGCGAACGGATTCCTCGCCGGACGCGGACGCCCCGGTGGCCGCAACCCGCGCAAGATCGAGCGCTACCGCATGGCCCAGGAAGCCCTCGACGTGATCGCCGCCCAGCCCGGCCTGCACATCACCACCGTCTACACCCAGGACCTCACCCACTGGGGCCTGGCCAAGCGACGCGCCTACGACCGGCTCCTGCGCCTGCTCGACCAGCGCGCCACCGAGACCGGCGAGATCCTCGCCCTGGTCGTCGACGGAGACGGCAGCGAACACCTCTACGCCGACGCCCACCTGCGCCTGCGGCCCAGCCGCATCCCGCACCCGGCCGCGGCCGTCCCGGCCCACACCTCGCCGCATCTCCAGATGGCCGACCTCGTCGCCTACTGCGCCTGCCAGACCATCGCCCGCCGGCCCAGCCGGCAGTTCATGTGGGGCTGGCACGCCCGGCACCTGCCCAAAGCGACCGCCCCCGAACGGTGCTGACCCCCACCCCACACATGACGGACCCCGGCCGATGGCCGGGGTCCGTGGAAGCAGACCTGGCGCGCATTCACCACGCGCCCTGACTGCACCCCCAAGTCTACCGGCCGGGGCTGCGCCGGGCCAGTGAACAACCGACCGACTTACCGCCCCACAGCAGCCCAAAGAAAGGAAAAGCGTGACCGCGACCACAGAATCACAGGACCACGACCCCTTCGGGCAGCATATCCAAACCCCCGATGGTGGCCCCGAAACCATCTCCTTCACCTTCCAAGGCGAGGAGTTCACCGTCTCGGGCTTCGAACGCACCCTCCCCGACCCCTCCACCCCCGGCGACCGCGCCCAGCTCGTCAAAGCCGGCCTCAACGCCGACGGCGCCGCCCTCGACGAGGACGCCTGGCACGCCGTCGCCCGCGCCATCATCTCCCCCGAAGCCGCCGCCGCCCAGCTGCGCTCCGCCAAGGGACAGGCCTCCGCCCTCATCGAGGAACACGTCGAAGGCGCCACCCTGCGCTCACTGCACACCAGGGTCTGGCTCACCGAACTCTTCCCCGGCCACCAGCCACGCACCGGCCAGGGCGCCCTCCCCGTCGAGGACCCCGAGGTCCACGGCGACGTCGACGACCACGGACGCCCCTACGCCCGGGTCGTCTACCGCTACCGCGACCGCAAACACCTGCACGACCACCTCGCCCAGACCATAGAACAGACCCGCCACGCCAACCCCAACCCCTACGACCGCTCCATCCTCGCCCGACGCATCACCCGCGCCGTCATCGCCCACCCCTGCCGACTCGAGTTCGCCGACGGCGACGAACACATGGACGTCCTCGCCGTACGCGACGGCATCACCCGCCTCACCAGCGCATGGGCCCTGCTCACCGACGCCACCGAAGGCAGCACACCCTACGCCGACGAGATCGCCGCCACCGCACTGCGCATCCTCACCGCCGAGAAGACCCAGCGACGCGGCAGCAACGAGAAGTCCCTCAGCCAGCGCATGGCCCTCGGCCGACAGGACGCCCTCACCGGACTCCTCGCCGAGTTCCAGCGCGGCGTCACCCAGGAACAGCCCGCCGACCGCTCCGTACGCATCGGCCAGACCCTCGTCGTCCCCGCCCAGATCACCGTCGGCATCCACCGCCACGGCTCCGCCGGCCTCTCCGCCGAGGAAGTCTTCGACGACGCCGTCCGCTCCATCCTCGCCTCGATCCACGTCGAGTTCCGCCACTGGGAGGCCGCCGCACAGAACGTAGAGGTCGGAAGCCGCGCCATCAGCCGCGTCCGCCTGCCCGGACTACCCCAGAACAGCCTCCTCGAGGGCATCATCGGCCTCGCCCTCGGACGCCGCAAACCCGAAGACCTCCCCGCCGTCTTCGGCCGGCCCGACATCCCCGGGACCCCCCTGTGGCGCGCCGTCTACCTCACCCACTTCCTCACCCGGCCCGAAGTCTTCGAACAGGTCAAGAAGTTCGCCAAGGACATCAAGGGCACCAGTCAGATGAAAACCTCCGGATACGCCGAACTCCTCGGCCCCGTCATCGACCTGCCCTGGCGCGGCTACAAAGCCGGATCCCTCCAGCAGGCCCGCAATGCCTGGGCCAACGGCGGCGTTCTCACCAAGCAGGTCCTCGGAGACTGGCAGCCCACCCCCACCGCCGACTTCACCGACCTCGTCGAACCCGCGCTCAAAGGCAACAAGGACGCCCGCCAGACCCTCGCCGTCGCCGGCGGCACCGCCCTCATCGCCGACAAACTCATCACCCGCAACGTCGGCTCCGCCGTGGGCAAGACCGTCCCCTTCCGCGCCAACACCGACCAGATCGTCGCCGGCCTCGCCCAGTCCGAGGAAGGACTCTGGAGCCTCGCCTTCGCCGCCCGCGCCTTCGAGGCCAAACGCGAATGCCTGAACTCCTTCACCGACGCCCAGCTCCTGGCCCGCAACACGGCCGACATGTACACCATCCCCGCCGTCGACCTCTCCGCCCCCGACAAGATCGCCCGCGACGCCGGCGGCCGAGCGGTCCGACCCCTCGACCAATGGCGCGTCGTCGCCGTCTCCAACCCCGGCAAAGCCCAACAGGCCGAACAGGAACGCCAACAGCAGGACCACGACGCCGACAACGAACCCTCCGTCGCCCAGAAACTCGCCGCCGAACGCCGCGCCCTGCGCCACGCCGTCGCCGAGGCCGGCCACGCCGTCGACCGCCTGCTGAAGATCGCGGACAGCCCCGAAGCCCGGGCCACCACGGTCCACCCCTTCGGCTCCCAGGAAGAACTCGACCGCATGATCGCCGAGGTACGCCAACTCGTCGGCCGCATCACCCTGCATCCCCAGGCCGCTGATGAGGAGGAATGGGAGAACGAGGAGAACGAGGAGAATGACGGGGACGAGGAGTACACGGACTGACCCACGGTTGGCCCCTCTCTGACTCCGGCGGACCGGTCCGGGCGGGGGGGGCGGTTGAGGCGGCGCGCCCTGTCGTCGTCCGGCCAGTGCGGCCCGGCTCGGTCCGAAGGGCTCGGCCGCCTGGCAGCCGTCGGCCGGTGGGCCCGCCGATCAGGGCCCCACGGCCGCGCAAAAGGGACCCGCCGAGTCGCTGTGCCCTGGTGGCCGCTCGGCCGCGCAAGGATCCGCCGAGCCGCTGTGCCCTGGTGGCCGCTCGGCTGCGCACGGGATCCGCCGAGCCGCCGCTCCCGCTCACAGCCCGGCTCGATGCACCCCGACCCGGGGCGGCTCAGCCCGACGGCTGCGCCCGGTGCGACCCGGCCCGACCCCTCCCGGCCCCGCCGGGACTCTTCACCCCGACCGACCCCCACCTCACGCGCCCCCCAGTACCCACTTTCGGGTCCCCTCCCCCCACTTGGCAGGCACGCCACCGCTTCCTCGGACAAGCTGGAAGCCCCCGCCGCCCTGCCCGCCCGGAGGAGCCCCATGACTCTCCCGCCCCTCGCCTCGGGCCCCCAAGGACCCGACGCCCTACGGCCGTTGCTCGACACCGTCCTCCACGCCCTGGACACCGGCAACCGCGCCCGTGGCGGACCACTGCCCCCCGGCGGACCCGACACGGTCACCGCACACGTCCATGCCGCCGTCGGCGACATCCTGCCCGACAACGGCGACCCCGACGCCCTCCACACCCTCGTCCACACCCTCGTCGCCGGTTCCGCCGACCCCGCCCACCCCCACTGCGCCGCCCACCTCCACTGCCCACCCCTCGCCGTGGCCACCGCCGCCGACCTCGCCGCCTCCGCCCTCAACCCCTCTCTCGACTCCTGGGACCAGGCCCCCGCCGCCTCCGCACTCGAAGCCCTCGTCACCCGCGCCCTCGCCCACGAAGCCGGCATGGCCGACGCCGTCGTCACCACCGGCGGCACCGACGCCAACCACCTGGCCCTCCTCCTCGCCCGCGAACGCCACGGCCCCGCCCTCCGCCTCATCCACGGGGCCAACGCCCACCACTCCCTGCCCCGCGCCGCCTGGCTCCTCGGGCTACCCGACCCCATCGCCGTCCCCGCCCCCGCCGGCACCCTCGACCCCGTCGCCCTCGACGAAGCCCTCAGCCGCGTCCCCGGCCCCCACCTCGTCGCCGCTACCGCGGGCACCACCGACGCCGGACTCATCGACCCCCTCCCCGACATCGCCGCCCGCTGCGCAGCCCACAACGCCCGCCTCCACATCGACGCCGCCTACGGAGGCGGCCTCCTCTTCAGCGACCAGCACCGCCACAAACTCACCGGCCTCCACACCGCCCACACCATCACCCTCGACCTGCACAAACTCGGCTGGCAACCCGTCGCCGCAGGTCTCCTCGCCGTCCACGACCCCCACGACCTTGACCCCCTCACCCACCGCGCCGACTACCTCAACCCCGATGACGACACCGAGGCCGGCCTGCCCGACCTCCTCGGCCGCTCCCTGCGCACCACCCGCCGACCCGACATCCTCAAAATCGCCGTCACCCTCAAAACCCTCGGCCGCACCGGCCTCGCCACCCTCGTCGACCAGGTCTGCGCCCACGCCCGGCACCTCGCCGACCTCATCGAACAACACCCCCACCTCGACCTCTACGACCGCCCCACCATCAGCACCGTCCTCTTCCGCCCCACCAATGCCACCGACGACACCGTCGCCGCCCTGCGCCGCAACCTCCTCACCGACGGCCGCGCCGTCCTCGGCCGCGCCCGCCCCGACGGCCGCCTCTGGCTCAAAACCACGCTCCTCAACCCCCACACCCGGCTCGACGACCTGGCCACCCTTCTGAAACTGGTGGAAGGAAACACCCCCGCATGAACACGCCCCCATCCTCCGACCCCGACACCCCCCGCGACCTCGTCGGCATCGGCATCGGCCCCAGCAACCTCTCCCTCGCCGCCCTCACCCACCCGCTCACCCAGCTCGACGCCGTCTTCTACGAACAACGCCCCACCTTCCACTGGCACCCCGGCCTCCTCATCGACGGCGCCCGCGTCCAGGTCCCCTTCCTCGCCGACCTCGTCACCCTCGCCGACCCCACCAGCCCCTGGACCTTCCTCAACTACCTCCGCACCCACGACCGCCTCTACCCCTTCTACATCGCGGAACGTTTCCACATCCACCGCGCCGAATACGACGCCTACGGCCGCTGGGTCGCCGACAACCTCCCCGGACTCCACTTCCGCCACCAGGTCGACGCCGTCCGCTGGAACCACGAACGCCACCTCTTCGAAGTCGACTACACCCACCTCGACCCCGACGGAGAAGCCGAGGCCCTCGGCCGCACCTACACCCGCAACATCGCCCTCGGCATCGGCACCGAACCCCACATCCCCGACCCACTACGCCCCCTCGTCGAAGCACCCGGCGTCCCCGTCATCCACGCCGGCGACTACCTCGACCACCGCACCACCCTCCTCGCGGCCGACCACGTCACCGTCGTCGGCTCCGGACAGTCCGGCGCCGAGATCTTCCTCGACCTCCTCCGTCACCGCCCCGTCGGCCACGAACGCCTCCACTGGATCGGCCGCACCGAAGCCTTCGCCCCCATGGAGTACTCCAAACTCGGCCTCGAACACTTCACCCCCGACTACACCCGCTACTTCCACGCCCTTTCCGAACCCACCCGCGACCACCTCCTCACCACCCAATGGCAACTCCACAAGGCCATCGACACCGACACCCTCGCCGCCATCCACGACGAGCTCTACCGCCGCACCCTGCACGGCGGCTGGCCCGACACCACCCTCACCCCCGGCGTCCACGTCCGCACCGCCGGCCGCATCGCCACCACCAAGATCGAACTCCACCTCGAACACCTCCAGCAGGACACCCGCACCCGCCTCACCACCGACGCCGTCGTCCTCGCCACCGGCTACCGCGAACGCCCCCTGAACCGCCTCCTCGCCGGCCTCGACCCCTACCTGCGCCGCGACAAAGCCGACCGCCCCCGCATCGACGAACACTTCCGCCTCGTCCTGGACCCCACCATCACCGCCACCGGCAGCGCCCTCTACGTCCAGAACGCCGAACGCCACACCCACGGCGTCGGCGCCCCCGACCTCGGCCTCACCGCCTGGCGCAGCGCCACCATCGTCAACACCGTCACCGGCAAGGACACCTACCCCCTCCCCACCCGAACCGCCTTCACCACCTTCGGACTCCAGCAGCCCCGACCCCACCTCCCCACCGCCCGGCAACCCCGCACCCTCATCCCCCTCGCCGAAAGCCGCTGACAACGCAAAGGGACGGCGGGAAAACCCCCCACCGTCCCTCGCGCCGAAGCCCCGGACAGAGCCACAGCCCCAGGCAGAGCCGACGCCCTCAGAAGTGCCGGAGCCGCTGGAAGCGCCGAACCCCCTAGAAGACCGGCGTACCGTTCCGCGTCAGCTTCCACCCCACCGACGCGAACTCCGCCGGATCGATGGACCCCTTCGCCTTCACCCACGCGATCATCGTGTTACGGATCTCGTCCGAGTTCGACCACAACAACCGCGCCGACGCGACATGCGGGAAGTTCCCCCCACCATTCGCCCGGTAGTTGTTCACCGCGAACACGAACCGCTGATCATCCGCCAGCGGCGCCCCCTCGAACCGCACATCCACGATCCGCGACCCCGCCGGCTTCGCGATGTCGATCTCATACGTCAGACCACTCACCGCGTCATAGTTGTAGTCCGGCGTCCCGTTCGCGTTCGTCAGCTTCGCCGGATCCACCACCGCATCCGGCGCCGTCTGCACGAAATAGTTCGCCGAATACTCCAGATACGCCTTCATCTGAGCACCCGTCATCAAACGGGCCTCCAACGTGTTCTCGAAGACATACAGACCCGCCACATCCCGGATCGTCACCTCACCCGCCGGAATCACCGCACTCCGCGAGAACGCCGCCGCCTGCGACAACACCGGCAACGACCCGTACTCCGAACCCGCCAGAGCCTGCCGCACCGTGTCGGCCTGAATGTGATTGATCAGATCGATGATCGGCACATCCTTGTACGGCGCCTCCACCGACCTCATCTCCGCGGCGTTCGTCCCGATGACCTGGTTGACGTACGCCACGACCTTCTCGTGCTCGTCGGAGAGCAGCTTCACGATCTTCTCGTCCTCCTCCACCGTGTTGGAATTGAGGACCTGCGCACCCACCTTCTCGACCGCCCAGCGCCCCTTCTCCCACACCAGCTCGAAGTCGAACAGCGTCAGACGCTGCCCCCACTTCAACGGCTCCGACAGCACAACCTGCTTGCCGGTCGCCTTGTTCGTGACGAAGTACTCCGCGATCTCCGTGTGCGCGTGACCCACCAGAATCGCATCGATCCCCGGCACCTGCTCCGCCACCAGACCCGCCGCATTCTCGATGTACGGCAACTGATCACCGTACGACGACGTCCCCGACGAACCACTGTGCGCGGACACGATCACCACATCCGCGCCCATCGCCCGCAGCTTCGGCACCCACTTCGCCGCCTGCTCCTCCAGGCCCGGGAACGTCATCTTCCCCTGCACATTCGCCTTGTCCCAGATCGCGATACCCGGATTCGTCAACCCCAGCACCGCCACCCGCACATCCCGCCCGAACGGCGTGCACAACCGGTGCATGCTGTACGGCGCGAACGCCGGCCGCAACGTCTTCGCATCCAACGCGTTCGCGCCCAGCAGCGGGAAACGACACTGCTCCTCGAACTTCCGCAGCACCGGAATGCCGTAGTTGAACTCGTGATTCCCCAGCGCCGCCGCGTCATAGCCGATCGCATTCATCGCCTGGGCCATCGGATGCACCGGCCCGCCCTTGGCGGTGATCGGATCCACCTTCGCGTAGTAATACGACAACTGCGTGCCCTGAATGGTGTCGCCCGCGTCGATGAGCAGAGTGTTCCGACGACCCTTCTCCGCGCGCACCTGATTCACCAGCGTCGAAATCTTCGCCAGACCGACGTCGTTGTGCGCCTTGTCGTCGAACTCCTTGTCCGTGAAGTAGTCCCAGTTGAAGACATTCCCGTGGAGATCCGTCGTCCCCATCACCGTGAACGCGTACCGCTTCACCGGGCCGGCCGGCCTCCCCACCTCCGCCGCCTGCGCCGCCGGAGCCGCAGCCGCGCCCGCGATCGCCACCCCCGCCCCGGTCGCAGCGGACTTCTTCAGAAACTTCCGGCGATTCAACGGCATGACTTGCTCTCCTCGGCGAACCGTCAACGACGCGCGTAGATAACGCGCGTAGATTCTGACCCGGCCGAGGCCGACCACAACAGACCCCACAGGTTTCGATCTGGTGACCTCAACCACCAACACCCGCGCCCTCAAACAGAAAACACATGACAGAGTGGGACGTATGACCGCCCCCGACCACCCCGCCCACCTTCCCTACGGCACCCCCGACGTCCCCCACATCGCCGTCCGCGGCGAAGCCCACCTCGAAGTCGACCCCGAAATCGCCCGCATCCACATCACCGTCACCGCCCGCGGCCGCGACCGCCGCACCATCCTCGACGACCTCGCCCGCCGCAACACCACCGCCCTCGACCTCATCAAGACCTACGGCGACGCCGTCGAGCACATCGAAACCAGCGCCCTCACCCTCACACCCGAACTCACCGCACGAGGCCGCGGCGAACACATCCGCACCTACCACGGCAACGTCCACATCACCGCCGAACTCACCGACTTCACCACCCTCGGCGAACTCACCACCCGCCTCGCCGACCTCGAACTCACCCACGTCACCGGCCCCTGGTGGTCTCTCCGCCCCAACTCACCCACCCACCGCACAGCACGCCAACGAGCCGTACAAGAAGCCGTCCAACGCGCCCGCGAATACGCCCAAGCACTCGGCACCACCCTCACCGCACTCACCGAACTCGCCGACATCGGCACCGAAATCACTCCGCCGGCCCGCCCCGCCGCACGCATGCGCGCCATGTCCGCCACCGCACCCACCGACGACACCACCCCCGCACCCCTCGACCTCGAACCACAACGCCAGCACGTACACGCCGCCATCAACGCCCGCTTCACCATGGCACCCCCGATTTTGTGACCCGAAAACGCTCATCGGAGCGGACCACCGCACAATTCAACACTTGACGACAATCCTTCACCCAAAGGTTCTTGAGAAGACACCCACCACCAATTCGCTACCAGGCGGTAAGCCCTAGGCTCGACCCATGCGCCGAGCGAAAATCGTCTGCACCCTGGGCCCCGCCACCCACGCCTACGACCAGATCAAAGCGCTGGTCGAAGCCGGAATGGACGTCGCACGCTTCAACCTCAGCCACGGCACCCACGCCGAGCACGAGGAGCGCTACCACCACGTGCGCAAAGCCGCCGACGAAACCGGACGCAGCATCGGCATCCTCGCCGACCTTCAAGGCCCGAAAATCCGCCTCGGCCACTTCGCCGAAGGTCCCGTTCTCCTCGAACGCGGCGACACCTTCACCATCACCGTCGAAGAAGGCACCCAAGGCGACCGCCACATCTGCGGAACCACCCACGCCGGCCTCGCCCACGACGTCACCCAGGGCGAACGCATCCTCATCGACGACGGCAAAGTCACCCTCCACGTCACCTCCGTCGACGGTCCCCGCGTTCACACCCGTGTCCTCGAAGGCGGCATCATCTCCGACCACAAGGGACTCAACCTCCCCGGAGTGGCCGTATCCGTCCCGGCACTCTCCAAGAAAGACGAAGAAGACCTCCGCTGGGCGCTGCGTACCGGCTTCGACGTCATCGCCCTGTCCTTCGTCCGCAGCGGCAAAGACATCCTCGACGTCCACCGCATCATGGACGAAGAAGGACGACACCTCCCGGTCATCGCCAAAATCGAAAAACCCCAGGCGGTCGAAGCCATCGACGACATCGTCGCCGCCTTCGACGGCATCATGATCGCCCGTGGCGACCTCGGCGTCGAAATGCCACTCGAACACGTCCCCATCGTCCAGAAACGCGCCATCAAGCTGGCCAAACGCAACGCCAAGCCGGTCATCGTCGCCACCCAGATGCTCGACTCCATGATCGACAACTCCCGCCCCACCCGCGCGGAAGCCTCCGACGTCGCCAACGCCGTCATCGACGGCACCGACGCCGTCATGCTCTCCGGCGAGACCAGCGTCGGCAAACACGCCGTACAGACGGTCCGCACCATGGCCAAAATCGTCGAGGCCGCGGAAGAAGACATCCTCGCCAAGGGCCTCCCGCCCCTCACCGAGAACAGCAAACCCCGCACCCAAGGCGGCGCCGTCGCCCGAGCGGCAGCGGAAATCGGCGACTTCCTCGGCGCCAAGTTCCTCGTCGCCTTCACCCAGTCGGGCGACACCGCCCGCCGCCTCTCCCGCTACCGCTCACCCATCCCCCTGCTCGCCTTCACCCCCGAGCCCGCCACCCGCTCCCAGTTGAGCGCCACCTGGGGCGTGGAGACCTTCCTCGGCCCCCAGGCCGACTCCACCGACGCGATGGTCGCCCAGGTGGACGAACTGCTCCTCAAGTACGGCCGCTGCGAGAAGGGCGACACCGTCGTCATCACCGCCGGCTCCCCGCCCGGCGTATCCGGCTCCACGAACATGGTCCGCGTGCACCACATCGGTGAGAACGACACGTAAGGGTCCGGGGGAAGCGGTGGGGCGCCGCGTTCTCGCAGGCCGCGCCACACGGCAAAAAGCGGATGTTCACGAGAACGAGAACATCCGCTTCTGACGACATCCTTGGAATCCAAGGAAAAGTACCCCGGGTCGGATTCGAACCGACGCTGTATGGTGTTTGAGACCATTGCCTCTACCGCTGGGCTACCGGGGCTCCCTTTGAAAGAAAGGTTGACGGCCACCCGCCGTGCCCCCACCTTACCGCAGCTAGGTAGGCTCTTGTCAGCAGCACCCCTGCCCTGAACAAGGAGCCCCCGTGACCGCCCCCGAGTCGCCCCAGCCCGCAGACGCGCCCGACGACGACAAGTCGCACGTGCCTCCGCTGACGACCCGTGTCGTCATCGCCGAGGACGAGGCCCTGATCCGGCTCGACCTCAAAGAGATGCTGGAGGAGGAGGGCTACACCGTCGTCGGTGAGGCGGGTGACGGCGAGCAGGCGATCGAGCTGGCCCGCGAGCACCAGCCGGACCTGGTGATTCTCGATGTGAAGATGCCGAAGCTGGACGGTATCTCGGCGGCGGAGAAGATCGCGGAGGAGCGGATCGCGCCGGTGCTGATGCTGACGGCGTTCTCGCAGCGTGATCTGGTGGAGCGCGCGAGGGACGCGGGGGCGATGGCGTATCTCGTGAAGCCGTTCAGCAAGAGTGACGTGGTTCCGGCGATCGAGATGGCTGTCTCGCGGTTCACGGAGCTGAAGGAGCTGGAGAGGGAGGTCGCGGACCTCACACAGCGCCTGGAGACGCGGAAGCTGGTGGACCGGGCGAAGTCGATCCTCCAGACGGAGTACGGGTTGACGGAGCCGGCGGCGTTCCGGTGGATTCAGAAGACATCGATGGATCGGCGGATGTCGATGCAGCAGGTGGCCGAGGCGGTCATTCAGGACGCTGAGGAGAAGAAGGCGTCCAAGGGCTGAGGTCGGGAGCGCTTGTCGAGCACGGCGGAGGCCCGCACCCCTTTCGGGGGTGCGGGCCTCCGCCGTGTGCGGGTGGTCCGGGTCAGTCTTCGCCGAGGTAGGCCTTGCGGACGGACTCGTCGTGGAGAAGGTGCTGGCCGGTGCCGGACAGGACGATCTTGCCGATTTCCATGACGTGGCCGTGGTCGGCGAGGGAGAGGGCCGCTTGGGCGTTCTGCTCGACGAGGAGAATCGTCGTGCCCTGGGACTTCAGTTCGGCGATGGTGGCCATGATCTTCTGCATCATGATCGGCGAGAGGCCCATGGAGGGTTCGTCGAGCATGAGCAGTTTGGGCTGGGACATGAGGGCGCGGCCCATGGCGAGCATTTGCTGTTCGCCGCCGGAGAGGGTGCCTGCGGCCTGCTTCCTGCGTTCTCCGAGGATGGGGAAGAGGTCGTAGGCGCGCTGGATGTCCTTCTCGATGCCGGGTTTGTCGTTGCGGAGGAAGGCGCCGAGGCGGAGGTTGTCCTCGATCGTCATGCGCGGGAAGATGTGCCGCCCCTCGGGGGAGTGGGCGAGGCCGAGCGAGACGATGTCGTGGGCCGGGATCTTCTTCAACGACTTGCCGTTGAATTTGATCTGGCCGCCGACGGGCTTGAGGAGGCCGGAGAGGGTGCGCAGGGTGGTGGTCTTGCCGGCGCCGTTGGTGCCGATGAGGGTGACGACCTGGCCGGCGTCGACCTTGAAGGAGATGCCTTTGACGGCTTCGATCTTGCCGTAGGCGACCCGGAGGTCTTCGACTTCGAGGAGTGCGGTCATCGGTCGTTCTCCTTGCCGGGCTTGCCGGGCGCGGCGTCCGTGGTGGTGTCGGCGTTCGCTTCGGCGGCTTCGACTTCGGCGAGTTCTTCGGCGCCGGGGGCGTTCTCGAAGGGTTCGCCGAGGTAGGCGGCGATGACGCGTTCGTCGCCCTGGACGGTGGCGCTGTCGCCTTCGATGAGTTTCTGGCCCTGGACGAGGACGGCGACGCGGTCGCAGAGGTTGAAGATGAAGCGCATGTCGTGCTCGATGACGAGAACGGCGATGCCCTTGTCGCGGATGGCGAAGACGAGTTCTTCGGTGGTCCGCGTTTCCTGCGGGTTCATGCCGGCGGTGGGCTCGTCGAGCAGGAGGAGGCCGGGTTCGCTGGCGAGTGCGCGGGCGATTTCGAGCTTGCGCTGTTCGCCGTAGGGGAGGTTGCGGGCGAGGTGGTCGGCCTTCTTTTCGAGGCCGACGAACTCGAGGAGCTCCATGGCGCGTTCGCGGGAGGTGGCTTCGGCCTTGTGGAAGCCGGGGCCGCGGAGGACGGCGGACCAGAAGCCTTCCTTGGTGCGGGTGTGGCGTCCGACGAGGACGTTCTCCAGGACCGTCATGTTGGCGAACAGGCGGATGTTCTGGAAGGTACGGGCGATGCCGGCCGCGGTGACCTTGAAGGATTTGGGCGGCAGGACCTGGCCCTTGTACCGGACTTCGCCTTCGGTGGGGATGTACAGGCCGGTGAGGCAGTTGAAGAAGGTCGTCTTGCCGGCGCCGTTGGGGCCGATGAGGCCGACGATCTCGCCGCTGTTGACGGTGAGGTTGACGTCGCTCACGGCGGTGAGGCCGCCGAAGCGCATGGTCACGCCGCGGGCGTCGAGGACGGTCTGTCCGGTCTGGGTGGTGGTGTCGGTGGTCATGGTGGTCAGGCCCCTGCCTTCGTCAGGACGGTGGGCGCTTCCGCCTCCTCGTGGAACTCCAGCTGACGGCGTCGGTTGGGGATGAGGCCCTCGGGCCGGAAGCGCATCAGCAGGATGAGGGCGACACCGAAGGCGAAGAGCTGGTAGTCGCCGAGGAACTGGAGCTTGTTGGGGATGAGGTAGAGCAGGGCGGCGCCGATGAGGGGTCCGCTGATGGTGCCCATGCCGCCGAGGACGACCGCGGCGAGGAGGAAGGCGGAGTTGGGTGGGATGGCGCCGGCGAAGAGGTACTGCTCGGGTGTCACGGTGTAGGTGACGTGGGCCTGGACGGTGCCGGCGAGTCCGGCGAGGGAGGCGCCGACGGCGAAGGCGATGAGCTTGACCCGGAAGCCGTTGATGCCCATGGCGAGGGCGGCGGTTTCGTCTTCGCGGATGGCGACCCAGGCGCGGCCGATGCGGGAGTCGCCGCTGCGTCGGAAGACGAGTACGACGATGGCCGTGATGAGCAGCATCAGGAAGAAGTAGTTGGCGAATCGGCCGATGGCGAAGCCGGCGATGTCGTGTTGCTTGCTGAAGTCGAATCCGAGGATGTCGAGGTCGGGGATGGCCGAGATGCCGTTGGAGCCGTTGGTGATGTCGGGTCCGGAAGTGCCGTCGAGGTTGTTGGCGGTGATGCGGAAGATCTCACCGAAGCCGAGGGTGACGATGGCGAGGTAGTCGCCGCGGAGGCGGAGGGTGGGGGCGCCGATGAGGACGCCGAAGACGAGTGAGGCGAGTGCGCCGACCAGGACGGCGGCCCAGAAGGGGAACTGGACGCCGAAGGGCGAGCTCTGTGATCCGGAGACGAGGGAGGCGGCGTAGGCGCCGACGCCGAGGAAGGCGACGTATCCGAGGTCGAGCAGGCCGGCGAGGCCGACGACGATGTTGAGGCCGAGGGCGACGGTGGCGAAGATCAGGATGTAGACGCCGAGGGTCGCGTACTGGTCGTCGGTCTGGGTGAAGGGGAAGAGCGCCGCCGCGACGAATGCGCCGCAGATGGTGATGTTCTGGTGGCGTGCGGTGATCTGGGATGCCTGGGCGACGAGTCCGGATTTGGTGAGTGCGGCGAAGCCGAGGCCGGCGCTGATGAGGAAGCCGATGAACAGTTCGTCGTACTCGGTACCGATGCCGTAGGTGAAGACGGTGAGGCCGAGGCCGAGGACGGCGACGATGATCAGGATTTCGGCGTAGGAGGGGAGTGCGCCGACGGGCTTGGCGGTGCCGGAGGCGAAGGCGGTTTTGACGGTTTCCCACTGGTGGCGGGCGTTGTGCTTGAAGTGTTCCCAGCTGGTGTCGTCCGGGTCGATGGGGTCCGGGGCGGGGTGCTGGAAAGGCAGGGCGAGGGCGCCGACGAGGGCCGTGAGGGTGGCGATGGCGACGATGAAGCCGCCGGGTTCCAGGTTGACGAGGCCGCCGAGGTCGACGCTGATCGCGAGGACGGTGTACCAGGCGGTGGCGAAGGTGGCGAGGGTGCCGAATTTGACGGCCGCGTCCGCTCCGGCGGGGGTGAGCCAGGTCAGGCCCTGCACGCCGTAGGAGGAGAGGCAGAACAGGGTGGTGAGGGCGCCGGTGATGAGGACGAGGACTTGGAGGCCGCCGGGGTAGCCGTAGACGGTGAGGTCGCCGGGGAATGCGCTGGTCCAGGTCCAGGCGAGGAAGGTGGAGACGACGGCGAGAATGCTGCCGCCGAGGGCGAGGGCTCGTCCGACACGCTCGGGGATGGGGACGAGGCCGGTGGCGGTGGTGCTCTTGGACAGGGTCTGCGGTGCGGTGGTCTGTGTCGTCATCGGTTTTTCACGCCCTGTCCGCGACGCGTTCGCCGAGCAGGCCCTGTGGCCTGAACAGCAGTACGAGGATGAGGAGTACGAAGGCCCAGACATCGGCCCAGGACTGGCTGCCGAACTTGTCCATGCCGGGGATGTCGGCGATGTAGGCGGTGGCGAGGGTCTCGGCGATGCCGAGGACGACGCCGCCGATCATGGCGCCGTAGATGTTGCCGATGCCGCCGAGGACGGCAGCGGTGAAGGCCTTGAGGCCGAGGATGAAGCCCATGCGGAAGTCGATCTGGCCGTACTTGAGGCCGTAGGCGACGGCTCCGACGGCGGCGAAGGCGGCGCCGAGGGCGAAGGCGAGGACGATGATGCGGTCGGTGTTGACGCCCATCAGTTTCGCGGTGTCGGGGTCCTGGGCGGTGGCCTGCATGCCGCGGCCGGTGCGGGTCTTCATGACGAAGTAGGCGAGGAACGCCATGCTGATGGGGGCGGCGCACAGGAGGAAGATGTCGCCGGTCTGGATGGTGACGTCGCCGAGCTCGAAGGGTCCGCCGGGGATTTCGGGGAAGGTGCGGGCGGACTTGGCGTCGGGGTACCAGGCCCACACCGCCTGCTGGAGGGCGAGGGAGAGGCCGATGGCGGTGATGAGGGGGGCGAGGCGTGGTGCGTTTCGCAGGGGGCGGTAGGCGAACCGTTCCGCTCCGACGGCGATGGTGACGGCGACGATGATCGCGCCGACGATCATCAGCGGCAGGGCGAGCCACATCGTGGTGCCGCCGGGGAGCCAGAGCCAGACCGTGAGTGCGCCGAAGGCGCCGGTCATGAAGATCTCGCCGTGGGCGAAGTTGATGAGCTGGACGATGCCATAGACCATTGTGTAGCCGATGGCGACCAGGCCGTACATGGATCCCAGTAGCAGGCCGTTGACCAGCTGCTGCGGCAGTTCGTTCACCGCATGTCCTCCGAGACGGTTCGGATAGTTCGACGGATGTGGCCGGATGTGAGTGCGCGCGGGGCGCCAGTGGAACAGCGCCCCGCGCGGCTCATGGGTGGGTGCGGGTGTGGGCGTCAGCCGGTGAAGGTGCCCGACTTGACGGTCTTCCAGGCACCGTTCTCGACGGCGTAGACGGTGAGCTGCTTGTTGGTGGCGTCGCCGTATTCGTCGAAGGAGACCTTGCCGGTCACACCGTCGAAGGAGACGTTCTGCATGGCGGCCATGACCTTGGCGCGGGCGTCGCTGGGAAGCTTGCCGCCGTTGTCGTCGACGACCTTCTTGACGGCCTCGATGACGGCCCAGGCGGAGTCGTAGGCGTAGCCGCCGTAGGCGGAGTATTCCTCGCTGTAGCCGGCGGCCTTGTAGTCGGCGACGAACTGCTTGGCGGAGGGCAGGTCTTCGACGGGGGCGCCGACGGAGGTGGCGAGGTCGCCGGTGCCGGTGGCGCCGGCGAGCTTGATGAAGGTGTCGTCCTTGATGCCGTCGCCGCCCACGAGCGGGACGTTGGCGCCGGCGGCCTTGATCTGCTTGCTGAGGGGGCCGGCCTGGGGGTATTCGCCGCCGTAGTAGACGACGTCGGCGCCGGACTTCTTCACCTTGGTGGCGACCGCGGCGAAGTCCTTGGTGTCGGGGTTGATGTGCTCGGTGCCGACGACGCTGCCGCCGAGCTTCTTGAACTCCGCGGTGAAGGTGGCGGCGAGGCCGGCGCCGTAGGTCTTCTTGTCGTCGATGACGAAGACCTTGGTCTTCTTGGCGGTGGTGTAGACGTACTGGGCGGCGAACGGGCCCTGGATGGCGTCCGTGGTGGCGGTGCGGAAGTACGACTTGTACTGGCGGGTCTTGCTCTTCTGCCAGTCGGGGCCCTGGGTGAGGGAGGGGCCGGTGTTGGCGGGGGAGACCTCGACGAGGGAGGCGGCTTCGAAGACCTTCTGCATGGATTCGGCGACGCTGGAGTTGAGCGGGCCGACGACGCCGAGGACGCTCTTGTCGGCGACGAACTTGGTGGCGTTCTGCTGTCCGGCGGACGGCTGGGCCTGGTCGTCGAGGGCGTCGACCTTGAAGGTGATGCCCTTGACGTATTCCTTCTTGTTGGCCGTCTTGGCGGCGAGGTCGGCGGAGTTCTTGATGCCGAGGCCCATGGCGGACAGGTCGCCGGTCAGGGGCGCGTCGACGCCGATGGTGACGGTGGTGCCGCCACTGCCCGAGTCGGAGCCCTTGTCGCCGTCGTCGCCGCGTGAGCCGCAGGCGGTGAGGGTGAGTGCTCCCGCCGCCAGCGCGGCGGTGATGGCGATGAACGAACGTTGACGCACGATCCAGTCCTTTCCCTGGCACGGCCCTCTCCCCCCTGGAAGAGGCCGAGTCGAACGCCGGTCCGAAGCTTTTTCAGGCCGCGCGGTGACTGGCCGTGACTCTAAGCGGGTGAAGGGAACGTGGAGGAGGGTCTGACGAAGGCTGTGACGCTCTTGTTATGACACGAGGTAATGCAGAGCGGTACTCAGTGGGTGGAACAGCGGAATTCGAGCCGATTCGCCCTGTCCGCATGGTGAGAATCCGCAGGAGGAGCCCGGATCGGTTCAGGCGTCTCGGGCGTTTTGGTGATTACCTGGAACTGTTGCTGCAGGCGACTTGTAGGGACTCGGACAGGTCTTGTGCGTACCGTGAACCGAGGATGAAACTGTGCTCTTCTATTGCGCGCGCATTACGTAGAGTTACGTCCAGGAAAGGCAGTCCGGCGTTCCTGGGCACCTTTCCGCATTCCGTCACCCGCATCGTGATGACGATCTTGCGGGCGGAACCCGCCCTGGTGCCGAAGGGCGGCCGAGGGGCCGTGGTCAGGGAGAGGCCGGCGTACGGCTGGGTCAGCGCGGTCACGGTGACCGAGGGCCCCGACTCCACGCCGAGCAGCACCTCGAAGGCGAAGGTCCTGGGCGGTGCGCCGGGGGGTACGGCGGTGGAACCGAGGTAGGTGACGTCCACGACCTGGGACGGGAACGGTGGCGCCGGTGGGGCCGGGGTGTGCTCGCGGGGCCGGGTGGCGTAGAGGGAGCCGCCGGCCGCGAGGAGGGCGGCGGTGGTCAGGGTCGCCAGGACGGCCCGGCGGTGGGTGTCGTAGAGGCGCAGGGGGCGGCTGCGTGGACGTGCGGGGGTGCCGGGGGTGGTGGGGGTCTCGGGGTGGCCCCACGCGCGTGTGCCCTCGCCGGGTTCGACCGGGCCGACGCCGCTCACTGCCAGGCGCCTTCGCCGGGGCCGCCGGAGCGGTACCAGTCGGCACAGCCCTGGCGGGCCTGACGGTCGATCAGTTGGTCGGCGGCGTCCGCTCCCCGGCGTTTCTTCTCGGCCCGCGCGGCGTCCACGACCGCCCGCAGGATGTCGTACTGCCCGTTGGACAGCCCCATCGACTGGTAGTCCCCGTAGGTGGTGCCGTCGAGCACCTTCCGGGACCAGTGGGTGACGATGCGGGTGCACAGGACCTCGGGCGGGGTGGCGGAGGCGGACGGGGTGGTGGAGGTCGGCGCGGTGGCGGAGGCGGGCGGGGTGGTGCCGGTGCCCGCGCGTCCGCCGCCGTGGGTGTCGGTGGTGCCGAAGCTGCCGCAGCCGGTCGTCAACGCGACCGCCAGCAGGGCGAGTCGGGCCGGCCGCCACGCCCCCGGCCGGGGTCCTGCCGTTGTCATGCTCCGACGCTAGGCCGCCCGACGGCGGCGGGCAACGGTCTCCCGAGGTGCCTCGTCACGTCGCGGGGATGTTCGCCGCGTCGCCCGGCCGCACGTCGCGCAGCAGGCACGTCAGCCGCGCCGTGCACACCCGCCGCCCTTCCTCGTCGCTGATCACGATCTCGTACGTCGCCGTGGAGCGCCCCTGGTGCACGGGGGTGGCGACGCCGGTGACCAGGCCGGAGCGGACGCCGCGGTGGTGGGTGCAGTTGAGGTCGACCCCGACGGCGATCTTGGAGCTGCCGCCGTGCAGCATCGAGCCGACGGAGCCGAGGGTCTCGGCGAGCACCGCGGAGGCGCCGCCGTGGAGCAGGCCGTAGGGCTGGGTGTTGCCCTCGACCGGCATCGTGCCGACGACCCGGTCGGCGGAGGCCTCGACGATCTGCACGCCCAGGCGGGTGCCCAGGTGGCCGGCGGAGAACAGGGCCACGAGGTCGACGCCGAGCGCCGCGTACTCGTCGATGACCTCTTGCGGGAACTTCACGTGCTGCTGCTCGCCCATGGGGCCCGACTCCGTTCGTCGTGGTCGCTGCGGCGCCGGTACGCCCGCCGCCTGCTGAGCAAACGCTCAGTCGGTCGCCGATTGTTCCAGACGGACCACGACGGACTTGCTGGCCGGGGTGTTGCTGGTGTCGGCGGTGGCGTCCAGCGGCACCAGGACGTTCGTCTCCGGGTAGTACGCCGCCGCGCAGCCCCGCGCGGTCGGGTAGACCACGACGCGGAAGCCGGGCGCCCGCCGCTCCACGCCGTCCCGCCACTCGCCGACCAGGTCGACGTACGCGCCGTCGGCGACGCCCAGCTCGCGTGCGTCCTCGGCGTTGACCAGCACCACCCGGCGGCCGTTCTTGATGCCGCGGTAGCGGTCGTCCAGGCCGTAGACGGTGGTGTTGTACTGGTCGTGCGAGCGCAGGGTCTGCAGCAGGAGGCGGCCGGCGGGCAGCTTGGGGTACTCGACCGGCGCGGCGGTGAAGTTGGCCTTGCCGGTGGCGGTGGGGAAGCGGCGCTCGTCGCGCGGGGCGTGCGGGAGGGTGAAGCCGCCGGGGCGGGCCACGCGCGCGTTGAAGTCCTCGAAGCCGGGGATCACGCGCGCGATGCGGTCCCGGATCGTCGCGTAGTCCTTCTCGAACTCCTCCCACGGCACCTTGCTGCCCTCGCCCAGGACCCGGCGCGCCAGCCGGCAGACGATGGCCGGCTCGGACAGCAGGTGCGCGCTCGCCGGGTCCAGCCGGCCCCGGGAGGCGTGCACCATGCCCATGGAGTCCTCGACGGTGACGAACTGCTCGCCGCTGTCCTGCGTGTCGCGCTCGGTGCGGCCGAGCGTGGGCAGGATCAGGGCACGCGCGCCCGTGACGACGTGCGAGCGGTTCAGCTTCGTCGACACGTGCACGGTCAGCCGGGCGCGGCGCATGGCCGCCTCGGTGACGTCGGTGTCGGGGGAGGCGGAGACGAAGTTTCCGCCCATCGCGAAGAACACCTTCGCCTCGCCGTCGCGCAGCGCGCGGATGGCCCGTACGACGTCGAAGCCGTGTGCGCGCGGGGGAGCGAAGCCGAACTCCTTCTCCAGGGCGTCCAGGAAGGCGGGCGCGGGACGTTCGAAGATGCCCATCGTGCGGTCGCCCTGCACGTTGGAATGGCCGCGCACCGGGCACACGCCCGCGCCGGGGCGGCCGATGTTGCCGCGCAGCAGCAGGAAATTGACCACTTCGCGGATGGTGGGCACCGAGTGCTTGTGCTGGGTCAGGCCCATCGCCCAGCAGACGATGGTGCGCTCGGAGGCCAGCACCATGCGCAGGGCCTCCTCGATCCGCCCGCGCGTGAGGCCGGTCGCGGCGAGCGTCTCGTCCCAGTCGGCGGCGCGCGCGGCCTTCGCGAACTCCTCGAAGCCGTGGGTGTGTTCGGCGACGAACGCCTCGTCGACCGCGCCTCGCGTCTCCAGGATCAGCTTGTTGAGGAGCCGGAAGAGGGCCTGGTCGCCGCCGATGCGGATCTGCAGGAACAGGTCGGTGAGCGCGGCGCCCGCGGTCATGCCCTTGGCGGTCTGCGGGTTCTTGAAGCGCTCCAGGCCCGCCTCGGGCAACGGGTTGACGCTGATGATCTTCGCGCCGCCCGCCTTGGCCTTCTCCAGCGCGGAGAGCATGCGCGGATGGTTGGTGCCCGGGTTCTGGCCGGCGACGATGATCAGGTCGGCCCGGTAGAGGTCCTCCAGCAGGACGCTGCCCTTGCCGATGCCGATGGTCTCCGACAGGGCCGAGCCGGACGACTCGTGGCACATGTTGGAGCAGTCCGGCAGGTTGTTCGTGCCGAGCTCGCGCGCGAAGAGCTGGTAGAGGAACGCCGCCTCGTTGCTGGTGCGGCCCGAGGTGTAGAAGACGGCCTCGTCGGGGGAGGCGAGGGCGGCCATGTCCTCGGCGATGATGTCGAAGGCCCGCTGCCAGGAGACGGGCTCGTAGTGCGTGCCGCCCTCGGGGAGGTACATGGGGTGGGTGAGGCGGCCCTGCTGGCCGAGCCAGTAGCCGCTGCGGGTCGCCAGGTCGGCCACGGCGTGCGCGGCGAAGAACTCGGGGGTGACCCGGCGCAGGGTGGCCTCCTCGGCCACAGCCTTCGCGCCGTTCTCGCAGAACTCGGCCGCGTGCCGGTGGTCCGGCTCCGGCCAGGCGCAGCCCGGGCAGTCGAAGCCGTCCTTCTGGTTGACGCGCAGCAGGGTCAGCGCGGTGCGTTTCACACCCATCTGCTGCTGGGCGATGCGCAGCGTGTGCCCGATGGCCGGCAGGCCCGCCGCCGCGTGCTTCGGCTCGGCGACCTGCGGCGCGTCCTGGACGGGGTCGGCCTTGGGCGGCTTCGTTGCCATCGCGGCGCTCTCCTTCGCTGACGCGGGTGACACATCGGTGTCTGTGCCTGCCCTCTGCCTCCGATCCTCGCACGCGCCACCGACAGCGGGGACGGACGGGCGTGCGAGGCCGTGGGTATTGGTTGCGGCGGGAGCGGGAGCGGGAGCGGGAGCGGGGGCGAGGGCAGGAGCGGGGGCGGGGATGGCTGGCCCTTGGCCGGGGGCAGTCCGGAGCGGCCCTGTCCGGGTCCTCCACGGTGGGCGGGGTCGGAGTGTCAGTGGGGCGTGGCAGGATCGGGGGCGTGGCAGAAACAGCATCGAAGAAGACCGAGAAGACCTCCGGCGGCGACCGGCCCCGCCTGATGCTCATGGACGGGCACTCGCTGGCCTACCGCGCGTTCTTCGCGCTGCCCGCGGAGAATTTCACCACCGCGACGGGCCAGCCGACGAACGCGATCTACGGCTTCGCGTCGATGCTGGCCAACACCCTGCGTGACGAGGCGCCCACGCACTTCGCGGTCGCTTTCGACGTCTCCCGCAAGACGTGGCGGTCCGAGGAGTTCACGGAGTACAAGGCGAACCGCTCCAAGACCCCGGACGAGTTCAAGGGTCAGGTGGAGCTGATCGGCGAGCTGCTCGACGCGATGCACGTGCAGCGGTTCGCGATCGACGGCTTCGAGGCCGACGACGTCATCGCCACGCTCGCCACCCGGGCCGAGGCCGAGGGCTTCGAGGTGCTGATCGTCACCGGGGACCGTGACTCCTTCCAGCTCGTCAGTGAGCACACCACCGTGCTGTACCCGACGAAGGGCGTCTCGGAGCTGACCCGTTTCACCCCGGAGAAGGTCTTCGAGAAGTACGGGTTGACGCCCGCCCAGTACCCGGACTTCGCGGCGCTGCGCGGGGACCCCTCCGACAACCTCCCTGGCATCCCCGGCGTCGGCGAGAAGACGGCCGCGAAGTGGATCAACCAGTTCGGTTCGTTCGCGGAGTTGGTCGAGCGCGTCGAGGAGGTCAAGGGCAAGGCCGGGCAGAACCTCCGCGACCACCTGGAGGCGGTGAAGCTCAACCGCCGCCTCACCGAGCTGGAGCGGAACGTCGAACTGTCCAAGGGTGTCGCCGATCTCGCGCGGGCGCCGTACGACCGCAAGGCCGTCGCGATGGTCCTGGACACCCTGGAGATCAGGAACCCCTCGCTGCGTGAGCGGCTCCTCGCCGTCGACCCGGGCGGCGAGGAGGCCGAGACGACCCCGGTGGTCGCGGCGGGCGTGGAGCTGGACGGCACAGTGCTGGGCACGGGCGAGCTGACCGGCTGGCTCACCGAGCACGGCGCCGGTCCCCTCGGTGTCGCGACCGTCGACACCTGGGCGCTGGGCAGCGGATCCGTCGCCGAGGTCGCCCTGGCCGCGGCCGGGGGAGCGGCCGCCTGGTTCGACCCGGCGGAGCTGGACGAGTCCGACGAGAACACGTGGGTGGCCTGGCTGGCCGCCGAGGACCGTCCCAAGGTTCTGCACAACGCCAAGGGCGCCATGCGTGTCTTCGCCGAGCACGGCTGGAGCGTCGCCGGTGTCTCCATGGACACCGCGCTGGCCGCCTACCTGGTCAAGCCGGGCCGCCGCTCCTTCGACCTGGACGCGCTGTCCCTGGAGTACCTCGGCCGGGAGCTGGCCCCCGCCGCCGCGGCCGACGGCCAGCTCGCCTTCGGCGCGGACGACGGCGCCGAGGCCGAGGCCCTGATGGTGCAGGCCCGCGCGATCCTCGACCTCGGGGAGGCGTTCGGTGGCCGTCTGGAGGAGGTCGGCGCCGCGGACCTCCTCCAGGACATGGAGCTGCCCACCTCCGCCCTCCTCGCCCGCATGGAGCGGCACGGCATCGCCGCCGACCGGGCCCATCTGGAGGCCATGGAGCAGATGTTCGCGGGCGCCGTCCAGCAGGCGGTGAAGGAGGCCCACGCGGCGGCCGGGCACGAGTTCAACCTGGGCTCGCCCAAGCAGCTCCAGGAAGTCCTCTTCGGGGAACTGGGCCTGCCGAAGACGAAGAAGACCAAGACCGGCTACACGACCGACGCCGACGCCCTGGCCTGGCTGGCCACCCAGACGGACAACGAACTGCCGGTCATCATGCTTCGCCACCGAGAGCAGGCGAAGCTGCGCGTCACCGTCGAGGGCCTGATCAAGACGATCGCCGCGGACGGCCGGATCCACACGACGTTCAACCAGACGGTCGCCGCGACCGGCCGCCTGTCGTCGACGGACCCGAACCTGCAGAACATCCCGGTGCGTACGGACGAGGGCCGGGCGATCCGCCGCGGTTTCGTCGTCGGTGAGGGCTTCGAGTCCCTGATGACCGCCGACTACAGCCAGATCGAACTGCGTGTGATGGCCCACCTGTCCGAGGACGAGGGCCTGATCCAGGCGTTCACCTCCGGCGAGGACCTGCATACCACCGCCGCCTCCCAGGTGTTCGGCGTCGAGCCTGCGGCGGTGGACGCCGAGATGCGCCGCAAGATCAAGGCGATGTCGTACGGCCTGGCGTACGGGTTGTCGGCGTTCGGCCTGTCGCAGCAGCTGAACATCGAGGCGGCGGAGGCCCGCGCCCTGATGGACGCCTACTTCGAGCGTTTCGGCGGCGTCCGTGACTATCTGCGCCGTGCGGTCGACGAGGCCCGGGCGACGGGCTACACGGCGACGCTCTTCGGGCGCCGCCGCTACCTCCCCGACCTCAACAGCGACAACCGTCAGCGTCGCGAGGCGGCGGAGCGGATGGCCCTGAACGCGCCGATCCAGGGCACCGCGGCCGACATCGTCAAGATCGCCATGCTGAAGGTGGACCGGGCGCTGCGCGAGGCCGGTCTCAAGTCCCGCATGCTCCTCCAGGTCCATGACGAAATCGTCCTGGAGATCGCCCCCGGCGAGCGCGCGGCCGCGGAGGACCTGGTCCGCCGCGAGATGGCCGACGCCGTGCGGCTCAGGGCGCCGCTGGACGTCTCGGTCGGCGCGGGCGCGGACTGGGAGTCGGCAGCGCACTAGCCGACGACGGGGCCGGGCGGGGTGGCGCGGGGCGCGGACGTACCGGCCGGGAGTGGGGCCCTGTCTCCGCAGAGACTGGGTCGGCTTCTTCAGCCGGTCCGCACCTCGTCCGCCCGTTCCTCCACCCGTCGGGGCGCCGGGCGCCGGAGCCGTACCGTCACGGCGTACAGCAGCAGGCCCAGCACCAGGCCGGCGCCCGCGCCGAAGCACAGGGTCGGGATGATCTCGTACGGCTTGGCGCGGGCGCCCCAGTGCTCCCACCACCGGGTCGTCCGCTGGACCGCCGCGACGAGTGCGCAGCCGCCGATCAGCAGCGCGGCCCCCCAGCGGTCCCGCGCCGACAGCAACGGCACGCCGACCGGTTCCCCGGCGGGTGCCCGGCGCAGCGCGCAGGCGAGGAACACGGCGATGACGACCGCGGCCACGGCGGAACCGCCGTACTGCATGTACCAGTACAGAGGTGAGCCCGCGATCTGCTCGCCCAGGACCGGGAACACGCGCATGCCCCACCGGTCGAGGTGGGTGAAGGCGTCCCACACGACGTGGGTCAGCGCGCCCAGCGTGGCGGAGACGTACCACCACAGCAGCATGGCCGGGCGGACCCGCGCGCGTGGTGCTCCACAGCGCGTCAGCGTGGCCGTGCGGCCCTGACGGGCGCGCGGCAGCAGCGCCACGAGCGGCTCGCGCACGAGCAGCC
The DNA here is from genome assembly GCF_026008495.1 of Streptomyces sp. A012304. Classification (GTDB taxonomy): domain Bacteria; phylum Actinomycetota; class Actinomycetes; order Streptomycetales; family Streptomycetaceae; genus Streptomyces. The sequence goes on from NZ_BQUN01000098.1 coordinate 209,195, forward strand.
ACAGCCCCACCAGCGCCCAGGCGACGAGCACGTCGATGGTGAACACGCCCGGGAAGGAGTGTGTGACGTCGCCGAACTCCATCGCCCCGGACAGGACACTCGCCGCGTAGTAGGTCATGTCGGGAGCGATGGAGCCCGCCACCAGCGCGGACGGCACCAGTGGCCCGCGGCCGGTGCCGTCGGTGCGTACGGCGGGCAGGACGGCCGCCGCGTGACTCAGGGTGAACGGCAACGGGGCTCCCGGGGCGGATGGTGCGGGGGCTGAGACCCCAAGATCGACGACGCGAACAAGTATGCGGGACACCACCCGTGTGCCGGCGGTTCATGACCGTGTGGTGAATACCGGGGTCTAACGGGTGCCGGTGTAAACGAAGTTGTCGTAGGGTCGCTGGAGCCGCAGTGCGAAAGCATGGCCGAACAATCGAACAGAACCGGGCAAAACACCCGCGGGCGCAACCCTCGGGGTGGGTCGTTCGTCCCAACAGGGCGAGCAGAACAGAATCACGGGCAACACAAGACGGGTACGGGCGCTCGAGTGTCCACGGGAGGGGTTCACTTCATGTCGGCGCATTTCGGCACCAGGCTGCGCAAGGGTGCGGTCAACACCACCGTGGCCGCGGTGGTGGCCGCGGCCCTGGCGGCGTCCCAGGCCCCGGACGTCACGGCCGGCAGCCACGACGGACGGACCGCCGCCGACGCCCCGTCCGCCGACCAGAGCGCCGAGGGCAGCGCCACCGGCAACTCCCCGTACTACACGGACCTGCCGCCGCTGAACAGCCCCATCCCCGGTCCGAGCGCCAGCCCGTCGGGCACGCCGACCGGCACCGGCGGCAGCGAGGCCGGCATCCCCGCGACCGTCCTGGACGCCTACAAGAAGGCCGCGGCGGCACTGGCCGGCTCCAAGCCCGGCTGCAACCTGCCCTGGGAACTCCTCGCCGCGATCGGCAAGGTCGAGTCGGGCCAGGCCCGCGGTGGCCGTGTCGACGCCGACGGCACCACCCACTCGCCGATCCTCGGCCCGGTCCTCAACGGCATCGGCTTCGCCAACATCAGCGACACCGACAACGGCGCCTACGACGGCGACACGACGTACGACCGCGCCGTCGGGCCCATGCAGTTCATCCCCTCCACCTGGGCGTGGGCGGGCCGCGACGGCAACGGTGACGGCAAGAAGGACCCCAACAACATCTACGACGCCGCGCTCGCCGCCGCGCACTACCTGTGCCGCAACAGCTGGGACATGGCCACCGATTCCGGGCTGCGCAGCGCGATCCTCAGCTACAACAACTCCACGGAGTACTACAACACCGTCAGGTCGTGGCTGGAGTACTACCGCAGGGGCACGCACGAGATCCCCGACGGCACCGGCTCACTGCCGTCCAACCGCAGCGACGACGACGGCACCACGGGCGCCTCGCCGAACCCCGGCACCACGCCGACGCCGAACACGCCCACCAAGCCGACGACGCCGTCCACGAGCCCCAAGCCCGGCCCCACGACGCCGACCACGCCCACGACGCCCACCACGCCGGCCCCGACGCCCACCGACACGGTCGACCACCTCGAGAACGCGGGCACGGCCAAGCTCACCGCCATGGCGGGCGACACCTTCACGGAGAAGATCAGCACGCGGGCCGAGACGGCGGCCGGCAAGGCCGTCGCCAAGGTCAGGATCCGCTTCACCATCCTCGGCTCCACCGACACCACCTTCGCCGGCGGTGAGAACGTCGCCACGGTCGTCACCGACAGCAAGGGCGTCGCCGTCGCCCCGGCTCTCCAGGCGGGCGAGTCCACCGGCGGCTTCACCGTCCGCGCCACCGTCGCGGGCCGTCTGACGGCCGCTCTCGACTACACCGCCACCGTCACCGACCGCGCCGCCGACGCCCTCTCCACCGGCACGACCGCGTTGACCTGCGTCGCGGGCGGCACGTTCGCCGGCCAGGTGGAGGTGAAGGCCACCTACAAGGGCGCCGTCGCCGACAAGGTCGCGGCCACCGCCACCATCGTCAAGGCGGCCGGCGACACCAGCGCCGCGGACCAGGGCCCCTACTTCAAGGACGCCGCCGGCAACCCCGTCCGCTCCCTGACGAACCTCCAGACCGACGCGAACGGCCGGCTGAGGCTGCCGAGCCTCTACGCCGGTGACACCGCGGGCACGTACCTGCTGCGCGTCACCACCACGGGCGGGGCCACGCTCACCGTGGAACTGACCGTCACGGCCGCCCCGTCCTCCTCGCCGAGCCCTTCGGAGAGCGCCGGCGAAAGCCCCTCGGAGAGCCCGTCCGAGAGCCCCTCCGAGAGCCCCTCCGAGAGCGCGTCCGAGAGCGCGTCCACGACGCCGTCGGAGTCGACCACGACCGGCTCCTGACCCACCGCGACACGACGACGGCGCCCCCTCCACCCGAGTGGGGCGCCGTCGTCGTGCAGACGTGTTCTCATCTCGCGCTCCCGTTGCTACCGTGCCGGACCTGACGCTCCATCAGTTCCCGTGGTCGCCGCACCGCACCGGGAGGCCCGTATGCGCGCCCTGATCGCCGCCGCGACCGGTCTGGCCGTCGCGCTCGCCCTGGTGCTCACACTCACCGCCCTGGGCACCCCCACCGGCCGCACCTCCCCGAAACCGCTGCTGACGACGGTGCCCGCACACCCCTGACCGCCCGGGAGGGAGGCCGAGATGCGCCGCAAGGCCAGCCTGATCCTGCTCGCCCTCGCCGTGTTCTGCACGGCACTGTCCCCACTGCTGCGCTGGTACGCCTTCCCCCGCCTGGCCAAGGTCCCGGCCGACGCCTACCAGACCATGGTCCTGGAGGCCCGCGACGCCACCCTCCTCGACTACGGCACGATGACCGCCCGCACGGTCCCGAAAGTCACCATCGTGCAGACCCTGAAAGGCAACGTGGAGGCCTCCGAGCGCATCGAGGAGACAGCAGGACGGGACGTCGTCGTCTGGGACGGCCTGTCCTACGTCCAGGGCCCCGACGGCAAGATGGTCTCCAAGGTCCCCGAGCGCTACATCTTCGACGCCCACACCCAGGAACCCGTCCACGCCACCGGCGAGATGGTCGACGGCGACCCGGTCCGCCGGGACGGCCTGGAGTTCAAATGGCCGTTCCTGACCGAGAAACGCGACTACGAGTACTTCGACGCACAGGCCCGCGTCACCGCCCCCATCCACTACAAGGGCACCCAGAACTTCCGCGGCCTGGAGGTCTACTACTTCGAACAGACCGTCCCCTGGACCAAAGTCCCCATGCCCAAAACCATGCCGGTCGCCGGCATCACCCCCGAGACCGTCGCCCGAACCGGCACCACCCGCTGGTACACCACCGTCCGCAAGTTCTGGGTCGAACCGCTCACCGGCGCCCCCGTCTACGGCGAGGAGATCCACCAGGAGGAACTGCGCGGCGGCACCCTGCTCGGCGACCGCGCCAAGGTGACGGCCTTCGCCGGGCACGTGAAGATGCGCGAGGACTACATCGACCACACCGTGGCCCTGGTCAAGTCCAACCGCGCCCTGGTGCTGCTCATGACGTCCTACCTGCCCTGGGGCCTCCTGCTCCTCGGCACCCTGCTGCTCGCCCTCTCCCTCTGGCTGGAGGCCCGAGGCCGACGCCCCGCCCGGCCGGCCCCCGCCGAACCGGCCGCACCACAGCCCGTCACCGCCTGAGCCGCGCGTTGGTGTGCCGGGTCGGCTCCGCGCCCGCCGGGTCCTCCGGCCACGGATGCTTCGGATACCGGCCCCGCAGCTCCGCCCGCACGCCCCTGTAACCGTCCCGCCAGAACGAGGCGAGATCGGCGGTGACCGCCGCGGGCCGGCCCGCGGGCGAGAGCAGGTGCACCAACAGCGGCACCCCCGCCACGCGCGGCGACTCCTGGAGCCCGAACATCTCCTGCAACTTCACCGCCAGCACGGGCCGCTCCGGATCCGCGTAGTCGATCCGGATCCTGGACCCACTCGGCACCGTGATCCGCTCGGGTGCCAGCTCCTCCAGCCGGGCCGCCTCCCCCGACGCCCACGGCAGCAGCCGGCCCAGCGCCTGCCCGGCGTCGATCCGCGCGAGATCGGCACGCCGCCGGGCCCGGCTCAGCTCCGGCTCCAGCCAGTCGTCCACGCGCGCGTACAGCCCCTCGTCGGAGACATCGGGCCAGGGCTCACCGAGCTGCCGCCGCAGGAACGCCAGCCGCTGCCGCAGCACCCCAGCCTCCGCCGACCAGCGCAACACCCCCAGCCCCTCCTGCCGCAACCCATCGAGCAGCGCGTTCCGTACGAGCGCCGAATCGGCGTCCGGCAGCGCGCGCACCGCCAGCTCCACCGCCCCCAGCCGCTCGACCCGCCGCGCCACGACATCCCCGTCGGCCCAGTGGACCTCCTCCCGCTCGTCGAGCAGCGACGCGGCCGCGAACCGGGCGGTCTCCTCGTCCACGGCCGCCGCGAGCCGCACCCGCGCGTGCCCCTTCCCGACGGGCCGGTCGGCGACGGCGACGGCGAGCCACGGCGCGCCCCGCAGGGCGGACCCTTTACCGAGCTCGGCGCGGGTCCCCGAGGCCATCAGGTACGAGCCACCGTGGGCCCTGGCCACCCGCTCGGGAAACGCCAGAGCGGCGACCAGCCCGGCCATCCGGTCGTCTCCGGCCGGACCGGCCCCGACGTCCCCCCGCACCGGGCGGGTCTCCCGGGCGGTGTCCGACTCCACGACGGCCCGCAGCCGCCGGACCTCCGCCCGCCATCGCGCCGCGTACGCGTCACCCCCACGCCGCGCCGCCCGCAGAGCCGCCGCGAGATCGTCCCCGTACTCCCGAGGAGCCTCCTCACTCAGCAGCGCCACCACCTCGGCACCCTCACCGGAGGTGTCCAGCAGCGCCCGCCCCAGCCGGGGATGCAACCCCAGCCGGGCCAACCGCACCCCCCGCTCCGTGGCCCGCCCCTCGGCGTCCACCGCCCCGATCGCCGTCAGCAGACCCCGCGCCGCCGCCATCGCCCCGCCCGGCGGCGGATCCAGCAGCGCCAGCCCCGAGGCGTCGGGATCGCCCCAGCAGGCCGCCTGAAGGGCGAACGCGGTCAGGTCGGCCACCTTGATCTCCGGCGCCGGGAACCGCGGCAGACGTGCGTCCTCCGCCTCCGACCAGCACCGGTACACCACCCCCGGCGCCTCACGCCCGGCCCGCCCGGCGCGCTGCCGCCCGGCCGCCTGCGACGCCCGGACCGTCGCCAGCGCGCTCAGCCCGCGCGCGTGGTCCACCCGCGGCTCGCGCGCCAGCCCCGAGTCCACGACCACCCGCACCCCCGGCACCGTCAGCGACGACTCGGCCACCGACGTCGCGAGCACCACCCGGCGCCGCTCGGCGGGCGCCAGCACCGCGTCCTGCACAGCCGCCGGCGCCCGCCCGTGCACCTGGAGCACGTCCACGCCGTCCAGGTCCCCGAGCCGCCCCGCGACCCGCGCGATCTCACCGACGCCCGGCAGGAAACACAGGACGTCCCCCGACCGCTCGGCCAGCGCCCGCCGCACCACCGACGCCACGTGCGCCGGCAGCGCGGGATCGACCCACATGCCGTGCGGCGGCCGTACCGGACGGGACGGCGGCGCCCACACCACCTCCACCGGGAACGACGCCCCTTCCGCGGCCACCACCGGCGCCCCGCCCAGCAGCCGCGACCACCCCTGCGTGTCGGTCGTCGCCGAGGCCGCCACCAGCCGCAGCTCGGGCCGCAGCGCCTCCCGCACGTCCCACAGGAACGCGGCCGCCGTGTCCGCGTCCAGATGCCGCTCGTGGCACTCGTCCAGCACCACCACGTCGACACCGGCCAGTTCCTGGTCGCGCTGGAGGCGCTGGAGCAGCACACCCGTCGTGACGACCTCCACGCGCGTGTGCCGCCCCACGACCCGCTCCCCGCGCACGGTGAACCCGACGCTCTGCCCGGGCCGCTCGCCCAGAAGCCACGCCATCCGCCGCGCCGCCGCCCGCGCCGCGATCCGCCGCGGCTCGGCCACGACCACCCGCCGCGCCGGCCCCTCGCCGAGCAGCCCCGCCAGCGCGAGCGGCACCATGGTCGTCTTGCCGGTGCCGGGCGGCGCGGCCAGCACGGCGGTGCCGTGCCCCTCCAGGGCGTCGTTCACAGCGGGCAGGGCGGCCCGCACGGGCAGCGCGTCCAGGGCGTCGTAACGGATCACGCCCCCAGTGTCGTACGCGGGGCTAGGAACGTTCGCAGACGAAGATCGCCGTGCCCGGGAGGAGGCTTCCGCGCAGCGGCGACCAGCCGCCCCACTCCGAGGTGTTCCAGTCCGGCCACTCCGGCTCCACCAGGTCCACCAGCCGGAAGCCCGCCGCCACGATGTCGCGCACCCGGTCACCGAGCGTGCGGTGGTGCTCGACGTACACCGCGTGGCCCCGCTCGTCCTGCTCGACGTACGGCGTGCGGTCGAAGTAGGACGACACCACCGTCAGCCCCTCCGGGCCCGGCTCGTCGGGGAACGCCCAGCGGATCGGATGCGTCACCGAGAACACGAAACGGCCGCCCGGGCGCAGCACCCGGCGCACCTCCCTGAGCACCAGCACCGGATCGGCGACGAAGGGCAGCGCCCCGTACGCCGAGCAGGCCAGGTCGAAGAAGGCGTCCGCGAAGGGCAGCGCGGCCGCGTCGGCGCACACCAGGGGGAAGGCGCCACCGATGCGCAGCGCGTGCTGGAGCTGGCGGTGGGAGACGTCCAGGGCCACCGGACGGGCCCCCTGGGCGGCCAGCCAGCGGGAGCACTGGGCCGCGCCGGCGCCGATCTCCAGCACCTCCTGGCCCTTGAGGTCCTCCGGCGGGCCGAGCAGCCCGGCCTCCACCTCGTCCAGGCCCTCGGGGCCCCACACGAAGCGGTCGTCGCCGAGGAACGTGCCGTGTTCGATCTGGTATTCGTCCGCGTTGCGGTCCCACCAGCCCCGGTTGGCCCGGGCGCTCTCCGCGACGCCGGCGTCGCGGCGGGTGGCCTCCGGCTCATAGGCCGGCTCGGACGATGCGGGCTCTTGGATGATCGGCTCCCTCGTCGTACTCTTCCGTCCAACCCGCCACGGCGGTGTCGCTTCGCCCTACCGGGGGGTCTTCGCGCGGCCTGCGCCGTCTCGGAACACAGGTTTTGTGCCGGGTATGGGGCGATCCGCCCCGGGTGTGCGGCTTCGCGCATTGACCCTGCCCGGCTGCCCCCGTATGCTACAAGTTGCGCTGCGGGCCTGCGCACCTCAGACGTAGCAGGCTGCGCTCGCATCTGTTGTATGTCCCCTCGGTTGTCGAGGCGCCGTCGCCGGTTCGCTGGTGAGGCGCTTCCTAGGCTGTCCGGCTTCTGCAGAGCGAAACGGGCTCCCGGCGTAAGCAGTACCTACGACTTCAATGTCCGTACCGGAGCCCTTTCCCACATGACGAGCAGCACCGAGACCACCGCCACCACCCCGCAGGTAGCGGTCAACGACATCGGTAACGAGGAAGCCTTCCTCGCAGCGATCGACGAGACGATCAAGTACTTCAACGACGGCGACATCGTCGACGGCGTCATCGTGAAGGTCGACCGGGACGAGGTCCTGCTCGACATCGGTTACAAGACCGAAGGTGTCATCCCGAGCCGCGAGCTCTCGATCAAGCACGACGTCGACCCCAACGAGGTCGTCGCCGTCGGTGACGAGATCGAGGCCCTGGTCCTCCAGAAGGAGGACAAGGAAGGCCGCCTGATCCTCTCGAAGAAGCGCGCCCAGTACGAGCGTGCCTGGGGCACCATCGAGAAGATCAAGGAAGAGGACGGCATCGTCACCGGTACCGTCATCGAGGTCGTCAAGGGTGGTCTCATCCTCGACATCGGCCTCCGTGGCTTCCTGCCGGCTTCCCTCGTCGAGATGCGCCGCGTCCGCGACCTCCAGCCCTACGTGGGCAAGGAGCTCGAGGCCAAGATCATCGAGCTGGACAAGAACCGCAACAACGTGGTCCTGTCCCGCCGTGCCTGGCTGGAGCAGACCCAGTCCGAGGTCCGCCAGACGTTCCTCACGACCCTCCAGAAGGGTCAGGTCCGCTCCGGTGTGGTCTCCTCGATCGTCAACTTCGGTGCCTTCGTGGACCTGGGTGGCGTCGACGGTCTGGTCCACGTCTCCGAGCTGTCCTGGAAGCACATCGACCACCCCTCCGAGGTCGTCGAGGTCGGCCAGGAGGTCACGGTCGAGGTCCTCGACGTCGACATGGACCGCGAGCGCGTCTCCCTGTCGCTGAAGGCGACCCAGGAAGACCCGTGGCAGCAGTTCGCCCGCACCCACCAGATCGGCCAGGTCGTGCCCGGCAAGGTCACGAAGCTGGTTCCGTTCGGTGCGTTCGTCCGCGTCGACGAGGGCATCGAGGGTCTGGTCCACATCTCCGAGCTGGCCGAGCGCCACGTGGAGATCCCGGAGCAGGTCGTCCAGGTCAACGACGAGATCTTCGTCAAGGTCATCGACATCGACCTCGAGCGCCGTCGCATCAGCCTCTCGCTGAAGCAGGCCAACGAGTCCTTCGGTGCCGACCCGGCCGCGGTCGAGTTCGACCCGACCCTGTACGGCATGGCCGCGTCCTACGACGACCAGGGCAACTACATCTACCCCGAGGGCTTCGACCCGGAGACCAACGACTGGCTGCCGGGCTACGAGAAGCAGCGCGAGGAGTGGGAGCGCCAGTACGCCGAGGCGCAGTCCCGCTTCGAGCAGCACCAGCAGCAGGTCATCAAGTCCCGCGAGGCCGACGCCGCTGCCGAGGCCGAGGGCGGCGAGGCTGCGGCTCCGGCCGCGACCGGCGGCTCGTACTCCTCCGAGGGCGCCGACACCTCCGGCGCGCTGGCCTCGGACGAGGCGCTCGCCGCGCTGCGCGAGAAGCTCGCGGGCGGCCAGAGCTGACGCCCCTTGAGCCGTAGCTCTTGAGCGGGAGCTCTTGAGCCGTAGCTCTTGAACCGAGGGCCCGCACCTTTCGAGGTGCGGGCTCTCGGCGTTGCCGCACATGGCCGGGAATGCCCATGCCCCCACGCGCGTTGTGCAGTACGAACACGAGGGGAGCGGTCCAAGTGCTTGATCCGCAGGGTTTGTACGCATGGGAGCCGAAGGGGCTGGCCGTCGTCGACATGGCGCTGGCCCAGGAGTCGGCCGGACTTGTCATGCTCTACCACTTCGACGGATACATCGACGCGGGTGAGACCGGCGACCAGATCGTCGACCGGCTCCTCGACTCGCTGCCCCACCAGGTCGTCGCCCGCTTCGACCACGACCGGCTGGTCGACTACCGCGCCCGGCGTCCGCTGCTCACCTTCAAGCGCGACCGGTGGACCGACTACGAAGAGCCCGCCATCGAGGTGCGGCTCGTACAGGACGCCACCGGAGCGCCGTTCCTGCTGCTGTCCGGCCCCGAGCCGGACGTCGAGTGGGAACGCTTCGCCGCCGCCGTACGGCAGATCGTGGAACGGCTCGGCGTCCGCCTGTCGGTGAACTTCCACGGCATCCCCATGGGCGTCCCGCACACCCGCCCCGTCGGCATCACCCCGCACGGCAACCGCACGGACCTCGTCCCGGTCCACCGCAGCCCCTTTGACGAGGCACAGGTCCCCGGCAGCGCCGAGGCGCTCATCGAGTACCGCCTCATGGACGCCGGCCACGACGTCCTGGGCGTCGCCGCCCACGTCCCGCACTACATCGCCCGCTCCGCCTACCCGGACGCCGCCCTGACCGTCCTGGAGGCCATCACGGCCGCGACGGGACTGGTGCTGCCCGGCGTCGCACACGCCCTGCGCACCGACGCGCACCGCACCCAGACCGAGATCGACCGCCAGATCCAGCAGGGCGACGAGGAACTCACCGCCCTCGTCCAGGGACTCGAGCACCAGTACGACGCCGCCGCGGGCGCCGAGACCCGCGGCAACATGCTCGCCGAACCGACGGACATCCCGTCGGCGGACGAGATCGGGCGGGAGTTCGAAAAGTTCCTGGCGGAGCGGGAGGGCGAGGGCTGAGCCCTTCCGGGGCGGAAGGGGGAGAGCTGAGCACTTCCGGATCCGCCCGGTGCGCCCGGTGCGCTGTCGGGGGCATGGGGGGTATGGCCGGGGGTATGGCCTAAGCTTCCGGTCATGCTGAGCGTAGGCCTGACCGGCGGCATCGGCGCCGGCAAGAGCGAGGTGTCGCGGCTGCTCGTCGCGTGCGGGGCCGTCCTGATCGACGCCGACCGCATCGCCCGTGAGGTCGTGGCGCCCGGCACGCCGGGCCTCGCGGCGGTCGTCGAAACCTTCGGCGAGACCGTGCTCACCGAGGACGGCAGCCTCGACCGCCCCCGTCTGGGCTCCATCGTCTTCGCCGACCCGGAGAAGCTCGCCCTCCTCAACGCCATCGTGCACCCGCTGGTCGGCGCCCGCTCCCGCGAGCTGGAGGCCGGCGCCCCCGCCGACGCCGTCGTCGTCCACGACGTGCCGCTCCTCACCGAGAACGGCCTCGCGCCCCTCTACGACGTGGTCGTGGTCGTCGACGCCGCCCCCGAGACCCAGCTGCACCGGCTCGTCCACCTGCGCGGCATGACCGAGGACGACGCACGCGCGCGGATGGCGGCACAGGCCACCCGCGAGCAGCGCCGGGAGATCGCGGACATCGTGATCGACAACGACGTGCCGCTGGCCGAGCTGGAGCAGCGCGTGAAGGACGTGTGGGCGGAGCTGGCGCGGCGGGCACACGAGCCCCGGGAGTCCCAGGAATCGCCGGGGGAATAGCGGCCCCCGTCGCGCGCGTTGAACGCGTCCAGCAAGGGAAGGATTTTTCCGTGCCCGAAACCAGCGGTTCGACCGGACGTACTCCTGAGACGCACGTCATCGACTTCCGTGCCGCGGAGCAACTGCTCGCCGCACGGGACCCGCGGGGCGCGGTGAAGCTGCTCGACGGCGTCATCGCCGCGCACCCCGAGAACACCGCCGCCCGCCTGCTGCGCGCGCGTGCCTTCTTCGCGGCCGCGCAACTGCGACCCGCCGAACTGGAGTTCACGATCGTCCTGGAGCGCGAGCCGGACAACGCGTTCGCACACTTCGCGCTCGCCCGGACCTATGAGCGGCAGGGGCGCGGCGACCAGGCCAAGCGCCACTTCCGCCTGGCGGCCGCGCTGGACCCGAACCCGCAGTACCTGAAGGCGGCACGGTTCGACTCGTGAGCACCGCCGGCGACCCGTTCGGCTCGTGAGCGACGGTCGGCGACTTGGTCGACTGCCGGCGGCCTGATCGACTCATGAGCGACCGCCGACGACCCGGTCGGACATGGATGACCGTCGCCGACCGCGTGCGAGCGCCGGGCCTCAGGCGCGGGGGCGCTGCGGCGGTTCGTACGGGGGGATGTCACGACCCGGCTGGTAGTGCGGGCCCTGCCGGATGTGGCGGAGGATCATGGCCAGGTCGACGGTGACGACGAGCCACAGTGCCGCGCAGGCGGCCGCCCAGCCGGGACGCCCGGCGATGGCGAACGCGGCCGTGCCGAAGACCGCCCAGATCAGTCCCCACACGGCCAGCCAGAAACGGACCCGCAGCACACTGCGCGCCGTCCTCGGCTCACTGCCGGTACGCATTCGGATCACCACTCCTTCTTGCAACGTACTCTTCGGCCGAGATCGAGTCGAGGACGGGCCGCCGGGTCAGGATTCATCGATTTTGTCCGTGCATGGGCAGAGTGAACGTCAGCGCTGTCGCTCGAACGGGTGAACTGGCCGGGGGAGGGGGACGGCCCGGAGGGGCGGTTCGTTCGACGGACATGAGGCTTGAAATGCGAGAGGGATACGAGGGCACGGGCCCCGGTGCGATCACCCCGGACGGCTGCGCGGTCGAGCTCTACAGCCGCATGCCCGTGATGGACGAGCCGGACATCATCTCGGCGGCGGTGCCCGCCGGCGCGCACATCCTGGAGCTGGGCAGCGGTGTGGGGCGGGTGACCCACGCCCTCGTGGAGCGGGGATTCACGGTCACGGCGGTGGACGAGTCCGCCGAGATGCTCGAGCGTGTCCGCGGCGCCCGCACCATATGCAGCCCGATCGAGGCCCTCGACCTGGGCGGCGAGACGTTCGACGTGGTGATGCTCGCGTCGTTCCTGGTCCACAGCGGTGATGTCGAGGTGCGGCGCGGCATGCTGCGCACCTGCGCACGGCATGTCACCGAGGGAGGATGCGTACTGATCCAGCGAGAGGGAGCCGACTACCACACGAACGTGCCGCGCGAACGAGTCGATCCGAGCGGCTTCACGGTGCGGATACTGTCGGCGGATCCGCAGGGCGACGGCGTCCACTCGGTGCACGTGGAGTACGTGTTCCCGGACGCGGTATGGACCCAGACGTTCCGCTCGCGGCCGCTGACCGACCAGCAGTTCGAGGAGGCGTTGGCGGAGGCGGGGCTGAGAGTGGACCGGTATCTGACGGAAGATCGGGTCTGGGTGAGAGTGGTGCCGGCGGGGGAGGTGCCGCAAGGGGAGTAGGAGCCGCGGGGGACCTGGACCCGGGACGGGGCGAACAGGTGTCGCGGAGGAACAGGAACCGGAGGGAGCGGATGCCGGTGACGGAGTAGGGGATAAGAAGTCGGCACGAGGACGGGAACAGTTCGGCCGGCGGCGATGAGTTGCGGGGCGTGGGGCGGTCTACCACCACGACACCACGGACCGATTCCCCGGGAGACACCCATGTCCGAGACCGCCGCTTCCGCCGCCTCTCCGCTCTCGACCGCGACCCCCATCCCCACCTCTGCCTCCACCTCCACCTCCAGCTCCGCATCCGCCTCCCGCTCCTCCTCCGGAACCGCGCGAGGCCGTCGGGCGCGTGTCGCCCTGCGGTCCGTGCAGGTGCTGCTCGCGCTGTTCTACGGGATCGCGAGCGCGCTGCCGAAGCTGATCGCGCACCCCTCGGCGTCCGAGGGCTTCGACAAGATGGGCTGGGGCAGCGCGGGGATGTACCTCATCGGCGTTCTCGAACTCGCCGGTGCTATCGCGCTGTTGGTGCCGGTGCTCCAGTCGGTGGCGGCGATGGCGCTCGGCGCGCTCATGGTGGGCGCGTTCGTCGTCCAGGTCGTCGTCTTCGACGGGCAGAACGCGGCGACCCCGCTCATCCTGCTGATCCCCCTGACGCTCATCGCCTGGGCGCGGCGGAGGTCCACCGCGGAGCTGCTGCGGCTGCTGCGGCGCGGGGCGTGACGCGGCGGTACGACGGGTCCGCGTGCAGCAAGGCAAGGCCTGGGTGTTGCGGGACATGACGTGGTGGCACAGGCCGACGCCGGTGAAACCGTGGTGCGTCGACGGACAGAGGTCGGGTAGCGTGCGGGCCATGTCGAGTCCTGAGTCAGACAAGGTGGGGGCTTTCGGTCACGCCGTCAGCCCCCACGATCACTGAGCTCGTAGCCCTGTCGTCGCGCCGCGTTCTGCGGTCGGACGAGTGTGTTCCTGGGGCTGGCCGCGGTGACGAGATGACCTTCTCGTGCTTCTCCTCGTCTCGGAGCCACTCGATGCCTCTTCCCCTGTACCTGCTTGCCTTGGCGGTCTTCGCCATGGGCACCTCGGAGTTCATGCTCGCCGGCCTCTTGCCGGACATCGCCTCGGATCTCGACGTCACAGTCGGGACGGCAGGCGTACTCACCTCGGCCTTCGCGATCGGCATGATCGTCGGCGCGCCCCTGGTGGCCGCGCTGGCCCGCAACTGGCCCAGGCGCTCGAGCCTTCTCGGGTTCGTCCTCGCTTTCGCGGCAGCTCACGCCGTGGGAGCCATCACCACGAGCTTCCCGGTCCTGTTCGCCACCCGGGTCGTAGCCGCGCTCGCGAACGCGGGGTTCCTCGCGGTCGCCCTGACGGCTGCCGCCAGGCTGGTGCCCGCCGACCAGAAAGGACGTGCGCTGGCCGTGCTGCTGTCAGGCACGACGGTGGCCACGATCGCCGGTGTCCCTGGCGGGTCGGTACTCGGCACGTTGCTCGGCTGGCGGGCCACGTTCTGGGCTGTCGCCGCTCTCTGCCTGCCCGCAGCCCTCGGCATCCTGAAGGCGATCCCGGCGGGACGTGCGAAGGAAGAGGCGGCTGGTGGGCCGACCTTGCGAGCGGAGTTCGCCCAGCTCGCAAGGCCGCGGTTGCTGCTGGTGATGCTGCTCGGCGCGCTGGTGAACTCGGCAACCTTCGCAAGCTTCACCTTCCTGGCCCCCGTCGTGACCGACACCGCCGGGCTGGGCGAGCTGTGGATCTCCGTGGCTCTGGTGCTCTTCGGTGCCGGTTCCCTCGTCGGCGTCACCGTCGCCGGACGGCTGTCCGACCAGCGCCCCGCGCTGGTTCTCACAGTCGGTGGTCCGCTGCTGCTCATCGGCTGGCCGGCCCCGGCCG
>NZ_BQUN01000098.1:223698-231801 GCF_026008495.1 Streptomyces sp. A012304
CCCCCCGCCATGGCCGGCTCGTATGCGACCGCGGCACTCAACGTGGGCGCCGCCGTCGGACCACTCGTCGCCGCGACCACCCTCAGCACCGCCGCCGGGGACCTCGGGCCGCTGTGGGCAAGCGGGTTCCTGGTCGCTGTCGCGCTGCTCATCGCGTTCCCCCTCCGCACAGTGATCGCTACTGGCCGCCGCGCCGAGGTGCTCCAGTGACGCATGCGAACGCCCCCTTGAAGATCCGGGGAGCGCTCGCCGGCGTGTGAGGCATCGCGCGGGCAGGGGGAGGGCCCGGTCGGTCGGTGCGAGCCGGGCTTACCGTGGAGGCATGGACGCCCTCGCCGAACTGGACCGGCGCGTGGCCGGCTGCCAGGCCTGTCCTCGGCTGGTGGCCTGGCGCGAGGAGGTGGCCCGTACCAAGCGGGCGGCCTTCGCCGACTGGACGTACTGGGGGCGTCCGGTGCCCGGCTTCGGTCCGTCCGACGCCCGGCTGCTGATCGTCGGGCTCGCGCCGGCCGCGCACGGCGGCAACCGCACCGGCCGGATGTTCACCGGCGACCGCTCCGGGGACGTGCTGTACCAGGCGCTGTACGACGTGGGGCTCGCCTCGCAGCCCACCGTCGTGTCCGCCGACGACGGTCTCACCCTGTACGGGGTGCGGGTGACCGCGCCGGTGCACTGTGCGCCGCCCGCCAACAAGCCCACTCCGCTGGAGCGGGACACCTGCCGGCCCTGGCTGGTGCAGGAGCTGCGGCTGCTGCGGCCGACGTTGCGCGCGGTCGTCGTGCTCGGTGCCTTCGGGTGGCAGGCGGCGCTGCCCGCGTTCGCCGAGGCGGGCTGGGCGGTGCCGCGTCCTCGGCCCGTCTTCGCGCACGGGACACGGGTGTCGCTCGACGGCCTCGACCTGTTCGGCTGTTTCCACGTGAGCCAGCGCAACACCTTCACCGGCCGGCTCACCCCGGAGATGCTGCGGGAGGTGCTGCGCACGGCGGCCGGGGCGGCGGGGCTGCCGGGCCACTGAGCCGTCCGGGCCGCCACCGGGGCGCTACGGTGCGGTGATGGGCTTGTATCCGGAGATCGAACCGTATGAGCAGGGGATGCTCGACGTCGGTGACGGCAACCGCGTGTACTGGGAGACCTGCGGGAATCCTGGCGGCAAGCCGGCGCTGGTGTTGCACGGAGGTCCGGGGTCAGGTTCCTCGCCGTACTTCCGGCGGCTCTTCGACCCGGCCGCCTACCGGATCGTGCTGCTCGATCAGCGTGGCTGCGGCCGTTCCACCCCGCATGCGAGCGCGTACGACACGGACATGGGTGCCAACACGACGGCTCACCTCCTGGCCGACCTGGAGTTGCTGCGCCGGCGGTTGGGGGTGGAGCGGTGGCTGGTGTGGGGGCTGTCGTGGGGGTCGGTGCTGGCGTTGCGGTACGCGCAGACGCATCCGGGGGTCGTGAGCGAGCTGGTGCTGACCGGTGTGGCGACCGGGTCGGACGCCGAGGTGGAGTTGTTGACGAGAGGGCTGGGGCGGATCTTCCCGGAGGCGTTCGAGAGGTTCCTGGCGCCGCTGGCGGAGAGCGAGCGGGGCGGCAGCCTCGCGGCGGCGTACGGGCGGCTGCTGGCCTCGCCGGACCCCGGGGTGCGGGAGCGGGCGGCACGGGCGTGGACCGACTGGGAGACGGCGACGGCACCCGCGCCGCCGGGTTCCGTGGAGGAGTTCGAGGACCCGGTGTTCCGTATGGGCTTCGCCCGTACCGTGACCCACTACTTCGCCAACGGCCATTTCCTGGGCGAGGACGGTGTCGTCCTGCGCGATGCCCCTCTGTTGGCGGGGATCCCGGGCACCCTCGTGCAGGGCGGCCTCGACCTCGGAAATCTCCTCGGCACGGTGTGGCGGCTCCACCACGTCTGGCCCGGCAGCGAGTTGGTCCTGGTCGGCGGCGCGGGACACGACGCGGGCACGGAGGGCGTGTTGGAGGCGCTGGTGGCGGCGACGGACGGGTACGCCGTGCGCTGAGTCCGGGCGGGCCCGGCCGTCGGCGCACGGCCCTGGCCGTCACAGGATGCGGGCCGCCGAGATCGGGCGCTGGTCGAGGGTGTACGCCTGGCCGCTGTTGACGCTCCACCGGTAGCGGCAGAACTCGCCGGTGGTGTTGTCGGCGTAGAACATCATGTGGCCGATGCCGACGCCCTCGAAATTGCTCACGTCGTCGACCATGCGGGTGTCGGGGTAGGGGGCGTAGGAGGCCTTGCCGTACATGCCGTGCGGGTCGGAGGTGCAGTCGATGACCTCGACGGCGTACTGCGTCTCGCCGGTGTAGGTCATGTTGGCGGTGTGGACGCCCTTGATCTGCCGGACCATGACGATGTGGCCGGTGTTCTCGGGGTCCTGGCCGTTGTAGTCGACCGAGACCAGGTCGCCCGGCTGGAGGTCGGTGACCCTGCGGACGCGCTGGAAACGCGGGCCGGCGGTGCCGTTGGTGAAGGCCTGTCGGTAGTCGGCGGCCTCCGGGATGGTGTCCTGGAAGTACTGGGTGAAGTAGGCGTCGGTCGCCCAGCCGTAGGTGTGCTTCAGCACCCAGGTGAGGAACGAGGAGCAGCGGGCCCGGGCGATCCAGCTCGCCAGGTCGTCGGGTGTGCCCCAGGTGACCGTGGAGCGGGCGTTCATCAGGTAGACGTTGTTGAGGCCGGCCGTCCGGCCGCTGATCACGGAGACCTCGTCGGCGCTCAGGGCGCGGCCGTAGGCGCGTACGTCGTCGACGGCGCCCTTGAACCGGTTGACGTACCCGCCGTCCCAGCGGGCGCGGCCTATGTTGAAGCCCTGGGTCGCGGCCCACGACAGGGTGGCGTCGGCGCTGCCCTCGAGGACGCCGTCCACATAGAGGTGGACGCGGGTGCCGTCCCACACGCCGGTCAGGTGGGTCCACCGGCCGAGGGTGACGGCGCTCGTGGCAAGGGCGGAGATCTTGACGCTCTGGTCCGCGCTGCGCACCTTGAACGCCCAGGTGCCGGCGGTGTCGTCGTACTGGAGGAGGAAGCGGCTGCAGCTGGTGCCGTCCTGGCTGACGGCGGTGTACATGTTCGCGAGGTCGGCCGGTCCCTGGGGGTCGTCCGGGTGCGCGAGGCGCACCCACGCGGAGACCGTGAAGGGGGCCGTGGTGTCCAGGACCGAGGCGGTGGCGGCGTAGGCGCCGGACGTTCCGTCGAAGCTCAGGTCGCCGCCCGCCCGCAGGGTCGTCCAGCTGGTTCCGGTGCCGAGGGTGACGGGATGCTCGCGTCCGGAGCGGTCGGCGCCGGAGCGGTCCAGCGGCCAGTGCCCGGCCAGCCCGTGGGTGAGGTGGCCCGCCGCGAGCAGCCGCTGGTAGTGCACCATCCGCTCGGCCTCCGCGAGGTGCGGTACGCCGACCGGGGTGAACGGGGTGTCCAGTGGCGCGTCCGCCACGGCCGTCCCCGCGCCGCCCAGCACGCCGGTCACCGCGCCCGCGCCCACGAGTGCCGCTCCGCTCAACAGCCCACGTCTGCTGACCATGTTTCCTGTCTCCGTCCCGTTCTGTGCCGGTTGCTCTTTCGGATGTGTGTCCGAAAGGGTCGGCAGAGTCTAGGCGGTGGCAGGGCCGGAGGGGTCGCCGAACAGATGGCGAACGGTGGACCGGTAGTTGGCCTGTACGTGGCGCAGCGCGTGGGCGCGGGCCCGGTCGGGGTCGCCGGAGGCGATCGCCTCGTACAGCTCGCGGTGTTCGGTGAGGAGTTGGGGCCACTCCTCGTTCTGCCGGGTCAGCCAGCGCAGCCGGCCGTCGACGGGTTCCATGACGGAGATCAGCAGGCTGTTGCCGGCCAGGGCGCGGATGCGGTCGTGGAAGCGGGTGTTGATGTCGGTGATCGCCTCGGCGTCACCGGCGCGGGTCGCCTCGGCCGCCCGGTCGAGCAGCTCCCGCAGCTCCGCGAGGGCCTCCGGGGTGGCGCGGGACGCGGCGAGTCCCGCCGCGTACACCTCCAACGCCTCGCGTAGTTCGAAGAGTTCCCTGACGTCGGTGGGGCTCAGCCGGCGTACGACGGTGCGGCGGGGGGTCTCGAACAGTACGAAGCCCTCGGCGACCAGGGCGCGGATCGCCTCGCGGACCGGGACCCGGGAGACGCCGAACCGCTCGGCCAATTCGCGCTCGACGAGCCGGTCGCCGGGGCGCAGGCGGCCCGCGATGATCTCCTGCCGCAGGGTGGCCAGGACGCGCTCGCGGACCGCGCCGAGGGGTTCGGTCTTCGCCGGGGAGCTCATGACTGCCATCTTCGCCGATGCGAGGGGGCTTTTACGGAGCCGTAACGGGCCGGACATCGGTCAGAAGGCTTGACGGCGGGACCATGTCCGCAGTTTGGTATACCAAACGACGCGCCGAGCGGTCCTCATGGCCGCAACCCTCCTCCGTCCCCTCGCTCCCCGCCCCGTGTCATGGAGGTCCCGTGTCCCTCGCCGACCGCGCCGAAGCCACCGGCGCCCCAGCGTTCGTCCCCGATCCCCGGCTCACCAATGAAGATCTCGCCCCCGCCGACAAGCGCAACTGGAAGGTCTTCGACCTGTTCGCCCTGTGGATGTCGGACGTCCACAACCTTGGCAACTACACCTTCGCGGCGGGCCTGCTGGTCCTCGGCATGAACGTCTGGCAGGTGTTCACCTCCCTCCTCGTCGGCTTCGTGCTCATCTACATCGGCATGAACTGGATGGGGAAGATCGGCCAGCGCCACGGCGTGCCCTTCCCCGTCGTCAGCCGCATCAGCTTCGGCGTCTGGGGCGCCAACATCCCCGCCCTGATCAGAGCCGTGATCGCCATCATGTGGTACGGCATCCAGACCTACCTCGCCTCCGTCGCCGTCAACGTGATGCTGCTGGCGGCCTGGCCGGGACTGGAGTCGTGGACGCACAGCTCCTTCCTCGGACTCGACGCCCTCGGCTGGATCTCCTTCGTCTCGCTCTGGCTCATCCAGGCGCTGATCATCAGCCAGGGCATGGAGTCGGTGCGCAAGTTCCAGGACTTCTGCGGTCCCGCGATCTGGCTCGTGATGATCGCCCTGGCCGTGTGGGTCCTGGCCAAGGCCGACTGGACCATCTCCCTCACCTCCACCCCGCACCCCGTCCCGGTGGGCGAGCAGTGGCGGCAGTGGTTCGGTGCGATCGGCCTGATCCTCGCCACCTACGGCACGCTGATGCTGAACTTCTGCGACTTCTCCCGCTTCGCACCCGACTACCGGACGGTCAAGCGCGGCAACTTCTGGGGCCTGCCCATCAACTCCACCGCCTTCGTCGTCGTCTCGGTGATCGTCACCGCCGGCTCGCTGGAGGTGTTCGGCGAGGCCATCACCGACCCGGCGGAGCTGGTCGCCAAGGTCGGCAACACCTGGGTGCTCGTGCTGGCCGCGCTGACCTTCGCCATCGCCACCATGGGCGTCAACATCGTCGCCAACTTCGTCTCACCCGCGTACGACCTCGCCAACGTCTGGCCGCAGCGGATCACCTTCAAGGTGGGCGGCATGATCAGCACGGTCGCCGCGCTGGTGGTGACCCCCTGGAACCTGTTCTCCAACCCGACGGTCGTCAACTACTTCCTCGGCGGCCTCGGCGCCTTCCTCGGCCCGCTGTTCGGCGTGATCATGGTCGACTACTACCTCGTCAAGCACGGCCGCATCGACGTGGACGCGCTCTTCGACGCCCGCCCCGGCAGCCGCTACTACTACCGCAAGGGCGTCAACCCCAAGGCCATGTGGGCGTTCCTCCCCGCGGCCGCGGTCGCGGCGGTGCTCGCGCTGGTGAAGACGTTCAGCGACGTCGCCCCGTACTCCTGGTTCATCGGTACGGGCCTCGCGGCCGGCCTGTACCTCGTCCTGTGCCGTGGCGAGCGGGCAGCCGGCTCCGCGGCCGCCCCCGAGAAGTCCGTGGAGGTCTGAGAAACGTGCGGATCGTCGTCACCAACTGCAACACCACGCAGGAGATGACCGCGGAGATCGTACGAGGTGCCCGGGCCGCAGCAGGCCCGGGCACCACCGTGACCGGGCTGACCCCCGCCTGGGGGCCCGAGTCCGCGGAGGGCTGGCTCGACAGCTACCTCTCGGCCGCCGCCGTCCTCGACACCCTGCGCACCTACGACGGCCCGCCCTACGACGCCGTCGTCATGGCCGGCTTCGGGGAACACGGGCGCGAGGGCGTACGGGAGCTGGTCGACGTACCGGTCGTCGACATCACCGAGGCGGCGGCCCACCTGGCCTGTCTGCTCGGCCGACGGTACGGGGTGGTCACCACCCTGGAGCGGTCCTGCGGCCAGATCGAGGACAGCCTGGAGCTGGCCGGCGTCGGCCGCAACTGCGCCGTCGTCGTCGGCACCGGCCTGGGCGTCCTCGACCTCGGGGACCCCGACCGCACGGAGGCGGCCTTCCTCACGGCGGCCGAGCGGGCCCGGGAGGCCGGCGCCGAGGTGCTGGTGCTGGGCTGCGCCGGGATGACGGGACTGCAACGCGCGGTGGAGGAGAAGCTGGGCGTCCCCGTCGTCGACGGCGTCGCGGCGGCGGTGAAGCTGGCGGAGGCGCTCGTCGGAATGGGGCTGCGCACCAGCCGGGCCGGAAGCTTCGCCGGCCCGCTGCCGAAGCGGAGGACATGGGGACCGCCGACCGCGTGACAGCGGGGGCCGGTCGGGCGTGACCGGTCGGCGGCCCTGCGCCGCCACTTCTTCCCGGTGCCCCTGCGCTGATCACCCCCCCGTTCCCGCTGTCCTGAGCCCCCGGTGCTCACCCGCGCGGCCTGCTCTGCGCCATGCCCTCGCCGCCGTAAGGGCTCTCCACCCGCCAGCCGCCGTCCCGCGCCACCCGCTCGAAGACGCCGATCCGATAGGCGAGGCCCTCCGGCTCACCGATGTCGCACCACCGGTGGGCCCTGGCCCACTCCTCCTCTCCCCGCACCAACGGCCGTCCCCGCACGGCCAGATGCAGGGCCAGCGTGGACAGCGCGTACACGCGCACGGCGTCGCGGTCGTCGCCCGCCCGCCGGTACTGCGGGGTCTCCCGCAGCCGCAGCCGCCCGCCGTCGCTCCCGGCGACCAGGAGCGGGACCATGTCCCCCTCCGGGCCGGCCGTCAGGAACACCACCTCCTCTCCGACGTTCTCCCGCACTTCGTACCGGGGCAGGTACGACAGCCGGGCCAGCCCCAGCGTGTGCTTCCACGACGTCACCCACAGACCGCGCGCCAGGTAGTAACGGACCGTCGGCTGCCAGGTCCAGTACGTCTCCAGGCGGAACCCGCTCAGCCCTTCCGCGCGGCAGGCCTCGTACACCGTGTCGAGCGCGGCCGAGGCGAGGCCGGCGCGCCGGGCGACCGGGTGGACGTAGAGCGAGGAGACGTGCAGCGCTCCGGCACCCAGCGACCAGGTGTCCACCGCGACGGTCCCCAACGGGTCGCGCGGGCTGCCCGGCGGACAGATCCAGTACCGCCGGCGGTGGTCGTCGCCGTGCCGCTGCTCGCGCCCGGACGCCCCGAGCCGCAGTCGCCACTGCCTCTCGGTCGCCACGGTGAGCGAGTCCGGGTCGACACAGGTGCCCTGGGCGCCCTCGATGAGCGAGGCGAGCTCCCACAGACCGAAGCGGCGGCCCTCGCCGAACCCGACGGGACGCAACCGCGGGCAGGCCGTCAGGCGCTCGTGGACACGCTGGGCTTGATCATCCCTCATGCGCCCGGAGCGTAGGGACGTCACCGCCCGTCCGCCCGGTCCTGCCCGTGCTTCCCCCGCGCATGTCATCCGCGCGGTGGACCGCACTCCCGCTCACGCAGCTGCCGTTCGCACTCCTGTGCAAGGTTCGGGTACGCCTCGGAGATGGCCGCGTAGACCCTGCGCCGCAGCAGCTCCTCGGCCGCCGCGCGGCCCGCGCCGCCGTACAGCTCGCCGAGGATCTCGGTGCAGCGGGTCAGCCGATGGCACAGGTAGTCGACCATCCACCGGTCGAGCGCGTCGGACCCGGTGCCGTCGGCCGCCGTCGCATCCGCCGCGCGCCCCCGCCGGGGCCGCCCGTCCCGGCGCCGGCGGTGTTCGACGGCGAGCGCCGCCAGCCGGTCCGGGGCGAGCCTGGGCACGTCCAGGGG
>NZ_BQUN01000098.1:231873-240298 GCF_026008495.1 Streptomyces sp. A012304
GATCCGCGCCAGCATCTCCCGCCGCCTGCGCAGCGCGGCGGCACGGGCCGCCGCCGACCGCCGGGCGGCCGCCGCCGACGCAGCCCGGAACTCCGCACTCCGCTCGGCGGCCTCCACCCGGTCGACCCGGTAGAGCCGGGTCCGCGGAGCCGACCGGATGAGGGGATGGGGCCGCACCAGGTCGGGCTCCCCGAGCAGCCGCCGCACCATTCCCGCGGTCCACCCGCGGGCGCGCAGCCCGGCGGCGGACAGATGCGTACGCCCCGCGTCCGCCTGCCCGTCGCCTCCCTCCGGGGTCGGCCCGGGCCCCTGCTGGTCGTGCTCGTACGTCGCCATCTCTGATTCCCCCGTCGTCGTGACGCTGAGTGACGACTTCATTGATAACGCGAGGCACTGACAACGCCCCCGCGGCGGCTCCCCGCCCGGCAGGCCGGGGTGCGGCGTGGAATGATCTCTCGCGGTCGGCGACAAGGCGCGCAGGACGGGGTTCCGATGGATGACGACTTCCTCACCGGCGTCACCGCACGCCTGGCCGCGCTGCCCGGTGTGCGCGCCGTCGCCCTCGGCGGTTCGCGTGCCCAGGGCATTCACCGTGCCGACAGCGACTGGGACCTCGCCGTTTACTACCGGGGTTCCTTCGACCCCGCACACCTGCGGGCCGTGGGCTGGGAGGGGGAGGTCTCCGAGATCGGCGGCTGGGGCGGGGGCGTCTTCAACGGGGGCGCCTGGCTGACGATCGACGGGCGGCGCGTCGACGTGCACTACCGCGACCTCGACGTCGTCGAACACGAGCTGGCGCGGGCGCGGGAGGGACGGTTCCACGTGGAGCCGCTGCTCTTCCACCTCGCGGGCATCCCGAGCTACCTCGTCGTCGCCGAGCTGGCGATCAACCGGGTGCTCCACGGTGAGCTGCCGCGGCCCGCCGCGTACCCGCACCGGCTGCGCGAGGCGGCCCGCGACCGCTGGCACGACACCGCCCGCGCCACCCTCGCCTACGCCAAGGCCAACCACGCGCTCGCCCCACGCCGCACCGAGGCGGCCGGTGCCCTCGCCGTCGCCGCCGCCCAGGCCGGGCACGCCGTGCTGGCGGCGCGGGGCGAGTGGGTGACCAATGAGAAGCGGTTGCTGGAGCGGGCCGGGCTGCGCGGTGTCGACGCGCTCGTCGCGGGGATCGGCGACGCCGCCACCGGCGAGGATGTGCTGAGGGAACTGGAGCGCGCCGACGCGCTCTTCGCGGACGCCGTGCGAGCGGCCGGAGCGCCCGGTCCCGTCCGATGATCCGCCAATAATGCCTGGAAGCGGCCATGTCGACGTTGCTACGGTCCTCACGTGGCGAAACTCAATCAGATCATCGCAGTCGAGAAGGGCATCAAGTCCAAGGCGCACCAGGACCTGACGGCCGCTCACCACGGGCTGCAGAAGCCCGCGCTGCTGGCCGGCATCTCGCGGACGTACCAGCCGAAGGACGAGGAGGGCGAGCAGCTCCCGCCCGAATCGACACGGGTGCAGGTGAAGGCCGAGGACGTGCTGCGGGAGACCGCGGCCACCCTCACCCGGCTGTTCGACGTGACCGCCACGAAGGACTGGGCCAACCGCACCGCCCGTGCCGACGTCAAGGTGGACGGACAGGTGCTCCTCGCCGACGTGCCCGTGTCCTACCTGCTGTTCCTGGAGAAGCAGCTCGTCGACCTGAACACCTTCGTGCGCAAGCTGCCCGTGCTCGACGCCTCCGAGTCCTGGGTACAGGACCCCTCCACCGACGCGTGGAAGACCGAACCGGTACGCACCCTGCGCACCAAGAAGGTCCCCCGCAACCACGTCAAGGCCGAGGCGACCGACAAACACCCCGCCCAGGTCGAGGTCTACTACGAGGACGTTCCCGTCGGCTACTGGACGACCGTGAAGTTCTCCGGCGCCCTGCCGGCCCGGCGTGTCAACGAACTCCTCGACCGCGTCGAGAAGTTGCAGCAGGCCGTGAAGTTCGCCCGGGAAGAGGCGAACGGCGTGGACGTCGTCGATCAGCGGGTCGGTGACGCCGTGTTCGGCTACTTGTTCGGGTAACCTCGAAGACTCCCCGGTTTGAGCGACCGGGGTGCGCGAAAAGCGCAAGCTGAAGCTGAAGCTTGTCGTGACTGCGCGGTTCCAGTGGAGGTTCGAGTCCTCCCCGCGGCATCCAGCGTGCCGCGGTGGCCCAACCGGCAGAGGCAGACCGCGATCAATCTCAGACTCTCGCTCCAGACTCAGCATTCGCCGCCGATCGCCGGATCGACCGGGCCCAGGCCCCCGGACGTCGAAATGCCGGTTCAAGTCCGGCCCGCACAGCTCGGTGTGCGGTGGTCCAAAGGCAGGACGCGACGACATCATGCTGACCTGGGCCCTCAAGCGTGCCGGCGTGCCAGATGGGCGGCATCACTGGGGCCGGGGGCAGGCTACGCCCTCGGCCCCGCTTAGCGTTCACGCGGCCCCGCTTTGCGTTCATAAAGAACACGCCTTTCCCGTGGATCGTCACACCGCGGAAATACGACAGCCCCTTTCCCTCCAGGAACGCGCCGTACCGTGAAGGGACCAGCCCCGGCCGCCGTCGCCCGAAGGCTCACCCCGCCCTTCGCCGACACGACAGGAGGCCCGTGTCCCGCCGCGTCACTCTCGCTCTGCCGCCCTGGCTCGCCCACGCCCTGCGCGCCCAGCGCGGACCCGTTCCGTGGAGCGCGGTCGTGCGCGGGGCGCTCGCCGCCGGGCCGCTGCTGCTGGTCGCCGTGGTCGCCGGGCACGCCTCCGCCGGGGTCGTCGCCGCCGTCGCCGCCATGCTCGCCGGGATCAACGACCGGCCCGGCAGCCGGCGCGCCTCCGTCAGACGGCTCGGGGGACCCGCGCTCGCCGGGGCGGGCGGCCTGCTCGTCGGCACGTACGCCGGGGACCACGTCGGACCGGTCGCGCTGACGGTCGTCCTCACCGGGCTCGGGCTGCTCGCCGGCGGGATGAGCGCCATCGGACCCGTCGCCTCCGCGGCCGGGACACAACTGCTCGTCGCCGCGGCGATCGGCGCCGGCATGCCCCTGCCCGAGAGCGGCCCGCTGCGTGCCCTCGCCTTCCTCGCCGGGGCCGGCTGGCTGCTCGTGCTGCGGCTCGCCCTGCCCACGCCCGGCGCGCTGACCGGTGACTTCCGCTTCGACGGGGAACGGGCCGCGGTGGCCGACGTGTACGAGGCCGTCGCCCGGCTCCTCGACGCCGCCGGCACCGAGGACGCCACCGCCCGGCGGGCCGCGCTCACCGCCGCCCTCGACCATGCCCAGGACGCCCTGACCGGCCCCCGCCTGCGGCGGTACGCCAGCTCCGCGACCGAACGGCGGCTGCACGCCCAGTACGCCGCCGCGCTGCCCCTCGCCGAGGCCGCGACCGCCCTCGCCTGGGCCGGGGAACCCGTCACGGCCCGCGCCTCCGAGGGCCCCCGGCGCCTCGCCGCCGCCGTACGCGACAACGTGTCCACCGGGCCGCTGCCCGCGCCCTCCCGGTCGGCGCCCGCGCTGCGGGCCCTCGACGACGCGCTGCTGCACGCCGCCGACGCCTTCGACCAGGGCGACGGAGCCGATCTGCACACCCGGCGGCGCGGCGCCCGCGACCTGCTGCGGACCGCGTTCGGATCCGGCGGACGCGAGTACGGCGTGCGGGTCGCGCTGTGCTTCGGGGCCAGCGTCGCCACCGCCCAGGCGCTGCACCACTCCCACTGGTACGGGCAGCACCCGCACTGGTACTGGCTGCCCGCCACCGCCGTCTTCCTGGTCAAGCCCGACCTCGGGCCGCTGGTCTCGCGCGTGCTGTGCCGGGCCGCCGGGACCGTGCTGGGGGCGCTGTTGTTCGCCGGGTTCGCCGCCGTGCTGCCCCGGCCGGAGGGGCTGGTGGCGCTGGTCGCGGTGTGCGGGGCGCTGATACCGGTCGCCACCCGGCACTTCGCCGCGCAGACCGCCGTCGCCACCGTCCTCGTCCTGGCTCTCGTCATGGTCGGCGGGGAGCCGCAGGCCTCCGTCAGCCGGATCGTGGAGACGCTGCTGGCCTGCGCGATCGTCCTGATCGTCGGGCACCTGCCGGTGCCGGGGCGGCGCGGCGGGCAGGTGCGCGCCCGGCTCGCCGCCGCCACCGACGCCGCGCACGCCTACCTCACCCATGTGCTCGACGGCTCCGACGACCGCGCCGCCCGCTGGACCCTGCGCCGTGAGGCCTACCGCACGCTCGCCGAGGCCCGCGCCGTCATCGCCCTCAACGCCGCCGAACTGCCCGCCCTGGCCCGGCACACCGAGGGCACCGACGAGGTCGCCGCCCTCCTCGAACGGCTCGTCGACACCACCACCGCCTGTGCCGTCCACCTCGACGACACCGGCCGGCTCGACCGCCGGCACCGCGAGCGGCTCACCGCGCTGCTGGAGGAACTGGCCAGGCTCCAGGAGCGGGCGGACGTGCCCGGGCTGCCCGTCGCCGTGTAGCGCGCCCCGCGATGCCGGGAGCGGTGCCCGCGACGAGCCGCGCGCCCCCACCGCGGCGTCGTACCGTGACGGGATGACGTCACCCCGCGCCGCCGACCTCGTCATCACCGGCTGCACCGTCCTCGTCCACGACGACGAGGAACGGATCGCCTTCCGCGAGGACGCCGCCGTCGTCGTCCGGGACGGGATCGTCGACGCCGTCATCGACGCGGCCGACGCGGCCGACGCGGCGGGGCTCGGGGCGGTGGAACGTCTCGACGCGCGCGGTCAGATCGCGATGCCCGGGCTCGTCAACTGCCACACACACGCCCCGATGGTCGCTCTGCGCGGCATCGCCGAGGACCTGCCCACCGAGGAGTGGTTCAACGACGTCGTCTGGCCCGTGGAGTCCAACCTCACCGGCACCGACGTCGAACTCGGCGCCCGGCTGGCCTGCGCCGAGATGATCCGCGGCGGCGTGACCTGCTTCGCCGACCACTACTTCGCCATGGACGCGGTCGCCGCCGTCGTCGAGGAGTGCGGCATCCGCGCCCATCTGGGGCAGGCCTACTTCTCCTCGCAGGGACCCGAGGGGCGCGAGGCGTCCCTGGAGTTCGCGCTGCGGCACCGGGGCGGCGCCGGCGGCCGCATCACCACCGCCCTCGCCCCGCACGCCCCCTACACCGTCACCGACGCCGACCTCGCCGCCACCGCCGGCCTCGCCCGCGACCACGGCCTCCCCGTCCACCTGCACGCCGCCGAGAACCGCGACCAGACCGACACCAGCCTCGCCCGGCACGGCGTCACCCCCGTCGAGGTCCTGGAACGCACCGGCCTCCTCGACACCGACGTCCTCATCGCCCACGGCACCGGCATCCTGGAACGCGACCTGCCCGTCCTGGCACGCGCGCGTGGCCGCGTCGCCGTGGCGAGCGCGCCGCGCGGCTACCTGAAGTTCGCCTGGCCCACCACGACGCCCGTACGCGCCCTGCGTGAGATCGGCGTCCCCGTCGGACTAGCCACGGACGGCGCCGCCTCCAACAACTCCCTCGACGTGTGGGAGTCGATGGCGCTCACCGCCCTCGTCCAGAAGTCGACCACCGGCGACCCCCGCTGGCTGACCTCCCGTCAGGCACTGCACCACGCCACCGTGCAGAGCGCCCGCGCCGTCGGACTGGGGCAGTCGATCGGCCGCATCGCCCCCGGCCGGCGCGCCGACATCGTCCTCGTCGACCTCACCGGCCCGCACACCCAGCCCGTCCACGACCTCGCCGCGACCCTCGTCCACAGCGCCCGCTCGTCCGACGTCCGCACCACCATCGTCGACGGCCGGATCCTCATGCGCGACCGTGAGCTGCTCACCCTCGACGTCCCGGCGGTCGTCCGCGAGCTGGGCGCCCGGATGCCCGCACTGCTGGACCGCGGTCACGGCCGGCGCATCCAGGAGTACGACACCTGAGCGACCGATCCGTCGCACCTGACGGAACGAGCACCCCCGCTGTCACAAAGCGTGCCGATTCTGACACGAGCTGTACGGAGAAGGTGCGGAAAGCGACCGGAGTATCACGGTCCGCGTCGGTTTCGTGTCAACTACGTCTCAGTAACCCGACCGGGCGAGCCGATCGGACGTCGCAGGGCGTTAACTCCTACAAGTACGACGCATTCTGGAGGTGCGAGATGGTGAACGGGCGAACGGTGCTCGAATGCTTTCCCGCAGGCGGGCCGCGCGGATCGTGGCCGGCGGAGGAGTTCGCGCACGCCCGACGCATGGAGGGGCTGGCCGCCGAGGTCGTCATGGACCTCGCGACGGACACGTTCCTGGTGATCGTCCGGGGCGGCGACGCGACGGACTGAGCCGTCAGCCCACCCTCGACGTGGGCGCCCGCGTGCTGAACTGCTCCGCCTGGAGCGCGTACAGCTCCGCGTAGACGCCCCCTCCCGCCAGCAGTTCCTCCGGTGTGCCGGACTCCACCAGCCGCCCCTGGTCCAGGACGTGCACCAGGTCCGCGTGGCGCACCGACGCCAGCCGGTGCGTGATCAGCACGACCGTCTGGCCGCTGTCGGCCAGCGCGCGGATCTTCTCGAAGACCTCCAGCTCGGCCCGTGCGTCCAGGGCGGCCGTCGGCTCGTCCACGATCAGGATGCGGCCGCGCCGGTACGCCGCCCGGGCGATGCCGAGCCGCTGCCACTGACCGCCGGACAGCTCGTGCCCGCCGCTGAACTGACGGGCCAGCAGCGTGTCCAGACCGCGCGGCAGGTCCGCGACCACCTCCTCGGCGCCGGCCTCGCCGATCGCGGCGGCCAGCCGCTCCTCGGACAGTGGCGCGGACGAACGGCCGACGGCGACATTGACCCGGGCGGTGAACGGCCACCGCTTGAAGTCCTGCGCCACCATCGCGATCCGCTCGGCCAGCTGGTGCCGGTCCGCCTGAGCCGTGTCCACGTCGTCCCACAGGATCCGCCCCCGGTCCGGTTTGTACAGCCCGGCCAGTAGTTTCACCAGGGTCGTCTTGCCGGAGCCGTTCTCGCCGACCAGCGCGATGATCCGGCCGAGCGGGAGGGTGAGGGTGACGTCGTCGAGCGCGGGGCGGGCCGACTCGCCCGGATAGCCGAAGGTGACGTGCTCGAAGCGGATCTCCCGTGGCTCCTCCGGCAGGGCCACGCCGCCCCGGGGGATCGCCCGCTCGGCCGCCTCGACGTAGAGGCGTTGCAGATCGCCCACGAACAGGGCTTCCTCGTGGAGCTGGTTGATCTCCAGGACGAGGGTGTTCAGGCTCGCCGAGCCGCTGCGGATCGCGATCACGGCCGTCCCGGCCACCGCCAGCGCCATCGTCTCCGTCAGCAGCAGCCCGCCGAGCGTGGCGTACGTCGCGACCGTCGCCAGGCCCGTCCAGCCCGCCGCGAACAGTCCGGTGCGGGCCGCCAGCCGGGCCAGCCGGGCCTGTTCCGCCTCCGCCGTCTCCGACATGGCACGGAAGTGGCGCAGCAGGAACGGTCCGACGCCGTGCACCCGGATCTCCGGAGCGGCCCCCGGTTCGGTGAGCAGACCGGCGATCAGGTGACCCGCGCGCGCGTGCTGCACCCAGGTGTGGAAGGACTCGTACCGGCGCCGGGCGTTGATCAGGGCGCTCCAGGCGCTGGGCAGCGTCATCGTCACCAGCAGCGGCAGCAGCAGCGGGTGCAGCACGGTCAGCACGCCGGCCGCCGCGACGAGCGAGATCAGCGCGTTCACCACGCGCGTGCCGTACATGATCATCCGGCCGGTGGAGCGGGCGCCGTACTGCGCGGTGTCCAGCAGCTTGTGGAAGGCGTGGTCCTCGATCGCGGCCAGCTCGACCGCCGCCGCCCGCTCCAGGTACAGCTCGGTCGCCACCCGCTCGACCTTCGGTTCCAGGCGGCCGGTGGCGTACGTCGACGCTGCCCGCAGCAGCGTCCCGACCAGCAGGACGACGGCCATCACGACGAGTGCGGGGGCGGCGCCGCGCAGCCGGTCCTCGATCTGCCCGCCGGCGACCAGACGGCTCAGCGCGCTGTTGACCGCGAGCAGGCTGATCGCCTGCGTGACCCCCCGGCCCACCTCCGAGCCGAGCACGATCCGGGCGGCCCGCGGATCGGCCTGCCGGGCCAGGCGGAGGCTGACGGCGAGCAGGGAGGGCAGCCGGGCCACCATGGCGCGGAAGTTCAGCTCCAGGAACGCGTCCCGGTGCTGGTTCCAGCCCATGTCGTAGCGGAGCGGCCCCCCGAACAGCAGGCGCTCCGACTCGGAGACCTCGCGCTCGTCCGGACGACGCTGTTTCGGCGCGCTGCGCGGCTTCGGTGCCTCTCCCACCGGTGACCTCCCCCGATCGTGGGCAAGTGGCCACTATCGCGGGAGGGGCTGCGGGAGGGCAGGGCGCAGTACGGGGCGCGGGATGCGCGCGGGCGTGCGCTGGGGGTGCGGCGTGGTGAAGGGCGGTGGTGCGTTGGGG
>NZ_BQUN01000098.1:240466-289696 GCF_026008495.1 Streptomyces sp. A012304
GTGCGTTCAGGGTGCGCTGTGGTGAGGGGCGGTCGGCGGGTACTGGTGACGCCTCACGCGCTGACCGGGCGGGTCCAGGTCGGCGGGGTCCCGGTGAGGCGGCACAGCGCCAGGTAGAGGGGGATCGGCGGGGTGTACGGAAGCGTGCCGTCCGGCCGGTGGATGAGTTCGGGGGCGTGCGGGAGGTCGGGGACGAGCGCGCCCGTGGCGTAGTGCGCGGGCGCGGGCCACTCCAGCGCGTAGTCCGAGTCGGCCGGCACCAGCCACCACCAGTGCGTCTCGTCGGCGTATATACAGCCCACGTGGGGCAGCCGGGGCATGATCAGCTGCCCGAGACACGCGGGTACGGCGACGGCGTCGCAGCCCAGCGGCGCGGTCATGTCGTCGGGCACGGCGAGTCGGCGCGGCGGACTGTCCGTGCCGCGCCGCAGACGCAGCAGTGTCTCGAGACTCAGTACCGTGCCCCGCCCGGGCACGGCGCTCACGCCGGACCTCGGCCCGGGTCCCGCCGGGGCGGGTGGACCGACAAGGGGGCGGGGAGGTGGTCGGAGGGGGAGCGGCCGCCGGTCTGCGCGCCGTGCTGTCGCTGCGGGACCACGCGGGAGAGCGGGGCGGTGGGCGCGGGGTGCGGCCGCCGTCCCGTGAGGTGCCCGGTCGAGCCGAGCCCCATGTGCTCCCGCTCGCCGGTCTCGTCCTCCTCGCCCGAGCCGCCGGCCGGCCCCGGCTTCGGACGGGCGCCCCAGCCGAGGTCGTCGCGAGGGGCGGCGGGGAGACCGGGAGGGCCGGGCAGGCCGGGGACGCACGGGATGTCGCGGACGTCGTACGACTCCGTGGGCGCGGTGTCGGGGTGGCGGGGCAGGTCGGCCCAGACCAGCAGACCGGGGCCGTGTTCCTGGGCACCCCAGGAACGGCACAGGGCGTCGACGAGGAACAACCCCCTCCCGTGTTCCTCCTCGGGACGCTGGGGGGACGGGTGCGGCTCACCGGGAGCGCAGCCCTCGTCGCGCACGGCTATGCGCACGAGGTCGTCGCCGTCGATCAGCTCGCAGACGACGACACCGCTCGCGGTGTGCACGATGGCGTTGGTGACCAGCTCGGATATGACCAGGGCGGCCGTGTCGCAGGTGTCCTCGCACACCGACCAGCCGGTCAGCCGGGCCCGAGCCAGGCGTCTCGCCTGGGCGGGAGAGCCCGGATGGGCGGCCAGTTCGAATCGGAACCGGCGCTCGGGAACGGTCTGGTCAAGACCGGTTCCCGCGGCGGCACCGAGACCCTGGGGGCGGCCTGCGGCGGCGTCTGTTCCTAAGCGTGCGGACGGAATCACGCTTGCCACTATCGCCCCGCCGTGAACACTTGGCAAGTGTCACTCTGAAAAATGCAGAGTGCTGTGTGACGTGGTGAAGGGCCGTGGCACACTGCTCGCAACAGCACATCGAGCGGCGCCAGTTGGGATCGCCGGAGATCCGTACCCATTCGTACGGATCTTCGAAGTGGATCTTCGAATGGCGCCGCAGGGCTGTCGGGATTCCTTTCGTGACCGGCCGGCCGGGCCAACCAGGCCCACCGGCAGGGCTCTTCGGGGAGGTGGAGCGTGAGCGAACCGCGGTCCGCGCCGACCGTCGGACAGGTCGTCCTCGGCCGGCGCCTGCTGGACCTGCGGGAACGCGCCGGGCTCAAGCGCGAGGAGGCCGCCCGTGTCCTCCGTGTCGCGCCCGCCACCGTCCGTCGTATGGAGATGGCCGAGGTCGCCCTCAAAATCCCCTACCTCCAGCTGCTGCTGAAGGCGTATGGGGTGAGCGACGAAGAGGCCGAGGGCTTCGTCCAGCTCGCCGAGGAGGCCAACAAGCCCGGCTGGTGGCAGCGCTTCCACGACGTCCTGCCCGGCTGGTTCTCCATGCACGTCAGCCTGGAGGGCGCCGCCTCCCTGATCCGCCAGTACGAGCCACACTTCGTCCCCGGCCTGCTCCAGACCGAGGACTACGCCCGCGGCGTCCTGAGGTCCGGTGCCATCGGCCAGACCCGGCCGGAGGACATCGAGCGCCTCGTCGCCCTGCGCATGCAACGCCAGGAACTGCTCATCCGGCAGGACGCGCCCCGGCTGTGGGTCGTGATGGACGAGACGGTGCTGCGCCGCCAGGTGGGCGGCCCGGAGGTGATGCGCGGCCAGATCGACAAACTTCTCGACGCCACGAAGCTGCCCAACGTGACGCTTCAGGTCGCCCCGTTCGCCAGCGGGCCGCACCCCGGCACGTACGGGCCCTTCGTGCTGTTCCGATTCGCCATGCCGGAGCTTCCGGACATGGTCTACAGCGAGTACCTGACCGGCGCCGTCTACCTCGACGCGCGCACCGAGGTGGCGAGCCATCTCGAGGTCATGGACCGCATGGCGGCGCAGGCCGCTACGGCACATCGCACGAAGGAGATCCTCCGGGATCTCCGCAAGGAGCTGTGAATGGATCGCATCAAGCCGCGCAAACGGGTCTACAACGGCATGCCCGCGCGGGACTTGGGCAGCGAAGGCTGGCACAAGCCGTGGAGCGGCGGCAACGGCGGGAACTGCCTGGAGGCGATGAAGCTCGCCGACGGCCGTATCGCCGTCCGTCAGTCCACCGACCCGGACGGTCCGGCCCTGATCTACACCACCGACGAGATGACCGCCTTCATCGAGGGCGCCAAGGCGGGGGAGGCGGACTTCCTGCTGTCGTGACCTGCTTGGCTTTCTGAGTTCGGCTTCTTTTGCATTGGTACTGACTTGATTACTCGTTGCATCTTACGGAGTGCCTCATGACCGGGCAGTTCCCGACCCCTCCCGTTGAGATCGACACCAGCAAGCCCCACCCCGCCCGGATGTACGACTGGTACCTCGGCGGCAAGGACAATTACCCCGTCGACGAGGCGATGGGCCGGCAGATGCTCGCCCTGGACCCGCGGGTTCCGGTGATGGCCCGGGTCAACCGCGCTTTCATGCACCGGGCGACCCGCTGGCTCGCCAAGAACGGCGTACGGCAGTTCCTGGACATCGGCACGGGCATCCCGACCGAGCCGAACCTGCACCAGGTCGCCCAGCGGATCGCGCCGGACGCGCGCGTGGTCTACTGCGACAACGACCCGATCGTGCTGGTCCACGCGGCCGCGTTGCTGCGCAGCACGCCCGAGGGCGTCACGGAGTACCTCCAGGCGGACGTCCGCGACCCGGCCACCATCGTGAAGGAGGCCAGGAAGGTCCTGGACTTCGACCGGCCGGTGGCCCTGTCGCTGATCGCGCTGCTGCACTTCGTCCCCGACGAGGACGGCGCGCACGAACTGGTCGACCGGCTGCTCGCCGAACTGCCCTCCGGAAGCCACCTGGTGATGACGCACGCCACCGCGGACTTCACCCCGCAGGAGTCCGCGGCGGCCACGGAGAAGCTCAAGGCGGCCGGCGTCACCCTGGCGCTTCGCTCCCGCGCGGAGTTCAGCCGGTTCTTCGACGGCCTCGACCTGGTCGAACCCGGCGTCGCGGTGGTGCCCGACTGGCACCCTGAACTCGGCGAGCCGGTGCCCGGTCAGGAAGACGGCGTCATCCCGGGGTACGGGGCGGTGGGCCGCAAGTCCTGACCGGGGCCGGTGTGAGAACGGGGGTCGGTGTCAGAACCGGGACCCGGCCGGTGTGGTGTCAGAACCGGGACCACATGCGCCGTGGGGCGTCCACCAGACGGCTCACGGCGACCACCGGAAGCGGCGGCTGCTCGGCCTCGGCGCGGTCGAGGTGCAGTCCGTAGTAGATCTGCTCGATCGACGGCGGCCCGACCGCGAGGTTGCGCCGGACGGCCGCCGACGACGACTCCTCCCCGGTCTGCACCAG
Source organism: Streptomyces sp. A012304 (assembly GCF_026008495.1). Taxonomy (GTDB): domain Bacteria; phylum Actinomycetota; class Actinomycetes; order Streptomycetales; family Streptomycetaceae; genus Streptomyces. The sequence continues at coordinate 244,311 of NZ_BQUN01000098.1, forward strand.
GTACGCGGCCGCCATGGTGCCCGTACGGCCCACGCCCGCGCCGCAGTGCACGAACACCTTCCCGGGCGCCTGTGCGACGACGTCGAGGAGACGCTGCACCTGCTCGGGCTTCGGCGTCTGCCCGTCCCGGATGGGCAGACGTACGACGTCCAGCCCGGCCTTGTTCGGTCCGGCGAGCTGGTGCGCGGTCAGGTCCTCGGCACGCAGGTCGACCACGGTGGTGAAGCCCATGCTCGCCAACGATCCGTACCCGGCGGGGCTGGGGGCCGCGCCGCGCCACAGCCGCTTTTCGGCGTCCACGGGCTGGAAGTGATGGATGCCCTGCACGGTTCGGGTGCCCGGCGGTGCGGGGGTCTCCTCTCGGGCCCAGTAGGACACGGCCAGGATGCCGAGGGCTCCGGCGGCCCACAGGGCGAGGTAGCCGACGATCAGCCCGAGGAGGACTCGCAGCGCCAGCCGCGCGCGGAAGCGCCTGCGCAGGGACGGGGAGGGGGTGGGAGTGGGCGAGGGTGTGGCGAGAACAGCCATGAGCGACCCGATGGGGCTAGGGGACGGAGAGCGCGTTCGTGCATGCTAACCCGGGACACCCGTGGTGGTCTTGTCCGTGTACGTATGTATATGCGAACGATATGACCGAATAGGGCGTTTTTTAAGAGTTTTGCCCTGGTCAGTGGCCGTCCTGCGTCGCGTCGCCTATGCCGACGACTGTGAGGGCGGCGCGTTCCAGGGTCGCGTCCTCCAGGCAGCCGCGCAGCCGCATCCGGTCGTTCTCGGTGAGTGCGGGCCGGACGACCCCCGCGTACAGACCGTCCCCGAGGTCGCCGAGGGTCGCGTGGCGCAGCGGTACGGACGTGGAGTCCCGGCAGCGCTCCCAGACCTGCTGGGCGGCCAGGGACCGCCGCTCGGCCGTCATGTCCGCGCCCCGCATGTCGACCCGGACGATCACGGAGGTCGCCGCGTTCCCGTTCGCCCGCTCCTGCCGGGTCTGCGTCAGCTCGGCGAGACCGGCGACCAGCGCGGTGAGCAGGGCGGCCACCACGGCGACGGCGGCGACCAGGCGTGCGGCGCGGGCCGGGGAGGGGCGGGCGCCCAGCGGCGGCAGGTCGTCCAGGTCGTCGAGGCTGTAGGGGTTGGGGTTGTAGGGGTTCTTGAGGTCGCTCAGGTTGTTGAGGTCGTCGCGCGCCTCCGGGGCCTCTGGGTCCTGTCGGGCGGCTGGGGCCTTCGAGCCGTGCCGGAACCAGCGCGGTGTAAGCCGCTGTGGGGGTCGGTGGGTGCCCTGTGCGTGTCGGTCCGAGTGCGGTGCGTAGGGGTCGGTGAGTGAGGAGGCGTCGGGGGCGGCGAGGACGGCCAGTCGGCCCGCCAGCCGCCGCTCGGCCGGCCGGGCCGTGACTGAGGCGATCCGCTGGACGACCCAGGCCAGTGCGGACAGCAGCACTCCGGTGACCATGAGCACCGGCACGAACACATACGTGCGGTCCGCCGGGTCCCGCAGCCACCGGAACCGGACGTCCTCGCGCTCCGCCGCGGGCTGCCGGAGCCGGTCGAGCACGTCCGCCTGCCGAGCGTCGCTCTCCCGCTGCCGCCGGTCGGTGTCACGCAGCCGCTCCTCGATCCGGGTCAGCCGCCCGAGCATCACGACGCCGAACAGCATCACCTCGACGACCAGCAGCAGCACGCCGCAGAGCATGGCCCGCTGCCACTGCCACCGGTACAGGTAGACGATCAGATACGTGCCGGCCCCGGCGGCGGCCAGCGCTCCGAAGACGTACGCGACCCTTCTCATGCCGTGCCTCCGGGCCGGACCTCACCGGTGGTCCCGTCGACGGTCAGCCGCGAGCCGGGCGGGAAACGGTGCACGGCGTCCACGACGCCGACGACCGCGGGCAGCCCGAACTCCCGTGCCAGGACAGCGAGATGGGAGAGCGGGCTGCCGGTCTGCGCGACCAGGCCGAGGAGACCGGGCAGCAGCGGGGCGAACGCGGGATCCAGGGTGCGCACGACCAGCACAGGGTCCTGCGGCCGGGGTCCGGCCCCGTCCCAGACGGTCCCCATCGCCCGCCCACCCGACACGCCGCGTCCTCCCTCGCCGTCGTCGTCGCGGTGCTCGGCGACGACGACCCCGCCCGCCGTGAGACGGAAGGCGTCCGGCAGCGGGGCCGAGGCGGGCCGCGGCACGCGCGCGTGGAGATCGCCGGGCAGGGTCCCGCCGTCGAGGGCGGCGGCCAGTTCCCGCCAGCGCAGCAGCCCGACGCGCTCCCCGTCGAGCCCCCAGCGCTGGGCCGCCTCCCGCACCAGCCGCACCTGCAACTCCTGCACCCAGCGGATACGGAGGCGGAGGGCTTCACGGGGCGGGAGGACGGGGCTGCCCGTGACGGTCGGGGCCGGCTCGCCGTTCGAGCCGCGGTGCCGGACGCCGCCGTTCCGACGCGCCGTGGGAGGCGGGGGGAGCTGCGGACGGCCCAGCAGGGTGGGTGCGGTGAGGGCCAGGATCACGGGGTGTGTGGCGATCAGGTCCCCCTCGGGCACTCCTCTCGCCCGGGCCCGCTCCAGGGCCGTCAGCGCCGTACCGGCGGCCGTGCGGCTCGTCGCGCGGCTCTCCGGCGGCTCGTGCAGCAGGGCACCCGTGAGTGCCTCCTGGGCGTGCAGGGAGACCAGGACCCTGCGCGCCCAGCGCAGCTCCACGGCCAGGTCGGGGGCGGCCAGCAGGGCGGGCGCGGGCACCTCGGCCAGGTGGCGGTCGACGTCCGCGACGAGATCCGTCGCGAGGCCCGGCAGCGCCGGGCCCAGCCGCCCCACCCGCCAGGCCGCGGCGAGCCGGCGCGCTCCCGGCGCCGGGTTCAGCAGCGCGAGCCACGGGTGCCTCGGCGCGACCGCGCCGAGCAGCCGCAGGTCGGCTGCCGGGCGCCCGCCGGCCGTCGTGACCACCGGCACCGTCCGCAGCAGCCGGCGTGGCGCGGTGCCGCCGATGTCGAGCGCGGCGGCCAGTCCACGGGCCATCGGCGCCACCCACAGGTCCTCCTCCAGTGGCGCCAGCTGCTCCGGCAGCGTCTCCGCGACAGGACCGGGCCCGAGCAGGCGCGCCCCGCGCACCGGCCGTGCCGCCATCGCCGTGATCGGCCGGCTCTGGAACAGCCACAGCCGCCCGTCCTCGTCGAACCCGAACTCGATGTCCTGCGGCCCGCCGAAGACGGCCCGGGCTCGCCGCGCGAGCCGCGCCAGCCGGAACAGCTCCACGCGCGTGAGCAGCCGGTCGGCTCCCGCGGGCTCCGTCCGAAGCAGCCGCCCGTGCGCGCCGAGCCAGTGGTCGGTACCCGTCCGCTCCCCGCTGACCAGGGTGTCCGGCCCGCCGCGCACCGCGCTCACCAGTATCCGGTCGGGCCGCCCGGCCACGGGGTCGGCGCCGAACACCACCCCGCCGACCCGGGCCGTGAGCATCGGCTGGACCAGCACCGCCATCGGCGCCGTGGACCCGTCGGGCCGCCGCGCCGACTCCAGCACGGTCCGTACGGCCGTACGGAAGGCCGGCCAGCCGCGGACGTCGAGCACGGACGCGAACTGCCCGGCCAGCGACAACTCGTCCGTGTCCTCCTGCGGCGACGAGGACCGTACGACGAGCGGGCGGGTGCCGCCCTCGGAGAGCTTGTCCCAGGCGCGCCGCAGGGCGACCGTGTCGCCGCCCCCGTGGTGCGGGATCACGAAGCCGGGGAGGACAGGCAGCCCGGCCCGGGCCGCGCGAGCGAGGTGCGCGGCCTTGGACCCCGCCGACCGGGGGGACTCGGCGCCGGGCTGTTCCAGGGGGACGGCGGCCGGGACGCGGTCCCCGGCCAGGCCCAGGGTCACCTGGCCCCGCGCGCCTTCCCCGCCGTGGGCGTCTTCTTCGTGACGTTCGTCGAGCGTCGTCATCCAACACCCTCCAGGACCGGCCGCCAACAGGGGGGACGCGCGGGGGTGGCCCTGCGCCTGACGGCGGAACGAAGGATGGGGGCGGGCCGCTGCCGGTCCGTGACCCGGACGCGACGGCAGCACACCTCCTGTTCCGATGGTCCCACCGCAGTTCTCATCCATGTAGCCCCAAAGCGACTTTTCGGACATGCGTGGGAGGAATTACGGAGGTGGCCGTAGGGCGCTACGGGCGGTTCCTCCGGGGGGAGCGGTCCATGCCCTCGTTCTCGGGGAGGAGTGGCTGTGGCGGGGTCGCCTTCGGGGGGTGAGCGCGGGGGCGCGTCACGTCACGGCCGTGGTGGTGAGGGCGGGGTCCGGTGGTGGGTGGTGGCGGTCGGTCGTTCGGTGGTGGTGTCCGGTGGTCGGGGGGTGGCGGTCGGGTCGTCCGGTGGCTGGTGTCCGGTGGTGGGGTAGTGGCGGTCGGTCGTTCGGCGGTGGTGTCCGGTGGTCAGGTGGCGGGTCGGTCGTCCGGTGGCAGCACCCCGCACAGGGCCTCCAGGGCGGCCCCGAAGGCGTGCTCGGGCGGTGTCGCGTATCCCACGACCAGCCCGTCCCCGGCCGGCGTGTCCGTCCCCGGGTGCCGGAAGGCGGACAGGCCGTCCAGGGCGATGCCCCGCCAGGCGGCCGCCTTGACCGTGGAGCGCTCGGTGCCGGGCGGCAGCCGCAGCACCGCGTGCAAGCCGGCCGCGATCCCGGTGACCTCCACGTGCGGCGCGTGCTCGGCGAGCGCCGCGACCAGCCGGTCCCGGCGAGCGCGGTACCGCTGCCGCATGCGCCGCACATGACGGTCGTAGGACCCACTGGTGAGGAAGTCGGCCAGGGTCAACTGGTCCAGGACGCTCACCCAGGCCTCCCGCTCGCCCTTGGCGGCCAGCACACCGTCGACGTACCGCTCCGGCAGTACCATCCAGCCCAGCCGCAGTGCGGGGGTGAGGCTCTTGCTGACCGAGCCGATGTGGATCACCCGCTCCGGGTCGAGGCCCTGCACGGCGCCCACGGGCCTGCGGTCGTAGCGGAACTCGCCGTCGTAGTCGTCCTCCAGCACCACCGCGCCACGCGCGCGTGCCCAGTCGATCACGGCGGCTCGGCGCGTGGCGTGCAGCGGACCGCCGGTCGGGAACTGGTGCGCGGGCGTGAGCAGCACGGCCCGCTCGCGCTCCAGCAGGTCGACGCGCGCCCCGTCGCCGTCCAGGGGGAGCGGCACGGTCCGCACGCCCGCCGCCGTCAGCAGCTCACGGTGGAAGCCCAGCCCGTACGCCTCCACGGCCAGCGGACCGCGCAGCACCGCGCCCGTGCCGCCTTGGCCACCCTGGCCGCCGTGACCGCCCTGGCCGCCTCCACCGCCGTGACCGCCCGGGCCGAACAGCAGGCGCAGCGCGTGCGCGAAACCGGAGCAGACGACGACGCGGTCCGGGTCGGTGCGTACGCCACGCGCGCGTGCGAGGTATTCCGTCAGGGCCTCCCGCAGTTCCCGGCGACCGGCCGGATCACCGGGCCCGAACACCTCGTTGGGCGCCTGGTGCAGAGCCCTGCGGTAGGACGCCAGCCAGGCCGCGCGCGGGAACGCCGACGCGTCCGGGGTGCCCTGCCGCAGGTCGTGTCGCGGGCCACGCGCGCGTGCGGGCGTTTTCTTCGGCACGCGCGCGGTACCGCGCAGGGTGGCGCGGTCGGCCACCCGCGTCCCGGAACCCTGACGTGCTGTCAGCCAGCCCTCGGCGACCAGCTCCGCGTAGGCGTCCGCCACCGTGTTGCGGGCGACCCCGAGGTCGGCGGCGAGCGAACGGTACGGCGGCAGCCGGGTGCCCGCGGCCAGCCGCCCACTGCGTACCGCCTCCCGCAACGCCCGGATCAGAGCCGCCCGCCGGCCACCCGGCCCGGACAGCTCCAGATGCAGGTCGGCACCGATCCGCTCCGCGGAATTGACCCATGATTCCCCCATGGAAGTGCACCCTACCGAGGGTCTATCCACCTCGTAGCGTGAAGGGCATGACGACGAACACGATCGACACGACCACGGCCGACACGAACACTGCCGGTGAGTCCGTCCCGGACCCCTCCGCCGCGATCGCCGCCGCCGAGGCCACCCGTACCCGGCTGGACTTCGCCAAGTCCGCGCGCAAGGCCTTCCGTTCCCTCATCGGCTTCGACGCCGCCGCCCGGGAGGGCCTGGACCCGGCCCTCGTCGAGCTGATCCAGATCCGCGCCTCCCACCTCAACCACTGCGCCTACTGCCTCCACATGCACACCAACGACGCCCGCAAGGCCGGCGAGAGCGAGGACCGCCTGCACATGGTCGCCGTCTGGCGCGAGGCCCGGCACTTCTTCACCGAGCGGGAACAGGCCGCCCTCGCCCTCACGGAGGCCATCACGCTGGTGGCCGACGGGGGCGTCCCGGACGACGTCTACGCCGAGGCTGCGGCCCGCTTCGACGACGAGGAACTCGCCCAGGTGATCGCCGTGATCTGCACGATCAACACCTGGAACCGGGTGGCCCTGGCGACCGGGAAGGTGGCGGGGACGGACGAGCGCCGCTGAGTCGGCCCGGGCTGCCGAGCCGGGAGGGACGGTGCCGGCCACGCCGGGCCGGGAGGGACGGCGCCGGCTGCGCCGAGCCAGGAGGGGCCGCGCCGGGCTGCGCAGGGCCCACGGGGCGGGCCGGGGCGGCTCCGGGCCGGCGTCGGGATACGCCGAGCCAGGCCCGGAGGGCGACGGCGGCGCGAGGTTCCCCTCCTCACACGCCCATGGGCCGGTCGTACGGCGAGATCGGTGCCGGCAGTCGCGAACTCCCCGTCAGACGACGGTCGACGGCCGCCGCCACCGCCCGGCCCTCCGCGATCGCCCACACGATCAGCGACTGCCCGCGCGCGGCGTCCCCCGCGGCGAACACGCCGGGCACGTTCGTCGCGAAGTCCGCGTCCCGCGCGATCATGCCGCGTTCGTCCAGCGCGAGCCCCAGCTGCTCGACGAGCCCGTCCTCCCGGTCGGGCCCGGAGAAGCCGAGGGCGAGCAGCACCAGGTCGGCGGGGAGGGCCCGCCCGGTGCCCTCCACCGGCCGCCGCCGCGCGTCGACCTCGACGAGGTGCAGCGAGCTGACATGGCCGTTCTCGTCGCCGGTGAAGCGGAGCGTGGACGCGGCGAACAGCCGGGCGTCGGCGTCCGCCGCCGGTGCGGTCTCCAGGTCGCGCGCCTCCTCGTGCGCGGCCGACAGCCGGTAGATCTTCGGGTACGTCGGCCAGGGGTCGGTGTCCTCGTCGCGCTCCGCGCCCGGCTGGGCGTAGATGTCCAGCTGGGTCACGGACGCGGCGCCCTCGCGCACCGCCGTGCCCAGGCAGTCCGCTCCGGTGTCACCACCGCCGACGATCACGACATGCTTGCCGGCGGCGGACATCGGCGAGGTCTCCAGATCGCCCTCGCACACCCGGTTGGCCAGCGGCAGGTACTCCATCGCCTGGTGGATGCCGGTCAATTCCCGCCCGGGAACATGCAGTTCCCGCCATGCGGTCGCACCGGTCGCGATCACCACGGCGTCGTAGCGCGCCCGCAGATCGGCGGCCATGACGTCCCGCCCGACGTGGGTCGACGTACGGAACTTGGTCCCCTCGGCGCGCATCTGCTCGATCCGCCGCTCCAGATGGTGCTTCTCCATCTTGAACTCGGGGATGCCGTACCGCATCAGTCCGCCGATCCGGTCGTCCTTCTCGTAGACGGCGACCGTGTGCCCGGCCCGGGTCAGCTGCTGCGCGGCGGCCAGCCCGGTGGGTCCGGAGCCGATCACCGCGACCGTCCGCCCGGACAGCCGGTCCGGCGGCCGCGGCGGCGTGAACCCCTCCTCCCAGGCCCGGTCGGCGATGGCGGCTTCTACGTTCTTGATGGTGACGGCGGGCTGGTTGATGGCGAGCACACACCCCGCCTCGCACGGCGCCGGGCACAACCGGCCCGTGAACTCGGGGAAGTTGTTGGTCGCGTGCAGCCGGTCGCTCGCCGTCCGCCAGTCCTCCCGCGACACCAGGTCGTTCCACTCCGGGATCAGGTTGCCGAGCGGGCAGGCGTCATGGCAGAAGGGGATGCCGCAGTCCATGCAACGGTCGGCCTGTTTGCTGATGATGGGGAGCAGCGCTCCGGGGACGTACACCTCGTCCCAGTCCCGCACCCGCTCCTCGACCGGTCGGCGGGGCCAGTCCTGGCGCGGCGTGGTCATGAATCCCTTGGGATCGGCCATGGGCGTCTTCCTTGCGTACGCGTGTGACAGGCCGAGCGTCATCGGGCGGCACTCTTGCGGCCACGATACGTCCCCCGTGGGATGGACGCAGAGTGGGAGGACAGCGCTTTCCGGGGAGAGATCCGGGCGCAGGCCTCGGCCGTGGTGCCGGGCCGCTCACAGGAGGGCCAGCAGGTACACGACCGCGCCGGCAGCCGAGGTGACCGTGCGCACGTGGTTCCACGTCGTCCACTCACGCACGTACGTCGGCCAGTACCTGGCGGCCTCCGTGGTGCCCGCCTCCAGCTTCATCAGCGTGTCGTTGCGCGGCACGTTCGCCACCACGGTCACCCCGAACGCCCCGGCCAGGTACAGCGCGCTGCCCAGCAGCAGCTGGACCGTTCCGTCGTCCGGCCACAGCACGAACGTCACCACGGCGATCATCGCGCACACCGTCGTCGTCCCGAAGAAAAGGATCATGAACGCCGGTGTCATCGCCGCGTTGTTGATCGCGTTCATCGCGGCGACGCCCTGGGCGGGCGGCAGCGCGGCGAGTCCGCGCATGACCAGCACCGAGAAGGCGCAGAACACGCCCGCCATCAGGCCCGTCGCGACGGCGCCCAGCACCACGAGCACCAGGTACGGCCCTTCGATCATGTCTGACTCAACTCCCACCCGTCACGCGCGGATCCCGTCCACCGAGGTCCGTCCGTCTCCACACATGAAAACCCGTGCCACGATCACCGACCATGTCCGGGGCGCGCGGGGGCATGCGGAATCGTCCAGCGGAGGGCTGAAGGGATCACCGGGACTCACGCTACCTCCGCAGCGGACCCGGCCTCCGGGCCGCTCGCCGAGGGGGCGTCCTCCTCCCGCCACCTCCGCATCAGCCCCTCCACCGCCGTCGCGATCCGCCTCCGCGCCTCGTGCCGCGGCACCCCGCTCATCAGCAGACGGTCGTACGGAGTGTTCAGATGCCGCACGGACGCCGCGACCGCGGAGACGACCGCCCCCTGCGACAAAGCCCGCCCGGCGGCACTGCGCCCCACCCGCCCACTGCCCCGCACCGAGGCGTGCGCGGCGATGTCCTGGGCCCGGTCCGCCGGGCAGCCGGGGAACAGACGGAGGATCTCCGCCGCGAAGGCCTGCGTGAACCGCAGATCCTCCGCCGCCCGCCGCCGCGCGTCCCGGGCCCGGCGCCGCCGCCTCGCCTCGGCGTCCGCCAGACAGCGCGTCTCGGCCCGGGCCAGCGCCGCCTCCTCGACGAGGACGCCCTGCCGCTCGTAGCGCCCTTTGCGCCGGTTGAACCGGACCACCACCACCGACAGCGTGCTCTCCTCCCGCGACCGGCGCGTCAACGCGGTGTCGCCGCGCGGCAGGAACACCAGGTGCCCCAGGTCGGCGCAGTCGAGACAGCGCGGAGCGCCGTTCTCCAGCACGAGCATCGGCAGCGGCCCACGGCGACACCCGGCACAGTGCTTTCGTCGGTGCGGCTGGAAGACGAGAAGCCCGGTACGGGACGGCGACGGAGTCACGGGGGCGGCCATACGGGCTTCATTCCCCTCACCGCACCCGACGCACGCGGACGAGCCACCGGGCCGGACGGCAGGTGGGCGAGTCATCGGGGCCGGGCGGAACCTGAACGAACCACCCACCGGGCCCGGCGGCACGTTGGGCGAGGCATCGCGCCGCGCGGAAGGCGGTGAGGCGTCGGGCCGGACGGTATGCGCGTGAGGCATCGGGCCGGGCGGCACGCGCGTGAGCACGGGGATGGTCATCCGCCGCCGGTCGGCGAGCGGCGGGGCGTCGGTGTCCAGCACGGCGCACCACAGGTCGGGCATGTCACGGCTCGTCGGCTCCGGCCGCCCGGCACCTGGCGCATCATGGGCCGTGTGCGACTCGAAGCGATCACCTGGGAACGGCTCGGAGACCTCCTCGCCGAGCGGCTCCTCGACCTGACGCCGGACGACGGCAGCCTCTGGCCGCGCGTCGCCTTCGACGGCGCCCCGGCGGCCCGCCCCGGCGATCTCGCCGAACGCGTCGCCGAGGCGCTGCGCATACGCGGCCGTCCCTCCCGCGTCGTCGACGCACACGGCTTTCTGCGCCCCGCCTCGCTCCGCCTGGAGTACGGCCGCCACGACGTGGAGGCCTACTACAGCGGCTGGTTCGACACCAGCGCCCTGTGGCGCGAGGTGTTCGGCCCGCTCGACCCCGGCGGCGACGGCCGGATCCTGCCCGATCTCTGGGACCCCGTCACCGACCGCGCCACCCGCAGTCCCTACGTCCAACTCCCGCCCGGCGGCTTCCTCTTGCTGCACGGCCCCCTCCTGCTGCGGCACTGGTTCCCCTTCGACCTGACCGTCCACCTCCTGCTCTCCCCACCCGCCCTGCGCCGCCGCACCCCCGAGGCCGACCACTGGACCCTGCCCGCCTTCGATCGCTACGCGCGCGAAACGGACCCCGCGCAGACGGCCGACGTCCTCATCCGCGCGGACGACCCACGCCGGCCGGCATGGAGCGGCTGAGCCCGCTCAGCCGGCGGGGTCCGGTCGGTCCCGGTGCGCAGCGGCTGTTCCCGGCCGGTCCGGTCCGTGCGGTCCGCGAAGGTGCGGGTCCCGGGCGGCCCCGAGAGAATGAAGGACGCCGGAACACGAGACCGCAGGGCGCCGGGACAGGGGCGCATTCCGCGTCGCGCCGGCCGTCCGGCACCGGGAGGACACCATGACCACTGCCGGAGAGATCATGCACCGGGGCGCCCAGTGGATACCCGCCCACGAGACCCTCGACCGAGCCGCACAGCTGATGCGCGAGCTCAACGTCGGAGCCCTGCCCATCAGCGACAAGAACGAGCGGCTCTGCGGCATCCTCACCGACCGGGACATCGTCGTGGGCTGTGTGGCCATGGGCCAAGACCCCTCCAAGGTCACCGCCGGTGAGATGGCCCAGGGCACCCCGCGCTGGATCGACGCCGGTGCCGACGTCAGCGACGTGATCCACGAGATGCAGGAGCACCAGATCCGCCGACTGCCCGTGATCGAGAACAAGCGCCTGGTGGGCATGATCAGCGAGGCCGACCTCGCCCAGCACCTCACCGAGGGCCAGATCGCCTCCTGGGCCGAGAGCGTCTACGCCAGGACCGGCAGCACGGGCGGAGCCGGCACCCACTCCGAAACAGGCCGGCACTGACACCACCGGCACGACCGACACCCGACACGACAACACCGCTGGACCGACACCCCTGACACGGCGGACGCCGCAGGCACCGACACCGCACGGTCCGACACCGGCCGCTCGGCGTCGGCGTCGGCGGACGGCCGTTCAGAGCCAGCCGTTGCGTCGGAAGCCCCGGTACAGCAGCAGGCAGGCGACGGATATCACGCCGAGGACCAGCGGGTAGCCGAATCTCCAGTGCAGCTCCGGCATGTGATCGAAGTTCATGCCGTACATCCCGCACACCATCGTCGGGACGGCGATCATCGCGGCCCAGGCCGTGATCTTCCGCATGTCCTCGTTCTGCGCGACGGTGACCTGGGCGAGATGCGCCTGAAGGATCGAGTTGAGCAGTTCGTCGAACGCGGCTATCTGCTCAGTGGCACGCGTCAGATGGTCGGAGACGTCCCGGAAGTACGCCTGTATCTCCGCGTCGACCACCCGCGCCGGCCGGTCCGCGAGCTCCCGCAGCGGACGGCCGAGCGGCACCACCGCCCGCTTCAGCTCCAGCAGTTCACGCTTGAGCTGGTAGATGCGCCCCGGGTCGGCCCGCGCGCCGCTCTCCGCGAAGACGTCCGTCTCGACCTGCTCGATGTCCGCCTGCACCGCGTCGATGACGTTGAGGTAGTCGTCGACCACATGGTCCGCGATCGCGTGCAGCACCGCCGACGGGCCCTTGGCGAGCTGTTCGCGGTCGGACTCCAGCTCCTCGCGCAACGGGCCCAGTGAGCCATGCCGTCCGTGCCGCACCGAGATGACGAAGTCCTGGCCGACGAACACCATGATCTCGCCGGTGTTGACCACCTCGCTCGTCGCCGTGAGCTGCTCGTGCTCGACGTAGCAGACCGTCTTGAACACCGCGAACAGCGTCTCGCCGTACCGCTCCACCTTCGGCCGCTGATGGGCCTCGACCGCGTCCTCGACCGCCAGCGGGTGCAGGTCGAACAGCTCAGCGACGCCCGCGAACTCGTCGTTCGTCGGCTCGTGGAGCCCCAGCCAGACGAAGCCGTGACCGCTCTTGCGCACCCGCTCCACCGTGTCGACCAGGTCGCCGCCGACCGGCGCCCGCGCGCCGTCCTGGTACGTCACGCAGTTCACCACCGAGGAGCCCAGCGGGGATCGCGCCGGATGGCTCAGATCGACCCGCGTACGCCGACGCGCCAGCCGTGCCACCCTGCGCAGTCCACCGACCCTGCCCAGGCCGGTGACCTTCCGCAGATTCCCCGCCATGGTCATCTGCATCTCCTCGCGTGGATCCCCTCGTGGCGCGTTCCCACGCCCTGGCGGGCCAGTCTGCCAGGCTCGCGTATGCGGCGGGTAAGCCTGTGGAAACGGAATGTTCCGCTTTGTTCCCGCCTGTGGACGGCCTGACTTGGGTCTGCCCACGCCGCGGATTCCCATCCCTGCCGCCTCCCTTCATCCTCCCCGTCGGCCGCCTCCGGGCAGGGCATCCCGGCCGCGTCGACCACCCCCGACAACCCGGGCAACTGGGATCATCACCACATGACGCGAACCGACCGGTACCTCCTGGACAACCGACGGACCGAGGCGGGGGAGCGCTTCGACGCCTTCGCCGCCCTCTTCGACCCCACGACGTTCCGGCACCTCGAGAGATTCGGCATCGGACCCGGCTGGCGCTGCTGGGAGGTCGGTGCGGGCGGCACGTCCGTGGTGTCCTGGCTGGCGAAGAAGGTGGGCCCGACCGGGAAGGTCGTCGCCACCGACATCGACACCTCCCGGCTGGCCCCGGCCGGCCGCCCGCCGGTCGAGGTCCGCGTCCACGACGTCGGCGCCGAGGAGCCGCCGGGGGAGCACTTCGATGTGGTGCACGCCCGGCTCGTCCTTGTCCACGTGCCGGAACGGGAGAAGGCACTGCGGTCGATGATCAGGGCACTGCGTCCCGGTGGACGCCTCCTGATCGAGGACGCGGACCCCGCCCTGCAACCCCTGGTCTGCCCCGACGAGCACGGGCCCGAGCAGCAGCTCGCCAACCGGCTCCGGCACGGCTTCCGCACCCTCCTGAAGGAACGGGGCGCCGACCTCTCCTACGGCCGCAGACTGCCCCGCCTGCTCCGCGAGGCCGGGCTGCACCATGTCGAGGCCGACGCGTACTTCCCGCTCGCCTCCCCCGCCTGTGCCGCCCTGGAATCCGCGACGGTGCGCCAGATCCGCGACGACCTCGTCGCCGCCGACCTCGCGACCGACGAGGACATCGACCAACACCTGGCCAACGTCGCCTCCGGCAGCATGGACCTGGCCACCGCACCGATGATCTCGGCGTGGGGACGCAAGGCGTAGAGGGACGGGGAGGCGTGTGCGGGCAGGGGCGCGCGAGGCGAGGCAGCAGGGCTACGGCCCTCCCACCACCACGTCGACTCAGCCCGGAAGCACCGTGCCCGCGCTGTTCTCGTCGTGCGCGGGCGGTCTGCCGTTCACAGGTTCCACCGTGCTGTTCGCGTCGTGCGCGGGCGGTCTGCCGTTCACAGGTTCCACCGCGCTGTTCGCGTCGTCCGCCGGTGGTCTGGCGCCCACCCGTTCCACCGCCCGCGCGCCCGCCGCGCACCGCTCGGCCGCCGCGTCCTTCGGCCCGTGGCCCGCGAGGAGGGCGGCGAGGAACGCGCCGGTGAAGGCGTCCCCGGCGCCCGTCGTGTCCCGTGGCGTGGCCGGGACCGCCGGCACCCGGGCGAGCACCGCCCCCTCCCGGGCCACCAGCGCACCGTCCGCCCCCTCCTTGGCCACCACCAGCGGAACATGGCGGCTGAGTTCCACCGCCGCCTCCGCTGCGTCACGCGATCCGGTCAGCAGACACGCCTCGTCACGACTGGGCAGCAGCACCTCCACGCCCCGCACGAGCCCGAGGAAACGGTCGACACCCAGCTCCGCCAGAAAACCCGCCGACGCCGGGTCGAGGCTCACCGGCACGCCACGCGCGCGTGCCGCCGCCAGCGCCGTCCGCACCAGCGCCCGCCCCGACGCGGAGAACAGCAGGTAGCCCGAGAGATGCAGCCGGCCGACACCGTCGAGCAGGGCGTCCGACCAGTCGTCGGAAGTGAGCCGCAGCGACGCCCCACTGTCGGTGAGGAACGTCCGCTCGGCCGCCGCGCCCCCGTCCACCAGGCAGATCACCGTACCGGTGGACACCTCCGGATCGACGACCAGCCGGGGCCGGACCCCGCAGCCGACCAGCTCCCGTTCGTGCCAGGCCACCGAGTCCGCGCCCACGCGACCGAGCAGCCGTACGTCCGCACACCCCCAGCGCGCCGCCCAGCACGCCACATTGGCGCCCGCCCCGCCCGGCAGGGTCCGGATCACAGCCGCCGTGTCTGTCCCCGAGGCCAGCGGCCCCCGATGCCGGGCGACGACGTCCGTCACGACATCCCCGACGACCAGCAGGCCCGCCCCCGCGGCCGGCCCCGCCGCCTTGCTCACGCCCCCGCCCACGCCGCGGCGATCCGCGCCGCCAGCCGTACGTTGCCGCGCACCGCCGCCAGATTGGCGCTCAGCGACGCGCCGTCGGTGTGCCGGACCAGGTAGTCGAGCAGGAACGGCGTCACGGCCTGGCCGGTGACCCCCTCTGCCTCGCACGCGTGCAACGCGTCGGCGAGCACACGCGCGTGCAGCGCGGGATCCAACTGCTTTTCCTCGGGCACCGGATTGGCGACGATCAGCGCCGACTCCGGCAGCCCCAACCCGTCCTGAGCCCGCATCACGTCCGCCACCTGCCCAGGGTTCTCGAGCGTCCAGTCGACCGGATGCCCCGAGTCGGACAGATAGAAGCCGGGGAAGCGTTCGGTGCCGTACCCGGCCACGGCGACCCCCAGCGTCTCCAGCCGCTGAAGAGTCGCCGGTACGTCCAGGATCGACTTCACCCCCGCGCACACCACGGTGATCCGCGTGCGCGCCAGCAGCCCCAGATCGGCCGACTCGTCCTGTGTCACCGTCCACTCCCGGTGCACTCCGCCGAGCCCGCCCGTGGCGAACACCCGCACCCCCGCCAGCGCCGCCAGCAGCGCGGTCGCCGACACCGTGGTCGCCCCGCTCGCGCCCGCGGCCACCGCCAACGGCAGGTCGCGGTGGCCCAGCTTGCGGATCCCGTCCTCGTTGGCGACCCGCTCCAGCTGCTCCTTGTCCAGCCCGACATGCGGCCGCCCGTCCAGGACGGCGATCGTCGCCGGTACGGCGCCCTCCGCCCGTACGACCGCCTCCAGTTCCAGTGCCACCTGGAGGTTGCGCGGGCGCGGCAGCCCATGGGCGATGATCGTGGACTCCAGGGCCACCACGGGACGACGCGCGTCGACCGCCTCCCGCACCTCTTCCGACACCACCAGCACCACGGGCCCGCCTCCTGTCCGTCGGTCTCCCCTCATCTCTGGCGGGCGGCGCGCCCGGCCAAACCCTTGCGGCCTGTGGGGGACGACACCAGCCTGGAACACATGACGGACAACACGACATATCTCGACCACGTCGTCCTGTGGGTGCGCGACCCGCTTGCCGCAGCCGACTTCTACGAGAGGGCCGTCGGCCTGGAACCCCTCAGGCTGAAGGAGTTCGCCGCGGGCGAGGAGCCGTTCCCCTCCGTACGTGTCGACGACAAGACGCTCCTCGACCTCATGCCGCTGTCCTTGGCCGAACACATGACGATGCTCCCCGGGTCCGCGGACATCGCGGGACACCCCGTGAACCACGTCTGCCTGGCCCTGCCCCACGCCCCCTTCGACGCGCTCGCCGCCCGCCTCGCCGAACTCGGCGTCCCCATGTCGGACGTCGCCCACGGCTCCTTCGGCGCCCGAGGCAAGGCGACCCGCAGCTTCTACTTCCGCGACCCGGACGGCAACGTCATCGAGGCACGGCACTACGACTGAGCCCGCCCGGACGGAGGCGGGCAGCCTCAGTCGCCGGAGGGGTCCTCCACGGGTCTGCCCCGGGTGAACAGCGTCAGCCCGGCCAGCGGGACGAGCAGGACCGCCGCCGCGAGGTTCAGCCACGCGTAGCCCGCCTGGGCGACGACGAGACCCGCGACCGCCCCGCCGATCCCCGCCGCCGCGTTCATGGTGAGGTCGGACAGCCCTTGGGCGGCGGCCCGCGCGGGCCGTGGTACCGCGTCCGTGAGCAGCGCGGAGCCGGACACCAGCCCGGCCGACCAGCCCAGGCCGAGCACGAACAGCCCCACCATGGTCTGCCCGTGACGGTCACCCGCCGTCCCGGCCAGCAACAGCGCGGTGGCCAGCAGCCCCGCCGCGAGCGCCGTCACCGACAGCCGTCCCACCCGGTCCGCCAGGCGACCCATCAGCGGCGCGAACGCGTACATGCCCGCGATGTGTACGCTGACGACCAGACCGATCAGATCGATTCCGGCGCCGTGATGGGAAAGATCGACGGGGGTCATCGACATGACCGACACCATCGCCGTGTGCGACACGGCCACCGTCACCAGCGCGAGCCGCGCGCGGGGCGAGGCGAGGACCGCGGCGAGCCCGGCGCGCAGGGAACGGGCCTCGGGGGACCGCTCGTCCTCCGGCGCGAGCGCACGAGCCGTCAGCAGCGGATCAGGGCGCAGCAGCACGCCCACGGCCACCGCCGTGATCAGGAAGATCGCCGCCGCCCACAGGAAGGGGCCCGCCGCCTCGGGGATCCCGAACCCGGAGACGCTGCGGCCGGCGGGCGCGGCGATGTTCGGCCCCAGGACCGCGCCCAGCGTGGTCGCCCACACGACATGCGAGATGGCCCGGGCCCGTCGCTGCGGCTCGGCCAGGTCGGCCGCCGCGAACCGGGCCTGGAGGTTCGCCGACGAGGCCGCGCCGAACGCGGCCATGCCGCACAGCAGCAGCGCGAAGTTCCCCATCCGCGCGGCCACCACGACGACACCGGCGCCCAGGGCACCCACGAGATAGGCCAGCACCAGCCCCGGACGGCGCCCGCACGCGGTCATCAGCGCGGCCATCGGCATCGACAGCACGGCCGTCCCGGCGACGGTGGCCGTGGGCGCCAGCCCCGACAGCGCCTCGGTCCCGCTGACCTGCTGGGCCAGTACGGTGGCCAGCGCGAGGCCGGTCGTGACGCCCAGTCCGCCGAGGACCTGGCTCCCGACCAGCACCGCCGTCGTACGGCGCCGCAGAGCGGCCAGGTCGGCACCGGCCGGCGGCGGGCCGGCGGCCCGCTCGACGGCGGTCACGGCGTACGACCGTCCCGGGCACCATGCCCGCGCCGAGACGGTCCTGTGTGGATGAGATCGGTGGTCACCGGCACGGTCTCCCCCCTGCTGCCTCTCCCTGCGCGCTCTCTCCCGCCCGGACCTGGGACCGGCGGCTCAGAACAGCGGCTCGGGCAGGACTCCCTCCAGAGCCAGTAGCTTCCGCTTGGTCTCCAGGCCGCCGCCGAATCCGCCGATCCCGCCGTCGCTCTCCACGACCCGGTGGCAGGGCACCACGACCGGCAGGGGATTGGCCCCCATCGCCACACCCACCGCCTGCGCGGCCCCCGGCTGACCCACCCGCTTGGCCAGGTCGCCGTAGCCGACGACCGCCCCGTACGGCACGCCGGAGGCGAGCTCCCGCAGCACCTGCCGGTTGAAGCCGGAGATCAGCGACCAGTCCAGCGACAGCTCGAAGTCCCGGCGCTCACCCGAGAAGTACGCCTCGACCTGCCGTATCGCCTCGGCCAGCAGCGGGGAGCCGGGCGCCTCGACCGGCTCGGTGCCCAGCCGCTCCGCGAGACGCGCGAGCGCCTTGTCGCGCACCCCCTCGGTGGCGTGGAACACGACGTTGACCAGACCCTCGCGGGTCGCGGCCAGCAGCAGCGGACCGATGTCGCTGCCGACGACCGCCCACACGACCTGCTGCCCGTACTGCCCATGGCTGTCCATGCGCCCACCGTACGGCCTGCCACTGACAACGCCCCCGACCGGCGGACGCGCCCCCGGCCGGCCATGACGTCAGAGCCCGTGCAGCGCCCGCCGCACCAGGTCCGGCTTGTCGGTGATGATGCCGTCGACGCCGTACCCGGCGACGGTCCGGGCGGTGGCCGCGTGATTGACGGTCCAGACGAACACCTCCAGCGGCCTGCCGTGCGGCCCCGTGACCGCGTGCACGGCGGAGACGTACTCCCTGGACAGCGAGGCGTGCGAGGGATTGATCAGATCGGCGAAGCGCGCGTACCCGGGCAGGTCCGTCACGGTCGGCCGGCCCAGCAGGCCGGTCGTCACCGCCGGCTGAAGATCGTGGACGGCGCGCAGACTGTCGGCGCTGAAACTCTGCACGATCAGCCGGCCGCCGACATGGCTCCGGTCGAGCCAGCCCTCGTCGCTCAGCACCTTCAGGATCTGCTGTTCGATCCCGGGATACAGCTGCGGGTTCTTGATCTCCAACAGCAGCTTCTGGCCATGGTGCTCCACACGCCGCACGTACTCCTTCAGCGTCGGCACGCGCGCGCCCGCGTACGCGGAACCGAACCAGCTCCCCGCGTCGAGCCGTGCGATCTCGGCCGCGGTGAAGTCCTTCACCTTCCACGGGGCCCGCCCCGGGAAGACCTCCTCGACGTCGGTCGTCCGCTGGAGGCTGTCGTCGTGGATCACCACCAGCTCACCGTCCCTGGTGCGCTGGACGTCGTTCTCCACCCAGGTGACGCCCAGAGCGGCCGCGGCGTCGACGGCGGCCAGCGTGTTCTCCGGCGCCCGCGCGGAAGCACCCCGATGGGCGATCACCGAGGGCTGCCCCTCCACCACTCCCGCCCGCGCCTCACCGACCACGCCCGCCCGCGCGTCGTCGACGGGCAGCAGCAGGGCGACGGCGCTCAGGAGCGCGGTGACCGTGGCGGCGACTGCACGCGCGTACATGGGTACTCCTCCGCGTCGAGCGATCACATACGGCTCCACTGTGACAGCGGACGGTCAACGGCGAGGGAGTGCAGGATGACCACAGAATGAAAAGAGGCGACCGAACCCGCTCACCTCGGCCGCACATCTGAGGCAAGGACGTGTTTCTTTGCCGGAAAATCGTTCGACCATTCAGGCGGGAGTCATACTTTCTGCGTCAACCCTGACCGCTCGCGCGGTCCTGGGAAGGGGCGCGCTTCAGGGAACTCCAGCAACAGGGCGGAAGGGCAACCGCGCATGCACGGCACGGTCGACGGATTCAGCTACGGACTCGTCACACCGCTGGTGGCCTACCTCATGGCCTGCCTCGGCGGTGCTCTCGGCCTTCGCTGCACGACCAGAGCCCTGCTCGTCGCCCACACCTGGCGCCCCGGATGGCTCGCCCTGGGCTCGGCGGCCATCGGCTCCGGCATCTGGACCATGCACTTCATCGCGATGATGGGCTTCAGCATCGCCGGCGCGCCGATCCACTACGACAAGCCGACGACGTACGCCAGCCTGGGCGTGGCCATCGTCATGGTAGGCGTCGGGATCTTCATCGTCGGCTACAAGGGCGCCACCGGCACCGCGCTGTTCACCGGGGGCACCATCACCGGCCTGGGCATCGCGTCGATGCACTACCTGGGCATGGCCGGGATGCGGTTCAACGGCACGCTCCAGTACAACACCCTCACCGTGGCCGTCTCCGTCGCCATAGCCATGGCCGCCGCCACCGCCGCCCTGTGGGCCGCCGGACAGGTCAGGGGCGTCCTGTGGAGCGTGGGCGCGAGCCTCGTCATGGGGCTGGCCGTCACCGGCATGCACTACACGGGGATGGCCGCCCTCGACGTCCACCTGCACACCGCGAGCGACTCCACCCCCGGCGACTCGCCCGCGAGCCTGCTCGCGCCGATGCTGGTCGGCCCGCTCGCCTTCCTCTGCCTCGCGGGTGTCGTCATGCTGTTCGACCCGCTGATGATCATGAGCAAGCCCGTCCGGACCACCGTCGAGCACAAACCCGGTGTCCCCGCCCACACCCACGCCGCTCACCCCACCCGCAGGACCCAGGTGCGCCCCCCGCGGAAGGTGACGCACGAGGGGTCCACCACCTCGCACCAGGAGTCCAGAACCCCGCAGAACCGCTGATCGGGCCCCGTTGTCAGTGGCGGGTCGTACGGTGGATGGCATGCGGCCCGTTTCCCAGATCGAACGCACGGTGGCGCCCTTCGAGGTCGTCAGCCCCTACCAGCCCAGCGGCGACCAGCCGGCGGCCATCGCCGAGCTGGCCCAGCGCATCGAGGCCGGTGAGAAGGACGTCGTCCTCCTGGGCGCGACCGGCACCGGCAAGTCCGCCACCACCGCGTGGATGATCGAGAAGCTCCAGCGCCCCACGCTCGTGATGGCGCCGAACAAGACGCTGGCCGCCCAGCTGGCCAACGAGTTCCGTGAGCTGCTGCCGAACAACGCGGTCGAGTACTTCGTCTCGTACTACGACTACTACCAGCCCGAGGCGTACGTCCCCCAGTCGGACACCTACATCGAGAAGGACTCCTCGATCAACGAGGAGGTGGAGCGACTGCGCCACTCCGCGACCAACTCGCTGCTCACCCGCCGCGATGTCGTCGTGGTCGCCTCCGTCTCCTGCATCTACGGCCTCGGTACGCCGCAGGAGTACGTGGACCGCATGGTCCCGCTGAAGGTCGGCGAGGAGATCGACCGCGACGAGCTGCTGCGCCGCTTCGTGGACATCCAGTACACGCGCAACGACATGGCGTTCACCCGCGGCACCTTCCGGGTGCGGGGCGACACCATCGAGATCTTCCCGGTGTACGAGGAGCTCGCCGTCCGCATCGAGATGTTCGGGGACGAGATCGAGGCCCTGTCCACCCTCCACCCGGTCACCGGCGAGATCATCAGCGACGACGAGCAGCTGTACGTCTTCCCGGCCTCCCACTACGTCGCCGGCCCCGAGCGGCTTGAGCGGGCCGTCAACGACATCGAGAAGGAGCTGGGCGAGCGCCTGGCCGAGCTGGAGAAGCAGGGCAAGCTCCTGGAGGCCCAGCGCCTGCGCATGCGCACCACCTACGACATCGAGATGCTCCGCCAGATCGGCTCCTGCTCCGGCGTGGAGAACTACTCGATGCACTTCGACGGCCGCTCGCCCGGCTCCCCGCCCAACACGCTGCTCGACTACTTCCCGGACGACTTCCTGCTCGTCATCGACGAGTCCCATGTCACCGTCCCGCAGATCGGCGCGATGTACGAGGGCGACGCCTCCCGCAAGCGCACCCTCGTCGAGCACGGCTTCCGTCTGCCGTCCGCCCTGGACAACCGGCCTCTGAAGTGGGAGGAGTTCCAGGAGCGCATCGGGCAGACCGTCTATCTGTCGGCGACCCCCGGCACCTACGAGCTCTCGCGCGGCGACGGCGTCGTGGAGCAGATCATCCGCCCCACCGGCCTCGTCGACCCCCAGGTCGTCGTCAAGCCCACCGAGGGCCAGATCGACGACCTTGTGCACGAGATCCGCACGCGCGTGGAGAAGGACGAACGCGTCCTGGTCACCACCCTCACCAAGAAGATGGCCGAGGACCTCACCGACTACTTCCTGGAACTCGGCATCCAGGTCCGCTACCTGCACAGCGACGTCGACACGCTGCGCCGCGTCGAACTGCTGCGCGAGCTGCGCAGTGGCGAGTTCGACGTCCTCGTCGGCATCAACCTGCTGCGTGAGGGCCTCGACCTGCCCGAGGTGTCCCTGGTGGCGATCCTCGACGCCGACAAGGAGGGCTTCCTGCGCTCCGGCACCTCCCTGATCCAGACCATCGGCCGCGCCGCGCGCAACGTCTCCGGCCAGGTCCACATGTACGCCGACAAGATCACCCCGGCGATGGAGCGGGCCATCGAGGAGACCAACCGCCGCCGCGACAAGCAGATCGCCTACAACAAGGCCAACGGCATCGACCCACAGCCGCTCCGCAAGAAGATCAACGACATCGTCGCGCAGATCGCCCGTGAGGAGATCGACACCGAGCAGCTGCTCGGCTCCGGCTACCGGGCGAAGAAGGACGGCCGGGGCACCAAGGCCCCGGTGCCCTCGCTGGGCGACAAGGCGGCCAAGGGCGCCAAGTCCGCCAAGGCCGCGAAGGGCAAGGCCAAGGAGACGGTCCCGACCGACCGTCCCGCGGCCGAACTCGCCGAGCAGATCGAGGAGATGACCGAGCGTATGCGGGCCGCCGCGGCGGACCTCCAGTTCGAGGTCGCCGCCCGACTGCGCGACGAGGTCTCCGAGATGAAGAAGGAACTGCGTCAGATGAAGGAGGCCGGTTTGGCCTGACGCGGGGGCGCGGACCGGCCGTCGTACGCACTGTGTTGCAAGAACGACACAAAGTGCGGGCCTGGGTACGGCACTGTCAGTGCCCTTGCGTAGGGTTTTCGTCAACCGCGGGTTCGCGGCAACAGGGGACAGCTCGAGAGGGGAATCAGCGCGTGACCGTCAACATGACCAAGGGTCAGGCCATCAGTCTGCAGAAGAACGACGGAGGCAGCCTGACCGCGGTGCGCATGGGTCTCGGCTGGCAGGCGGCCCCCCGGCGCGGCCTGTTCGGCTCCCGCACCCGGGAGATCGACCTCGACGCCTCCGCCGTGCTGTTCGCGGACAAGCAGCCGGTCGACGTCGTCTTCTTCCGTCACCTGGTGAGCGACGACGGCTCCGTCCGGCACACCGGTGACAACCTCGTCGGCGGCGTGGGCCAGGGCGGCGACGACGAGGCGATCCTCGTCGACCTGAGCCGCGTCCCGGTCCACATCGACCAGATCGTCTTCACCGTGAACTCCTTCACGGGCCAGACCTTCCAGGAGGTGCAGAACGCGTTCTGCCGCCTGGTCGACGAGACCAACGGCCAGGAGCTCGCGCGCTACACGCTCGCCGGCGGCGGCGCCTACACCGCGCAGATCATGGCCAAGGTCCACCGCGTCGGCAGCGGCTGGAACATGACGGCCCTGGGCGCCCCGGCGAACGGCCGGACCTTCCAGGACCTGATGCCCGCGATCCTGCCGGCGCTGTAGCCGACCGGGCGAGCGGCACACCACAACACCACACGCGACACAGGGGGACGACAGGCGATGACGGCCGAGCTGGTGCGGGGGCAGAACCACCCGCTCTCCCAGGTCCGCCTCGAGATCAGGATCTCGGCCGGCACGCCGATCGTGGCCGCGGCCGCGCTCAGCGACGAGAACGGCAAGATCCACGGCGTGGAGTGGGTGGCCCACCCGGGCGCACCCACCCTGCCCGGCCTGGAGGTCTCCCGGCAGCCGGCCGCCGATCACCGGCTCGCGGTGGACCTGGACGCCGTCGCGGAGGCCGTGCACCGCGTCAGCGTGCTGCTCGCCCTGCCCATGACCGCCGGGGCACCGCTGAGCTTCGGCTCCCTCGCCTCTCCCTTCGTCGCCGTCACCGCCCTCGACGGCACGGAGATCGCCAGCTACACCCTGACCGGCCTGGACGCCGAATCGGCCGTCGTCGCCCTGGAGTTGTACCGGCGCCAGGGAGCCTGGAAGGTGCGCGCGGTCGGCCAGGGCTACGCCGGAGGCCTCGCCGAACTCTTCACCGACCAGGGCCTGCCGCAGGCGCGGCAGCTCGCGGCCGCTGTCCACGAAGCCGTGGCACAGGGCGTGGCCCGCTCGGTGGCGACACCGCCGCCGCACACGGCCGACGGTGACCGCTCGCGTCAGGCGGCCACCTCCGCGCTCGGCCCGGACCAGAGCGGTTCCCCGTACGGCGGACAGGGCGGCACGGGCCCGTACGGGGCGACCCAGGGCGGTCACAGCACCCAGACGCCGCAGGGCTACACCGCAGGACCCACGCCGTCGGCCACCACCCCGCCGACACCGCCGTCCCCGCCCACGGCCGGCGGCCCGATCGACTACAGCCACCCGCGTCGGCGCAACACCCCTCCGCCGCCCCCGCCGACCGCGCCCCCGGCCCAGCCCGGGCAGCCCCCTCGGCCCGTCGCGGGGGACGCGACCGGCTGGTCCATGGAGGAGCGCCTCTACAACCAGGTCTGGGGCATGTTCGAGGACCTGGCCCGCACCGCGGCCGCGTACCGCAGTGCCGTCGACTTCGCCGACACGCGTATGGAGAAGGAACTCGACGAGGTCCTGTCCGACCCGCGCAGCCGGATCGGCGGCCAGGGCGACGCCGCCCGGGAGGCGGCTCGAGCCAAGCACACCCAGCTCGTGGACCAGGCCCGGCAGGTTCTGGACCGCGACCTTGCCCAGCTCGCCGCCGAGGCCGACGTCGTCGAGCCCGCTCTGCCCCCTGCCTACGCGCGCTGGGACAACCCGGTGTGGCAGGGCTACCGGGTGCCCATGGAGATGCCCATGGCCCTGCGCCTGGGCGACCTCCACCTGCCGGAGAGTGACCGGCTGCGCATACCGATGCTGATGCGCCTGCCGCTCGAGCGGGGCCTGTGGATCGACAGCGGGCGGACGGGCTCCTCCGACGGCACCTTCGCCGACTCCCACGAGCTGCGCCGCCTCGCTCTGGACGCGGCCGTGGCGCACACGGCCCGACTGCTCGCGGTGCATCCGGCGGGCGAGTTCACCGTGCACGTCATCGACCCGGCGGGCTCGGGCGCGCAGGCGCTCGCACCGCTCGCGCAGAGCGGCGTGCTCGCGGCTCCGCCGGCCGTCGGCGCGGCCGGTGTGGCGGACGTCCTGAGCCGGCTCACGCAGCGCGTCGACCTGGTGCAGATGGCGGTGCGCGGCGGCGCGGCCGATTCGCTCCCGCCCGGCTTCGACACCTCCCAGCAGCTCCTGGTGATCAACGACTTCCCGCACGGCTTCGACGACCGCGCCGTGACCCAGCTGCGCTATCTCGCCGACGAGGGCCCGTCGGTCGGCGTCCACCTGATGATGGTCGCCGACCGGGAGGACGCCGCCGGTTACGGTCCGTTGCTGGACCCGCTGTGGCGCGGGCTGATGCGGCTGACGCCGGTCGCCGACGACCACCTGGCCGACCCCTGGGTGGGGCATGCCTGGACGTACGAGCCGGCGCTCGTGCCGCCCGGGAGCCAGGTGCTGCACCAGGTCCTCGCCCAGGTCGCGGCGGCTCGGCGTCCGTGACCTGGGCCACCTCGGCGCACCTCCACCACACCTTCACCAAGTATCCGTAAAGCGGCCCTGACCAGGTGTTTTGAGCTTTCTTTTGCCAATCGCTTTACCAATCCTTGGTGATTGGGGTACTGTCTTTCCTACGGAGGGGAGTACTCCCTGTCTGCTGCGGCGTACCCGTCAATACGGATCAGGCCAGATCCCGGGGCGTCGGCCCGTGTGGTTCCATGCGCGCACTGCGCACCGGGACCCGGGGTGGAAGAGACCTCCGGCAGCGCGACGACGCTGATTACCTGCCGTTACGTACTGCCGGAGGCGCAGTGGATGTTTCCGTGGGCCTGTGGGTCCTCACCATCGTGGGCCTTGCCGCCCTCATCGCGGTCGACTTCTTCATCGGTCGCAAGCCGCACGACGTATCTATCAAGGAAGCCGGCATCTGGACGGTCGTCTGGATCGTCCTGGCCGCACTCTTCGGGCTCGGACTGCTCGTCTTCGGCGGCGGTCAGCCGGCCGGTGAGTTCTTCGCCGGCTTCATCACCGAGAAGTCGCTGAGCGTCGACAACCTCTTCGTCTTCGTCCTGATCATGGCGAAGTTCGCGGTCCCGTCGCAGTACCAGCAGCGGGTCCTGCTCATCGGCGTGCTCATAGCCCTGGTCCTGCGGGCGATCTTCATCGCCGCGGGTGCCGCGATCCTCGCCAGCTTCTCGTGGGTCTTCTACCTCTTCGGCGCCTTCCTGATCTGGACCGCCTGGAAGCTCATCCAGGAGGCCCGGGCCGACGAGGAGGACGAGGACTACGAGGAGAACAAGCTGCTCAAGGCCGCCGAGCGCCGGTTCGGGGTCGCCGACCGCTACCACGGCACCAAGCTGTGGATCGAGCAGAACGGCAAGCGGGTCATGACGCCGATGCTGGTCGTCATGCTCGCGATCGGCACCACCGACGTGCTCTTCGCCCTGGACTCCATCCCCGCGATCTTCGGCCTCACGCAGGACCCGTACATCGTCTTCACGGCCAACGCGTTTGCTCTGATGGGTCTGCGGCAGCTGTACTTCCTCATCGGCGGCCTGCTGAAGAAGCTGGTCCACCTCAGCTACGGCCTGTCGATCATCCTCGGCTTCATCGGCGTCAAGCTGGTGCTGCACGCGCTGCACGAGTCCGGGGTCCACGTCCCCGAGATCAGCATCCCGGTCTCGCTCGGCGTCATCTGCTCCGTCCTGATCGTCACCACGATCACCAGCCTGCGGGCGTCCCGCAAGCAGGAGGCGGCCGAGGAGGCGCAGAGCGCGAGCGAAGGCGCTCCGAAGGACAGCATCGACGTCTGACCACGCACGACGTAGGAAGAACCACCCCCGGAAGCGGTGCTCGGCGAATCGCCGGTCACCGCTTCCGGTGCTTCGTTGGTGCGGAGGCGCACCCGCCCGGGGGCGTCACGACCGGGTGGAGGTCACCATGGGCACATCGACGAAGTCCGTGCAGATCATCGACTTCGAGACCGACCGCATCGACGACGTGCGGGCACTGGCCGAAGAGCTGAACGAGCGCCTGGCGGGCCGCGCCGGCGGCCGTCCGGGACGGCATGTTCCGGACCCTCGGCATGGCTCTGATCGGCGTGGTGGGCCTCGCCAAGGGCGTCTCGCCCACGATCGAGTCCGGGGTGGAGGCGGCCGGGCTGCGCCACGCCGTCGTCGGTGTGATCATCGCGCTGCTCGTGCTGCTCCCCGAGACCATCGCCGCACTGCGCTCCGCTCGCCGTGACCGTCTCGCGCTCGGCTCCGCGATGGCCAGTATCGGCCTGACCATCCCCGCCGTCGCCCTGGCCTCCGTCTGGCTCTCCGGCCCGCTCGTCCTCGGCCTCGGCGCGATCCACATGGTGCTGCTGGCACCGACGGTCGTGGTCAGCTCCCTGACGGTCGTGCCAGGCCGGGGGACACCGCTCCAGGGCGGGGTGCATCTGGTGCTGTTGCGGCCTACCTGGAACTGGCGATCAACCCGTAGCGCAGCGCCCGCCACCCACCGGCGGCTCACCCCGCCGCCACCGCCTTCTCACCCCACGGCCGCCTCCGGCACCGCCACCCCCGTCGGCCGGGTCTCCGGCAGCAGGGCGAAGCAGCCGAGGCTGAGAAGGGCGATGCCGGTCAGGTAGGCGCCGACGCCCCAGGGGACACGGCCCCCCTGCTCCGCGAGGGCCGTCGCCGCGATCGGGGTGAGCGCGCCACCGAGGACACCGCCGAGGTTGTAGCCGACCGCCGCGCCCGTGCACCGCACACGCGGCTCGTACAGCTCCGGCAGATACGCGGCGATCACCGCGAACATCGTGACGAAGGAGACCAGCGCCCCCAGGAAGCCCAGGAACATCGGCAGCGGCCGGCCGGTCGCCAGCAGCGCGACCATCGGGAACATCCACAACGCGGCCGCCGCGCACCCCACGAGGCACAGCGGACGCCTGCCGAAACGGTCACCGAGCAGGGCCGCCAGAGGCGTCAGCGCCCCCTTCACCACCACCGCGGCCATGATGCAGGCCAGCATGACGGTGCGGCTCACCCCGAGCCGCTCGGTGGCGTAGGCCAGGGACCACGTCGTCACCGCGTAGAAGATCGCGTACCCCACGGCGAGGGCCCCCGCGGTCAGCAGGACGAGCCGCCAGTGCGAGCGGACCACCTCGGCGAGCGGCACGCGCGCGTGGTCGTCGATCTCCAGGAACCGCGGGCTCTCGGGGAGCGACGACCGCAGCCACAGCCCGAGCAGGGCCAGCGCTCCGGCCGCCCAGAACGGCACCCGCCACCCCCAGCCCGCGAACTGGGCCTCGGTGAGCGTGGCGGACAGCACCAGCATCGCGCCGTTGGCGAGCACGAAGCCCACCGCCGGTCCGACCTGCGGGAAGCTCGTCCACAGCCCGCGCCGGTCGGCGGGCGCGTGCTCGGCGGTCAGCAGCACCGCCCCGCCCCACTCCCCGCCCAGCCCCAGCCCCTGCAGAAAACGCAGCACGAGCAGCAGTACGGGCGCGGCCACCCCGATCGTGTCGTACGTCGGGACGCACCCGACCGCGACCGTCGAGGCGCCGGTCAGCAACAGGGAGACGACGAGCACCGGCCGGCGTCCGTGCCGGTCCCCGACGTGCCCGAAGAGCACGGATCCCAGCGGCCGTGCGACGAAGCCCACGCCGAACGTGCCGAAGGCGGCCAGGGTCCCCGCCAGGGGCGAGAACGTGGGGAAGAACAGCGGGCCTAGGACCAGGGCGGCCGCGGTGCCGTAGACGAAGAAGTCGTAGAACTCGATGGCCGTCCCGGCGAGCGAGGCGGCCGCGAGCCGTGGCATGGAGGGCGCCCTTGTGGGGGTGCGAACGTCGTGCATGACGCGTCAACCACCCATGACCACAAGCGGTTACGGGCGGCCGCGCGGCGCCTCGTGACATGCGGCCCGGCCACTCCTGACGTGCGGCCGGGCCGGTACCTCGCGACGGCCGGCTCAGTACGTGACGGTGATGCGCCGCGCCGGGCCGTCGACGCGGATCGTGCCGCCGTAGGGGAGGACGAGTTGCGGGTCCGTGTGGCCGAGGTCCACGTCGAAGACGGTCAGGGTGTCGGGGGCGTACGTGCGCAGCGCCCGTTGCACCGCCTCGCGCTGTTCGGCGGCGTACCGCGCGCCCTCCTCGGGGCTGTTGGGGCGCGCGAAGTCCCAGGTCTTGGCCCGGCCCATCAGCAGCGCCGGGAAGCGCCGCAGCAGGCCGCGCTCGCCCATGGTGCGCAGGATCCGGAAGGCCTCCGTGCCGCTCGGCAACTCCTCCGAGGTCTCCAGGAACAGCACGCCACCGTCGTACACCGACAGGTCGTGCGCGATCTCCCGGTCGGCCGCCAGCAGCCAGGAGAGGATCTCCAGGTTGCCGCCCCAGCTGCGGCCCTCCACCACACGGTCGGCGTTCAGCCAGGTCCATCCGGTGCCCGGCCGGCTCCCCGGCTCCGTCTCGAAGGTCGCCGGGTCGGCCCAGTCGCCGTTGACGTCGTTCCAGCGGTCCGCGGGCCGCAGTTCGTAGGGGCCCGAGGTGAACAGGGCCGCCCGCACGGACTCGGCGGTGTGCGGATGCATGGCCACGGGACGTCCGAGCTCGATCATCACGCTCGCGCCGTGGTAGCCGACGATGCCGGTGTTGTAGAGATAGACCAGCAGGTTCGTGTTGTCGCTCATGCCGAAGAAGGGCTTCGGGTTGGCCCGGAGCAACTGCCGGTCCAGCAGCGGCAGGACGGTGATCTGGTCGTCTCCGCCGGTCGACGCGAAGACCGCCTTGATGTCCGGGTCGGCGAAGGCCGCGTGGATGTCGTCGGCCCGCTGCTGCGGCGTCGAGCCCATCTTCCGGCTCGCCGGGTACTCCACCGGTTCCAGACCGAACTCCTCGCGCAGTCGCCGCAGGCCCAGCTCGTAGGGACGCGGGAAGAGCCCGGGCAGTCCGCTGGAGGGCGAGATCACGGCGACACGGTCGCCCGGCGAGGGTTTGGGCGGGTACGAGGGGGGCGTCATGCCGGGAGGGTAAGTCGTCCCGCCTCCCGTCCGCACCGTGATAAACCGGGGTCGAGCCGCGGTCTCCCGACGGACCGCTCCCGCCGAACGGACCGGAGGAACCGTGCCCCGCACCCTGGCCAACGCCCCGATCATGATTCTCAACGGCCCCAACCTGAACCTCCTGGGGCAGCGCCAGCCGGAGATCTACGGATCCGACACGCTCGCCGACGTCGAGGCCATGTGCGCCAAGGCGGCGGCCGCGCACGGCGGCACGGTGGACCTGCGGCAGTCCAACCACGAGGGCGAACTCGTCGACTGGATCCACGAGGCGCGGCTGAACCACTGCGGGATCGTGATCAACCCGGGCGCGTACTCGCACACGTCGGTCGCGATCCTGGACGCCCTCAACACCTGTGACGGCCTGCCGGTGATCGAGGTCCACATCTCCAACATCCACCGGCGCGAGGCCTTCCGGCACCACTCGTACGTCTCCCTGCGCGCCGACGGCGTCATCGCGGGGTGCGGCGTCCAGGGCTACGTCTTCGGCGTCGAGCGGGTCGCCGCGCTGGCGGGCGCGGGCCAGGCGGACGCGTAGCGGTTCCGCCCGGGCCTACAGACGGCCGGCCTCCACGATCCGCCGCAGGAAGCGCCGGGTGTGCTCCTGCCGCGGGTCGCCGAAGACCTGCTCGGCGGTGCCCCGCTCCAGCACCACCCCTCCGTCCAGAAAACAAACTTGGTCGGCGACCTCCCGCGCGAAGCCCATCTCGTGCGTGGCCAGCACCATGGTCATGCCGTCGTCCTTCAGATCGCGGACCACGTTCAGGACCTCGCCCACCAGCTCCGGGTCCAGGGCCGCGGTGATCTCGTCGAGCAGCAGCAGCCGGGGCCGTACGGCCAGGGCGCGCACGATGGCGACGCGCTGCTGCTGGCCGCCGCTGAGCCGGTCGGGGTACTCGCCGGCCCTCCCGCCCAGCCCGAGCCGCTCCAGCAGCTCCCGGGCACGTTCCTCGGCCTCCGCGCGGGCGACGCCGTGCACCCGGCGCGGGGCCAGCGTGATGTTCTCCAACACGGTCATGTGCGGAAACAGGTTGTACGCCTGGAAAACCACGCCGATACGGCGCCGTACCGCGTCCTGGTCCACGCGAGGATCGGTGATCTCCTCGCCGTCCAGCCAGATCGCGCCGTCGTCGATGTCCTCCAGCAGGTTGGCGCAGCGCAGCAGCGTGGACTTGCCGGAGCCGGAGGCGCCGATCAGCGCGGTCACCGTGTGCGGGGCGACCTCCAGATCGACGTCCCGTAGGACGACGGAACCGCCGAAGGTCTTGCGGACGGACTCCATCCGCAGCACGGGGGCGCCGCCGGGGGAAGCGGACGCGTCGCTCATGTCGTTCCTCCCTGGGCCCGCTGACGGTCCATCCGGGCCGTCACCCAGTCCGTGAACCGTGTCATCGGGATGGTGAGCGCCACGAAGACCAGCCCCGCGACGATGTACGGCGTGTAGTTGAGGCTGCGGCCCACGATGATGTCCGCGGCGCGCACGGCGTCGACGGCACCGCCGATCGACACCAGGCCGGTGTCCTTCTGCAGCGACACCAGGTCGTTCAACAGCGGCGGCACCTGGCGGCGCACGGCCTGCGGCAGCACGACGTGGCGCAGCGCCTGCCGGTTGCTCAGGCCCAGCGAGCGGGCCGCCGCGCGCTGCGAGGGGTGCACGGACTCGATGCCGGCGCGGAACACCTCGGCGACGTACGCGGAGTACGTCAGGGTCAGCGCCGTACCGCCCAGGAGCACCGGATCGACCGTCACGCCCTGGAGCCGCAGCGCCGGGACGCCCAGCACCACGATCATCAGGTTGATGATCAGCGGCAGACCGCGGAAGAAGTCCGTGTACGCCGCCGCCAGCACGCGCAACGGGAAGAACACCGGTCCGCGCAGGGTGCGGGCCACGGCGATGAGCATGCCCAGGACCAGGACGGCCGCGCCGCAGACGAGCAGCAGCCGGACGTTCAGCCAGAGGCCCTCCAGGACCTTCGGTAACGCCTCGCGCGCGTACTGCCCGTTGAAGAACGTCTCCTTGGTGCGCGGCCAGCCGGGCGCGCCGACGACGACCAGGTACAGGACGACGGCCGTGACGAGGGTCGAGAGCGCGGCGATCGCCGTGGCGCGGCGGGCACGCGCGCGCCGGTACCGCTCGCGTTCCAGCCGCCGCCGGGAGGGCACGTACCCGTCGCCCGCACCGCCCTGGCCGTCCTGGGACAGATCACCTCTGTCGTCCGCGTCCTCCGGGCCGGACTCCTCCTTGACGACCGTCACT
This sequence comes from Streptomyces sp. A012304, assembly GCF_026008495.1. GTDB lineage: Bacteria > Actinomycetota > Actinomycetes > Streptomycetales > Streptomycetaceae > Streptomyces. The sequence continues at coordinate 276,429 of NZ_BQUN01000098.1, forward strand.
TGAGCACCGGGGCGTCGACGGCGTCGGACAGCCACTGCTGCTCGATCCTCGCGAGGGTGCCGTTCGCGCGCAGGGCGTCCACGGCGGCCGTGACGCAGGGGGTGAGCGCGCTGCCCTTGTCGAGCACGAGCCCGAACTGCTCCGGTGTCCCGCCCCGGTTCTCGAACTGGCCGACGATCGTGCCGTCGGTCACCTCGGCCGCGGTGATGTAGAAGGCGGTCGGCAGGTCGGTGACGACGGCGTCCACCTGACCGTTCCTCAGCGCCGACTTGGCCTGGTCGTTCTTGGCGTAGACGGCGGCGGCCCGCGTCGGCTTCACCACGTCGTCGATGTAGTTCAGGCTCGTCGTGCCGACCTGGGCGCCCAGCTTGAGGCCCTTGAGGTCCGCGATGCTCTTCGCGCTCGCGGCCTTCGAGCCCTTCAGCGCGATGACCGCCTGGCGCACGTCGTAGTAGCCCGACGAGAAGTCGACGGCCTTCTTGCGCTCGTCGCTGATCGACACCTGGTTGATGTCGAAGTCGAACGTCTTCTCACCCGGCGCGAAGGCCTTGTTGAACGGCACGCTCTGCCAGACGACGGCGCTCTTGTCGTAACCGAGCTGCTCGGCGACGGCGTACGCCACCGCCGACTCGAAGCCCTGCCCGTTGGCGGGCTTGTCGTCCTTGAACCACGGCTCGTACGCGGGCGTGTCGGTGGCGATCGTCAGCTTGCCGGAGGTCTTGGTGGCCAACTCGCCCTTGGCGCAGGCGTTCCCGGTCGATCCGCTGGACGGCGCGGCGGTCGCCTTCTCCTCCGGCTGCGGAGCGCAGCCGACGGCGGTGGCGAGGAGGACCAAGGTGACGCCGGCGGTGGCGCGGCGCGGGACACGAGGGGCAGGAGGCATGGCGGGAGAGTGACAGTGAACGCCCCGTTTGTCGAGGTCGCGCCAGCGTCTGTCCGCATGGTGGGAACGGGTGTTGCGGCTCTGTGAACGCGGTCGCGGAGAACGCGCCTGGGCCGCCGGTCGAGGGCGGGGAACGGGGACCGGCGGCCCATTCCGAGCGGGAGCCGTCTTCCCGCGCGGGGCTACAACCAGTTGACCGCGCAACCAAGCGCGGGGGGAGCGCGCGTGGCCCACCAGCGCGTGCACGCCATTCACACGGGGCGCGCGTGCGGTGACGCGCGCCCCGGCTCACCACCCGCGCGCGTGCCACTCCGGCAGGTGGGGGCGCTCGGCGCCCAGCGTGGTGTCGTTGCCGTGTCCCGGGTAGACCCAGGTCTCGTCCGGGAGCACGTCGAAGATCTTCGTCTCGACGTCGTGGATCAGGCTGGCGAAGGCCTCGGGGTCCTTGCGGGTGTTGCCCACGCCGCCCGGGAAGAGGCAGTCGCCCGTGAACACGTGCGGGTGGCCGTGCGGGTCGTCGTAGACCAGCGCGATCGAGCCCGGCGTGTGCCCGACCAGATGGCGCGCGGTGAGTTCCACGTTGCCCACCCGGACGACGTCGCCGTCGTCGACCAGGACGTCGGTCGGAACGGGGATGCCCTCGGCGTCCTCCCGGCCGGCGTACGTACGCGCGCGCGTGGCCGCGACGACCTCGGCGAGCGCCTGCCAGTGGTCGGGGTGCCGGTGGGTGGTGACGACGGACGCGATGCCGTCGTCACCGATCATGCCGAGGAGCGTCCCGGCGTCGTTGGCCGCGTCGATCAGCAGCTGCTCGTCCGTGCCCCGGCACCGCAGCAGATAGGCGTTGTTCTCCATCGGACCGACCGCGATCTTGGTGATCATCAGGTCCTTCAGCTCGTGCACGTCCGCCGGGCCGCCGACCCGCACCTGTCCGCTGTACGTCATGCCGGCCAGCCTATAGCGGGGGGAGGGCCGGGAGGGGTCCGCCGGCGACGGTCAGCGCCGACCCGTCGCGACGTCCCGCGAGCCACCCCAGGAGGTCGGCGCCGGACCCGGTGACGGTCACCTCGGGGCCGTCCGCCGCCCGCCCGGTGCGCCACGCGCGCGTGCCGTCCGTGACGCGGGTCGGCGGCACCTCCGGGTGGCCGCTGAAGCGCTCGGCGAGGAACTCGATCTCCCGCTCGGTGAACTCAGCCGGCAGGTCCTCCAGCTCATAGCCGATACCGAGGTCCACGTGGTGCAGCTCGACCTCCACCCAGCGCCGGAACGGCACCCGGGCCGCGGAGTCGGTGACCCCGTTGCGCAGCTCCACCGTTCGCGACCAGTCGGCGGGCACCGCGCCGGCCTCCTGGAAGCGGGCCGCGCTCTCCCGCACGTCCGTGAGCTGGACGTCCAGGGGGCGCGGGGCGTCCCGCTCGATGTCGGCGTCCCGCACGGTGGCGTCGGCGTACATGGGGCGCCCCTCGAGGACGTTCACCAGGGCGTCGGCGTTGCGGGCGAGGTGGGCCAGGACATGGCCCCGGGTCCAGCCGGGCAGACGTGACGGCCCGGCCACGGACGCGTCGTCCAGTTTGGCGACTGCGGTGAGCAGCCGGTCGGTCGCTTCACGTACAGACGCCAGGTCATGAGCGTGATCAGTCATGGTGCTGACCCTAGCTCCGCCACCCCTTCGGGTGAAGGAGGCGGACCGCGCCCGCAAATCGAATGCGCGTGCTATATGGTCGGTGGCGGCGTCGGGCATGCTGGATGGCCGGGGATTGTTGTGAACCGGTGAATCCCGACCGGCGTTGTCAGTGGCTCCCCCTAGTCTGAGAAGGACGGGGGCCCCGCCCCTGTCACTTCTCTCAAGAAAGGTGCGGACCGGCGTGGCCGACCGTCTCATCGTCCGTGGCGCGCGCGAGCACAACCTCAAGAATGTCTCGCTCGACCTGCCGCGCGACTCGCTCATCGTCTTCACGGGCCTGTCGGGGTCGGGCAAGTCCTCGCTGGCCTTCGACACCATCTTCGCGGAGGGCCAGCGGCGCTACGTGGAGTCGCTCTCCTCGTACGCCCGCCAGTTCCTCGGGCAGATGGACAAGCCGGATGTCGACTTCATCGAGGGCCTCTCCCCGGCGGTCTCCATCGACCAGAAGTCGACCTCGCGCAACCCGCGCTCCACGGTCGGCACCATCACCGAGGTCTACGACTACCTGCGTCTGCTCTTCGCGCGCATCGGCAAGCCGCACTGCCCCGAGTGCGGCCGTCCGATCTCGCGCCAGTCGCCGCAGGCCATCGTCGACAAGGTCCTGGAGCTGCCGGAGGGGAGCCGCTTCCAGGTGCTGTCGCCGCTGGTGCGCGAGCGCAAGGGCGAGTTCGTCGACCTCTTCGCCGACCTCCAGACCAAGGGCTACTCCCGCGCGCGCGTGGACGGCGAGACGATCCAGCTCTCCAGCCCGCCCACGCTGAAGAAGCAGGAGAAGCACACCATCGAGGTGGTCGTCGACCGCCTCACGGTGAAGGAATCCGCCAAACGCCGCCTCACCGACTCCGTGGAGACCGCCCTCGGCCTGTCCGGCGGCATGGTCGTGCTCGACTTCGTGGACCTCCCCGAGGGCGACCCCGAGCGCGAGCGCATGTACTCGGAGCACCTGTACTGCCCGTACGACGACCTGTCCTTCGAGGAGCTGGAGCCCCGCTCCTTCTCCTTCAACTCGCCCTTCGGCGCCTGCCCCGAGTGCACCGGCATCGGCACGCGCATGGAGGTGGACCCCGAGCTGATCGTCCCGGACGAGGACAAGTCCCTCGACGAGGGCGCCATCCACCCCTGGTCCCACGGCCACACCAAGGACTACTTCGGCCGTCTGATCGGCGCCCTCGCGGACGCGTTGGGATTCCGGACGGACATCCCCTTCGCGGGCCTGCCGCAGCGCGCCAAGAAGGCCCTCCTGCACGGCCACAAGACCCAGATCGAGGTCCGCTACCGCAATCGCTACGGCCGGGAGCGCGTCTACACGACGCCCTTCGAAGGCGCCGTCCCCTTCGTGAAGCGCCGGCACAGCGAGGCCGAGAGCGACGCCAGCCGCGAGCGCTTCGAGGGCTACATGCGCGAGGTGCCCTGCCCCACCTGTGAGGGCACCCGCCTCAAGCCCATCGTCCTCGCGGTCACGATCATGGAGAAGTCGATCGCCGAGGTCTCCGCGATGTCCATCAGCGACTGCGCGGACTTCCTGGGCGAGCTGAAGCTGAGCGCCCGCGACAAGAAGATCGCCGAACGCGTCCTGAAGGAGGTCAACGAGCGGCTGCGGTTCCTGGTCGACGTCGGCCTGGACTACCTCTCCCTCAACCGCGCGGCCGGCACCCTCTCCGGCGGCGAGGCCCAGCGCATCCGCCTGGCCACCCAGATCGGCTCCGGCCTCGTCGGCGTCCTCTACGTCCTCGACGAGCCGTCCATCGGCCTGCACCAGCGCGACAACCACCGGCTGATCGAGACCCTGGTCCGGCTGCGCGACATGGGCAACACGCTCATCGTCGTCGAGCACGACGAGGACACCATCAAGGTCGCCGACTGGGTCGTCGACATCGGCCCCGGCGCCGGCGAGCACGGCGGCAAGGTCGTGCACAGCGGCTCCCTGAAGGAGCTGCTCGCCAACGCCGAGTCGCAGACCGGGCAGTACCTGTCCGGCAAGAAGTCCATCCCGGTGCCGGACATCCGGCGCCCGCTGGACCCCTCCCGACGGCTCACGGTCCACGGTGCCCGAGAGAACAACCTCCAGGACATCGACGTCTCCTTCCCGCTGGGCGTCTTCACCGCGGTCACCGGCGTGTCCGGCTCCGGCAAGTCCACCCTGGTCAACGACATCCTGTACACGCACCTGGCGCGTGAGCTCAACGGCGCGAGGAACGTGCCCGGGCGGCACACGCGCGTGGACGGCGACGACCTCGTCGACAAGGTGGTGCACGTCGACCAGTCGCCCATCGGCCGTACCCCCCGCTCCAACCCGGCCACGTACACCGGCGTCTTCGACCACATTCGCAAGCTGTTCGCCGAGACGACCGAGGCCAAGGTCCGCGGCTACCTGCCCGGCCGCTTCTCCTTCAACGTCAAGGGCGGCCGCTGCGAGAACTGCTCGGGCGACGGCACCATCAAGATCGAGATGAACTTCCTCCCGGACGTCTACGTCCCGTGCGAGGTCTGCCACGGCGCCCGGTACAACCGGGAGACCCTGGAGGTCCACTACAAGGGCAAGTCCATCGCCGACGTCCTGAACATGCCGATCGAGGAGGCGACGGAGTTCTTCGAGGCCGTCCCCGCGATCGCCCGTCACCTGAACACCCTGAAGGACGTCGGCCTCGGCTACGTCCGGCTCGGCCAGTCCGCGACCACCCTGTCCGGCGGCGAGGCCCAGCGCGTGAAGCTCGCCAGCGAACTGCAGCGCCGTTCCACCGGCCGCACGGTCTACGTCCTGGACGAGCCCACCACCGGTCTGCACTTCGAGGACATCTCCAAGCTCCTGAAGGTCCTCGCCGGCCTCGTCGACAAGGGCAACACGGTCATCGTCATCGAGCACAACCTCGATGTGATCAAGACCGCCGACTGGGTCGTCGACATGGGCCCCGAGGGCGGCGCCGGCGGCGGACTCGTCGTCGCCGAGGGCACGCCGGAGGAGGTCGCCGGGGTGCCGGCCAGCCACACCGGCAAGTTCCTGCGCGAGGTCCTCGGCGCGGACCGCATCAGCGACGCGGCACCGGTGAAGGCCCCGCGCAAGACGGCGGCGAAGAAGACGGTCGCGGCCACGACCGCGAGGAAGACGGCGACCGCACGGACGTCCGCCAACAACACGGCGACGAAGAAGGCGGCCGCGGCGACCAAGAAGACGACGACGCGGGCCCGCAAGGCCTGAGCCGACCGCTCCACCGCGACGGACGGCGCCCCGCGGGACTCCCCGCGGGGCGCCGTCCGTTTGCACGGTCAGCGGCCCCGGCGCCGCGGCCCGCCGCCACCGGCGGACGGCGGCCGATCCGCCGACAGGGCCTAGAACGCGCCGACTTCCGAGGCGTACGGGGGTTCCGCACCCGCCCGGGAGCAGGTGATCGACGCCGCGCGTGCCGCGAAGCGCAGCAGCCGTTCCCAGCCGTCGTCGCCCAGCGCCTCCAGCGCCGACCGGGACAGCGTGTCCTGGACCGCCAGACCGTGCAGCAGGGCCGCGTTCACGGTGTCACCGGCACCGATGGTGTCCACGACGTCGACGTTCTCGCCCGGCACGGGGTGTACGGAGCCGTCGCGGGTGAAGGCGGTCAGCCCGTCCCCGCCGTGTGTGATCACGACGGCCGAGGGACCGGCGGACAGCCACTCGCGCGGGGTGCCGCCCAGCCACCGGGCGTCCTCCTCGGAGAGCTTGAGGAGGGACACCGACGGCAGCCAGCTCTTGAAACGCGCCCGGTAGGCGTCGGCGTCGGGGATCAGCCCGGGCCGGATGTTCGGGTCGAGCGTGGTGAACAGACCCTGCCCCGCCGCCGTCCGCAGCAGCTCCTCGTACGCGCTCGCGCCCGGCTCCAGGACCAGCGAGCAGGTGCCGAAGGAGACCGCACGGGTGCCGGCGGGCAGGGCCGCCGGGACGGAGAAGAGCCGGTCGGCGGTGCCCTCGACGTAGAAGGAGTAGGCGGCCGAGCCGTTCGCGTCGACCGTGGCGACGGCGAGGGTGGTCGGTTCCGGGCCGCGCTGCACGGCCGAGACGTCCACGCCGGTGTCCCGCAGCCGGTCCAGCAGCGCCTCGCCGAAGGCGTCGAAGGAGGTGCGGGAGCAGAAGGCCGTCCGGGAGCCGAGACGGCCCAGGGCCACGGCCGTGTTGTAGGGGCCGCCACCGAGGGCCGGCCGCAGCTCCGCGAGGGCGCCCGTGCCCTGAGGTACCAGGTCGATCAGGGCCTCACCGGCGACGACGATCACAGGGCGGTTCCTTTCTCGGAATGCGGGACGGCCGCGGGAAGGTACCTCATCCCACGCGGGACGTGCACGCCTGCGCAGGCGCGCACGTCCCGCACGACCCGTCGTACCCCTTCACCACCGCTCGCCGGGACGCCCTCACTCCCAGTCCCACCCGATACCCACCCGGCCCGCGCGCACGCGCGGCTCGACGAGGTGGACCGACCGGTGCCGTCGGCTGAACGCCAGCTCCTGACGGCCGCTGCGCGGCGCGGCAGCCGAATGCTGGGTGAAGCGGTGGCAGCGGACCGGAAGGGCGTCCTCGTGGAACCGGATCTGCAGGGCGTACTGGCCGCCCGGGGCGCCGAAACCACGGGCGTACTCACGGGTGGCGCCGGCGGTGCCGTCCTCGATGCCGTAGCGGAAGAGGAAGGTGTCGCCGGCCCGCAGGCGGGTGTCGAAGAGGAACTCGGCCACGAGGACGCCGGTGCCGTGGTGCCGGCGGACGCGGCCCGCGCGGCAGTTCTCCAGGGCGTGCACCGTCATCCGCTCCGGCGCGCACCCGGGGTCGCCGTGGTGGACGGCGACGAAGCGGTCGACGCCGTCGCGGTGGGCGCGCACGATGTGCTGGGACTCCCGCCCCAGCAGTTCCCGGCGCGCGCCGACGCGGACCCGCTCGTGGTGACCGAGGGTGTGCAGTCCGTCGTCAGGAGGGCACTGGAGTTCGAGGAGCAGCCGCTCCAGGGCGTCCGAGGCCTCCAGGAACGAGCGGTAGGAGCGGCCGGCCGTCCGCCCGCCCGCCGCGTCCGCGTCGTCCGCCGTCAGCAGCCGGATCAGTGACTCGTCCGGCAGGCGCAGGATCTCCTCCAGGGCCCGTACGGCCCGCAGCGACTCGGGGCGCTGCGGACGGCGGGCGCCCTGCTGCCAGTAACTCAGGCTCGTCACGCCGACCTTGACCCCGTGCCGCGACAGATGGTGCTGGACGCGTTGGAGGGGCAGCCCGCGGGCGGCGATCGCGGCGCGCAGGGCCACGTGGAAGGGGCCGCCTCGCAGGGCCGCGTCCAGATCCGCGGCGGCGACGTCGGGGGCGGCGTCCGCGTGCTGTGGGGCGTGCGGCATGCAGGGGCCTTTCTGTGAATGCTCACGACGGCTGGTCGGACCGTTCGCACGGGTGGCCGGGGTCTTCCCGGCGGCGCGGGGGCGCCTTCACATCCGTAGGGCGCCACTCAGGGCCCCGAGTTCCCCCGCATTGAAGCGTGTTGACCAAGTCCCGACAACACCTGAGGCCCGATCGGGCCGTGCGGTTCGGCCGAGTCGGATCCCTCGCCCGCACCCCGCGGGAGCACGGCCCCGCGCCGCCCGTCGCGCCCCCTGCCCGGGACACCCCCGGTGGTTGTCCACAGGCCCGCCGGACTGTCACCCCGCGCCAGTAGGGTGTGAGACATGGCCGACCCCTCCAGCTACCGCCCCAGGCCGGGTGAGATCCCGGACTCCCCAGGGGTGTACAGGTTCCGTGACGAGCACCGCCGGGTGATCTACGTCGGAAAGGCGAAGAGCCTGCGCCAGCGCCTGGCGAACTACTTCCAGGACCTGGCAGGACTGCACCCGCGCACCCGCACGATGGTCACCACGGCCGCGTCCGTGGAGTGGACGGTGGTGTCCACGGAGGTCGAGGCGCTCCAGCTGGAGTACTCCTGGATCAAGGAGTACGACCCCCGGTTCAACGTCAAGTACCGCGACGACAAGAGCTACCCGTACCTCGCGGTGACGATGAACGAGGAGTTCCCGCGGGTCCAGGTGATGCGCGGCCACAAGAAGAAGGGCGTGCGCTACTTCGGGCCGTACGCGCACGCGTGGGCGATCCGCGACACGGTCGACCTGCTGCTGCGGGTCTTCCCGGTACGGACCTGCTCCGCCGGCGTCTTCAAGAACGCCGCCCGCACCGGCCGGCCCTGTCTGCTCGGCTACATCGGCAAGTGCTCCGCGCCCTGCGTCGGCCGGATCCCCGCCGAGGACCACCGCGAACTCGCCGACGAGTTCTGCGACTTCATGACCGGCCGCACCGGCACCTACCTCCGCCGTCTGGAGAAGCAGATGATGGAGGCGGCCGACGAGATGGAGTACGAACGGGCCGCCCGTCTGCGCGACGACATCGAGGCCCTGAAGAAGGCCATGGAGAAGAACGCGGTCGTGCTCGCGGACGCGACCGACGCCGACCTGATCGCGGTCGCCGAGGACGAGCTGGAGGCGGCCGTCCAGATCTTCCACGTCCGCGGCGGACGTGTGCGCGGCCAGCGCGGCTGGGTCACCGACAAAGTCGAGGAGATCACCACCGGCGCCCTCGTGGAACACGCCCTCCAGCAGCTCTACGGCGAGGAGACCGGCGACGCCGTGCCCAAGGAGGTCCTGGTCCCCGCCCTGCCCGACCCGGTGGAGCCCGTCCAGGAGTGGCTCACCGGCCGCCGCGGCTCCGGCGTCTCCCTGCGCGTCCCGCAGCGCGGCGACAAGCGGGCCCTGATGGAGACCGTCGAACGCAACGCCCAGCAGGCTCTCGTCCTGCACAAGACCAAGCGCGCCTCCGACCTGACCACGCGCTCGCGTGCCCTGGAGGAGATCGCCGAGGCGCTCGACCTGGACAGCGCCCCGCTGCGGATCGAGTGCTACGACATCTCGCACCTCCAGGGCGACGACGTCGTCGCCTCCATGGTCGTCTTCGAGGACGGCCTGGCCCGCAAGAGCGAGTACCGCCGCTTCCAGATCAAGGGCTTCGAGGGCCAGGACGACGTCCGCTCCATGCACGAGGTGATCACCCGCCGCTTCCGGCGCTACCTCGCCGAGAAGGAGAAGACGGGGGAGTGGACCGACGGCGAGACCGACGCCGAGGAAGCCCTCGGCCAGGCCCCCGCCAGTACGCTCACCGAGGACGACGGCCGCCCCAAGCGGTTCGCCTACCCGCCCCAGCTCGTCGTCGTCGACGGTGGACAGCCCCAGGTCGCGGCCGCCCGCCGGGCCCTGGACGACCTGGGCATCGACGACATCGCGGTGTGCGGTCTCGCCAAGCGCCTGGAGGAGGTCTGGGTCCCGGACGACGACGACCCGGTCGTCCTGCCCCGCACCAGCGAGGGCCTCTACCTGCTCCAGCGGGTCCGCGACGAGGCCCACCGCTTCGCGATCACCTACCAGCGCACCAAGCGGGCCAAGCGATTCCGCTCCAGTCCGCTGGACGACGTGCCGGGCCTCGGCGAGACCCGCAAACAGGCGCTGCTGAAGCATTTCGGCTCGTTGAAGAAACTGCGGTCCGCGACGATCGAGCAGATCTGCGAGGTCCCCGGCATAGGCCGCAAGACGGCCGAGACGATCGCCGTGGCCCTCGCCCGGACGGCTCCGCCCGCGCCCGCCGTCAACACGGCGACTGGAGAGATCATGGATGAGGAGGAGCCCGAGACGACGGCGGGCTCCCTCGGGGAACCCGTCACCGCGGGCCTCCCGGAAGAGCGACGGGGGCAGGAGAGATGACCGAGCACGACGCACAGCCCACACCAGAGCGAGATCAGGCGCCCACGGCCGAGCCCGGCCGGGCGCCCACAGCGGCGTCCCAGCCGGCGCCCAGGGAATCCGGCGAGGATCCCACCCAGCACCCCACAGACCCCCACAGCACCCAGCACGACACACGTCACGAAGACGGAGCACAGGTGAGTACGGACGTCACGCCGCCCGGGATCCCCGAGGCGGCCATCCCCGAGCTGGTCATCATCTCCGGCATGTCCGGGGCGGGCCGCTCGACGGCCGCCAAATGTCTGGAGGACCTCGGCTGGTTCGTCGTCGACAACCTCCCGCCCGCGCTCATCCCCACCATGGTGGAGCTCGGCGCCCGCTCGCAGGGCAACGTGGCGCGGATCGCGGTCGTCGTCGACGTCCGCGGCCGGCGCTTCTTCGACAACCTCCGCGAGTCCCTCGCCGACCTGGCGTCGCGTAACGTCACCCGGCGGATCGTCTTCCTGGAGTCCTCCGACGACGCCCTGGTGCGCCGCTTCGAGTCGGTGCGCCGACCGCACCCCCTCCAGGGCGACGGCCGTATCGTCGACGGCATCGCCGCCGAACGCGAGCTGCTGCGCGAGTTGCGCGGCGACGCCGACCTGGTGATCGACACCTCCAGCCTCAACGTGCACGAGCTGCGCGCCAAGATGGACGCCCAGTTCGCCGGCGAGGAGGAGCCCGAGCTGCGGGCCACCGTCATGTCCTTCGGGTTCAAGTACGGCCTCCCGGTCGACGCCGACCTGGTCGTGGACATGCGCTTCCTGCCCAACCCGCACTGGGTCCCCGAGCTGCGCCCCTTCACCGGCCTGAACGAGGAGGTCTCGTCCTACGTCCTCAACCAGCCCGGCGCGAAGGAGTTCCTCGACCGGTACGCGGAGCTGCTCCAGATGATCGCCGCCGGCTACCGCCGGGAGGGCAAGCGCTATGTGACCATCGCGGTCGGCTGTACGGGCGGCAAGCACCGTTCGGTCGCGATGTCGGAGAAGCTCGCCGCGCGCCTCGCGGCCGAGGGCGTGGAGACGGTGGTCGTGCACCGGGACATGGGACGGGAATGACAGGACGTACTCCGCGGCTGGGCCGGCTGCGCAAGGTGGCGCCCGAGGGGCGCGTGGGCCGGCCGGTCGAGGCCCGGGGCGGCAGGCCACGCCGCCGCGGCACCCAGCCCAAGGTCGTCGCCCTGGGCGGCGGCATGGGCCTGTCCGCCTCGCTCACGGCGCTGCGCCGGATCACCGGCGACCTCACCGGCGTCGTCACCGTCGCCGACGACGGCGGTTCCAGCGGCCGACTGCGGGACGAGCTGGGCGTGCTTCCGCCCGGTGACCTGCGCAAGGCGCTGGCCGCGCTGTGCGGCGACGACGACTGGGGCCAGACCTGGGCCCGGGTCATCCAGCACCGCTTCCAGTCGCAGGGCGAGATCAACGGGCACGCGGTCGGCAATCTGCTGATCGTCGCCCTGTGGGAGCAGCTCGGCGACCATGTCCAGGCGCTGGACCTGGTCGGCAAGCTGCTGGGCGCGCAGGGCCGTGTGCTGCCCATGTCCGCCGTGCCCCTGGAGCTCCAGGCGCTGGTCAAGGGCCACGACCCGCAGCGGCCCGAGGAGGTCGACACCGTGCGCGGCCAGGCGAACGTCGCGCTGACCCCCGGCGAGGTGCAGTCCGTGCACCTCGTGCCGCACGACCCGCCGGCCGTCCCGGAGGCGGTGGCGGCCGTCCTCGACGCGGACTGGGTGGTGCTGGGACCGGGCTCCTGGTTCTCCTCGGTCATCCCGCACCTGCTGGTGCCGGAGCTGCTCGACGCCCTCACGGAGACGAAGGCGCGCCGGGTACTCTCCCTGAACCTGGCGCCGCAGCCGGGAGAAACCGAGGGCTTCTCCCCGCAGCGTCATTTGGAGGTTTTGGGACGACACGCCCCTAAACTCGCCCTGGACGTGGTGCTGGCCGACGAGGCCGCCGTGCCCGACCGCGACTCGCTGACCGACGCCGCCAAGCGGTTCGGGGCCGCGGTGGAGCTGGCGCCGGTGGCCCGGCCCGACGGGACTCCGCGGCATGATCCGGAGCTGCTGGCCGCCGCGTACGACCGTATTTTTCGGATGCATGGAAGGATCGGCCCATGGCGATGACGGCAGCGGTGAAGGACGAGATCTCCCGGCTCCCCGTCACCCGGACCTGCTGCAGAAAGGCGGAGGTCTCCGCCGTCCTGCGGTTCGCCGGCGGCCTTCACCTGGTGAGCGGGCGCATCGTGATCGAGGCGGAGCTGGACACCGCGATGGCGGCCCGCCGGCTCAAGCGGGACGTCCTGGAGATCTTCGGCCACAGCTCCGAGCTGATCGTGATGGCGCCCGGCGGTCTGCGCCGCGGCTCGCGCTACGTCGTACGCGTGGTCGCGGGCGGTGACCAGCTGGCCCGCCAGACCGGCCTGGTGGACGGCCGCGGCCGCCCGATCCGGGGCCTGCCCCCGCAGGTCGTCTCCGGCGCGACCTGCGACGCGGAGGCGGCCTGGCGCGGCGCCTTCCTGGCACACGGTTCGCTGACCGAGCCCGGCCGTTCCTCCTCCCTGGAGGTCACCTGCCCGGGGCCCGAGGCCGCGCTCGCGCTGGTGGGCGCCGCCCGCCGGCTGTCCATCGCGGCGAAGGCCCGCGAGGTGCGGGGCGTGGACCGGGTCGTCGTCCGGGACGGCGACGCCATCGGTGCCCTGCTGACCCGGCTGGGCGCCCATGAGTCGGTGCTGGCCTGGGAGGAGCGCCGGATGCGCCGCGAGGTGCGGGCGACGGCGAACCGTCTCGCCAACTTCGACGACGCCAACCTGCGCCGCTCGGCCCGTGCCGCCGTCGCCGCCGGCGCCCGCGTCCAGCGCGCCCTGGAGATCCTCGGCGACGAGGTCCCCGAGCACCTCGCGGCGGCCGGCCGGCTGCGCATGGAGCACAAGCAGGCCTCCCTGGAGGAGCTGGGC
>NZ_BQUN01000098.1:289820-294413 GCF_026008495.1 Streptomyces sp. A012304
GGCCGACAAGCGCGCGGCCGACCTGGGCATCCCGGGCACGGAGGCCAATCTGAGCGACGAACTGGCCGACAACCTGGTCGGCTGAGGAGACGCACCACCGACCGCCGGCCGGCTGACCAACCGGCCGGACGGTCCCTCACCCCAGGGCCGCGACGTCGGTCGACGGCCGAACAGCAACCCCGCCCCCCAACACCCCAGCGCCGACGCCCCCAAGCCGCCGCCGCCCCCCTCCGCACCAGCCTCTTCGGCCTCCCGCCACCCCCAACTCCCGCCACTTGATGCCCCCTTGACTGGATCATGAAGTGACATGAGCCTGGCATCTGTTCGCTGCTGTGGCGGACCCACGCTAGGGGGGTTCATGAGACGTAGAGCGAGATCGATCCTCGCTGTCGGCGCGCTCCTGCTCGGCGGAGCAAGCCTCGCACCCATCGCCCAGGCCCAGTCCGGAAGTTCACCCGAGAAGTCCGACGCGGACGAGGTCAAGGTCTTCCGCGCCGAGGTCACCAAGAAGCAGGTACCCCTGCTTCTGGCGGCCGGCCAGGACGGTCACGAACTCAGTGAGCAGGCGCCCGAGCGGGGCACCGCCACCATCGAGGTCTACCTCACCGACGACCAGGCGAAGAAGCTCGAGAAGCAGGGCGTCCCCCTCACCGAGCACACCCTGACGGCCAAGGCCGAGAAGCGCGTCGAGGCCGCCGCCGACGGCGTGTTCCGCCCGTACAGCGGCAAGGGCGGCCTGAAGGAGGAGATCCTCCGCGCCGGGCAGCAGAACCCCGGCCTGACCAAGGTCGTCTCCATCGGCAAGACGATCAACGGCCAGGACATCCTCGCGCTCAAGCTCACCAAGAACGCCAAGAAGTCCAAGGACGGCTCCAAGCCCTCCGTCCTGTACCTGTCCAACCAGCACGCGCGCGAGTGGATCACGCCGGAGATGACCCGGCGCCTGCTCCACCACTACCTGGACAACTACAAGACGGACCGGCGCGTCAAGAAGATCGTGGACACCACGGAACTGTGGTTCGTCCTCTCCGCCAACCCCGACGGCTACGACTACACCTTCGAGCACACCGACAACCGCCTGTGGCGCAAGAATCTGCGGGACGTCAACGGCGACGGCGCGATATCCACCGGAGACGGCGTCGACCTCAACCGCAACTTCGCCTACAAGTGGGGCTACGACGACGAGGGTTCGTCCCCGCACCCCACCAGCCAGACCTACCGCGGCGCCGGCCCCAACTCCGAGCCGGAGACCAAGGCCCTGGACGCCTTCGAGAGGCGCATCGGCTTCGAGTACGGCATCAACTACCACTCCGCCGCCGAACTCATCCTCTACGGCGTCGGCTGGCAGGTCGCCACAAACACCCCCGACGACGTCCTGTACGAGGCGCTCGCCGGCACCCCGGAGAACCCCGCGATCCCCGGCTACCACCCGCAGGTCTCCTCGGAGCTGTACACCACCAACGGCGAGGCCGACGGCCACGCGGCCAACGTCAACGGCACGGCGATGTTCACCCCCGAGATGTCGACCTGCCAGACCGTCTCGAACCTCTACCCGGACGACCAGTGGAACGCGGCAGACTGCCAGTCGGTCTTCAACTTCCCGGACGACGAGAAGCTGATCCAGGAGGAGTTCGAGAAGAACATCCCCTTCGCGCTCTCCGTCGCCGAGAGCGCCGTCCGCCCCGACCAGCCGAAGTCCGCGGTCGGCCTGACCGCCGCCGACTTCACCCCGGCGCCGTTCGCCACCTCCTACTCCCGCGGCGCCGACCAGGAGGTCTCCGTCGTCGTCCGCAAGGCGCTGCGCGACAAGGAACTGAAGTACCGCGTCAACGGCGGCCGTACGCACGACGAGGACCTCAGGCCCTGGAAGGGCGGCGAGACCTACGGCGGCGACGACAACCTCTGGTTCGACGAGTACCGGGCCGAGGTCGAGCACGGCGTACCGGGCGACAAGGTCGAGGTGTGGTTCACCGGCGAGACCAAGGGCGGCAAGAAGGTCTCCAGCGAGCACTTCACCTACACCGTCGCCGAACGCCCCCGGGCCGACACCCTCGTCGTCGCGGAGGAGGGCGCCACGGCCGCCACACAGGCGCGGACCTACGTCGACGCGCTGAAGGCCAACGGCCGCAAGGCGATCGTCTGGGACGTCGCCACCCAGGGCGTGCCCGACGCGCTCGGCGTGCTGAGCCACTTCGGCACGGTCGTCCACTACACGGGCGCGAGCGTCCCCGGCAACCCGACCCAGCTGGAGCTGCGCGCCTACCTCAACGAGGGCGGCAAGCTGATCGAGGCCGGAGAGCTGGCCGGCGGCAACGTCGACCTCGGCGACGGCACCCCGTCCAACGACTTCAGCCAGTACTACCTGGGCGCCTACACCCGCACCTCGCTGGCCGGCGCGACCTCCTTCCAGGGCGCGGGTGCGCTCGCCGGTGCCGGCGGGTCCCTCGGCGCGGCACCCGGCAACCCGCTCAACCAGGCCGGGTCCTACAGCGTCACCTCCGACACGCTGCCCGTGGCGACGTTCCCGCAGTTCGCCGCGGCGGGCGCCGGCGGTTACCCCGGCGCCGTCAACCCGTACGGGCCCTTCGCGGGCAGCTCCATGGCCGCCGTCACGCACAGCGACTACGCCTGGAACCGCCTCACCCGCACCGTCGACCTCAGCGGGGTGAGCGCGTCGGAGAAGCCGACCCTGCGCACGCACCTGCTGTGGAACACGGAAGAGGGGTACGACCACGCCGTGCTGGAGGCGCACACCGTCGGCGCCGAGGACTGGACCACGCTCCCGGAGGCCGGCGGCGCCACCAGCACCGCCGTACCCCTCGAGTGCGAGGCCGGGTACTTCGTCCAGGCGCACCCCGCCCTCAAGCGGTACCTGACGGTCTCCGGCGGTGGCTGCGCGCCCACCGGCACCAGCGGCTCCTGGAACAGCTTCACCGGGGCCTCGGCCGGCTGGCAGGAGGTCTCCTTCGACCTGTCCGCCTACGCGGGCAAGAAGGTGGAGCTGTCCCTCGGCTACATCACCGACCCCGGCTCCGGCGGCCGCGGCGTCCTCGCCGACAACGCCTCCCTCGTCATCGGCGGCACCCCCGTCGAGACCGAGGGCTTCGAGACGTCGCTCGGCGCGTGGAGCGTGGCCGGCCCGCCGGCCGGCAGCCCCGCCGTCGTCAAGGACTGGGCGCGCACCGGAGCGCTCTTCCAGACGTACGGAGCGGTCACCACGGACGACACCGTGCTGCTGGGCTTCGGCCTGGAGCACCTCGCCACGGCGGCCGACCGCGCGGCGCTCATCGGAAAGGCCCTCGCCTCACTTGACAAGTGACACGCCGAGGTCAACATCGCGGCACACGCGTTGACCGAAACGAGTGATCGGGCCGTCAGGCCCGGGCGGTCCGTACCCCTACCGGCGGGTACGGACCGCCCTGCCGTGTATGGCACGTCTCGATGTCACCACGGGGGCCTCGGGGAGGTAGGGTCGGGGGTGGTCGGGGACATCCCAAACAGCTCGCCGGCACCGCATGGCCGGCGTACCAACGAGGAGATCGGTTCGTGACGATCCGCGTAGGCATCAACGGCTTTGGCCGCATCGGTCGTAACTACTTCCGCGCGCTGCTGGAGCAGGGTGCTGACATCGAGATCGTGGCTGTCAACGACCTGGGTGACACCGCGACCACCGCTCACCTGCTCAAGTACGACACCATCCTGGGCCGCCTGAAGCAGGAGGTGTCGCACACCGCCGACACCATCACCGTCGACGGCAGGACCATCAAGGTCCTCTCCGAGCGCAACCCCGCCGACATCCCGTGGGGCGAACTCGGCGTCGACATCGTCATCGAGTCCACCGGCATCTTCACCAAGAAGGCCGACGCCGAGAAGCACCTCGCCGGCGGCGCCAAGAAGGTCATCATCTCGGCGCCGGCCACGGACGAGGACGTCACCATCGTCATGGGCGTCAACCAGGACAAGTACGACGCCGAGTACCACCACGTCATCTCCAACGCCTCCTGCACCACCAACTGCGTGGCGCCGATGGCCAAGGTCCTCGACGAGAACTTCGGCATCGTCAAGGGCCTGATGACGACCGTCCACGCGTACACCAACGACCAGCGCATCCTGGACTTCCCGCACAAGGACCTGCGCCGCGCCCGCGCCGCCGCCGAGAACATCATCCCGACCACCACCGGCGCCGCCAAGGCGACCGCCCTGGTCCTGCCGCAGCTCAAGGGCAAGCTGGACGGCATCGCGATGCGCGTCCCGGTCCCCACCGGCTCGGTCACCGACCTGGTCCTGGAGCTCAGCCGCGAGGTCACCAAGGAAGAGATCAACGCCGCCTTCCAGAAGGCCGCCGAGGGCGAGCTGAAGGGCATCCTCGAGTACACCGAGGACCCGATCGTCTCCTCCGACATCGTCAACGCCCCGGCGTCCTGCACCTTCGACTCCTCCCTGACCATGGTCCAGGAGGGCAAGAACGTGAAGGTCATCGGCTGGTACGACAACGAGTGGGGCTACTCCAACCGCCTCGTCGACCTGACGGTCTTCGTCGGCGGCCAGCTCTGATCCACAGAGCGGGAACCTCGATGTGAGAGCAGGGCTCGG
>NZ_BQUN01000098.1:294572-300159 GCF_026008495.1 Streptomyces sp. A012304
GATCGACGAACTCCTCTCCGAAGGCGTGGCCGGACGGCGCGTCTTCGTCCGCGCCGACCTCAACGTGCCGCTGGACGGCGACACCATCACCGACGACGGCCGCATCCGCGCCGTGCTGCCGACCGTCAAGGCCCTCGCGGACGCGGGCGCCAAGGTGGTCGTCGCCTCCCACCTGGGCCGCCCCAAGGGCGCCCCGGACCCCGCGTTCTCCCTCGCCCCGGCCGCCGCGCGCCTGGGCGAGCTGCTCGGCTCCGCCGTCGCCTTCGCCACCGACACGGTCGGCGAGTCCGCCCGGGCGACGGTCGCCGGCCTGGCCGACGGCCAGGTCGCCGTCATCGAGAACCTGCGCTTCAACCCGGGCGAGACGGCCAAGGACGACGCCGAGCGCGGCGCCTTCGCCGACCAGCTCGCCGAGCTCGCGGACGTCTACGTCGGTGACGGCTTCGGCGCGGTGCACCGCAAGCACGCGTCCGTGTTCGACCTCCCGGCCCGCCTGCCGCACGCCGCCGGCTACCTCATCGCCACCGAGGTCGCGGTCCTGAAGAAGCTCACCGAGGACGTCAAGCGCCCCTACGTCGTCGCGCTCGGCGGCGCCAAGGTCTCCGACAAGCTCGCCGTCATCGACGAGCTGCTCGGCAAGGCCGACCGGCTGCTCATCGGCGGCGGCATGGCCTACACCTTCCTCAAGGCCAAGGGCCACGAGGTCGGCATCTCCCTCCTTCAGGAGGACCAGATCCCGGTTGTCACCGAGTACATCGAGCGGGCCGAGAAGACCGGCGTCGAGCTGGTCCTCCCCGTCGACGTGCTGGTCTCGACCGAGTTCCCGGACCTGAAGACCAAGGCCCCGGCCAACCCCACCGTCGTCGCCGCGGACGCGATCCCCGCCGACCAGGAGGGCCTGGACATCGGCCCGCAGACCCGCAAGCTGTACGCCTCGAAGCTCGCCGACGCCGCCACCGTCTTCTGGAACGGCCCCATGGGCGTCTTCGAACACCCCGACTACGCCGAGGGCACCAAGGCGGTCGCCCAGGCCCTCCTCGACTCCCCGGCCTTCACGGTCGTCGGCGGTGGCGACTCCGCCGCGGCCGTCCGCCTCCTGGGCTTCGACGAGAACGCATTCGGCCACATCTCGACCGGCGGCGGCGCCTCCCTCGAATACCTCGAGGGCAAGACGCTCCCCGGCCTCGCCGCACTGGAGGACTGACCCCTATGAGCACGCGCACGCCGCTGATGGCGGGCAACTGGAAGATGAACCTCAACCACCTGGAGGCCATCGCCCACGTCCAGAAGCTCGCCTTCGCCCTCGCGGACAAGGACTACGAGGCCGTCGAGGTCGCCGTCCTGCCGCCCTTCACCGACCTGCGCTCCGTGCAGACCCTGGTCGACGGCGACAAGCTCCGCATCAAGTACGGCGCCCAGGACATCTCGGCGCACGACAGCGGCGCCTACACCGGCGAGATCTCCGGCCCGATGCTGGCCAAGCTGAAGTGCACGTACGTGGCGATCGGCCACTCCGAGCGCCGCCAGTACCACGGCGAGACCGACGAACTGGTCAACGCCAAGGTCAAGGCCGCCTACAAGCACGGCCTGACCCCGATCCTGTGCGTCGGCGAGGAGCTGGAGGTCCGTGAGGCGGGCAACCACGTCACCCACACCCTCGCCCAGGTCGAGGGCGGTCTGAAGGACCTCCCGGCCGAGCAGGCCGAGACGGTCGTGATCGCCTACGAGCCCGTGTGGGCCATCGGCACCGGCAAGGTCTGCGGCGCCGAGGACGCCCAGGAGGTCTGCGCCGCCATCCGCGGCAAGATCGCCGAGCTGTACACGCAGGAGCTGGCCGACAAGGTCCGCATCCAGTACGGCGGCTCCGTCAAGGCCGGCAACGTCGCCGAGATCATGGCGCAGGCCGACATCGACGGCGCGCTGGTGGGCGGTGCCTCCCTGGACGCCGACGAGTTCGTCAAGATCGTGCGCTTCCGCGACCAGTGAGTAGGCCGTAGCGGCGTAACGTCGTACTCTTGCGGGGGCATGGCAGCTAGCCGCCGTGCCCCCGTCGTCCATCAGAATCCGAGGAAGTTGGTCCAGCCGTGGTTATGGGGTTCTCGATCGCCCTGATCGTCTTCAGCCTGCTGCTGATGCTGCTGGTGCTGATGCACAAGGGGAAGGGCGGCGGCCTCTCCGACATGTTCGGTGGCGGCATGCAGTCCTCCGTCGGCGGCTCCTCCGTCGCCGAGCGCAACCTCGACCGCATCACCGTGGTGGTCGGTCTGCTGTGGCTGGCGTGCATCATCGTCCTCGGCCTGTTGATGAAGGCGAACAGCTGACCCGCCTGTCACAGGCGCACACATTCCCCTACGTAACGCCCCATGTTCGGTACGCGCAGCTGAGCGCGGCCTATCATGGGGCGTGCGTCTGTGTGCGTGGGCTGTAACTCCCGCCACTGGACGCGCGTTGGGCCTTACGTAGACTGAGGCGCTCGCAGCGAAGCGAAACGCCGACTCGCTTTGCGGCACCATCACGCAGGGAGTTACGACCGTGGCAAGTGGCAACGCGATCCGAGGAAGCCGGGTCGGGGCGGGGCCGATGGGCGAGGCCGAGCGCGGCGAGTCCGCGCCGCGTCTGCGCATCTCCTTCTGGTGCTCCAACGGGCACGAGACGCAGCCCAGCTTCGCCAGCGACGCGCAGGTTCCCGACACCTGGGACTGCCCGCGCTGCGGCTTCCCGGCCGGACAGGACCGGGACAACCCGCCGGACCCGCCGCGCACCGAGCCCTACAAGACGCACCTCGCCTATGTGCGGGAGCGGCGCAGCGACGCGGACGGCGAGGCGATCCTCGCCGAGGCGCTCGCCAAACTGCGGGGCGAGATCTAGAAGTTGAGGACCGGCCAGGTGCCCGCGGGTGCCTGGCCGGTCCCGTTGCGCCCATCGGCCGGCGGTCCGCCGCGGACCGATTGTCAGTGGTGTCCTCTACGGTTTTCGCAGTGGTGCTCGTCGCGACCGACGTCGCGGCGGTGAACCGGAGAACCGGCAGGGGGAGTCGTGACAGCGGTGAAGACGACGGGCGACGTGGTCGCGCCCTCGTGGCGCGGCGGGTTCGGGCGCCTGTGGAGCGCCGCCGTCGTCTCGCGCTTCGGCGACGCCCTGCGGACGACCGCGCTGCCCCTGCTCGCGGTCCAGCTCACCGACGACCCGCTGGTCATCGCCTCCGTGACCGCCTGCTCCTACGTCCCCTGGCTGCTGTTCGGCCTGCTCGGCGGGGCCGTCGCCGACCGTGTCGACCAGCGGCGCGCGATGTGGGCCGTGGACACCGTGCGCGGGCTGCTGGTGGCCGCGTTCGCCCTCGCCGTGGCCCTCGGCCACGCCTCGATCCCGCTGCTGCTCGCCCTCGCGTTCCTGCTGACCACCCTGCAGACCCTCTTCGACAACGCCTCCACCGCCCTGCTGCCCTCCCTCGTGGACCGCGAGGCTCTCGGCGGGGCCAACGCCCGGCTGATGACCGGCCAGCAGCTCGCCGGGGGACTGCTGGCCGGCCCGGTCGTGCCGCTGCTGCTCGGCGCCGGGGCCTTCCTGCCGTTCGCCGCCGACGCGGCCACCTACCTGCTGGCGGCGGCCCTGGTGGCCTCCCTGCGGATACGACCGCCCGAGCGGGAGCCGCGGCCCACGGGCAGCACCCTGCGCGCGGAGATCGGCGAGGGACTGCGCGCCCTGTGGCACGACCGGGTGCTGCGCTCCGTCTGCCTCGGCACACTGCTGTGCAACATCGGCATGGGCGCCCTCATCGCCACCCTCGTCCTGCATGTGACGCGCTGGCTGGACGCGGGCGACGCCGAGTTCGCCGCCGCCATGACCGTGTACGCCGTCGGCAGCCTCGCCGGCGGCTTCCTCGCCCAGCGGATCGCCCGCCGCACCGGACGGGCCCGCGCCCTGCTGCTCGGCGGCGCCGTCCAGACGGCGTCGCTGCTGCTCATGGGCACCGTCCGGCACCTCGGCGCGCTCCTCGTGGGCATGCTGCTGCTCGGCGTCATGAACATGGTGTGGAACGTCAACCAGGTCACGCTGATGCAGCGGCGCAGCCCCGAGTCCATGGTCGGCCGGATCTCCGCCGCCTTCCGTACGGCCTCCACCTCCGGTGCCCCGCTCGGCGCGCTGCTCGGCGGAGCCGTGGCGGGAGCCTACGGCCTGAACGCGCCCGCGCTCCTCGCCGCCCTGCTGTTCGCCGCGGCGGTCGTGTCGTTGATACCGGCGGGCAACGCGGACGTACCTGTCGGTGCACCACGGGAGGGTCCCGCGTCAGCTCACGTCACACACTGATCAACTAGGTTGGGACCGGCAGTGGACAAGGTGCGCAGCACGGACAGGTGAGGAAAGAGGGTCGGGTCCGACATGAACGCAGACGGCCGTACGAGGCTCAACCAGACGCCCGAGTGGACCGCTCTGGCCAAGCATCGCGAGGAACTCGGGGAGGTACGGCTGCGGGAGCTGTTCGCCGCCGACCCCGGGCGCGGCAGCGGGTACACACTGCGGGTCGGTGACCTGCACATCGACTACTCCAAGCACCTCGTCACCGACGAGACGCTGCGGCTGCTGCGCGAGCTGGCCGCCGCCACCGACGTCTTCGGCCTGCGGGACGCCATGTTCCGCGGCGAGAGGATCAACACCACCGAGAACCGGGCCGTGCTGCACACCGCGCTGCGCGCCCCGCGCGACGCGGTCGTCGAGGTCGACGGGGAGAACGTCGTCCCGGCGGTGCACGCCGTCCTCGACAAGATGGCCGACTTCGCGGACCGCGTCCGCTCGGGAGCCTGGACCGGCCACACCGGCAGGCGCATCAAGAACGTGGTCAACGTCGGCATCGGCGGCTCCGACCTCGGCCCCGCCATGGCCTACGAGGTGCTGCGCAGCTACACCGACCGCGACCTGACCGTCCGCTTCGTCTCCAACGTGGACGGCGCCGACCTGCACGAGGCGACCCGGGACCTGGACCCGGCCGAGACGCTGTTCATCATCGCGTCCAAGACCTTCACCACCATCGAGACCATCACCAACGCCACCTCGGCGCGCGGCTGGCTGCTGGCGGCGCTCGGTGACGAGGCCGCCGTCGCCCGGCACTTCGTGGCGCTGTCGACCAACGCGGAGAAGGTCGCCGAGTTCGGCATCGACACGGCCAACATGTTCGAGTTCTGGGACTGGGTCGGCGGCCGCTACTCCTACGACTCGGCGATCGGCCTCTCCCTGATGATCGCCATCGGCCCGGACCGCTTCCGCGAGATGCTCGACGGCTTCCGGATCGTCGACGAGCACTTCCGCACCACCCCCGCCGAGGCCAACGCCCCGCTGCTGCTCGGCCTGCTGGGCATCTGGTACGGCAACTTCCACGACGCCCAGTCGCACGCGGTGCTGCCCTACAGCCACTACCTGTCCAAGTTCGCCGCCTACCTCCAGCAGCTCGACATGGAGTCCAACGGCAAGTACGTCGGCAGGGACGGCAAGGAGGTCGACTGGCAGACCGGCCCGATCGTCTGGGGCACGCCCGGCAC
The DNA here is from genome assembly GCF_026008495.1 of Streptomyces sp. A012304. Lineage (GTDB taxonomy): Bacteria > Actinomycetota > Actinomycetes > Streptomycetales > Streptomycetaceae > Streptomyces. The sequence goes on from NZ_BQUN01000098.1 coordinate 300,107, forward strand.
CAACGGGCAGCACGCCTACTACCAGTTGATCCACCAGGGCACCAAGCTGATCC
>NZ_BQUN01000098.1:300169-327124 GCF_026008495.1 Streptomyces sp. A012304
TTCATCGGCTTCGCCGAGCCGGTGAGCGAGCTGAGCGACGAGCTCAAGGCACAGCACGACCTGCTGATGGCCAACTTCTTCGCCCAGACCCAGGCGCTGGCCTTCGGCAAGACGCCGGACGAGGTGCGGGCCGAGGGCGTGCCGGAGGAGCTGGTCGCCCACAAGACGTTCAAGGGCGACCACCCGACGACCACCGTCCTCGCGCGCGAGCTGACCCCGTCGGTGCTCGGTCAGCTCATCGCGCTGTACGAGCACAAGGTGTTCGTGCAGGGCGCGGTGTGGAACATCGACTCCTTCGACCAGTGGGGCGTGGAGCTGGGCAAGGTCCTCGCCAAGCGCGTCGAACCCGCGCTGACCGAAGGGGCGGACGTCCCCGGTCTGGACGCCTCGACGCGGGCCCTGGTCGCCAAGTACCGGGAGCTGCGCGGCCGCGGCTGACCCCGAACCCGTGGCAGGGGCACCCCCGAACTTCCGGCAGGGGTGCCCCACACAAGAGGAAACCCGTACGGCCGTCGACCGTACGGGTTCCTCGCGGGTGTTTCCCTCAGGGAGAGGCCGGCGGGTACAGCGCCCTCGGGAGCCGGGAAGCCGCCGCGGAGTCCAGCAGCCACAGGGTGCGGGCCCGGCCGCGGGCGCCCGCCGCCGGGGCCTGGATCTCGCCCGCGCCCGACAGGGCGATGGCGGCCGCCCGCGCCTTGTCCTCGCCGGCCGCCAGCAGCCACACCTCACGGGCCGCCCGGATCGCCGGGAGCGTGAGGGTGACCCGGGTCGGCGGGGGCTTGGGCGCGCCACGGACGCCGACCACCGTGCGCTCGGTCTCCCGCACGGCCGGCAGCTCCGGGAAGAGCGAGGCCACATGGGTGTCCGGGCCGACGCCCAGCATCAGGACGTCGAACGTGGGCACCGCGCCATGGTTCTCCGGGCCGGCCGCGCGGGCCAGCTCCTCGGCGTAGGCGGCCGCGGCCGCCTCCACATCGGCGCCGTGGGGGCCGTCCGACGCGGGCATGGCGTGCACGCGCTTCGGGTCCACGGGGACGGAGTCCAGCAGCGCCTCCCGGGCCTGGGTGACGTTGCGCTCCGGGTCGCCCTCCGGGAGGAACCGCTCGTCGCCCCACCACAGGTCGATCCGGGCCCAGTCGACGGCGTCCCGGGCGGGCGCGACGGCCAGCGCGGCCAGCAGGCCGTTGCCGTTGCGCCCACCGGTGAGGACCACGGAGGCGTGACCCCGGGAGGCCTGCGCGTCCACGATCTTCGTGATCAGCCGGGCCGCCGCGGCCTGGGCCATCAGGTCCTTGTCGCGGTGCACGACGAGCTGCGGAGCACTCACTTCGCCGCCGCCTTCTTCGCCGGGACCTTCCGGGCGGTCTTCTTCGCCGCCTGCTGCGCGGGGGCCTTCGCGGCCTCCTCGACAGGCGTCTCCACCGCGACCGGCTCGTCCGCGGCCGGCTCCTGCGCCGCACCCTCGCCGGTGGCGGCGGTCTCCTGGGCGGCCGGGGCCGCGTTCAGCCGCTCCACCCCGAACCGCAGCGCCGACGCGTAGGTGTCGTCCGGGTCGAGGCGGCGCAGCTCCTCCGCGATCAGCTCGGCCGTGTCCCGGCGCTTGAGCGCCACCGCGCGGTCGGGCTGGCCCTCGATGGACAGCGTGGCCAGCGAGCCGTCGGCCCGGTCCAGCACGATCGGCCCGCAGTCGGTGGCCATGCGCACCGCGGTGAGCCCCGGCCCGCCGGACAGCGAGCGCTGCACGGGGACACCCAGCCGGTCGCCGAGCCACATCGCCAGCAGCTCGCAGCTCGGGTTGAACTCCTCGCCCTCCACCTCGACCGACTCCACCTTGCAGGTGACCTGGTCCAGGGCCGCGGCCAGCATCGAACGCCAGGGCGTGATGCGGGTCCACGACAGGTCCGTGTCGCCGGGGGTGTAGGTGCCGGAGCGGGTCGTCAGGTCCCGGACCGGCTGCTCGGCGGCGTAGGTGTCGGTGACGCGCCGCTGGGCCAGCGCGCCCAGCGGGTCGTTGGCCGGGTCGAGCGGCGCGTTGACCGGCCACCACACGACGACGGGCGCGTCGGGCAGCAGCAGGGGCAGCACCACGGACTGGGCGTGGTCGACGACCTCGCCGTACAGCCGCAGCACGACCGTCTCGCCGGTTCCCGCGTCCGCGCCGACCCGCACCTCCGCGTCCAGGCGGGACTGGGTGCGGTCACGGGGGGAGCGGGAGACGCGCTTGATGACCACCAGCGTGCGCGAGGGGTGCTCGTGCGAGGCGTCGCTGGCGGCCTTCAGGGCGTCGTAGGCGTTCTCCTCGTCCGTGACGATGACCAGCGTGAGGACCATGCCGACGGCCGGGGTGCCGATCGCCCGCCGGCCCTGCACCAGCGCCTTGTTGATCTTGCTGGCCGTGGTGTCCGTGAGGTCTATCTTCATGGCCGGCGCCAGCTCCGTCCGTCTCGTTCGAGCATCTCGTCCGCCTCGACGGGCCCCCAGGTACCGGCCGGGTACTGCGCGGGCTTGCCGTTCGCGTCCCAGTACTCCTCGATCGGGTCGAGGATCTTCCAGGACAGCTCGACCTCCTCGGTGCGCGGGAAGAGGTTCGAGTCGCCCAGCAGCACGTCCAGGATCAGCCGCTCGTACGCCTCCGGCGAGGACTCCGTGAACGACTCGCCGTAGGCGAAGTCCATCGACACGTCCCGGATCTCCATCGAGGTGCCGGGCACCTTGGAGCCGAAGCGGACGGTCACGCCCTCGTCGGGCTGGACCCGGATGACGATCGCGTTCTTGCCCAGCTCCTCCGTCGCCGTGTGGTCGAAGGGGGAGTGCGGGGCGCGCTGGAAGACGACCGCGATCTCGGTGACGCGCCGGCCGAGACGCTTGCCGGTGCGCAGGTAGAAGGGGACGCCCGCCCAGCGGCGGTTGTCGATCTCCAGCTTGATCGCCGCGTAGGTGTCGGTCTTCGACCGCGGATCGATGCCCTCCTCCTGGAGGTAGCCGACCGCCTTCGCGCCGCCCTGCCAGCCGGCCGCGTACTGGCCGCGCACGGTGTCCCGGCCCAGGTCCTTGGGGAGCCGCACGGCGCCCAGCACCTTCGTCTTCTCCGCGGCGAGCGCGTCCGCGTCGAAGGAGGCGGGCTCCTCCATCGCGGTCAGCGCCATCAGCTGGAGCAGGTGGTTCTGGATGACGTCACGGGCGGCGCCGATGCCGTCGTAGTACCCCGCCCGGCCGCCGATGCCGATGTCCTCGGCCATGGTGATCTGCACATGGTCCACGAAGGACCGGTTCCAGATCGGCTCGAACATCGTGTTGGCGAAGCGCAGCGCCAGGATGTTCTGGACGGTCTCCTTGCCCAGGTAGTGGTCGATGCGGAAGACCTGGTCCGGGGCGAAGACCTCGTGGACGATCGAGTTGAGCTTCTCCGCCGACCGAAGGTTGTGGCCGAACGGCTTCTCGATGACCGCGCGCCGCCAGGAGTCCTTCGTCTGGTCGGCCAGTCCGTGCTTCTTCAGCTGCTGGATGACCACGGGGAAGGCCGACGGCGGAACCGACAGGTAGAAGGCGAAGTTGCCGCCCGTGCCCTGCGCCTTGTCCAGCTCCTCGATCGTCGAGCGCAGCCGCTCGAAGGCGTCGTCGTCGTCGAAGGTGCCCTGCACGAAGCGCATGCCCTGGATGAGCTGCTGCCAGACCTCCTCGCGGAAGGGGGTGCGGGCGTGCTCCTTGACCGCGTCGTGGACCTCCTGCGCGAAGTCCTCGTGGGCCCATTCGCGGCGGGCGAAGCCGACCAGCGAGAAGCCCGGCGGCAGCAGACCCCGGTTGGCGAGGTCGTACACCGCGGGCATCAGCTTCTTCCGTGACAAATCGCCCGTGACGCCGAAGATCACCAGGCCCGACGGCCCCGCGATACGCGGGAGCCGTCGGTCGGCGGGGTCACGAAGCGGGTTCGCTCCGGAACCGGAAAGGGGGGACAAGGCTTCAGCCCTCCGAAGGGGCGAGGCGCTCCAGCTCCGCCTCGGTCGACTTGAGCAGGTCGTTCCAGGACGCCTCGAACTTCTCGACGCCCTCCTCCTCCAGCAGCTGCACGACCTCGTCGTAGGAGATCCCGAGCCGCGCGACGGCGTCGAGGTCGGCGCGGGCCTGCTCGTAGGTGCCGGCGACGGCGTTGCCGCGGATCTCGCCGTGGTCCTCGGTGGCGAACAGGGTCGCCTCCGGCATGGTGTTCACCGTGTTCGGCGCCACCAGCTCGTCCACGTACAGCGTGTCCTTGTACGCCGGGTCCTTCACACCGGTGGAGGCCCACAGCGGACGCTGCTTGTTGGCGCCGGCCTTCTCCAGTGCGCTCCAGCGGTCGGAGGAGAAGACCTCCTCGTACGCCTCGTAGGCCAGGCGCGCGTTGGCGACACCGGCCTTGCCACGGGCGGCCTTGGCCTCGTCGGTACCGAGCCCGTCGAGCCGCTTGTCGATCTCGGTGTCCACGCGGGACACGAAGAAGGACGCCACGGAGTGGATCAGGGAGAGGTCCAGGCCCTTCTCGCGCGCCTTCTCCAGGCCCGCCAGGTAGGCGTCCATCACCTCGCGGTAGCGCGCCAGCGAGAAGATCAGCGTGACGTTGACGCTGATGCCGTTGCCGATGACCTCGGTGATCGCCGGCAGGCCCGCCCGGGTGGCCGGGATCTTGATCAGCGTGTTGGGGCGGTCGACCAGCCAGGCCAGCTGCTTGGCCTCGGCGACCGTCGCCTTGGTGTTGTGGGCCAGACGCGGGTCGACCTCGATCGACACCCGGCCGTCCTGGCCGCCGGTGGCGTCGAAGACCGGGCGCAGGATGTCGGCGGCGTCGCGGACGTCCGCCGTCGTGATCATGCGGATGGCCTCTTCGACGGTGACCTTGCGGGCGGCGAGGTCCGACAGCTGCTGGTCGTAGCCGTCGCCCTGCGAGATCGCCTTCTGGAAGATCGACGGGTTGGTGGTGACGCCCACGACGTGCTGCTGGTCGAGCAGCTCGGCGAGGTTGCCGGACGTGATCCGCTTGCGCGACAGGTCGTCCAGCCAGATCGCGACGCCTTCCTCGGAGAGGCGCTTCAGTGCGTCTGTCATGGAATTACATCTCCTACGTGTCGTATATGGGCGTCAGCGCTGGGCGGCCGCGAGGGATTCCCTGGCCTTGTCGGCCACGTTCTCGGCAGTGAAGCCGTACTCGCGGAAGAGGACCTTGCCGTCGGCCGAAGCACCGAAGTGCTCCAGGGAAACGATGCGACCGGCGTCCCCGACGTACTTGTGCCACGTCAGGCCGATGCCCGCCTCGACGGCGACCCGGGCCTTCACCTGCGGCGGCAGCACGCTGTCCCGGTACCCCTGGTCCTGCTGCTCGAACCACTCCACGGACGGCATGGACACGACCCGCGTCGCGACCCCGTCGGCCTCGAGCCGCTCGCGTGCCTCGACGGCCACGTGCACCTCGGAGCCGGTCGCGATCAGGATCACGTCCGGCGTCCCGGTGGACGCCTCGAACAGGACGTAACCGCCCTTGGCCGCGTCCTCGTTGGGCTCGTACGTCGGCACGCCCTGACGGGTCAGCGCCAGACCGTGCGGCTGGCCCTTGCCGAACTCCTTCGTCCAGCGCTTGAGGATCTCGCGCCAGGCGATCGCGGTCTCGTTGGCGTCGGCCGGGCGGACGATGTTCAGGCCCGGGATGGCGCGCAGCGAGGCCAGGTGCTCGACCGGCTGGTGCGTCGGGCCGTCCTCACCGAGACCGATGGAGTCGTGCGTCCACACGTACGTCACCGGCAGGTGCATCAGCGCCGACAGCCGCACCGCGTTGCGCATGTAGTCGGAGAAGACCAGGAAGGTGCCGCCGTAGACACGGGTGTTGCCGTGCAGCGCGATGCCGTTCATCTCCGCGGCCATGGAGTGCTCGCGGATGCCGAAGTGCACCGTGCGGCCGTAGGGGTTCGCCTCCGGCAGCGGGTTGTCGGCCGGGAGGAACGACGACGTCTTGTCGATGGTGGTGTTGTTGGAGCCGGCCAGGTCGGCCGAGCCGCCCCACAGCTCGGGGATGACCGCCCCCAGCGCCTGGAGCACCTTCCCGGACGCGGCACGGGTGGCGACGCCCTTGCCCGGCTCGAAGACGGGGATCTTCTCCTCCCAGCCGGCCGGCAGCTCGCCCGCGGCGATGCGGTCGAACTCGGCCGCGCGCTCGGGGTTGTTGTCCCGCCACAGCTGGAAGGACTTCTCCCACTCGGCCTTGGCCTGGGCGCCGCGCTCCAGCGCCTTGCGGGTGTGCGCGATGACCTCGTCGGACACCTCGAAGGTCTGCTCCGGGTCGAACCCGAGGACGCGCTTGGTGGCCGCGACCTCGTCGTCGCCGAGCGCCGAGCCGTGCGCGGCCTCGGTGTTCTGCGCGTTCGGGGCGGGCCAGGCGATGATCGAGCGCATCGCGATGAAGGACGGCTTGTCCGTCACCTTCTTCGCTTCCTCGATCGCGTTGTAGAGAGCGTGCGGGTCGAGGTCGCCGTCCGGCTTCGGGGCGACGCGCTGCACATGCCAGCCGTAGGCCTCGTACCGCTTGACGGTGTCCTCGGAGACGGCCGTGGCGGTGTCGCCCTCGATCGAGATGTGGTTGTCGTCCCAGAGCAGGACCAGGTTGCCCAGCTTCTGGTGCCCGGCCATCGAGGACGCCTCGGCGGCGATGCCCTCCTGGAGGCAGCCGTCACCCGCGACGCAGTACACGAAGTGATCGAAGGGGGACTCGCCGGCCGGGGCCTGCGGGTCGAACAGGCCGCGCTCGTAGCGGGCGGCCATCGCCATGCCGACGGCGTTGGCGACACCCTGGCCCAGCGGACCGGTCGTCGTCTCCACACCCACGGTGTGGCCGTACTCGGGGTGACCGGGAGTCTTCGACCCCCACGTGCGGAAGGACTTCAGGTCCTCCAGCTCCAGGCCGAAGCCGGCCAGGTACAGCTGGGTGTACAGGGTCAAGGACGAGTGGCCCGCGGACAGCACGAAACGGTCGCGTCCGACCCAGTCGGCGTCCGCCGGGTCGTGCCGCATCACCTTCTGGAAGAGGGTGTAAGCGGCGGGCGCCAGGCTCATCGCCGTACCGGGATGGCCGTTGCCGACCTTCTGTACGGCGTCGGCGGCCAGGACGCGGGCGGTGTCCACGGCCCGCTGGTCCCACTCGGTCCACTCGAGGTCTGTGGTGGTCGGCTTGGTGCTCACCCTGAGTCAGGGCTCCTCTCCACATGTCGAAAACCGGCTGCTTCGGGCACGCGCCCACCGGCTGCCGGTGCACTGGGTGCCCACCGGCCGCTGTCGAGCCTACCCCCGTGAGGACGTGCGTTTTTTCGAGTCATTCCAGACTGCCGGGCCGCATCGGGATCCGCCTGCCGACTGGCCGGAATCGCATTCGGCACATGAATACGGAGCCGCTCATCTGACTGCTCAATCGAGCCTCGGGGCGACCGATGAGCGCGCCCGTGACAGGCCCCGGGGAGCACCGCCGAGCGCCCCCTCGGCCGGCCGGGCCAACACGACCCCACCCCCGCGAAGGGCGAGGTATGGGCAACGTCTACAGTGGCGTGGTACGCGCGAGCCTTTACCGGGACTTCACACGGGGAGGCTTGCTGGGATGTCTCTGTCAGGGGTGTGCGTGACGGCCGTTGAATCCCGTCCAGCGGGGGTTATCGGGACGAGCCAGAGCCCGAGTCGGCGGCCGGTCGGGGCCCGGGTCAAGGCGTTCGTGGCGCTGACCAAGCCACGGATCATCGAGCTGCTGCTGATCACCACGGTTCCCGTGATGTTCCTGGCGCAGCAGGGTGTGCCGGACCTGAAGCTGGTCCTGCTCACCTCCGTCGGCGGCTATCTGTCCGCGGGCGGCGCCAACGCGCTGAACATGTACATCGACCGCGACATCGACGCGCTGATGGACCGCACCTCGCAGCGGCCCCTGGTCACCGGCATGGTCAGCCCGCGCGAGTGCCTCGTCTTCGGCATCACCCTCGCGGTGGTCTCGACGCTCCTGTTCGGCCTGGCCGTCAACTGGCTCTCCGCCTGGCTCTCCCTCGGCGCGCTCCTCTTCTATGTCGTCGTCTACACGATGATCCTCAAGCGCCGTACCTCGCAGAACATCGTGTGGGGCGGCATCGCCGGCTGCATGCCGGTGCTGATCGGCTGGTCCTCGGTGACGAACTCGCTGTCGTGGGCCCCCGTCGTGCTCTTCGCGGTCATCTTCTTCTGGACGCCGCCGCACTACTGGCCGCTCTCCATGAAGGTCAAGGACGACTACGCGCGCGTGGGCGTGCCGATGCTCCCGGTCATCGCCTCCAACAAGGTCGTCGCCAAGCAGATCGTGATCTACAGCTGGGTGATGGTCGCCGTCTCGCTGCTGCTGACGCCGCTCGGCTACACCGGCTGGTTCTACACCGCGGTCGCGCTCGCGGCGGGCGGCTGGTGGCTGTGGGAGGCGCACGCCCTGCAGAACCGCGCCAAGGCGGAGACGACAGGCGCGAAACTGAAGGAGATGCGCCTGTTCCACTGGTCCATCACCTACGTCTCCCTGCTGTTCGTGGCGGTGGCGGTGGACCCCTTCCTGCGGTAGATCCCCTACGGCTTCCAGGCGGCCGGGGTGCGTGGTCAAGGCCACGCGCCCCGGCCGTCGCCGTTCCCTCTACCCGTCGGTAGCATCCTGACCATGGCAGACACCAAGCAGGCGGACGCGAAGGCCGAGCGCACGGCGGCCCGGCTCGCCCAGCAGATCAGCAGCTTCTCCAATGCGCACGGCGGAGCCGAGAGCCAGATCGCGTACCTCGGGGAACGCGGTGCCCGGATCGTCCTCGTCGGCGAGGACGGCGGCTGGGGCGACCTCGTCGCGCCCTCCGTCGAGATCGCCCGGAAGGCCGTCGAGAAGGCCGGCGTCACCGTCCACGAGACCTTCGACGGCGAGTTCGCGGCCAAGGTGAAGACCGGGCCGTACGAATGGACGCGCATGGCCGGGATCCAGGTGGGCGGGCCGCGCAACACCTGAGCCGCCCCGGGCCGCCCAGCATCTGAGCGTCACCTCAGCAACACCTGACGCCCGCTCCGACCGTTAGGACCTGCAAGGAGACAGAGGTCCAGTCGCGGGGGAGTCCGGGATGATCGAAACGCCGTCCCTGGTGGACCAGTACTGCCACGGCGTCCTGCGCACGGAGCTGGGCCTCGGCACCTTCGAGGCCCAGCTGGCCCGCACCCAGGGCCCGCCCGCCCCGGGCACCACCCTCTTCGACACCCAGACGGGCTTCGCCGTACGCCGCTGGTGCCCCCCGCTGCTCGGGCTGGAGCCGCACTGCCCGCCCGCCCGCTACCTCGCCCGGCGCCGTGAACTCGGCGTCCTGGAGTCACGCCGCCGACTGCTGCGCGGCAGCGGCATCACGACGTACCTCGTCGACACCGGCCTGCCCGGCGACCTCACCGGACCCGAGGAGCTCGCCTCCGCGGGCGCCGCGCGGGCCCGTGAGATCGTGCGCCTGGAACCTCTCGCCGAACAGGTCGCCGACACCTCCGGAACCGTCGAGTCCTTCCTCGCCAACCTCGCCGAGGCGGTGCACACCGCCGCCGCGCACGCCGTGGCCTTCACCTCGGTCGCCGGAGCCCGGCACGGCCTGGCGCTCGCACCCGAGCCGCCCGGCCCGGGCGAGGTGCGCGGCGCCGCGGGGCGCTGGCTGGCCGCACGCCGCGTCGGCGGCGAGCTGAGCGATCCGGTGCTGCTGCGGCACCTGCTGTGGATCGCCGTCGCCTCCGGGCTGCCCCTGCAACTGCACGCCGGACTCGGTGAGCCGGACCTGCGTGTCGACCGCACGGACCCGGCCCTGCTCACGGACTTCGTCCGCGCGACGGCCGGCCTCGGCACCGACCTGGTCCTGCTGCACGGCTACCCCTACCACCGCCACGCCGCCCACCTCGCCGGAGTCTTCCCGCACGTCTACGCCGACTCCGGCGCCGCGCTCGTGCGCACCGGGGCCCGCGCCGCCACGATCCTCGCGGAGATCCTGGAACTGGCCCCCTTCGGCAAGATCCTCTTCTCCAGCGGGGCCCGGGGGCTGCCCGAGCTGCACGTGGTGGGCGCCCGGCTGTTCCGCGAGGCCCTGGGGCGGGTGCTGGGCACCTGGGTCGCGGAGGGCGCCTGGTCGCTCGCGGACGCCCAGCGGGTCGCGGGGCTGGTCGCGGCGGGCAACGCGCGCCGGGTGTACCGGCTCGGCTGAGATCGACAGACTGGGGCCATGAACCGGACCGAAGCCCTGCTCGACCGATTCCTGTCCGAACTGTCCGATCTGTCCGAGCCTTCCGGGCAGTCCGGCGCCGCTCCGCTCGCCGTCTGGGCGCACGGCTCGCTCGGCGGTGGCGACTACCAGGAAGGCCGCAGCGACCTGGATCTGATCGCCGTCCTGGACGGACCGATCGGCGCGCGGACCGTCTGGCGGGTGGCCCTGGCGCACGCGCGTCTGCGCGCGCAGCCGCTCGCCGACCAGCTCCACTGCACCTATCTGACGCCCGCCACCGCGGCCGGCGCGGACCGGCGGCACCTCACCTGGGCGCACGCGCACCTGTTCCGGCGCCCGGTCACCCCCGTCACCCGCCGCGAGCTGCACACCTTCGGCCGGTCCTGCTGGGGGAGCCGCCGAAGAGCCTGCTGCCGCCGGTCACGGACCGGGAACTGGCCGCCTTCGTGGTGCGCGACCAGCGGGACTTCTGGCGGCGGGAGGTGGACCGGGTGAGCAACTGGACGCAGACCGTCTGGGTCGACCTGGCGATGGTCACCCACGCCCGGGCCACCGTCACCCTCACCGACGGCCGGCTGATCTCCAAAAGGGAGGCGCTGGACCTGCTGCCCTCCCTCGGAGCGCCCGTCGAGGTCGTCGAGGACATCCGGCGACGACGGTACGGGGACGCGGCGGCGCCGCCCACCGAGGAGTGGACGGCGCGCAGGGCGGAACTGACCCGGGGCTACCTGGGACCGGCGATCGACGCGCTCGTGGCGTCCCGTTCCTGAACGGCGGGGCCGGGCAGACCGACCGTCGTCCGCGGGCGCTCGCGCAGCGCCAGCAGCACCAGCACCACCCAGATCCACACCAGGGACGAGCCGAGCATGTGCAGGCCGACCAGGATCTCCGGCAGGTCCGTGAAGTACTGGACGTACCCGATGACGCCCTGGGCGAGCAGCACCACGAACAGCTCCCGGGTGCGGTGCAGCGGGGCCTTCGGGGCGTCGACCGCCTTCAGGACGAACCACAGGGCGAACGTCAGCGACACCACGATCCAGGCCAGCACGGCGTGCACCTTGCTGACCGTCTCCCAGTCCAGCGGCATCCGCTCGACCTCGCTGGAGTCGCCCGCGTGCGGACCCGCGCCGGTCACGACCGTGCCGACCAGGATCAGCAGGACGGTGGTCCCCACCAGGACCCACACCAGCTGCTGCACGGACCTGCCGACCAGTGGCCGGGGCCCGGCGTCGCCCTCCCGGGTGCGCTGCCACATCACCGTGGCGACGGCGATCAGGGCCGCCGTCGCCACGAAGTGCGCGGCGACCGTGTACGGGTTCAGCCCGACGAGGACCACGATGCCGCCGAGGACCGCGTTGCTCATCACGATCCAGAACTGCGCCCAGCCGAGCCGGGTCAGACCGCGCCGGTACGGCTTCTCGGAGCGGGCGGCGATGATCGCCCAGCCGACCGCCGCGCACAGCACGTACGTCAGCATGCGGTTGCCGAACTCGATGGCGCCGTGCAGGCCCATCTCGCTGGTGGCGGTGAGGGAGTCGTCGGTGCACTTGGGCCAGGTCGGGCAGCCGAGCCCGGAGCCGGTGAGCCGCACCGCGCCGCCGGTGACCACGATGACCACCGACATGACGAGCGAGACGAGGGCCGCCCGCTGAACCGTCCGGGGAGTGGGGGTCCAGCGTGCGGCGATGAAGGCGAGCGGGTTGCGCAGGGCCGCCACGGCGTCGGCGCGGGTCACGTTTGGCACGCGTTCCATCGTAGGGGGCCGCTTGTGCACGCTTTCACGAGGGGTCTCGTTCCCACCGGCGGAACGGCCCCGGCGGGGTCTACTCCCAGCGGAAGAACGCCCCGGCGGCGGCGAGCCCGGCGACCGCCCACACGGACAGGATCCCCAGGTCGGCCCATGGCATCCCGGCCCCGTGCTGGAGCACGTCCCGCAGTCCGTCGGAGAGGGCGGAGATCGGCAGCAGGCCGAGGACGTCCTGCGCGGCGGACGGGAACTTCTCCAGCGGGACGATGACGCCGCCGCCCACGAGGAGCAGCAGGAACACCAGGTTGGCGGCGGCCAGGGTCGCCTCCGCCCGCAGCGTGCCCGCCATGAGCAGGCCGAGGCCCGAGAAGGCGGCCGTGCCGAGGACCAGCAGGAGTACGACGGAGAAGGGGTCGCCCTGTGGGGACCAGCCCAGCGCGAACGCGATCACCGTCAGCAGAATGACCTGAAGTACCTCCGTGACCAGCACGGACAGGGTCTTCGCGGTCATCAGGCCCCAGCGCGGCAGCGGGGAGGACGCCAGCCGCTTCAGGACGCCGTACCGGCGCTCGAAGCCGGTGGCGATGGCCTGGCCCGTGAACGCCGTCGACATCACGGCGAGCGCGAGGACGCCGGGGGTGAGGAAGTCGACCGCCTCGCCCGCGCCCGTGTCGACGATGTCCACCGTGCTGAACAGCACCAGCAGCAGGGTCGGGATCACCACGGTGAGCAGCAGCTGCTCGCCGTTGCGCAGGAGCATCCTGGTCTCCAGCGCCGCCTGGGCCGCGATCATCCGGGGCAGAGGGGCGGCCCCCGGGGCGGGCGTGTAGGTGCCGGTGGCGGTCACGAGCGCAGCTCCTTGCCGGTGAGCTCAAGAAAGACGTCTTCCAGGGTGTGCCGCTCCACCGAGATCCGGTCCGGCATCACCCCGTGCTGCGCGCACCACGACGTGACGGTCGCCAGCAGCTGGGGATCGATCTTGCCCATGACCCGGTACGTGCCCGGCGTCAGCTCGGCGGCGGAGCTGTCGGAGGGCAGGGCCTTGAGCAGGGAGCCCACGTCCAGGCCCGGGCGGCCAGTGAAGCGCAGGGTGTTCTCGGCGCCGCCGCGGCACAGCTCCTCGGGGGAGCCCTGGGCGATGACCCGGCCGGCGTCGATGATCGCGACGTCGTCGGCGAGCTGCTCGGCCTCGTCCATGTAGTGGGTGGTCAGGATGACCGAGACGCCGTCGGCGCGCAGATCGCGCACCAGGTCCCAGGTGGCGCGGCGGGCCTGCGGGTCGAGGCCGGCGGTCGGCTCGTCCAGGAACACCAGCTCCGGGCGGCCGACGACGGCCATGGCGAGCGCGAGGCGCTGCTGCTGTCCGCCGGACAGCCGGCGGTAGGTCGTACGGCCGCAGCCGCCGAGCCCGAGCCGCTCGATCAGGGCGTCCACGTCCAGCGGGTTCGCGTGCAGCCTGGCGACGTGCCGCAGCATCTCGCCGGCGTGCGCACCCGAGTACACGCCCCCGGACTGGAGCATCACGCCGATCCGGGGGTGCAGCTCGCGGGCCTGCCGGACCGGGTCGAGGTCCAGGACGCGCACGGTGCCGGAGTCCGGCCTGCGGTACCCCTCGCAGATCTCGATCGTCGTGGTCTTGCCGGCGCCGTTGGGTCCGAGGACGGCGGTGACGCCCGCCCGGGCCGTCAGGTCGAGGCCGTTGACCGCGGTCCTCGTCCCGTACCGCTTCACCAGGGCCTGGACCCGGACGACAGGCTCAGTTCGCATGGGCCAGAGTCTAGGTTCGCGACCGGGGGCCGCGGCCGGGGGGTGGAGGATCCGGCCACCCGGGCATGCGTGGCAGGTCCTCCGCGGCGCGGGGCCGGTGCAGCGGCAGCCACCGCTCGGCGTAGGCCACCGCGTCCGCGACCGGGAACAGGCGCGCGTCGGCCGCGCCGACCCTGCCCCGCACGACGGGCCGGTCCCGTTCGAAGTCGTGACCGAGTTCGTCGAAGCGGTCGGAGTCGATGGACACCTCGGTGACGACCTCCCAGCCGCCGCCGGGCGCGGGCCGGCCCACCGCGACGAGCGGGGACTCGACGCGGTACTCGGCGAGGTGGAAGCTGGTGCAGCTGTCGTAGCCGGCGCCCAGCAGCAGGACGCGCGCGCCCAGCTTCTCCAGCCGGGCCAGGGGGCTTCGCTCGCCCAGCCGGCAGTCCGGGGCGTGTTCCTCGACGATCTCGGCCGCCGCCGGCCCGAGCGCGGCGAAGGACGTCTGCGGATGGGCGCTGCGCAAGGCGCCGGGCCAGGTGCGGACGGTCTCGGGGATCACGCCGACCCCCCGGGTGGGGGTGATCAGCGGGTCGTACGTCGGCATGGCGGCGCGGATCCGGTCCCACCACTCCTCGGGTACCGGCGGGTTGCCCCACAGCGCGGGGTCGGACAGGTCGCCGGACTGCGCGGGGACGACGAGTGTGCCGTCCGGGCCGAGGGCGTCGAGGAGTCCCTGGACGACCGCGACGGCGCCTCCGCAGACCCAGCCGAGCGAGCTGAGCGACGAGTGGACGAGAAGGGTTTCTCCCGTTTCGACACCCAGTCGGCGCAGCTCGGCGGCGAGGGTGTCCCGGGTGACGAGTGGGCCGGTCGGAGGGGGTGTGGGCATGGTTCCGGAGTGTCCTCGAAGAGGGCGCCGCAGGCCAGTGGTTTACCGGTCGCCATGATCGATCAAAGATCGTTTCCGCAGGTCAGATTAGGTTTACCTAAGTGACGTAGGGCACCGTCCGGCGTCCGGGGCGTGGCTTGCCTGCCTCCGAAGAATTACGCAACAATGGCGTTGTGAAAAACGTCGGTGAGGCTCGGGAGACCCCCATGGGGACCCCCCAGGAGGAGATCGCGACCGGTGAGCGCTCCACGCGCAACCGGGTCGCGCGGTCGATCCTGGACCACGGGCCGTCGACCGTCGCCGAGCTGGCCGGCCGGCTGGGGCTGACCCAGGCCGCCGTGCGCAGGCACCTCGACGCGCTCGCCGCCGACGACGTCGTGGAAGCACGTGAGCAGCGGGTGTACGGCACGCGCACGCGAGGGCGACCCGCCAAGGTCTTCGCCCTCACCGACTGCGGCCGGGACGCCTTCGACCAGTCCTACGACAAGCTCGCCGCGGACGCCCTGCGCTGGATCCAGGAGCGGTTCGGCGGGGACGAGGCCGTCGTCGCCTTCGCCCGCGCCCGGATCGCCGAACAGGCGGCCGCGTACCGTGAGGCGATCGAGGCCGCCGACCCCGAGCAGCGCACCGAAGCCTTGGCCAAGGCCCTGAGTGCCGACGGGTACGCTGCCACGGCGCGCCGCGCGCCCCTCCCGCACCAGGGCGAGCAGCTCTGCCAGCACCACTGCCCCGTCGCCCATGTCGCGGAAAAGTTCCCGCAGCTCTGTGAGGCGGAGACCGAGATCTTCTCCAAGCTGCTCGGGACGCACGTCCAGCGACTGGCGACCATCGCCCACGGCGACGGCGTTTGCACGACGTTCATCCCCAGACTTTCCACAGCCATCCACAACACATCCGCAAGCACGGCCGGGAGGAACCCCGCATGACTCTCCCCACGGAGACTGCCCACCCCGAACTCGAGGGCCTGGGCAAGTACGAATACGGCTGGGCCGACTCCGACGAGGCCGGTGCCGCTGCGAAGCGCGGTCTGAACGAGGACGTCGTCAAGGACATCTCCTCGAAGAAGTCCGAGCCGGAGTGGATGACCAAGCTGCGCCTCAAGGGCCTGAAGCTCTTCGAGAAGAAGCCCATGCCCAACTGGGGCTCCGACCTCTCGGGCATCGACTTCGACAACATCAAGTACTTCGTGCGCTCCACGGAGAAGCAGGCGGAGTCCTGGGAGGACCTGCCCGAGGACATCAAGAACACCTACGACAAGCTCGGCATCCCGGAGGCGGAGAAGCAGCGCCTCGTCGCGGGCGTCGCGGCCCAGTACGAGTCGGAGGTCGTCTACCACCAGATCCGCGAGGACCTGGAGGAGCAGGGCGTCATCTTCCTCGACACCGACACCGCGCTGAAGGAGCACCCGGAGCTCTTCAAGGAGTACTTCGGCACCGTCATCCCGGCCGGTGACAACAAGTTCGCGTCGCTGAACACCGCGGTGTGGTCCGGTGGCTCGTTCATCTACGTCCCGCCGGGCGTGCACGTCGAGATCCCGCTCCAGGCCTACTTCCGTATCAACACGGAGAACATGGGCCAGTTCGAGCGGACCCTGATCATCGTCGACGAGGGTGCCTACGTGCACTACGTCGAGGGTTGTACGGCCCCGATCTACAAGTCGGACTCGCTGCACTCCGCGGTCGTCGAGATCATCGTCAAGAAGAACGCCCGCTGCCGCTACACGACCATCCAGAACTGGTCGAACAACGTCTACAACCTGGTCACCAAGCGTGCCGTCGCCTACGAGGGCGCGACCATGGAGTGGATCGACGGCAACATCGGCTCCAAGGTGACGATGAAGTACCCGGCCGTCTACCTGATGGGCGAGCACGCCAAGGGCGAGACCCTCTCCATCGCCTTCGCCGGCGAGGGCCAGCACCAGGACGCCGGCTCCAAGATGGTCCACATGGCGCCGAACACCTCCTCCAACATCGTCTCCAAGTCGGTGGCGCGTGGCGGTGGCCGGACCTCCTACCGCGGTCTGGTCGAGATCGGCGAGGGCGCGGCCGGATCCAAGTCCAACGTGCTGTGCGACGCGCTGCTCGTCGACACCATCTCCCGCTCGGACACGTACCCGTACGTCGACGTCCGCGAGGACGACGTGTCCATGGGCCACGAGGCGACCGTCTCCAAGGTCTCCGAGGACCAGCTCTTCTACCTGATGAGCCGTGGTCTGAGCGAGTTCGAGGCGATGGCCATGATCGTGCGCGGCTTCGTCGAGCCCATCGCGAAGGAGCTGCCGATGGAGTACGCGCTGGAGCTCAACCGGCTGATCGAGCTGCAGATGGAAGGCGCGGTCGGCTGACCGTCCCCGACGAGAAGCAGCAGCAGATTTTCTGACGTAGGAAGAGAGCAAACCGACAGCCATGGCTGAGGCTCAGAACATCCCCGTGGGCTCCACCACCGCGGGCTCGATCGCGGTGGCCGCCGAGTCGACCGTCGTCTCGCGCATGAGCGCGCCCCCGTCCTTCGACGTCGCGGACTTCCCGGTCCCGCACGGGCGCGAGGAGGAGTGGCGGTTCACCCCGCTGGAGCGCCTGCGCGGACTGCACGACGGCACGGCCGTGGCCACCGGCGAGGGCGTGAAGGTCGACGTCCAGGCCCCCGAGGGCGTCACCGTCGAGACCGTCGGCCGTGACGACGCGCGGCTCGGCAAGGCGGGCACCCCGGTGGACCGCGTCGCCGCCCAGGCGTACTCGGCGTTCGAGAAGGCCGGGGTGATCACCGTCCCCAAGGAGACGGTCCTCACCGAGCCGATCCGTATCGCCGTGCACGGCGAGGGCGGCACCGCCTTCGCCCACCAGGTGATCGAGCTGGGCGCCTTCGCCGAGGCCGTCGTCGTCATCGACCACACCGGTGACGCCGTGCTCGCCGCCAACGTCGACTACCTGCTGGGCGACGGCGCCAAGCTGACCGTCGTCTCCGTGCAGGACTGGGACGACAAGGCCGTGCACGTGGCCCAGCACAACGCCCGCGTCGGCCGGGACGCCTCCTTCAAGTCGGTCGTCGTCACCTTCGGCGGTGACGTCGTCCGCCTCCACCCGCGCGTCGAGTACGCCGGCACCGGCGGCGAGGCCGAGCTGTTCGGCCTGTACTTCACCGACGCCGGGCAGCACCAGGAGCACCGTCTGCTGGTCACCCACAACACCCCGCACTGCAAGTCGAACGTCGTCTACAAGGGCGCGCTCCAGGGCGACGACGCGCACGCCGTGTGGATCGGCGACGTGCTGATCGAGGCCCAGGCCGAGGGCACCGACACCTACGAGATGAACCGCAACCTGGTCCTCACGGACGGCGCGCGGGTCGACTCGGTGCCGAACCTGGAGATCGAGACCGGCGAGATCGTCGGCGCCGGACACGCGAGCGCGACCGGCCGCTTCGACGACGAGCAGCTCTTCTACCTGATGGCGCGCGGCATCCCGGAGCACGAGGCCCGCCGTCTCGTGGTCCGCGGCTTCTTCGCCGAGCTGGTCCAGCAGATCGGCGTCGAGGACATCGAGGAACGCCTCATCGCCAAGATCGAAGAGGAGCTGGAGGCGTCGGTCGCATGACTGCCCCGTCCACGTTCCTGCGCGCCTGTGGGCTGAGCGAGCTGGAGGAGGACACCCCGAAGCGGGTGGAACTCGACGGCACGCCGGTCTCGGTCGTGCGCACCGAGGGGGAGGTGTTCGCCATCCACGACATCTGCTCCCACGCGAACGTCTCGCTCTCCGAGGGCGAGGTGGAGGACTGCCAGATCGAGTGCTGGCTGCACGGCTCCGCGTTCGACCTGCGCACCGGCAAGCCGTCCGGCCTTCCCGCGACGCGCCCCGTCCCCGTATACCCCGTAAAGATCGAAGGGGACGACGTGCTCGTCTCCCTCACCCAGGAGTCCTGAGGCCCCCATGGCAACGCTTGAAATCCGAGACCTGCACGTCACCGTCGAGGCCGACAACGCCACGAAGGAGATCCTCAAGGGTGTCGACCTGACCGTGAAGCAGGGCGAGACGCACGCCATCATGGGCCCCAACGGCTCCGGCAAGTCGACTCTCGCCTACTCCCTCGCGGGTCACCCGAAGTACACGATCACCGGCGGCACCGTCACCCTCGACGGCGAGGACGTCCTGGAGATGTCCGTCGACGAGCGCGCCCGCGCCGGCCTCTTCCTGGCGATGCAGTACCCGGTCGAGGTCCCCGGCGTCTCCGTCTCCAACTTCCTGCGCACCTCCGCCACCGCCATCCGCGGCGAGGCCCCCAAGCTGCGCACCTGGGTGAAGGAGGTCAAGGAGGCCATGGAGCGCCTCAACATGGACCCCTCCTTCGCCGAGCGCAACGTCAACGAGGGCTTCTCCGGCGGTGAGAAGAAGCGCCACGAGATCCTCCAGCTGGAGCTGCTCAAGCCGAAGGTCGCGATCCTCGACGAGACCGACTCCGGTCTCGACGTCGACGCCCTGCGCATCGTCTCCGAGGGCGTCAACCGCGTCCGCGGTACCGGCGAGGTCGGCACCCTGCTGATCACGCACTACACGCGCATCCTGCGCTACATCAAGCCCGACCACGTCCACGTCTTCTCCGGTGGCCGCATCGTCGAGTCCGGCGGCGCCGAGCTCGCGGACAAGCTGGAGAACGAGGGCTACGAGGCATACGTGAAGGGTGGCGCATCCGCGTGACACAGCTGCCGGGCCTCCTCGACACCGAGGCGCTCCGCAAGGACTTCCCGATCCTGGATCGCGTGATCCACGACGGCAGGAAGCTCGTGTACCTGGACAACGCGGCGACCTCGCAGACGCCGCGCCAGGTGCTCGACGTGCTCTCCGAGTACTACGAGCAGCACAACGCCAACGTCCACCGCGGCGTCCATGTGCTCGCCGAGGAGGCCACGGCGCTGTACGAGGGCGCGCGCGACAAGGTCGCGGCGTTCATCAACGCGCCGAGCCGCGACGAGGTGATCTTCACCAAGAACGCCTCCGAGTCGCTCAACCTCGTGGCCAACATGCTCGGCTGGGCCGACGAGCCCTACCGGGTGGACTCGGACACCGAGATCGTCATCACGGAGATGGAGCACCACTCCAACATCGTGCCGTGGCAGCTGCTGGCGCAGCGCACGGGCGCGAAGCTGAAGTGGTTCGGCCTGACCGACGACGGCAGGCTCGACCTGTCGAACATCGACCAGATCATCACCGAGAAGACGAAGATCGTCTCCTTCGTACTGGTCTCCAACATCCTGGGCACGCTCAACCCGGTCGAGGCAATCGTGCGCCGCGCGCAGGAGGTCGGCGCGCTGGTCTGCGTCGACGCCTCGCAGGCCGCCCCCCACATGCCGCTGGACGTCCAGGCGCTCCAGGCCGACTTCGTGGCCTTCACCGGCCACAAGATGTGCGGCCCGACCGGCATCGGCGTCCTGTGGGGCCGCCAGGAGCTGCTGGAGGACCTGCCCCCCTTCCTCGGCGGCGGCGAGATGATCGAGACCGTCTCGATGCACTCCTCGACCTACGCCCCGGCGCCCCACAAGTTCGAGGCGGGCACGCCCCCGATCGCCCAGGCGGTCGGACTGGGCGCCGCGATCGACTACCTCGGCTCGATCGGCATGGACAAGATCCTCGCCCACGAGCACGCGCTCACCGAGTACGCGGTGCGGAAGCTGAGCGAGGTCCCGGACCTGCGGATCATCGGCCCGACGACGGCCGAGGACCGGGGCGCCGCGATCTCCTTCACGCTCGGCGACATCCACCCGCACGACGTGGGTCAGGTCCTCGACGAGCAGGGCATCGCGGTCCGGGTGGGCCACCACTGCGCCCGCCCCGTGTGCCTGCGGTATGGAATTCCAGCGACCACGCGAGCGTCGTTCTATCTGTACTCCACGCCCGGCGAGATCGACGCGTTGGTCGAGGGCCTGGAGCACGTTCGGAACTTCTTCGGCTGAGGGGCGTGCTGAAACGGTGAAACTGGACTCCATGTACCAGGACGTCATCCTGGACCACTACAAGAACCCGCACGGGCGTGGTCTGCGGGACGGCGACGCCGAGGTGCACCATGTCAACCCCACGTGCGGCGACGAGATCACGCTGCGCGTGAAGTACGACGGCACGACGATCGAGGACGTCTCGTACGAGGGCCAGGGCTGTTCCATCAGCCAGGCGAGCGCCTCCGTGCTGAACGAGCTCCTCGTCGGCAAGGACCTGTCCGACGCGCAGCGGATCCAGGAGACGTTCCTGGAGCTGATGCAGTCCAAGGGCCGGATCGAGCCGGACGACGCGATGGAGGAGGTGCTGGAGGACGCGGTCGCGTTCGCCGGTGTCTCCAAGTACCCGGCCCGGGTCAAGTGCGCCCTCCTGAGCTGGATGGCGTGGAAGGACGCGACGGCCCAGGCGCTGGGCGCCGACGCCGAAAGGAAGACGGCATGAGCGAGACCGTGGAGATGAAGCCGGCCTCGGAGGAGGAACTCCGTGAGGCCCTGATGGACGTCGTCGACCCCGAGCTGGGCATCGACGTCGTCAACCTCGGCCTGATCTACGGCATCCACGTCGACGACTCCAACGTGGCGACCGTCGACATGACCCTGACGTCGGCGGCCTGTCCGCTGACGGATGTGATCGAGGACCAGGCCAAGTCCGCCACGGACGGCCTCGTGAGCGAGCTGCGCATCAACTGGGTCTGGATGCCCCCGTGGGGCCCCGACAAGATCACGGACGACGGGCGCGAGCAGCTGCGGGCGCTCGGCTTCAACGTCTGAGATCCACCGAACGCGGAGAGCGGCGGCACCCTCTGGGGTGCCGCCGCTCTCTCATGTCCGCGCCGGAGCGGGTACGCCTCGGGAGGGGCTCAGGCGAGCCCCTCCACCAGCCGGAACGCCGAGTCGGCGCGGTACTGGCCGCTGTACTCGAACTGCTCCAGCTTCAGCTGGAAGTTCCGGTGGCGCAGGAAGTACCCCGGGTAGTTCACCGATTCCAGCATGACCGAGCCGGAGGCGGCGGCGGGGCGGGTGCAGAACGTGGCGTCCTGCTTGAAGAGTGACGAGCCGTCGTCGCGCTCCTTGACCAGGACGAAGCTGCGGTGGCGCAGGTAGGTGCCGTCCGAGGTGAGGAAGGAGTGGCAGGAGGAGTTGGCGAGGCCCTTGACCAGGGTGAAGGTGGCGTCCTCGCGGAACTCCGAGCCGCCGGGCTGCTCCAGCCGGACGTAACCCCTGCTCAGGTGCCAGTAGCGCGAGGGGTAGTTGGCCGACTGCACGGACCGCTGCACGACGGCCGGCCGGGGGGCGGGCGCGCCCTTCGGCGGCTGGGCCGGCGCCGCCGACGGAGTCGGCGAGGTCCGCGGCGACGCACTGCCCTGCGGCCGCGGTGAGGCGGACGGCGAGGCAGAGGCGGACGGTGACGGGCTCTTGCTCCCGGCCGGACGCGTGGGGGAGGGGGAGCCGCTCGCCGAGGGCGAGGCGAACGAGATCAGCCCGCCCCCCGACGAGGTCTCCTTGTCGGACGTGGTGCGGCCCTCACGCGTCGCTGATGTGTCGTCAGCGGGCTGCTTGCTGACGGCGATCGCCGTCACGCAGGCCACGACGGTGGTCACGGCGAGCGCGCCGGCGAGCCACAGGCGACGGGTTCCGGGTGCCCGGGAGGTGTCCGGGGCCCAGCCGTTCTCCCAGGGATGCTCCTGGGGAGGCCGGGACTTGTTGTCTGGCATGCGCTGTTCCTCCAGCGGCGCCCCTGACGGCGGCCGCGGCTGCGATGGCCCGGTGTGTGAACGGTGAAACAGTAGTGGAAGCTGTGACTCGCGAGTAGCTGTTTGGGTGAGCGGCTTCCATAACGGTTTCTCACACCCCCTCAGCTTTTCCCGCGGCCGTCCGGCACGCCGACACGCGTTGCCGCGCAGGCCCCACCCGCCGTTGTGTACATCCGTACGCATCGATGTGTACGCTCGTACACATGGGATATCTGACGCTGGCCGGCGCCATCGCCGCCGAGGTGGCCGCGACGACCGCCATGAAGTACAGCGAGGGCTTCAGCCGGCTCTGGCCCTCGCTGGTGACGGCCGTGGGCTACGTCGTCTCCTTCGTGCTGCTCGCCCAGACGCTGAAGTCCGTGGGCATCGGCACGGCGTACGCGGTCTGGTCCGGCGTCGGCACCGCGTCGATCGCCGTCATCGGCCTTGTCCTCTTCGGTGAGGCCCTGACCCTCACCAAGGTCGCCGGGATCCTGCTGATCGTCGGCGGAGTGGTGGTGCTGAACCTGGGAGGCGCGCACTGATGCCGCGCCGCCACGACCCCGGGCGACGGCAGCGGATCATCGACGCGGCGATCCGGGTGGTGGGGGAGAAGGGCCTGGCCGGCCTGAGCCACCGCTCGGTGGCGGCCGAGGCGGACGTCCCGCTCGGCTCCACGACCTACCACTTCGCCACCCTCGACGACCTGATGGTCGCCGCCCTGCGCCAGGTCAACGAGGGGTTCACCCGGCTGGTCGCGGAGCGTGGCGGCCTGTGCGACCCGGGCGCCGACCTGCCGACCGCGCTCGCCGCCCTGCTGGGCGAGTGGCTGGCGGGCGACCGCACCGGCGTGGAACTCGAGTACGAGCTGTACCTGGCCGCCCTCCGCCGCCCGGCCCTGCGCCCCGTGGCCGCCGAGTGGGCCGAGGAGGTCGTCGACCTCCTCGCCCGCCGCACCGACCCGGCCACCGCCCGCGCGCTGCTGGCCCTGATGGACGGCATCTGCCTCCAGGTGCTCCTCACCGACGTCCCCTACGACGAGGCCCATACGCGGGAGATGCTGGCCCGTGTCGTCCCGCCGTCGACCGCCACCTGAGACGCCGCCCCGCTGGTTAGCCTCCACGGCCCCCCGCCGGTTAGGTTGCCCCCATGACCGACACCACTGCTCCTCGCACCACCGGCGCCGCGGCCGCCGGCCTCGCCACCATCGCCGCCGACGGCACCGTTCTCGACACCTGGTTCCCCGAGCCCGAGCTCACCGCCGAGCCCGGCCCGTCCGGCACCGAGCGCCTGTCCGCCGAGAAGGCCGTGGAGCTGCTCGGTGCGGGCGCCGCCAAGGCGGTCGGTCCGGACGCCCGCCGCGGCGTCGAGGTCGTCGCGGTCCGCACGGTCATCGCCTCCCTCGACGACAAGCCGATCGACGCGCACGACGTCTACCTGCGCCTGCACCTGCTCTCCCACCGTCTGGTCAAGCCGCACGGCCAGAGCCTGGACGGCATCTTCGGCCACCTCGCCAACGTCGCCTGGACCTCGCTCGGCCCGGTCGCCGTCGACGACGTCGAGAAGGTCCGCCTCAACGCGCGCGCCGAGGGCCTGCACCTCCAGGTGACCTCGATCGACAAGTTCCCGCGCATGACGGACTACGTGTCCCCGAAGGGCGTCCGGATCGCCGACGCCGACCGGGTCCGCCTGGGCGCGCACCTGGGCGAGGGCACGACCGTGATGCACGAGGGCTTCGTGAACTTCAACGCGGGCACCCTCGGCACCTCGATGGTCGAGGGCCGCGTCTCCGCCGGCGTCGTCGTCGGCGACGGCTCGGACATCGGCGGCGGCGCCTCCACGATGGGCACGCTCTCCGGCGGCGGCAACGTGATCATCTCCATCGGCGAGCGCTGCCTGATCGGCGCCGAGGCGGGCGTCGGTATCGCGCTCGGCGACGAGTGCGTGGTCGAGGCCGGCCTCTACGTCACCGCGGGCACCCGAGTGACCATGCCCGACGGCCAGATCGTCAAGGCCCGTGAGCTCTCCGGCGCCTCCAACATCCTCTTCCGCCGCAACTCGGTGACCGGCACGGTCGAGGCCCGCCCGAACAACGCGGTCTGGGGCGGCCTGAACGAGATCCTGCACAGCCACAACTGAGCACGTACGAGTTGCTCGGCGTGACCTTTTTGTGGTTTCGGCAGATGAACGGGTGGACCCAGTGTCCGATCAGACGCCGAAACGACGAACGAGGGGCAGAGCGATGAGGAACGAGCGGGCGAAGTCCGTGCCGCGTTGGCTGACCGGGGTGCTGACCCTGGCGGTGCTGTGGTGGCTGCCGGCCGCGACCGCGTACGCCGACGAGTACAACACGTCCTCGCACAACGGCCCGCGGATCGGGCTGATCAACGTCGGTCAGGTGGACGACCCGATGGAGGACGTGCTGGAGCACGTGCTGCTGTTCGGCGACGGATACGCCTGGAACTGACCTGCCGTACCGGGGCCCGGAGCGCGTACCGCCACTGCGCGGTCCGCTCCGGGCCTTCGTCCTGCCCGTCTCAGGCGGTCACGAACTCCTCGTACACCGCGCGCAGCGTCTCCACGGCCTCCCGCCCGGCGGGCCGCAGGGGCGCCCGGACCGGCCCCGCGGGCAGGCCGAGCCCGGTCAGGAGGGCCTTGACGGTGACCGTGCCCGGCAGGCCCGAGGCCATCACCGCCTCGACGAGCGGCGTGGCGCGCTGCTGGAGGCGGGCGGCCGCACGCGTGTCGCCCGCGTCGAACGCGTCCAGGACCGCCCGCAGCCGGGACGGGACGACATTGGCGACCGTGCTGACGTACCCGGCGCCGCCCACCGCGTACAGGGCGAGGTTGTGCTCGTCGCAGCCCGCGTAGTACGCCAGCTCCGTGCGGGCGAGCACCTTCTGGGCGGCGAGGAAGTCGTAGGAACAGTCCTTGACCGCGACGATCCGGGGGTGCTCGGCGAGCCGGACGAGCGTGTCCGCTTCGATACGGGTGCCGGTGCGGACCGGGATGTCGTACAGCATGACCGGCAGTCCGCACGCGTCCGCGACCTCCCGGAAGTGCGCCTCCAGGGCGTCCTGCGGGGGTCTGCTGTAGTAGGGGCTGACCAGCAGCAGGCCGTCCGCGCCCGCCTTCTCGGCGGCCAGGGCGAGTTCGACGGTGTGCCGGGTGTCGAAGGTTCCCACCCCCGCCACGATCGACGCCCGTTCGCCCACCGCCTCGCGGACCGCCGCGACGAGCGCGGCCTTCTCCGCGTCCGTCGTGGTCGGCGACTCGCCCGTCGTACCGGACAGCACGAGGCCGTCGCAGCCCTGCGCCACCAACCGGTGGGCGAGCTGCTGGGCGCCGTCGAGGTCGAGGGCGCCCGACGCGGTGAAGGGCGTGATCATCGCGCACAGGGCGCGGCCGAAGGGGGAGGTGGAAAGGCGGCTCGTCGTCATGCCGGCAGTCTCGGCAGTCGTCGTCATGCCAGCAGTCTCGACAGGGCGATCGTGAAGCTCCACTTAATTCTTCTACGAGATACCTGTAAGTGATGCTGCGAATCCGGTGCGGTGCTCGGGGGAACGCGGCCCAGGGGTAGCGGTGGACCGCCGGGGTACCCGGGTGTTCCCTAACCGAGAGGAGGCGGAACACCGTGACCGGGACCATGGAAACCCGGCCCGTCCACGACGGGCACCACACGGTCGGCGAACTCGTCGGCCAGGCCACCGAACAGCTCTCCCGGCTCGTACGGCAGGAGATCGCCCTCGCCAAGGCGGAGCTGGCCGAGAAGGGGCGCCGCGCGGGGCGCGGCGGCGGGCTGCTCGGAGCGGCGGGCGCGGTCGCCTACGCCGGTCTGCTCGCCCTCGCCGGCACGGGCGTCGCCGCACTCTCGCTGGCGCTGCCCGTCTGGGCCGCGGCGCTCATCGTGACGGCGGTGCTGTTCGTGATCGCCGCGGTGCTGGCCGTGGCCGGCCGTGGTCAGTTGCGCCGCGCCACGCCCCCCACCCCCGAGGCAGCCCTCGGCAGCGTCAGGGCGGACGTCGAGGAGATCAGGGAAAGGGCGCATCGATGACGGACAGGACAGAGGCGGACAGCAGCGCGGAGCTGCGGCGGCAGATCGCCGAAACCAGGAGTGAACTCGGCAGCACGGTGGAGGAGTTGGCGATGAAGACCGACATCCGCGGCCGGGCCCGTGCCCGTGCGGCGGACTTCAGGGACCGGGCCGGCGCGATGCGGGTCCAGCTGCGCAGCACGGCCGCCCAGGCGGGTCACACGGTCCAGGAGAAGGCGAGCCAGGCCGGTCACACCGTCCAGCACCGGGCGAAGGAGGCCGGTCACACCGTCCAGGACCGGGCGAGGGAAGCCGGTCACACCGTCCAGGACCGGGCGAGGGAAGCCGGTCACAAGCTCCAGGACCGGGCGAAGGAAGCGGGCCACACCCGCCAGGACAAGGCCGTGCACACCGGTCACGGCACGCGGGAGACCGGTGGCACCGAGCAGCGGCAGGCACCGGCGCCGATGCGCTTCGTCATGAGCCACCCCCGCCCGATGCTGATCGCGGCGGCGGCCGGCACGGTGCTCATCGCGGCGGGCGTGCTGAGCCGGCGCCGGACCCGCCACTAGCGGGCCCGGCG
>NZ_BQUN01000098.1:327279-357472 GCF_026008495.1 Streptomyces sp. A012304
GGTCGTTGAACTCCGAGTTGATGTGCACGCTGTCGTACTCGAAGTCGCAGCCGCGCCGGATCGACGGGCTGATCAGGATCTGGTCCAGGACCTGGCTGTTGCCCTGGTAGACGTAGGAGTAACGCTCGCCGCGCGGCAGCGACTTGATCGCCGACCACATCGCGCCGCCGTCCTCGAGGATCTTCACCGTGTCGGAGAACTCGAAGTCGTTGATGTCGCCGAGGGTGACGACGTCCGCGTTCTTCTGGATCTCCAGGACGTCCTTGACGAAGGCGTTGACCAGCGTCGCCTGCTGGTGGCGCTGGGTCTCCGAGTTGCGCGCCACCGGCTGGTACTGCGAGGTCAGCCCCTGGTCGCCGCCCTTGGAGTTGAAGTGGTTCGCGATCACGAAGACCGTGCGGCCGCGGAAGACGAACTCGCCGACCAGCGGCTTGCGGCTGGACTTCCACGCCGTGTCCGCCGGGGCGATCCGGCCGGGGGAGACCGTCAGGGCCGCCTTGCCGCCGGCCTTCGTCACGCCGACGGCGGTCGTGGCGTCGCCGCCCGCGCGGTCGGTGAAGGAGACGCGCTCCGGGTTGAACAGGAACACCTGGCGGATGTTGCCGCCCGGCTCACCGCCGTCGGTCCCGTCGGCCGGGTCGATGGAACGCCAGTCGTAGCGGGGGCCGCCCGCCGCGACGATCGCGTCGATCAGCTTGGCCATCGTCTGGTCGGCGGCGACCGTGCCGTCGTTCTTCGCGCCGTTGTTGTCCTGGATCTCCTCCAGCGACACGATGTCGGGCGACTGGAGGTTGTGCACGACCGCGGCGGCGTGCTCCTCGAACGTCGCGTCGGACGGGTCGAGGTTCTCGACGTTGTACGTCGCGATCGCCAGCTCGCCGTTCTTCTGCTTCCGGGTGGTCTCCCGCTCCAGGCCGGCGCTCTCGAGGGTGCCGATCCGGTTGGCGACGAGGGTGTAGCCGCCGAACTGGTTGTAGTCCAGCGGTCCCGCGGTGGCGCCGGCGAGCCGGTCGCCGACGTTCGCCGTCGGGAAGTCGGCGACCTTGCCGAGCGACTGGATCTGGATCCGGCCGGTGTTCTGCGAGTCGTAGGAGCCGTACACCGTGCCGCCGCGGTGGTTGCGGTTCTCCCACGGCTTCACCGTGACCCACAGCTCGGTGAACGGGTCGGTCGCGCCGACCACGCGCACGTCGGAGACCTGGACGTTCATGCCCTCCAGGGACTCGTAGAAGTCCAGGGCGTAGGCGCGCGGCCGCAGCGGCAGCCCGTTGATCGAGTTGTTCGCGGCCGCGTCGCCCGCCGGGGCGTACGCCGCCGGGACCGACTTGGCGTCGACGACGACCGGGGCGGGCACCGCGTTGCCGCTGGAGACGACCGTCACGGTCGGGCGGACGATCTCCGTCAGCGCCTGGTTGCCGGACGAGGTGCCGCCCGGGACGAACTCCGAGACCGTGCCGGAGACGGTGACGGCGTCGCCGACGGCGACCTTCGGGGCGGAGCTGGTGAAGACGAAGACGCCCTCACTGGTGGCCGGTTCGGCGTCCGGGTCCGGGTCCTGGATCCAGAAGCCCTTGGAGGAGCCGTAGGTGCGTACGCCGGTGACGATTCCGGTCACGTCCGTGACCTGCTTGCCGGCGTACGGCGATATGCGGGTGGTGCCCTGGATGTCGTGGATGCGCACCGAGTCGGCGTGTGCGGGCGCGGCGACGACGACGGTGGACGCCGCGGAGCAGACGGCGGCGACGGTGAGCGCGGCGAGGCGCGCGGAAGACCTGCTAGGCAACGGGTTCCCTCCGGGGACGTGCATGAGCGCCGGGACGAGGGTGGGGCACGGGGCGCGGAGGACGCGCGTAGAACACAGTGAACACCTGTCCCCCCAACTTCTACGCGCGTCAATCTCCTGCCTGGTCAGGCCACTTGTCAAGGTTTCGGCCATGTACGGCTCCTGACCGGCAGATGAACCGGGCGGCATGGGTGGAAATCCGTCTAGGCTGAGCGGCTGAGTGGCACGACGCGTCCTAGGAGAACCAGCCGATGTCAGACAGCTCCCCCCTGCCGCCCGTACGGCTGCATCCCGAAGCGGAGCTGGCGCGCGACGCACTGTCCACCCCGCTGCTCTCCCGGGCCGCGCGGCTCGCCCGCTGGGCCGGCCCCGACACCCGCGTCGACGCCGGGGGCGGGCTGGTGGAGGAGCAACTGCCGGCCGCCGCCGAGGCGCTCGGCCTGAGCGGCGACGAGGGCGCCGCGTACGCGAGCGAGGCCTGGCGGATCGCCGTGGACGCCGGTCTCGTCGAGGTCGTCGACGAGGAGGCGGGCACCGTCACCGCCGGCGAGGACCTGGCCCTGCTGACCGGCGGCTCCCCGCACGACGTGCTCGCGGTCTGGCTCGCCGCGCTGGAGGCGGTCCTCGCCGACGCGAGCGTGCCCGACCTGGACGGCCTGGTCGAGGCCGCGCACCGCCAAGCAGAGGGCGGCGAGGCCGACTTGTCCCGGCTCGACTGGGACCCCGAGGGCGAGGCCGCCTTCCTCGACGGCGTGCTCGGCAACCTCTACGTGCTCACCGCGAGCGAGGACGGCCCCGGCGAAGGCCCGGTGCCGCTGCCCGCGCTCGCCGCCTCCATGATCGTCCCCGGCGACATGGGCGAACCCACCAACGACATACTGGAGCAGGTCTCCGACGCGATGATGCGCCTCGACGAGCAGTTCCGGCTCCTGGAGCCGATCGGACTCGTCGCCTACCGGCCCGTCGACGAGGCCCTCATGGCCGACGCCGAGGAGGAGCCCGCCGCGCCCGTCGACGAGACCGACGTCTCCCGCTACGGCATGGTCCGCCTCACCCCGCTCGGCCAGTACGGCCTCCGGGCCCGGCTGTTGGAGGCCGGCCTCCAGGTCCCCGCCGTCGGTGACCTCGCCGACAAGGGCGCCGACGCCCTCCTCGACGGCAGCGCCTCCTTCGGCCCGCGCGCCGCCCGCGCCGAGACCGAGCAGTGGCTGGCCCGTCGCCGGCCCCTCGACGCCGCACGGGAGTTGCTCGCCGCCGCCCGTGGCCTCGACGAGGGCGCGCCGCTGCGCCGGCTCCGCTGTCAGCAGGCCCTGTCCCTCGTCGGCGCGCCGGCCGAGCCCGCCGTGCGGGAGGTCCTCGACGACGCCGAGCTGGGCGGCCTCGCCCGGGTCTGGCTGAGCGAGCTGGGCGCCGCCGACGTCCCCGCCCCGTCCGAGGATCTGGTCTTCTGGCTCACCATCGACACGCTGGCCGCGCAGCTGGACGCCGAGGGCAACTCGGAGGAGCTCCAGGCCCTCGTCGAGGGGCTCGCCCAGCAGCACAGCGGCTTCTTCGCGGCGGCCTGGCGCGTGGAGCACCCGGCGACCGCGGACGTCCTGGAGGCGATGGGACGGCTGCACCCCGACAAGCGGATCGCCAAGGAGGCGCGCAAGGCGGCCTTCAAGGCGCGCTCCCAACAAGGCTGATCACGGGTTCACACAAGCGGGTCCCCTGAGGTCCCCCGGCGTTCAACCGCAACGTCGGCACCCGGAAACCCGCACTCCAGTGCGACCTGGGGCCCGCACGCCCGTGCGGGCCCTTGTTTCAAGGCGGTCTGATATCTAACATTTCAATCGTGGAGCCTCTCCGACCCGTCCCCCGCACCCTGCTCAGGGACCGCGCCTACGCGGCGATCCGCGACGCCATCGTCGCCGGTGACATCGCGCCCGGGGCGGTGGTGCGCGACGCCGACTTCGCGGAGCGGCTCGGGCTGTCCCGGGCGCCGGTGCGCGAGGCGTTCTCCCGACTCGTCGACGAGGGGCTGCTGGAGAGCAAACCGCAGAGCTACACGCGCGTGACGCCGCTCGTCGCGTCCGACGTACGGGACGCGGCGGCCGTCGTCGGGGCCATGCACGAACTGGTCGCCCGGATCGCGGTGCCCCGGCTGTTCGCGGCGGACGTCGAGGCGATGCGCGCGGCCAACGAGCGGTTCGCCGCCGCCGTCGCCACCGGCGACGTGGACACCGCGCTGCGCGCCGACGACGAGCTGCACGACGTGCTCGTGCGGGTCAGCGGCAACCGGGCGGCCGCCGCGACCGTCGCCCGCTACACCCCCCTGATCCGGCGGCTGGAGCGACGGCGCTTCGGCGAGGGCGGCTCCTGCCGCTCGGCCGGGCTGCACGACCGGCTGATCCGGGCGTGCGCCGGCGGTGACGTGGACGAGGCGGTCCGGGTCACGGCGGAGATCTGGCGCACCCTCGTGGACCTCGCCGACCCCGACTGAGCCAAGGAGGCTCCATGGCCCTCTCCTCCTACGAGCGCTACCCTCTCCTCTTCGGTCCCTCGCCCGTGCACCCCCTCGAGCGGCTCACCGCGCACCTCGGCGGGGCCCGCCTGTGGGCCAAGCGCGAGGACTGCAACTCCGGTGTCGCCTTCGGCGGGAACAAGACCCGCAAGCTGGAGTACCTGGTCGCCGACGCGCTCGCCCAGGGCTGCGACACGCTCGTGTCGATCGGCGGGGTGCAGTCCAACCACACCCGGCAGGTGGCCGCCGTGGCCGCCCGCGCCGGACTCGGTTGCGTCCTGGTGCAGGAGAGCTGGGTCGAGTGGCCCGACTCCGTGTACGACAAGGTCGGCAACATCCTGATCAGCCGGCTCGCCGGGGCGGACGTACGGCTGGTGCGGGCCGGGTTCGGGATCGGGTTCAAGGAGAGCTGGGAGCAGGCGCTCAGGGAGGTCGAGGAGGCGGGCGGCAAGCCGTACGCCATCCCGGCCGGGGCCTCCGACCATCCGCTCGGCGGCCTCGGGTTCGCCGGGTGGGCCTACGAACTCGCCGAGCAGGAGCGGCAGCTGGGCGTCTTCTTCGACACGGTGATCGTCTGCTCGGTGACCGGGTCCACGCAGGCCGGGATGGTCGCCGGGTTCGCCGCCCTGGAGGAGGCGGGGGCACGACCCCGGCGCGTGATCGGCGTCGACGCCTCCGCGAAGCCCGCCGAGACCCGCGCGCAGATCGCCCGCATCGCGCGGCGCACCGGCCGGCTCATCGGCGTCGAGCGGGAGCTGACCGAGGCGGACGTCGAGCTCGACGAGCGCTACCACGCGGGTGTCTACGGCGTCCCCGACGAGGCCACCCTGGAGGCGATGCGGCTCGCCGCCCGCACCGAGGGCATGGTCACCGACCCCGTCTACGAGGGGAAGTCGATGGCCGGGCTCGTTGACCTGGTCGCACGCGGCGAGCTGGGCCGCGACTCCACCGTGCTGTACGCGCACCTCGGCGGGCAGCCGGCGCTCAACGCGTACAGCGCGCTGTTCTGAGAGCGGCACACTGTACGTGCGCTGTTCAGCTGGTCGGACAGCGGCACGCGGTACGTGCGCTGTGCCGGGTGCGGCGCCGGCGCGCTGTGGGGAGGCGGCGCCCGCGACGTCGTCCGTCTGGTGCGTCCGGGCGCGGTGCCGGACCATGCGGACAGCACGACGTGCCCGGAGTTGCGAGGAGTGACTGGATGACGCGGGTCAGGCCCATGCGCGCGGACGCCCGCCGCAACTACCAGCGGCTGCTGACGGCGGCGGCGGAGGCCTTCGCCGAGCACGGGGAGGGCGCGTCCCTCGATGACATCGCCAAGCGGGCGGGGGTCGGGTCCGGCACCCTCTACCGGCACTTCCCGACCCGGCAGGCGCTGCTGGAGGCGGCGTACGTCGACCGGATCGAGGCGCTCGCCGCGCGCGCCGACGCGCTGGCCGAGCGGCTGCCGCCGGGCGAGGCCCTGGCTGAGTGGCTGAACGAGCTGGGTGTCGGCACCATCGAGGTCCGCGGTCTGCGGGCCCTGCTCGGGTCGGCCGTCGCGGACAGCGACGTCGCCGCGGCCACGGTGTGCGGCACCCGCATGCGGGAGGCGGCGACCCGGCTGGTCGAGGCGGCGCAGCGGGAGGGGACCCTGCGCCCGGACGTCGAGCCGGTCGAGGTGCTGCGCCTGGCGCACGGCCTGTCGACGGCGGCGGAACTGGCGCACGGGGACGGCAGCGGCATGCGCCGGTACGTGTCGCTGCTGACGGAGGGCCTGCGGCCGGGCTGACGGCAGGCCTGCGGCCGGGCCGACGGAGCTGTGGCCGGGCCGACGGAGGGTCTGCGGCCGGTGGCGGGCCGGGCCCGGCGGGCGCCCCCGCCGCCGGGGCGCCCGCAGAAGGGCGTACGGCTGCCGCTCAGAGCGCCTGGGCGGCCGGCTGCACCATGTTCCGTACCGTGCGGGCCTTCACGAACTGGCCCATGGCCGTCATCTCCCACTCGCCGGAGAACTGACGGATCAGCTTGGCCATCATCACGCCGGTCTGCGGCTCGGCGCTGGTGAGGTCGAAGCGGACCAGTTCCTCACCGGTCGCCGCGTCCAGGAGACGGCAGTACGCCTTGGCGACCTCGGTGAACTTCTGGCCGGAGAAGGAGTTCACCGTGAAGACCAGGCCCGTGACCTCCTGGGGGAGACGGCCCAGGTCGACGGTGATCACCTCGTCGTCGCCGCCGCCCTCACCGGTCAGGTTGTCGCCGGAGTGCCGGATGGCGCCGCTCACGATGGTCAGCTTGCCGAAGTAGCAGCTGTCGATGTGGTTGCGCTGGGGGCCGTAGGCGATGACCGAGGCGTCCAGGTCGATGTCCTTGCCGCGGTACGCCGGCTCCCAGCCGAGCCCCATCTTGACCTGCGACAGCAGCGGGCGGCCGCCCTTGACCAGGGAGACGGTCTGGTTCTTCTGGAGGCTGACGCGGCCCTTGTCGAGGTTGATCTTCCCGGCGCCGGGGGCGGGCGCGGGCGGGGCCGGGGGAACGGGCGGGGCCGGCGGGGCCACCGGCGGCTGCATCGCCGGGGCGGGCGGTGCGGCCGGCTGGGCCGGTGCGGCCGGCTGGGCCGGGGCGGCCGGGGCGGGCTCCTCCACCGTGACGCCGAAGTCGGTGGCGATGCCGGCCAGGCCGTCGGCGTAGCCCTGGCCGACCGCGCGGGCCTTCCAGGCGCCGTTGCGCAGGTAGATCTCCACGACCACCAGTGCCGTCTCCGCGCCGAGCTGCGGGGGCGTGAACGTGGCCAGAACGGTGTTGTCGTCCGCGTTGCGGATCGTGGCCGTCGGTTCGATGCCCTGGAAGGTCTGGCCCGCGGCGTCCGGGCTCGCGGTGACGACGATCTTCTCGATGCCCGGGGGGAGCGCGGAGGTGTCGACCGTGATCGCGTCGGGGGACGTGCCGCCGCCGGAGCGGTAGGTCACGCCGGGGCCGCTCGGCTGGTTGTAGAAGATGAAGTCGTCGTCGGAGCGCACCTTGCCGTCGGCGGTGAGCAGCAGGCCCGAAACGTCGAGCCGCACCGGGGCGGCGACGTCCACCGCCACGCGGGTGGCGGACAGGGGGATGTTCGAGCCGGGGGTCATAGCTGTCATGCCCGGTGAACGAGCGGGGCGGTTTTGCCGTTCCCTTACCTCGGCTCCGATCCCCCGAACGCCCACCGCCGCCGACCTCCGGCCCAGGTCGCGGGCGTGGATCAGTACGGCCAGATCGGCGGGTCGCTGACGAAGTGGCCGCCCAGGTACGCGTGCGCGATGTTCTCCGGGTCCAGCTCCCCCTGCTCGGCGATCAGCTTCTCGGCGTACGGCTCGGAGTCGTCCTGGGGCTCGTAGCCGAGCGCCCGCGCGGTGCCGAGGTCCCACCACAGGCGGGTGTTGGCGGAGGAGCCGTAGACGACGGTGTGGCCGACCTCCTCGGCGGTCAGGGCCGCGTGGAACAGCCGGGCGCCGTCGGCGGGGCTCATCCACAGCGACAGCATCCGCACGCTGGTCGGCTCGGGGAAGCAGGAGCCGATGCGCACCGAGACCGTCTCCAGGCCGTGCTTGTCCCAGTAGAGCTGCGCGAGGTCCTCGCCGAAGGACTTGGACAGGCCGTAGAAGGTGTCCGGGCGGTGCGGGGTGTCGATCGGGATCAGCGGGTCGTCGCCCTGGGGGCGCGGGGTGAAGCCCACCGCGTGGTTGGAGGAGGCGAAGACGATGCGCCCGACGCCCTCCTCGCGGGCGGCCTCGTACAGGTGGTAGGTGCCCTCGATGTTCGCCCGGAGGATCTTGTCGAAGGGGGCTTCCAGGGAGATGCCCGCGAGGTGGAGGATCGCGTCGACGCCTCGCACGGCCTCCCGGACGGCGTCCTTGTCGGCGAGGTCCGCGGTGATCGCGTCCGGCTCGCCCTCGATCGGGCGCAGGTCGAGCAGCCGCAGCTCGTAGCCGTAGTCCGGGAGCAGACCCCGCATCAGGGTGCCGAGGCCACCGGCGGCGCCGGTGAGCAGGACGGTGCGCGGAGCGGGCATCCTCGGATCTCCTTGGATCGGCGGGGCGGCAGATGAGCGGTCGGCGGCCGTATGCATGGATCTTATTCACATTCGTGGACACGCTAAGGATCTCCCGCGGACTCCGTCAAGTGGCGCGCGGGGCTCGAAAGTTCACTCCTGTCTGCTGGTTTGTGCGCTTGACCGGGTCTCGGAGGGCTTCATAGGGTGAGCGCGTTCACGCATGTGGACATTGATCAGAGGCACGCACGCGTCGTCCTAGGGAGAGCCCGTGACGCCAGCCCCGCTCGCCGCACGCCTGCGCGTCCCCAGCGGACCGCTGTTCTTCCCCGTCACCGCCTTCGGCCCCGACGGCTCCGTCGACCTCGACGCCTACCGGGCGCACGTCCGTCGTGGGGTCGAGGCCGGCGCGGCGGCCGTCTTCGCGTGCTGCGGCACGGGCGAGTTCCACGCGCTCGCACCGGAGGAGTTCGCGGCGTGCGTGCGGGCGGCGGTGGGGGAGGCGGACGGCCGGGTACCGGTCGTCGCGGGCGCCGGCTACGGCACCGCCCTCGCCGTGCGCTACGCGCGCCTCGCGCACGAGGCCGGCGCGGACGGACTGCTCGCGATGCCGCCCTACCTCGTCGTCGCCGGCCAGGAGGGACTGCTGCGCCACTACCGGGAGGTGGCGGCCGCGACCCCGCTCCCGGTGATCGTCTACCAGCGCGACAACGCCGTGTTCACCCCGGAGACCGTCGTCGGACTCGCCCGCACCGAGGGAATCATCGGCCTCAAGGACGGGCTCGGCGACCTCGACCTGATGCAGCGGATCGTCAGCGCCGTCCGCACCGAGGTTCCCGGCGACTTCCTCTACTTCAACGGCCTGCCGACCGCCGAGCAGACCCAGCTCGCCTACCACGGCGTCGGCGTCACCCTCTACTCCTCCGCCGTCTTCTGCTTCGCCCCCGAGATCGCCCTCGCCTTCCACCGGGCGCTCGCCACCGGCGACGAGGCCACCGCGCACCGCCTGCTGGACGGCTTCTACCGGCCGTTCGTCGAACTGCGCGCCCAGGGCCGCGGTTACGCCGTCTCCCTGGTCAAGGCCGGCGTCCGGCTGCGCGGACTGGATGTGGGGGAGGTCCGTCCCCCGCTGCACGAACCGAGCGAGGACCATGTCAAGCAACTCGCTCAGATCGTCGAGCGCGGCTACGCGCTGCTCGACGAGGACACGACGGAGGACAAGTGAAGGCGTCGACATTCGTCTATCCCTGGGACGTCAACGGGGACCCGCCGGCCCCGGCCCGCATCGCCGCGCTCGGAGTGGACCAGGTGACCCTCGCCTCCGCCTACCACTCCACCCGCGCCCTCACCCCGCGCCACCCGCGCCACCGCATCGTCACCGCCGAGCACGCGGCCGTGCTCTACCCGACGGACGCGCGGTGGGAGGGTCGCGCCCTGCGCCCCTACCCGGCCGGCGACTGGGCCCCCGGTGACGCCTTCGGCGAGGCCGCCGCCGCGCTCGCCGAGGCCGGCCTGGAGGTGCACACCTGGGTGGTCCTCGCGCACAACTCCCGCCTGGGCGCCGAGCACCCCGGCACCTCCGTGGTCAACGCCTACGGCGACCGCTACCCGTGGGCCCCGTGCATCGCCCAGCCCGCCACGCGCGCGTACCTCGTCGACCTGGCCGCCGAGGCCGCCGTACGCCCCGGCGCGCGCGGCACCGAACTCGAGTCCCTCGGCTGGTACGGCCTCCAGCACCTGCACGCCCACGACAAGACCGGCGGGGTCGGCCTCGGTGAAGCCGGGCAGTACCTGATGGCCCTGTGCTTCTGTCCGGCCTGCCGGGACGGGTACGGGGCACAGGGCCTGGACCCCGACGCGCTGGCCGCCGCCGTGCGCGACGCCCTGGAGCCGCTGTGGCAGGGGGCGCCGGACGACGGGGACTGGGCGGGGGTCGAGAAGCTCCTCGGGGAGGAGACGGCGGCGGCCACGCGCGCGTGGCGCGACGAGACCGCCCGCACGCTCCAGGAGACGGCCGTCGCGGCCGTCCGCGCCGCCGCGCCCGAGGGCTTCCAGGTGCTGCTGCACGCCGACCCGGTGACCTACCACGTCGGCGCCAACGCGGGCGTCGACCCCGCGCACATCCTCACCGTCGCGGACGGCGTCGTCGTGCCCTGCGCGGGCGGCCCCGCCCTGCTGACGCCCTTCGCCGACCAGGCCGTCCCGGACGCCGTGCTCGCCGCCAACTTCACCGTCGTCTCCGGCATGGGCGGCAGCCCCCGCACGCTCGGGGCCGACCTGGCCCGGGCCCGCGAGCTGGGCGCCACGCAGGTGCGGCTCTATCACGCGGGGCTGGCGTCGGACGGGGACCTGGAGGAGGTACGGGCCGCCCTCGCCGCCCGCTGAGCGCACACACGCGTGCGCGTATGCCGTCGGCGGGGGTGAGTTGCGCGCGTGCGCGGTGGGGGCAGATGCCTTCGGCGGCAGCCCGTGCGCGGTGGCGTGACATGCCGTCGGCGGCAGCCCGTGCGCGGTGGGGTGACATGCTGTCGGCGGCAGCCCGTGGGCTGTGGGGTCAGATGCCGTCGGCGGTCCCTGGTCGGTCGGTCCGCGCTCCGCCGACCACGGCGCCTCCCGGCTGATCGCCGGCGCGTGGCCGACCGGCCCGGCCTCTCCGTCGACACGCCGTCCCGGCTGTCGTGGCCGTCGCCCGCCGCCGACGCGGCGCGGGCGGGTGGACGCGGAGGGACACGTCCCCCCGCCGACCACCGCGTCAGGATGCCCTGACCGCCGACGCGGCGCGCGGGCGGGGTGGATCATGTCGCGTCGGCCGGGACGCGGTTCAGGAAGAGTCGGGCCGCCGTCGTCAGCAGGGTCAGGGCGGCGGTGATCAGGAGCAGCCGGTGGTCGGTCGGCTCGACCAGGGCCGCGCCGAGTCCCATCCCGACGGCGGTCGGGGCGAACATCAGCGTGTTCGCCGTGGCCGCGGTACGGCCCAGCAGCCGGTCGGGCGTCGCGCGCTGCACGGCGGTGAGCGCGGCGATCAGCACACACGGCAGTCCCGTCCCGATCGCCGCGCTGCACACCAGCGCCACCGCGTCCGACGGCACCGCCCGCAGCGCCACCGCCGCCCCGGTGAGCGCGATACCGGCCGCCGCGAACCGGCGCTCACCGAGCCGGCGCAGGGCCGGCCCGGACACCAGCCCGACCACGACCGACCCCGCGCCCTGCGCGGCGTAGAGCACACCCGTGTACGCGGGGGAGCGGCCGAGGTCCTCCACGACGGCGTAGATCAAGGCGCCGTTGACCCCCGAGCAGAGCATCGTCGCGGCGCCGGCCAGGACCAGCGGGCGCAGCCCCCGGTCCCGCCACAGCCGGCGGGCGCCCTGCGCCGTCCGCTCGCGCCAGCCGGTCGTCGGCGCCTCGGGCCGGCCCTCGCGCACCCGCACGCACGCGTACAGCACCGCCGCGCATCCGCACGTCACCGCGTCCAGCACGGCGACACTCGCCCCGCCGTACGCCGCGTACAGGCCCGCGCCCGCCGGAGGGGCCAGCAGTTTCATGCCCTCGACGGCCGTCGTGCGCAGCCCGTTGAAGTCGCCGAGCAGCTCGGGGGCGACGGCGGAGGCGACCAGCGCCGACTTCGCCGCCTCGTGCACGACGGAGGCCGTGCCGTACACCAGCAGCACGGTGAACAGCAGCCACAGTCCGTCCGGGGAGTCGACGACGAGGAGGGCCGGCAGCAGCGCCGCCAGGAACAGATCGATGCCGATCAGCAGGGGCCGGCGGCGGAAGCGGTCGGCGAGCGTGCCCAGCGCGGGGCCCGCCACGGTCGGCGCCCACAGGGCGAACGCGCACAGCGCGGCCAGCCCGTCCGAGCCGGTGAGGTCCTTGACCCAGACACCGGAGACCAGCCACAGCGCGGAGGTCCCGAAGCCGGAGACCACCAGCGCGGCGAGGTACAGCGCGGCGTCACGGTCCCGCAGCACACGCGCCACGGCCCAGCCCGTCGTCCTCGTCTTCGTGTTCTTCGTCTTCGTCGTCTTCGCCGTCGTCATGTCCGGCCATCGTGGAGCTAAGGCGGCCCCACGGCATCGGGCAGATGCCCTAGCGGGCCGAGTCGAGGCATGAGGCCCATAACGGCCACACCGGGCCGACCGCGAGAACGATGGAGCCCCGGGGTGGGGACGGTCGTGCCGTCCCGGCCCCGCCGTGGTTCACCGCGCTGCGGTCACCCCGAGCGGGTTCCAGCCGTCACTGTTGGTGTGCCTTGCCGACTGACGTGGTGGGGCGCGTTCCTGCCATGGATCCGGTCGGAGCGATGAGTTTCCGGGCCCCGGACAGTCCACCCCGTATGACCGACACGACCAGCACTCTCGACCTCACACCGCAGGCCATGATCGTGGCGCGCCTCGCGGAAGCGGTGCGGGACGACCAGCTCGCCGACGCCACGCCCTGCCCGGAGTACACCGTGGGCACCCTGCTCGGGCATCTGGCCGGCCTCGCCGTCGCCTTCCGTGACGCCGGCCGCAAGGACCTGGGCCCCACGACGGACACCGCGCCCGACGCCGCCGCCGTACCGGACCTGGACCCCGGCTGGCGCGCGGAACTGCCCAAGGTGCTCGGCGAACTCGCCGACGCCTGGCGGGACCCCGCCGCCTGGACCGGCATGACCCGGGCGGGCGGCGTCGACCTGCCCGGCGCGGTCGCGGGCGCCGTGGCCGCCGACGAGCTGGTGATCCACGGATGGGACCTGGCCCGGGCCACCGGGCAGGAGTACGTCCCCGACCCCGCGGCGCTCGACGCGTCCCACGCGCTCCTGCTGACGGACGCCGACGACCCCGACCGCGAGGGCGGGATCTTCGGCCCCGTCGTCCCCGTCCCGGACGACGCCCCGCTGCTCGACCGGGCCGTCGGACTGAGCGGGCGCGACCCGGGCTGGACCCCGTAGGCCACCCGGCCGGCACGGCGCGGACGGACATCGCCAGGGCGCGCCGGACGGGCGCGCCATGCGCTCCTGACGGACGTCGTCAGGGCGTGCCGGACGGGTGTGCGCCGTACGCTCCTCACCATGTCCCTCAGCCTCACCGTCCTCGGCACCGCCTCCCCGCACCCGGGGCCGGACCGCCCCTGCTCCGGCTATCTGCTGCGCGGCGGGGGCGCCGAGGTGTGGGTGGACGCGGGGACCGGCACGTTCGCCGAGTTGCGGCGGCACACGGATCCCCGGCGGCTCACCGCCGTCTGGATCTCCCATCTGCACGCCGACCACAGCGCCGATCTCCTGGCCGCCGCCTACGCGTTCGCCTTCGGCGGCCTCACCCCGCCGGCCCCGATCCCGGTGTACGCGCCGGCCGACTGCGCCCGCCGTCTGGCCGTCTTCCTCGGCCACCCGGACGTCCGGTTCCTCAGCGGCGTCCTGGACTTCAGGGCCCTGTACGACGGCCATACCGTCCGGCACGGGAGCCTCGGGCTCACCTCGCGCGCGGTGGCGCACGACACCGAGGCCTACGGGCTGCGCGCCGAGTGCCGGGGGAGCGTCCTCGCCTACTCCGGGGACAGCGGACCGTGCGCGGCGCTCGGCGAACTCGCCGCCGGGGCCGACCTGTTCCTGTGCGAGGCGGACATCGACCGGCATCGCGAAGGCGAACAGGTGCACCTGACGCCGGAGGACGCCGGAGAGGCCGCCCGTGACGCCGGGGTGCGACGGCTGGTCGTCACCCATGTCGGACCCACGCTGACCAGGGAAGACGCGGCCGAACGCGCCGCCGCGGCCTTCGGTGGACCGACCGGCGCCGCCATCGAGGGCGCCACCGTCTCCCTCTGACCTCCCGTCAGTACAGCCTCGCCCCACCGCTCACTCTCTTCTCACCTTCTTCTCAACTTCCTTTGTGAGAAGCATTGACGAAACACAGGGGCCCTCCTACCTTCAACGCGTCGTACTTCGTACGTCATATATGAGACGCGATACGCGAGATCAGATACGCGACACCGAGAGGCGCGCATGACCTCTGTGCCCACGCCGATCCCCTCCCGCACGCAGTACGTGCTGGAGGAGATCAAACGCCGTATCCTCACCGGGCAGCTGACGCCGGGTCAGGCGCTCGTCGAGACCGAGCTCGCCGCACAGTTCGGGGTCTCCAAGACCCCGGTGCGCGAGGCGCTCAAGACCCTGGCCGGCACCGGACTGGTCGTCATGAGCCAGTACAAGGGCGTCACGGTGCGCATGGTGGACGCAGACATGGCGCGCGAGGTCTACGACGTGCGGCTGCTGCTGGAACCCGAGGCGCTCAAGCGGGCCGTGCGGCGAGGAGCCTCCCTCGACGCCGCCCAGGCCGCGCTGACCAGGGCCGACGAGGCGACCGACACCGCGGAGCGCTCCCTGGCCAACCGGGAGTTCCATCGCGCCCTGTATCTGCCGTGCGGCAATCCGCTGCTCGGCCGGATGCTCGACGAGGTCCGCGACCAGGCCGCCCTGGTCTCCGCCGTCGCCTGGGCCGCCTCGCCCTCCTGGGAGCGGGAGGCGGGTGAGCACCGGGAGATCCTGCGGCTCGCCCTGGCGGGCGACGCCGACGGTGCGGCAAGCGCTCTCTACGGCCATATCGCGTCGTTCGTGCAGCGCGCCTTCCCCGAGGCAGGGGAGACGGCGCCGGGACAGGAAGGTCAGGAATGAGCAGCGTGGCGTTCGAGACCCAACGTGCGGCTCTGGCCGACGTCGTGGCCATCCCGGTGACTCCCTTCGCCGAGGACGGCTCCGTCGACCGTGCGGCCCACCGGGCCCTGCTGCGCCGTCTGCTCGACGGGGGGATCACCACCCTCACGCCCAACGGCAACACCGGCGAGTTCTACGCCCTCACACCGGAGGAGCGGCGGCTGGTCACGGAGCTGAC
This sequence comes from Streptomyces sp. A012304, assembly GCF_026008495.1. Lineage (GTDB taxonomy): Bacteria > Actinomycetota > Actinomycetes > Streptomycetales > Streptomycetaceae > Streptomyces. The sequence goes on from NZ_BQUN01000098.1 coordinate 342,432, forward strand.
GGTCGACGAGGCGGGGGACCGGTCCACGATCCTCGTCGGGGTCGGCCATGACGTCCCCACCGCCGTCGCCTCCGCCCGCCACGCCCGCGACCTCGGCGCGCAGATGGTGATGGTCCACCAGCCCGTCCACCCCTACGTCTCGCAGAGCGGCTGGGTCGACTACCACCGGGCCATCGCCGACTCCGTCCCCGAGCTGGGCGTCGTCCCGTACATCCGCAACGCGCAGCTCTCCGGCCTCCGCCTCGCCGAACTCGCGGACACCTGCCCCAATGTGATCGGCGTGAAGTACGCCGTCCCGGACGCCGCCCGCTTCGCCGCCTTCGCCCGTGACGCCGGGCTGGAACGGTTCGTCTGGGTCGCCGGCCTCGCCGAGCCCTACGCCCCCTCCTACTTCTCGGCGGGCGCCACCGGCTTCACCTCGGGCCTGGTGAACGTCGCCCCGGCCGTCTCGCTGAACATGATCGAAGCGCTTCGATCCGGCGACTACCCGGCCGCGATGAAGGTCTGGGAGCAGATCCGCCGCTTCGAGGAGCTGCGCGCCGCCAACGGCTCCGCCAACAACGTCACCGTCGTCAAGGAGGCCCTCGCCTCCCTCGGACTGTGCCGCCGCGAGGTCCGCCCGCCCAGCCGGCAGCTGCCGGAGGACGAGCGCGCGGAGGTCGCCGCCATCGCCGCCGGGTGGTCCATATGACCGAGCCCACCAGGAAACGCCCCGAGGAGCTCCGTAGCCACCAGTGGTACGGCACCGAGGGCCTGCGTTCCTTCAGCCACCGCGCCCGCACCCGCCAGCTCGGCTACCTGCCCGAAGAGCACCTCGGCAAGCCGGTCATCGCGATCCTCAACACCTGGTCGGACATCAACCCCTGCCACGTCCATCTGCGCGACCGCGCCCAGGCCGTGAAGCGCGGGGTGTGGCAGGCGGGCGGCTTTCCGCTGGAGTTCCCGGTCTCCACGCTCAGCGAGACCTTCCAGAAGCCGACCCCGATGCTCTACCGCAACATGCTGTCGATGGAGACCGAGGAGCTGCTGCGCTCCTACCCGGTCGACGGCGCCGTCCTGATGGGCGGCTGCGACAAGACCACGCCCGCCCTGCTCATGGGCGCGGCCAGCGCCGACCTGCCGACGGTGTTCGTGCCCGCCGGTCCCATGCTGCCGGGCCACTGGCGCAACGAGGTCCTCGGCTCCGGCACCGACATGTGGAAGTACTGGGACGACAAGCGGGCCGGCCTGATCGGCGACTGCGAGATGGCCGAGCTGGAGAACGGCCTCGCCCGCTCGCCCGGCCACTGCATGACGATGGGCACCGCCTCCACGCTGACGGCGGCGGCCGAGGTGCTGGGCGTGACGGTTCCGGGCGCGTCGAGCATCCCCGCCGTGGACTCGGGGCACGACCGGATGGCCGCGCTGTCCGGCATGCGCATCGTCGAACAGGTGCACAAGGGGCGGACCCTCACCGAGCTCCTCACCCGGGAGGCCTTCGAGGACGCCGTCACCACCGTCCTCGGCCTCGGCGGCTCCACCAACGCCGTCATCCACCTGATCGCCATGGCCGGCCGGGCCGGCGTCCGCCTCACCCTCGACGACTTCGACCGCGTCGCCCGCACGGTCCCCGTCCTCGCCAACGTCCGCCCCGGCGGCCGGACGTACCTCATGGAGGACTTCCACTTCGCCGGCGGACTGCCCGGCTTCCTCTCCCGGATCCCGGACCTGCTCCACCTGGACCGCCCGACGGTCTCCCACGACACGATGCGCGAGCAGATCGCCGGCGCGCAGGTGCACAACGACGACGTCATCCGCCCCCGGGACAACCCGGTCGCGAGCGAGGGCGGGGTCGCCGTCCTGCGCGGCAACCTCTGCCCGGACGGTGCCGTCATCAAGCACATCGCCGCCGAGCAGCACCTGCTCAAGCACACCGGTCCGGCCGTCGTCTTCGACGACTACCGGACCATGCAGCGGACCATCAACGACCCGTCGCTGAACATCACCGCCGACAGCGTGCTGGTGCTGCGCAACGCCGGTCCCAAGGGCGGGCCGGGCATGCCCGAGTACGGCATGCTGCCCATCCCCGACCACCTGCTCAAGCAGGGCGTGCGGGACATGGTCCGGATCTCCGACGCCCGGATGAGCGGCACCAGCTACGGCGCGTGCGTGCTGCACGTGGCGCCGGAGTCGTACATCGGCGGCCCCCTCGCCCTGGTGCGCACCGGCGACTCGATCACCCTCGACGTCGAGGCCCGCTCGCTCCACCTGAACGTGGACGACGAGGAGCTGGAGCGCCGGCGGGCCGAGTGGACGCCGCCGCCCACCCGTTCCGAGCGCGGCTACGGCGCGCTCTACGACGAACAGATCACCCAGGCCGACACGGGCTGCGACTTCGAGTTCCTCGCCCGCCCCGGTTCGGTGCAGGACCCGTACGCCGGCTGAACCCCGCCGACGGCCGGGCCCCGCACCACCCTGCACCTGAAGAAAGCGCTTCCCGCGCGAGAACGACGAGATCGCACGCACGACCCACGCCCGAGAACGCACGCACGACGCACGCCCGAGAACCACGCACGAGAACCGAGAACGCACGCACGACGCACGCACGACGTACACGAACGGAGAACAGTCATGGCCCAAGCCGCAGCCGTGGCGAAACCGCCCGCGCCACCCCGGCGGCGCCGTGCCTCCGCCACCCCGCGCAGGCTCCCGTACCTGCTGATCGCCCCGGCGGCCCTGCTCATGCTGGGCTTCATCGCCTACCCGGTCATCAGCGTCTTCTACTACAGCCTGCAGAACTACAACCCCACCAAACCGTGGCGGAACGGCTACGCGGGCTTCGACAACTTCGTCCACGCCTTCACCGACGACCCGGTCTTCTGGGACACCCTGACCTTCAGCGCCAAGTGGGTCTTCGTCGAGGTCGGACTGCAACTGCTCTTCGGTCTCGCGCTCGCGCTGATCGTCAACCAGACCTTCGTGGGCCGGGCGCTGGGACGCGCCCTGGTCTTCTCCCCGTGGGCCGTCTCCGGCGTGCTGACCTCCGCGATCTGGGTGCTGCTCTACAACTCCCAGACGGGCATCACCCGTTACCTCGCGGACATCGGCATCGGCTCGTACGGCACCAGCTGGCTGTCGGACACCTCCACCGTGTTCCCGGCGGCGATCGTCGCCGACCTGTGGCGCGGTGTCCCCTTCTTCGCGATCCTCATCCTCGCCGACCTCCAGTCCGTCTCCAAGGACCTCTACGAGGCCGCCGAGGTCGACGGGGCCAGCCGGTTCAAGCAGTTCTGGCACATCACCCTGCCCCACCTGAAGGACGCGATCATCCTGTCCACGCTGCTGCGCGCGGTGTGGGAGTTCAACAACGTCGACCTGCTCTACACCCTGACCGGCGGCGGACCCGCGGGCGAGACCACGACCCTGCCCCTGTACATCGCCAACACCTCCGTCGAGTCCCACAACTTCGGTTACGCGTCGGCCCTGACCACGGTCGCGTTCGTGATTCTGCTCTTCTGCTCGATGGTCTACCTGCGGCTGAGCAAGTTCGGAAGGGAGGCCAAGTGATCACCAAGGAGGCCACCGAGGTGGCGCCCGCGCCGGTGAGCGTCCCCACCGCGACCGACCAGCGGCCGCGCAAGAACAACCGCTCCTGGGACGAGGTCCCGCGCTGGCAGATCTACCTGCCGCTGTCGATCTACCTCGTCTTCACCCTGATCCCCTTCTACTGGATCCTGCTCTTCGCGCTGCGCCCGGCCGGCTCCACCTCGCTCGTGCCCTGGCCGGTCACCTTCGACCACTTCGAGAAGGTGTGGACCGAGCGGAGCTTCGGCACCTACTTCCAGAACAGCCTGCTCGTCGGTGTCGCCACCCTGATCATGACGACGCTGGTCGCGCTGGCCGGCGGCTACGCCCTCGCCCGCTTCGACTTCAAGATCAAGCAGGCGTTCATGCTGGCCCTGCTCTGCTCCCAGTTCGTGCCGGGCGCGCTGCTGCTGGTCCCGCTGTTCGAGATCTTCGCCGAGCTCCAGATGATCAACTCGCTGGGCAGCGTCATCATCGCGGAGACCGTCTTCCAGCTGCCGCTGTCGATGATCCTGATCAGCAACTTCATCAAGAACGTGCCGTACTCGCTGGAGGAGGCGGCCTGGGTCGACGGCTGCAACCGTCTGACGGCCTTCCGGATCGTGGTGCTGCCGCTGCTGCGGCCCGGGCTGATCGCCGTCGGCTCCTTCGCCTTCGTCCACTCCTGGAACCACTTCCTGTTCGCCCTGATGTTCCTGAACAACCAGGACAAGCAGACGATCCCGGTCGGCCTCAACACCCTGATGAGCGCGGACAGCGTCGACCTCGGCGCGCTCGCCGCCGGCGGCATCATCGCCGCCGTCCCCGTGGTGATCGTCTTCGCCTTCATCCAGAAGTGGCTGATCACCGGCTTCAGCGCGGGGGCGGTGAAGGGATGAGACTCCGTCAGGTCACGGTCGTCGGCGCGCTGCTGGGGCTGCTGTGCGTCCCCGCGCACGCCGAGGCCCGCGACATCAGCCGTGACACCCTGGCCCCGAACGACGGCTGGGCGTCGTACGGCACCGGCACCACGGGCGGCGCCGCCGCCGACGACGCCCACGTGTACACGGTCACCGACCGCGCCGGCCTGGTCCGCGCCCTCGACAACGGCAGCGACACCCCGAAGATCATCAAGGTCGCGGGGACGATCGACGTCAACACCGACGACGACGGCGACCGCCTGGACTGCGCCGACTACGCCACCGGCGGCTACGACCTGAAGAAGTACCTGGCCGCCTACAACCCCCGCACCTGGGGCCCGGCCCGGCCCAGCGGCCCGCAGGAGGACGCCCGCCAGGCCTCGGCGGCGAAGCAGGCCGAGCGGGTGGCGCTGCGCGTCGGCTCCAACACCACGATCGTCGGGCTGGGCGGGCGCGCCGTGCTCAAGGGCGCCAGCCTCCAGGTCAGGAACGCGGACAACGTCATCCTCCGCAACCTCGACCTGCGCGACGCCTACGACTGCTTCCCCGTCTGGCAGCCCAACACCGGCGGCCTCGGCGACTGGAAGACGGCCTACGACGCCATCTGGCTGGCCGGCGCCACCCATGTCTGGGTCGACCACGTCACGGCGAGCGACAAGGGCCACCCGGACGCCGCCGAACCCACCTATTTCGCCCGCAACTACCTGCGCCACGACGGCCTGCTGGACATCACCAACGGCTCCGACCTGGTCACCGTGTCCTGGAGCCGGTTCGCCGACCACGACAAGGCGATCCTCATCGGCAACGGCGACACGGCCACCGGCGACCGCGGCAGGCTGCGGGTCACCCTGCACCACAACACCTTCGAGTCGGTCGTCCAGCGCGCGCCGCGCGTCCGCTTCGGACAGGTGCACCTCTACAACAACCGGTACGTCGTCCCCGAGGACGCCCACGACTACCGCTACTCCCTCGGCGTGTCGACCGAGTCCGCGCTGTACGCCGAGAACAACGCCTTCCACACCCCCGGCCACGTGGAGGCCGCCGACCTGGTCAAGAGCTGGAACGGCACCGCCCTGCACCAGACCGGCACCCTCTTCAACGGCTATCCGGTCGACCTCCTCGCGATCCACAACGCCTACAACTCGGGCAGCGAGCGCGATCTCACGGCGGACGTCGGCTGGACGCCTACCCTGCACACAAAGATCGACAGCGCCGCGGTGGCCGACCGCGAGGTGGAGCGCGGCGCGGGCGCAGGGAGGATCCCATGACCGTACCCATCGTCCTCGCGGGCGCGCGCGGCCACGGCCGCTGGCACCTGGACAACATCCGACGGCTCCAGGACAAGGGCATCGTCCGGCTCGCGGGCGTCTGCGAGCTGACCCCGCTCACCCCGGACGAGATCCCCGAGGGCCTCGGCGCGCCCGAGCAGTCCCCCGACTTCGGTGCCCTCCTCGACTCCACCGGCGCCCGGATCGCGGTGATCTGCACCCCGATCCCGACCCACACCGACCTGGCCCTGACCGCGGCCGGCAAGGGCGTGCACCTGCTGCTGGAGAAGCCGCCGGCGCCCTCGTACGCGGAGTTCCGCCGGATGGCGGACGGGGTGGCCGAGGCGGGCGTCGCCTGCCAGATCGGCTTCCAGTCGCTGGGCTCGCACGCCGTGCCCGCGATCCGCGAGCTGATCACCGACGGGCTGATCGGCGAGGTCGCCGGCGTCGGCGGGGCCGGCGCCTGGGCGCGCCCCGAGGCCTACTACCGGCGGGCGCCCTGGGCGGGCAAGCGGCGGCTGAACGGCGTCGACGTGATCGACGGCGCCCTCACCAACCCGCTCGCGCACGCCGTCGCCACCGCCCTCGCGCTGGCCGGCGCCACCCGCGCCGAGGACGTCACCGGCATCGAGACCGAGCTGGCGCGCGCCAACGCCATCGAGTCCGACGACACCTCCTGCGTCCGCGTCACCACCAGCGCGGGCCGCCCGGTCACCGTCGCCGCGACACTGTGCGCCGAGGACCCCGACGACCCGTACGTCCTGGTGCACGGCAGCCGGGGCCGGATCACCTTCTGGTACAAGCAGGACCGCGTCCTGCTCCAGCGCGCCGACCACGGCCCCGAGGAGTTCGAGTACGGCCGCACCGACCTGCTGGAGAACCTCGTCGACCACCTCACCGACGGCGCCGAACTGCTGGTGCCGCCGGCCGCGACCGAGGCGTTCATGCGGGTCGTCGAGGCGATCCGGGTCGCCCCCGACCCGGTCCGGCTCCCCGAGGACGTCTGGCACGCGCTGCCGCACGAGGACCGCCGGGTGGTGCCCGGCGTCGACGGTCTGGTCGCGGCCGCCGCCGACACCCTCGCCCTCTTCTCCGAACTCGGCGCCCCCTGGGCGTCCCCGACCGCGCATCCGAAAGAGGTGAGCACCTGATGACGGCACCTGACGCACCGGTCGTCCTGCGCGTCGCGGGCCGCCCCGTCGGCCGCTACGTCACCCGGCCCGAGCTGCCCGCCCGGCACTCCCCGCGCCCCTTCCTGCACCCCATCTCCACCCTGGCCGGCACGGCGGTCACCGAGCTGAGCCCCGCCGACCACACCCACCACCTCGGCGTCGGTGTCGCCGTTCCCGACGTCGAGGGGCACAACTTCTGGGGCGGACGCACCTTCGTCCGCGACCAGGGCCCGACCGAGCTCGACAACCACGGCTCCCAGCGCCACGCCGCCTTCCAGCTGCGCGACCCCGACGGCTTCGTCGAGGAGCTGCGCTGGGTGGCCGCCGGGGCCGAGCTGCTGCGCGAGCGGCGCACCGTCGCGGCCACCGCACTCACCGACAACGCCTGGGCGCTGGACTTCACCTTCTCCCTCACCAACGTCACCGGGCGGCCGCTGACGATCGGCAGCCCGGCGACCAACGGGCGCCCCGGCGCGGCCTACGGCGGTTTCTTCTGGCGCGCCCGCAAGGAGGGGACGGCACCCGACGTCTTCACCGCCGACCGGGACGGCGAGAGCGAGGTCCACGGCACCCGCGCCGACTGGCTCGCCCTGGCCCAAGGGGGCGCCCCCGGCCCGGGCGGAGCCGACGGCGGGGGAGCGTGGACGCTCGTCTTCGCGGGCGCCACCGACACCACCCGCCGCGACCCCTGGTTCGTGCGCACCGCCGAGTACCCCGGCGTCGGCTCCTCCCTGGCCTGCGAGCGGCGCCTGGCGATCGACCCCGGCGACACCGCCGTCCGCCGGATCGTCACCGTCGTCGCCGACGGCCGGCTGACCCGTGACGAGGCGGCGGCCCTGGTGCGGAAGGCGGTGAGCCAGTGAGGACGTACCGCAACCCGGTCCTGAACGCCGACTGGTCCGACCCGGACGTCGTGCGCGTCGGCGACGACTTCTACCTCACCGCCTCCAGCTTCGGCCGCGCCCCCGGTCTGCCGCTGCTGCACTCGCGCGACCTGGTCAACTGGACCCTGGTCGGGCACGCCCTGGAACGCCTGGAACCGGCCGAGGAGTTCGCGAGGCCGCGCCACGACTGCGGGGTGTGGGCCCCGTCCCTGCGCCACCACGACGACCGCTTCTGGATCTTCTGGGGCGACCCCGACCAGGGCATCTTCCAGATCAACGCCCCCGAGATCCGCGGCCCCTGGACCCGGCCGCACCTGCTGAAGGAGGGCAAGGGCCTGATCGACCCCTGCCCCCTGTGGGACGAGGAGACCGGCGACGCCTACCTGGTGCACGCCTGGGCCAAGTCCCGCTCCGGCGTCAAGAACCGCCTCACCGGCCACCGTATGCACCCCGACGGGACGTCCCTGCTCGACGAGGGCAAGCTGATCGTCGACGGCGACCGCGTCCCCGGCTGGTTCACCCTCGAAGGCCCCAAGCTGTACCGGCACGACGGCTGGTTCTGGATCCTGGCGCCCGCCGGGGGAGTGGAGACCGGCTGGCAGGGCGCCTTCCGCGCCCGGGACTTCTTCGGCCCCTACGAGGAGCGGATCGTCCTGGAGCAGAAGGGCACCGACGTCAACGGCCCCCACCAGGGCGGCTGGGTGCGCACCCCGTCCGGCGAGGACTGGTTCCTGCACTTCCAGCAGCGCGGCCCCTACGGCCGGGTCGTCCATCTCCAGCCGATGCGCTGGGGCCCGGACGGCTGGCCGGTGCTCGGCGACGAGGGGGCGCCCGTGCGGGAGCACCGCAGGCCCGGTCTGCCGCCGCAGCCGGACGCCGCGCCCGCCACCGACGACGACTTCCCCGGCGGACGCTTCGGCCGGCAGTGGCAGTGGACCGCCAACCCGCAGGACGGCTGGGCCACCCACCACTCCGGCGACGGACTGCGCCTGACCTGCGTGCGCACGCCCGACGCGCACGACCTGCGGAAACTGCCGAACGTCCTCACCCAGCGGCTGCCCGGCACGCCCTCGGTGGTCGAGGTGGGGCTGGAGCTGCACGGCGAGGAGCCGGGCGCGCGGGCCGGACTCGCCGTCCTCGGGGACGCCTTCGGCTGGATCGGACTGCAACGCGGGGTCGACGGGACGGTCCACCTCGTGCACCGGTTCGCCGAAGCCGTCGCGGAGGCCGAGCGCGACGCCGACCACCCGCGGCTCGCGCCGCGCGGACGGGCCCGGCTGCGCGTCGAGATCGGCGCGGACGCCCGCTGCCGCTTCGCCCACGACACCGGCGACGGGTTCCGCTACTCCGGCCCCGTCTTCGCCGCCACCCCCTGGCGCTGGGTGGGCGCCCTGCTCGGGCTGGTCGCCGTCGCCCCCGAGGGAGGGGGCGCCGCCGGGTCGGCCACGTTCACCGAGTTCCGTATCAGACCTCTCTGACTTCATCGCTTCTGTACGCCTGTGGGGAGCCGCAATGACGCACTTCCATAGCAAGCGCTTGCCGAGACGTGGTGTCGTGGTGGCGGCCGTGGCCGGCCTCCTCGCCTCGCTGGGGCTCGGCGCGGCCGGCGAGGCCGGGGCGGCGCCGCCGCCGGGCCCCGCCGCCTCCCGCTGGACCGACCAGGCGCACGGCTTCGCCTCCCTGGCCGGCGGCACCACCGGCGGGGCCGGCGGCAAGGTCGTCACGGTCACCGACCAGGCGTCGCTGGCGAAGTACGCGGCGGCCGAGGAGCCCTATGTCATCCGGGTCGCCGGGTCGATCGCCGTGCAGCCCTTCGGCGCGGAGATCGTCGTGGCCCCGGACAAGACGCTCATCGGGGTCGGTGACAGCGGCGAGATCGTGCACGGCGAACTGAACCTGAAGCCGGGCACCCACAACGTGATCATCCGCAATCTGACGATCCGCGACTCGGCCGTCGAGGGCGACTGGGACTGCAAGGACACCGACTTCGACGGCATCCAGATGGACACCGTCCACCACGTGTGGGTCGACCACAACCGCTTCTCGAACATCTGCGACGGGCAGCTCGACGTCCGCAAGAACAGCGAGTACGTCACCGTCTCGTACAACCGGTTCGAGAACAACAACAAGACCTTCGGTCTCGGCTGGACGACCGACGTCAGGACGCAGATCACCATCGACCACAACTGGTTCCGCAACACCAAACAGCGCAACCCGTCCGTCGACAACGCCGCCTACGCGCACCTCTACAACAACTACCTGACGGCCCAGGCCGATCCCGGCGACCCGGTGTGGACCTACGGCAACTGGTCGCGCGGCCGGACCAAGATGGTCATCGAGAACAGCTACTACCGGGACGTCCAGCACCCCTACCAGGCCGACGCCACCGCGGAGCTGGTGGAGCGCGGATCGGTCCTGAGGAACACGACGGGCCGGCACGACGAATGGGGTGCCGCCTTCGACCCGCGGGACTTCTACGCCTACCGGCTGGACCCGGCCGCCGCCGTGCCCGCGCTGGTGACGCGGCTGTCCGGGCCGCAGCGGAGGATCGGCGACGCCGTGACCCTGCGTGTCCCGGCCGACTACCCGACCGTCCAGGCCGCCGTGGACGCCGTGCCCGTGGGCAACTCTGTGCCGGTGACCGTCGCGGTGGCGCCGGGCACGTACCGGGAGAAGGTGTTCGTCCCGGCGACCAAGCCGAAGATCCTCTTGCAGGGGACTGGACAGGACCGCTCGGACACCGTCATCGTCTACGACACGCCCGCGGCGTACGGGGGTTCGACCGGCAGCGCCACGGTCCGGATCGCGGCCAGTGACACCACCGCCCGCAACCTGACCTTCAGCAACGACTTCGACGAGGCCGCGCACGAGCTCAACGGCGAGCAGGCGCTGGCCGTGAAGACGACCGGTGACCGGATCGTCTTCGAGGACACCGCGTTCCTGGGCAATCAGGACACGCTGATGACCGACAGCCCCAAGCTGGACGTGATCAGCCGGGTCTACATCCGCGACTCCTACATCGAGGGCGACGTCGACTTCCTCTACGGGCGGGCGACGACCGTCGTCGAGCGGTCGGTGATCCGCGCGCTCAGCCGGGGCTCGGACACCAACAACGGCTACATCACGGCCGCTTCGACATGGACGGGGAATCCGTACGGCTTCCTCATCACCCGGTCGAGGATCGTGAGCGACGCGCCCGCCGGGACCTTCCACCTCGGCCGGCCGTGGCACCCGGGCGGGGAGCCGAACGCCGTCGCCCAGGTCCTGATCCGGGAGACCGAGCTGCCCGCCGCCGTCAAGGCCGCACCGTGGACCGACATGAGCGGCTTCTCCTGGCGGGACGCGCGGTTCGCCGAGTACCGCAACCACGGCCCGGGGGCCACGGTCACGGCGGACCGGCCGCAGATGAGCGAGGCGGACGCCCGCGACCACACCGTCGCGCACTACCTGAAGGGCACGGACGACTGGGCTCCGTACGCCCGCCACTGACCCCCCACAACTTCATATTCCGTTGGATCCAGAAGAAGAGAGCCGTTCAATGAAGATCAGCATCCGCAGAAGCAGGCGCGCCGCCACGGCCGTCGCCCTGGGTGCCGTGCTCGCTCTGACCGCCACCGCCTGTGGTGACGACGGAAGCGGGGCCGGCGGCGACAAGGGCTCCGAGGGCAGCGGCAAGGGCAAGATCGTCTTCTGGGACAACAACGGCGGTGTCCGCACCGACATCTGGAAGGAGGTCATCGCCGACTTCGAGAAGGCCAACCCGGACATCACGGTCGAGTACGTCGGCATCGCCTCCACCGAGTACCAGTCCAAGGTGGACACCGCCATCCAGGGCGGCGGCCTGCCGGACGTCGGCGGTGTCGGCGCGGCCATGCTCGCCGGGTTCGCCGCCCAGGGCGCGCTGGAGCCGCTGGACGACCGCCTGTCCAAGTCCTCCCTCAACGGCAAGCTCAACGAGGACATGGTCAAGTCGCTCAAGGCCGCGGGCGGCGGCGACGGCACCCTGTACTCGATGCCGACCTCCGCCAACAACGGTGTCCTGTACTACCGCACCGACCTGTTCAAGGCGGCGGGCCTGGAGGCGCCGACGACCTGGGACAAGTTCTACACGGCCGCCGAGAAGCTGACGAACGCCGGCAAGAACGAGTTCGGCTACACCATCCGCGGCGGCGCCGGCTCCATCGCGCAGGCGCTGGACGCGATGTACGGGCAGAGCGGGATCACCTCGTTCTGGAACGGCGACAAGACCACCGTCAACGACCCGAAGAACGTGGCCGCGCTGGAGAAGTACGCGGGCCTGTACAAGAAGGCCACGCCGGCTGCCGACCTCAACAACGACTTCACCAAGATGGTCGCCCAGTGGGACTCCGGCACCATCGGCATGCTCAACCACAACCTGGGCTCCTACCAGGACCACGTGAAGGCCCTCGGGGTCGAGAAGTTCCGCGGCATCCCGCAGCCGACGGGCGCCGACGGCAAGCGGGTCCAGGTGTCCAACCCGGTCGACGGGCTCGGCCTGTTCAAGAGCTCGAAGAACAAGGAGGCCGCCTGGAAGTTCATCGAGTTCGCCCTCTCCAAGGCGGAGAACTCGAAGTTCAACGAGTCGGCCGGGCAGGTGCCGTCCAACACCGAGGCCGCGTCGGACACGTGGATCCAGAAGGCCGAGCCCACGAAGCTGGCCGCGCAGGCGCTGTCGGACGGGTCGACCACCATCGTGCAGCTGCCGTACTACCTGCCGGACTGGAACACCATCTCGAAGTCGGACAACGAGCCGAACTTCCAGAAGGTGCTGCTCGGGAAGATGAGCGCGAAGGACTTCCTGGACACGCTGGCCGAGCAGCTGAACACGGCTCAGGCCGAGTGGAAGAAGCAGAACGGATAAGGAGCCCGCTCCGGGTTCCGCGCGGCCGGCCGCGGTCCGTTCGTGGCCGGCCGCGCGGTTCCCCACGCCCTTCGCACACCCACCTCTGTTGAAAGGTGCACGTTCGTGTCCCTCACTCGCAGACAGGTCACCTCCGCCGCCCTCGCCGCCCTCCCGCTCGGCGCCGCAGCGGCCGGTACCGCGCACGCCGGGCAGCGCCCCCGCACCCTCCACATCGCCGGTGACTCCACCGCCGCCCAGAAGTACGCCGACGCCGCGCCCGAGACCGGGTGGGGGATGGCGCTGCCCTTCTTCCTTGCCAAGGACCGGATCGTCGCCAACCACGCGGTGAACGGGCGGAGTTCGAAGAGCTTCGTGGACGAGGGGCGGCTCGACGCCGTCCTCGCTGTGATCCGGCCGGGCGACTTCCTGCTCATCCAGTTCGCGCACAACGACGAGAAGACCACCGACCCGACCCGGTACACCGAACCCTGGACGACGTACCAGGACTACCTGCGGCTGTACATCGACGGCGCCCGGGCCCGTGGGGCGCGGCCCGTGCTGCTGACGGCCGTGGAGCGGCGCAGGTTCGACGCCGAGGGCGACGCCCTGCCGACCCACGGCGAGTACCCGGCGGCCATGCGGGCGCTCGCCGAGGAGGAGGGCGTGGCGCTGCTCGACCTCCAGGCGCTCTCGCTCGCGCTGTGGCAGCGGCTCGGGGTCGAGGAGAGCAAGAAGTACTTCAACTGGACCGCGACCGAGCAGGACAACACCCACTTCAACCCGCCGGGCGCGATCGCGGTGGCCCGGCTCGTCGCCGGTGAGCTGCTGCACCGCCGGGTGCTGGCACCCCGTGACGTGCGCCGGCTCGACGCCGAGATCCCCGAGGCCTGGATCACCTGGCCGCCGGCCACCCCCGCGTAACCATCCCCTTCGTCGAGAAGAGAGCCGCACCATGAACGCACAGAAGTGGCATGGGCATGTCACCAAGCAGGTCACCAGTGTCGCCGTCGTCGGCTGCACCGCCCTCGCCCTGACGGTCACCGGCACCACGGCCCAGGCGCAGTCCGGGCGTGACCTCGCCCGGCAGACCCTCCCGGCCGGCGACGGCTGGGGGTCCTACGGGACCGGCACCACCGGCGGGGCCGCCGCCGACGCCGAGCACGTCTACACCGTCACCACCTGGGCGGAGTTCAAGGCCGCGCTGAAGGCCGGCGGCGACGCACCCAAGATCATCAAGGTCAAGGGCATGATCGACGCCGTGTCCCAGGGCTGCGAGGCCTTCGTCACCGACGGCTACGACCTCCAGCAGTACCTGAAGGACTACGACCCGGCCGTCTACGGCAACGACAAGATCGCCATGGGTCCGCAGGAGGACGCCCGGGTCGCCTCCGCCGCCAAGCAGGACACCGAGATCAAGGCCAACATCCCCAGCAACACCACCATCGTCGGCGTCGGAAAGAACTCCGGCATCCTCGGCGGCAGCCTCCAGATCAAGGGTGTCTCCAACGTCATCCTGCGCAACCTCACCATCGAGGCCCCCCTCGACTGCTTCCCCAAGTGGGACCCGACCGACGACAACAAGACCGGCAACTGGAACTCCGAGTACGACACCGTGGTCGTCTACGGCAGCGACCACGTGTGGATCGACCACAACACGCTCACCGACGGGCGCTTCCCCGACCGCGAGCGCCCGGTCTACTTCGGCAAGGTCTTCCAGCAGCACGACGGGCTCACCGACATCGTGCGCGGCTCCAACTACGTCACGGTCTCCTGGAACCGCTTCCAGGACCACGACAAGAACATGCTGATCGGCAACGGCGACGGCCTCGCCGCCATCGACGCCGGCAAGCTCAAGGTCACCATGCACCACAACCGCTTCGACGGGATCCTCCAGCGCTCCCCGCGCGTGCGGTTCGGGCAGGTCGACGTCTACAACAACCACTACGTGGTGACCGAGGAACAGAAGGACGACTACTACATCTTCGGTGTCGGCATCTCCTCGCAGCTCCACGCCACCGACAACGCGATCTCACTGCCGGCCGGCGCCAAGGTCGGCAAGGTGCTGAAGAAGTGGAGCGAGTCGCCGCTGACCGCCCAGAACAACTACGTCAACGGCAAGCTCACCGACCTGATCGCCGTGCACAACGCCGAGATCCCCGGCGAGATCCTCCAGTCGGGCGCCGGCTGGACGCCGACCCTGCGCACCCAGGTCGACTCGCCCAGGGCCGTCCCCGGCATCGTCGGCGCCCGCGCCGGCGCCGGAAAGATCTGCTGACCCGCACACCGCGACCGGGCCGGGGCCGTCCGCGCCCCGGCCCGCAACCCCCCACCTCGAGGAACCCCCCGACGAGCCGTACGTACCCCAAGGAGCTCCCGCATGCCCTCGCCCC
>NZ_BQUN01000098.1:357537-432835 GCF_026008495.1 Streptomyces sp. A012304
CCCGACTTCCCCTGTCCCGAAGGGGATTCCTCACGGCGAGCGCCGGCGCGGGCGCCGCGCTGGGCCTCCTGGCCGGCCCCGCCCGCGCGGCCACCCGCCGGCCGTTCGGCCGCTTCGGCTCCCCGTCCGCCCGCCTCACCCCGCAGACCCTGTACGTCGACCCGCGGGGACGCGGCGACCACACCTCCGTCCGGGACGCCGTGACCGCGGCGACCGGCAGCGGCCGGACCCTCGTCCTCGCCCCCGGCACCTACCGGGAGACGGTCGCCGTCGACGTCACCCGCACGGACGCGACCTGGATCGGCGCCTCCGAGAACCCGCGTGACGTGGTGATCGTGTACGACAACGCGGCCGGCACCCCCAAGCCCGGCGGCGGCACATACGGCACCACCGGGTCGGCCACCACCACCGTGCAGGCCGACGGCTTCACCGCCCGCTGGATCACCTTCGCCAACGACTGGCTGCGCGCCGACCACCCCGACATCACCGGCACCCAGGCCGTCGCCATCAAGGTGCAGGGCGACCGCTCGGCCTTCCACCACTGCCGCTTCCTCGGCCACCAGGACACCCTCTACGCCGACTCGATCGCCCTCGGCACCTTCGCCCGCCAGTACTTCTCCCACTGCTACGCCGAGGGAGACGTCGACTTCGTCTTCGGCCGGGCCACCGCCGTCTTCGAGCACTGCCACTTCCGCACCCTGACCCGCACCGACCTGGCGGGCGCCCCGTACGGCTTCGTCTTCGCGCCCTCCACGGCCGGCGCCAACCCGCGCGGCTACCTGGTGACCGGGAGCCGGATCACGAGCGAGGCCCCGGACGCCTACTACAAGCTGGCCCGCCCCTGGGTGCCCAGCTCCGACACCACCGCCCGCCCGATGCTCACCGTCCGCGACACCCACCTCGGCCCCGGTATCGACGCGGTCGCCCCCTACACCAACATGTCGGCGTCCTTCCCGTGGCAGAACCAGCGCTTCGCCGAGTACCGCAACACCGGGCCCGGCGCGCGGATCACCGTCCCGGAGAACCGCCCCCAGCTCACCGCCGAGCAGGCCGAGTCCGCCACCCGCGAGGCCCACCTCGGTGCCTGGACGCCCTGGAAGGGGGCGTGCTGATGCGCAGGCGCACCCTCCTCGCGGCGGGCCTGGCCGGCGCCCTGGCCACCGCGACCCCCGCGCACGCCCACTCCCGCCGCGTGCTGCACGTGCGCCCCGGCGACTCGGTCCAGGCGGCCGTGGACGCGGTCGACGGCCCCGGCTGGACGATCGTCGTGCACCCGGGCACCTACCGCGAAGTCGTCGGCATCCCCGCCCACAAGGCCGAGCTGACCCTGCGCGGCGCCACCCGCGACGCCCGCGCCGCCGTCATCGTGTACGACAACGCCAACGGCACGAAGAAACCCGACGGCACCACCTACGGCACCGCCGGCTCCGCCACCTTCAGCTCCGCCGCCCCCGGCCTCACCGTCCGCGACCTCACCCTGGCCAACGACTGGCTGCGCGCCGACCACCCCGACATCACGGGCACCCAGGCGGTCGCCGCGTACATCACCGGCGACCGCTCGTCCTTCGACAACGTCCGCTTCCTCGCCCACCAGGACACCCTGTTCGCCGACACCACCGCGCTGGACGCCTTCGACCGGCAGTACTACCGCCGCTGCCACATCGAGGGCGACGTCGACTTCGTCTTCGGGCGGGCGCGGGCCGTCTTCGACACCTGCCGCTTCCACACCCTCCAGCGGGAGGTGACCTTCACCCCCAAGGGCATGGTCTTCGCCCCCGCCACCGCCCGCGCCAACCCCTACGGCTTCCTCGCCGTGCGCGGCCGGATCACCTCCGGCGCGGAGGACGGGGCGTACAAGCTGGCCCGGCCGTGGGTGCCGTCGTACGAGACGACCGCCTGGCCCGCGCTGGTCGTGCGTGACACCTGGATCGGGCCCGGCATCGACGCGGTCGCCCCCTACACCAACATGCGGGAGGCCCACCCCTGGCAGACCATGCGGTTCCGGGAGCACGGCAACCGGGGCCCCGGCGCGGTGATCTCCGATCCGGCCGAGCGGCCGCAGCTGACGGCGGCCGAGGCGAAGCTGCACACCCCGCGCACCTATCTCGGGGACTGGCGGCCGTATGCCCGCCCGTGAGCCGGTCGGACGGCGGGCGTTCGTGGCCGGGTCGGGGGCGGCCCTGCTGGCCGGGGGAGCCGCACCCGGCGCCCGGGCCGCGGTCGTCGACGGGCCGCTGCCCGACTTCCACCCGGCGCTCAAGGACGCCCTGACCTTCCCGCTCGCCTGGGGCAACTCCCCGATCCGCGACTTCCGCGCCTGGCGCCGGGCCGCCCGCGCCGCGGTCGAGGAGGCCCTGATCGTCGACCGGGAGGACGGGACCCCGTACGACCCCGAGTTCGGCCACCGCCACGAGCAGGACGGCTGCACGAGGGAGTCGGTCACCCTCTCCCTCACCCGTCACGAGCGGGTCCGCGCCGCCCTGCTCACCCCGCACGGCCCCGGCCCCTTCCCGGCGGTGCTGCTCCTGCACGACCACGGGGCGAAGTTCGACATCGGCAAGGAGAAGCTGGTCCGGCCCTGGTACGACACCGCGCGGCTCGCCTCCGCCCAGGCGTGGACGGAGAAGTACTTCAGCGGCCGGTTCGTCGGCGACGAGCTGGCCCGGCGGGGCTATGTGGTGCTGGCCGCCGACGCCCTCGGCTGGGGCGACCGCGGACCCGTCACCTACGACCAGCAGCAGGCCCTGGCCTCCAACTTCTACCACCTGGGCTCCTCCCTCGCCGGTCTGATGGCCCGCGAGGACGCCCGCGCCGCCGGTTTCCTCGCCCGGCTCGACCGGGTGGACCGGCGGCGGATCGCGGCCGTCGGCTTCTCCATGGGCGCCTTCCGCGCCTGGCAGACCGCCGCGCTCAGCGACGACATCGCGGCCGCCGCGAGCGTCTGCTGGATGACCGGCCTGAAGGAAATGATGGTGCCCGGCAACAACACCCTGCGCGGGCAGTCGTCCTACTACATGCTCCATCCGGGGCTGCCCCGCCATCTCGACTTCCCCGACGTGGCGAGCATCGCCGCACCCAGGCCGATGCTCTTCCTCAACGGCGCGCTGGACCCGCTCTTCCCCGCCGACGGCGTCCGGGTGGCCCACGACAAGCTGCGGGCCGTCTGGCGCTCCCGCCACGCCGAGGAGCGGTTGACCCTCCAGACCTGGCCCGACCTCGGCCATGTCTTCGTCGACCGCATGCAGGACGAGGTCTTCACCTGGCTCGACCGCGTCCTGTGAACACCCCATGCGAACACCCCGGTGAACACCCCCGTGTGAACACCCCCCACTCCCCACCCTGAACGGCGAAAGGACCCGCACTCCATGTCCCGTCGTACCGCTCTCACGGCCCTCACCACCCTCGCCCTCGGCGCCGGCCTGGCCGTCCTCCCCACCCAGGCGCAGGCCGCCACCGTGGTCGTCAGCAACTCCACGGACCTGTCCAACGCCCTGAAGAACGCCACCGCCGGCACCGTCATCCAGGTCCGCGGCGGCACCTACTACCCGACGGCCACCCTGGAAACCACGAAGAACGGCACCTCCTCCAGCCCGATCACCCTCACCGCGTACGGCTCGGAGACGGTGAAGATCGACGGCTCGAACCTCCCCGACGGCGACTGGATCTTCAAGCTGACCGCCGACTACTGGAACGTCTCCCACATCACCTTCCAGAACTCCCCGGACAGCGCGGTCGTCTGCCAGTCCTGCGCCGGCACCAACTGGAACAACATCAAGACCATCAACGGCGGCGACTCCGGCTTCACGCTCACCGGCGACGGAACCGTGAACAACACGGTCAGGAACATCGACTCCTACGGCCACTACGACCCCGCCAACCACGGCGAGAACGCCGACGGCATCGCGGTGAAGTACGGCTCCGGCACCGGCAACCTGATCACCGGCGCCCGCCTCTACAACAACTCCGACGACGGCCTGGACTTCTGGTCCTTCTCCTCGCCCGTCACCGTCGAGCACACCTGGGCCATGGGCAACGGCAAGAACCGCTGGGGCGACTCCGCGTTCGCGGGCGACGGCAACGGCTACAAGCTGGGCGGCGACGGCGAGGTCGTCGCGCACGTCGTCAACAACTCGGCCGCCTGGGACAACGCGGGCAACGGCTTCACCGAGAACTCCAACAAGGGTGCCATCGTCATCAACCGCACCACCGCCTACAAGAACGCCAAGTGGGGCTACTACTTCGCCACCGGCGCCGCCCGCCTCGGCAGGAACCTCGCCGTGGGCAACGGCGGCGGCCTGGTCAACAAGGGCTCCTCGGTGGTCTCGTCCGGCAACAACTGGGACTCGGGGATCGCCACCCCCGCCTTCCGGTCGACCGACGCCACCAGCACCTACAACGCCCGGCAGCCGGGCGGCGCGCTGCCCGTGACCACGTTCCTGACCACGGGCAGCACGACCATCGGCGCGACGATGGACTGACCCGGTCAGCGCCGCCGTACCGGCCGGATCGACTCCAGGGTCGGCACCACCGGCACGATCGTGCCGTCGGCGGCGAACCACAGGCGGTCGATCGTGGTCTCCCGGTGCATGCCGTCACCGCCCGGCCGGCCGGGGCCGTTCAGCGCGAACCGGTGGTAGACGGCGTACCACTCGTCGGTGCCGGGCACCCGCACCACGGAGTGGTGGCCGGTGGCGAGGATGCCGTACTCCGGGCGCTTGGACAGGATGGTGCCCCGCTTGGTCCACGGGCCGAGCGGGGACGGTCCCGTCGCGTAGGCCACGTGGTAGTTCTCGCTGCGGGTGTCGTCCTCCGACCACATGAAGTAGTAGGTGCCCTTGCGCTTCACGACGAAGGACCCCTCGCGGAAGTTGTCGGGGGTGATGTCCTTCACCTTCGCCGCGTCGAACGACACCATGTCGTCGTTCAGCGGGACGACGTACCCACGCCCGTTGCCCCAGTAGAGGTACGAGGTGCCGTCGTCGTCCGTGAAGACGGCCGGGTCGATCATCTGGCCGCTGAGGGCACCGCCCTTGGCGACCAGCGGTTTGCCGAGCGCGTCCTTGAAGGGGCCGGCCGGGGAGTCCGCGACCGCCACGCCGATCTGCTGTTCGGCGCAGAAGTAGAAGTAGTACCTGCCGTCCCGCTCGGCGATCGCGGGCGCCCACGCGTACGTGTCCGCCCAGGACACGTCGGGCCCCAGGTCGAGGATGACGCCGTGGTCCTTCCAGTGGACGAGGTCCTTCGAGGAGTACGCCTTGAACCGCGTCCCGCTCCAGCCCTGGAAGCCGTCGGTCGTCGGGTAGATCCAGTACTCGCCGTTCAGATAGTGCACGTCCGGGTCGGCGTTGAGGCCGGGCAGGACCGGGCTGCGGGTGGGCACGGCCTCCACGGTCCAGGTGCGCCGGGTCCCGTCGGCGGCGGTCACCGTGTACCGCTGCGGCGTGCGGAAGTCGCGGCGGGTGCCGGAGCGCGGGCTCACGGACGCGCCCTCGGCGAGCCACAGCTTCGGCGCGAGCCGGGACAGGTCGGCGCCGGGCTCCATCGGCAGGACGACCTTCGACGCCGACTCGGTGACGATCGCGTATCCCTTCTGGCCCTTCGCCGTCGCGTCCACGACCGAGGCGGGCGTCGTGGCGTACGTGGCCAGCAGCCGGTCGTACTCCGCCTGCGTCACCGGCAGGACCGTGCCGTGCCGGGGACTGGCCGGGAGCTGGTAGTCGGTGGACATCGTCCAGCGGCCCGAGTCGAGGTCGGTGGTCTCGAAGGGGACGTACCCGCGGCCGCCGTACTCGTCGATGAACAGGTACCACTTCTCCTCGGTGTTCGACTTGAACACCGTGGGCCCCTCTCCGCGGCTGATCGACCCGCTGCCGATGCAGTCGGCGACGAAGTCGTACGACGTGTCGGTCAGGGTCGTCGACTTCTCCGCGGTGATGAACTTCGAGCACGGCGAGCCGGACGTCGGGTCGCGCTCGTCCTTGGTGTAGCGGTAGTAGGTGTCCCGGTGCTCGACGACCGTCGAGTCGATGACGGAGTAGCCCGGGTCGTCCCAGACCTTCGGCTCACTGAAGGTGCGGAAGTCCTTCGTCGTCGCGTACAGCATCCTGTTGTACGTCGAGCCGGTGTGACCGGGGTCGTCGTCGGCGTACAGCTTGGACGCCCAGAAGACGACGTACGCGTCGAGGCTGTCGTCCCAGTAGGCCTCCGGCGCCCAGGTGTTGCCCGCGTTGTCGGGGGACACCTTCACCAGGCGCTGGTCGGTCCAGTGGACCAGGTCGGTGGACTCCCAGACCATGATCGACTTGCTGCCGTGGCGCTGGACCTCGTCCCAGCTGCCGCTGCTGTTCTGGTACATGCGCAGGTCGGTGGCGATGAGGTAGAACCTGTCGCCCTCGGGGGAGCGGATCACGAACGGGTCGCGCAGGCCCTTCTCGCCGATGGTGGACGTCAGCACCGGCTTGCCGCCGTTCAGCTCCCGCCAGTGCAGCGGGTCGTTGCCGCGGCTGAGGGCGTAGCGGATCTGCTCGCCGTCGGCGGTGCCCTCACCGGTGAAGTAGGCGAAGAGATAGCCGGCGTACTTCGGCTGGGTCACGGGGGGTGCTCCGGAGGTCGCGGTACTGGGAGGCGCGGTCAGCAGGGCCAGGAGGAGGGCGAAAAGGGGGAGGAGGGGGATCAGGAGCGTGCGGGCGGAGTGGGGGCGCATGACACTTCCTGTGTGAGTGTGGGGGTTTCTGTTGGAGGTGTGGTGCCCTCGGAGTGTTACCAGCGGGGATGCCGACGAGGGAGGGGCCGGAGGGGACCGAAACTTTCGATGCTCTTTCGCCGGAACCCGGCAACCTTTCTCCGGCCAGGCGGCGACTGCTGTGCGCAGACGGGCCGGGGCGGCCCCTCCGGCCCGTCTCCTTCCATCCCCTTCAGGAAAGGAACGCCCCGTGCGTTTGAGCACCGGACGTCACCGCAGGACGCGCACCCTCTCCATCGCCGCCTCGGTGGCCGTCGCCTCCGGGGCGGGCGGTGTCTACCTCGGCCTGACGGACGACGGCGCCCGGGCCGCCTCCCCGACGGTCACCGTCTCCACGACCGCCCAGCTGGAGTCGGCCGTGAAGAGCGCGACCGCCGGCACGGTCATCAAGGTGCGCGGCGGCACCTACCACCCGACGGCCACCCTGAAGTCGACGGCCAGCGGCACCCCCGCCCACCGGATCGTGCTCCAGGCGTACGGCGGTGAGAAGGTCAGGATCGACGGGTCGAAGCTGCCCGCCGGGTCCTGGCTCGCCGCGATCCACGGCAGTTACTGGACCGTGCAGAACCTGACCTTCCAGAAGTCCCCGGCCCAGGGACTGGTGGTGACCTCGTCGACGGGCGGCGTCTTCAAGAACCTCGTCACCGCGGACAACGGTGACTCCGGGTTCACACTGCGCGGCGACAACACCGTGAACAACCTCGTGCAGAACCTCGACAGCCACGGCAACTACGACGCCGCCGGGCACGGGCAGAACGCGGACGGGATCGCCGTGAAGTTCGGCTCCGGCACCGGCAACCGGATCACCGGGGCGCGCCTGTACGACAACTCCGACGACGGCCTCGACCTGTGGCAGTTCTCCACGCCGGTCACCGTCGAGCGCTCCTGGGCCTTCGGCAACGGCGAGAACCGGTGGAGCGACCCGGCCTTCGAGGGCAACGGCAACGGGTTCAAGCTGGGCGGCGGGGGTGTCGCGGTGGCGCACGTCGTCCGCTCCAACGCGGCCTGGGACAACACGCTGAACGGCTTCACCGAGAACTCCAACACCGGGGCCGTCGTCCTGCACCGCAACACCGCGTACGCCAACGCGGAGGCGGGCTTCTACTTCGCCACGGGCAAGGCCCGGCTGGCCCGCAATCTGGCGGTGGGCAACAAGGGCGGGCTGTCGAAGCTGGGACCGTCCACGGTGTCCACGGCGAACAACTGGGACAGCGGGGTGGCGACACCGGCCCTCAGGTCGACGGACACCACCACGGCGTACGGCGCCCGTGAGCCGGACGGATCGCTGCCCGCGACGACGTTCCTCACGACCGGCTCCACGGCCGTCGGTTCCCCGATGGACTGACTGCCGCCGCCGCCCACGCCCGCGGCGGGCGCGGGGAACGTCCCGCCGGCGTCCCTACGAGTCGCCCTCGCCGTCGCCGCGCGCCGCGAAGTCGCCGCCCACGGAGCTCTTCCCGCCGTCCGCCCGGCCGACGATCGTATAGCGGTCGTCCTTGGCGTCCCGGCCGCCGCGGTCGTGGTCGTACTGCCCGGCGAACACCCAGTCGCCCTTCGGCACCGTACGGCCCTCCTTGAGCACCCAGGTGTAGACCAGGAAGCCGTCCTCCTCGGCGACCGTGAAGGCGAAGTCGTCCTCGGGCAGCGAGCGCCAGGCGCCCGCCGAGGACACCCCGCCGGTCTGCGCGACCTTCAACTGCACGGTCAGCTCGGTGAGTTGCTCCGACGTCTTCAGCGTGACGTTGCTCTGCGCCCAGAAGTCGTTGCTGTGCGGGTCGACCGAGCCGTCCGACCACAGCGGGCCGTCCTCGCGGTCGTCGGTCTCCGGCAGCAGATCCGCGGCCGACGCCGACGGCGACTCCTCGGGGGACGCCGTCGGGGAGGCGCTCGGCTCGGGCGGTTCCGGTGCGTCGCCGCCGGCCGTCGCCTTCGGGGAGGCCGGCGGGCGGCTCGTGGCGTCCGGGGACTCCACCGGCGGGGGCGAGACGCTGACCGTCTGCCGCTGCGGCGGGTCGTCCTTCACCGCGGACGCCACCGCGTAACCGCCGACCGCGAGCATGCCCGCGACCGCCGCCGTGGCGCTCACGATCCGCGTCCAGCCCCACAGCGCCGGGCGGGTGGCCCGGTGGCTCTGCCGTTCCTCGCCCGCCATGCCCCGCTCGATCCGGGCCAGGATGCGCGCGCGGTCGGGCTGGTGCGCCTCGGCCGCCTCGTGCAGCCGGGCGCGCAGCTCGTCGTGCACGTCCCGCTGCATCGTCATCGGTCCCTTCCTCCGGCTTGGCCGGTGCGCGCCGCCATCACGGCGTGCACCTTCTGCGGGGCTCCCTTGGCGCCGAGCAGCTTCTGCAACTCGGCCATTCCCTTGGAGGTCTGGCTCTTCACCGTACCCACCGAGATCCCCAGGGCGAGCGCGGTGTCCTTCTCCGAGAGGTCGAAGGCGTGCCGGAGCACCACACAGGCCCGTTTGCGGAAGGGGAGTCTACGCAGCGCCGACTGGACGTCCACAACGCCCGCCACGTCCGGGTTCTCCGTCTTCTCCTCGCGCTGCGACCAGAACAGGGAGATCCTGCGGCGTTCACGGACGGTGCTGCGGATGCGGGTGCGAGCCAGGTTGGCGACGACGCCCCGGGCGTACGCCACCGGGTGGTCGGCCGCGCGCACCCGGTCCCAGCGGTGCCACAGCGCCAGCAGCGCGTCCGCCGCCAGATCGTCGGCTGCGTCCGCCTCACCCGTCAACAGATGGGCCAGACGGGAGAGTTCGGCGTAGTGGCGCTCGAAGAAGGCATGGAACTCCACGGAGGCGGCGTCGTCGACGACTGTGCCCACGGGTGAAACCTCTTCTCGGTGCGACGTCGGGCCCCCGACGGGGAGGGACGGTGTGTGTCACGTGAATGACATGGGGATCCCGGGGAGGTGGTCGGGACGAGATCGGGAAGCGTAGCAGTGATCGACAAGCCGGTTTGGTACGGGGGTTCGAGCGCATCGGTGCGGGGGGAGCGAACGCCGTAGGGCATCGTGAACCCGATTCCGTAACACGGTGAAAACCTGAAGCGGGTTCGACAAGGGAACAATCCAGCCAGCATCCGCACACTGAGCAACACAGGTCACGAGGAGTGTCCGCCATGTCCGAACCGCAGAAGGTGGCCGATCGGCCGATCCCTGCGCCCACCGCGGTGAACAGCGTCGACCGGTTCTTCAAGATCTCCGAACGGGGGTCGACCTTCGGCCGGGAGATACGCGGCGGCTTCGCCACGTTCTTCACCATGGCCTACATCCTTGTCCTGAATCCCATCATCCTGGGCAGCGCGAAGGACAAGTTCGGGGAGTCCCTGGACCCCGTCCAACTCACCACGGCCACCGCCCTCGTGGCCGCCGTCATGACGATCGTCATGGGCGTCGGCGGCAACCTGCCGCTGGCGCTCGCCGCGGGGCTCGGCCTGAACGCCGTCGTCGCCTTCCAGATCGCCCCGCTGATGAGCTGGGACGACGCGATGGGACTCATCGTCCTGGAAGGCCTGCTGATCTGCGTCCTGGTGCTGACCGGTCTGCGCGAGGCCGTCATGCACGCGATCCCGCAGCCGCTGAAGCAGGCGATCAGCGTCGGCATCGGCCTGTTCATCGCGTTCATCGGCTTCGTCGACGCCGGCTTCGTCAGCCGTATCCCCGACGCCGCCAACACCACCGTGCCGGTGCAGCTCGGCGGCTCCGGCACCCTCACCGGCTGGCCGATGCTCGTCTTCTGCCTCGGCGTGCTGCTGACCATCGGACTGCTCGCCCGCAAGGTCAAGGGCGCCATCCTGATCAGCATCGTGGCGATGACACTGCTCGCGCTCGTCATCAACTCGGTCGCGGACATCAAGTCCTGGGGCCTGACCACGCCCGAGTGGCCCGACAAGCTCGTCGACACCCCCGACTTCGGCCTGGTGGGTCAGTTCGACCTGTTCGGCGCGTTCGGCGAGACCACCGTCATCACGGTCGTCCTGCTCGTCTTCACACTGATCCTGTCCGACTTCTTCGACACCATGGGCACGGTCGTCGGCATCAGCGCCGAGGCGAACCTGCTCGACGAGGACGGCAAGGTGCCCAACCTGGGCCGGGTGCTGCTCATCGACGGCGCCGCGGCGGTGGCGGGCGGTGCGGCCTCGTCGTCCTCCGCGACCTCCTACATCGAGTCGGCGGCCGGCGTCGGCGAGGGCGCGCGCACCGGCTTCTCCAACCTGGTCACCGGCGGCCTGTTCGCCCTCGCCCTGTTCCTGACGCCGCTGCTGACGATCGTCCCGCTCCAGGCGGCGGCGCCCGCGCTGGTCGCGGTCGGCTTCCTGATGATGACCCAGGTCAAGCACATCGACTGGGACAGGTACGAGATCGCCATCCCCGCGTTCCTGACGATCGCCGTGATGCCGTTCACCTACTCCATCACCAACGGCATCGGCGCCGGCTTCCTCGCCTACGTCGTCATCAAGACCGTCCTGGGCAGGGCCAAGGAGGTCCACTGGCTGCTGTGGGGCGCCTCGGCGCTGTTCGTGGTGTACTTCGCGATCGACCCGATCGAGCAGATCCTGGGCGTGAAGTGAGGCCGGGGGCGGCCCCCCTCGGGGAGCCGCCCGCCCGTGGGGGCCCCGCTACTTCTCCAGCGCGGCCTCCATCATCGCCTTGGCCACCGGCGCCGCCAGCCCGTTGCCGCTGACCTCGGAGCGCGCCGCGTCCGACTGCTCCACCACCACCGCCACGGCGACCTGTTCGCCACCGGCCTCGCCGTACGAGGTGAACCAGGCGTACGGCGTCTTGCTGTTGTTCTCGCCGTGCTGGGCCGTGCCGGTCTTGCCGCCCACGGTGACGCCGTCGATGCGCGCGTTGCTGCCGGTGCCCTGCTCCACCACGGTCCGCATCGCCGACCGCAACTGCTCGGCGGTGCCGGAACCGACGACCTGGGTGGTGGACGCCTCCTCGTCGTAGTTCTTCAGGACGTCGCCGCCGCTGTTCGTGATCTGGGAGACCATGTGCGGCGACACCAGCTTGCCGCCGTTGGCCAGGGCGGCCGACACCATGGCCATCTGGAGCGGGGTCGCGGTGACGTCGAACTGGCCGATGCCGGTCAGACCGGTCTGCGCCTCGTCCATGTTCGACGGGTAGACGCTCGGATACGCCCGCACCGGCACGTCCTGCTCGTCGTCGAAGCCGAACTTCTCCGCCATCGCCCGCACCTTGTCCTGCCCGAGCTGCACGGCCATGCGCGCGAAGACGTTGTTGCAGGAGTACTGCAACGCGACCCGGATCGTGGCGTCCTCACAGGGCGCCGACGCGCTCTCGTTGCGCAGGACGGTCGTGGTGCCGGGCAGCGTGTACGGGTTCGGGCTGTCGGTGGCCTCGTCCACCGACGCGTACAGCCCGTCCTCCAGCGCGGCCGCCGCCACGACCAGCTTGAACGTCGAGCCCGGCGGCAGCGGCTGGCGCAGCGCGCGGTTGGTGAGCGGCTTGTCGGGGTCCGCGTTCAGCTTCTTCCAGGCCGCGCCCGCGGTGTTGGCGTCGGTCAGCGCGGACGGGTCGTACGACGGCGTCGAGACCACCGCGAGGATCTTCCCGGTCGCCGGGTCGATCGCGACGGCCGCGCCCTTCTTGTCGCCGAGCGCGTCGTACGCCGCCTTCTGCACGTCCGGGTCGATCGTGGTGATCACGTCGCCCGGGGCCGCCCGCTGGTTGGTGACCGTGTCCATCACGGTCGTGAGCCGGCTGTCCGTGCCGTTCAGCAGATCCCGGTAGACGCCCTCCAGCTGGGTCGGGGCGTAGGCCTGCGAGGCGTAGCCGGTCACCGCCGCGTACAGCGCGCCGTCGGTGTAGGTGCGCTTGTACGCCAGGTCGCTGTCCTTCGTCACCGCCGAGCCCGTGATCGCCTTGCCGGCCACGATGATGTTCCCGAGCGGTGCCGCGTACGTCCGTATCGCGTTGCGCCGGTTGTCCTGGTCGTCCGCGAGCGCCCGGCCCTCGTAGACCTGCACCCAGGTAGCCCTGATCAGCAGGGCGAACACCAGCAGCAGGGCGAAGACGGAGGCGCGCCTGATCGTCTTGTTCATGACGTCCGGGAAGACGAGCGGGCGGAAGGCGATCGTTCCCCTCCGCCCGGTTTTCTCATCGTCTGTTCATGTACGGCCCGTTCAGGCCTCCAGCAGCAGCACGACCTCGTCGATCTCCCGGCCGCGCGCGTTGGCGTACCCCCTGGCCCGCGCGGTGGCCCGGAACCCGCACTTCTCCAGCACGCGCAGGGAACCCGTGTTGTCCGCGGCCGCCCGGGCGTACAGCGGGCGCTCGGGCACCTCGGCCAGCAGCGCCCGCAGCGCGGCCGTGGCGATCCCGCGCCCCCAGTAGGCGCGGTCCACCCAGTAGGTGACCTCGCGTTCGCCGGGCTCCCCGTAGACCGCGGCGTTCCCGACCACGTCACCGTCGGCGAGGATCGTCCGCAGGACGACCGAGGAGGTGCGGATCTTCTTCCAGTGGGCCTCGAAGGCGCCGTGGTCCGCCGGGTCGGGCGGGGTGAACGCGGCCATCCGGAGCGCCTCCGGATCGTTCAGCTGCCGGTAGAAGACCGGCAGGTCGCTGTCGTGGACCTCGCGGAGCACCACCTGCACGGTCAGAGCCTCCGGGTCGCCAGGGTCAGCCGGTCACGCGCGTCGAACAGCGCGTCCTTCACCATCTGCTCGTGCGCGGGCGTCAGTCTCGCCACCGGCACCGAGCAGCTGATCGCGTCGCGCGCCGGCGTGCGGTACGGGATCGCCACCCCGAAGCAGCGCAGACCGAGGGTGTTCTCCTCGCGGTCCACGGCGAAGCCCTGTTCGCGGACCTGGTGCAGCTCCTCGATGAGCTTCTCGCGGTCGGTGATGGTGTGCTCGGTGAGCGCGGGCAGCGTCTCGGGGAGCAGCTTGCGGACCTGCTCGTCGGTGCAGGTGCTCAGCAGCGCCTTGCCCAGGGAGGTGGAGTGGGCGGGCAGCCGGCGGCCGACGCGGGTGAAGGGGCGCAGGTAGTGCTGGGACTGGCGGGTGGCGAGGTAGACCACGTTGGTGCCGTCCAGCCGGGCCAGGTGGATGGTCTCGGTGGTGTCGTCGGAGAGCCGGTCCAGCGTCGGGCGGGCGGCCGCGACCACCTCGTCGCCGTCGATGTAGGAGGTGCCCACCAGCAGGGCCCGTACGCCGATGCCGTACCTTGTGCCCGTGGCGTCGGTCTCGACCCAGCCCAGCTCCACGAGCGTGCGCAGCAGCATGTACAGGCTGGATTTGGGATAGCCGACGGCCTCCTGGACCGACGCGAGGGAGTGCATGCCGGGGCGGCCGGCGAAGTACTCGAGCAGTTCAACCGTCCGTACGGCGGACTTGACCTGCGCTCCGCCCCCCGTCTCGCCAGCCGACATCGCCCTTGACCCCTTCGTTCGACGGGAAATAGTCTCCAGCATATTCACCATCAGAGACAACGTTCAGCATATCGAACGACCCTGATACAGAGCGCGTGGAGGGACCCGCGGTGGCAGCAGCACCAGTCTGGAGTGTCGACCCCCGAACCGGGAAGCAGCGTGAACAGGTTGCGGTGGAAGCCACGGCCCAGGAGGTGGACTCCGTCGTCCGCGCGGCGCACGCCACGCGCGAGGCTCTCGCCGACCGCGCCGTCCGCGCCGCCTTCCTGCGCACCGCCGCCGACCGCCTGGAGGGCGCCAGGGACCACCTCGTCGAGGTGGCCGACGCCGAGACCGCGCTCGGCCCGGTCCGGCTGACCGGCGAGCTCGCCCGCACCTGCTACCAGCTGCGCGCGTTCGCCGGCATCGTCGAGGAGGGCGCCTTCCTCGACGTCGTCATCAACCACCCCGACGACACCGCGACCCCGCCCGTCCCGGACCTGCGCCGCTACAAGGTGCCCCTGGGCGTCGTCGCCGTGTACTCGGCCTCCAACTTCCCCTTCGCCTTCTCCGTCGCCGGCGGTGACACCGCGAGCGCGCTGGGCGCGGGCTGCCCGGTCGTCGTCAAGGCCCACCCCGACCACCCGGCGCTGTCCGAGCTGGTCGCCAAGGTGCTGCGGGACGCCGCCGCCGAGCACGGCATCGACAAGGCCGTCGTGGGTCTCGTGCACGGCTTCGAGGCGGGCGTCGAGCTGATCAAGCACCCGCTGGTCGCCGCCGCCGGCTTCACCGGGTCCATCCGGGGCGGCCGCGCGCTGTTCGACGCGGCGGCGGCCCGTCCGGTGCCGATCCCCTTCCACGGCGAGCTGGGCTCGCTGAACCCCGTCGTCGTCACCGAGGAGGCCGCCGCCGAGCGCGCCGAGGCCATCGGCACCGGGCTCGCCGGATCCATGACGCTGGGCGTCGGGCAGTTCTGCGTGAAGCCGGGTCTGGTGCTGGTGCCGTCCGGCGCGGCCGGTGACGGGCTGGTCAAGTCCCTCACGGACGCGGTCAGCGACACCGACGCCGGTGTGCTGCTCGACCACCGCATGCGGGACAACTTCATCGCCGGGGTCGCCGAGCGGGCCGAGCTGCCCGAGGTGCAGACGCCGGTGACGCCGGGCGCGGGCGGCGAGCACACCGTCAGCGCCGGGTTCCTGACCGTGCCGGCGGCGCGGCTGGCGGCGGAGGGCGAGCACGACCTGCTGCTGGAGGAGTGCTTCGGGCCGGTCACCGTCGTGGCCCGCTACGAGGACGAGGGCGAGGTCAAGGCCGTCCTGTCGCGGCTGCCGGGGAACCTCACCGCGACCGTCCAGCTGTCCGAGCGGGAGGCCGCGGGTGAGGGCCGGGGCACGGAGATCCTCGCCGAGCTGACGCCGCTCGCCGGGCGGGTCCTGGTGAACGGCTGGCCCACCGGGGTCGCCGTCGCTCCGGCCCAGCACCACGGCGGGCCCTACCCGGCCACCACGTCCACGTCCACCTCGGTCGGCGGCACCGCGATCGAGCGGTGGCTGCGGCCGGTCGTGTACCAGAACGCCCCCGAGGCGCTGCTGCCGCCGGAGCTGCGGGACGACAACCCGCTCGGCCTGCCCCGGCGCTTCAACAACACCCTGGAGCGCTGAACGTGAGCACGGACGTCGTCGGCGTTCCCGAACTGCCGTTCCCGCTCCGTGCCCATGGGCCGGAGGGGAACTGGTCCTACGCCGACGGCGTGCTCACCGGCCGGGCCGGCCCCCGTCAGGACCGGTTCGTGCCGCCCACCGGCGAGGCGCTGGACACGGCCACCGACGCGCCCCGGCTGCTCGGGGCGCCCGAGGGCGACTTCCAGCTCATCGCCCGGGTCACCGTCGGGTTCACCGGGGCCTATGACGCGGGGGTGCTCTACGTCCACGTCGGGGAGCGGGCCTGGGCCAAGCTCTGCCTGGAGTACTCCCCGGACGTGCCCACCGTCTGCACGGTGGTCACCCGGGGGCACTCCGACGACGCCAACTCCTTCCACGTCGACGGCGACTCGGTCTGGCTGCGGGTGAGCCGGACCGGGCGGGCCTTCGCCTTCCACGCCTCGCGGGACGGCGAGCGCTGGACCTTCGTGAGGCTGTTCACCCTGGGTGACGAGCAGGAGACCGGCGCGGCCCTGGTCGGCTTCATGACACAGGCCCCGATGGGTGAGGGGTGCACCGTCACCTACGACCATCTGGAGTTCCGGCCGACCTGCCCGGCCGACCTGCGCGACGGAAGCTGACGCCCGCCGCCGTCGCGGCGGGGACGCCCACCGCACGGCGGGCGGGCGCGGTCGATTCCGCGCCCCGGGAATGACCACAGGCTCTTGAACGTTCACATACCAGTCGGAGGGAGTCTCCGTACCCGTACGAGCTGGAGAGAGCCGAGTATGCGCGTCGAGATCTGGAGCGACATCGCCTGCCCCTGGTGCTACGTGGGCAAGGCCCGCTTCGAGAAGGCGCTGGAGGCCTTCCCGCACCGCGACCAGGTCGAGGTGGTGCACCGGTCGTTCGAGCTGGACCCCGGGCGCGCCAAGGGCGACGTACAGCCCGTGATCAGCATGCTCACCAAGAAGTACGGCATGAGCGCGGCGCAGGCCCGGGCCGGTGAGGAGAACCTGGGCGCGCAGGCCGCCGCCGAGGGCCTGGCGTACCGCACCGAGGGCCGCGACCACGGCAGCACCTTCGACATGCACCGGCTGCTGCACCTCGCCAAGGAGCGGGGCCGCCAGGACGAGCTGATCCAGATCCTGTACCGGGCGAACTTCGCCGAGGAGCGGTCCGTGTTCACCGAAGGTGACGAGCGGCTCGTGGAGCTGGCCGTGGAGGCCGGAATCGACGCCGACGACGCCCGCCGGGTCCTCGCCGACCCGACGGCCTACGCCGACGACGTCCGCGCCGACGAGCGCGAGGCCGCCCAGCTCGGCGCGAACGGCGTGCCCTTCTTCGTCCTCGACCGCGCCTACGGCGTCTCCGGAGCCCAGCCCGCCGAGGTCTTCGCACAGGCGCTCACCCAGGCCTGGGGCGACCGCTCGCCCCTGACGCTCCTCGACAGCGGCGACGCCGACGCCTGCGGCCCGGACGGGTGCGCGGTGCCGCAGCACTGACAAAACCGCAGCTCGGCGCGGATGTATAAGCGTTCCTGAGGGAAGCCACGCAGAAATTCGCAATGGACCGTGACCTCCGTGGGCCGCACAGTGGAGCCATGGAGACCACGGAGACGTTCGAGAGCCTCGTCCGCGCCGAGTTCACCCCGAAGAGCATCTACCTCAACACCGCGAGCAACGGCCTGCTGCCCGCCCGCACCGTCACCGCCCTGCACGAGGCGGCGCTGCTGCGGGCCGAGGGCAGGCCGCTCGCGCCGCTGCACGCGGACGTGGAGGCCTGCCGGGCCGCCTTCGCGCGGCTGGCCGGCGTCCCGGCCGACCGGGTGGCGGTGGGCGCCTCCGTCGCCGCGCACACCGGACTGATCGCCGCCTCCCTGCCCGCCGGCGCCGAAGTCCTCACCGCGGAGGGAGACTTCAGCTCCGTGGTGAACCCGTTCCACGTCCGTGGCGACCTCAAGGTCCGCACGGTCCCGCTGGAGCGGATCGCGGAGTCCGTCCGCCCCGGCACCGCACTCGTCGCGGTCAGCGCCGTCCAGTCCGCCGACGGGCGGATCGCCGACCTGCCCGCCCTGCGCGAGGCGGCCCGCGCCCACGGGGCGCGCACCTACGTCGACTGCTCCCAGGCCGCCGGCTGGCTGCCGATGGAGGCCGACGCCGACGACTTCCGCGCCTCCGTCTCCTTCAAATGGCTGCTCGGCCCGCACGGCACGGCCTTCCTCGTCCTCCCGGAGGACTTCGGCGGGCTGAGCCCGCTGCTGGCGGGATGGGTCGCGGGCGAGAAGCCGTGGGACAGCTGTTACGGGCCGGTGGCCGAACTCGCCCACAGCGCGCGGCGGTTCGACCTCACCCACGCCCTGTTCACCTTCGCCGGCCTGCGCCGCTCCCTCGAACTGATCGAGGAACTCGGCGTGGCCGCCGTCCAGGCCCACGACCTGGCGCTGGCGGACCGGTTCCGGGCCGGGCTCGAGGCGCTCGGCCACGAGCCCGTGCCCGCTCCCGGCTCGGCGATCGTCTCGGTGCCCCGACTCGGCTCCCGGCAGCCGGAGCTGAGCGAGGCGGGCATCGAGGTGTCCGACCGCGCGGGCAACCTGCGCGCGGCCTTCCACCTGTACAACACGGCCGCCGACGTGGACCGCCTGCTGGACGTGCTGGCGGCCTGAGGAAGTCAGGGCACCGGGGGAGCAACCCCCGGACCCCCGGCCGGGCTCAGGTCACCGCACGGGAGTGAAGTCCCGCGCTCCGATGAACTCCGGCCGCCGCACCGGTGCCGCGAACGGTTCGACCGCGGCGTTCTCCACGCTGTTGAACACGATGAAGACGTTGCTGCGCGGGAACGGCGTGATGTTGTCGCCCGACCCGTGCATGCAGTTGCAGTCGAACCAGGTCGCGGAACCGGCCCGCCCGGTGAACAGCTTGATGCCGTACGCGGAGGCCATCTCGGTCAGCGCCTGGTCGGAGGGCGTGCCCGCGTCCTGCATCTGGAGCGACTTCTTGTAGTTGTCCTTCGGCGTGGCGCCGGCACAGCCGAGGAACGTCTTGTGCGAGCCCGGCATGATCATCAGGCCGCCGTTGGTGTCGTGATTCTCGGTCAGCGCGATCGAGACCGACACCGTCCGCATCCGGGGCAGGCCGTCCTCGGCGTGCCACGTCTCGAAGTCGGAGTGCCAGTAGAAGCCGGAGGCGCCGAAGCCCGGCTTGACGTTGATCCGCGACTGGTGGACGTACACGTCCGAGCCGAGGATCTGCCGGGCCCGGCCGACGACCCGCTCGTCGCGCACCAGGTTCGCGAAGACCTGGCTGATCCGGTGCACCTCGAAGACGGACCGGATCTCCTTCGACTGCGGCTCCACGATGGACCGCTCGTCGGCCCGGATCTCCGGGTCGGTCACCAGCCGCTCCAGCTCCTGCCGGTAGACGGCGACCTCGTCGTCGGTGATGAGCTGGTCGACGGTGACGAAGCCGTCGTGCTCGAACGACTGGAGATCCATCGGCTCGAACGGGCCGGGCGCGTCCGGGGCGCCCCAGACGACCGGGTCCTGGCGGGGGACGGTCACCTCGGTGGCGCCGCGGCTGGGATACAGATCGGTGACGGTGGTGTCGGTGACGGTGGCCATGCGGGTGTCACACCTCCTCGGGCTCGGTGGGATGGGGGTCCTCCCAGGCATCTGGCTCTGGGGGAGGGTAGGTGCCGTTCTCGTCGTGGTCCTCCCGGCCCGTCACGGGCGGGTTGAACACGCAGAGGCAGCGGAAGTCCTCCTTGACGCGCAGCGTGTGCCGCTCGTGGCCGTCGAGGAGGTACATGGTGCCGGGCGTGACGGTGTAGGTCCGCCCGGTCTCGTGGTCGGTGAGGTCGGCCTCGCCCTCGACGCAGACGACGGCCTCGACGTGGTTGGCGTACCACATCGACGTCTCCGTGCCCGCGTAGAGGACCGTCTCGTGCAGCGAGAAGCCGACCCTCTCCTTGGCGAGGACGATGCGTTTGCTCTCCCAGGTGCCGGACGCCGCCTTCACGTGCCGGTCGGTGCCTTCGATGTCCTTGAACGATCGGACGATCACGGTGGTGCGCTTCCTCCTGGTCGGACGGTTTCCGGACTGGTCAGACGGTTTCCCGGACGGCGCGGGCGAGGACGCCCAGGCCCTCGTCCAGCTCCTCGGGCGTGATGGTGAGGGCCGGCAGCAGCTTGACGACCTCGCTCTCGGGGCCGGACGTCTCGACCAGCAGCCCGAGCTCGAAGGCGCGCCGCGCGACCCGCGCGGCCCGTGCCTTGTCGTGGAACTCCAGGCCCCACACCAGGCCGCGGCCGCGGTACTCCTTGACGTCGGCGAGGTTCTCCTCGCAGATCGCGATGAGCCCCTGCTCGACCTGCTCGCCGCGCGCCCGGGTCTGCTTCTCCATCGCCGAGCCGTCGGCCCAGTACGTCTCCAGAGCGGCGGTGGCCGTCACGAAAGCCGGGTTGTTGCCGCGGAAGGTGCCGTTGTGCTCGCCGGGCTCCCACACGTCCAGCTCGGGCTTGAACAGGCACAGCGACATGGGCAGGCCGTAGCCGCTGATGGACTTGGACACGGTGACGATGTCCGGGACGATGCCGGCCTCCTCGAAGGAGAAGAAGGCGCCGGTACGGCCGCAGCCCATCTGGATGTCGTCGACGATCAGCAGCATGTCCTGCCGCTCGCACAGCCCGGCGAGCGCCCGCAGCCACTCCGGGCGGGCGACGTTGATGCCGCCTTCGCCCTGCACGGTCTCGACGATCACGGCGGCGGGCTTGTTCAGCCCGGAGCCCTGGTCCTCCAGGAGCCGCTCGAACCACAGGAAGTCCGGGACCGTGCCGTCGAAGTAGTTGTCGAACGGCATCGGGGTGCCGTGCACCAGGGGGATGCCGGCGCCCGCCCGCTTGAAGGCGTTGCCGGTGACGGCGAGGGAGCCCAGCGACATCCCGTGGAAGGCGTTGGTGAACGACACGATCGCCTCGCGCCCCTTCACCTTCCGCGCCAGCTTCAGCGCGGACTCCACGGCGTTGGTGCCCGTCGGGCCCGGGAACATGACCTTGTACGGCAGATCACGCGGCCTGAGCACCAGGTCCTGGAAGGTCTCCAGGAACGACCGCTTGGCGACGGTGGACATGTCGAGCCCGTGGGTGACACCGTCCCGCAGCAGGTAGTCGATCAACGCCCGTTTCAGCACGGGGTTGTTGTGGCCGTAGTTGAGCGAGCCGGCGCCGGCGAAGAAGTCGAGGTACCGGTGGCCGTCCTCGTCCTCCATACGGCTGCCCTGCGCGCGGTCGAAGACGACGGGCCAGCCGCGGCAGTAGCTGCGCACCTCCGACTCGAGGGTCTCGAAGACACTGAGGTCGGGCTGGGTGATGGTCACGGCGAAACGCTCCTCGAAGCGATGGTGGGGGGAGTGGGGATCGGGGAGATGGGGGGAGGGGAGAGAGGGGAGGTCAGGCGGGGGCGCTCGTCAACGGCCCGATGCGGTAGAGCACTTCGGGGTCGTGCGGGCCGTCCGGGAACAGGCCCGAGCCGAACAGCACCTCCCGGGTGACGCTCGCCCCGTGCCGGGCGGCGTAGGAGGTGAACAGCCGCTCGGAGGCGGTGTTGCCCGGCGTGATGGTGGTCTCGACGGTGGTGATCGGGTGCTCGGCGGCGATCCGTGCGGTCAGCGCGTCGAGCAGCGCGGCGGCGAGGCCGCGGCCGCGGTGGGCGGCGTCGACCGCCACCTGCCACACCAGCAGGGTGTCCGGGGCCTCGGGCCGTACGTAGCCGGTGACGAACCCGACGGGCTCCCCGCCCTCCGCACGCGCCACCGCCGAGGTGCCGGCGAAGTCACGGCACCACAGCAGATAGCTGTAGGAGGAGTTCAGGTCGAGCGTCTTGGATTCCTTGGCTATACGCCAGAGCGCGGCCCCGTCGGCCACCGACGGGCGGTCGATCCGCAGGTCTGCTTGTGTGGCAGTCATGCGGATTGAATTTACCGATGGAAATTAAAAAATGCATGGGGGGACGGGGTTACGTGGAGCGTGCTCCTGTGTTATTCGCGCGAGCGGGTGGGCGTGCGCGAGAAGAGGACGGTATGTCCTGCTTTGTCTGGAGCATAAGGGGCAGAACAGCCGCTCTGTGGAACGTGTCACACGAGTGAAACCCTCACGAGATCTACCCGGAACACGCCGCTCGACGTTCGCGAAATCTTTGCGTTTAGCGCCGGAGAAAGCGGGCAGAAGAACAACGGAAATCCACCCGCTGGAATTGCCCGCCAATTACGCTGAATTCAAGTTCCGGTAACTCCGCCGATGCGCTCACGAAGAAAGTCCGCGCGGCGCCTCAGCGCCAGGCGGTCTCCGCCGCCCGCAGCGCCCCCGTCAGATCCACGTCCAGGCCCTTCTCCGCGAGGGCCGTGCCCAGGGCCGTCAGGCAGGTGCGGACCGTGCCCGGGGTGGCGTCGGGGCCGTAGTGGTTGACGCGGATCATCTCCTTGGCCAGGGCTCCTCCGCCCGCGGCCAGCGGCAGCGCGGGGTCCGCCGCCAGGGCGCGGGCCACCAGTTCCGAGGCGACGACGCCGGAGGGCGAGCGCAGGGTCGTGGCGACGGGCGCCGCCTCCTTCGCCTCGTACACATACGGCTCCAGGCCGCCGCCCAGGGCCGCCGCGCCCGCGCGGGTCGCCGCCGCGGCGGACGCGTGCCGGGCCATCAGCCTGTCCAGGCCCTCCGCCTCGATCCGCGCCACGCACGCCTCCAGCGCCAGCATCTCCAGCTGGGCCGGCGCGTGCAGCAGCGCCTTGCGGCCGCCGTCCACCCACCGCTCCTTCCAGTCCAGCAGCGAGAGGTAGGAGCGGCGCGGCGCCTTGGGGTTCGCGGCCATCCGCGCCCACGCCCGCTCGCTCACCGACACCGCCGACACACCCGCCGGACCACCCATCGCCTTCTGCGCGCCGATCACGCACAGGTCCACGCCCCACGCGTCCGGCAGCACCGGCTCCGCCCCGACCGAGGCGACCGCGTCCAGGTAGAACAGCGCGCCCCGCTCCTTCACCACCTCCCCGATCTCCGCGACCGGGTTGGTGTTGCCGGTGGCCGCCTCCGCGTGCACCAGGGACACGAAGTCGATCTCCGGGTGCTCGGCGAACGCCTCCCGGATCTGCTCGGCGGTGACCGCCGTGTGGAAGGGGACCGCGAGATCGATCACCGTGGCGCCGCAGTCCCGCAGCCAGTCGCCGAAGGTCTGCCCGTAGGGGCCGGTGATCACGTTCAGCGCGGTCGTGCCGGGTCCGGCCGTCGCCCGGATCGCGCCCTCCAGCGGCAGCAGCGCCTCGCCCTGCATGATCACGACGTCCTGTTCGGTGCTCAGCAGGCGTGCCACGCGGTCCTCGATCGACGCGAAGCGGGCGGCACTCAGCGGGGTCAGGTCCAGGAACGGGTGTGTCACGGCGGTGCTCTCTCTTCACTCACGGGGTAGAGGTGACGAGAGTAACCGGCACCCAACCCGCCCCTCCGACTGGCGACTTCTTAGGCCTGACCGCCCCATGACCAACGGTTTGGTTTGAGAGCCTCAAACATCTCCTTATAATCAGAACCTACAGTTCTCTTACAGGAAGGCCCGCCGTGAACACCCTCCCCGGGCGACGGACCCGCATCCTGGCCGCCACCACCGCTACGGCCGGGCTGATGCTCGTGGCTGCCTGCACCTCCAGCGACGACGGGGGCAGCGGCTCCAAGACCGCCGCCGGTGGTGTCCAGCTGGTCAAGGGCGGACAGCTCACCACCTGCACCCACCTGCCGTACCCGCCGTTCCAGTCGGAGATCGACGGCAAGGTGCAGGGGTTCGACGTGTCCCTCATCGACCTGGTCGCCGAGGACCTCGGGGTGAAGCAGGAGATCCTCGACACGCCCTTCGAGAACTTCAAGACCGGCGCCTTCCTCAACTCCGGCGAGTGCGACCTGGCCGCGGCCGGCATGACCATCACCGAGGAGCGCAAGAAGAACGTCGACTTCTCCGACCCGTACTTCGACGCCACGCAGGCCGTCCTCGTCGACAAGAAGGCCGGCGTGAACTCCCTCGCCGACGTCAAGTCCAAGAACGTCAAGCTCGGCGCCCAGGCGCAGACCACCGGCGAGGACTACGCCAAGAAGCAGGGCTTCGACCCGGTCTCCTTCGAGTCCTCCGACGCCGTCCTCAACGGCCTGCGCACCGGCCAGGTCAAGGCCGTCATCATCGACTACCCGGTCGTCCAGGGCTGGCTGAAGGACAAGGCCACCGCCGGCGCCTTCGAGGTCGTCGACAACCTCAACACCGGTGAGCAGTACGGCTTCACGGTGAAGAAGGGCAACGCCGAGCTCGT
Source organism: Streptomyces sp. A012304 (assembly GCF_026008495.1). GTDB lineage: Bacteria > Actinomycetota > Actinomycetes > Streptomycetales > Streptomycetaceae > Streptomyces. The sequence continues at coordinate 381,635 of NZ_BQUN01000098.1, forward strand.
CGCCGCCCTCAACAAGGCGATCGCCGAGGCGAAGGCCGACGGCACCTACAAGAAGCTGTACGAGCAGTGGATCGGCCCGTACGACGCGTCCGTCGCCTCACCGTCCGCCTCATGAGTGCCGACACCGAGCCGAAAGCGACACCCCGCCGCAAGGGGCTGACCCGCCGCCGGAAGCGCGCCCTGTCGCGCGGCGTCCAGTACGCCGTCTTCGTCGCCGCCGTGATCGCCTTCGCGGTCTCGGCGGACTGGGACCGGCTGCAGAACCAGTTCGCGCAGGCCGACGTCGCCGAGCGGATGTTCCCGGACGTCATCACGCTGGCGCTGAAGAACACCGTGCTCTACACGGTGTCCGGCTTCGCCGTCGGACTGGCCCTCGGCATGGTCATCGCCCTGATGCGGCTGTCGTCCGTGGGCCCCTACCGCTGGCTGGCCGGCGTCTACATCGAGATCTTCCGCGGCCTGCCCGCCCTGCTGATCTTCATCTTCATCGGTGTCGCGGTGCCGCTGGCCTTCCCCGGCACGGAGATCGTCGGCGGGACGTACGGCAAGGTCGCCCTGGCCCTCGGCCTGGTGGCCGCCGCGTACATGGCGGAGACGATCCGCGCGGGCATCCAGGCGGTCCCCAAGGGCCAGATGGAAGCGGCCCGCTCGCTGGGCTTCTCCCCGGCCCGCGCCATGGTCTCGATCATCATCCCGCAGGCCTTCCGCATCATCCTCCCGCCGCTGACCAACGAACTGGTCCTGCTGTTCAAGGACTCCTCCCTCGTGCTGTTCCTCGGTGTCACGCTGGCTGAGCGGGAACTGTCCAAGTACGGCCGTGACCTGGCCAGTACCACCGCCAACTCCACGCCGATCCTCGTCGCCGGCCTGTGCTACCTGCTGGTCACGATCCCGCTCGGCTTCGTCGTGCGCCGCATGGAGGCGAAGGCCCAGGAGGCCGTGAAATGAGCCGACCGGAGATCGACGTCCGTGCACTGCACAAGTCCTTCGGCGCCAACGAGGTGCTGCGCGGCATCGACCTGGAGATCGGCCAGGGCGAGGTCGTGTGCGTCATCGGCCCGTCGGGTTCGGGCAAGTCGACGCTGCTGAGGTGCGTCAACCTCCTGGAGGAGCCCACCAGGGGCCAGGTCTTCGTCGGCGGCACCGAGCTGACCGACCCCGACGTCGACATCGACGCCGCCCGCCGCCGGATCGGCATGGTCTTCCAGCAGTTCAACCTCTTCCCGCACCTGACGGTGACCGAGAACCTGACCCTGCCGCAGCGCCGGGTGCTCAGGCGGGACAAGGCGCGGGCCGCGGAGGTGGCCGCGGAGAACCTGGAGCGGGTCGGCCTGTCCGAGAAGGCGGACGCCTACCCGTCCTCCCTCTCCGGCGGCCAGCAGCAGCGGGTCGCGATCGCCCGCGCGCTGGCGATGGGCCCCGAGGTGATGCTGTTCGACGAGCCGACCTCGGCGCTCGACCCGGAGCTGGTGGGCGACGTCCTCGCTGTCATGCGCAGGCTCGCGAACGAGGGCATGACGATGATGGTGGTCACCCACGAGATGACCTTCGCCCGTGAGGTCGCCGACCGGGTCGTCTTCATGGACGGCGGCGTGATCGTCGAGGACGGCACCCCCGAGCAGGTCATCGGCGCCCCCCGCCACGAACGCACCCGCCACTTCCTCTCCCGCCTCCTCGACCCGGCGATGGCCGAGGTGGAGGAGGAGACGTCCGACCAGGTGGGCGACGGCACCTGACTAAGGTGCGGTACATGAGCGATGAGCCGGTGCTGCACGTGAAGGGCCGGGTCCTGGTGGGCCCGCAGGACATCCGCGACGACCTCTGGGTCGTCGACGGCCGGATCACCTACGACCGGCCGGCCGCCGCCCGTGACGTCCGCACGGTGGCGGGCTGGGCGCTGCCCGGCCTGGTCGACGCCCACTGCCACGTGGGCCTCGGCGCCCACGGGCCGGTCGACACGGACGTGGCGGAGAAGCAGGCGCTGTCGGACCGGGACGCCGGGACCCTGTTGATCCGCGACGCGGGCTCGCCCTCCGACACCCGCTGGATCGACGACCGCGAGGACCTCCCGAAGATCATCCGGGCCGGTCGGCACATCGCCCGCACCCGCCGCTACATCCGTGGCTACGCCCACGAGATCGAACCGGAGGACCTGGTCGCCTACGTCGCCCGCGAGGCGCGGCGCGGCGACGGCTGGGTGAAGCTGGTGGGCGACTGGATCGACCGCGAGGTCGGCGACCTGGCGGCGTGCTGGCCCCGCGACGCCGTGGAGGCGGCGATCGCGCAGGCCCACCGCCTGGGCGCGCGGGTCACCGCCCACTGCTTCGCGGAGGACTCCCTCCGGGACCTGGTCGAGGCCGGCATCGACTGCGTCGAACACGCGACGGGCCTGACGGACGACCTGATCCCGCTGTTCGCCACGCACGGCGTCGCGATCGTCCCCACCCTGGTCAACATCGCCACCTTCCCGAAACTGGCCGCCGGCGGCGAGAGCAAGTACCCGCAGTGGTCGGCCCACATGCGCCGCCTGCACGCCCGCCGCTACGACACCGTCCGCAACGCCCACGACGCCGGCATCCCCGTGTACGTGGGCACGGACGCGGGCGGCGCGCTCCCGCACGGCCTGGTGGCCGAGGAGGTCGCGGAACTGGTCACCGCCGGCATCCCCCCGGTCCAGGCCCTCGCGGCGACGACCTGGTCCGCCCGCCGGTGGCTCGGCCGCCCCGGCCTGGACGAGGGCGCCCCGGCCGACCTGGTGGTGTACGAACAGGACCCCCGTACGGACGTCCGCGTGCTGGGCGCCCCGCTGCGGGTGGTGGTGAACGGACGAGTCGTCGGCTGACCCTCTCCTCAGCGGGGCCTGCCCGGTCCGGGCCGAGCTTCGGGAAGGTCTAGCGGGCGGTCAGTGCCAGGGCGCGGTCCAGGGTCTGCAGGAAGCCGTTCACCGTTGCCCGGTCCCGCACCGCCAGTCGCAGCCACTTCTCGTCCAGGCCCGGGAAGGTGTCCCCGCGGCGGACCGCGTAGCCCAGGGTGCGCAGATGCCCGCGGACGGCTGCCGCCCGGTCCAGCCGGACCAGGACGAACGGTCCCTCCGCCGGCTCGACCACCCGCAGCCCGTCGGAGGCGAACTCGGCGAGACCGGCGACGAGATGGGCCCGGTCGGCGGCGACGCGGTGCGCCGCGTGTGCCGCCTCGGCCAGCGCCCGCGGCGACACACACGCCTCCGCCGCCGCCAGCGCCGGCGTGGACACCGGCCACAGCGGCTGGGCCCGCTCCAGCTCCGCGATCGTCTCCGCGGCGGCGAGGACGTAACCGATGCGCAGCCCCGCCAGACCCCAAGTCTTGGTCAGGCTGCGCAGCACGACCAGGCCGGGCACGTCCGTGCGGTCCGCCAGCGCCTCCCGCTCACCCGGCACCGCGTCCATGAACGCCTCGTCCACCACCAGCGTCCGCCCCGGCCGGGCCAGCCGGGCCACCGTCTCCGCCGGATGCAGCACCGACGTGGGGTTCGTCGGGTTGCCGATCACCACCAGGTCGGCGTCCTCCGGGACGGCCGCCGGGTCCAGCCGGAAACCGTCCTCGGCCCGCAGCAGCACCCGGCCGACGTCGTGCCCCGCGTCCCGCAGCGCCGCCTCCGGCTCCGTGAACTGCGGATGCACCACCACCGGCCGACGGACCTTCAGGGCGCGCGCCAGCAGCACGAACGCCTCCGCCGCACCCGCCGTCAGCAGCACCCGCTCGGCCGGCAGCCCGTGCCGCGCCGCCACCGCCGCCCGCGCGGCCCGCCCGTCCGGGTAGGCCGCGAGGCCGGTCAGCGACGCGGCGATGTGCGCGCGCAGCCACGCGGGGGGCGTGTCCGCGCGGACGTTGACGGCGAGGTCGACGAGCGCCGAGCCGTCGTCGCGCACCTCGGCGTCGCCGTGGTGCCGCAGATCGTGCCCGTCAGTGTGCATGGGCATGTCCGCCATGGTGGTGGTGCCCATGACCGTGGTGGTGGCCGTCGTCGTCCGGGTGGAAGTGCGGCTGCTGCGGCATGCCCACCTTGTCCTCGAAGCCCGGCAGCGCGATGCGGTACACGCACGAGTCGCAGTTCATCCGCAGATCACCCTTGACGGCCTCCTGGTACCGCTCCATCACCAGGTCCAGCAGCTCCGGCTCGGGCCCGATGACGTCCGCCGACCGCACCTCGACCTCCGGGTGCGCGGCCGCCCAGCCCTCCGTCTGCTGCCGCACCCGGTCCGGCAGGATCCCGGTGAACAGGAAGTAGGGCAGCACGACGATCCGCTTCGCGCCCAGCTGCCGGCACCGGTCGAGCCCGCTCGGCACGTCCGGCGCCGCCAGCGACACGAACGCCGTCTCCACGCCCGCGTACCCGCGCCCCTCCCACAGCAGCCGCGCCGCCTTGTGCACCTCGGCGTTGGCGTCCGGGTCGGTCGACCCGCGCCCCACCAGCAGCACCGTCACATCGGCCCGGTCCTCGGGAGCGCGCCCAGACTCGACGCCCAGCGCCTCGTCCAGCCGCCGCTCCAGCACGTTCAACAGTGCCGGGTGCGGGCCCAGCGGACGGCCGTAGGAGTACGAGATCCCCGGGTGCCGCTCCTTCTCCCGGGCCAGCGCCGCCGGGATGTCCCCCTTGGCGTGCCCGGCGGACACCAGCATCAGCGGCACGGCGGCGAACCGCCGCACCCCCCGCTCCACCAGCTCGGTGACGGCCTCGCCCAGCGGTGGCGGGGACAGTTCGATGAAGCCGCCCGCCACGGGCAGGTCGGGGTTGCGGCGCCCCAACTCCCGTACGAAGTCGCGGAACGCCTCGGCTCCGGCGTCGTCCCGGGTGCCATGGCCGGCGATGAGCAGGGCGGGCGGCGGGGTGGTCACGGTTTCTCCTTCGAGTGGGAAAGGGGGTGGTACAGCAGGGCGTTGAGCGCGGCGGCGGCCACCGCCGACCCGCCCTTCTCGGACACGTTGCTCACGGCGGGCAGCCCGCTCTCGCGCAGCGCGGCCTTCGACTCGGCCGCCCCGACGAAACCGACGGGCAGCCCGATGACGAGCGCGGGGGAGGCGTCCAGGGTCAGCAGCTCCTCCAGCGCGGTCGGCGCGCAGCCGATCACCCACAGGGCGCCGGGCCCGACCTGCTCGTGGGCGAGCCGCATCGCGTGCGCGGAACGGGTGAGCCCCGGCCCGGAAACGGCGTCCTTCAGCCGGCAGACGGTCTCCCGGCGCGTGATGCCGGCCGCGACCATCTCCACGTCCACGACCACGGGCGCCCCGGCGTGCAGCGCGGCGTGCGCCCGCTCCAGGTCGCCCTCGTCCATGACGAGGTCGCTCGCGTACTCCAGGTCGGCGGCGGAGTGGATGACCCGCTCCACCACCGCCCGGGTCAGCGGAGCGAAGTGCGAGGTGTCCAGGCGGGCGCGCAGCCGCCGGAAGGACTCCTGCTCGATGGGGTGGACCACGCGGTTCACTCGGTTCCCTCCTGCCAGCGGTAGCCGCGCGGTGTCACCATGCGGCCGGCGATGTTCCGGGTCGCCGTGTTGCCCACGGTCACGACCGTCATCATGTCGACCGTCGCCGGATCGAGGTCGGCGAGGGTCGTCACCCGGCTCGTCCCGTCCGGCCGCGAGGCGTTGCGCACGACCCCGACCGGCGTGGCCGGATCCCGGTGCCCGGCGAGGATCGCGAGCGCCTTCGGCAGCTGCCAGTCGCGGCCCCGGCTGCGCGGGTTGTAGAAGGTCACGACGATGTCCGCCTCGGCCGCCGCCCGCACCCGCCGCTCGATGACCTCCCACGGCGTGTGCAGATCGGACAGGCTGATCGACACGTGGTCGTGCCCCAGCGGCGCGCCCAGCAGCGCGGCGGCGGCCAGCGCCGCGGTCACCCCCGGCACCCCGACGACGTCGATGTCGTCGGACGCCTCGGCGAGCGCCGGCGAGGCCATGGCGTACACGCCCGCGTCGCCGCTGCCGATCAGCGCGACGGCCTGCCCGGCACGCGCCTCGGCGACGGCGGTGCGCGCCCGCTCCTCCTCCGCGCCGAGCCCCGACTCCAGGATCCGGGTGCCGGGCCGCAGCAGGTCACGGATCTGGTCGACGTACTGGTCGAGGCCGACGAGCACCGCGGCACGCTCCAGCTCCGCCTTCGCGCGCGGCGTCAGCAGGTCCCGCGCGCCCGGCCCCAGCCCGACCACCGCGAGCCGCCCGCGCCCCGGACGCCGTACGACCGCGCAGGTCGCCATGGCGGGCAGCCCGTCGGCGCGCTCCGACTTCCGCTTGGGCACGAGGAGTTCACCGCCGCGCACCAGCGCCGCCGCCTCCGCGACGGAAGGGGTGCCGACGGCGGCGAGGGGCGCGTCCGACGGGTTCGGCACCTGGACGGCGGCCAGTTCCTCGGCGGAGTACGTCACCACGGGCACCCCGAGCCGCGCGGCGGCCTCACGGATGCCCGGCTCCCGCGACTTGGCGTCGACGGTGGCGAGCTCGGCGACGGAGCGCACCGACAGGCCCGCCTCCCGCACCGCGTCCTCCACCAGCCCGAGGACCTCCTCGGCCGGGGCCCCCTTGGACGCGCCGACCCCCACCACGAGCGTCGGCGGCCGCAGCAGGACCTCCCGCTCACCGGGCTGCACCGCCCGGTCCGTCACCCGCACGGTGTACGCGCACCCGCCCCGCCGGGCGAACGGCAGTGGCGGCAGCGGCCACGCCACCTCCGTGTCCAGCGCGACCGGCTCCCCGTCCAGCAGGGCACGTGTCACCCCGGCGACGTCCCCCTCGACCGGCAGCCCCAGGGTGTCCAGACCGGCGATCCCCACGGCGTCGGTGGCCGTGGTCACGACGGGCTCGGCCCCCAGCACCGCGCCGACCTCCCGGGCCAGCCCGTTCGCGCCGCCCGCGTGCCCGCCGACCAGCGAGACCGCGAACCGGCCCGCCTCGTCGACGCACACCACACCCGGGTCGGACGCCTTGTCGGCGAGCAGCGGCGCGAGCAGCCGTACGACGGCTCCCGTGGCCAGGAAGCACACGAGCTGCTCGCACTCCGCGAACGCCCGCCGCACGGCGTCCCCGACGGGACCCTCGTACACGCGCGTGCGCTCCGGCCACGCCGCGGCCAGCCGGTCGCGCGCCGCCGCTCCCGCCGCGGTGGCGGAAATGAGGCCGATCACTGAGCAACTCCTTCTCCGTCGGAAGGGGTTCGCGAACCGTTCCGGGAACCCCACAGCAGAAAAACGGGATTGGTGGCGGCGAGCCGGGTCACGTCCCCCGGCAGCGGCGCCAGCCGCGACGACTGCAACAGCACGCCGTCGCAGTCGAACCCGGCGCCGGTGAGCGCGGCCCGCGCCGCCGGCACCCGGTCCAGCGCGGCCATCGCGACGACCACCGTCCGCCGCGCCCGCCGCGCACACGCCGCCACGATGCCGGGCAGCTCACGCCCGCCGCCGCCGACGAACACCGCGTCCGGATCGTCCAGCGCGTCCAGCACGTCCGGCGCCGTCCCGTGCACCACGTGCACATCGACCCCGTGCAGGGCGGCGTTGGCGCGGATCCGCCCGACGCCGTCCTCGGCCTTCTCGACGGCGCTGACGGCCGCCCCCAGCCGCGCGCACTCCACGGCCACCGACCCCGACCCGGAACCGACGTCCCACACCAGGTCACCGACGCGCGGGCCGAGCCGGGCCAGCGCCAGCGCCCGCACCTCGAACTTGGTGATCATCGAGTCGCGGTGGGCGAAGTCGCCCTCGTCCAGCGCCCATCCGGCGGGCCGGACCACCGGCCCCGCGAGCGTGCGGGCCGGCCCGAGCGCCCGCGCCTCGTCCAGGCACAGCACGACACTCACCGCCGCACCCCAGTCCCGGTCCGCGGCCTCGGCGGGCGTCACCCGCTCCACCCGCTCACGCACCGGGTCGCCCAGCGCCGACGCGACGACCAGGACCCGCCCCGGCGCGGTCCGGGCGAGCGCGGCGCCCAGCTCGGCCGGGCCGGCGCCCGGACCGGTGAGGACCGCGACCTTCGGATGCGCCCGGCACACCCGCACGGCCGTCCGGGCGTCCCGCCCGTGCGCGCTGACCACCACGGCGTCGTCCCAGGCCAGCCCGAGCCGGGCGAAGGCGGTGGCGACGGAGGAGACCCCGGGCCGGACATCGAGACGGTCGGAGCCGAACCGCTCGGCCAGCGCCCGCACGATCCCGAAGAACCCCGGGTCACCGGAGGCCAGCACCACCACCCGCCGGTCCGCGCCGACATACTCGGCCACCGTGTCCAGGGCGGGCGCCAGCGGCCCGAGCACCACCCGCTCGGCGCCCGCCGGGAGCCGTACGGCGTCCAGGTGCCGCCGCCCGCCGACGACGAGGTCCGCCCCCACGAGAACGTCCTCGGCGACCGGCGCCCCGGTTCCCGCGCCCGCCACCGTGATCGGGCGGCTCACGTACTCGCACCCCGCTCGCGGAGCGCCCTGCGGGCGGCCGGGTCGGCCTTGCGGTACCCGTGGAAGTGGCCCGGGTGGTACAGGTGCGAGCGGGTGCCGTGCGCGTCGAGGGCCGGGCCGACCAGGAACAGCGTGTGCTTCCACAGCTTGTGCTCCTTGACCGTCTCCTCCAGCGTGCCCACCGTGCACCGCACGACCAGCTCCTCCGGCCAGGTCGCCTGGTAGGCGATCACGACCGGGGTGGAGGTCGGGTAGCCGCCCTCCAGCAGCTCCCGCACGAGCTGCCCGCTGCGGGCGGCCGACAGGAAGACGGCCATGGTCGTGCCGTGCCGGGCGAACTCCCGCACCTCCTCCCCGGGCGGCATCGGCGTCTTGCCGCCGCCGAGCCGGGTGAGGATCACCGACTGCGCCACCTCGGGGATCGTCAGCTCGCGCTGCGCCAGGGCGGCGACGGCGGAGAACGACGAGACCCCCGGCACCACCTCGGTCGCGATGCCGATCTCGGCACACCGGTCGAGCTGCTCCTGCGTGCCGCCCCACAGCGCGGGGTCCCCGGAGTGGATCCGGGCGACCCGCAGGCCCTCGTCCAGGGCCCGCTGGTACACGGCGACGACGTCCTCCAGGGACATGGTCGCCGAGTCGAGGACCTCCGCGTCCTCCCGCGCGTGCTCCAGCACCTCGGCCTGGACCAGGCTCGCGGCCCAGATCACCACATCGGCGTCGGCGATGGCACGCGCGGCCCGGAACGTCAGCAGATCGGCGGCGCCGGGACCGGCACCGACGAAGGTCACCTTGCCGGCGGGGGCGTCAGCCATGGATCGGGGTCCTCTCGTCACGGAGCTGGATACGGGGGGTGTGCGCGGCCGGGCCCGACACGGGCGTCCGCGCCGGGGACCGTGGGTGATCGGGGGGACCCCCCTGGCCGCGCACGGCACCGGGGGGCACGACGGCCGCGCACCCGAGGCGGGCCCGACGGCGGCCGCGGCGACGGCCGCCTTCGGGCAGAGCTGCGCGCACGACCTCGCGCCCTCCTTCGGGCAGGACTGCGCGCACGACGTCGCGGACGGCGGCACCACGTGGCTGCCCGAGGCCCACCACGACCACCCCGCCCGCGTGACCGTGCCGTGCACGGTCACCGGCGTGGTGCTCGTCCGGCCGGCGGTGGGCCTGCCGGGCCGACGGGCACGGTCTCACAGCTTGCCGCCCCGCCCGCCGTCACGCCGCGCGGGCGCGATGAGCGTGGAGAGGTAGGGGAGGGGCTCCCCGTCCAGGTCGGCGGCCGGCCGGACGGACTCCTCGGGCAGCCCGAGCGCCGACCCCCACACCGCGTCCCCGATCCGCCCGGTCTCCCGCAGCGCCTCGGCCACCTCGGCGGCCTGCCGGCCGAACTTGTAGGCGACGACCGTGCCCGGCCCGGCGAGCGCGTCCTTCAGCACCGCGGAACCGGCGGTGACCGGCACCAGCGTCAACGGTTCGGTCCCCTCCGTCAGCACGGCTCCCGAGCGTGCCGCGAGGTCCTGCATGGCGGTGATCCCGGGCACGGTCTCCACGACGGTGCCCGGCACCAGCTCCACGATCGTCTGCGCGAGATACGTGAACGTCGAGTAGACGTTCGGGTCGCCGATGGTCGCGAAGGCCACGCTGCCGTGCCGGCCGAGCAGCTCGGCCACCCGCTGCCCGGCCGCGTCCCAGGCGGCCTCCCGCCGCGCCCGGTCGCTGCGCTCGTTCAGCGCGAACACGACCCGCACGACCTTCTCCACCGGCACGTAGTGCAGCACGGTGGCCTCCGCCCGCCCGCGCTCCCCGGTGTCCATCACCGGGACGACCACGACGTCGGCCGCCCGCAGCGCGTTGACGCCCTTGACGGTCACCAGCTCGGGATCCCCGGGCCCTACCCCGACTCCGACCAGCCTGCTGCTCATGACGTCCGGCACCTCTCCACGAACCGACGGGCCACACCGGGCTCGGCCGCCCAGTGTGTGTGCAGATAACTCGCGTGCACCCCGCGCTGTACAAAACCTTCGACCCGCCGGCGCGGGATCCGCACCCCCCAGGCGGGGGCCGCCCCCGCCTCCGGCTCCACCACGGTCCGGTGGAACTCGTGCCCCCGCACCCGCGTCCCCGCCGCGGCCAGCACACTGTCGCTCACGGCGACCGCGTCCCGGTACCCGAGCGTCAGCCGCTCCGACATCCGCGCGCCGGCGTCCAGCACCCCGCACATCGGCAGCCCGTCCAGCTCACGGCACAGGTACAGCAGCCCGGCGCACTCGGCGGCGACCGGCGCCCCGCCCGCCGCCAGCTCGGCGACGGCCTTGCGCAGGGGTTCGTTGGCGGACAGCTCGCCGGCGTACACCTCCGGGAAACCGCCCCCGATCACCAGCCCGGCCGTCCCCTCCGGCAGCTCCTCGTCCCGCAACGGATCGAAGGAGACGACCTCGGCACCCGCGGCGGTGAGCAACTCGGCATGCTCGGCATAGGAAAAGGTGAACGCGGGCCCACCGGCGACGGCGACCACGGGCGCGCCAGGACGTGCCGGCCCGTCCGGCCCCACGGCCCCGGCCGCGTCCCACGCAGCGCACGGCAGCGCACCGGCGCCACGCGCCAACGCCGCCAACCCGTCCAGATCGCACCCCGCGGCAACCTGCGCCGCCATCGCGGCGACGGCCTCCAACGCCTTCTCCCGCCGCTCCGCGACCGGCACCAGTCCCAGATGCCGCGACGGCGTGTCCACCTGGGCCACCCGCCGCAGCACCCCCAGCACCGGCACCCCCGAGGCCTCCAACGCCTCCCGCAGCAGCTCCTCGTGCCGGTCCGACCCGACCTTGTTCAGGATCACGCCCCCGACCCGCACCTCCGGGTCCCAGGAGGCGAACCCGTGCACCAGCGCCGCCACCGACCGCGACTGCGACGAGGCGTCCACGACAAGCACCACCGGCGCGCGCAGCAGCTTCGCTACATGAGCCGTGGACGCCAGTTCACCCTGCCCCGCGGCCCCGTCGTACAGCCCCATCACCCCCTCCACGACGGCGATGTCACACCCCCGCGCCCCGTGCAGGAACAGCGGAGCGACCAGCTCCGGCCCGCACAGGTACGCGTCGAGGTTCCGCCCCACCCGCCCGGTCGCGAGCGCGTGGTACCCGGGGTCGATGTAGTCCGGCCCGACCTTGTGCGCGGACACGGCGAGCCCCCGCGCGGCGAACGCGGCCATCAGCCCCGTGGCGACGGTGGTCTTGCCGCTCCCGGAGGAGGGAGCGGCGACGACCAGCCGAGGGACGGAACCACTCACCACTCGATGCCCCTCTGGCCCTTCTGGCCGGCGTCCATGGGGTGCTTGACCTTGGACATGTCGGTCACCAGGTCGGCGAACTCCACCAGCTTCTCCGGCGCGTTCCGCCCGGTGATCACGACGTGCTGGGTCCCGGGCCGGTCGCGCAGCACCTCGACGACCTCGTCGGTGTCCACCCAGCCCCAGTGCATCGGGTACGCGAACTCGTCCAGCACGTACAGCCGGTACGTCTCGGCCGCGAGGTCCCGCTTGACCTGCTCCCAGCCCTCGCGGGCCTTCTCCTCGTTGTCCAGCTGTTCGTCACGCTGGACCCACGACCAGCCCTCGCCCATCTTGTGCCAGTCGACCGTGCCGCCCTGCCCCGAGGCGCCGAGCACCTTGAGGGCGTTCTCCTCGCCGACCTTCCACTTCGCCGACTTGACGAACTGGAACACCCCGATCGGCCACCCCTGGTTCCAGGCCCGCAGCGCGAGCCCGAACGCGGCGGTCGACTTGCCCTTGCCGACCCCGGTGTGCACGACCACCAGCGGCCGATGACGACGCTGACGGGTGGTCAGGCCGTCGTCCGGCACCACACTCGGCTGTCCCTGCGGCATTACGCTGCCCTCCTCGAAGTCCCTTGCACATCACGCACCAGCCCGGCGATGGAATCCGCCCGCAGCGCCTCCAGCGTCACCGCCGCACCGCCCAGCTCGTCCGCGAGCCGCCCCGCGAGCCCGAGCCGCACCGGCCCCGACTCGCAGTCGACGACCACGGACGCGACGCCGTCGGCCGCGAACAGCCGGGCCGCCCGCCCCGCGAGGGCGACGGGCTCGGCCCCACCCGTCGCCCGCCCGTCCGTCACCACCACGACGAGCGCCCGCCGCGCCGGATCCCGCAGCCGCTCCACCCGCAGCACGTCGTGCGCCCTGAGCAGCCCGGCGGCCAGCGGCGTCCGCCCTCCGGTCGGCAGCGACTCCAGCCGGGCGGCGGCCGCGTCCACGGACGAGGTCGGCGGCAGGGCCACCTCCGCGGCCGACCCCCGGAACGTCACCAGCCCCACCTTGTCCCGCCGCTGGTAGGCGTCCAGCAGCAGCGACAGCACAGCCCCCTTGACGGCACTCATCCGCTGCCGGGCCGCCATCGACCCCGAGGCGTCGACCACGAACAGCACGAGATTGCCCTCGCGCCCCTCCCGAGTCGCCTGCCGCAGATCGTCACGGCGCACGACCAGTCCCGGCCCCGAACGCCCCCGCGCCCGCTGATGCGGCGCCGCCGCCTGCACGGTCGCCGCCAAATGCAGCTTGGTCAGCGACCCCTGCGGCCGGCGCGCGCCCGTCGTCCGCCCGTGCTCGGTCCGCGCCCGCGACCGCCGCCCGGCGGCACCCTCGCCGACCCCGGGAACGCTCAGCACCTTGGTGCGGAACGGCTCGGCGGAGCGCGCCGGAGACTGCTCCCCGGATCCCGCGGCCTGGGGCTCACCGCCCTCACCGGCCTCGGGCCGCGCGCCCGTGTCACCGCCCTGCGGCCCCTCGTCGGGCGACGGCCGGCCACCGCCCCCACCACCGGGTCCGTCGGGATCGGCATCGGGATCGGGCTCGTCGTCCCCGGAGAACTCCTCCAGGGTCTCGTCGAGCTTGTCCTCGTCCAGCCCCGGCGCGTCGAAGGGGTTACGGCGCCTGCGGTGCGGCAGCGCCAGCAACGCCGCCTGCCGCACATCCTCCGCGAGCACCTCCGTCCGCCCGGCCCACGCCGCCAGCGCGGTGGCCGTCCGCGCCATCACGATGTCGGCCCGCATGCCGTCAACCTCGAACGCGGCGCAGGTCGCCGCGATCTGCCGCAACGCCCCGTCGCCGAGCCGCACCGACGGCAACAGCTCCCGGGCGGCCACGATCCGCTGCCGGACGGCGGCCTCCTCGTCCGCCCACCGCGCGGCGAAGCCGGCCGGGTCGTCGTCGTACGCGAGCCGCCGCCGGACGACCTCCACCCGCTGCTCGGGCTCCCGCGAGGCCGCGACCTCGACGGTCAGCCCGAACCGGTCCAGCAGCTGCGGCCGCAGCTCGCCCTCCTCGGGGTTCATGGTCCCGACGAGCAGGAAACGGGCCGCGTGCCGTACCGACACCCCCTCGCGCTCGACGTACGACGCGCCCATCGCCGCCGCGTCCAGCAGCAGGTCGACCAGGTGGTCGTGGAGGAGGTTGACCTCGTCGACGTAGAGGATGCCGCGGTGCGCGTCGGCCAGCAGGCCCGGTTCGAACGCCTTCACGCCCTCCGCCAGCGCCCGCTCGATGTCCAGTGCGCCGACCAGCCGGTCCTCGGAGGCACCGACGGGCAGCTCGACCATCCGCGCGGGACGCTCGGTGCCGTTGCCCGGCTCGTGCGGCCCGTCCGGGCACGCCGGGTCCGGCTTCGCGGGGTCACAGGAGAAACGACACCCGGCGACGACCGGCACCTGAGGCAGCAGCGCCGACAGCGCCCGCACGGCCGTCGACTTGGCGGTGCCCTTCTCGCCGCGCACCAGCACACCGCCGACGGCGGGGCTCACCGCGTTCAGCAGCAGCGCCAGCCGCAGATCGTCCTGGCCGACAACGGCCGTGAAAGGGAAGGGAGTCGTCACTTCTCGTCGCCCTCCAGGTCGCCTTCCAGCTCCAGGTAGGTGGCACGCAGCCGCTCCAGCGTGTCGGCGTCCGGCTCCGCCCACAGCCCTCGGTCGGCGGCCTCCAGCAGACGCTCGGTGATGCCCCGCAGCGCCCACGGGTTGGACTTCTTCATGAAGTCCCGGTTCTCCGGGTCGAAGACGTACTCGGCGCTGAGCTTCTCGTACATCCAGTCGTCCACGACTCCGGCGGTGGCGTCGTACCCGAAGAGGTAGTCGACGGTCGCCGCCATCTCGAAGGCGCCCTTGTAGCCGTGGCGTCGCATCGCCGCCATCCAGCGCGGGTTGACCACGCGGGCGCGGAAGACGCGGTGGGTCTCCTCGCCGAGCGTGCGGGTCTTCACCTGGTCCGGCGTCGCCGAATCGCCCACATACGCCTCGGGGTTGGCGCCCGTGAGGTGGCGGACCATGGCGACCATGCCGCCGTGGTACTGGAAGTAGTCGTCGGCGTCGACGAGGTCGTGCTCGCGCGTGTCGACGTTCTTGGCGGCGACGTTGATCCGCTTGAACGCCGTCTCCATGTCCCCGCGTGCCGCGCGCCCGTCCAGCCCGCGCCCGTAGGCGTAGCCGCCCCAGACGGCGTACACCTCGGCGAGGTCGGCGTCGGAGCGCCAGTTGCGGGCGTCGATCAGCGGCAGCAGACCGGCGCCGTACGCGCCCGGCTTGGAGCCGAAGATACGGGCCGTCGCGCGCCGCCGGTCGCCGTGCTCGGCGGTGTCCTCGTCGGCGTGCGCCTTGACGTAGTTCCGCTCGGCGGGCTCGTCCAGCTCGGCGACCTTGCGGACCGCGTCGTCGATCAGCCCGACGACGTGCGGGAAGGCGTCCCGGAAGAAGCCGGAGATCCGGACGGTGACGTCGATGCGCGGCCGGCCCAGCTCCTCCAGGGAGATCACCTCGAAGCCGGTCACCCGCCGCGAGGCCTCGTCCCACACCGGACGGCAGCCCAGCAGCGCCAGGATCTCGGCGATGTCGTCACCCTGGGTGCGCATCGCGGACGTGCCCCAGACCGTGAGGCCCACGGACTTCGGGTACTCGCCGGTGTCGGCCAGATACCGCTGCACCAGCGAGTCCGCGAGCGCCTGCCCGACCTCCCAGCTCAGCCGGGACGGGATCGCCTTGGGGTCCACGGAGTAGAAGTTGCGGCCGGTCGGCAGGACGTTCACCAGGCCGCGGGTCGGGGAGCCCGACGGGCCCGCCGGGACGTAACCGCCGTCGAGCGCCTTGAGGATGTGCCCGATCTCGTCCGTCGTGCGGGCGAGCCGCGGCACGACCTCGTCGCAGGCGAACTCCAGCACCGCGACGGCGTCGGGAAGCTCGACACCGACGACCTCCCGCACCAGCGCCGGGACCGAGGCCACCGCCCAGTCGCGCGCCTCCATCCCCTCCGCGATCCGCCGGCACAGCTGCTCCAGCAGGTCGATCGCGTCGGCGGCCGTACGAGAAGGACCCTCCACCAGGTCCGTCAGCTCCACCGGCACCTTCACCGGAGCGCCCGGCTCGGCCAGCAGCTCCTTCTCCACCAGGCCGAAATGCGAAGCCAGGCACGCCCGCAGCCCCGGCAGCGCGTTCGCCTGCCCACCCCACACCTGCGAGGCGCGCAGCACGGCGAGCACCAGGTTCACGCGCGGCTCGCCGACCGGGCCGCCGCCCAGGATGTGCAGGCCGTCGCGGATCTGGACGTCCTTGATCTCGCACAGATAGCCGTCGATGTGCATGACGAACTCGTCGAACTCGTCGTCGTCCGGCTGCTCGTCGACATGCAGGTCGTGGTGCAGCTCGGCGGCCTTCACCAGCGTCCAGATCTGCGCCCGCACGGCCGGAGCCTTCGCCGGGTCCAGGTCGCTGACCAGGGCGTACTCGTCGAGCAGCTGCTCCAGCTTGGCGAGGTCGCCGTAGGTGTCGGCGCGGGCCATCGGCGGCACCAGGTGGTCGACGACCGTGGCGTGACCGCGGCGCTTGGCCTGGGTGCCCTCGCCGGGGTCGTTGACGATGAACGGGTAGATCAGCGGCAGATCACCGAGGACGGCGTCCGGAGCGCAGCCGCCGCTGAGCCCGAGCCCCTTGCCGGGCAGCCACTCCATCGTGCCGTGCTTGCCCATGTGCACGATCGCGTCGGCGCCGAAGCTGTTCTCCAGCCAGCGGTAGGCCGCCATGTAGTGGTGCGACGGCGGCATGTCCGGGTCGTGGTAGATCGCGATCGGGTTCTCGCCGAAGCCGCGCGGCGGCTGGATCATGACGACGACGTTCCCGAACTGGAGGGAGGCCAGCACGATGTCGTCCCCGTCCACGTACAGCGAGCCCGGCGGCTCGCCCCACGCCTCCAGCATCGCGTCTCGCAGCTCCGGGTCGAGCTTCTCGAACCACGCCCGGTAGTCCGCCAGCGGCACCCGCGCGGGCGCGGCGGCCAGCTGCTCCTCGGTGAGCCACTCCACGTCGTGGCCACCGGCGTTGATGAGCCGGTGGATCAGCTCGTCACCCCCGGAGGGGTATTCGGTGAGGCTGTAACCCGCCTGCTCGAGGGCGTCCAGCACCCGCACCGCCGAAGCGGGCGTGTCCAGACCCACCGCGTTGCCGACCCGGGAGTGCTTGGTCGGGTACGCCGTGAAGACCAGCGCGAGCCGCTTCTCCGCGTTCGGCTTGTGCTTCAACCGCGCATGGCGTACGGCGATCCCGGCCACCCGCGCGGCGCGCTCGGGGTCGGCCACGTACACCGGGACGTCGTCCGGGCCCTGCTCCTTGAAGGAGAACGGCACGGTGATGAGTCGCCCGTCGAACTCCGGGATCGCGACCTGCATCGCCGCGTCCATGGGGGACAGGGCGGCGTCCGACTCGTCCCAGGCCTGCCTCGACGAGGTCAGGCAAAGGCCTTGCAGCACAGGGACGTTCAGATCGGCGAGGGCCCCGATGTCCCACGCCTCCTCGTCGCCGCCCGCCGAGGCCTGCGAGGCATGGGTGCCGCCCGCCGCGAGGACGGTGGCGACCAGGGCGTCGGCCCGCCCGAGGATCTCGTACAGCCCGGCGTCCGCACCGCGCAGCGAACCGCAGTACACCGGCAGGGCGTTGGCGCCGCGGGCCTCGATCGCGTCACAGAGGGTGTCGACGAAGGCGGTGTTGCCGCTGAGTTCGTGGGCGCGGTAGAAGAGCACGCCCACGGTCGGGCGGCCCTCCTGCAAGGCACGCTCACCGTGGACGCCGTACTCCGGCATCTTCCGCGGCGCTTCGAAGCCCTCACCGGTCAGCAGCACCGTGTCGGACAGAAAGCGGGACAGCTCCACGAGGTTCTCGGGCCCGCCCTCGACCAGGTACTTCAGCGCCTCCGCCACCACACCCGCGGGCACGCTGGACTCGGCCATCAGTTCCGCGTCCGGCACGGCCTCGCCGCCCAGCAGCACGGTCGGGGTGCCGGACGCCTTCAGCGCGGCGAGCCCGTCCTCCCAGGCGCGCTTGCCGCCCAGCAGCCGTACGACGGCGATGTCCGCGCCCTGGAGCAGCGCGGGCAGCTCCTCGGCGACGTCCACCCGGGTCGGGTTGCCGATCCGGTAGGGCGCACCCGAGGCACGGGCCGCCAGCAGATCCGTGTCGGCGGTCGACAACAACAACACTGTGCTCATGCGGGCGCTCCCGGTGGAATGAAGGGCAGTCCTTGCGGCGCGCCGGACTCGATGAGCCGCCACAGCGCGTCCGTGTCCGCGTGCTGTTCGATCAGGTCGCCGAGCCGGTCGAGCTGCTCCTCGCGCAGCGCGGCGAAGGAGGTGTCGGGCGCCGGCACGAACCGGCGGCCCGCGGCGGCGGCCACCTCGCGCAGGAAGGCCCGCCGGAAACCGTCCGACTCCAGCGAGCCGTGCCAGTGGGTGCCCCAGGTCTGGCCGACCCGGCAGCCGTCGAGAAAGGGTTCGCCCCCTTCGACGGAGGCCACGCCGTGGTGGATCTCGTAGCCCTCGACCCGCTCGCCGAGAGCCTCACCCTCCGGCCGGGTGAGGGTCTTCTCGCGGGCGAACCGCACCCGCACGGGCAGGATGCCGAGGCCGTCGACGTGTCCCTTGCGGCTCTCCACCTCGTCCTCGATGTGCCCGCCGAGGATCTGGAAGCCGCCGCAGACGCCGAGCACGGGCCGTCCCTCGGCCGCCCTCTTCTGTATGGCTGTCGCCAGCCCCCGCTCCCGCAGCCACTCCAGCGCCCGTACGGTCCCCCGGGTGCCAGGGACGACCACCAGGTCCGCGTCGGCCAGCTCCTCCGGCCGATCCACGAACCGCACCACCACGCCCGGTTCGGCGGCGAGGGCGTCCACGTCCGTGAAGTTGGACATCAGCGGGATCGCGCACACGGCGACGCGCAGCACGTCCTCGCCGTGCGGCGGGGCGACGTTCGACTCCCGGACCGTCCCGCGCAGGGAGACCCGCAGTCCGTCCTCCTCGTCGATGCCGAGCCCGTGCCGGAAGGGCAACACGCCGTACGTCCGCCGTCCGGTGAGGCCGAGCAGCATGTCCAGGCCGGGCTCCAGCAGGGAGACATCGCCGCGGAACTTGTTCACGAGGAACCCGGCGACGAGCTTCTGGTCCTCTTCGGACAGCAGTGCCACGGTCCCGAAGAAGGACGCGAAGACGCCACCACGGTCGATGTCACCGACGACAAGCACCGGGAGCCCGGCATTGCGGGCGATCCCCATGTTCACGATGTCGGTCCGTCTGAGGTTGATCTCAGCCGGACTGCCCGCCCCCTCACAGATCACCGCGTCATACGTGCCCCGCAACTCGGCGAGGCAGTCCAGCACGGTCCCCAGCAGTTTCCGCTGCCGCCCGCCGTGGTACCCGCGCGCGCTCAGCTCACCGACCGGCTTGCCGAGCAGCACGACCTGACTGCTCTGCTCGCCACCGGGCTTGAGCAGCACCGGGTTCATCAGCGCGGTCGGCTCGACGCGGCAGGCCTGGGCCTGCATGGCCTGTGCCCGGCCGATCTCCGCCCCCTCGCGGGTGACGAAGGAGTTGAGGGACATGTTCTGCGCCTTGAACGGCGCGACCTTGACCCCCTGCCGCACCAGCCACCGGCAGATCCCGGCGGTGACGACGCTCTTGCCGGCGTCGGAGGTGGTGCCGGCGACGAGGAGACCCCCACCGGTCATCGCGTACGCCCCCTTGTCAGTAGCCGCCCGGCGACGGTGACGCCGAGCGCGAGCAGGCCGACGCGGCGGGAGAGCCGTGCGGCGCGTTCGATGTCCCCTGTGACGACGGGCCGTCCCGCCGCCCCGTTGAGCACGGGCCGGTGTTCGACGCGGCCCCCGTAGGACAGCGTCCCGCCCAGCCGCACGCCGAGGGCGCCCGCGAAGGACGCCTCCACCGGCCCGGCGTTGGGGCTGGGATGCCGGCCGGCGTCGGCCCGCCACGCCCGTACGGCGCCTCGAGGATCGTCCCCCGCGACGGCGGCGAGGACGGCGGTCAGCCGCGCCCCCGGCCAGCCCGCGAGATCGTCGAGCCGGGCCGAGGCCCAGCCGAAGCGCCGGTGGCGGGGCGACTTGTGACCGACCATGGCGTCGAGGGTGTTGACGGCCCGGAACCCGAGCAGCCCCGGCACCCCGCCGACGGCACCCCACACCAGGGCCCCCACGACCGCGTCCGAGGTGTTCTCGGCGACGGACTCGACGACCGCGCGGGCGATCCCGTCGGCGTCCAGGGCCTGCGGGTCCCGCCCGCACAGATGGGGCAGCCGGGCCCGCGCGGCCTCCACGTCCCCGGCCTCCAGCGCCCGCCCGACGGCCCGGGCCTCGCCCACCAGCGACGACCCGCCGACAACGGCCCAGGTGGCGGCGCCGGTCAGGGCGACGGAGGCGGCGGGACAGGGGCGTACGGCGCGCGCGGCGGCGGCTCCCAGGGCGACGGCGCCACCGGCGCACACGACGGTGTGCAGGGCGCCCCAGCCGCGGTGGTCACGCCACAGCACCCGTTCCACGGCACCGGCGGCCCGTCCGAACGCGGCGACCGGATGTCCCCGGCGGGGATCGCCGAGCAGCAGGTCGCCGAGGAGGCCGGCGGCGGCGCCGTACGCGAAGACGCGATCGGCCCGCATCGGCTCAGCCGGCCGCGGGGTGGCGGAGGGGAGTTCCGGCGCTGAACCTCGAACGGCAGCCGAGCATCGCGGTATGTCCTCACTCAGGGTGTCCACGCCCTGGTTCGACGAGACCGGCGGTGAGAGTTCCTGGCTCCCGAGGCTCGTGCCTCGGTGACAGTGGCGGGACCGCGCCGGACTCGCACCGGCTTCCTCTCTTGCCGCCGTACATGGCTCCGGCAGTCCACCATGGGCCCGGAAGGGCCGTCAACTTGCCGTTGACCTGCGTGCGGAGAGTGTGCAGAACCCCACACGGGGGCGTACGCCGGGCGCGAGAAGGCGGGGTGCGGGACAGTGGCCCGTCCGCACCCCGCGTATGCCCTGCGTTCGGGCGTCAGGCGACGATCAGTGAGATCCCGTACGCCACCGCCGCCGCGCAGGCCGCGAAGCACGCGTACGCGCCCGTGACCGCCAGCGCGGCCGACTCGCCCTGGGCGGCGGCGCGCTCACGGCGGGACAGGCCCGCGATGCCGAGGGTGAACAGGGCCACGAGGCCCACGGTCACCACGAGGCTGACGCCGAAGACGGAGCCGAGGGCAGCCCAGTCGATCTTCATGTTGCTTCTTCCTCCGTACCCGGGTGCGCGGGGCTCAGACGGTGGTGGTGGCGGCCGGCGGTACCGGCTCGGCGGTCGACGGGGCGGGGATGGTCGCCGCCAGGTCCTCGGTCACCGGGCCCGCCGGGGGCGGGGTCACGGCGGCGATCGCCGTGGTCACCACGCCGGCCGGCTCGTCGGTGTCGTTGACGTTGGTGTGGTCGACGACCTCCCGGCGGGAGATCTTCCAGATCGCCGCGCTGGAGCCGACGAGGAAGACCGCCACCAGGGCCGTGCCCCAGTCGCCGAAGCCGGTCACGTACTCGGCGAGCGCGCCCACCAGGGCCGCGGCCGGCAGCGTCAGGCCCCAGGCGACGAACATGCGGGTGGCGGTCGACCAGCGGACGACACCGCCCTTGCGGCCGAGGCCCGCGCCCATCACCGCACCGGAGACCGAGTGGGTGGTGGAGAGGGAGAAGCCGAGGTGGGAGGAGGCCAGGATGACGGTGGCCGCGCTGGTCTGGGCGGCGAAGCCCTGCTGCGGCTGGAGGTCGGTCAGGCCCTTGCCCATGGTGCGGATGATGCGCCAGCCACCGAGGTAGGTGCCGAGCGCGATCGCGATGCCCGCGGAGAGGATGACCCACATGGGCGGGTCGGAGTCGGGGGCGACGGCGCCGCCGGCGACCAGGGCGAGGGTGATGATGCCCATCGTCTTCTGCGCGTCGTTGGTGCCGTGGGCGAGGGAGACCAGGCCCGCGGAGGCGATCTGGCCGGCCCGGTAGCCCTTCGCGGCGGCCTGGCCGTCGGCCTTCTTGCCGAGCGTGTACGTCAGCCGGCTCGCCAGCATCGCGGCGATGCCCGCGACCAGCGGGGCGGCGATCGCCGGGATCAGGACCTTGGTGACCAGCACGTCGCCGTGGACCGCGCCGACGCCCGCCGAGGCGATGGTGGCGCCGATGAGACCGCCCATGAGGGCGTGCGAGGAGCTGGAGGGGAGTCCGACCAGCCAGGTGAGGAGGTTCCAGAGGATCGCGCCGACCAGCGCCGCGAAGATGACCTCGGGACGGATACCGGTCTCGTCGACGAGACCCTTGGAGATCGTGTTGGCGACCTCCACGGAGAGGAAAGCACCCACAAGGTTGAGGACGGCGGACATGGCCACCGCGACCTTGGGCTTGAGCGCACCGGTCGAGATGGTGGTGGCCATCGCATTGGCGGTGTCGTGGAAACCGTTCGTGAAATCGAACGCGAGTGCGGTTACCACCACAATCGCGAGGATCAGCGAGAAGCTTTCCATTTACCCAGGCAATCGTTCGAGGTCATTGGCTGGACGACCGTAGGCAACCTGGGTGAACGGAAGGTGAACTGAGGCGGGCATCGCGGTGTCTACGAGAGGGGTTGCCGCTCCGTTCCGGGGCGTCGGGCCGGGTGCCGCACGGCCCGCGGCGGCGGAAGGAGATTCTCGTCACCCGTGGCCCCTCGTCCTGGCAGGATCGACGGCATGGCTGAGCAGCGACACGACGCGGGAGACCGCCGCGACCTCCGGGACGCACGGGACGTCCGGGACGGCGCACGGGACGAGGACGAGGAGACGGCACGGGCCTGGGAGGCGCTCGTGGCCACGGCCCGCCGCACCGTCGCCGACGGGCTGGTCGTCGGCACCTCCGGCAACGTCTCCGTCCGGGTCGGCGACACCGTGCTGGTCACCCCGTCGGGAGTGCCCTACGACCGGCTCACCCCGGACGACCTCACCGGCGTCGACCTCGACGGACGCCAGGTGCGCGGCACGCTGGTCCCCACCAGCGAGCTGCCCATGCACCTCGCCGTCTACCGCACCACCGACGCGCGCGCCGTCGTCCACACCCACGCCGTGCACGCCACGGCCGTCTCCACGCTCGTCCCCGAACTGCCGACCGTCCACTACATGACGGCCGCCCTCGGCGGACCCGTCCGGGTCGCCCCCTACGCGACCTACGGCACCGAGGAACTGGCCCGGAACATGCTCCACGCCCTCGCCGACCGCACCGGCTGCCTCCTGCAGAACCACGGCACCATCACCTACGGCACCACCCTCGACCAGGCCTACGACCGCACCGCCCAACTCGAGTGGATGTGCCGCCTGTGGCTCACCGCGTCGTCGGTCCCCGGCCGCACCCCCACCCTCCTGACGGACGGCCAGCTGACGGAGGTGAGCGAACGCCTGCGCGGCTACGGCCAGAAGCCGTCCGCCCGCCACGACGGCTCCTGACCGGCCCGCCTGCCCGCGGCGGCCCCGGCCCCGCACCGCACGCCACGCCGCCGCGGGCCACCCCCGCCCCACCACCACTGGCCGCCGAGCGGGATGGCCAGGACACTGGACGGGTGCGCACTGTCACCGCGACGGCCGCCGCCGTCACCGCAGCCCTGGCCGCCGGCGCCGCCAGTGTCGCCGCCGGCCGCCTCGCCAGCGACGCCGCGCTCAAGGCGCCGCCCGGCCGCCCCCTGCCGACCGAACCCCGGCTGACCGTGCACGGCACGGCCGCCGGCCAGGTCACCCTGACCCGGGACCTCGCCGCCCTGCGCCCCGGCACCTACGGCCTCTCGGGCAACGGCTCGCACGCGGTCGTCGGCCCCGTCCTGCCCGACGCCCCGCACTCGGCCGACACCGTCGTACGCCGCCTGGAGCACGTCACGCGCGGCACCCTCAGCCGGGGCGACACCGTGTGGCTCACCCCGAACCTGCACATCGGCGACCCCGGCAGCGCCCTCGGCCTCGACCACACCGATGTCGACGTCCCCGGCGAGCTCGGCCCCCTGCCCGCCTGGTTCGTCCCCGGCGCCCGCCGCACCTGGGTGATCGCCGTGCACGGCCTGGGCGCCACCCGGGAACACGCCCTCAACCTCACCGGCTTCCTGCACCGCCGCCGCTTCCCGGTGCTCGCCCTCACCTACCGCGGCGACCGCGGCGCGCCCCGCTCCCCGGACGGCCTCAACCACTTCGGCGAGACCGAGTGGCGCGACCTGGACGCGGCGATGCGGTACGCCGTCCGCCGCGGCGCCGAACGTCTCGTCCTGCTCGGCTGGTCCACCGGCGCCACCATGGCCCTGCGCGCCGCCGCCCACTCCGGACTGAGCGACGTGATCTCCGGCCTGGTCCTGGACTCCCCGGTGCTGGACTGGCCCACGACACTGCGCGCCCTCGCCGCCGCCCGGCACACCCCGGGCCCCCTGCTGCCGCTGGCCGTCCGCGCCGCCCAGGGCCGCACCGGCCTGCGCACCGACCGCGCCGACGAGCCCACCGACCCCCACCGGCTGCGGGTACCGACCCTGATCTTCCACGGACCCGACGACACGGTGGCCCCCTGGGCGCTCACCCGCCGCCTGGCCTCCCTCCGCACCGACCTGGTCGCCCTGCACCCGGTCCCGCGGGCCCCGCACGCGGCGATGTGGAACGCCGACCCGGCCGCCTACGAGGAGGCGCTGCGGCGCTTCCTGATCCCGCTGATGTGAGAGCGGTCCCGACGGTTCCGTTTAGACGGTTCCGTTTAAGGGTGTACCACTGGCTTGATCATGCCTCCCGACCCCTCTTCCACCCCTGTGCGTTGGCCAGTCCCGTAGCCCGCGGTGACATTCCGTTTGGGTTTTCGGACCGTCAACCGGAAGACTGCACCCGTGACGTCCCGTATCCCGCGCGACTCCAGGCTTCGACTCGTCCGCCCGCGACCCCTGGCCGCCGCCCCCTCAGCTGTGAACCAGCGGCGCCCGCGCCGCCCCGCGCCCCGCCCCCCGGAGGGCACCCCGGCCCCGGCGGAGCTGGCCAGAATGGCGCGCTCAGGTCTCGCCGCCGCCGCCCGCGTCGCCCGCTGGGCCGACGCCGCCCTCGGCCCCGGCCGCGACGGAGCGACCCACGACGGCAAGGCCACCCTCTCCGACGCCACCGCCGAACGGGCCGCCGACGACCTCGGCGTGACCCCGGCTCAGATCCGCGCCGACTGGGACACCGCCCGCCTCGCCGGTCTCGTCGAGGTGCACGGCGACAGCGCCCGCCCCGGCTGGCGGCTGCGCGCCTGGGACCGCGACGACAGCGCCGTACTGCGCGGCTGGGTCGCCCTCTTCGACGCCTGGTCGCTCGCCACCCCGGAACCCGCCGAC
Organism: Streptomyces sp. A012304; assembly: GCF_026008495.1. Classification (GTDB taxonomy): domain Bacteria; phylum Actinomycetota; class Actinomycetes; order Streptomycetales; family Streptomycetaceae; genus Streptomyces. The sequence goes on from NZ_BQUN01000098.1 coordinate 406,736, forward strand.
CAGGAGCCCGGAGCCGTCGCCGAGGTCGTCTCGGCGATGCCGCAGGTGCTCTCCTTCCTCCAGCTGTCCGCCGGCCCCGTGCCCGTGGAGCAGCTGCTGGACCTGCTGAGCCAGCGCGTCACCGAACTGCGCACCGAGCGCTGCGAGGTGTCCTACGGCCCCGACGCCGACACCGCGAGCCCCAAGGCCCCCGCCCCCGACGCCGACCCGGCGCAGCCCGCCCGGGACGCCGAACTCGCCCCCCTCCTCGACTGGGCCCTGCGCGCCCTCGCCTCCGTAGGCGCCCTCACCTGCGGCGAGGGCCAGGCGACGCTCACCCCGCTCGGCAACTGGGCGGTCTGGGTCAAGCTGGAGCAGATCTGCGTCGCCGCGCAGAGCCCCGCCGGCAACATCGAGGTCTCCGCCGAGGAGATGCTCCGCGGCTGCGCCCAGCTCCGGCCCAACGCGGCCCGCGCCGAGTACCGCGCCTGGCTCGCCGCCCGCCCCGTCGGCAGCGCCGTCACCGAGCTGCTGTCCGCCGCCCGCGGCGAGGACGCGCTGCTGCGCGGCCTCGCCTTCGAGGCGCTGCGCGTCGTCGGCGCCCCCGCCGAGCCCGACGTCCGCGCCGTCGTCGAGGAGCCGGCCCTCAGGCCGTACGCCCTGCTGTGGCTCGCGGAGCACGACGGCGTGGACCCCGAGGACGCGCACGAGGTGCTCACCCGGGAGGAGGCCACCTGGCTGTGGGTCGACACCGCCGCGGCCGTCGCCGACCACGGCGAGGCGCCGATGCTGGTGCGGCATCTGGAGTCCGCGCTCCAGCCGACCGTCCCCGCGCTGCTGGACGAGGTGCGCGCCGTCGGACACCCGCGCACCGTGCAGGTCCTGGTCGCGCTGGCCGCCGCCCACCCGGACCCGGCCCTGGCCAAGGCCGTCCGCCGGGCCGCCTTCCAGGTACACACCGGGGGCAGCTGACCCCGGGGAGCGGCCGTCAGCCCGGTATCTCGGGCGCGTACGTGCCGAAGCTCCAGACGTTGCCCTCGGCGTCCCGGGCCATGTAGTCGCGGGAGCCGTACTCCTGGTCCGTCGGGGGCATCAGGATCTCCGCGCCGTGCTCCACGGCCCGCCGGTGGTGGGCGTCGACGTCGTCCACGACGACGTACACCCCGGTGGTGCCCGCGTCCTTCATCGCGGTGGCGAAGACACCGCCGCCGCCCTTGGAGCCCACCATCACCGCGCCGTTGCCCTGCGCCAGCTCGGCGTGCAGCACCGAGCCGTCCTCGCCCTCGTACACGGAGAGTTCGGTGAAGCCGAAGGCCTCCGTGAGCTGCCGGATCGCCGCCTTGGCGTCCGCGTACAGCAGCGTCGGACAGATGCCCGGACGTCCATCGCTCGTACCGGCCATGCCGACCACTCCCTCACGATCCCTCGTGAATCCCTGTGAATCTCGTGTCCCCGCGGACATCTCCACCCGCCGTCCAGTCTCGCAGCGACCACTGACAACGGCTCGGGCACGAGGCGGCGCGGGGCACCGGCCGGTGATCGAACACCCGAACCAAGGAAAAGTGGTTGCACGACCCCGTTAGACTGGCCCCATGGCCATTCTCCTCGCGCATTAGACGGCGGGAACGTCCTCAGCCGCCCATCCCGCCAACGACCCCGCACTGGAGTCTGTCCGTGATCTCCGCCTCCGGCATCGAGCTGCGCGCCGGTGCCCGCATCCTCATCGAGAACGCCTCCTTCCGTATCGCCAAGGGCGACCGCATCGGCCTCGTCGGCCGCAACGGCGCGGGCAAGACCACCCTCACCAAGGTCCTGGCCGGTGAGGGCATCCCGGCCGGCGGCACCGTCACCCGGTCCGGAGAGGTCGGCTACCTCCCGCAGGACCCCCGCACCGGCGACCTCGACGTCTTCGCCCGCGACCGCATCCTCTCCGCGCGCGGCCTGGACGTCCTGATCCGCAAGATGCGCGACAACGAACAGCGCATCGCCAACGGCCAGGGCGCCACCCGCGAGAAGGCCATGAAGCAGTACGAGCGCCAGGAGACGGAGTTCCTCACCAAGGGCGGTTACGCCGCCGAGGCCGAGGCCGCCACCATCGCCGCCGCGCTCAACCTGCCCGACCGCGTCCTCGGCCAGCCGCTGCACACCCTCTCCGGCGGTCAGCGCCGCCGCGTGGAGCTGGCCCGCATCCTCTTCTCCGACGCGGACACGCTCCTGCTCGACGAGCCGACGAACCACCTCGACGCCGACTCGATCGTCTGGCTGCGCGACTACCTCAAGACCTACCGCGGCGGCTTCATCGTCATTTCCCACGACGTCGACCTGGTCGAGACGGTCGTCAACAAGGTGTTCTACCTGGACGCCAACCGCTCCCAGATCGACATCTACAACATGGGCTGGAAGCTCTACCAGCAGCAGCGCGAGGCCGACGAGAAGCGCCGCAAGCGCGAGCGCGCCAACGCCGAGAAGAAGGCCGCGGCGCTGAACGCGCAGGCCGACAAGATGCGCGCCAAGGCCACCAAGACGGTCGCCGCGCAGAACATGGCCCGCCGCGCCGAGAAGCTGCTCTCCGGTCTCGAAGAGGTCCGGATGTCCGACAAGGTCGCCAAGCTCCGCTTCCCCGAGCCCGCGCCCTGCGGCAGGACGCCCCTGATGGCCGAGGGCCTGTCGAAGTCGTACGGCTCGCTGGAGATCTTCACCGACGTCGACCTGGCCATCGACAAGGGCTCCCGGGTCGTCATCCTCGGTCTCAACGGCGCCGGCAAGACCACCCTGCTGCGGCTGCTCGGCGGGGTGGAGCAGCCCGACACCGGCAGGGTCGTCCCGGGGCACGGCCTCAAGCTCGGCTACTACGCCCAGGAGCACGAGACCCTCGACCCGGACCGCACGGTCCTGGAGAACATGCGCTCCGCCGCCCCCGACATGGACCTCGTGGAGGTCCGCAAGGTGCTCGGCTCGTTCCTGTTCTCCGGCGACGACGTGGACAAGCCGGCCGGGGTCCTCTCCGGCGGCGAGAAGACCCGGCTGGCCCTGGCCACCCTGGTCGTCTCCTCGGCGAACGTGCTGCTGCTCGACGAGCCCACCAACAACCTCGACCCGGCCAGCCGCGAGGAGATCCTCGGCGCGCTGCGCACCTACAAGGGCGCGGTCGTCCTCGTCACCCACGACGAGGGCGCCGTCGAGGCGCTCCAGCCGGAGCGGATCATCCTGCTCCCGGACGGCGTCGAGGACCTGTGGGGTTCCGACTACGCGGATCTCGTCGCCCTGGCTTGATCGACGGCGTGATCCCCGGCGTATGGATCATTCGGCCTACCGGTGATCCATCATCTGTGTGAGATCTCCTCGTATCGAGGTGTGTCCTACACGGATTTCGCGGCCGACCCCTCTGTCGACGAGGGGTCGGCCGTCGCGCGTCTCTGACCTGGGACTTCGCGGAACAACCCGTTCGGCCGTACGAACACCACCGTATGGAATGACGGATTCCATTTGTGGGGACGTGCTCCTGTCGTCACAACCATGTCGCACGGACCTTGCCGAATGGGTGGCCATCACGCCCCGGAGGGGTGATCATGAGGAGACCAGAGCGCACTTCCCATGAGGAGGCACGGGTGGCCGAGACTCTGAAGAAGGGCAGCCGGGTGACCGGCGCCGCGCGCGACAAGCTCGCGGCAGACCTGAAGAAGAAGTACGACTCCGGTGCGAGCATCCGGGCGCTGGCCGAGGAGACCGGCCGCTCGTATGGCTTCGTACACCGGATGCTCAGCGAGTCGGGCGTCACGCTGCGTGGGCGTGGCGGGGCGACGCGGGGCAAGAAGGCCGCCTCGTCCTGACCCCGGGCGGCCCACCGGCTTCGATGGTGCCACCCGGTCGGTCGTCCGGCCGGCCGGGTGGTTACTGTGCAGTCACTTAGCCTGCTCCCAGCATGCTGCTGACCGCACCCATCGGAGGCGCCCCATGGCTTCGCCCGACCAGGAACTCGCTCCTCTGCTCGACAAGGACGGCGTACGGCTCACCGTCGACGACGCGCTCGCCACGGTGACGCTGACCAACCCGGCCAAGCGCAACGCGCAGAGCCCCGCCCTGTGGCGTGCGCTCGCCGAAGCCGGGCGGCTGCTGCCGGGCTCCGTCCGTGTGGTCGTGCTGCGCGGCGAGGGCAAGTCCTTCTCCGCCGGCCTCGACCGGCAGATGTTCACGCCCGAGGGGATCGAGGGCGAACCCTCCTTCATCGATCTCGCGCGCAGTGACGACGCCGAACTCGACGCCGCCATCGCCGGGTTCCAGGAGGGCTTCACCTGGTGGCGACGGAGCGACGTCGTGTCGATCGCCGCCGTCCAGGGCCACGCCATCGGCGCCGGCTTCCAGCTCGCGCTCGCGTGTGACCTGCGCGTCGTCGCCGACGACGTGCAGTTCGCCATGCGCGAGACCAGCCTGGGCCTGGTGCCGGACCTCACCGGCACGCACCCCCTCGTCTCCCTCGTCGGCTACGGCCGTGCCGTCGAGATGTGCCTGACCGGCCGTTTCGTCCACGCCGAGGAGGCGGTCGCCGCCGGGCTCGCCAACCTCGCCGTACCCGTCCAAGAGCTGGACGCGACGGTCCGCGAGCTGGCCACCGCGATCCTCGCCGCGCCCCGCGACGCCGTCATCGAGACCAAGGCCCTGCTGCGCGGCGCGACCGGGCGCACCTACGACGAACAGCGGTCGGCCGAACGCGCCGCCCAGGCCCGCCGCCTGCGTGACCTGGCGGGCCTCGGCGAGTGACTCACCGGTCTCAGTCCACCGACGTCACCAGCACCGTCACCGTCGGCTGATCCGGCAGCGCCCGCGAGACGGCAGCGCGGACCTGGCGGGCGACGTCCAGCGCCCGGTGGGCCGCGCTCACCGTGATCTCCACACGCGCGTGCCGACGCGGCAGGGCGGCGGCCGTCGCGCCCTCGCGTTCCTCCAGGCGCACCGCCCGGCCGAGCACGTCGGTCATCCCGGTCACGCCCGGCACCGCGAGGGCGGCGGCGCCCGCCCGTGCCTCGTCACCCTCCGTCGCCGCCGCGGCCGACGCCGGCCGGGGCGGCCGTACGGGTTGCGGCTCCTCCTCCTGGTCCAGCAAGGCCGTCACCCGCAGGTCCACCTCGGCCACCACCAGCCCCAGCCGCTCCACCGCCGCCGTCGCCAGGGCCGTGCGCAGGCGGGACGCCGCCGTCGGCAGCGGCTCGGAGGGCACCGCCGCGAACTCCGCCGTCACCCGCAAGGGCCCCGGCGGCAGCCCGCTCGGCGGAGGCGGTACGACCGGCTCCGGTGCGCCGGCCGGGTCGGCCACCGCCAGCCGCACCGTGCCCAGCCGCACACCCCGCAGCTCCCGCGAGGCCTGCCGCAGCACCGCCTCGGCCGCGCCCTCCGCGATCCACACACCGTCCCGTGGCCCGCCCAGCGGCAGCAGCCTGCCGAGCCCCAGCTGTTCCCGCACCGCCCGCGTCCACCGATCCGCCGTCATTCCTCCAGCCTGCCGCATCCCCGGAGCGCGGCGCGGCAACCGCGCTTACCGTGGTCGAAGGGGAACGAACGAAAAGGACATATGGCGATGAGTGAGACGGCGGAGCAGAATCGGACACAGATCTCGGAGGGCGGCACGGAGGCGGCGCAGGGCCGCAAGGCCACCCGGCGAGGCGGAGGCGACCCGGCGAGCCGGGGGCGCACCACCATCGCCGACGGGGTCGTGGAGAAGATCGCCGGACTGGCGACGCGGGACGTCGTGGGCGTTCATGCGATGGGCAGCGGCATCAGCCGCACCTTCGGCGCCGTACGCGACCGGGTGCCCGGCGGGTCCAAGTCGGTGACCCGCGGCGTCAAGGCCGAGGTCGGAGAGGTGCAGACCGCGCTCGACCTGGAGATCGTCGTCGACTACGGCGTGTCGATCTCCGACGTCGCGCGGGACGTGCGGGAGAACGTGGTCGCGGCGGTGGAGCGGATGACCGGACTGGAGGTCGTCGAGGTCAACATCGCGGTGAGCGATGTGAAGCTGCCCGACGAGGAGGACGAGGAGCCGGAGCCCCGGATCCAGTGACGTGGCGGCGCGTTCCGCCGAGGGGAGTGAACCTTGAGCATGGCCGTGGTCGGCATGATCGCCGGCATGGCGCTGGGCTTCGCCGGATACTTCGGCGGGTTCGGGGCCTTTCTGCTGGTGGCGGCTCTGGGCGCCATCGGCCTCGTCGTCGGACGGTTCGTGGAGGGCGACATCGAACTCGGCGACTTCTTCCGCACGCGTGACGACCGGCGCCGGTGACGTCGTGAGCGAGGAGACCGGCGCCCTCGGCACCCGCCCGGCCATGGTCGCGCCGGGCGAGCGGGGCGCGACCCGGATCGCCGACCGGGTCGTGGCGAAGATCGCCGCGCAGGCCGCGCGCGAGGCCGTCGGCCCCTTGCCGCCGGACGCCGCGCGCCCGCACGCCACCGTCGTGGTCCGTCCGCACGCCCGGCTCCACGTCGACGGGCGAGGGCCCGTCGACGCCGCACACATCCGTGTCCATCTCGAACTCGACTATCCGAGCGACCTCGGCCCCCGCTGCCACGCGGTGCGTCGCCATGTCACCGAGCGGGTAGGCGCGTTGGTGGGAATGGAGGTGCCGGAAGTCGCCGTCCAGATCGAGCGACTGCATCTGGTGGCGGCCCACGGCGCGGTACACGGGAGGACGCGATGAGCGAGCCCCGCGGCACGGAGGGCACCACACAGCGCCTGCCGGTCCTGGAGAAACCCCCCGAGGAGACGGCGGGACCCGTCCCCGCGCGCGGCAGCGGCCGCTTCTGGTCCGCGCGCCGGGTCCCGGCGGCCGTCGTCGCCCTGCTGCTCCTGGCCCTCGCGGGCGCCTTCCTCTACGACATCGCCGCCGTGCGCGCCGACCGGCCCGCCCTGCACGCGCGGCGCGAACTCGCCCGGCAGCTCGCCGAGCGGCCCCTGGACGACATCTGGGTGCTGGTCGGCGCGGGCGTCGCCGCCGCCCTCGGCCTGTGGCTGATCGTCCTCGCCGTCACCCCGGGCCTGCGGGACGTCCTGCCCATGCACCGCACCCGCCCCGACGTGCGCGCCGGACTCCACCGGGGCGCCGCCGCGCTGGTGCTGCGCGACCGGGCCATGGAGGTCGCCGGCGTGCGGTCGGTCCGGGTACACGCGGGCCGCCGCCGGGCCGACGTGCACGCGGTGTCCCACTTCCGCGACCTGGACGACGTCCGCGCCGACCTGGACGCCGTGCTGGGCGACGCGGTGCGCGGCCTCGGGCTCACCCGGCCGCCGAGGCTGTCGGTGCACGTGCGCCGGCCCGGCAGGAAGGGGTGAGGGCCGTGATCAGGACCGTCAACCGTGTGCTGCTGGGGCTCGTCGGCCTCGTCCTGCTCGTCGTCGGCGGCGCCGTGCTCGCCGTCGGCCTGGGCGCCTCGCCGCCCTCCTGGTGGATCCACCACGGACGCCACGACGTGCTGCTGAGCACCGCCGAACGCACCCGCTGGCGCGACGACGCCTGGTGGTGGCCGACCGTCCTCGCCGTGCTCGCGGTCCTCGTGCTGCTCGCCCTGTGGTGGCTGGTCGCGGTCCTGCGCCGCCGCCGGCTGCACGAGGTGCTGGTCGACACCGGTGACGGCGCGGGCGCGCTGCTGCGGGGCCGCGCCCTGGAAGGCGCTCTGGCCGCGGACGCGGCCCGCCCCGACGGTGTGGCCCACGCCCACGCCCACCTCACGGGCCGCAGGAACGCCCCCGAGGCCCACGTACGCCTCCTCCTGGAGCCGCATGTGGACCCCGCCGAGGCCCTGGACCGTCTCACCGCCGAGGCGCTGACCCACGCGCGGGACTCGGCGGCGCTGCCGGCCCTCCCCGCGGAGGTCCGCCTCAGGACGGCCAAGCACAAGGCGGGCAGGGTCAGTTGACGGCGCGTCAGAAACCGTGGCGCATGCCGCCGTCGACGGGCAGCATGAGCCCGGTCAGATAGGAAGCGGCCGGTGACAGCAGGAAGGCCGCCGTCCGCCCGAACTCCTCCGGCGTCCCGTACCGCCGCAGCGGGATCCGGGCCTCGTGCGCGGCCCGCGTCGCCTCCGGGTCGGCCGACAGCCCGTCCAGCTCACGCACCCGGTCGGTGTCGATCCGGGCCGGCAGCAGCCCGACCACCCGCACACCCCGCGGCCCCAGCTCGTCCGCGAGCGACTTCGCGAACCCGGCCAGCCCCGGCCGCAGCCCGTTGGAGATCGTCAGCCCGGGGATCGGCTCGTGCACCGACCCGGACAGCACGAACCCGATGACCCCGCCCGCCTCCAGCTCGGCGGCAGCGGCCCGGGCGAGCCGCACCGCGCCCAGGAACACCGACTCGAACGCCGCCTGCCACTGCTCGTCGGTGTTGTCGGCGACGAACCCGGGCGGCGGGCCGCCGACGCTCACCAGGACGCCGTCGAAGCCGCCGAAGTGCTCACGGGCGGCCGCGATCAGCCGCCCGGCCGCCTCCGGGTCGGCGTTGTCCACGGCCACCCCGACCGCGTTCGGCCCCAGCTCCTTCGCCGCGTCGGCGGCCCGCTGCTCGTCCCGTCCGGTGACGACCACCTTCGCGCCGTCCGCGACCAGCTCACGCGCGGCGGCGTTGCCGAGGCCGCGCGTGGCCCCGGTGACGACGTACACCCGGTCCTTCAGTCCAAGATCCATGGCTCTATCCTGCCTCCTCGCCGCCGAACAGCGTGAGGGCGGTGTTCACCAGACCGATGTGGCTGAAGGCCTGGGGGAAGTTGCCGAGGTGGCGGCCGGCCACCGGGTCGTACTCCTCCGCGAGCAGCCCCACGTCGTTCGTCAGGCGGCACAGCCGGTCGAACAGCTCCCGCGCCTCCCGCACCCGGCCCGTCATGTGCAGCGCGTCGGCGAGCCAGAACGAGCAGGCCAGGAAGGCGCCCTCGTCGCCCGGCAGGCCGTCGACGGTGGCCCCCTCGGTGCTGTAGCGGCGCAGCAGCCCGCCGTGGCCGAGTTCCTCGCGGACCGCGTCGACGGTGCCGACCACCCGAGGGTCGTCGGGCGGCAGGAAGCCGACGCGGGGGATCAGCAGCAGCGCGGCGTCCAGGTCGCGTGAGCCGTAGTACTGGGTGAAGGTGTTGCGCACGGGGTCGTAGCCCCGCTCACAGACCTCGCGGTGCACCTCGTCGCGCATCTTCCGCCAGCCGTCCAGGTCCCCGCGCAGCTGGGGATAGTCCTCCAGCGCGCGAACCGCCCGGTCGGCGGCCACCCACACCATCACCTTCGAGTGCACGAACTGGCGGCGCCCGCCGCGCACCTCCCACAGCCCCTCGTCGGGCTGCCGCCAGTGCTGCTCCAGCCAGGTCATCAGCGCGCACTGCAGGGACCACATGTGCGGCTTGGGCTTCATGCCCGCGACCCGGCCGAGCGAGAACGAGTCCATGACCTCGCCGTAGACGTCCAGCTGGAGCTGGTTCACGGCGCCGTTGCCGATGCGTACGGGCTGCGAGCCCGCGTACCCCGACAACCAGGGCAGCTCGTACTCGGGCAGTCTGCGCTCGCCCGCCAGCCCGTACATGATCTGGAGATCGGCCGGGTCGCCCGCGACGGCGCGCAGCAGCCAGTTGCGCCAGGCCTCGGCCTCCTCCTGATAGCCGGCCGCCAGCAGCGCGCCGAGGGTGAGGGTGGAGTCGCGCAGCCAGCAGTAGCGGTAGTCCCAGTTGCGCACCCCGCCGAGCTCCTCGGGCAGGGAGGTGGTGAGCGCGGCGGCGATGCCGCCGGTCGGGACGTAGGTGAGGGCCTTCAGGGTGATCAGGGAGCGCACGACGGCGTCCCGGTGGGGCCCGTGGTAGCGGCAGCGCGACGACCACGCCTGCCAGTCCTCGACGCTGGCCCGCAGCGCGGCGTAGGGGTGGACGAGCGGTGGCCGGGGGTGGTGGGAGGGGTGCCAGGTCAGCACGAAGGCGACCGACTCGCCCTCGCCCACGGTGAACTCCGAGTGGGTGCTGAAGTCCTCGCCCCAGGTGGGCACGGGCGGATCGCTGCGGAACCACACCGCGTCCGGTCCGGCGACCGCCACCCGGTGGCCGTCGGTCCGGCGCATCCACGGCACGACCCAGCCGTAGTCGAAGCGCAGCCGCAGCGTGGAGCGGACGGCGACCCGGCCGCGCAGGCCCCGCACGATCCGTACGACGTCGGGGGCGCGGTCGCGCTGCGGCATCAGGTCGGTGACGCGGATCGCGCCCTCGCGGGTCTCCCACTCGGTGTCCAGCACCAGCGTGCCGGGGCGGTAGGCGCGGCGGGTGCAGGCGCCGTCGACGCCCTTGGGCGCGATGCGCCAGTGGCCGTTCTCCTCGTCCCCGAGGAGCCGGGCGAAGCAGGCGGCGGAGTCGAACCGCGGCAGGCACAGCCAGTCGACCGAACCGTCCACACCGACCAGGGCGGCGGTCTGCTCGTCGCCGATGAGGGCGTAGTCCTCGATGCGGGGGTGCACGGGGTGCGGGTTCCCGGCGGAACCGGACGGCAATCAGCGCCGCGCCCACCGGAGTGACACCCGCCGCACCAGGCGGGTACGGCATCGGACGGCCGGGGAGTGGGCGGGGTCAGGGTTGTGGTGGGGCAGGCGGTGCCTGACCCGTGCCCGAGAAGATCACGCCGGGTTCGGCCGGGGCCTGGTTCAGGACCCACAGCCCGATCAGGGTCGCCAGGGCGAAGACGACCGCGATGAGCACCGCGAGCACCAGCCGGCGCCGGCGTTCCCGGCGCAGCCACTCGCCCCGTGCCGTGCGGTAGGCGTCGGGAGCCGGCCGCACCCCGTCCGCCAGCGCCTCCAGCGCCGCGCGCAGTTCCCGCTCCGTGCGGTCGTGGCCGGTGTCGTTCATCGCCGGGCCTCCATCGCCTCGGTCAGGGCGGCGAGGCCGCGGGACGTGTGGGTCTTGACCGAGCCGCAGGAGATGCCCATCGCGGCGGCGATCTCGCTCTCCTTCAGCCCGAGCCAGTGGCGCAGCACCAGCGCCTCGCGCTGCCGGGCCGGCAACTGCTGGAGGGCGTCGATCAGCACCCGCTGGTCGTCGCGCAGCAGCGCGGTGCTCTCGGCGGAGGCGACCGTCTCGTCGGGCGGTTCCGGCGGGTTCTCCACATGCTTGCGGGCGACCTGGAGGTGACGTATCCGCATCCGGGTCAGATTGCAGACGGTGGAGCGCAGGTACGCCTCCGCCGCCTCGACGTCCCGCAGCCGCCGCCACTTCCGGTAGATCTGGTAGTAGGCCTCGGCCACCACGTTCTCCGGATCGTCGGCGCCGAGCAGCACGGCCAGCCGCAGCATCGAGGAGTAGTGCAGCTCGAAGAGCCGGGCGAGTCCGGCCTCGCGTTCCAGCTCGGCCGGGTCGACCGCCGCGAGGGCGAGCGGCTCGACGTACGGCTCCGGCACGGGGATGGGGTGTCGGCGTCTCACGGGGTGTTCGCTCCCGTCTCGGGACGGCGCCTGACGGTCAGGCGGGACGGCAGGTCGGTCAGGTCGGCGCCGCGCGGGACACCGAGGCGTTCGAGCACGGCGGTGCCGGCCACCACCACGGCCAGGTTGAGCAGCAGCGCCGCGAGCCCGGCGTAGATCTCCAGAGGTCCGAACCCCAGGGTGGCGATGGAGGAGAACCCCTCGCGCACCACCAGACAGGTCCCGGCCACCATGCCCGTGGCCCACCCGGCGAGCAGCGCCCGCGGATGCAGCCGGGCGGTGTACAGCCCGAGCGCCACGGCCGGGAAGATCTGCAGGATCCACACCCCGCCCAGCAGCTGGAGGTTGACGGCGTCCTGGTCGCGCAGGCCGAACACGAACGCCACCGCCCCCACCTTCGCCGTCAGCGACACCGCCTTGGCGATGCGCACCTGCCGCTTGGGCGTGGCCGTCGGATGGACGTACTCGACGTACACGTTCCGGACGAAACCCGTCGCCGCGGCGATCGACATCACGGCGGCCGGCACCAGCGCGCCCACGGTGATCGCGGCGAACACCAGCCCGGCCAGCGCCGCCGGCATCAGCCGGTCCACCAGCATCGGTACGGCGGACTCGGCGCCGCCCGGCGGGGCCTCGACACCGGTGGCGAGGGCCGCGACGCCGAGGAAGCCGAAGAGGGCGAGCAGCCCCGTCCACACGGGCAGCGCCACCGACACCTTGCGCAGGGTGCGCGGCCCGTCGGCGGCGAAGGCGGCGGTGAGGACGTGCGGGTACATCATCAGGGCCAGCGCGGAGCCGAGCGCGAGCGTGGCGTACGCGGGCTGCTGCCCGGGGGAGAGCATCAGCGGGGAGTGGGCCACGTCCGTCCCGCCGAGCCGCCGGGCCGCCGACTCGAACACCGGCCCGGGACCGCCGAGCCGCCGCAGCACCAGCCAGCACACGGCGGTGAGCGAGACGAACACCGCCACCGCCTTCAGCGCGGAGATCACCGCGGGCGCGCGCAGCCCGTGCCGGTAGGTGGCCACCGCGAGCCCCGCGAACAGCGCCACCATCACCAGGTCACCGGCGGCGCCGCGCGGATACAGGCCGCCGGCCGTGAGCACCGCCCGTATCCCGAGCAGTTGCAGCGCCAGGTACGGCATCGTCGCCAGGATGCCGGTCAGCGCCACCACCAGGGCCAGCGGCGGCGACCCGTACCGCCCGCGCACGAAGTCGGCGGCGGTGACGTACCCGTGCCGGCGGGCCACGCTCCACAGCCGGCTCAGCAGGACGAAGGCGAGCGGACACATGATCACCGTGTACGGCACCGCGAAGAACGCGGACGCCCCGTTGCCGTACGCCAGTCCCGGTACGGCGGTGAAGGTGTACGCGGTGAAGATCGTGCCGCCGAGCAGCAGCCAGGTCCACACCGGGCCCAGACGGCGGTCGGCCAGCGCCCAGCCCTCCAGGGAGGGCAGCCGGTCGGTGGGGCGCAGACGGCGCGCGGTGACGGCGAGCAGCGACGCCGCGCCGATCACGGCGAGGAAAGTCGCGGTCATGGCGCCCTCGGCCATGGGTCACCGTCCTTGGTGTGCCTGTGCCCTCACCCGTTGGTTGCGCGGGGGGACGATTCGGTTGACGGGAAACCGGCGGGAAATCTTCTGGACATTCGCTGTCAACCGGTTCCGGCGGGTGCGCAACTCTTGCACAGACCGACAGCGGGCGGGAGCCCCCCAGGCCCCGCCACCGCTGCTCCGCACTCCGTCCTGAGCTGCGGAGATCTCACCCCGCTGTGCGAGCGAGGAGCCGCCATGTCCGTCTCAGCCATGCCCGAAACCGACCGTCAGGTGCCGGAAAAGCGCAGAATGTCCCCACGGGCGGTGCTGCTGTGGGCCGCCGTATCCCTGCTCGGTGCCGTCGCCTGGGGCGTCCTCGCACTGTCCCGCGGCGAGCGGATCTCCGCGGTCTGGCTGGTGATCGCCGCCCTCGGCTCGTACGCCATCGCCTACCGCTTCTACTCGCGCTTCGTCGCCCGGCGGGTACTGCGGCCCGACGACCGCCGTGCCACCCCGGCCGAACGGCTGGAGGACGGTGTGGACTTCCAGCCCACCGACCGCCGGGTGCTGCTCGGCCACCACTTCGCCGCGATCGCCGGCGCCGGACCACTGGTCGGACCGGTGCTCGCGGCTCAGATGGGCTACCTGCCGGGCACGCTGTGGATCGTCGCCGGGGTGATCTTCGCCGGGGCCGTGCAGGACATGGTGGTCCTGTTCCTGTCGATGCGGCGGGACGGCAAGTCGCTCGGACAGATGGCCCGCGAGGAGATCGGCAGGGCGGGCGGCGCGGCGGCCCTGATCGCCGTGTTCGCCATCATGATCATTCTGCTGGGCGTGCTGGCGCTGGTCGTCGTCAACGCGCTCGCGCACTCGCCGTGGGGCACCTTCTCGGTCGCGATGACCATCCCCATCGCCCTGTTCATGGGCTTCTGGCTGCACCGGGTCCGCCCGGGCCGGGTCGTGGAGACCAGCCTCATCGGGGTCGTCCTGCTGCTGCTGGCGATCGTCGGCGGCAGCTGGGTGCAGAACTCCTCGCTGGCCGGCACCTTCACCCTGAGCCCCGCCACCCTCGTCGTCTGCCTGGTCGGCTACGGCTTCGTCGCCTCCGTCCTGCCGGTGTGGATGCTCCTGGCCCCGCGCGACTACCTCTCCACCTTCATGAAGATCGGCACCATCGCGCTGCTCGCGGTGGGGGTCGTCGTGGCCGCGCCCGTGCTCAGGGCGGACGCGGTGAGCGACTTCGCCTCCTCGGGCGCCGGGCCGGTCTTCGCCGGGTCGCTCTTCCCGTTCCTCTTCATCACCATCGCCTGCGGCGCGCTGTCCGGGTTCCACGCCCTGGTCGCCTCCGGGACCACCCCGAAGCTGATCCAGAAGGAGTCCCAGGTCCGGATGATCGGCTACGGCGCCATGCTGATGGAGTCGTTCGTCGCGATCATGGCGCTGATCGCCGCGGCGACCCTGGAGCCGGGCCTGTACTACGCGATGAACGCGCCGGCGGGCCTGCTCGGCACGACGGCCGAGTCCGCGTCCCAGGCCGTGGCCGGCCTGGGCTTCACCATCACGCCCGACCAGCTCACCCAGGCCGCCAAGGCCGTCGAGGAGCAGACGCTGATCGCCCGCTCCGGCGGCGCCCCCACCCTCGCCGTCGGCATGTCGGAGATCTTCTCCGGGGTCTTCGGCGGCGCGGCCATGAAGGCCTTCTGGTACCACTTCGCCATCATGTTCGAGGCGCTGTTCATTCTGACCACGGTGGACGCGGGCACCCGGGTCGGCCGCTTCATGCTCCAGGACATGCTCGGCAACGTGTGGAAGCCGATCGGCCGGGTCAACTGGAAGCCGGGCATCTGGCTGTGCAGCGCCCTGGTCGTCGCGGCCTGGGGGTACTTCCTCTACACCGGCGCCACCGACCCCCTGGGCGGGATCAACCAGCTCTTCCCGCTCTTCGGCATCGCCAACCAGCTCCTCGCCGCCATCGCCCTCGCCGTCTGCACGACCGTCCTGATCAAGTCCGGGCGGCTGCGCTGGGCCTGGGTCACCGGTGTCCCGCTGGCCTGGGTGGTCGCGGTCACCTTCACCGCCGGCTGGCAGAAGATCTTCTCCGACGACCCCAAGATCGGCTTCTTCGCCCAGCGCGCGCGGTACGCCGACGCCCTCGACGCCGGCCAGATCCTGCCGCCCGCCAAGTCCCTGGACGACATGCGCACGGTGGTCACCAACTCCACCGTGGACGGCGTCCTGATCGCGGTGTTCCTGCTGCTCGTCGCCGTGGTCCTGGTCAACGCGGCGGTGGTGTGCGTCCGCGCCGTCCGCGCGCCGGGCACCCTCCCCACGACCGAGGCCCCCTACGTCGAGTCCCGCATCGAGGTCCCGTCGAAGCCGGCCGCCGAGGCGCCGGCGGGGGTGGGGGCGGGGTCGTGAGGGCCGTGCGCTGGGCGCCGGTACTGCGCGCGGTGCGGGGCCTGCGGTGGTATCTGCGGGAGCTGACCGGCGAGGCGGAGTACGACCGCCACTGCGAGCGGCACCGCCGCCGGCACCCGCACGCCCCCGTGCCCACCCGCCGCGAGTACCAGCTGCTGCGCACGCGCCACCAGGAGGAACACGCGAGCAGCCGCTGCTGCTGAGCCGTCGCCGGCGGGGGTGTGCCGTTCCCCTGCGAGTGCGGGGTCCGTCACACCGCCGCCGGCTGCGCCTCCTCCGCCTCCTGCCGCTCGGCCTCCCGCCGGTCACGCCGTTCGCGCCGGACCAGGACCACCCAGCCGATCGGCACGGCCGCGGCGAACAGCCACCACTGGATGGCGTAGGCGTAGTTCAGCGCGGCGTTCTCGTCGCCGGGCCTGCCCAGCAGCTCCGGCGTGTCGCCCTTCGGTTCGGGCGCCGTCTGCGCGATGTAGCCGCCGAGGACCTGGGCGCCCAGGCGCCGCGCCTCCTGCTCGCTGTTGATCAGCATGATCTGCCGGTCCGGCAGGCCCTTGAGGTTCTTGATGCCGCTCGCCGCGGTCGTCTCGTCCGGCATCAGCCGTCCGGTGACGGTGAGCTCGCCGCCGGGCGGCGCGGGGATCTTCGGGAACGCGGTCTGGCTCGGCCCGTCCGCGGGGATCCAGCCGCGGTTGACGAGCAGCACCTTGCCGTCGTCCAGGACGAACGGCGTCAGGACGTGGAAGCCGACCTCCTCGTCGGCGTTGACCCGCCGCCGGACGACGACTTCCCGCTCGGTGTCGAAGTGGCCCTCGGCGGTCACGGTCCGGTACCGCTCGTCGCGGGTGACGGTGTGCCCCGGGGAGGTCAGCCGCTCCACGGGCACCGGCTCGGCGGTGAGCGCGTCGGCGACCAGCTGGTTGCGGGCGCTGCGCTCCTCGTAGCGGTGCATCTGCCAGATGCCCAGCCTGATCATCGTGGGGATGAGGAGGAGGGCGACCAGCGTGATGATCACCCACTGCCGGGACAACAGGAAGCGGTACACCCCACGACCGTACCTCCCGGTCGTGGGGCGCTCTCAGCGGGGTCGGGGCTCACACGCGGTCGACGATCCCCACCTTCCCCTCCGCCCGCGCGCAGTGGGCGCCGCAGTACCAGTGGCCCTCGACCTCGACTCCCTGGCCGATGATCTGGACACGGCAGTGCTCGCAGATCGGGGCCATGCGGTGGATCGCGCAGGAGAAGCAGTCGAAGACGTGCACCGCGCCCTGCGCGTGCACCTCGAAGGTCATTCCGTAGGTATTTCCGCAAACCTCACATGTCGCCATGGGCCACAGGGTGAGCGGTCACGGCGGCGCGGGCGAGCGGACGACGGGCGAGTCGCCCGGCAATCACCCGTACGCGTCATCGGCCGCACGGCCCGGCCCCGCCCGCTTCACCCGTCCGCGGGCTCGACGTCCCGCAGCAGCTGCCCGAACGCGGCCTCGTCGACGACCGGCGTGCCGAACTGGCGCGCCTTGACCACCTTGGACGTGCCCGAGTCGGGGTCGTTGGTGACGAGCAGGCTGGTCAGCCGGGAGATGCTGGTGGCGACGTGCAGCCCGGCCTCCGCGGCCCGGTCCTCCAGCAGCTCCCGCTCGACCGATGTGTCGCCCGAGAACGCCACCCGCATGCCCTGCTTGAGCCTTTTGCCCTCTTCGTACCGGCCGGGGTTGGGATGGGGACAGGCGGGCCGCTTCCGGGACGGACGCCAACTGCTCGGCCGGTAGCCGCCGTACCCGCCGGGACCGCTCGCCTGGCGGCCGATCCGGGGCGCGGGCCGGTCCTGCCACTCCGTCAGCGGCCGGCACTCGTGCAGCGGCAGCCGCAGACCCCCCGCCGCGGCGGCCCGCAGGCTCGGCCGGAACGCCTCCGCCAGCACGCGCGCGTCGTCCAGCGCGTGGTGCGCCCGCCGCTGGACGACACCGAAGTGCGCCGCGAGCGACTCCAGCTTGTGATTGGGCAGCGGCAGGCCCAGCTCCTTGGCGAGCACGATGGTGCACAGCCGCTGCTTCACCGGCGCCTCGCGCTCCGCGCGCGCGTACTCCCGGGCGATCATCTGCCAGTCGAAGACCGCGTTGTGCGCCACCAGCACCCGGCCCGCGAGCCGCGCCGCGAACTCCTCGGCCACCTCCCGGAAGAGGGGCGCGCCCTCCAGCGCCTCGCTCGTCAGACCGTGTATCCACACCGGGCCCGGGTCGCGCTCCGGATTGACCAACGTGTACCAGTGGTCCTCGACCTCACCGCGCGCGTCCAGCCGGTAGACGGCGGCGGAGACGATCCGGTCGTCACGGGCCAGGCCGGTGGTCTCCACGTCAACGACCGCGTATCCCTGGGGATACGCGGCCGGCCACTCCGTGGGGGAGGAGGCTGTGGTCATGCGGTCTTCGAGCATGGTCCCTGAGGATACGGGCCGCCACTGACACCCCGTGCACGCCTCCCGGCGCGACGCCCGCCCGGCCACACGCGTGTGCGGGACGAAGCCGGGCGGAAGGCGCTCGGGCCGTACGGGAGTTCGCGCCGGCGCCCACGGGGCGACCGGCCCGGCGCGACGCCGACGGTCAGCCGGGCGCCGGCGCCGACAGGTCAGCGCAGCGCCGCCACCAGGTCCCCGGCCGCCAGCGGCACCAGACCGCAGCCGTCGACCGGGCCGGGCAGCAGCCGGTAGACCTCGCCCGTCGCGCCCTGAGGGGCCACGCCGCCGTGCACCAGCGCCAGCAACACCCGCTTCTTGGCGGCGGCTTCGGCGGCCAGCTCGTCGACGAGGACACCGTCGCCCTCCGGGCGCTCCCGCCGCTGGGGCGCGTCCAGCGCACGCACGCGTGCCGCGAACACGGTCTCCGGCTCACCGGCGTCGCGCACGTAGTGCCACAGCTCGTCGGCGGCGTCCGGCTCCGGCGCACGCCGGACCACCGCCACCTCGTCGGCACGCGCGGCGGCGTGCCACACCGCCAGGTCCCACAACGTCGTACGGCCGTGGGCGAAGTACTGGTGCAGGTCCCGCCCGGCCCGGCCCAGGTCGGCGCCGTGCCGGTACAGGCTGTGGAAGCCCTCCTCGGCCGACAGGTGCAGATCGGTCCACAGGAACGTGCGCTGGCGCAGGTCGACCAGGAGCGGCACATGGATACGGGAGTCGCCGACCAGGTCGTAGCGCTGGCGCACGGTCCGCGGATCGTACGACGCGTCACGCGCCTCCTCGGCCGACGAGGGCAGCGTCATGAAGCCCGCGAAGGCGTCCAGGAGCCGTTCGAAGGGGATGTCGTTGAAGCTGAAGACGACCGGCAGCGCGTACCGCACGCCCCGGTCGCCGAGCGCGGCGAGGTCCAGGTCGACGTACTCGGTGGCGCCGTGCGGCGCGGGCGCCGAGACCAGATCGCCGGAGTGCACGGCCGACCGCTCGCCGTACACCAGGTTGGTGTAGTCGCACAGCCCGGCGAACTCCCAGTCCTCGTCGAACAGCGCCACCGACAGGTCGAGGTCGACGCGGGTCTTCGCGGGCTCCGTCCAGTGCAGGAACAGCCGCATCACCTCGCCGCGCGGCAGCGGCTGCGTGCTGCCGCGTCCCATGGTGACCAGCGCCTTGGTGTCGGCGCGCTCGGTGGCCGGCACCGCGAGCCCGGTGAGCGCCGAGTCCAGCACGGCCAGCTCCACCTTCGGGGCGGCGGACAGCCGGCGCACCGCCTCCGCCTCCAGCAGCGCGCACACCTCACCCGTCACCGCGGGCGACAGCGGGGGCCGGGTGTCATCGAGGGTGTACGCGTGCGTGACCTGGCCGCGCGGGAAGAACACGCGCCGGTCCAACGGCAGATGGCGGACCCGCAGCCGGCCCAGCGCCGCCAGCAGCGGAGCCGGACCCGCCTGCGGCAGCACCCGCCTCAGCACGTCCGCGAAGCCGTCCGGCAGGGCGGTGAGGTCGTCCAGCCGCAGCAGGTGGTCCAGGCGCCGCAGCAGCTCGCCGGGCCGGCGGGCCAGCAGCGCGAGCGCGGCCCGCGCGTCCTTCTCGGCCAGCGCCTGCTCCACCCGGGCGCCGAAGGTGACCGCCCGCAGCCGGGTACCGTCCACCCGCACGGCGTCGGGGTGGGCGGCGGCGGTGCGCAGCAGCGCCTCGCCGAGCGCGGTGCCGGTCGTCTCCGTCCCGCGCAGCACGGCGAAGGCCAGCGCCGCCCGCGGATGCCGGGCGTACGACTCGTACGGGTGCAGGATCTCGGCGGCCCGCTTCCACAGCACCGGGTGCCGCAGCACGTCCTCCACCAGCAGCGGCACCGCGAACCCGTCGAGCAGGGCGAGCAGCCGGCGGCGCAGCCCGCGCGGCAGCGACCGCAGCCGGGGCGGCTCGATCAGATCGGCCTCCCCGCCGGACCAGACGCACAGCAGCCGCAGCACGTCCGTGGCGGTGGTGAGGTGGGCGTCCAGCAACTCCAGGGCGTCCGCGCGCCGTTCCCGCACCCGCAGCATCCGCCCCAGCACCAGCGCCTTGGTCTCCCGGACCGGTATCTCCTCGGGGAACCACGCCACGCCCGCCGGAGCGTGCGCCAGCAGCACCCCGAGGTCCGCCCGGTCCCGCGGCGGCAGCGGCGTACGACGGGCCAGCAGCGTCCGCAGCGCCGTCACCGCGTCGGCCCGCGCGTCCCGCCCGAGCGCGAGCAGCTTCAGCGGGCCCGCGGACACCTCCGCCTCCCGCCCCCGCCGGGGCTGAGCCGGCTCCAGGAAGGGGTCGGCGGGGTCGACCCGGCGGTGGCAGATGGGGCAGCCGGAGTAGTCCGAGCCGTCCCAGCACCCCCGGCACACCAGATGCGCGCACGGCGCCACCGGGTGCACGGCCCCGACCGTGCCGCACAGCACGCACGGCTGCTCGGGCCACTGCAACAGCAGCGCGAAGACCCGGTCGACCCACAGCTGGAACGTGTCGTCCGGCACGGAGGCCGGGAAGCTGCGGAACAGCGGCATATGGGTGCGGTCGGCGCCCAGTTCGGCGTCGATGTGCGCGACGAGTTCCCGGCCGGCGGCGGCCAGCCCGGCGGGCCCCAGCCACGCCAGCGCCGCCCGCAGCGGCGCACTGGGCGCGAACCCCCGGTCCAACAGCTCCGCTTCGAGCGCGATCAGCCCCTCGTCCGTCGAGGGATCCCCCGGCCGCGGCCCGGCCTGGTCGACGTAGACGGTACGGAGACGACGAAGCAGCACGGACGCCAGTACGGACAAGCAAAGTCCCCCGAGGACTAGGGAAAAGGGAAGGCCGACCCGAGGACCGGAGCGGACTCGCGGGGCCGACGGGTCTGTCGAAGCGGGGGCGGAGAGTGGGTGCGCTACGGGATCCGTGAGAAGGAGAGAAGGAAGCACACCGGCGGAGCCGCCCCCGTGGTGAGGACTGTAGGGAAACAGGTGGGGCGGGCGCCACCGGTTTTTCACGTCCGTGCGAGGACGAGGTGCCGCTGTGCCATGCTGACCTGCGTCGGCGGGGCGAACGGGGAGGTCACCGGCCATGGGGAGCAGGCAGGCACTGATCATCGCCGTCCCGCAGTGCGAGCTCTCGGACCGGTTCGCGGATCTGACCGACGTGGTGGCGCACGACGTCGAGCTGATGAGCGAGGCCCTCCAGTCGTCCGGATACAGCGTCGAGCGCCTGGGAGTCACCCCCCAGGAGCCCGCCCTGCGCTCGAGGATCCGCAGCGCCGTCAGCAGGGTCTGCGCGACCGCTCCCGAGGACGGCACGGTTTTGATCCACTTCACCGGGCACGGCCTGTCGGTGGGCGGAGCCGACCATCTCGTCCCCTCCGACGCCCAGTTGAGCTGGGCGACCACACCGCCGCAGGTCGACGTCGACAGTCTGATCGGCCTCGACCTGGCCACCCTGCTGCGGGGCTGCCGCGCCGGAGCCGTCCTGCTCACCGTCGACGCCTGCCGGGACGAGGACGACACCGCCTCCCACGGCGGCACGGCGACCAGCTTCCCCGCCGGGCACGAACGGATCGCCGTCCTCTTCGGCTGCGGCCCCGGCCAGACCTGCGGCTCGGACGAGACGCGGGGCAGCCATTTCACCCGTGCCCTCGCCGAAGCGCTGCGCGCCGACACCGCCCCGCGCACCGTGGCCGACGTCATCGGGCACACGGTCCGCAGAACCGAGGAGTTCGCCCGCGCCGCCCGCCGGCCTCAGCGCCCCACCGTGCACTACGCGCCCGGCGGCCCGGACGCCGTGCGCGCCGTCGAGCTCTGCGCGGGCCGTACCCTCCACGAGGAGTGGGTGGCGGCGGTCCGTGACCCCGAGCTGTGGGCAGCCGTCGACACCGCGGGCGACGCCCGCCGCACGGACGTCCAGGACGCGCTGGAGCGGCTGGTGACCGAGTGCGCGCAGTGGCGCGGCTCCGCCCTGACCGGCGTCGACGACCCCTGGGCGGACGACGACTACCCGGTGCGCGTCCTCGTCCACGGCCTCCGCCCCCTGCTGGCGCCGTCGCAGACCCATGGCGGCCCCCTGCTGGACGCGGGCGAGTTCGCGGCGCTCGCCGCGGCGCCCTTCGTCCGCGAGGCCGTGTACGCGATGGGGGTGAAGGAAGCCACCGCCGTGCGGCCCTTCGACCTGCGCCCCGACACCGGGCCGCTGGGCCGCGAACCCGAACGCGCCGACCTGGAGCACACCTTCGCCGCGCACGCCCTGCTGTGGCGCAAGGGACGCGAACTCGCCGACCGGGGCCGCGCCGAGGACGCCCGGGCCGTCGCCGCCTGGCTGCTGCACCGGCACGTCAGCGGAAAGGAGCAGCTCTGGGACACCTATGCCGCCCAACTGCTCGCCCCGCTGGCGAAGACGCTGCTCGGCCCCGGGGCGACGGCCGCCCGGCGCGAGGAACTCACCGACGAACTCGTCCGCCTGTGCCGCCACATCGCGCTCGCCCCGGCCGAGCCGTACCAGGGGGAGCGGGCGAACACCGACACACGGTGGCGCCTGGACGAGATCGCCCGCACGGACGGCACGACGGAGCGCTGGCGCCCACGCGAGCTGTCCTGGCTGATCGGCGTCGCCGGTCTGCTCGGCGGCGACCTGCGCCAGCTGCCCGGCGTCCTCGTGGACAACATCGGCATCACCGACGGGCTGCGGCCCGCCGACGCCGTGGCGAGCGTCCGCGAGCTGCGCTGGGCCCGGGACCGGCTGAGCCGGACACTCGACCTGGAGCTGCCCTGCCCGCATCCCGCGGTGCACGCCGCGCTGGAGACCCTGACCGGCTGGACCGACGAGGCCGTCCAGAACGTCCGCCGGCACCTGGCCCCGGCCGAACCCGCCGCCCTCCTCGCCCACCTGCCCGAGCGGATCACCTGCCGCCGGCTGCGCCCGCGCTACGACAGCGTCACCAAGGGCGACGCGTACGGCCTGCCGCTCATGCGGTTCGGGCTGGCCGAGGACGAGATGCGCGAACTCCTCATGGGAACCCAGCTCTACGGCGACCCGGCCATCGCGCTGCGGGAGCTCTACCAGAACGCCCTCGACGCCTGCCGCTACCGACAGGCCAGGCTGCGCTACGGCAAGGCCGCCGGGAACGTCCCGTACTCCTGGGAGGGGGAGATCGTCTTCCGGCAGGGCACGGACGACGAGGGACGGCCCTACATCGAGTGCGAGGACAACGGCGTCGGCATGGACCGCGGGGCGCTGCGCGGCACGTTCTCACGGGCCGGCCGCCGGTTCGAGCAGTCCCGCGAGTACCGCAGGGAGCAGGCCCGCTGGCGCCGCGCCGACCCGACTCTGCGGATCTACCCCAACAGCCGTTTCGGGGTCGGGGTGTTCAGCTACTTCATGCTCGCCGACGAGATCAGCATCTGGACGCGGGCCACGGACGAGTACGGCCGGGCGGACGCGGCCGGCGGCCTGCGCGTCGACGTGGCCTCCAGCGGCAGCCTGTTCCGCATCCGGCGCAGCGAGGAGGCCCAGCCCACCGGTGGCACCAGGGTGCGGCTCTATCTCCAGCGGGACGGCGTCGACGTCGCCGAGGAACTCGGCAGGCGCGTCTGGCGGTCGGAGTTCGGCATGCGGGTGGAGCGGGACGGCGGCGTGCCGCGTGACTGGGCGAAGGGAGCGTTGTACTACCTGGGGGACGCGACCCGTCCCCTGCCCGCCGGACCCGATGCCTGGTGGGTGGAGGGCAAGGGGTGCCTCCTGGCGGACGGCATCCTGGTGGACCCGGAGTCGATGGACCCCGTCGAGGACGCCTCCGCCCGTGCCTGGCTCAACGCGAGCCGCCGAAAATTCCCCAGTTTCGCGGAAGACCGTAAGGATTGGCGCGAGTCGGGCGGCCAGCCCTTCGGGTTCGTCGTCGACCTGCGCGGAGCACACGCCCCCGACCTGAGCACCGACCGGACCCGGATCCTCGCGTACGACACCGCCTGGGTGACGGACCTGATCCAGCGGGCCGCCGAGAGATTCCAGGCGCCGGAGTGGCTCACACTGGAGTGGCTGTGGGCCTTCGCCGAGGTGCATCCCGACGCGGCGACCCGGGTGACCGAGCGGCTGCTGGCCGCCGACGCGCGGGTGTCCAGCAAGACCGCGTGGGACCGGTCCGCGCCTTTCGACTTCCGGCGGGTGGGCTGTTTTCCCCCCGACGTTCTGATGGCGCGTATCGGCGACCACTACGGGGCCCGCCTGCCCGGGTCCCTGCCGGCGGACGGCGGCATCGTGTCCTGGCGGGCGGCCGTGCTGCGTGACGTGGGCATCGCACTCGGGACCTCGCGGCTGGCGGAACTCGCACTGCCGGACACGGTGGACGGTTACCCGGCGCCGGAGGCCTGGGACGTACGGTTCAGCCACTGGGACATGCCCCTGTCGAGAGCCGTGACGCGGGCCGCCGGACCCTGGCCGTCCGACCCTGCCATCACCTTGGGGCACCTCATGCGTCGGCTGCGCCGCTATGTGATCGCCGGCGCGAGTGTCCCGGCGGTCACCGGACTCGACGCGGCCCACCGCATGCTGCTCGACGAGACGGACGTCAGGCTGTTCGGCACCGAGCTCTTCCAGGACAGGTACGACCGCGGCGTGCTCGGTGTGCTGCGGGCCTTCAGCGCGCGAGCGGAGCTTCCGATGAGGGAGGCGCTCGCCAGGGCCCGCCGTTTCGCCGAGGCCGGATTCCCCTTGGAAGTGCCCGACACCTTCGCCGCCGCTCCGAGCGACGCGGTCGCCACCTACCAGGAGCTGTCCGTACTGTCCTGGCATCCGCGGTTCTTCGGCCCCGATGACGAGAAGAGGGGCACGCCTCCCGCGCAGGACGTGTACGACGAGGTCCTGCGCCGGTACGCGTGGCTGGGCTGGCCGATGGAGGGCCCTGTCGCCGCCCGACCCGTCGACCGGGCCCTGACACCGGAGATCGGGAGTCTGCCCGGCTCCTGGACCGAGGAACAGGTCGAGGAGTTCACCCACAGTTTCGGCATCCAGTCGTACACCCAGAGCAAGGACCTGTCGCTGCGCCAGCTGGTTCGTGCTTCGGGGACGCTGGGACTCTCGGTGGCCCAGGTCGTCGAACGCTTCGGGGACGTGCTCAGGTCGCGCGCGCTGCGGTTTCCCGATCCGGGAGAGCTGGCCGGACACGTCTTCACACGACTGGACAGTGACCTTTTGGGCGCAGTCTTCTCAGATGTGTTCGACCGGGCCTGGCAGTACGGTTCGGACCGCGCCCCGGCACCTCTGCTGGAGACGGCTCAGGCGGCTGTCCGGATCCAGGCGGAAGATCCGGTGGTGGCGGAACGACTGGCGCGCCTCGCGGATCTCCGGCTCGTCGACGAACGGGCGCCCGCTCTTCTGGAGCACTGGCGTGCCATTCCGCCAGGTGACTGGGAGCTGCTTCTGTGCGATGACCAGAACCACCGGACGATGAGCAGCTTCGAAGCAGGCGCCTTCACGAGCCGCTACGAGCTCCGGCACGCCGTACGTGTCTCCGCCGAACGCCAGGGGATCGACCTCCCCTTCGCCCTCCTCGCCGCGGCGGCGGCGCGGATCACGCTCACCTCCGCCGTGGAGCGGCTGACCCGTCTCGCCCCGCTGGTCGGGCTCGACGTCTCGCCGCTGGAGCGCTCGCGGACGACGCTGCCGCCGGACCTGCGCCCCACCCTGGCGGATCTGCTGGCCGCCTGCGCCGTCGACGAGGGCGACGTGAGCTGGCTGGACCGCCCGAGCCCCCGCCTCCTGATCGCCCACGCACGGGAAAGCGACAGCACCCTCGGCGAGAGCGTGGCACGGCTGGCCCGGTACGCGCCGCTGGGCGCTCCCTGGGAACATCCCACCGACTCCACCACCCCCTGGTCCGATCACCGCCCCACGGAACACGACAGCGCGCTGTTCCGCCCGGATCTGGTCGGGGACGGCCTCGTAGGCCCGCTCGAACTGCTGCGGGTGGCGGCCCGTTTCGGCTGGACGCTGTCCCGCGCCTGGGACCGGCTGGCGCTCTACCGGCCGTTCGGCCTGGAGTTCGCGGTGGAACGGCCCGACTCGCGGACGGTCCCGGTCTGGCAGGACCTGATCCTGCTCACCGAGTGGTACACGGGCGCGGCGCCCGCCCTCACCGGCGAGGTGACGACCGACCGCATCGCCGTCGCCGCCCGCGAGATCCAGCAGCCGACCGCATGGGTGTACGACCGCCTGACCCGGTACGCCCCGCTGTTCGGCCTCACCCTGCCGCCCCCCCCCCCCCCCCCCCCCCCCCCCCCCCCCCCCCCCCCCCCCCCCCCCCCCCCCCCCCCCC
>NZ_BQUN01000099.1:0-16466 GCF_026008495.1 Streptomyces sp. A012304
CCATCGACCTGCTCATCTTCACCCCCCTCGAACGACGCGTCCTGCGCGCACGCGGCCTGCTGGTGAAGAGCTGAACGCACGCGAAGGCCGGCCGGCCCCCACGATCCACCCCCGGCCGGTACGCCGAAGCCCACACGGGTACCCAGGACCCATGGCAGACATCGAACTCATCAGTAGCGCGTTCAACGACCACGCCCCGTTGGCCCGCCACTACGCCTTCGAGGGGGACAACGAGTCCCCGCCGCTGGCGTGGAGCGGCGCTCCGGACGAGGCGACCGAGCTGGTGCTGCTGTGCGAGGACCCCGACGCGCCGTCGGGCACGTTCGTGCACTGGGCGGTGGTCGGCATCGACCCGCACAGCAACGGCGTCGAAGCGGGGAAGAGCCCGCCGGGCGGCACCGAACTCGTCAACGGCTTCGGCGAGCGAGGCTGGGGCGGACCGCACCCGCCGCCGGGAGACGAGGCACACCGGTACTTCTTCCGCCTCTACGCCCTCGCGGAACCGTGCGTCCTGCCGGACGCCCCCAGCGCCGACCAGGTGCACCAGGCCGTCGAGGAACGGCAGCTCGCCTCCGGCACCCTCGTGGCGCTCTACCAGCGCTGACGAGTGGGGGCGAGTTCCATCACCGTCGCCTCGACGCGGGCGGCGCCGGGCTTCAGGGCGTTCTCGGCGGCCTTGCCGGTGTTCACCCAGCGGTGGACGGCGCCGTCGCAGACGGCACGGATGCCGCCGATGCCGTACCGGGTGTAGGAGGACTCCTGGCCGACGGAGGAGCTGACGAAGGCGGGGCCGGTGGTGCCGAAGCAGCGGTAGGTGCCGGAGAGGGTGACGGTGCCGTCCGTGGCGATGGTGGCGGTCGGGCCGACGGTCACACTCTCGGTGGCGGCAGTGGTGTCGGTGGCGGCGGTCGCCGCGGGGGTGGCGAGCAGGAGCAGGGTGGCACCGGCGGCCGCGGTCAGGACGGAGCGGATCGACATGGAGACCTCCTGTTGTGGGGCTTCCACTGGTACCCGGCAGCCGCGCCCGCGCCGGTGTGACGTCGCACCTGCGCAACCAGCTGATGGAGGGGCGAGCTGCCCTGCCTCGCGTCGGCTCGGTCGTTCAGCTGGAGACCCAGCACCCGGCGTACGCCGTACTCGACCCCGCTGGAAGCCCGGTCGAGTCGGTGACGCCTATACGTGAGCGATCAACGCGTACCGCAGGTCATCCACCGCACGCCCCCACAAGTCAGCGTTGTCACTGAGCGGCTCCACCCGCAAAGCGGCGACCAGCGGCTCGATGGCGGCGGCGAGATCGTCAGAGTGCACGCCGCCGTTCCATGGCAGCGCCTCAGCGCCAGCAACATACGGCTCCCCAGACTGTCCTGCCTCACGCCAGCGACCCTCAATCAGCAGCAGGGTGCCGCCCGGGCGAAGTCGGGCTACCCACTCCCGCAGTGCGGCCTTGGGGTCGGGAAGAGTCCACACAAGATGCCGGGAAACCACCAGGTCGAACCGCTTATCTCCGGTGGCTGGCGCGGCCGCATCGCCGACGAAGAAGTGCCCGGGGAGACCGGCGGATGCCAGTTTGGACTGGGCACGCTCGATCATCCGCGGCGCCAAGTCGACACCGGTCACTCGATGTCCGGCCGCCGCGAGCAGCTCGGACAGAGAGCCTGTCCCGCAACCGATATCGAGGACATCACTCGGAGGAATGGGCGCCCAGCCGCGGAGAAGCCGGTCCCACGCGGCACGCGTTCGCGCTGTTCGCAGACCGTGATCGGGCTCGTCGTCGAAGGCTTCCGCTGCGGCGTTCCAGTAGTCAGTGATCTCAGATGTATCAGTCATACCTCGATCCTGGCAGCGACCACTGACATCCCTGTCTCACCGCCAGCCTGCTGGACATCATCAGCGGCACTGAGCACCCCGTCTCGGCTCCCGTTACCGAGCCGCAGGCAGGTTGCCCATCGACCCGCTGCTAGACGCTCGTACGGGGAAGTGCAGAGAAGGAGCCTGTGGTGCGACGGCACGATCGTCTTCGACGACTCCGGTGAGCTGCTGCCGGACGGACGGGTCGTGGCCCCGCACCGGGTGACCGTGGAGCGACGGCCGGCCGTCGCCGTCTGATCCCCGGTCCCGGTCACGGGTCCAGCACCGCGAACCCGTCCAGCTCGACGAGGGCCTCCTCGTCCCACAGCCGTACGATCCCCACGACCGCCATCGCCGGGTAGTCGCGGCCCGCCGACTCCCGCCAGATACGGCCGAGTTCACGGGCGTGGGCCCGGTAGGCGGCGACGTCGGTGACGTAGACGGTGACGCGGGCCAGGTCCGCGGGGGTGCCGCCCGCCGCCGCGAGGGCGGTCAGCAGGTTGGCCAGGGCCCGGGCGAACTGCTCGGGCAGCGACGCCCCGACGACCTTGCCGTCGGTGTCCAGGGCGGTCTGGCCGGCCAGGAACACCACGCGGGAGCCGGTGGCGACGACCGCGTGGGAGAAGCCGGTGGGCGGGGACAGCTCGGGCGGGTCGATCCGCTCGACGCTCATCGCGCCTCCTCCCGAGCCGCGTACAACTCCTTGGCGATGATGCCGCGTTGGACCTCGCTCGCCCCCTCGTAGATGCGCGGCGCGCGCACCTCCCGGTAGAGGTGCTCCAGCAGGTGGCCGCGGCGCAGCGCGCGGGCGCCGTGCAGCTGGACGGCCGTGTCGACGACGTACTGGGCGGTCTCGGTGGCGAGGAGTTTCGCCATCGCGGCGCGCCGGGGCACCTGTGGGTCGCCCGCGTCGTACGCGGTGGCCGCCGCGTAGACCATCAGGCGGGCCGCCTCGGTGCGCAGGGACATCTCCGCGACCTGGTGGGCGACCGTCTGAAGGTCCATCAGCTTCCCGCCGAAGGCGTCGCGTTCGGCGGTGTGGGCGAGGGTGGCGTCGAGGGCGGCCTGGGCCATGCCGACCGCGAAGGCGCCGACGCTGGGGCGGAACAGGTTGAGGGTGTCCATCGCGACCCGGAAGCCACGGTCGGGTTCGCCGAGGACGTCGGCCGCGGTGACCGGGACGGCGTCGAGACGGAGGGCTCCGACGGGGTGCGGGGAGAGCAGGTCGAGGTGGCTGCCGGTGAGGCCGGGGCGATCGGCGGGCAGCAGGAAGGCGGTGACGCCACGGGCCCGGGCGCCGGGGGTGGTGCGGGCGAAGAGGGTGTAGAAGTCGGCGTCGGGGGCGTTGGAGATCCAGCACTTCTCGCCGGTCAGCCGCCACCCGTGCGGCCCGTCGGGTTCGGCCGTCAGGGTGAGGGCGGCCGCGTCCGAGCCCGCACCCGGCTCGCTCAGCGCGAAGGCGGCCACCGCCGTGCCGTCCGTGACGCGGGGCAGCCAGTGCTCCCGCTGGGCGGTGGTGCCGTGGGCGTGGACCGGGTGGGCGCCCAGGCCCTGGAGGGCGAGGGCGGTCTCCGCCTCGGTGCAGGCCTGGGCGAGGGACTCGCGCAGCAGGCAGAGGTCGAGGGCGCCGGCGGTGAACAGGCGGGACAGCAGGCCGAGCGCACCGAGCTCGGCGACGAGCGGGCGGTTGACGCGGCCCGGTTCGCCCTTGTCGGCGAGCGGGCGCAGCCGCCGCGCGGCCAGCTCGCGCAGTCGCGCGCACCGGGCGAGCTGGTCCGGTTCGAGTGAGAATGCGGGCATCGCCGGTCCTCTCTCCCCGTGGCCCGGGACGGCCACCCCCCGACGGTATCGCGCCCGGTTGACTGTCGTCACCAACACGATACGCTCGGTGCGCGAGCCCACCACGACGCCCGCCACGGCGCCCCCGAGGCGCCACCCAGGCAAGGGGGCGAACCGCCATGAACGTCTCGGCCCACGTCGACACCTTCGCGCGCGACCACCTCCCGCCGCCCGGCCAGTGGCCCGAGCTCCGCTTCGACCTGCCGGAGCTGCGCTACCCCGAACGGCTCAACTGCGCCGCCGAGCTCCTCGACGGCCCCTCACCCGACCGGCCCGTCTTCCGCACCCCGACCGGCCCGGCCTGGACCTACGGCGAGCTGCGCGCCCGGGTCGACCGGCTCGCGCACCTGCTCACCGGCGACCTCGGGGTCTCCCCGGCAACCGGGTGCTGCTGCGCGGGCCGACCACCCCCTGGCTGGCGGCCTGCTGGCTGGCGGTGCTGAAGGCGGGCGGGATCGCGGTCACCGTGCTGGCCCAGCAGCGCCCGAACGAGCTGCGCACGATGTGCGAGATCGCCCGGGTGCGGCACGCCCTGTGCGACATCCGCGCCGTCGACGACCTCGCCAAGGCCGAGATACCGCGGCTGCGCATCACCACGTACGGCGGTGACGCCCCCGACGACCTGCTGCGCCGGGCGGCGCCCGACACGCCGTACCGGGCCGTGGACACCGCCGCCGACGACGTGGCGCTGATCGCCTTCACCTCCGGCACCACCGGCCGTCCGAAGGGGTGCGCGCACTTCCACCGGGACGTGCTGGCGATCGCCGACACCTTCTCCCGGCACGTCCTGCGCCCGCGCGCGGACGACCTGTTCGCGGGCAGTCCCCCGCTCGGCTTCACCTTCGGCCTCGGCGGGCTGCTCGTCTTCCCGATGCGGGCCGGCGCCACCGCGCTGCTGCTGGAACAGGCGGGCCCCCGGCAGCTGCTGGCGGCGATCGCCGGACACCGGGTGTCGGTGCTGTTCACGGCGCCCACCGCCTACCGGGCGATGCTCAACGACCTCGACGGGCACGATTTGTCCTCGCTGCGCCGCTGTGTCTCGGCCGGCGAGAACCTGCCCGCGGCGACCTGGCGGGCCTGGCACGAGCGGACCGGGCTGCGGCTGATCAACGGCATCGGGGCCACCGAGCTGCTGCACATCTTCGTCTCCGCCGCCGACGAGCGCGTCCGGCCGGGCACCACGGGCGTCCCCGTCCCCGGCTGGCAGGCGCGCGTGCAGAACGAGCACGGCGAGCCGGTGCCCGACGGGCAGCCCGGCCTGCTCGCCGTGCGCGGCCCGGTCGGCTGCCGCTACCTCGCCGACCCGCGGCAGCGGGAGTACGTGCGTGACGGCTGGAACGTCACCGGCGACACCTACGTCCGCGAGGGCGACGGCTACTTCCGGTACGTCGCCCGCGCCGACGACATGATCGTCTCCGCCGGGTACAACATCGCGGGCCCCGAGGTCGAGGAGGCGCTGCTGCGCCACCCGGACGTACGGGAGGCGGCGGTCGTCGGGCGGCCCGACGAGGCCCGCGGGCAGGTGGTCGTGGCGTACGTCGTGCTGCGGGCGGGGGCGCGGCGGGACGCGGAGGCGCTGCGGGCCTTCGTGAAGGCGGAGCTGGCGCCGTACAAGTGTCCGCGCGAGGTCGTGCACCTGGACGCGCTGCCGCGCACCGCGACCGGGAAGCTACAGCGGTTCCTGCTGCGTACCGAGGGAACCCGGGCGGACACACCGATGGTGACCAGCAGCGATACCGACGACCTAAAATGATCAACGTGTCCGACCAGCCCGCACCTCGGTCCCTCATCGTCACGCTCTACGGCGCCTACGGCCGCTTCGCGCCGGGCCCGGTGCCCGTCGCCGAGCTGATCCGGCTGCTCGCCGCGGTCGGCGTCGACGCGCCCTCCGTGCGCTCCTCGGTGTCCCGACTGAAGCGACGCGGGCTGCTGCTGCCGGCCCGCACCGCACAGGGCGCGGCCGGCTACGAACTCTCCCCCGAGGCACGCCAGTTGCTCGACGACGGCGACCGGCGGATCTACGCCACCGCGCCGCCCGTGGACGAGGGCTGGGTGCTGGCGGTGTTCTCCGTGCCGGAGTCGGAGCGGCAGAAGCGGCATGTGCTGCGCTCCCGGCTGGCCGGACTCGGCTTCGGCACGGCGGCACCGGGCGTGTGGATCGCCCCCGCCCGGCTGTACGAGGAGACCCGGCACACCCTGGAGCGGCTGCGGCTGGACGCCTACGTCGACTTCTTCCGTGGTGAGCACCTCGGCTTCACGCCCACCGCCGAGGCGGTCGGCCGCTGGTGGGACCTGGCGGCCGTCGCCAAGGAGCACGAGGCCTTCCTCGACCGGCACGCGCCGGTGCTGCACGCCTGGGAGCGGCGCGCCGACACCCCGCCGCAGGAGGCGTACCACGACTACCTGCTCGCCCTGGACTCCTGGCGCCACCTGCCCTACACCGACCCGGGTCTGCCCGCCCACCTGCTCCCCGAGAACTGGCCCGGCATCCGCTCGGCCGCGGTCTTCCGGGCCCTGCACGAGCGGCTGAGGGACGCGGGGGCCGAGTTCGCGGGCGTCTGAAAACTCAGCCCGGCAGGGAGAGGCGGGGCTTGGGGGCGTCCGAGCGTCCGGTGCGCGGGGGCCGGCTGCCCGCCCGGTACGGCGCCGGCCAGACGACGCCGGGGCCGTCGTAGCCCTGCTCGGCGGCCGCGTGCAGGGCCCAGTGCGGGTCGTACAGGTGCGGGCGGGCCAGCGCGCACAGATCCGCGCGCCCGGCCAGGATCAGCGAGTTGACGTCGTCCCAGGAGGAGATCGCGCCGACGGCGATCACGGGGACACCGGCCGCGTTGCGGACCCGGTCGGCGAACGGGGTCTGGTAGGAGCGGCCGAACTCGGGGGTCTCGTCGGCGACGACCTGCCCGGTCGAGACGTCGATCGCGTCGGCGCCGTGCGCGGCGAACGCGCGGGCGATCTCGACGGCGTCGTCGGCCGTGGTGCCGCCCTCGGCCCAGTCGGTGGCGGAGAGACGGACCGTCATCGGGCGTTCCTCGGGCCACACGGCCCGCACCGCGTCGAAGACCTCCAGCGGGAAACGCAGCCGTCGGGCGAGGGAGCCGCCGTAGGCGTCGGTGCGGCGGTTGGTCAGCGGGGAGAGGAAGCCGGACAGCAGGTAACCGTGGGCGCAGTGCAGCTCGAGCAGGTCGAAGCCGGCCCGGGCGGCCCGCGCGGCGGCTGCGGCGAACTGCTCACGTATGTCGGTGAGTTGGGCCGCCCGGGACAGCTCGCGGGGCGTCTGGCTGCCGGGCTTGTACGGCAGGGGTGAGGCGGCGACGAGCGGCCAGTTGCCGTCCGGGAGGGGCTCGTCCATGCCCTCCCACATCAGCCGGGTGGAGCCCTTGCGTCCGGAGTGGCCGAGCTGCACGCCGATCGCGGTGCCCGGCGCCTGCGCGTGCACGAAGCCGGTGATCCGCCGCCATGCCTCGGCCTGCCTGCCGGTGTACAGGCCGGCGCAGCCGGGCGTGATCCGCCCCCGCTCGCTGACGCACACCATCTCGGTCATCACCAGTCCCGCCCCGCCCAGCGCCCGGGCGCCGAGGTGGACCAGGTGGAAGTCGCCGGGGAGCCCGTCGACGGCGGAGTACATGTCCATCGGGGAGACGACGACCCGGTTGCGCAGGGTCAGACCGCGCAGCCGGAACGGCGTGAACATCGGGGGCGTGTCCGGCGGGCAGCCGAACTCCCGCTCCACGGCCCGCGTGAAGCGCTCGTCGCGCAGGCGGAGGTTGCCGTGGGTGACGCGGCGGCTGCGGGTGAGGAGGTTGAACGCGAACCGGCGGGGCGGCTGGCCGACGTACAGGGCGAGGTTCTCGAACCACTCCAGGCTGGCGCGGGCGGCGCGCTGGGTGGAGGCGACGACCGGGCGGCGCTCCTCCTCGTAGGCCGTCAACGCCCTTTCCAGGGTGGGTTGTTCGTCCAGGCAGGCGGCGAGCGCGAGGGCGTCCTCGACGGCGAGCTTGGTGCCGGAGCCGATGGAGAAGTGGGCGGTGTGGGCGGCGTCGCCCAGCAGCACGACGTTGCCGTGCGACCAGCGCTCGTTGACGACCGTGCGGAAGACGGTCCACGCGGACCGGTGCGACCTCAGCGGCCGTCCGCCGAGCGCGTCCGTGAAGATCTTGGCGCAGCGCTCGATCGACTCGCGCTCGTCCGGTTCGTCGAAGCCGGCCGCCCGCCACACCTCCTCGCGCATCTCGACGATCACCGTCGACGCGTCGGCCGCGTAGGGGTAGCCGTGCAGCTGCATCACGCCGTGTTCGGTCTCGGCGATCTCGAAGCGGAACGCGTCGAAGGCGAAGTCGGCGGCGAGCCAGATGTAGCGGCAGCGGTGCGCGGTCACCCGCGGCCGGAACACGTCGGCGTGGGCCTCGCGGGTGGCGCTGTGCACACCGTCGGCGGCGACCACCAGGTCGTACGACCGCGCGAGCGCCTCGGCGGGCGGCGCGGGCGTACGGAAGCGCAGCTCGACGCCGAGGGAACGGCACCGCTCGTGCAGGATCCCCAGGAGCCCGCGGCGGCCGAGGGCGGCGAAGCGGTGGCCTCCGGCGGTGTGGCGGGTGGCGCGGTGGACGATGTCGATGTCGTCCCAGTGCACGAAGTCGCGGCGCAGGGCCTCGTAGACGACCGGGTCGGCGTGCTGGATGCCGCCGAGGGTCTCGTCGGAGAGGACGACGCCGAAGCCGAAGGTGTCGTCGGGGGCGTTGCGCTCCCAGACGGTGACCTCACGGTCGGGGGCGAGGCGTTTCAGCAGGGCGGCGGTGTAGAGACCGCCGGGGCCTCCGCCGATGATCGCGACGCGCAGGGGGTGGTGGGTCATGGCGGCTCACCGTCCCCTCCACTTGGGCGGCCGCTTCTCCGTGAACGCCGCGTGGAACTCGGCGTAGTCCTCGCCGTTCATCAGGAGGGCCTGGGTCGCGGCGTCGAGTTCGACCGCCGCCGCCAAGGGCATGTCCAGTTCGGCCGTCAGCAGGGCCTTGGTCTGGGCGTAGGCGAGGGCCGGGCCGTCGGCCAGGCGGCGGGCCAGGGCCTGGGCGGCGGTGTCGGCGTGGCCCTCGTCGGTGAGGTCGCTGATCAGGCCGATGCGCTCGGCCTCCGGGGCGCGGACCGGCTCGCCCAGCATGAGCAGGCGGGTGGCGTGGCCGAGGCCGACGACCCGGGGCAGGAGATAGGCCGCGCCCATGTCGCCGCCGGACAGACCGACGCGGGTGAAGAGGAACACGAAGCGGGCCGAAGGGTCCGCCACCCGGAAGTCGGCGGCCAGCGCCAGCACCGCTCCGGCCCCGGCGGCCACCCCGTGCACCGCCGCGATCACCGGGAACGGGCACTCCCGTATCGCGCGCACCACCTGGCCCGTCATCCGGTTGAAGTCGAGGAGCTGGGCGGTGTCCAGGCCCAGGGTCGCGCCGATGATCTCCTCGACGTCGCCGCCGGAGCAGAAGCCGCGCCCCTCCCCGGCGAGCACCAGCGCCCGCACCGACCGCTCCCGGGACAGTTCGGCGAGCAGGTCGCGCAGGTCGGCGTAGGCGCCGAAGGTGAGCGCGTTGAGTTTCTCGGGGCGGGCGAGGGTGACGGTGGCGACGCCGTCGGTGTGGGTGACGCGCAGGTGGTGCCAGTCGGAGGTGCGGGCGGCGGAGCCGGTGAAGGGACTCATGAGGGCGGCCTCCTCGACGAGCGGTCACCTATGAAGTTATCACCTCTTTCTGACTGTCGTCATGAGTGCGCGATAGAGCGGGCGGGTATGCCACGGACGTGTCACTGAGTGACGGGTCCGCGTCACACGCGTCACCGGTCGTCAATAACGCGGTAACAGCGGGATCAGCGGCGCGAGGCGGCCCGTTGTGCCGGGTAAGCCGCTCGACAGCGGGGCCTACGGCCCCGCTACGGCACCTGTCGGTCGCCTCCGCCGGGGCCGGCCGTACCATTCATCGAGTTGAAAGCAGGACCGCCTGATGTCGAGCACGGGAACCTGCGCCATGAACGGACTCGCCTTGCACGAACGCCCTGCCCCGCCCGCCTCATGGCGCATCGCGCTGCCGCACTCCGCCGCCGCCGTGCCGGTGGCCCGCGCCCTGGTCCGTACGGCGCTGGCCGAGCTGAAGCACGGGGCCGACAGCGACACGGCGGAGCTGCTCACCGCGGAGCTGGTGGCGAACGCCGTGGAGCACACCACCGGGGACGCCCCGATCGAGCTGGTCGTGGAACTGCTGCCGACCGGCTGCCAGGTCGAGGTGCACGACAGCGACCCGATGCCGCCCGGCGACCTGACCCGTCCGTCCGGCGGGGAGCCCGACCCCTGGCAGGAGCACGGGCGCGGACTGCTGCTGATCCGCGCCCTCAGCTCCTCCTGCGGGCACCGCCCCACGCAGACGGGCAAGGCGGTGTGGTTCAGGCTGGCTGCGGTTCCGCCGCAGTGGCGGCCGCATCCGGCGTGACCTCGGTCAACCGGGAGTTGCGGCGCCCGTAGCAGGCGTACAGCACGAGGCCGGCGGCGAGGAACAGGGCGAACTGGAGCCAGGTCGTCCAGCCCGTCTCGTACATCAGGTAGAGGCAGAAGCCGACGCCGAGCAGGGGCAGCAGGGGGACCAGGGGGACGCGGAAGGTGCGGGCCAGGTGCGGTTCGCGCCGGCGCAGGGCGATCACCGCGACGTTGACGACGGCCATGATGGCGAGGGTGCCGATGGTGCACAGGTTCATCACGGCGTCCAGCGAGGCGAAGGCCGCCGGGAGCGCGAAGACGACCGCCACGATCAGGGTGCCGGCGACGGGGGTGGCGGTGCGGGGCGAGACCTTCTCGAAGACGCGCGGGACGAGTCCGTCGCGGGCCATCGACATCAGGATGCGGGTCTGGCCGTACATCACGGCGAGGACGACGGAGGCGATCGCGACGACCGCGCCGAAGGCGATGATCCCGCCGCCGACGGTGGAGCCGGTGACCTCGTTGACCACGTACGACAGGGCGGCGGGACGGCCGGCGACCTCGCCACCGCCGACGGCGCCGATCGCGGCGAGCGCGACCGCGCAGTACAGCAGGGTGACCAGGCCCATGCAGACGAGGATCGCCACGGGCACGTCGCGGCGCGGGTTCTTCGCCTCCTCGCCGGCCGTGGTGATCGCGTCGAAGCCGATGTAGGAGAAGAAGGCGGCCGTGGTGCCGGCGCCGATCCCGCCGAGGCCGGCCGGGGTGAACGGGGTGAGGTTGCCGTCCCGGAAGGCGCTGTAGCCGATCGCGCAGAAGGCGACCAGGATCGCCAGCTTGAGCACGGCCATGGCGGCGGTGGCGCGGGCGCTCTCCCGCACCCCGCGCACCAGCAGGACGGCGGCCATGGCGATGACCAGCACGGCCGGCAGGTTCACGACGCCGCCGTCGCCCGGTCCGGCGGCGAGGGCGGCGGGCAGGTGCAGGCCGGTGAGACTGCCGAGGAGTTCGTCGACGTACTCGCTCCAGCCGACCGCGACGGCCGACACGGAGACGCCGTACTCCAGCAGCAGGCACCAGCCGACCAGGAAGGCGGTGGTCTCGCCGAGGCTCGCGTAGGCGAAGGAGTACGAGGAGCCGGAGACCGGGATCGCGCCGGCCAGCTCGGCGAACGCGAACGCGGTGAAGACGCAGGTGATCGCGGCGAGGACGAAGGAGAGGACGACGGCCGGGCCGGCCTGGGCGACCGAGTCGGACAGTCCGACGAAGATGCCGGTGCCGACGATCGCGCCGACGCCGAAGCAGACGAGCTGGAAGAGGCCCATCGTGCGGCGCAGGCCGTGGCCCTCGCGGTCGGCGCCGGATTCGGCGACGAGACGTGCCGGGGACTTGATGCGAGGCATGCGGGTGGTGCTCGTTTCTGGTGGTGCGGGGGCGACGGGGTGTGTCGCACGGCGACGCGGGTCGCGTCGCACGGCGGCGCCGGAAGGGGTGGCTCCGGGCCGCCGGACAGCATAAGGCCTGGTCGAGGCCGCCTTGGTGGTCGCCTCCGGTGGTTGCCTCAGGCCAGCGTCGCCACCAGGACGGCCTTGATCGTGTGCAGTCGGTTCTCCGCCTGGTCGAAGACGACCGAGTGCGCCGACTCGAAGACCTCGTCGGTGACCTCCAGGGAGGTCAGGCCGTGGGTCTCGTGGATCTCGCGGCCGACCTTGGTGCCGAGGTCGTGGAAGGCCGGCAGGCAGTGCAGGAACTTCACGTCCGGGTTGCCGGTGGCGCGCAGGACGTCCATGGTCACCGCGTACGGGGAGAGCGCCGAGATGCGCTCGTCCCAGACCTCCTTGGGCTCGCCCATGGAGACCCACACGTCGGTGGCGACGAAGTCGGCGCCGAGGACGCCCTCGGCGAGGGACTCGGTGAGCGTGACGCGGGCCCCGCTGGTCGTGGCGAGCTCCCGGGCACGGTCGACGACCTCCTGGGCGGGCCAGTAGGTCTTCGGCGCGACGATCCGCACGTCCATGCCGAGCAGGGCGCCGGTGATCAGGTAGGAGTTGCCCATGTTGAAGCGGGCGTCGCCGAGGTAGGCGAAGGCGATCTCGGTCAGCGGCCTGGCGCTGTGCTCCGTCATGGTGAGCACGTCGGCGAGCATCTGGGTGGGGTGCCAGTCGTCGGTGAGGCCGTTGTAGACGGGCACGCCGGCGTACGCGGCCAGCTCCTCGACCTTGGCCTGACTGTCGCCGCGGTACTCGATGCCGTCGTACATCCGGCCCAGCACGCGGGCGGTGTCCTTCACGGACTCCTTGTGGCCGATCTGGGAGCCCGTGGGGTCGAGGTAGGTGGTCGAGGCGCCCTGATCGGCGGCGGCGACCTCGAACGCGCAGCGGGTGCGCGTCGAGGTCTTCTCGAAGATCAGCGCGATGTTCCTGCCACTGAGGTGTCTGGTCTCGGTCCCGGCCTTCTTGGCGGCCTTCAGTTCGGCGGCCAGCTCGATCAGGCCGCGGAACTCCGCCTCGGTGAAGTCCAGCTCCTTGAGGAAGTGGCGGCCGGCGAGGGCGGTCGGGACTGTCGCCATGGGGCGCTCCAGAGTGCGGTGACGAGGCTGGGACTAGGACTGTGGAAGTATATACAACCTTCAGCATTTATATACGGCGAGGTCGGCGCGCACGCGGTAGGCGCCGGGCTGCCTAGACGGCCTCCCGCTGCACGGGGCAGCTCATGCAGCGCGGGCCGCCTCTGCCCCGGCCGAGTTCGCTGCCCGGGATCTCGATCACCTCGATGCCCTGTTTGCGCAGGTGCGTGTTGGTGGTGGCGTTGCGCTCGTAGGCGATGACGACCCCGGGTTCCACGGCGAGGACGTTGCAGCCGTCGTCCCACTGCTCGCGCTCGGCCGCGTGCACGTCCTGGGTGGCGGTCAGCACGCGGATCTCGCTGAGGCCGAGGGCGGCGGCGATCGCGCGGTGCATGTGCTCCGGCGGGTGGTCGGTGACCTTGAGCTCCTTCTCGCCGACGCCCGGCTCGATGGTGTAGGAGCGGAGCATGCCGAGACCGGCGTACTGGGTGAAGGTGTCGCCGTCGACCATCGTCATCACGGTGTCGAGGTGCATGAAGGCGCGGCCCTTCGGCATGTCGAGGGCGACGATCGTCTCGGCCGAGCCGGCGGCGAAGAGCTTGTGGGCGAGCAGCTCGACGGCCTGGGGGGTGGTGCGCTCGCTCATGCCGATCAGTACGGCGCCGCCGCCGATCACCAGGACGTCGCCGCCCTCGATGGTGGAGGGGTAGTCGGCCTGCCCCTCGGACCAGACGTGGAACGTTTCCGCACGGAAGAGGGGGTGGTACTGGTAGATCGCCTCGAAGTGGACGGTCTCGCGCTGGCGGGCCGGCCAGCGCATCGCGTTGATGGAGACGCCGTCGTAGATCCAGGCGGAGGTGTCGCGGGTGAAGAGGTGGTTGGGCAGGGGGCGCAGGAGGAAGTCGTCCAGTTCCATGACGTGGAAGCGCACGGAGGTCGGTTCCGGGTGCGCCTCCAGGAACTCGCGCTTGGTGATGCCGCCGACGAGCAGCTCCGCGAGTTCGGCGGCGGGGAGGGTCTCGAAGGCGGCGCGGAGGTGGTCGGTGGCGAGCACCCCGTACTCCTTCTCGTCGAAGACCCGGTCCAGGACGAGGGCTCTGGCCGCGGGGATCCCCAGGGCCTCGGTGAGCAGGTCGCCGAAGAGGTGGACGGCGACGCCTCTGTCGCGCAGGACGTCCGCGAAGCCGTCGTGCTCGGCGCGCGCCCTGCGCACCCACAGCACGTCGTCGAAGAGCAGGGCGTCCTTGTTGCTGGGGGTGAGCCTTTTGAGTTCGAGATCCGGCCGGTGCAGGATGACGCGGCGCAGCCGCCCGGCCTCGGAGTCGACATGGAATCCCATGCCTCCATCCTGACCACCGGGGACCGCCTTCACCCGCTCCCGGACCGATTCCACGCGGGCCAGTTTTCGTCCTCTTGACGACAAGCAGGCCCGCCGGTTATCGTCTTACTGACGAAAATCATGAACGAGGGGGGATCCCGTGGCCGACATCACCCGGCGCCTCGGCTGGCGCCATCTCCGGGGCGCTCCGACGGCCCACGTCCGCCACCACCGCTCCGGCAAGCTGGTGCACGACGGGCCGGGGCTCAGCTTCTGGTTCCGCTCACTGACCGCCGCGCTCTCCGAAGTGCCGGTCGACGACCGCGAGTTGGCGATGACCTTCCATGCCCGTACGGCGGACTTCCAGGACGTGGCCGTGCAGGCGACGGTCACCTACCGCGTCAGCGACCCCGCCGTCGCCGCCGCCCGCCTCGACTTCTCGATCGACCCGGACACCGGCGCCTGGCGGGGCGCGCCGCTGGAGCAGCTCGGCACGCTGCTGACGGAGACGGCCCAGCAGCACGCGCTGGACGTGCTCGCCCGGACACCGCTGTCGGCGGCACTGGTCGACGGGGTGACGGCGGTGCGGGAACGCGTGGCGGCGGGGCTCGCGGCGGAGCCGCGACTGCCCGCCACCGGCATCGAGATCGTGGCCGTGCGCGTGGTGGCGCTGCGACCCGAGCCGGAGGTGGAGCGGGCGCTGCGCACGCCGGCCCGCGAGCAGATCCAGCAGGAGGCGGACCGCGCGACGTACGAGCGGCGCGCGGTGGCCGTCGAGCGGGAACGGACGATCGCCGAGAACGAACTGGCCAGCAAGATCGAACTCGCCCGGCGCGAGGAGCAGTTGGTCGAACAGCGGGGGACGAACGCGCGCCGGGAGGCGGAGGAGAGCGCCGCCGCGGACAAGGTGCGGGCGGAGGCGGAGGCGACCCGCACGGTGCGCCTGGCCGAGGCGGAGGCCGCGCGGGCGGTGAAGCTGTCCGAGGCCGAGGCCACGCGGGCCGTGAAGCTGTCCGAGGCCGAGGCCGCCAAGCAGGTACGGCTGGCCGACGCCGAGGCGCGGCGTACGGAGCGGCTGGCGGCGGCCGAGTCGGCACGCACGGTCAAGCTCGCCGAGGCGGAGGCCGCCCGCTCGGTACGACTCGCCCACGCGGAGGCCGAGGCGGCGCGCGAGGTCGGCGAGGCGCGGGCGCAGGCCCAGGCCGCCTGGCTGCGCGTCCACGCCGACGTCGACGTGGCGACCCTGCACGCCCTCACCGGGACACGGCTCGCGGAGAACCTGCCGCACATCGACAGCGTGACCATCTCGCCCGACGTGCTGACCGGGCTGCTGGCCAAGCTCGGCGGGGAGCGGGAGTGAGCCTCGCCCCGCGGGCCGTGCTGGTCCACCGCACCACGGAGTACGAGGAGTTGGTGGCCCGGCACGGCACGCACGGCCAGGCCGCCTTCTTCCTCGCCTCCCGGGGCCGCGACATCGAGGAGGTCGCCGAACGTCACCGTCGCACGAGGAGGGCGCTGGCGGAGGTGACGGCGGCGATCCCCCTGACCTGGCGTCAGAGCCGCGTGGAGCGGGCCGACCTCGACCGGTTCCTGTTCGCGCCGGAGGACGTGGTGGTCGTGGTGGGCCAGGACGGGCTGGTGGCGAACGTCGCCAAGTACCTGGCGGGCCAGCCGGTGGTGGGCATCGACACGGACCCCGGACGCAATCCGGGCGTCCTGGTCCGCCACCGGCCCGGCGACGCGGCCGCGCTGCTGCCCTCCGCGCTCGCCACCGGCACGGACGCGGAGGAACTGACCATGGTCGAGGCCGTCGCCGACGACACCCAGCGGCTGGTGGCCCTCAACGAGATCTACCTCGGCGCCGCCGGTCACCAGACCGCCCGCTACCGCCTGGGCCTCGAGGACGACGGGGGTGTCGTCGAGGCCCAGGCCTCCTCCGGGGTGCTGGTCGGCACTGGCACGGGGGCGACCGGGTGGATCCGGTCGGTGTGGCAGGAGCGGAGTGCCGGCCTGCGCCTGCCGGGTCCGACGGAGCGGCGGCTCCTGTGGTTCGTACGGGAGGCGTGGCCGTCCCCGGCCACGGGGACCTCCCTGGTCGCCGGCGAGCTGACGGCCGGGGCGCGGCTGACGCTCGGCGTCGAGTCGGAGCGGCTCATCGCGTTCGGGGACGGGATCGAGAGCGACGCGGTGGAGTTGACGTGGGGGCAGACGGTGCGGGTGGGGGTGTGTGGGGAGCGGTTGCGGTTGGTGGGGTGAGGGGGCTGTCTGGTGCGGGACGGGGGGTCGCGCGCTGCGGGGGGCGCGCAGCTCTCGCCGAGAGCGGCTGGTGGGGGCATCCCCCCACCAGCCGACGTTGCCGCTACAGCCTCGGGTCGACCGGTTCCGACTCCAGGGCCAGCACCCCGAACACCGCCTCGTGGACCCGCCACAGGGGCTCGCCCCCC
>NZ_BQUN01000099.1:16566-51771 GCF_026008495.1 Streptomyces sp. A012304
GCAGGGCGAGGGAGCGCTTGTGGTTGAGGAAGCGGTGGCGCAGACGGGCGAGGTTGTCGGGGCGGGTGTACTCGGGGCCGTAGATGATGCGCAGGTACTCGCGGCCCCGGCACTTGATGCCGGGCTGGAGGAGACGGCCGTGTTCGCCGCCGCGCACCAGGGCGCCCAGCGGCTTGACGACCATGCCCTCACCGCCGCGGCCGGTCATCTCCAGCCACCAGTCCACGCCGGCCCGCACCGACTCCGGGTCGGCCGTGTCGACGTACAGGCGCCGGGTCGTCTGGAGCAGACCGGTGCTGTCGTGTTCCACCAGGCGGTCCAGCAGGGACAGCTGCTCGTCGTGGGGCAGGGCCGCCAGGCTGCGGCCCTGCACGGCGAGGATCTGGAACGGCGCCAGACGGACCCCCTCCAGGCCTTCCGTGGCCCAGCAGTAGCGGCGGTAGGCCTCGGTGAACGCGGCCGCGTCCGAGGCCCGTTCGCGCTGGCGGGACAGCAGGTCCGAGACGTCGACGCCCCTCGCCGCCGCGCCCTCCAGGGCGGTCAGCGCACCCGGGAACACCGCGCCGGACGCGGCGCCGACGGCCGCGTACTGCGAGCGCAGCAAGCCGGACGCCTTCAGCGACCACGGCATCAGCTCGGCGTCCAACAGCAGCCAGTCCGTGTCGAGTTCGGCCCACAGACCGGCCTCGTCGACCGCCGCCCGGACCCGTCCGAGGATCTCCTCCGTCACCGACTCGTCGTCGAAGAAGGGGCGGCCGGTACGGGTGTACAGGGACCCGGTGGGGCCGTCGACGCCGAACCGTCCGCGCGCCGCCGCCGCGTCCCGGCAGACCAGCGCCACCGCCCGCGAACCCATGTGCTTCTCCTCGCACACGACCCGCTCCACCCCGTCCCGGGCGTACTCGGCGAAGGCCTCGGCCGGGTGCTCCAGGTAGCCCTCGACGTGGGACGTGGCCGTGGGGGCCATCGTCGGCGGGAGGTACGGCAGCAGCCGCGGGTCCACGGCGAAGCGGCTCATGACCTCCAGGGCCGCCGCCGCGTTCTCCTCGCGGATGCCGACCCGGCCCTGGTGCCGGGTCTCCACCACCCGGCGGCCGTGCACGTCCGCCAGGTCCAGCGGACGCCCGTCGTGGCCGCCCGGCGCCTCCGACCGCAGCGGCTTGGCCGGCTCGTACCAGACCCGCTCGGCCGGTACGTCGACCAGCTGCCGCTCCGGCCAGCGCAGCGCGGTCAGCTTGCCGCCGAAGACGGCGCCGGTGTCCAGGCAGATGGTGTTGTTCAGCCAGGTGGCCTCCGGGACGGGCGTGTGGCCGTAGACCACGGCCGCCCGGCCGCGGTAGTCCTCCGCCCACGGGTAGCGCACCGGCAGGCCGAACTCGTCGGTCTCGCCCGTGGTGTCGCCGTACAGGGCGTGCGAGCGGACGCGGCCCGAGGTGCGGCCGTGGTACTTCTCCGGCAGGCCGGCGTGGCAGACGACCAGCCTGCCGCCGTCGAGCACGTAGTGGCTGACGAGTCCGTCGATGAACTCCCGCACCTCGGCGCGGAACTCCTCGCTCTCGCCCTCCATCTGCTCGATGGTCTCGGCGAGACCGTGGGTGTGCTGGACCTTGCGGCCGCGCAGGTGGCGCCCGTACTTGTTCTCGTGGTTGCCGGGCACGCACAGCGCGTTGCCGGACTTCACCATCGACATCACCCGGCGCAGCACGCCCGGGCTGTCCGGGCCGCGGTCGACCAGGTCACCGACGAAGACGGCGGTACGGCCCTCGGGGTGCACACCGTCGGTGTAGCCCAGCTTGCCGAGCAGGGCCTCCAGTTCGGCGGAGCAGCCGTGGATGTCGCCGATGATGTCGAAGGGGCCGGTGAGGTGGGTCAGGTCGTTGAAGCGCTTCTCGGTGACGACGGTGGCGTGCTCGATCTCCTCCGCCCCGCGCAGCACGTGCACCTTGCGGAAGCCCTCGCGCTCCAGGTGCCGCAGGGACCGGCGCAGTTCGCGGGTGTGGCGCTGGATGACCCGGCGCGGCATGTCGGCCCGGTCGGCGCGGGCCGCGTTGCGCGCGGCGCACACCTCCTCGGGCACGTCGAGCACGATCGCGATGGGCAGCACGTCGTGCTGCCTGGCCAGGTCGATCAGCTGGCGCCGGGCGTCCTGCTGCACGCTGGTCGCGTCGACGACCGTGCGGCGGCCGGCGGCCAG
Organism: Streptomyces sp. A012304; assembly: GCF_026008495.1. Classification (GTDB taxonomy): domain Bacteria; phylum Actinomycetota; class Actinomycetes; order Streptomycetales; family Streptomycetaceae; genus Streptomyces. Next base: position 18,761 of record NZ_BQUN01000099.1, read on the forward strand.
GCGCTTGCCCGCGATGTAGTGCAGGACGTCGAAGGCGTCCTTCGTCGCGCTCTGGTCGTTCTCGTCGTCGGAGACCAGGCCGCGGCAGAAGTCGGAGGAGATCACCTCGGTGGGCTTGAAGTGCCGTCGGGCGAAGGTGGACTTGCCCGAGCCGGAGGCGCCGATCAGCACGACGAGGGAGAGGTCGGTGACCGGCAGGGCGCGTGCCCTCAGGGGGGTCTCGGTGGTCATGCGGCCTTCGCCTCCTTCTGGGCGGTCAGGGAGAAGACGGCCATCTGGGTGGGCGGTCCCACCTCGGGGTCGTCGGGTCCGACGGGTCGGAACCCGACCTCGTAGCCGTGCCGTTCGGCGACCGCGCCCGCCCAGGCGCGGAACTCCTCCCGCGTCCACTCGAAGCGGTGGTCGCGGTGCCGGACGTGCCCGGCCGGGAGGCTCTCCCAGCGGACGTTGTACTCGACGTTCGGCGTGGTCACCACGACGGTCCGGGGGCGGGCCGCGCCGAACACCGCGTACTCCAGGGCGGGCAGCCGGGGCAGGTCGAGGTGCTCGATCACCTCGCTGAGCACGGCCGCGTCGTACCCCTTGATCCGGTTGTCGGTGTACGCCAGCGAGCCCTGGAAGAGCGTCACGCGCGCGGCCTGGCGCTCCCCCATGCGGTCCAGCCTCAGCCGCCGGGAGGCGATGGTGAGCGCCCGCATCGACACGTCGACGCCGACGATCTCGGTGAACCGCGGCTCCTTGAGCAGCGCCTGCACCAGATGGCCCTCGCCGCAGCCGAGGTCGAGGACGCGGGCGGCGGCGGACTCCCGGAGCGCGGCGACGATCGCGTCCCGGCGCTGCACGGCGAGCGGCGTCGGCTTCTCCTCGGTCTCCTTCTCCGCCTCGACGGCGTTGTCGATCTCCTCGACCTCGCTGTCGTCGGTCTCGGCGAGCCGCACCAGCTCCAGCCGCTCCATCGCCTGCCGGGTCAGCGACCAGCGGCGCGAGAGGTAGCGGCTGGTGATCAGCTTCTGCTCGGGGTGCTCGGGCAGCCAGCCCTCGCCGGCCCGCAGCAGCTTGTCGACCTCGTCGGAGGCGACCCAGTAGTGCTTGGCGTCGTCGAGGACCGGCAGCAGCACGTACAGGTGCCGCAGCGCCTCGGCGAGGGTCAGCGCCTCGGACTCCAGGACCAGCCGCACGTACCGCGAGTCGCCCCACTCGGGGAACGCGGTGTCCAGCGCGACCGGTTCGGCGGTCACCGTCCAGCCGAGCGGCTCGAACAGACGCCGTACGAGGTCGGGGCCGCCTCGGGCGGGCAGCGCGGGCACTTCCACGCGCAGCGGCCGAGGCCGCGCGGGCAGTTCGGGCCTGGCCGCGCACACGCCCCGCATCGCGCTGGAGAAGACGGCGCTCAGCGCGACCGCGAGCAGGGAGGAGGCCGCGTAGGGGCGGTCGTTGACGTACTGCGCGAGGGCCGCGTCGGGCGCGCCGCCGCGGCCCTTGCCCTTGCCGCGCCGGACCAGCGCCACGGCGTCCACCTCCAGCAGCAGCGCCGCCGTACAGCGCCCGGCGTCGGCCTCGGGATAGAGGACGTGCGCCGTGCCGTAGGAGGTGGAGAACGCCTGCGCCTTGTCGGGATGCTTGTGCAGCAGGAAGCCCAGGTCGGTCGCGGGGCGTTCGGGGTCGCCGGTGGTACTGATCGTCAGGAACACGTGGGTTTGCCTCGAATGGGAAGGGAGCGACGGCCGTCGCTCGTATGTTCTGTCCAACGTACCGACGACACGCCGGACGGACGCGGGATTTTCCGTGCGGCCGGCCCCGGCTACTCCACCGCCCGCTGCCACGGGCGGACCCCGAGCTGCCCGGTGGTCCCCAGGTCGAGGTGGGGTGTCACCATGAACGGGTCGGCGCCGGCCTTGGCCCGGACCCGGACGTAGGGGACGTCGACGGGCGTGCCGGACTGGGTGGTGTTGCGCCACACCAGGGTGGAGGTGGCCTTCTCGCCGGGCTTCAGGGTGACGGGCCGGGGCGGTTCGTCGGGCCCGGCCGCGCTGGAGACGGCGCCGCTGCCCTGGAGGATCCGGACGCCGTCGACGGGCTGGTGCTCGTCGTCGAGCAGCTCCAGCTGCGGGTAGCCCTCGACGCTGTAGTCGCGCTTGCCGCAGTTCTCCAGGTGCAGTCCCACGACGCGCAGGCCCATGGCCGCGTCGCCCTCGTCGGCGGTGACGCGGATCCCGGAGGGCGGGCAGTCCCCCGTCCCGGCCGGTGCCTCGTCGGAGGGGACCTTGGTCACTTCCGTGATCTTCACCCGCGTCACCGGGGAGGCTCCCGGCGGCAGTTCCGCAAGGGCGACGGTGCCGCGCACCGTCTTCCCCGCGCCGACCGCGCCCACGGTCTCGCGCTGGTGGCTCATGGCCTCGCCGGCACTGGAGCTGAAGGTGAACACGATCGTGTAGGTCAGCGCCTCGGTGCCGGTGTTGGTGACTTCGTACTCGGCGGAGACAACCGGGTCGACGGGTCCGCGGGGAAGCGAATCCGCATGGACGCCCAGTCCCCGGCTGGGGCTCGGTGAGGCGGTGGGGACGGTCATGGAGGTGATCCGGACGCCGTCGACGCCCGGATCGGTGACCTGGGTGCGGGGCGGCGGACCGGCCGTGCCGGGGCCGCTGTCGGGCGTACCGGAACGTTCGGACCCACAGGCCGCGAGCAGCAGGCAGGCCGCGAGGGCCGGGAGGAGGGGGGTGGCTCTGCGCATCCGGTCACCCCATCAGCCCGCGGCCCCGGCAACCGTGACGGAAGCCACAGCTCCGGTCACAGGGCTGTCACAGGTGGCGGTGGCCGTCCTCCCGGCCACGGACCTCGTCCGTGCTACGACAGCTGGGACTGCACCTGAGCGGAGATCAGTTCCAGGTGGTCCAGGTCGTGCAGGTCGAGGATCTGGAGGTAGATCCTGCGGGAGCCGACCTCGGCGTACCGGCCGATCTTGTCGACGACCTCGGCCGGGGTGCCGGCCAGGCCGTTGCGCTTGAGCTCGTCGACCTCGCGGCCGATCGCGGCGGCACGGCGGGCGACCTCCTGGTCGTCCCTGCCGACGCAGACCACGAGGGCGTTGGAGTACGTGAGCGCGTCGGCCGCGCGGCCGGCCCGCTCGGCGGCGGCCCGCACCCGGCCGAACTGGCGCTCGGTGTCCTCGATGGAGGCGAACGGCATGTTGAACTCGTCGGCGTGGCGGGCGGCGAGCCGCGGGGTGCGGGTGGCGCCGTGGCCGCCGATCAGCACGGGGATCTTCTTCTGCGCCGGCTTGGGCAGCGCGGGCGAGTCCTTCAGCTGGTAGTGCTCGCCCCGGAAGTCGAAGGTCTTGCCGGCCTCGGTGCCCCACAGGCCGGTGACGATCTCCAGCTGCTCCTCCAGGCGGCCGAACTTCTCCTTCGGGAAGGGTATGCCGTACGCCGTGTGCTCCTCCTCGAACCAGCCGGCGCCGAGGCCGAGTTCGACGCGGCCGCCGGACATCTGGTCCACCTGTGCGACCTGGACGGCGAGGACGCCGGGCAGCCGGAAGGTGGCGGCGGTCATGAGGGTGCCGAGGCGAATGCGGCTGGTCTCGCGGGCGAGACCGGCGAGGGTGATCCAGGCGTCGGTGGGGCCGGGGAGACCGTCGACGTCGCCCATCTTCAGATAGTGGTCGGAGCGGAAGAAGGCGTCGAACCCCAGGTCTTCGGTGGCCTTCGCCACGGTGAGGAGGGTGTCGTAGGTGGCGCCCTGCTGGGGCTCGGTGAAGATGCGGAGATCCATGCCCTCCATCCTGCATCCCGGGCCTTCCAGCGGCCGCACCGGTCCCCGCCGCCTCGTCCGCCCCCCCCTTGCGCCGGTGGCCCGTCAACGCCGCCGGTCCCCCTGACCTCGCCGGTCCCCGGTCGGGTGAAAAAAGTCAACGCCCTACGGAGGCCGCCACGGGGGCCAGTGACCCGCCTGGGCGATGATCGTTGGCTGGGCGGAGCCGGACCGCCCGGCGCCCGCGCCCGGCCGGTCAGCGCCGGGGCGTCACCCGCATCAGGCCTCTCGCGGGGCCGGGGGCCGAGGAGGCCGACATGTCCGAGGAAACCATGAGCCCGGTGGGGCAGCCGAAGGGGCTGCTCCAGCAGATGGAGGAGCTGATGGCGGCGCTGAACGCGGACCTCTCCGCGCTGGAGGCCCTCCAGTCGGGCGCGGCGCCGGCGTGTGCGTCGCGCGACGAGGGCGAGGTCGGCTGAGGTCCCTCGCTCTGGGGGCCGTCGCCCCCAGACCTCCGCCGGTCCGGTCTCACCGCTCCGGTAAGGCGCCCTCTCGCGCCGCCAGCTTCCGCAGCATCTCCAGCACCCGGTCCCGGGACTCGTCCGCCGCGTCGATGGCCTCCATGCACTGCCAGTACGTGCCCTCGCCGTCCGCCGCGCTGGCGATGCCGACGAGGGCGATGCCGACCTCGCCGAGCAGACCGCTCAGGCAGAGCAGGGCCTCGCGGGCGTCGTCCAGTTCGGTGAGCTGGGCGGCGCGCAGGTCGCCCGGGTCGAGGTCCGGGGCGTCGAGCACCCCGCAGCCTCTGCCCGCCAGCTCCGTCAGTCCCAGTGCCTCGCCGCGCAGTTCGGGCGGGCCGGAGACGGCGAGGCGGCTGCCGATCGCCTGCGCCAGGGCCTGCGCCTGCCACACCTCCGTCAGTGTCCGAGGCCCGTCACCGCTGTGTGCGAGAGCGCGCCTGCTCGTCAGAATGAGCCGCACCGCGTCCATGCGCCGCCCCCGTCCGTCTGCGACGTGCTCCTCGCACGTCCGTCACTCGAACTCCCTTGCCCACTACCCAGAGTGAGGGACTGTGGGGCGAAAAGCCAGAGGAAGGCGGAAATCTGTGGACAACAAATCGGTTTCGGGCGGCGGGACGACTCCGGAGAGTGATACTGGAAGATTGCCCTCCGGACTGCGGCGCCGGGAACCTCTACGGCGCCGGGAACCTGCGCTCGTTGCGGTCGATCTTCGCGTCCAGCGCGGCCAGCGGGTCGATGCCGAGCACCTCGCACAGTTGCAGCAGATAGGCGAGGACGTCGGCGACCTCGTCGGTGACCCGGTGGGCGGTGTCCGGGTCGTCCATCACGCGGGCCGACTCCTCCGGGGTCAGCCACTGGAAGATCTCCACCAGTTCGGAGGCCTCCACGCTGAGCGCCGAGGCGAGGTTCTTGGGGGTGTGGAAGGGCTGCCAGTTCCGCGCGGCCGCGAACTCGGCAAGTCGGCGCTGGAGCCGCGCCACGTCGAGGTGTTCTGTCACGGCTCCAGGTGTACCACCGTGACTCCGTCCGTCCCGGCGGCCCAGGAGCCGTCGCTCACCGCCCCGACGCAGCGGATGTGCCCGCGCTCCCCCATCCGGACCGCGAGCCGCAGCAGTTCCTCGCGCTGCCGTAGGTCCAGGGCCCGGTCGAAGCCGTCGGCGAGCACGGTCAGGGCGCGCAGCGCGCCGGGCACCTCGCCCGGCGGGTCGACGTCCAGGACGCCGGGGCCGGTCAGCAGCACCAGGGTGAGGGCGAGATAGCGCAGCTCGCCGTCACCGAGGCGGGCCAGGTCGGTGCGCGGGGCGGTGCCCCGGTCGAGCAGGGCGCGGACGGTGCCGTCGCCGAGGGGTTCGGCGAGCACGTCGGTGACCGGTCCGGCGCAGCCGGCCCGGACGGCGGCGACCAGCTGCGCGTGCCGCCGTCCGCACTGCGCCCGGGTGCGCAGGAGCACGTCGGCGAGGTTGTCGCAGCCGCCGAGCAGCCGGCCGGAACCGATGGGGACCGGGGCGCGCATCCGTTCGGGCCGGGGGTCGCAGGCGAAGACCGAGCACAGGGCCACCAGCAGCTGTTCGGCGGCGGCGAGCACCCTGCGCTGCCCGTCGGTCCCGCCGGCTACGCGCAGCGGCAGCAGCGCGGTGCCGAGGCGGTCGTCGGGGAGCGGGGCGCGGGTGACCGGGGCGGAGCCGGCGGTGTGCCAGGCGGCCTGCACGGTGCGCCGCGCCGGGTCGCGCAGGGCCGTCTCCAGCAGCACGAGACCGCCCGCGCTCAGCCGCTCCCCCACGATGCGCAGGCCGGGTTCGGCCTGGACGGCGACGTCGAGCCGGACCGGGCCCTGGGGGCCGTCGGCCGTGCAGCCGATCCGGAAGCCGCGTCGGCGCTGGGCGTCCGGCCGGGCCCGCTCGGGCACGCAGGCGACCGGGTCCGGGAACACCTCGCCGACGCCGGCGCCGGCCGCCAGCCGGGCCAGCGCCTGGTACGCCCGCAGGGCGCTCGTCTTGCCGCTGCCGCTGGCCCCCGCGAGCAGGGTGACCGCCCCGAGCGGGAACCGCGCTCCCCGGTGCCCCGCGAAGGCGGAGAGCCGCAGCTCCGTCAGACGGGGCCGCCCGGTGCGCGGCCGGGCGGCGGACGGGGGCGGGGACACGGGGGCGGCGAAAGGCGCGGTCATAGGCGGACCGTAGGACCGCGCGCCCCGGCCGAACCGTCCCCCCGGACGATGTTCCTACGAACGGGCGACGGCGGGGGGTGGACAGGCCCCGGGGGCCCTCGGCCTCAGACGCCCGGTACCCCCGCGCCCTCCATGATTCCGCTCACCTCGGTGCCGGGCGGGGTCAGCAGGAAGACGTTGCGGTCGACGCGGTGCATACCGCTGGCGAGGCCGAAGACGACGCCCGTGGAGAAGTCCAGGACGCGCTTGGCGACCTCGCTCTCCGCGCCGGTCAGGTCGAGGAGGACGGGGATGCCCGACATCAGCGTCTCGGCGACCTCGCGGGCGTCCGCGAACACGTTGACCCGCAGGACCACGAAGCGGCGGCGGGTCTCGGTCTCGGCGTCCGGCAGGGAACGGTGGTTCACCGCCGAAGGCCAGGCGTCCCGGCCCCGCAACGGCACGACCTGGGCGAGCCCCTCCCACTGTTCATCGGTGACGTCGTAACGGTTCACCGGCACCCCCCGAACTGACTCGCACTCAATGCCTGCACCAGCCAATTCTTACGCCAAGTCACCCGTTCGGCCCAACAGCGACACGGACCGCGACCGACTCAGGCGTCACACGGGGGCTTCGTCCCAGGTCAGCCCCGGGTGCGCCGGAAACGGAGCGAGGCGGTGACCGTGGTCAGGCCGCGCATCATGCCCAGCTGGTTCCAGCCCATGCCGAACTCCGCCCGGTCGACGGTGAACTCGGCGTCGAGGGTGAGGACTTCGGCGCTCGCCCCGTTCAGCCGCGCGGTGAAGGAGTGCGGCCGACTGATGCCGCGCACGGTCAGCTGGCCGGAGACCTGGACGGTCCCGCCGTCGCGGAGTTCGACGGAACGGGCCGCGAAGGTGATCTCGGGGTGGTTGTCGGCGTCGAAGAAGTCGGCGCCGCGCAGATGGGTGTCGCGCTTGGCGTTCTTGGTGTCCAGGGAGGCCACGTCGAGGGTCAGGGTGCCGGTGGCGGTCCCGTCGGGCCCCACCTCGCCTTCGCCGGCGACGCCGGCGAAGGCGCCCTTGACGGTGACGAGGCCCCACATCGTGCGGTGCTTCAGCGCGACGGTCGAGGCGCTCGCGTCGAGCTGCCACAGTCCGGTTTCCACGGCGACGGTCATGGTCGTGTCTCCTGCTCTGTCCCGCACCAGTGATTCAAATTTGGATGACCTCGCTCACGCTAGCGGGTAATCCAAAACTGAACAAGCCCCTGATGCAAATTTGGACAACCGGTAGACTCGACCCATGGCCGACCCCGAGGAGCACGCCCACGACCTGCCCGAATGCCCGTCCGCCCAGGCGTCCGGGCTGCTGCCGTCCGAGCTGCGGGCCTGGATGATCGTGCTCGCCGCGACGGGCGCCGTGGAGCAGCGGCTGCGGTCGGTGGTCAAGCGGCGGCTCGACATCTCGCACGACGAGTTCCTGGTGCTGTGCCTGCTGGCGGAGCAGCCCGGGGAAGGTCTGCGCATGACGCGCGTCGCGGAGCTGCTGGGGCGTCCCAAGACCCGGCTCACCTACCAGATCGCGTGCCTACAGCACGCCGGCCTGGTCACCCGCAAGTCGGTGTGCGGGGACAAGCGGGGCGTCGAGGTCGCCCTCACCGACAAGGCCCGCCGCCTGCTGCGGGAGGCCTCCGACGAGCTGTCCGCGACGGTCACCGACGCCCTCGCCCAGGTCATGGGCCCGGACCAGCGGGACGCCCTGCGCGGGCTCATGCCGGGCCTGCGCGAGGAGGGGCGGGAGCCGTCCGCCGCCGGGACGGACCCGGCGGCGCGGACGTCCCCGCGGGGGGCGGTCGGCACACCCGACTGAGCAGGGCGGCCGCCGCGCGCCGCCCGCCTCCCGCCGCGGTCGTGACCGCCGGTCAGGCGGTCCGTCCGGTCATCCGGGCGGCGATCATCCGGGTGAGGGACTCGCGGCGGTCCTGGAGGTAGAAGTGACCGCCGTCGAGGACGTCCAGGCGGAACCCCTCCGGGGCGACGTCGGCCCAGTCCGACATGTCGTGGACGGTGATCGAGGGGTCCCGGTCGCCGACGTAGGCGTGGACGGGGCAGCCGACCGGCTCGGCGGTGCGCGGGCCGTAGGTGCCGACGACGGTGAAGTCGGCGCGGATCGCGGGCAGGACGATCTCCCGCAGGTCGGGGTCGGCCAGCAGCGCCTCGTCGGTGCCGCCGAGCCGGCGGACCTCCGCGATCAGGGCGTCGTCGCCCTGCTCGTGCAGGCGCTTCGGGGTGAGCCGGTGCGGCGGCTTGCGGCTCGACACGTGCAGGGCCGCCGGACGCGTCCCGTGCTCCGCGGCCAGCCGCAGCGCCACCTCGTAGGCCAGGGAGGCGCCCATGCTGTGCCCGAACAGGGTCAGCGGCACGTCCAGCAGCGGCAGCAGCGCCTCGGTGACCTGCTCGGTGAGTTCCTCCATGCTGTCGACGCAGGGGTCGGTGAGCCGGTCGTGCCGGCCCGGGTAGCGGGCCACGACGACCTCGGTGTCGCTGTCGAAGGCGGTGCCCCAGGAGTGGAAGAAGCTCGCCGAGCCGCCCGCGTGCGGCAGGACGAGCAGGCGGCGGGCGGGGGTCGCGGTGACCGCGTAGCGCCGGAACCACCGGTCGCCGTCGACGCGGGCGCGCGGTGCGGTGGGGTGGGGGCCAAGGCTCATGCTGTCGTCCTTCGGGCGGGCTCCGGCCGGGCTGCGGGCCCGGCGGCGGCGTGTTGGGCGATGGGTTCCACCCGGGGGCGGGCGAGAGCCACGTAGTCGTCGGTGGCGAGGGCGACCGAGCGGTCCAGCCGGGCCGCGTTGAAGAAGATCTCGTCGTGCACGAGCAGCTCCGGGTCGACCACCAGGTCCAGGTCGGGGTGGCGGGCGAACGGCATCACCGAGCCGCTGACGCTGCCCGCCAGCCGCTCGGCCACGTCGCGGGCCGCGAACGCCGCCTCGGAGCCGCCGTACATGCCGCGCAGGCCGTCCAGGTCCACGCGGCGGTCGCCCGGCACCACCGCCAGCACGTACCGCCGGGAGCGGCGGCCGGTGGCGACGCGGACCACCAGGCACTTGGCGGCCTGGGCGAGCGCGTGCCGGCGCAGTCGGCTGGCCCGTTCGGTGTGCCCCTCCGGAGGGTGGTCGATCAGCCGGAACCTGGCCTGGGCGCCTTCCAGCTCCTCCAGCAGCCAGTCGTACGCCGTCATCCGCCGAGCTCCGGACGCCAGGCGCGGACGGCGCCGATACGGGCGGCCGCGTCGTCCAGCACCGCCGGGTCCAGGGGCGCGGTGGTGACCAGCGCGACCAGGACCGTGCCGTCGGCGGCGCCGGCGCGGGCCAGCCGCAGGCACTGCACGTCCACCCCGGCCCGGGCGAGCGTCTCGCCCACCCCGCCGATCACCCCGGGCGCGTCGGGCGCGAGGAGGAAGGCAAGGTGGTCGTCGAGCGGCAGGTCCACCTCGTGGCCGAGCAGCTCCACCAGGCGTTCGCCGCTGCGGTGGCCGGTCAGGGTGCCGGAGACCGAGACCCGCTCGCCGCCGGACAGCGTGCCCTCGACCCGTACCAGGCCGCGGTGCTCGGGGCTGCCGGGTCCGGTGACCAGTTCGGTGGCGACCGCGCGCTCCTGGGCGAGCAGCGGGGCGTTGACGTAGGTGACGCCGCCCTCGACCACCGGCGCCAGGAGGCCCTTGACCGCGGAGAGTTCCAGGGCCGTCGGGTCGTGGCGGGCGATCTCGCCGCCGACGGTGACGCGCAGCCGCCCGGGCAGCTCCCCGGCGGTGGCGGTGAGCAGTCGGCCCAGCCGCTCCGTCAGCGCCAGCCACGGGCCGAGCTCGCCGTCGACCTCACCCAGCCGCACGTTGACCGCCTCCGGCACGAAACGGCCGGACAGCGCCTCGCGCACGCTGCGGGCGACCGCGACCCCGGCGCGTTCCTGCGCCTCGACGGTACCGGCCCCCAGGTGAGGGGTGACGACCACGTTGTCCAGCTCGAACAGCGGGGAGTCGGTGCAGGGTTCGGTGGCGAACACGTCGATGCCCGCGGCCGCGACCCGCCCCTCCTTCAGCGCCGCGTACAGCTCCGCCTCGTCGATGATCCCGCCGCGGGCGGCGTTGACGACGCGGATGCCCGGCTTGACCCGGTGCAGCGCCTCGAAGCCGAGCAGGCCGGCGGTCTCCGGTGTGCGGGGCAGATGGACCGTCAGGAAGTCCGAGGACTCCAGGAGTTCGTCGAGGCCGACCATCCGTGCCCCGGTCCGCTCGGCGTGCCCGGCCGGTACGTAGGGGTCGTAGGCGAGCAGCCGCATCCCGAACGCGGCCATCCGGTGGGCCACCAGGGAGCCGATGCGGCCGAGGCCGAGGATGCCGAGCGTCTTGTCGGCCAGCTCCACGCCGGTGAACCGGCTGCGCTTCCACTGCCCGTCCTTCAGCGCGGCGTCGGCCTGCGGGATGTTGCGGGCCACGGCGAGCAGCAGGCCGACGGTGAGTTCCGCGGCGCTGACGACGTTGGAGGTGGGGGCGTTGACCACCATCACACCCGCCCGTGACGCCGCGGGCACGTCCACGTTGTCCAGGCCCACTCCGGCCCGGCCGATCACCTTCAGCCGGGTGCCCGCCGCGATCGCCTCCGCGTCCACGCGGGTGGCGCTGCGCACCAGCACCGCGTCGGCGCCGGGCAGGGCCGCGAGCAGCGAGTCCCGGTCGGCACCCGTGCAGTACCGGATCTCGAAGTCCGGGCCGAGGGCGTCGACGGTGGCGGGCGAGAGTTCCTCGGCGATCAGTACGACTGGCTTGTCCATGTCGCGGGTTCCTTGTCTCGGGGGCTCGAGGGCTCGTTCGGGCTCAGCCGGCGCCGGGGACCAGCTCCAGCTCCTTCTCCGCTTCCTGGTCCGCTTCGTGGTCCGGCTCCACCGCGTCCCAGGTCCGCGGCGCGCCGAAGTGCCGCTCCACCCACGCGGGGTCGTACACGGTGTCGAGGTAGCGGTCGCCCTGGTCCGGGGAGAGGGCCACGGCGGTGTGCCGCTCGCCGCTCGGGCGCCCGGCCAGCCAGCGCAGGGCGCCGCTGACGACCGTTCCGGTGGAGCCGCCGAACAGGAAGCCCTGGCGGGCCATGGCGTGGCAGCTCTCCAGGGTGTCCCGCTCGGGCACCATCACCACCTCGTCGATCAGCCCCTCGTCGAGCAGCTGGGGCCGTACGCCCGCGCCGAGGCCGGGGATGCGGCGGGTGAGGGCCGGCCCGCCGAAGGTCACCGAGCCGACGCTGTCGACGGCGACGATCCGCACGCCGCCCCGCTCGCGGAAGTAGCGGGCGCAGCCCATCAGGGTGCCGGTGGTCCCCGCGCCGACGAACAGCACGTCCAGGTCGGGGAACTGGGCGGCGACGGCGGGGCCGGTGGAGCGGTAGTGGGACAGCCAGTTGTGCGGGTTGGTGTACTGGTTGAGCCACACGTAGTTGGGGTCGAAGTCGACCAGGCGCTGGACGTAGTCGATGCGGGCGCCGAGCAGCCCGCGTTCCTTGTCGGGGCGGGAGATGACCAGGACACGGGCGCCGAAGGACTCCATCAGCCGCCGGGTGGCGGTGTTGCAGCGCGAGTCGGTGACGCAGACGAAGCCGTAGCCGCGGTGGGCGGCGATCATGCTGAGCGCCACGCCGAGGTTGCCGGAGGAGGACTCCACCAGCACCGCGCCCGGGGTCAGCGTGCCGTCGCGCTCCGCGGCGAGCACCATCTCCAGGGCGGCCTTCAGCTTCACGGAGCCGGCCAGGTTGATCCCCTCGTACTTGAGATAGAGGGGGACGTCGAAGACGGGCCGCAGGTCGACGAAGACGTCGTCGACGTTGATCTCGTACGGGGCGGTTATGACGGTCACTGCGTCACCGTGTTCCGTTCGGGGCCGCCGGGCCGCCGGCGCGGCCGTAGCGGTCCAGCTCGTGGAAGAAGCCGTCGACCACCGTCAGCCGGCCGGTGTCCCGCAGGGTGTCCAGGACGTAGCGGCCCACGGCGAGGTCGAGCACGCCCAGGCCGAACGGCGAGAAGACCACGGGCCGGTCGGCGGGCAGCTCGACCCGTCCCTCCAGGACGTCGTGGAGCGTGCCGTCGATGAAGTCCCGGTTGCCGGTGAGCTGTTCGACCAGGTGCGGGGAGGTGTCCGCCTTCAGGCAGTGCTCGACGTCGTCGAGGATGTTGGCGGAGGCGAGCAGGATCTCCGGGGCGAGGTCGCGCAGGGACACGTTGAGGACCAGCGGGTTGTGCGCGAACCAGGACGGGTCGTGCAGGTACGGGCTCGGCGCGACGGTGGCCAGCACGATCAGGTCGCTGGAGCGGACGAGTTCCTCGGCGGTGGGGTGGACCACGACGGGGGCGTCGCCGGGGCGGCCGGTGAGGTAGCCGGCGAAGGACTCGGCGTGTTCCTGGGACAGGTCGTGGACACCGAGTTCGTCGAAGGTCCAGCCGGTGGCCTCCAGGTAGTGGTGGATGTAGCGGCCGATGAGTCCGCCGCCGATGAAGCCGATCCGGCGCGGGCGCTCGCCCCGGCTGAGCCGGTCGGCGGCCAGGGCGGCGGAGGCGGCGGTCCGGGAAGCGCTGATGATGGAGCTCTCCAGGCAGGCCATCGGATATCCGGTGACCGGGTCGTTGAGGATGAGCACCGCGGAGGCCCGGGGGATGCCGGCCTGGACGTTCTCGGGGAAGCTGGAGATCCACTTCAGGCCGTCGGTGGGGCGGTCGCCGCCGACCGAGGCGGGCAGGGCGATGATGCGCGCGCTCGGCCGGTCGGGGAAGCGCAGGAAGTAGGAGGGCGGGTTGACCGAGTCGCCGCGGCCGTGCAGCCGGTAGACGTCCTCGACCACGTTCACGACGTGCTTCTCGCTGCCGGTGAGCACCTCGGCCACCTGCGCGCCGGTGATCACGGCGAAGGGCGGCACGAGCGGCTGGCGGGACATGGTTGCTCCATCCGTGGGTGGTGGGTGGGCGGCCGGGCGCGGCGGACGCGCCCGGCCGGGGACCGGTCAGGGGTGGGCGGGGACGGTGACCGGGTCGCCGAGGACGACCGCGACGCGCCGGTCCCCCTCGTAGGGCTCCCGGCTGTGCGCCATGCGCAGGTTGTCGACGACGAGCAGGTCCCCGTCGCGCCACGGCTCGCGGAGCGTGTGCTTCTCGTAGACGCCGTTGATGGTGAGCACGGTGTCCTCGTCGAGGCGGTCGCCGCCGCCGTAGCGGCTGTTGAACGGCAGCCCGTCGGGGCCGAACTCGAACATCAGGTACTCGCGGATGACCGGGTCGAGGGTCCACTCGTTGAGGAACGCGATCTGGTTGAACCAGCCGCGCCGGCCGGTCACCGGGTGGCTGAGCACGGCGGCGGCGCGCTGTCGGGTGCGCAGGTCGCCGCCGGGCTGCCAGTGGCACTCGATGCCCCGGGCCGCGCAGTACGCCTCGACGGCGGCGCGGTCGTCGGTGCCGAAGGCGTCGGCCAGGCCGACGCCCACGGTGCCCGTGTAGCTGCGGTCGACCAGCCAGCCCTCGGTCTCGAAGCGGGCGACGAGGTCGGCCGGCAGCGCCCGCAGCACCTCGGCGGAGTCGCTGACGCCGGTGGCGCCGCCGGACTCGGGGGCGGTGAGGCAGGCGAACAGCAGGGTGGCCGGCACCTCACGGGCGTAGCTCAGCTCGTGGTGCATGCACATGGGCTGGTCGACGGGCCACTCCGAGGACGAGTACACGCCGTCGGCGAGCAGCCGGCGCGGGGCGAAGCCCTCCCGTTCGGTCATCACCTCGTGCAGCAGGGTGCGGCCGACCCGGCCGACGGTCTCGGCGTCGGCCAGGCCGAGGCCGCGCACCAGCAGCGCGCCGTGCTCGGCGACCGTGGCCCGCAGCCGGCCGGCGTGCTCGGCGGTCCAGGCGGCGGGGTCGGCGGGGGGCGGCCCGTCCAGGGTGAGCACCGCGGGGCGGCCCTCGGTGCGGATCACCTCGAACGGCGCGGCGGTGACGGCGGCGGACGCGGCGGCGGGTGCGGCCGTCGCCGGGCCGGTCGCGGCGGCGGTCGCGGGTGCCGCCTCGGGGGCCGGGGCGGCACCGGCCGGGTCGTCGAGGAAGGCGGCGAGCGCCGCCAGCGTCGGGTACCGGGTGACGTCGCGCAGGGTGAAGGCGCGTTCCATGCGGACGACGAGCCGCACCGCGGACAGCGAGGTGCCGCCCAGGTCGAAGAAGCCGTCGGTGCGGCCGATCCGCTCGGCCGGCACCTTCAGGACCTCGGCCCAGGCCGCGGCGAGCCGGCGCTCGGTGTCGGTGCGGGGCTCCTCGCGCTCCCCCGCGCCGTCCGGTTCGGCGAGCTCGGCGGCGACGGTGCGCAGGATCTTCTTGTCGGTCTTGCCGTTGGGGGTGAGCGGCAGCGCGTCGAGCCGTTCCACCCGGCTGGGCACCATGTACGCCGGCAGCACCTCGCGCAGCCGGTCGCGCAGGGCGTCGGACTCCTCGACGGAGCCGCACTGGAAGGCGACGAGATGGCGTCCCCGGTCGGGCGAGTCGACGACCACGACGGCCGCGTCGCGGACGTCCGCCAGGCGCAGCAGCTGGTTCTCGATCTCCCCGATCTCGATCCGGAAGCCGCGGATCTTCACCTGGGCGTCGCGGCGGCCGAGGAACTCCAGGGTGCCGCCGGGCAGCCAGCGCCCGAAGTCGCCGGAGCGGTACAGGCGCCGGCCCGGCCGGTGCGGGTCCTCACCGAAGGACTGGGCGGTGCGCTCGGGGTCGTTGACGTAGCCGCGTCCCACGCAGACGCCGGAGAAGACGATCTCGCCGGGCGCGCCGAGCGGCACCGGGCGCAGCTCCTCGTCCACGACGTACACCGAGACGTTGGCGACGGCGCGGCCGAGCGGCACCGAGTCCCACACCGGGACGGCGGTCATCACCTCGTGGTTGGTGTCGTCGGACGTCTCGGTCAGGCCGTAGGCGTTCATCAGCGGGATGTGCGGGAAGCGCGCGAACCAGCGGACCGCCAGCTCCTTCTTCAGGGCCTCCCCGGTGACCGAGACGCAGCGCAGCGCGGGCAGGTCGCGGGGGCACTCCTCCAGGCGGCTGAGCACGACCTCCAGATAGGACGGGACGACCTGGAGGATCGCGACCTCGCCGTGCTCGACGGTGTCGAGGTAGCGGTCGACGTCGAGGATCGCCTCCTGCTCGACGATGAGGGTGCGGCCGCCGACGACCAGGGCGGCGACCAGCTGCCACAGGGAGATGTCGAAGGTCTGCGGGGCGGTCTGGGCCACCACCTGGCCCTCGGTGATGTGCTGGTCGTCGATCTTGGCGAACAGGTGGTTGACGAACCCGGCGTGCTCGCACATGGCGCCCTTGGGTTCGCCGGTGGAGCCCGAGGTGAAGTACAGGTAGGCGAGCTGTCCGGGGGCGACGGGCACGCCCGGGTCGTGCGCGGGGCGGTCCTCGGCGTACGCGGCGGCGGCCGTGAGGAGTTCGACGCCCTCGGGGGCGGCCCGCTCCAGGCCGGCGAGGCAGTCGTCCTGGGTGAGCGCCAGGCGGCAGCCGCCGCGGGTCAGGACGCGGGCGGTGCGGTCGGCCGGTGCCTGCGGGTCGACGGGCAGGTAGGCGGCGCCGGCCTTGAGGACGCCGATGACGCAGGCGAGCCAGTCCAGGGTGCGCTCGGTGACCACGGCGACCACGGCCTCGGCGCCCAGGTCGCGGGCGAGCAGCGCGTGGGCGACGCGGTTGGCGCGGGTGTTGAGCTCCTCGTAGGTCCAGGAGCGGCCGGCGTGCACGGCGGCGACGTCGGTGGGCCGGCGGCGGACCTGCTCCTCGAACAGCTCGTGGAACCGACGGTCCGGCAGCTCGCGTTGGGGGCCGGAGAGTTCGTGGATCTGGTGGTGGTGCTCGGCTGCCGACAGCAGGCTCCCGGCGCGGGCCGGGGCGTCGGGGGTGCCGGCCAGGTGCTCCAGGGCGGTGACGTGGTAGCCGGCGACCCGCTCGGCCGCGGCGGCGTCCAGGACGTCGGTGCGGTAGCCGATCAGCAGGGCGGGGCCGTGCGGGTCGACGCGCGCGGCGACGCGCAGCACGGTGTCCGGTGACGGCGCGGCGGGCGCGCCGGTGAGGTGTCCGAGGTCCAGTACGGTCTCGAAGGCGCCCTCGGTGGGTTCGGCGGCGGCCCGCGCGGACGCGGTGAGCAGCGCCCGCCAGGTGTGGCCCTCCAGGGTGAGGGCGAGCGGGCGGGCCGGGGCCGGGTGGGGCGCCGGGGGCAGGTAGCCGGTGCGCACGGTGTGTTCGCCGCTGAGGGCGGTCAGGACGGCCGTGTGGGCGGCGAGGGCGGCGGCCTCCCAGCCGACGCCGGTGCGGCGGGCCAGCAGCCGGACGCGGGCGGCGAGCCGGCCCGGCACGGGGTGGCGCAGCTCGGCCCAGCCGGTGCGGGCCGGCTCGCCGTCCGGGGCCGGCGGCACCCAGCGGGGCACGGTCCGGGGGGTTGCGGTGGTGGTCATCGCTGTCTCCTGTCAGGCCGGGCGGCTGCCGTCCGGCGCTGCCGAGGACGGGAGCAGGTCGAACGGGGCGTCGCTGACGCCGTCCCAGGTCTCGCCGCGAACGGTGGCGACGAACGCGCCCACCCGCTCGGCGCCCCAGAACGGCTCACGGCCGTGGACGAAGAACGGCACGCCGAAGGCGTCGTCGTGGTAGGCCGCGATCAGGCACTCCACGCCCTTGAGGCGCAGGTCGGGGTCGTCGACCGAGTCCGCGATCGCCGGGTCGAGGCCCAGCTCGCGGGCGATGGCGGCGATGGTGCCGCGTTCGGCGAGGTCCCGGCCCTCGTTCCAGCGGGCCCGGTAGGCGAGGTCGACGAACTGCTGTCCCAGGCCGCTTTCCTCGGCGGCGAGGTAGGCGAGGTGGGAGACCTCCCAGTGCGGGGCGCGGTCCACCGGCCAGGTCACCTGCCAGCCGCGGGCGTGCGCCCAGCGGCGGGCGTCGCGCAGGATGTAGAAGTTCTTGGTGCGGTGCATGGGCATCACCGGCAGGGTCACGCCGGCGTCGGCGAGCAGCCGGGTGGACTCCTCGTCCGGCTCCCAGTACGGGATCCATTCGATGCGGTCCAGGACGTCCGGGTACTTCTCGCTGAGGTCGCGGTAGGCGAACCAGGAGTAGGGGCTGCGCAGGGAGAAGTACCAGCGGGGCTGTCTCCTCCTGCCGCGTGCGGTGCTCACAGGGCTATCCCCCCGTCGATGTGGAAGACGGATCCGGTGATGTAGGCGGCGCGGGGCCCGGCGAGGAAGGCGACGAGTTCGGCGACCTCCTCGGCGGTGCCCATCCGGCCGAGGGCGACGGCGGCCAGGGCCTGGTCGCGCAGCCGTTCGGGGACGGCGGCGACCATGTCGGTGTCGACGAAGCCGGGGGCCACCGCGTTGACGCGGATGCCGTAGCGGCCGACCTCCTTGGCGAGGGACTTGGAGAAGCCGATGATCCCGGCCTTGGAGGCGGCGTAGTTGGTCTGGGTGGCGTTGCCGTGGACGCCGGCCACTGAGGAGATGTTGACGAGGGAACCGCCGCGGCGCTTCATCATCCCGAAGGTGACGGCGCGGCAGACGTGGAAGACGCCGTCGAGGTTGGTGGACAGCACCGAGCTCCAGTCGTCGTCGGACATCATCACCAGGCCCTTGTCCCGGGTGATGCCGGCGGAGGTGACGGCGGTCTCGACGGGGCCGAGTTCCTGTTCGGTGGCGGTGACCCAGTCGCGTACGGCCTGGGCGTCGGAGACGTCGACGCGGTGGTGCAGCACCCGGGCGCCGAGCGCCTCCGCCTCCTTGGCGAGGACCTGGGCGGCGTCCTGGCTGGAGTGGTAGCAGAAGCTGACGTCGTAGCCGTCCGCCGCGAGCTTCAGCACGGCGGCCCGGCCGATGCCCCGGGACCCCCCGCTGATCAGGGCCACGGGCCTGGTGTCGGTCATCGTTCGGCCTCTCTTCCGGTTCCGGGGGTCGGTGCGGTGGGGGCGGCGGGGTCGTCCGGGTCCGCGGTGGGGCGGAGCAGCTCGGCGGGGCGGAAGGCCATCACCATCTGCGCCACCGTCATCACGGTCAGGTCGCCGCGGTGGCTGCTGCCCTCGAAGACGACCGAGTCGGTGAAGGTGCGGGCGACGGTCACCCGGTGCTCGATGACGTCGCCGGGCAGGACGGGGTGGTGGAACTCGGCGTCGGCCACCGAGCCGAAGAGCATGACCTGCCCCTGCGGGGCGCCGCCGCCGACCACGGTGAGCAGGCCCGCGGTCTGCCCCCACGACTCGATGAGCAGGGACGGCGGGTAGGCGAGGTCCGCGTCGGGGGCGGCGCCCGCGTACCAGGGCTCGTTGACGGTGACCGCCTTCACCGCGCGGATCCGCTCGCCGGGCACCAGCTCGACGACGCGGTCCACGAGCAGCATGGGGTACCGGTGCGGCAGCGACCGCGCGATGGGCACGGCCGGTGGGGTGAGGACCGTCATCGGGCACCTCCGGCGGGCTCGAAGCGCAGCCGGACCCGGGCGGCGGGGCCGCGGGAGGTGGTGGCCGTCGCCTTGCAGCGCCACGCGGTGCCGGCGCGCTGCCAGGTGAGGGCCAGGTGGAGGGTGTCCCCCGGGTAGACGGCGCCGGCGAAGCGGGCGGACTCCACGGCGGCGAGCACCCCGGGGGCGGCGGCCGGGTCGGCGTCGAGCGCCGCCCGCCGCACGCACTCCAGTACGCAGACGCCGGGGAAGATCGGGAAGTCGGGGTAGTGGCCGGCGAACACCGGCTCGTCGGCCAGGATCTCGGCCCGGGCGGAGCCGGCCAGTCCGTCGGCGGTCCGCTCCTCCACCACGACGTCGGCGCGGACGGGGCTGACCGGGGCCGCGGTCATCGGGTGGCCGCCAGGCGCAGGACCGCGCAGGCCAGGGAGCCGTCGCGGTCGGCGGAGGTGACCAGGGCGATCCGGCCGGCCGCCGTGGGGTCCTCGGCGGCGGTGGCGAGCAGGATCGCGATCTGGAACGGGGCGGAGGCGGCGGAGACGTCCCCGATGCGGCTGACGGCCGGGACCCGCCGCACCGGTGCGCTGCCGCAGACCGCGGTGAGGACCTCGCGTTCCAGGTGGCCGAGGAGGCCCGGCGCGTCACTGGGGGCGGCCGCCCAGACCTCGTCGGCGGTGACCCCGGCGGCGTCCAGGGCGGAGCGCACACAGGCCTCCAGCGCGGCGCGGACGCCGTTGCCGGTGGCCACCCGGGACCGTACCGCCAGTATCTCGGCGAGGGCGGGGCGCTCGGGGGTGACCGCCGAGGCGGGGCCGATCAGCAGCACGGCCGCGCCCTCGCCGAGGGCGACACCGGGGGCCTCGGGGCCCCGGCTGTGCCGCTCCAGCCAGTAGCGGGCGTGCGAGTACTCCTCGGCGGCGGCGCACAGCACCGTGTCGGCGCGGCCCGTGGACAGCAGCCGGGTGGCGTAGTTGAGGGAGAGCAGGCCCGCCGCGCGGCCCCCGGCCAGCGTGGTGTTGGGTCCCTTGATGCCGTACCAGATGGCGCACTGGCCGGCCGCGCAGTTCATCACCGCGTTGGGCATCACGGCCGGGTCGACGTCGTAGGGCCGGGCGCCCTCCAGGGAGCTGCGGGTGAAGTCCATCATGCTGGCGGCGCTGCCGGTGGTGGTGGCCAGCACGAGCGCGGCCCGCTCGCCGGTCTCCGTCTCGCGTCGCGCGCCGGGCTGGTCGAGCAGCGAGCCGACGGCGGTGACGGCGAGGCCGGTGACCCGGTCCATGGAGCGGGTGCCCTTCTTGCCGAGGACCTCGCGGACCTCGAACCCGGGGACCAGGTGGGCGCGGCTGACGGGCACGTTCCAGCGCTCGGTGTCCACCGGGGCGACGGTGGAGCGCTGGGCGCGCACGCCCTCGGCGAAGGCTTCGGCGCCGATCCCGTGCGGGGAGACCGCCGACCAGCCGGTGATCACCGGCCGGTCGGCCACCGCGGCGCTCATGACGCCGCCTTGCGCGGTGTGGTGAGGGCGGTGACGGTGGCCTCGTCGAACTCGGCCATCTCCCACTGGTTGGGGGCGGTCTCCTGGAGGTAGCCGTGGGTGATGGTGCCGGTGGCGGTCTTCACCAGCTGCCCGTCGCGCAGCACGTAGCAGTCCATGCGGGTGGAGTAGAGCAGCGTCTTGAAGACGTTCTCGACGGTGTAGACGGTGTAGACCTCCTCCTCCATCAGGGTCTCGTCGAGGAGTTCGATGCGGGACTGGGTGACGACGGGGATCCAGCCGCGGGTGTCGAGGACCTCCTTGATGGCCAGGCCCCGGTCGGCGAGGAAGAGGTCCTCGACCTCCTCCATGATCCGCAGGAAGCCGGACATCTGGACGCGCTCGTTGTAGTGGCAGTAGAAGTAGCCGACCCGCCAGCGCCAGCCGAACGCGTTGGTCTCGCCGATGAGTTCGCTGAGCACCGGGTCGGCGCTGGTGCCGCGGCCGGCGGTGAACTCGCCGTAGGGCGTGGGCGTGGCCGCGAGCTCCAGCCGCTCGCCGGTGCCCAGGCGGGCGGTGGTGAACCGGTCCAGCCCGGCCGGCCAGGGCTCCTCGGCCCGGACGTGGCCGTCGACGCGCAGCGCCACCACGAGCGTGGAGTCGGCGCACCGCACGCGCTTGCCGTCGCGTTCGACGAACTGCTCGACACGGAAGCGGAGCCGGTCCTCGCCGTCCTTGGTGCGCGGTGTGACGACCGCCTCGACCTCGTCGTCGACGGCGAGCAGCGCGCCGAGCCGGGAGCGGATGTCGACCACGTCGAAGCCGAGCCCGAAGCGCCGGTAGAGGTCTCCCACGGGCAGCCCGGCCTGCCTGAAGTGGTGCAGCACCGCCGCTTCGGCCACGTAGTTGATGTGCTTGAAGCCGATGGCGAAGCTGATGTTGTTGCCTTCGAACAGCGGGCGCAGCCGCGCCGTGGTCGGGGTCAGCAGCGCCGTCACCGAGGGGTGGGGCGTCGGGTCCATCACGGACTCCTTCGTGTCGGGGCGTTTCGGGTCGGGCGGTGCGGGCCGGGCGGTCAGGCGTCCGCCAGGGGCCGGACGCGGCCTGGGATCCGGTCGAGGAAGGCGTGCACGGCGCCCGTGAACACCTCGGGCGCCTCGAGCATCGGGAAGTGCCCGCAGCCGGGCACGGTCAGGCACTCCCCGGCGGGCAGCCGGGCGGCGAGCCGGCGGGCCTGGGCGACGGGCGCGGACCGGTCGTCCTCGCAGCCGACGACCAGCGCCGGGGTTTGCACCAGGTCCACGGGGAAGAGCGGGGTGCGCAGGTAGGCGTCGAAGAACCGCAGCCATCCGTAGGGGCCGATCCACTCCGTCATGCGCCGGGCCATGTCGGCGAGGATCCCGGCCTCGATGGGGTGGTCGGGGGTGCGCAGCCGGATCGACTCGGCCATGGTGCGCGGGAAGTCGTCCAGGGTCGGCGCGATCATGTCCCAGTGGAAGTCGTCCGCGTCGCTCCGGTAGAAGGGGTTGACGAGGACGACGCCCGGCAGGTCCAGCGGGTCGCCGGCGGCCGCGCGGGCGCTGAGCAGGTCGAGCAGCACCACCGAGCTGAACGAGTGGGCCACCACCACGCCGGGGCCGCCCGGAACGGTGTCGAGCACCTCGGCCAGCCGGGCCGCGGAGTCCGTCTCGTGGCGCCAGTCGGCGATGCCGCCGCTGTGCCAGGGCAGCCGGGGGGTGTGCACCTCGACGCCGTCGCGCCAGTGTCCGGCGAGCGAGGCCCAGATGCCCTCGTTGTTGGCGAGTCCGTGCAGCAGCACCAGGTTCGTCATGCCGGACTCTCCGGGGCGAGCAGGGCGGCTCCGGTCGCGCCGGCCAGGGCGTAAGCCGGGCGGGTGGCGCCCTGGGCGAACCAGCCGACGGCGGCGGCGCACTGCACGACGCCGAGGGCGCCGGAGAGTTCGCCCCAGCCGGTGAGGGCGACGCGGTCGGCGCCGGCGGGCACCGGGTCCGCCTCGGGGCTGAACCACAGCCCGCCGTCCGGGGCGCGCCGGGTCAGCTCGGCGACCGTGCCGGCGGGACGCGCGGTGCGCACGACCGGGCCGAGCAGGGCGTGGGGTGTGCCGGTGGGGGTGCGGCTGAGCACCAGGGCGGCACCGCCGTCGGCCACGGGGCCGCCGATGAGCCGACGGGTGACCTCGTTGTCCGGTTCGACGCCGGTCACCAGGACGTGGTCGGCGCGTCCGGCGCGCAGCAGGACGGCGGCCCAGCGCACGGCGTCGAGACCGGAGCTGCGGCCGTTGCACACCGTGAGGTTGGGGCCGCGCAGCCCGTACCGGATGGCGGTCTCGGAGGCGATGATGTTGCTGGAGGCGTTCGGCGTGTCCATCGGGCTGAGGGCCTGGGTGGACTCCTTGGCGATGGTCTCCACCGCCCGGCACACGGTGTCCGCGTTGCCGAGGTTGGAGCTGACCACGGTGCCGATCCGGTCGCCGGGCACGGTCGGCCCGTCCGGTCCGAGAAGCCCGGCGTCGGTGAGCGCGGCGTGGGCGAGGTGGAGTCCGAGCCGGGTGGCGCTGTCCTTGAAGCGCAGGCCCTTCTTGCCGATGAGGGCGGCCGGGTCGACGGGGTCGGCGCCGGCGACGGCCGGGCGCAGCAGGGCGCCGGGGTCGGCCGCGCCGGGCAGGGCCACGGCGACACCGGTGACGGCGAGGGTCATGCGGCACCTCCGACGATGGCGACGGCGTTGACGCCGCCGAAGCCGAAGCTGTTGACCTGGGCCAGACGCACCGGGGTGGTCAGCGGCTCGCCGGCCACCAGGCGCAGGGTGCTGCCCTCGGGCAGCGGCTCGACCAGGCCCGCGATGGGCGGCACGACTCCGGTGTCGAGGGAGCGCAGCGCCACGATCAGGCTGAGCAGCCCGGCGGAGCCGGAGGTGTGTCCGGTGAGGGACTTGATGCCGGTGAGGGCCGGGCGGGCACCCTCGAACACCTGGGCGGTGACGGCGGCTTCGGTGCGGTCGTTGAGCGGGGTCCCGGTGGCGTGGAGCACGACCAGGTCGATGTCGGCGGGGTCGACGTGGGCGTGCCGCTGCGCCGCGCGGACGGCGGCCTCGACGCCCGCCTCGTCCGGGGCGGTCTGGTGGTGGGCGTCGCAGTTGACGGCGACCGAGCGCAGCCAGCCGCGGACCGGCCGGCCGGCGGGGGCGGTGCGGGTGAGGACGACGGCGGCGGCGCCCTCGCCGAGGATGGTGCCCTGACGGTCCTTGTCGAAGGGGCGCACCGCCTCCGGCGGGTCGAACTGCACCCGGTCGGCCTGGCCGAACATGCTCTCGGTGACGACGTCGCAGCCGGCCACCACGACCGTGTCCGCCTCTCCGAGTTCCAGCAGGTCCCAGCCGAGGGCGAGGGCGTACAGGGAGGCCGAGCAGGCGCCCGCGAAGGTGTGGGTGTCGACGGCGTTGAACCGCTCGCGCAGGAGCTGCTCGAAGTGGAGGCGGTCGGCGTCGAAGGGGATGCCGTCGCGCCACCACAGTTCCAGGGAGCGCAGTTCGCGCAGTCCGGTGCCGACGAGGACGGGGATGCCGTCGAGGTCCTCGGGCAGTCCGGCGTCGGCGGCGGCCTGCGCGACGGCTTCCACGAGGAAGCGGCCGGCCCGGCCGGGTTCGTCCAGGCCGTCGTCCCGCCGGTCGTCGATCTCGAACAGCTGCTGGGCGCGGAACCGGGAGCGGTCGAAGGCCTTCAGCGGGCCGAGGGCGCTGCGTCCGGCGCACAGGCTGTCGAAGATCTCCCCGGGGTCGGCGCCGATGCCGGCCACCGCCCCGGTGCCGATGATGGGGTAGGTCACCTGTCGTCACCGTCCCCGTCGCCGTCGTCCGCGCGGGTCTCGTCGCCGTCCCCGTCGTAGCGGCCGAGGATGACGATGGAGTTGTTGCCGCCGAAGGCGAGGCCGTTGTTCTGCACGATGCGCAGGTCGGCGTCGACGGCGTGGTTGGGCACGCAGTCGATCTCGCACTCCGGGTCGGTGCGGTGGTGGTTGATCGTGGGCGGGATGAAGCCGTGGGTGATGGCGAGGCCGCAGGCGATGGCGCCGAGCGCGCTGGCGGCGCCCATGGTGTGGCCGAGCATCGACTTCAGGGAGATGGTGCGCGGGGTCGCGGCGCCGAACACCGAGCGGATGGCGGCGGCCTCGGTGATGTCGTTGGCCTTGGTGCCGGTGCCGTGCGCGGAGATCAGGTCGACCTCCTCGGGCTTCACCCCGGCGTTGGCCAGCGCGATGCTCATGCACTGGGCGACGCTGTCGCCCTTGGGCGCGACCTGGTGGTAGGCGTCGCAGTTGAGGCCGTAGCCGAGGACCTCGGCGTAGATGCGCGCGCCGCGGGCCAGCGCGGAGTCCAGGCTCTCCAGGACCAGCAGGCCGGCGCCCTCGCCGGTGAGGATGCCCTTGCGGTCGACGTCGAAGGGCTGGCACACCTCGGGAGCGATGGTGCCGAGCCGGTAGAAGCCGGTGAACGTCTTGCGGCACATGGCGTCGGCGCCGCCGCACAGCGCGTACTCCACCTCGCCGGAGCTGACCGCGTCGAAGCCGTAACCGATCGCGTAGTTGCCCGCGGAGCAGGCGGTGGCGATGGTGGGGGCCTCGACGTCGGTCAGGTCCAGTTCGTGGGCGATGGCGGTGGAGAGCCGGGCCGCCGACACCCGCCGGACGATCTGCGGGTCCATGTTCTGCGGACCGTCGGCGAGTTCGGCGGCCACCAGCCGGTCCAGCTCGTAGGACTCGCCGTCCGTGGTGCCGACGGAGATCAGTCCCCGTCGGCCGGCGAGGTCCCCGGGGTCCAGACCGGCGTCCTTCAGTGCCATGGCCGCCGCCGCGACCGCGAAGCGGCTGGCGCGGCCCAGTTCCCGCACCGGGGTGCGGGAGATCCATTCCTCGGGCTCGAAGCCCTTGACCTCGCAGCCGTTGACGTGCGCGAACCCCTCGACGTCGAACAGCGAGATCGGACTGGCACCGCTGCGGCCGGCCCGCAGGCTCTCGGTGAATTCCTCGGCCCCGATGCCAATGCTGGAGATGACTCCAAAGCCGGTGAGAACCACCCGGCGTTTCTCGGTTACGCCGCCGGGGCGTACTGAGGACATGTTTTTTCCCCTTAAACCTTCGGATCGGCCGAGCTCCGGCTCGGCCGGACGGCGCGCGGTCAGCGGGCGGGAGCCTCCGCGACGACCTTGTAGACCGCCTCCAGGTTCACCATCTGGGCCAGCTCGGACTGGTCGATGGTGATGCCGAACTCCTTCTCCAGGGAGGCCAGGATCTCGATGGCGCGCAGCGAGTCGGCGCCGTGGTCGTCGATGAAGAGGCTGGTGTCGGTGACCTCGTCCTCCTCGAGCTCGAGGATGTCGCAGACGATTTCCTTGACGGCGGCCTGGCGGTCTTCGGCGAGAATCGGCATGACGTGTTTCTCCTAGAGATGTGTGCGACGGAACGATGAGTGCGACGGAACGATGAGTACGGCTGAGACGGTGTGCTGCGGTGTCACGGGTCCGGCCGGCGTCTGTTTCAGGAGGGCTGGGCGTCCATGGCGGCCGCGAGGCTGCGCGGGCGCATGTCGGTCCAGTGCTCGTTGACGTAGTCCAGGCATTCCTGGCGGGGGCCGGCGCCGTGCGCCTTTTCCCAGCCGGCCGGAATCTCCGCGAACACGGGCCAGATGGAATACTGGCCCTCGTCGTTCACGAGTACGTAGTACTCGGCATTGTCATCCTCGAACGGATTGGCCATGAGCCTTTTCCTTCCTGGCACGGTCACCCAATTCGGCTCGACTGTACGCAGCGGGGAATCACTCGGACAAGGCTTCCCGGACATGACGCCGACCGCACGTTCGAGAGTTTTCAATGAGAAGAATTCAATAACGCGTTGCGGGTCTTTCGGCCATCACTTCGGGGTCCGCGCCGAGGTGGCCGAAAGCCGTGCGGAGGCGTCCGGCCGGGGGGTGCGGCCGGCCGTTCGTCACTCCCCCGCCCCTCCGTGGGCACCGAGGGTCACTTCCGGGCATCGAAGATTTCTTGGCCGCCTGCGGCGCCTCGCCCGTCCGCCAGCTACGTTGCCGGGTGCCTGGTCCGACCCGACGTGTGGTGGGACCCGATGCCCTGAAAGGAGGCCGGATGTCCGGGCAGTTCATCCGCCCGCTCCCCAGGCCGCAGGCCCCCCGGGTCCTGCTCTGTCTGAGTTTCTGCGGGGGCGGCACCGCGCCCTTCCGGCCGTGGGCGGACAGCCTGCCGGAGGACACCGAGCTGGCGCTGTACTGCTACCCGGGCCGGGAGGCCCGCTACAGCGTGCCGTTCGCCCGCGACTGGGAGGACCTGCTCGGCGGGGCCCTGGCCGCGCTGCACGGCCTCGCCGGGCGGCGGGTCGTGCTGTGCGGGCACAGCATGGGCGCCTGGGTCGCCTTCGACCTCGCGGTGCGCGCCCGGCGGGCGGGACTGCCCGACCCGGAGGCGGTGGTGGTGTCGGCCGCGCGGGCGCCGCACACCCGGGCCGGGCTCGTGGACGTGCCGCCGCACCCGCGCAACACCGATCAGGAGCTGCTCGACTGGATGCTCGGCGCCGGCCAGCTGTCGGAGGCGGTGCGTGGCGAGCCGGAGCTGCTGCGGATGGCGGTGGAGGTGTTCCGCGCCGATCTGTGCGTGGCGGACAGCTACCGGTTCCGGCCGCAGGACCGGGTGACGGCGCCGTTGCAGGTGCTGTACGGCGAGGACGACGACCTGAGCGACACGGACGCGGACGCCTGGCGGCCCCTGTCGACCGGCCCGTTCAAGGCGACCCGGGTGGCCGGCGGCCACTTCTACACGCCGACGGTGTGGCCGCGGCTCCCCGAGCACATGGCGGCCTTCCGCACGGGCACGCCGACGACTCGTACCGAGCCGGCCCCGCCCGGCCCCCGGCGGCGGACCGCGACGACGGCCTGAGCGGGGCAAAGGCCCACGCCTGACGGACCGCGCCGCCGACGCGGCGAAGGGTCAGGAGGAGCCGGACTCGCGCAGGACGCGGCGGCGGATCGCGCGCAACATGGACTGGCGGGTCAGTCCGCTGCCGAACCTGACCAGCCACCAGTAGGGGGCGAAGGTGCGGCGGGTCCGCTCGTCGGTGGCCAGGACCCTGGTCTCGGTGCTGAGGACGCCGCCCGCGCAGCGCACGTTCATGCCGATCTTCAGGATGCCCGGCTCGTCGCATCCGGTCACGATCTCGGCGATGGTGCCGGGGGGCCGGGGGACGTCGCCGGGCGACTGCACGCCCGCGAAGAGGAACTCGTCGTCGCCGGCCGGGATCACCTCGCCCATCCCGCTCAGGTAGTCGGCGACGATCCGGCGCTCGGCCGACACGTCGGCCCGGGTGAGCGCCACCAGCGCGCGGGCCAGCGGTGCCTCGGCCCAGGTCGTCGCGTGCACGGCCCGCATCACCTCGGCCGCGGTGCCGGGGACCGGAACGCGGTGCACTTCCCGGAAATGCCAGGCGGGCAACAGCCGGTCCAGTTCCGATCCGCCCTCGTCAGGCATTTCCGACTCCTCAAGAAAAGGCGGCCGTACCGCACCGCGGGAACATCCTAGAGAGATTTCATGGACGTCCCGTTTCCGGATCGGCCCGATGGCAGGAAAATGCCAGAACGGGCGGTGCGCACGGGGTCGGTTTTCAGCAAGCTGCCAATATCCGCCGGTGAGCGGTGATCGTGCGTCACTAGAATCGGCGCGATGGCCACGCACACACACCTGGGAAATCACGTTCACGGCCGGGTCCTGCGGCCCCTCACCGCGGCGCTCGCGGGCGCGACCGTGGTGGGCGGGCTGCTCGCCGGGCCGGTCGCGGGCTGGCGGGCGGTCGTCCCCATGACGGTGGCGGTGCTCGGCGCGCTGGCCGTCACCGGCTGGCGCGACCGGGTGCCGGTGCTGCCGGTGGCCCTGGTGACGATGGCCGCGTCCGCGCTGGGCACCGTACTGGGCGATCCTCCGGTGCAGCGGCAGTCGACCGGTCTGGTGACGCTGCTGGAGATCGCGGCCACGCTGCTGCTGGTCTGCCTGCTCGCCCGGTACGCCGCCGCGCGGTACGCGGCCCTGCTGTGCACCGCGCTGGGCATCCTGGCGTCGACCGTGATCCTCCGCCTCCAGGTACCCCCGACCGCGATGGAGGCCGCCGCGCAGAGCGCGTTCTTCGCGCTGGGGGCCGTCGCCGCGGCCGCCGTCGGCGGGTACCTGCGGGTCCTGGAGTCGCGGCGGCTGCGCTCGGTGCACGAGGCCCGGCGCCACCAGCGGCTGCAACTCGCCCGCGATCTGCACGACTTCGTGGCGCACGACGTGTCCGGCATCGTGGTGCTCGCACAGGCCGCCCAGGTGGTCGGGGCGGACCAGCCGGAGAAGGTGCTGCCGATCCTCCGGCAGATCGAGCAGGCCGGGCTCCAGGCGCTCGGCTCCATGGACCGCACCGTGCAGATGCTCGACGACTCCACCGGTACGGCCGCCCCGGCGGCGGGCGAGGGCAAGGCGCAGGCGTACGGGCTGCCGGACATCGCCGACGTCGTCGACCGGTTCCGGGGCGCCGGGCGCAGCGAGGTGCGGCTGGAGCTGGATCTGACGCCCGAACGGGTCGCCCGGGTGCCGCGCGAGGTGGCCAGCACCGCCCACCGGGTCGTGGTCGAGGCGCTGACCAACATCCGCCGGCACGCGCCCGCCACCCCCCTGGTGTCGGTGTCCGTGCTCCCCGACCTCACCGCCGAGGAGCCGGTCCTCGTCGTGTCGGTGAGCAACCGCGCCCCCTCCATCACCGAGCCGGGCGGCGGCCTGCTGGGCGACGGCGGCCGGCGCGGCGGCGGCACGGGCCTGGCCGCCCTCGCGGAGCGGGCCGGGGCACTGGGCGGCAGCCTCGAGTACGGCGCCCACGGCGAGGGCGGCTGGCGGGTGCGGGCCGTTCTGCCGCTGGGCTGACTTTCCCTTTCCGGCGACCTGCCGGGCCTATTTCCGGCGCCTGTGGCAATGCCAGTTCAACAGTTCTGATCCGCACTCCAGGAATGCGCCCGCCGCGGCTACCGTACCTGCTGTAGGTGACGGCCCATGGGGTCCCTTTCGGTCATCCCTGAAAACGCCCGAAGACCGGTCGCGGACTTCCGGGATGGAGCGAAGGGAATTCCATGGACACCCCGATGATCGAAGTGACCGACGTGACCAAGACGTTCGGTTCCCACAAGGCACTGGACGGGGTGAGCCTGAGTGCGCCGCGCGGCACGGTGCTGGGCCTGCTCGGGCACAACGGCGCCGGCAAGACGACCCTCGTCGGCATCCTGAGCACCTTGTCCCTGCCGACGTCGGGGCAGGTCCGGGTGGGCGGCCTGGACGTCGTGCGCCGGGCCGAGGAGGTCCGCCGCCGCATCGGGCTCACCGGACAGTACGCGGCCGTCGACGAGACGCTCTCCGGGCACGCCAACCTGGTGCTGATCGCCCGGCTGCTGGGCGCCTCCCGGGCGCAGGCCGCGGCCCGCGCCGACGAACTGCTCGAACTGTTCTCCCTCACCGGGGCGGCCCGCCGCAGCGCGAAGGACTACTCGGGCGGCATGCGCCGGCGCCTGGACCTGGCGGCGAGCCTGGTCGGGGCACCCGATGTGATCTTCCTCGACGAGCCCACCACGGGACTCGACCCCACGGCCCGCCGCGGTCTGTGGCACATCGTGCAGCACCTGGTCCGGGAGGGCACCACGGTCCTGCTGACCACGCAGTATCTCGACGAGGCCGACGTGCTGGCCGACTCCATCACGGTGCTGTCGGCGGGCCGGGTCGTCGCGTCCGGCACCGCGGAGGAGCTGAAGAGCCGCATCGGCCACCGGTCGGTGTCGGTGACCCTGCGCGGTGCCGACGACCGGCAGCGGGCCGTGGCGGCGCTGCGCGGGGCCGGGCTCGCCCCCGCGCACGAGGACGACGGCCTGGTGCTGACGATGCCCGTCGCGGACTCCACGGCGGTGGCCCGGGTGGTCCGCGCCACCGACGAGGCGGGCGTGGATCTGGCCGGACTCGCGTTCAGCGAGCCCTCGCTGGACGACGTCTACCTGGCCCTGAACTCCACCGTGACCGCCCCGTCGAGCCCCTCCCCCGTGCCCCTCTCCACCGGACACCAGACAGGGATGCCCCGATGACCCTCATCACCGAACAGTCCACCGGGGCCGCGGCCCCCTCCCAGGTGCGCGCGGCGCACTTCGGCGGGGCCGGCGTGCTCCGTCAGATCTCCGTGCTGTCCGGCCGGTCGCTGCGGGCGCTGCGCACCCCGGCGCTGGTGCTGCCGAACATCCTGGAACCCGTTCTGATGCTGACCGTGTTCAGCCAGGTCTTCAAGAGCGTCTCGCAGACCTCCGCCTTCCCGGCGGGCGTCAGCTACATCGACTACCTGCTGCCGGCGTTCCTGGTCACCGGCTCGATCAGCGCCGGTCTGAAGTCGGGGGTGGCGCTGACGACGGAGATGAACAACGGGATCGTCGCCCGTTTCAAGGCCATGCCGATCCACACCGGGTCGGTGCTGATCGGCCGGAGCATCGCCGACACCGTGCTGAACGCCGTGAACATGACCGTCATGTTGATCGCGGCCGCCCTGGTCTTCGGCTACGGCCCGGACGGCGGGCTGCTCGGCTCGCTCGGCGCGGCGCTGGTCGCGGTGGTGCTGGGCTGGTCGCTGGGCTGGGTGTTCATGGCGCTGTCGGCGTGGGTGCGCCGCCCGGAGGCCCTGCAGCCGATCGGCGGCATCGTGAACATGGTGCTGCTCTTCGCCTCCAACGCGTTCGTGCCCACCGAGGGCCTGCCCGGCTGGCTGGGGGCGTTCGCCGAGGTCAACCCGATGTCGCACGCGATCACAGCGGCCCGTGACCTGGCGCTCGGCGAGCCGGCCCTGGGGACCGTGCTGGCCACCCTGGGCGCCTGTGTGGTGATCGTCGCCGTCACCGCCCCGCTGGCGGTGCGCAGCTTCCGCAAGGCGACCTGAGCGGACCCGCCGCGACGACCGGGGCCCGGAACCAGTGGTCTGGTTCCGGGCCCCGGCGCGTTCCGGCGATGCGGCCGGTGAGGAATTCAGCAGGGGATCAGGCCGACGTAGCGGTTCGCGAGCCACGGGTACTCGCTGGTCATGACCTCCTGGCCCGGCGCGAGGGTGTGGCACCTGTCCGGGACGTACGGGGTGTCGAGGTAGGCGTAGGCGACGTTCACCCGCTGGGTCGTCGTGCAGTTGTTGGTGATGACGACGATGACCTTGGTGAGGAGGTAGTCCTTGGCCGTCACGCAGCTGGGCACGGACTCGGCCGTCGTCCCCGCCGCCTGGGCGGGGGCCTGTACGGCACCGACGAGCGCGAGCCCGGCGACGGCCGCTCCCGCCGCGCGCACGATGTTCCTCATTCGAACCTCCAAGCTTCGGGAAACGGGCGATTCGCCCGCCCGAGCGGATTGCATTTCCCGGGGCGGGCGAATCACCATTCAATGAATTCGGCGGCGGCAGCTCAACGGCATATCAATGAATTCGTTCCTGAACGGCTCGGCGCGCAATTGTCGGATTCCGGCCGGTCAGCCGCGGCCGCAGTGTCGGCAGGCGCCGCGGCGGCGCAGGTGGTAGCCGTAGGCCGCGACGCCCAGGGCCACGCCCCACACGACCCAGAAGACCGACGGGCCGAGCGTCCCCCACATCGCCGTGTCGTATTCGCGGACCGCCATCAGGCCGGCCGGGATCAGGACCACGGCCACGACCGACGCGGGCACGAGCGCGGTCGCGGGATGGACCGGGCGGCCCCGCTTGAACCACACCCAGCGTGGCCAGACCTCGCCCCACCGGCCGACCAGACCGTGCATCAGCAGGCTGCCGAGGGTGGACACCACGCCCAGCGCCAGCCCGATCTCCAGCATGTGCGGGGTGTCCTGCATCTCCTTCAGGAACTCGTCGGTGATCCCCATCGGCCATCCGAAGTACCAGGCGATCCGGGTGATGTCGTACGGCAGGGTCGACGCCACCGCCACCCACACCGCCCAGCGCCCCCAGCGCAGCGCGGCCGCCGGGTCGGTCCAGCCGGCCGCCGCCCGGTCGCCGCGGCCGCAGCGCACGCACCGCCGGCCGGTGCGCCGCTGGTAGGAGAGCGTGGTCGCGAGCCACAGCAGGCCGCCCACGAAGACGATGATCAGGTGGACGCGGTGCCAGTAGAGGATGTCGCCGAGCTCCTGCGGACCCGGCACCCCGGTGAAGACGAACACCAGCAGCACCGGTGCGAAGACCAGCAGGCCGAGCAGCGAGTAGTCGGGGACCAGGAGAGCCAGCGCCACGCCGGCCGTCCAGCCGAAGGCGAGCAGCGCCTTGCGGGTGCGGCCCGTGCCGTGTCCGCGTGTCATCAGCACGCCCACGACCGTGCCCACGGCACCGAACGCCGCCATCACCGGGGCGACCACCGCCGCGCTGCTCGGCTCCAGGATCGACGACGACGAGCGGTCCTCGACGGTCCGGGCGAAGGGGTAGCCGTCGCCGCCCAGCGCCCAGTACAGGCCGGCCAGGCCGTACAGGGCGGACCACACGACGACGAGCCGCCCCGACCGGTCCGGCCACCGGTGCCACCCGTTCGGCGCGAGCCGGTCCGGCTCCTTCGGGGCTGTGTCGGTCATGGCGGGGG
>NZ_BQUN01000099.1:51847-65571 GCF_026008495.1 Streptomyces sp. A012304
ACGGAAAAAGGCGGCTCCGGACCCGGCGGGGGATGACGGGCCCGAAGCCGCCGGTCTGGGAGGCAGCGGGGTTCGGAGGGAGCGACAGCGTCCGGACGGGGGCCGTCCCACCTCATTGAAGGGGCGGGACGGCGGGCCCTCAAGGACGCTTCGACGAATTCGAAGCGGGGACCGAACCGGTGGTCGCGGCGGCCGGCCGCGCGCCCCGGCCGCAGCTCTTGCACGCGCCGCGCCGCCGGAAGTAGTAGGCGAGCGTGGCCGCCGCCAGGGCCAGGCCCCACACCGGCCAGATGGTCTCCGGGACGGTGGCGCCCCAGTTCTCCTTCGGGTCGTCGAAGGCGCCCTGGAAGTGCAGCCGGATGTACATGATCCCGGCGGTGGTGACGAGGACGGAGACCAGCGAGGCGGGCACGATCGCCAGGGCCGGCGGCACTCGCTTGCCACGCAGTCCGATCATCCAGCGCGGGAACACCTCGCCCCAGCGCTGCACCAGGCCGAGGGTGAGCAGCGAGCCGAGGGCGCCCATGGTGGCGAGCGCGGCGCCGAACAGCCAGAGGTTGTCCTCCTTGCCCTCCTCCCACATCTTGTCGGAGATCCCGAGCGGGTAGCCGAGGGCCCACGCCCACCGGGTGCTGGCGTACACCAGCGGCACGGCGACCGCGATGTAGGCGGCCCTGCGGCCCCAGCGGGCGGCGGATTCCGGCTCGGTCCAGCCGGCCCCGGAGTCGGCGCGCCCGCAGGTGACGCAGGCGCCGGTGGTGCGCCGCTGGTAGACGACGGCCGACATCGTCATGAGGCCGACGGCGGTGACCGCGAACACCTGGTTGATCACGGTCCAGTTGATGGCGCTGAACTTCAGCATGAAGACGTAGGCGAGGTTGCCCAGGATGCGGAAGTCGGCGATCGCGCCGAGGACCGCGGCGACCGAGAGGCCCGTCGCGCCCAGCAGCACCGGGGTCGGGATCCGGCGCCGGCCGGGCAGGGCCAGCAGCACCGCGACCGCGGCGCTGAGCAGGAACCCGGCCGCCACCCAGGGCGCGAGCTGCTCGCGGCCGACGTGCTCGAAGGCCGAGTACTCCGGATTGGCGTCGTCGGCGCCGAACGGGAAGCCCGAGCCGCCCAGGGCCCAGTACACGTGGGCCAGGCCGTAGGCGAGCAGCGCGACGACGGCCGCCCAGCCGATCCGCGCCGGCCTGTCGTGCCGCCGGTGCACGTGGGCCTCGACGAGAGCCGCTTGTCGTAAGGGCGCGTTCTCCACCCGTGTCATGGCGCCTGCCTCCTTCGGTCGTTGCGCATTCAGCATGGCTCGCGGGGGTCCTCCGCCACATCTGCCGATCGGCAGATCCTGGGCCGCCCGCCGGGGGCGGCCCGGGCAGCACGCGGGCCCGGCTCCGGTGGCGCTGGTGCGGAGCCGGGCCCGGTGGTGCGGGCGGGTCAGCGCCCGGCGAGCCGGTCGTTCAGGGCCCGGCCGATCTCCTCGACCGGACCGGCCTGGAGCAGCTGCCGGTGCTCGCAGTCGATCTCCAGGACCTCCACGTTCCCGGTGACGAAGCGGCTGAGCCGGGTCACCGAGCGTTCGGTCTTGTCCTGCGGGTGGTCCTCGTCCCGGGTGGCGACGAACAGCAGGACGTCACCGTCGAACACGCCGGGCTCGTGACCGATCGTCAGGTCCCAGTTGTTGTTGTTGACGGCGCCGATCCGCAGGATCTGCTCCTCGTCGAAGGTGGCCAGCGCGCTGCCCTCCTCGCGCAGCACCGCCATGACCTCCGCGTGCCGCAGCGGGCCGTCCCCGAACATCCCCGGGTCGCGTCCGACGAAGTCCAGCAGGGCCAGCAGGACCTTCTGCTCGTCGGCCGCCGTGTACTCGCCGTCCAGGTCCTCGGCGCTCATCGGCACCTGGTCGAGGTTGGCGAGCAGGGCCACCTCCTGCCCCTGCTCCTGGAGGCGGACGGCGACCTCGTGGGCGAGGATCGCTCCCATGGACCAGCCCAGGAGGTGGTAGGGGCCGGACGGCTGGACCTCACGGATCCGTGCCACGTAGTCGTCCGCCATCTCCGGCACCGAGCGCGGCAGCGGCTCGTCGCGGGCCAGGCCCCGGGCCTGGATGCCGTACACCGGGTGGGCGCCGTCGACGTACCGCAGCAGGCCGGAGTACATCCAGCTGACGCCGCCCACCGGGTGCAGGCAGAACAGCGGGGCGGCGTCCCGGCCCTCGCGGAGAGTGAGGACCACCTCGAAGGAGTCGTCCGCCCCGCCGCCCGCGCCCATCAGCTCCATCAGGGACGCCACCGTCGGCGCCTGGAACACCGCCCGGTTGGACAGCTCCACCCCGAAGACGGCGCGGATCCGGCTGGTGAGCTGGAGGGAGACGATGCTGTCGCCGCCGAGCTCGAAGAAGTTGTCGTCGATGCCCACCCGGTCCAGCTTCAAAAGCTCCGCCCACAGCCGGCACAGCAGTTCCTCGCGCGGGTTGCGCGGACCACGGCCCGCGGCCGAGGGGCCGAAGTCCGGGGCGGGCAGCGCCGCCCGGTCGACCTTGTCGTTGGCGTTGAGCGGCAGCTCGGCGAGCGCGACGAAGGCGGCCGGGACCATGTAGTCGGGCAGTCGCCGCGCCACCTGCTCGCGCAGGCCCGCGGTGTCCGCGCCGGGCACCGGCACGACGTACGCCACCAGCTGCTTGCTGCCGGGCCGGTCCTCCCGGACCGTCACCAGACTGCGGGAGACCTGCGGCTGGTCCTGGAGGACCGTCTCGATCTCGCCGAGCTCGATCCGCAGGCCGCGGATCTTGACCTGGTGGTCGGCGCGCCCGACGAACTCGATCTGCCCCTCGCGGTCCCAGCGCACCACGTCGCCGGTGCGGTACATCCGCTGCCCGGCCGGCCCGAAGGGGTCGGCGACGAAGCGTTCCGCGGTCATGCCGGGCCGGCGGACGTAGCCGCGGGCGGTGCCCGTGCCGGCCAGGTACAGCTCGCCCGGCACGCCGAGCGGGACGGGCCGCAGCCGGTCGTCCAGGACGTAGGCGCGCATGCCGTCCATCGGCCGGCCGATCGGGACGTTGCGGCCCGTGCGGTACGGGGCGCGCAGCGGCAGGCAGGTGGCGTAGACCGTGGTCTCGGTCGGGCCGTAGACGTGCACGACGGCGGTGTCGGGGCAGGCGTCCAGGACACGTTGGAACGCGGCCGGGGAGACCTGCTCGCCGCCGGTCCAGATCTCGCTGAGCGGCGCGAAGCAGGCCGGGTCCTCCTCGGCGAGCAGGTTGAACAGCGCCGTGGTCATGAACACCGCGGTCAGGCGCCGCCGTTCGGCGATCCCGCGCAGTCCGGCCGCGTCCAGCTGTCCGGGCGGCGCCACGACCAGCTCCCCGCCGCCCAGCAGCGTCGCCCAGATCTCGTACGTCGAGGCGTCGAAGGCGTGCGGCGAGTGCATCAGCACCCGCTCGTGACCGGTCCGCCAGCGGGTGTCGCAGGCCAGCGCGACCACGTTGGCGTGGGTGATCCCGATGCCCTTGGGCTGCCCGGTCGATCCGGAGGTGTACATGATGTACGCCAGCTGGTCGGGGTGCGGGGCGCGCCCCGACGGCCCGGCGGGCGCCCCGGCGGCGGGATCGGTGCCGGCGTCGGCGCGCAGGACCCGGGCGGTGTGCCGGAACTCCACGCCGGCCAGCGCCTCGTCGGTCAGCAGCACCGCGCAGCCCGTCTCCTCGACGATGTGCTCCAGGCGGGACACCGGGTAGCGCACGTCGAGCGGGACGTAGGCCGCGCCGGCCTTGAGGACGGCGAGCGTGGAGACCACCAGGTCGATCGAGCGTTCCTGGAGGATCGCCACCCGGTCGCCGGGGGCGACGCCCGCGTCCGCGAGGCGGCGGGCGAGCCGGTCGGCCCGCGCGTCCAGGTCGGCGTAGCGGAGGGTGACGGCGCCCGCGGTGACCGCCGGGGCGTCGGGCCGTTCGGCCGCGCGGGCCTCGAACAGCGACACCAGCGTCCCGTCCGGCAGGTCCCGGTCGGTGTCGTTGACCTCGGC
Organism: Streptomyces sp. A012304; assembly: GCF_026008495.1. GTDB lineage: Bacteria > Actinomycetota > Actinomycetes > Streptomycetales > Streptomycetaceae > Streptomyces. Next base: position 55,868 of record NZ_BQUN01000099.1, read on the forward strand.
CAGCAGCGCGCGCTCGTCCGGGGCGAGCAGGTCGAGGTCGGCGACGCCGCGGTCGGGGTCCGCGACCGCTTCGGTGAGCAGCCGCACCAGGCGGTCCGCGAACGACCGGGCGGTGTCGCGGTCGAACAGCGCGCTGTTGTACTCGAGTTCGCCGCCGATGCCGCTCGGCCCGTTCTCCCGGGGCACCTCCCCGAAGGCGAACGACAGGTCGAACTTGGCGATGTCGGCCGACGTCGGCTGCGGTGCCAGGGTGAGGCCGGGCAGTTCGAGGCGGGCCTCCTCGTTGTTCTCCAGGCTGATCGCCACCTGGAAGAGCGGGTTGCGGCCGAGCACCCGCGGCGGGTTGAGCTCCTCGACCAGCCGTTCGAAGGGGACGTCCTGGTGGCTGAGGGCGGCCAGGTCGGCCGCGCGCACCCGGTCGACCAGCTCCCGGAAGCCGGGGGCGCCGGTCAGGTCGGTGCGCAGGACCAGGGTGTTGACGAAGAAGCCCACCAGTTCGTCGAGGGACTCGTCGCCGCGGCCGGCGACCACGGTGCCCACCGGGATGTCGGTGCCGGCGCCGAGCCGGTGCAGCAGGGCCGCCACGGCGGCGTGCAGCACCATGAACAGGCTCGCGCCGCTCTCCGCGGCCAGCCGGTGCACTCCCTCGGCCACCGCGTCGGGCAGCTCCAGCGGGACCCGCCCGCCGTGGCTGCCCGCCTCGGCGGAGCGCGGCCGGTCGAGCGGCAGCTCCAGCTCCTCGGGCAGCGCGGCCAGCGCGGTGCGCCAGTGGCGCAGCTGCCGTCCGAACGGGCTGTCCGGGTCGTCCTCGTCACCGAGGACGCGCCGCTGCCACAGGGCGTAGTCGGCGTACTGCACCGGCAGCGGCGCGGACTCGGGCGCCTCGCCCGCCCGCCGGGCCGCGTAGGCGGTGCCGAGGTCGCGGGCGAGCGGGGCCAGGGAGGAGCCGTCCGCCGCGATGTGGTGCAGGACCAGGTCCAGCACGTGTTCGCGTGGGGCCAGCCGCAGCAGGCGGGCCCGCAGCGGGAGGTCGGCGGCCAGGTCGAACGCGGTCGCCGACGACGCGGCCAGGGCGTCGTCCAGCTGTTCCTCCGTGACCGTGCCGGTCTCCAGGGCGAGCGTGAACTCGCCCGCGGTGAGGACCCGCTGGCGCGGGGCGCCGTTCTCGGCGGGGAAGACGGTCCGCAGGCTCTCGTGGCGTTCCACCACGTCGGCCAGGGCCGCCTCCAGGGCCGCGGGGTCCAGGTCGCCGAGCAGCCGCACGGCCAGCTGGATGTTGTACGTGCCGGCCGTGTCCTCCATCGAGTCGATGAACCACAGCCTGCGCTGCTGGGAGGAGAGCGGGATCCGGGCGGGCCGCTCGACCGGGGCGAGGCGCAGCCGGGCCGTCTCGACGTCGGTGAGGCGGGCGGCGAGCTGCGCGGGCGTCGGGGCTTCGAACACGGCGCGCACCGGCACTTCGACGTCGAGCGCGCCCCGGATGCGGTTGACCAGCCGGGTGGCCAGCAGGGAGTGGCCGCCCAGGTCGAAGAAGCCGTCGTCGATGCCGATCTCCGGCACGCCGAGGACGTCGGCGAACAGGGCGCACAGCGTCTCCTCGCGCTCGTCGCGCGGGGCGCGGCGCTCGGCGGAGGCCTGCGCGGTGGGCGCGGGCAGGGCCGCGCGGTCGACCTTGCCGTTGCCGGTCAGCGGCAGCGCGTCGAGGAGGACCAGCGCCGACGGCACCATGTAGTCCGGCAGTTCGGCGCCGAGGTGCTCCTTCAGCTCCCCCGGCTCCACGGGCGCGGCGGCGACCACATAGCCGACCAGGCGTTTGTCGCCGGGCCGGTCCTCGCGGACGACGACGGCGGCCTGGGCGACGGCCGGGTGGCGGGCGAGGCGGTCCTCGATCTCGCCGGGTTCGATGCGGAAGCCGCGCAGCTTGACCTGCTCGTCGACGCGGCCGGCGAACTCCACGACGCCCTCGCCGGTCCAGCGGGCCAGGTCGCCGGTGCGGTACAGCCGGGAGCCGGCCGGGCCGAACGGGTCGGCCACGAACCGCTCCGCGGTCTGGCCCGGCCGTCCGGTGTAGCCGCGGGCCAGTCCGGCGCCGCCGATGTACAGCTCGCCGACGACCCCGACCGGGACCGGGCGCAGGGCGCCGTCCAGGACGTACACGCGCATGTTGTCCAGCGGCCGGCCGATCGGTATCCGGGCCGGGACGGGCGTGCCGACGGCGACGGCGTGGGACAGCGCGAAGGTGGTCGTCTCGGTGGGCCCGTAGCCGTCCACCACGACGGTGTCGGGGCAGGCCTCGCGTACCCGGCGCACGGCGGCGGCGGGGACGGCGTCGCCGCCGGTCCACACCTCGCGCACGCCCGCCAGGCCGCCCGGCGCCTCCTCGGCGACCAGGCGGAACAGCCCGGCGGTCAGCCACAGCGCGGTCACGTCGTGGCCGGTGAGCAGCCGGTCGAGGCCGGCCACGTCGAGGTCGGCGGGCGGGGCGACGACGACCGTGCCGCCGTTCAGCAGTGGCACCCACAGCTCGTAGGTGGAGGCGTCGAACGCGGTCGGGGAGTGCAGCAGCACCCGCTGGTGCGCGCCGCCCCGCCAGCGCCGGTCCAGGGCCAGTTCGACGATGTCGCGGTGGGTGATCTCCACGCCCTTGGGCACTCCGGTCGAGCCCGAGGTGTACATCACGTAGGCCAGCTGGCCGGGCAGGACGGCGCGGGTGGGCGCGGTGCCCGGCGCGTCCTCGTGCGCGCCGATGACGGTGACGCCGAGGCCCGCCGCCCGGTCGGCCAGGGCGCCGTCGGTGACGACGACCGGCGCGCCGGTGTCGGTCACGACGTGCCGCAGCCGGGGCAGCGGGTCGCGCTCGCGCAGCGGCACGTACGCGCCGCCCGCCTTGAGGACGGCGAGCAGGGCCACCGGGAGGTCGGCGGAGCGCTCCATCAGCACCGCGACCGGGGTCTCGGGGCCGACGCCGGCGGCGGCCAGCCGGCCGGCGAGCCGGTCGGAGCGCTCGTCCAGTTCCCGGTAGTCCAGGCGCAGGTCGCCGAAGACGACGGCCGGGGCGTCGGGGGTACGCCCGGCCTGGGCCCGCAGCAGGTCGGGCACCGCGCCGCGGGGCACGACGTGCGCGGTGTCGTTCCACTCCACGAGGAGGGTGTGGCGCTCGGCGGCGGTCAGCGTCTCCAGGGAGTCGACGCGGCGGGCGGGGTCGGCGGCGAAGGCCTCCAGCAGGCCGCGCAGCCGGTCGCCGAGGGCGTGGGCGGTGTCGTCGTCGAACAGGTCGGGCCGGTAGTCGATCCGCAGGGTGACGGCGGCCCCGTTGTCGGAGGCGCCGAGCGCGAGCGGGTAGTGGGTGCCGTCCTCGATACGGGCGTCGACGACGCCGAGCCCCTCGGCGGTCTCCTCCAGGTTCTCCGCGTCGACCGGGTAGTTGCTGAACTCGGTGGACGTGTCGAACAGTGCCTGGGTGCCGGTGAGGCGCTGGATGTCGGTCAGGCCGAGGTACTTGTGCGGCAGCAGCCCGTACTGCTGCTCCTGGAGCCGGGTGACCACGTCGAGCAGGGTGTCGCCGCGCTCGACGCGCACCCGCACCGGCAGGGTGTTGATGAACAGGCCCACCATGGTCTCCACGCCGGGCAGTTCGGCGGGGCGGCCGTTGACGGTCTCCCCGAACAGCACGTCGTCACGGCCGGTGAGCCCGGCCAGGAGCAGGCCCCACGCGGCCTGGACGACGGTGTTCTTGGTGACGCCGTGCCGGCGGGCGGCGGCGGTGAGGCCGGCGGTGGCCGACGCGGACAGCGTCAGCTCGTGCACCCGGGGACGCAGCGGCTCGCGGGCCGGGTCGGCGGGCGCGACCAGGGTCGGCTCGTCGACCCCGGCGAGCGCGTCGCGCCAGGCGTTCTCGGCGGCGGCGCGGTCCTGGCCGGCGAGCCAGGCGAGGTACTCCTTGTACGGGGTGACCGGCGGCAGCGCGGCGGTGTCCGCGCCGTTGCGGTACAGCTCGAACAGCTCGCCGATCAGGACGGGCCCGGACCAGCCGTCGAACAGGATGTGGTGGCTGGCCAGCAGCAGCCGGTGCTGCTCGGGCGCGGTGCGCACCAGGGTGAAGCGCAGCAGCGGCGGGGTGCGCGGGTCGAACCGTTCGGCGGTCGCCTCGGCGGTCAGCCGCCGCAGTTCCCGCTCGCGGGTCTCGGTGTCCAGGCCGGCGAGGTCCACCTCGTGCCAGGGCACCTCGACGTCGCGCGGGATGACCTGGAGGGACTGGCCGGAGGCGCCGGGGCGGAAGGCCGCGCGCAGGTTGTCGTGCCGGCGCAGCAGCGCGGCGGCGGCCTCGCGCAGCCCGGCCGGCTCCAGCGGGCCGCGCAGGTCGAAGGCGAACAGGGTGGTGTAGATGTCGGAGCCGCGCTCGTCGTAGAGCCCGTGGAAGAGCAGTCCCTCCTGGAGCGGGGAGAGCGGCAGGACGTCGACGAGGCCTGCGGTGGCCGTCTCCAGGCGGTCGATCTCGTCCTGGTCGAGGGTGACCAGGCTGAGGTCGGAGGGGCTGAGGCCGCCCGTCGTCGTGGCCGACTCGGCGTGCTCGACCAGGGCCCGCAGGGCGCGGAACCAGCTCTGTGCGAGGTCGCGGACGTCGTCGTCGGAGAACAGCTCCCCGGCCCAGATCCAGGTGGCGGTCAGCCGGGGTCCGTCGGGGTAGGTGACGGCGGTGGCGGTGAGGTCCAGGGAGTGCGGCAGCGGCATGGCGGCCTCGGCCACCCCGGACAGGTCCCTGTTGACCTCCGCCTGCTCGGTGGCGGGCTCCTCGGCGTTGCCGAGCCGGCCGAGGTAGTTGAAGCCGATCTGGGGCTGCGGGTAGCGGCCGAGGACCTGGGCGGTCTGCGGGTTGAGATGGCGCAGCAGCCCGTAGCCGATGCCGTGGTCGGGCAGGGCGCGCAGTTGTTCCTTGACGCTCTTGAGCGCCCGGCCGGCGGCCGGTCCGCCCGACCACAGCTCTTCCCGCGGCAGGTCGCCGGGGTCGAGGCGCAGCGGGTGGAGGCTGGTGAACCAGCCGACGGTGCGGGAGAGGTCGACGCCGTCGGCGATCTCCTCGCGGCCGTGTCCCTCCAGGTCGATCAGGACGTCCGTGCCGGTGCCGCGGCCGGTGCGGCGGCGCCAGTCGGCGACGGCCAGGGCGAGCGCGGTCAGCAGGACGTCGTTGATCCCGGCGTGGAACAGGGCGGGGACGCGGCCGAGGAGCGGCCGGGTGTACTCGGCGGGCAGGCGCAGGGTCAGCTGCGCGGCGGTGCCGAAGGTGTCCCGCGTGGCGTCCAGCGGGCGCGCGGTGAGCAGCGGGTCGGGGCCGTCCAGGACACCCCGCCACAGGGCGAGTTCCCGCATCCGTTCCGGCTGGGCCGCGATCTCGGTCAGCTGCTTGGCCCAGCTGCGGAAGGAGGTGCCGACGGGCTCCAGGGCGATGGTGCGGCCGGCCCGCAGCGCGGTGAGGGCGGCCTCCAGGTCGGGCAGCAGGATGCGCCAGGAGACGCCGTCGACGACCAGGTGGTGCGCGACGACGGTGAGCGTGCCGGGGGTGTCGGCCCCGGCGTCGAACCAGACGCACCGCACCATCGCACCGGCCTCGGGGTCGAGCCGGGACTGGGCCGCGGTGGTCTCCGCGACCGCGCGGGCGTCCAGTTCGGCCTCGCCGAGCCCGGCGGCGAGCAGGGCGGCGACGTCGACCCGGTGCACGCAGTCCTCGGCGCGTACGGAGCCGGGCGGGGCGACCTCCAGCGACCAGCCGAAGTCCGGGCCGAGCCGGGACAGCGTCATGCGCAGCGCGTCGTGGTGGTCGAGGACCGCCTGCACGGCGGCGGTGACGGTGTCGGCGTCGGTGCCGGGCGGGACGGGCAGCGACATCGTCTGGTTGAACTGGTCGATGGAGCCGCCGCGTTCCCGGATCCAGTGGACGATCGGGGTGAGCGGCACGTCGCCGATCCCGTCGGACGGCTCGGCCGGGGCGCTCGCCGCCCCCTCGTCCTCCTCCTGGCGGCCGCGCACGAGTTCGGCGAGGGCCTGCGGGGTGCGGTGGACGAACACGTCACGGGGGCTGAAGGAGAATCCGGCGCGGCGGGCGCGGCCGACCAGCTGGATGGAGCTGATGCTGTCGCCGCCGGCGGCGAAGAAACTCTCCGCCACGTCGACCCGTTCCAGGCCGAGGACCTCCGCGAACAGCGCGCACAGCGTCGCCTCGGTGTCGTCCACCGGCTCCCGGGACGGTTCGGCGGGCGCGATCTCCGGCTCGGGCAGCGCCTTGCGGTCGAGTTTGCCGTTGACGGTCAGCGGCAGCTCGTCGAGGGCGACGAACAGCGCGGGCACCATGTGCGCGGGCAGCGCGGCGGCGACGTGCGCGGCCAGCGCGTCCGGGTCGGGCGTGCGGCCGTCCGCGCCGACGACGTAGGCGACCAGGCGCTTGACGCCGGGCGGTGCCTCGTGGACGACGACCACGGCCCGTTCGACGTCGGCGTGCCCGGCCAGGGCGGCCTGGATCTCGCCGAGTTCGATCCGCACACCGCGGATCTTGACCTGGAGGTCGTCGCGGCCGACGAAGTCCAGGCCGCCGTCGGCGCGGCGGCGCACCACGTCGCCGGTGCGGTACATGCGCGTGCCGGGCGGGCCGAACGGGTCGGCGACGAACCGCTCGGAGGTGAGCGCGGCGCGGCGCAGGTAGCCGCGGGCCAGCGAGCCGCCCGCGAGGTACAGCTCGCCGGGCACGCCCGGCGGCACCAGCCGCAGCGAGGCGTCCAGGACGTAGGCGCGGGTGCCCGGTACGGGCCGGCCGATGGAGGGGGTGCCGGTGCCGGGGGCGACCGGCTCGGAGAAGGTGGTGGCGACGGTCGCCTCGGTGGGGCCGTAGGCGACGACGAAGCGCCGGCCCGGGCTGAAGGCGTCGGCGAGTTCGGCGGAGACGGTGTCGCCGCCGACGGACACGGTGCGCAGACCCGGTACCGCCTCGGGCGGGACGGTGGCGAGGACGGCGGGCGGGATCTGCAGATGCGTCACCCCGCGGCCGGTCAGGGTCTCGGTCAGCGGTTCGCCGGCCAGCGGCCCCGGTTCGGGCACCACCAGCGTGGCGCCCGCCAACAGGGCGGCGCACAGCTCCAGCACGGAGGCGTCGAAGCTCGGCGAGGCGAACTGCAGGACGCGGCTGTCCGGGGTGACGTCGAGCCGCTCGTGCTCGGCCGCCGCGAAGTCGGCGAGCCCCGTGTGGGTGACGACGACACCCTTGGGGACGCCGGTGGAGCCGGAGGTGTAGATGACGTACGCCGGGTGCTGCGGGCGCAGCGGGGCCAGGCGGTCGGCGTCGGCGGGGGCGGCGGCGGGCAGGGCCGCGAGGCGCGCGGCGACGTCCGCGTCGTCGAGGACGGTGATGTGCGGCGCGGCGCCCTCGGGCACGGCGGCCCGGTGGGCGGAGGTGGTCAGGACCGCGCTGGGGCGGGCGTCGTCGAACATGAACGCGATGCGGTCCGCCGGGTACTCGGGGTCGACCGGCAGGTAGGCGGCGCCCGTCTTGAGGACGGCGAGCTGGGCGATCACGGACTCCACCGAGCGGCCGAGGACCAGTGCCACGGTCCGCTCCGGCCCGGCGCCCTGCGCGATCAGCAGCCGTGCCAAGCGGTTGGCCCGCTCGTCCAGTTCGGCGTAGCCGAGCCGCAGGCCGGGCGCGTCGACGGCGAGGGCGTCGGGGGTGGCGGCGACCCGGGCGGCGAACATCTCCGGGAAGGTGGCGGGGCGCGCGGGAGCGCCGCCCGGGGCGGTCATGGCGGTCCGCTCCGCCGCCGAGACCAGCTCCAGGGCGGCGAGCGGGCGGGCGGGGTCGGTGACGAAGGTCTCCAGCACCCGCAGCACGCGGTCGCCGGCGGCCTCGATGTCGGCGCGGGTGAACAGGTCGGGGCGGTACTGCCAGGTCATGCTCATCCGGGTGCCGCGCAGGGCGACGCTCAGCGCCACCGGGTAGTGCATGGCGTCGTGCACCTGGGCGTCGACGACGCCGAGTTCCTGGGCGGAGCTCTCCAGCGTCTCGAAGTCGACCGGGTAGTTCTCGAACACCAGCACGGTGTCGAAGAGTTCACCGACCCCGGCGAGCCGCTGCACGTCGGCCAGGCCCAGGTGCTGGTGGGCGAGCAGCCCCGACTGCTGGGTCTGGGTCCGGGACAGCAGGGTGAGCAGCGAGTCGTCGCGGCGGAGTGTGATCCGCGCCGGCAGCGTGTTGATGAACAGGCCGACCATCTTCTCCACGCCGGGCAGCTCCGGCGGGCGGCCGGAGACGGTGGCGCCGAAGACGACGTCCTCGCGGCCGGTGAGCGCGCCGAGGACGACGCCCCACGCGCCCTGCACCAGGGTGTTGACGGTCAGGCCGTGCGCGCGGGCCCGGCCCACCAGGGTTTCGACGAGCGGCTCGGGCAGCTCGACCTGGAGCCGCTCGGGGGCGACCGGGTCGCGGTCCGCCGCGTCGGCCGCGATCAGCGTCGGCTCGTCGAGGCCGGCCAGCGCGGTGCGCCAGGCGTCCTCGGAGGCCGTGCGGTCCTGGGCGGCGAGCCAGGTCAGGTAGTCCTTGTACGGCACGACCGGCGGCAGCTGCGCCGGGTCGCCACCGTTGGCGTACAGCTCGAACAGCTCGCCGACGACCAGGGGCAGCGACCAGCCGTCCAGGGCAATGTGGTGGACGGTCAGGACGAAGCGGTGGTGCTGCTCGTCCAGCCGGACCAGGGTGCAGCGCAGCAGCGGCGGGGTGCCGAGGTCGAAGCGGCGGCCGCGGTCGGCGGCGAGCAGCCGGGCCAGCTCCTCGTCCCGGTCGGCGCCGGTCAGGTGGCTCAGGTCGACGTCCGTCCAGGGCAGTTCGGCCTCGGCGGGCACGACCTGGAGGGGTTCGCCGGCGGCGTCGGTGAGGAAGCAGGCCCGCAGGTTGTCGTGGCGGCGCAGCACTTCCTCGGCCGAGCGGCGCAGGGCCGCGGCGTCCACCGGGCCGTCCAGGGCCAGCGCGGACTGGATGGTGTAGACGTCGGAGACGGTGTCGTCGTACAGGCCGTGGAAGTGCAGGCCGCGCTGGAGCGGCGACAGCGACAGCAGGTCGGCGAGTCCGCCGGGGGCCGCGGCGAGCCGGTCGATCTCCGCCTGGGTGACGTTCACCAGGGGCAGGTCGGAGGGGGTGAGGCCGCCCGCGCCGGGCCGCTCGGCGTGCGCGGTGAGGGCCTGGAGCGCGGCGAACCACAGCCGGGCGATCTCCCGGACCTCCGCCTCGGTGAGCAGTTCCCCGGACCAGGTCCAGGAGGCGGTCAGCCGGGGGCCGTCGGGGTGGTCGACGGTGGCGGCGTTGAGTTCCAGGGTGTAGCCGAGGGGCATGCCGGCGTCGCCCGCGCCGGTGAGGTCGCGTACCCGCACGGTGTCGGCGGCGGCCTGCTCGGCGTTGTCCGCGGCGCCCATCCGGCCGAGGTAGTTGAAGCCGATCTGCGGCTCGGGGCGGCCGGTCAGCTCGGGAGCGGTGTCCGGGTTGAGGTGGCGCAGCAGGCCGTAGCCGATGCCCTTGTCGGGGATCGCCCGCAGCTGCTCCTTGACCGCCTTGAACGCCGCGCCGAGGGCGGGCCCGCCGGTCCACAGCTCGTCGGTGTCGTGGGCTCCGGGGTCGACGGCGACCGGGTAGAGGCTGGTGAACCAGCCGACCGTGCGGGACAGGTCGGCGC
>NZ_BQUN01000099.1:65581-94718 GCF_026008495.1 Streptomyces sp. A012304
CGGCGAGCGCGAGGGCGGTGAGCATGGCCTCCTCGGGGCCGGCGTGGAAGAGGGCGGGCAGCGGGCCGAGCAGCGTCCGGGTGGGCCGGGCGGGCAGTGTCGCCGTCAGCTGGCGGGCCACGCCGAGGGTGTCGCGGGCGGGGTCGACGCGCCGGTCGGCGAGGAGCGGGTCGTCGGCGTCCAGCACGGCGCGCCACAGGTCGAGTTCGGCGGCGCGGCGTTCGGTGAGCGCCTCCTTCTCCAGCTCCTGGGCCCAGCGGCGGAAGGAGGTGCCGACCGGGTCGAGGGAGACGGGCCGGCCGGAGCGGGCCGCGGTGAGCGCCGTCTCCAGGTCGGGCAGCAGGACGCGCCAGGAGACGCCGTCGACGGCGAGGTGGTGCACGACCAGGGCGAGCCTGCCCTCGGTGCCGGGTCCGGCGTCGAACCAGACGGCCTGCACCATGCGGCCCTCGGCCGGGGCGAGCCGGGCGGTGGCGGCGCGCACCTGCTCCGCCTCGTCGCTGTCGCCGTCGCCGGCCGTCGGGTGCCGGTGGACGCAGTCCTCGGCGCGGACCGCGCCGCGCGCGGCGACCTCCAGCGACCACTGCCCGTCCGGGGCGGTGCCCAGGCGCAGGCGCAGCGCGTCGTGGTGGTCGAGGAGCGCCTGGACGGCGGCCCGTACGTGGGTCTCGTCGAGGCCGGCCGGGACGGGCACCGTCATGGTCTGGTTGAAGGCGTCGACGGGCCCGCCGCGGCCCAGCTGCCAGCGCATGATCGGGGTGAGCGGCACCGGACCGACGCCGTCGTCCGGGCCGTCCTGCGGCGCGGCCCCGGCGGGGGCGGCGGAGCCGGCCAGCGCGGCGAGCCGGGCGACCGTGCGGTGCTCGAAGATCTCCCGCAGGCTGAGCGCGATGCCCTCCTTGCGGGCGCGGTGCGCGAGCTGGATGGAGCTGATGGAGTCGCCGCCGCGTTCGAAGAAACTGTCGTCGACGGAGACCGACTCGACGCCGAGGACCTCGGCGAACAGACGGCACAGCAGTGCCTCGCGTTCGCTGTCGGGGCGGCCGACGGGGGCTTCCTCGGGCGTCTCGACGGTGCGCTGCCGGGGCCGCAGCAGGCGGTCGCGGTCGGCGTCGGTGAACGTCCGAACGGTGCCCACCGCCCGGTCCGGGTCGGCCGCGAAGGCGGCCAGGACGGCCAGCAGCCGGTCGAGGATCTCGCGTCCGACGCCCTCGGCGAACAGGTCGGGGCGGTGGTCCAGGCGCACCGTCATGCGGTCGCCGCGGACGGTGCCCTCGAGGTTGAGGGCGTAGTGCGTGGCGTCCCGGGTGGTGGCGGCCACCGCGCCGATGCCCTCGGCCGAGGACTGGAGGGTGTCGGTGTCGATGGGGTAGTTCGCGAAGATCGTGATGGCGTCGAAGAGCGGCCCGGTGCCCAGGGTCTGCTGGATCTCGGCCAGCCCCAGGTGCTTGTGGGCGAGCAGGTCCGCCTGCCCGTCCTGGAGCAGGCGGACCTGCTCGCCGAGGGAGAGGGCGGCGTCCAGGCGCAGCCGCACCGGCAGGGTGTTGATGAACAGACCGACCATCTTCTCCACGCCGGGCAGCTCCGGCGGGCGGCCGGAGACGGTCTCGCCGAAGACGACGTCGTCCCGGCCGGTCAGTCCGGCCAGCACCAGGCCCCACGCGGTCTGGAACACGCTGTTGAGGGTGAGGCCCAGCGAACGGGCCCGCTCGGTGAGGGCCTTGGTCAGGCCCGGGTCGACGTCTTCGATCAGCGTCACCGGCAGCGCGGCGCCGGCGCCGGGGCCGGCCACCAGGGTGGGTTCGGCCCCGGCGAGCGCGTCCTTCCAGGCGAGTTCGGCCGCGCCCCGGTCCTGCCGGGCGAGCCAGCCGAGGTAGTCCTTGTACGGCACGACGGGCGGCAGCGCTGCGGTGTCCCCGCCCGCGGTGTAGAGGGCCATCAGCTCACCCAGGACGAGCGGCATGGACCAGCCGTCCAGCAGGATGTGATGAGCCGTGAAGACGAACCGGTACTCCTGCTCGGCCAGTTTGACCAGCGAGAACCTGAGCGGGGGCCGCGCCAGGTCGAAGCGGCGGGTGCGGTCGGTGTCCAGCAGCCGGCCCAGTTCCTCCTCCCGCTCCGGCTCGGGCAGGTGGCTGAGGTCGGTCTCGGACCAGTCGGGTTCGGCCTCGCGCAGGATCACCTGGACCGGCTCGCCGGTCTTGCGGTTGCGGAACGAGGCGCGCAGGTTGTCGTGCCGGCCGAGGACGGCCGCGACGGCGGCGCGCAGGGCGGCGGTGTCCAGGTCGCGGCGCAGGTCGAGCGCCATCTGGATGACGTAGACGTCATCTCCCCGGGTCTCGTCCGGGTTCCCGTCCTCGTAGAGGGCGTGGAAGAGCATGCCCTTCTGGAGCGGGGACAGCGGCCAGATGTCGACGAATCCAGGCTTCGTCACCGTGCTGTTTCCTCTCATCAGCTCAGATCACTCTCGAATTCATCGATCTCGTCCTGCGACAGCTCCAGCAGGGACACGTCGGACGGGGTGAGGCCGCCGGCCTCGGGGCGGTGCGCGCACTCGGCGAGCGAGGTCAGGGCCCGGAACCACAGGTCGGCGAGGTCGTGGACCTCCTCTTCCGGGAAAAGGGCGTCCGGCCAGGACCAGATGGCGACGAGGCGGGCCCCGTCGGGCCGGTCCTGGGCGACCGCGCTCAGCCCGAGGGCGTGGGCGAGCGGTCGCTGGTCGTGGCCGCCGCTGCCGAGGGACTCGGTGGCCTCCGGCGGCGCCGCCCAGTCCTCGGCACGGACGGCACTCGCGTCGACGGCGTCGAAACGGCCGAGGTAGTTGAAGCCGATCTGCGGCTCGGGGCGGCCGGCCAGCTCGGGAGCGGTGTCCGGGTTGAGGTGGCGCAGCAGGCCGTAGCCGATGCCCTTGTCGGGGATCGCCCGCAGCTGCTCCTTGACCCGCTTCAGAGCGGTGCCGGGGTCGGCGTCGTGGGCGCCGGGGTCGACGGCGACCGGGTAGAGGCTGGTGAACCAGCCGACCGTGCGGGACAGGTCGGCGCCCGGCACGATCTCCTCACGGCCGTGACCCTCCAGGCCGACCAGGACCGCGCTCGCCTCACCGCGGCCCCGCTCCCGCCGCCAGCGGGCCACCGCCAGCGCCAGGCCGGTGAGCAGCACCTCGTCGACCGCGGCGTGGAAGAGCGCGGGCACCGCGCCGAGCAGCGGCTCGGTGACCTCGGGCGGCAGGGTGACGGTCAGCCGGCGGGCGGTGGCCACGACGTCGACGGCCCCGTCGAGGGCCCGCCGGCCCAGCTGCGGGTCGTCGGTGTCCAGCACCGAGCGCCACAGACCGAGTTCGGCGGTACGGCGCTCGCTCAGCGCCTCCTTCGCCAGCTCCCGCGACCAGCGGCGGAACGAGGTCCGTACCGGTGCGAGGCGGGCCTCGCGGCCGTCGCGGACGGCCTCGTAGGCCTCCTTGAGGTCCTCGCGCAGCACCCGCCAGGACACGCCGTCCACGGCGAGGTGGTGCACCAGGAGCAGCAGCCGTCCGGGGCGCTCGGGGCCCGCGTCGAACCACACCGCGCGGACCATCTGGCCCCGGGCGGGCGACAGTTCGCGCTGGAGGCGCGCCTGGGCGTCGGCCACCGCGCCGATCAGGTCGCCGTCGGCGACGGCGGCGACGTCGACGCGGGTGAGCAGGGCGGCGGCGTCGACCGAGCCCCGCTCGGCGACCTCCAGGCGCGGCCCGTCGGGGCCGTCGACGGTGCGGGAGCGCAGGATGTCGTGGTGGTCGAGGACCGCCTGCACGGTGGCCGCCAGCCGCTGCGGGCCGGCGTCGGCCGGGACCTGGAGCAGCGCCGCCTGGTGGACGTCGTCGGTGGGCCCGCCCCGCTCGTACAGGTCGAGCATGACCGGAGTGAGCGCCAGCTCGCCGACGGCGTCCTCGGGGGCCTCGCCGGGGGCCGGGTCGTCGTCCTCGCGGGCGATGCGGGCCAGGGCCCGGACCGTCTTGTGCTTGAAGACGTCCCGCAGACTGATCAGCAGCCCCGCGGCGCGGGCCCGGCCGGCCAGCTGGATGGAGACGATGCTGTCACCGCCCAGCTCGAAGAAGTCGTCGTCCGGGCCGACCTGCTCGGCGCCGAGCAGGTCGGCGAAGAGGCCGGCGAGGACGCGTTCGCGGGCGGCGAGGTCGGTCTCCCCGTGTGCCGTCGCGGGCGCGTCCGCCGTGGCGGGCGTTCCCGGGCCCGCCGTTGACGCGATCCGTGCCCGGACCCCGGCCCACCAGCCGGTGAGCGGGTCGTCCACCGGGCGCGGGGGGCCCGCCGGGTCGGTGGCCAGGGTCTCCAGGACGTCCCGCAGCCCGTCGGCGACGGCCTCCGCCTCGGCCTTGGTGAACAGGTCGGGGCGGTAGCCGAACCGGCAGTGCAGCTGGTCCCCGGCGAGGCCGGCGTCCAGGGTGAGCGGGTAGTGCGTGGCGTCGTCCATCACCAGGTCGACCGCCCTGACCCGGTCGCCGTCGCCGCCGAAGCCGGCGCCGTCGGCGGGGATGTTCTGGAAGACCAGCAGGGTGTCGAAGAGTTCGCCCTTGCCGATCAGGCGCTGGAGGTCGACCAGCCGGATGTACTGGTGCGGCGTCAGGTCGAGCTGCTGCTCCCACAGCCGGGGCAGCAGCGCCTCCGCGCTGTCGCCGGGGGTGCGGGCGGCGTCCAGGCGCAGCCGCACCGGCACGGTGTTGATGAACAGACCGACCATCCGCTCCACGCCGGTGACCTCGGGCGGCCGGCCGGAGACGGTCGCCCCGAAGACGACGTCGTCGCGGCCGGTGAGCCGGGCCAGCAGCAGCCCCCAGGCGGCCTGCACCACCGTGTTCATGGTGGTGCCGTGGCGGGCGGCGAGCGCGGTGAGCCCGGCGACGAGGTCGCCGCCGAAGGTGACGGAGACCTTCTCGGTGGCCACCGCCGCGCGGTCCGGGTCGGCCGGCGCCAGCAGGGTCGGCTCGGCCGAGTCGTCCAGCACCGCGCGCCAGGCCCGCTCGGCGGCGCCCCGGTCCTGTCCCGCGAGCCAGGACAGGTAGCCGCGGTAGGGCCGGGCCTCGGGCAGCCCGGCCGGGTCGCCGCCGGCCGCGTACAGCCGCATCAGCTCGTCGAGCAGGACCGGCGTGGACCAGCCGTCGAGCAGCAGGTGGTGGAAGGTCAGCACCAGCCGGGCACGGCCGCCGCCCAGGCGCAGCAGGGCGCAGCGCAGCAGCGGGGGCCGGTCGGTGTCGAACCGCTCCGTGCGGGCCTCGCGCATGGCCCGGTCCACGGCGGCGTCCCGGGCGGCCTCGTCGAGGTCGCCGAGGTCGGTCTCGGACCAGGGCAGCACGACGTCCTCGGGGATGAACTGCACCGGCCGGCTGAGGCCCTCGTGGGCGAATCCGGCCCGCAGGTTCTCGTGCCGCCGCAGCAGCGCCTCGACCGCCGCGCGCAGCACCGCGGTCTGCGGGTCGCCCTCCAGGTCGAGCCCGAACTGGACGGTGTAGACGTCCCGTTCGCGCTGGTCGTACAGGGAGTGGAAGAGCAGCCCTTCCTGGAGGGGGGCGAGCGGCAGGACGTCGGCGAGGCGGCGCCCGTCGCTCTCGAGGAGGTCGACGTCCCGCTGCGTGAGGTCGACCAGCGGGAAGTCCGACGGGGAGCGTCCGCCGTGGTGGACGGCGGCGATCTCGCGGACCGCCCGCTGCCAGTCGGCGGCGAGTTCGTCGGCCTCGCCGTCCGCGAACAGCGCCTCGGGCCAGGACCAGACGGCTGTCAGGCGGGGACCGCCGGGTCCGTCGTGCGCCCAGGTCTCCACGTCGAGGGCGTAGGCCGCCGGCAGTGCGGGGTCCTCGCCGCGCACGGGGCGGGCGGGGGCCGGGGCGTCGATCGGGACGGCGCCGTCGGCGAGCGGCTCGGCGAAGCCGCCGCGGTGGGCGAAGCGCACGCTCGGGGCGGGCAGTCCGGCCAGCAGCGGCACGGTCTGCGGGTTGAGGTACCGCAGGAGTCCGTAGCCGGAGCCGTCGCCGGGCACGGCGGCGAGCCGCTCCTTGACCTGCTTGACCCGGGCGGCGGCCGGGGTGCCCGGCGCGCCGGTGTCGAGCAGCACCGGGTGGACGGCGGTGAACGGGCCGGCCGTGCGGGCGGCGTCGCTCACGGCCGTGCGGCCGTCGTGCTCCACGCCGACGAGGATCCCGGCGTCCGTGGGCAGCCCGCGCCGGGCGCGCCACTGGGCGACGGCGGCGGTGAACGCGCCGAGCAGCACCTCCCGCGTCCCGGTGGCGAACCCGTCGGGGACGGCCGAGAGCAGGGCGGCCGACTCGGCGGCGTCGAACGTCACCTCCAGCCTGCGGACGGTGGCCCCGGTGTCGCGGCGCGGGTCCGGGGCGCTCGCGGCCGGTGCCACCGGCTCGGCGGCGAGGGTGTCCGTCCACGCCTGGAGCTCGTCGATCAGCTCCGGGGCGGCGGCCGCGGCGGCGGTCCGTTCGGCCAGGGCGCGGTAGGAGGTGCCGGCCGGCGGCAGCCGGTGCGCGGTGCCGGTGGTGGCGGCCTGCCAGGCGGTGCCCAGGTCGTCGAGCAGGATCGGCCAGGAGGCGGCGTCGGCGGCCAGGGCGTGCATGGCGAGCAGCAGCCGGTGCTCGCCCGCCGGTCCGCCGTCCAGCCACACGGCGCGCAGCAGCACGCCCTCCTCGGGTGCGAGGGCGGCGCGGGCGGCGTCCGTCTGCCGGGCCGCTTCCGCGGCGAGCGCGCCGGCGTCGGCGCCGCTCATGTCGACGCGGGTGAGCAGGGCGGCGGCGACGACCTCGGCGCGCGGGAGGACCTCCAGACCCCACACCAGGTTGCCGGCTCGGCGGGTGAGGCGCTGCCGCAGGGCGTCGTGGTGGTCGCACAGGGCCTGGAGCGCGGAGTGCAGCCGGGCCTCGTCGGTGCCGGCGGGCAGGGCGAGGAGGGCGGTGGCGGCCGCGAGGTGGGGGCGTCCGCCGCGCTCGCGCAGCGCGTGCGCCGCGGGCAGCAGCGGGACCTCACCCGTCCCGGTGTCCTCGGGGGCGTCCCGCTGGGCGCCCTCGTCGAGCCCGGTGGCGGCGGCCGCCAGCTCCTCGACGGTGCGGTGGCGCAGCACGTCGGCCGCGGTGAACTCCAGGCCCGCCTCCAGGGCGCGGCTGACCAGCTGGATGGAGACGATGCTGTCGCCCCCCAGGTCGAAGAAGCTGTCGTCGATGGTCACCTCCGCCACGCCGAGGAGGTCACCGATCAGCCGGCACAGCAGGGTCTCCTTGGCGTCGCGCGGGGCGCGGCCGCCCTCGCCGCGGTCGCCGAAGTCCGGCTCCGGCAGCGCCGAGCGGTCGACCTTGCCGTTGGCGTTCAACGGCAGGGCGTCCAGCACGGTGTACGCGGCGGGCACCATGTACTCCGGGAGCCGTTCGGCGAGGTGGGCGCGGAGCACCCGGGCGTCGGCGCCGGCCCCGTCGGCGGCGACGACGTGGGCCACCAGCTGCTTGCGGCCGTCGTCGGCCTGATGGACCGTCACCGCCGAGCGGGCGACCGCCGGATGGGCGTCGAGGGCGGCCTCGATCTCACCCAGCTCGATGCGGAAGCCGCGGATCTTCACCTGGTCGTCGGCGCGTCCGGCGAACCGCAGCTGCCCGTCGGCGTTCCAGCTCACCAGGTCGCCGGTGCGGTACAGGCGGGTGCCGGGCGCGCCGAACGGGTCGGCGACGAAACGCTCCGCGGTGAGGGCGGGGCGGTCGAGGTAGCCGCGGGCGAGACCCTCCCCAGCGATGTACAGCTCGCCCGTCACCCCGGCCGGCACGGGCCGCAGGAAGTCGTCGAGCACGTAGACCCGGGTGTTCCACAGCGGGGCGCCGATCGGCGGCTGCACCGCGCCGGACTGCGGCCGGCTCATGGTGGAGCAGACGGTCGCCTCGCTGGGGCCGTAGACGTTGAGCAGCCGGCGGCCCTCGGACCAGTGCGCCACCTCGTCGGGCGGGCAGGCCTCGCCGCCGACGGCGAGGGTGCGCAGCGCGGGCAGGTCGGTCCTCGGCAGGGTCGCCAGCACCCCGGCGGTGATCTGGAGGTGGGTGATGTCGTACGCGGCGAGCAGCCGGGCGAGTTCCTCGCCGGCGGGGGCCCGGTTCCCCTCGGGCAGTACCAGCGCGGCGCCGGTCAGCAGGGTCATCGCGAGGTCGGCGACGGACACGTCGAAGCTCGGCGAGACGGCCTGAAGCACACGGCTGGTGGTGTCGATGGCGAAGTTCTCCGCGTGCGACCCGGCCATGCCCGCGATGCCGCGGTGGGTGACCACGACGCCCTTGGGGCGGCCGGTCGAGCCGGAGGTGTAGATGACGTACGCGGGGTGGTCGACCGCGAGCGGCCGGTGGCGGTCGCTGTCGGCCGGGTCGCCGGCGGGGGCGGCGGCCACCGCGTCCAGCACCTCGGCGTCGTCGGCGCGCAGCACCGGCACCCCGGTCGGCGGGGTGAGGGCGTCGCCGGAGGTGACGACCAGGGCCGGGCGGGCGTCCGCGGCGATGTAGGCGATGCGCTCGGCCGGGTAGCCGGGGTCGACGGGCAGGTGGGCGGCGCCCGCCTTGAGCACGCCGAGGGTGACGGCGAGCCACTGCGGCGAGCGGGGTACGGCGACCATGACCCGCTGCTCCGGGCCGACACCGTGACCGATGAGGTGGTGGGCCCAGCGGTTGGCGTGGGCGTTGAGGTCGGCGTAGGTCAGCCGCTCCTCCCCCGCGATCACCGCGACGGCGTCCGGGGTGGCCGCCGCCTGCCGTTCGAACAGCTGCGGCAGGGTGGCGGCGGGCACCTCGCGGGCGGTGTCGTTCCACTCGCCGAGGACCCGGCGCAGTTCCGCCCCGGGCAGCAGGTCGATCCGGCCCAGCGGGCGGTCGGGGTCGGTGGTGACCGCGTCGAGCAGGGCCGTGAACCGGGACACCACCGACTCCACGGTGGCCCGGTCGAACAGGTCGGTGCGGTAGCTGACCAGTCCGCGCAGTCCGGCCGGGCCGCCGTCGGCGGTGAACTCCTCGGTGAGTTCGACGCCCAGGTCGGTCTTGGCGGAGGTGAGCTCCAGCTCCGCCGGGCGGGCGGTGAGGCCGGGCAGTTCCAGGCGCGGGGCCGTGTTGTTCTGGAAGGCGAGGAACACCTGGAACAGCGGGGTGTGCGCCAGCGAGCGGACCTCGGCGCCGAGGTGGTCGACGAGCCGTTCGAAGGGCAGGTCCTGGTGGGCGTAGGCGGCCAGGTCGGTGGCGCGCACCCGGCGCAGGAGTTCGGCGAAGGTGGGGTCGCCGGAGGTGTCGGTGCGCAGCACCAAGGTGTTGACGAAGAAACCGACGAGGTCCTCGAGGGTCTCGTCCGGGCGGCCGGCGACGGCGGTGCCGATCGGGATGTCGGTGCCGGAGCCGAGCCGGGTGAGCAGGGCCGCGAGCGCCGCCTGCGCCACCATGAACAGGCTGACCTGGTGGTCGCGGGCGAGGCCGGCGAGGCGGCCGTGCAGCTCGGGGGCGAGCCGGAACTCGACGGTGGCGCCGTCGCCGGTCATCTCCGCCGGGCGGGGCCGGTCGGTGGGCAGCGTCAGCTCGGCGGGGGCGCCGGCCAGGGTCGTGCGCCAGAACGCCAGCTGGCGGGCGGCGAGGCTGTCGGGGTCGCTCTCGTCGCCGAGCAGCTCGCGCTGCCACAGCGTGTAGTCGGCGTACTGCACGGGCAGCGGCGCGAAGTCGGGCGTGCGGCCCGCGTGCCGGGCGGCGTAGGCCTGCGACAGGTCGCGGGCCAGCGGCCCGTTGGACCAGCCGTCGGACGCGATGTGGTGGAGGTTCAGCAGCAGCACGTGCTCGGTGTCGGAGACGGTGAACAGGGTGGCCCGCAGCGGCGGTTCGGTCGCGAGGGCGAAGCCGCGCGCGGCCTCCTCGCGCAGCGCCGCGCCGATGTCCTGCGGCGCGCGGGCGACGACGTCGAGGCGGACGGGCGCGTCGGAGGCGTCGAGCACGCTCTGCCGCGGCCTGCCCCCGGTGTCGGGGAAGACCGTGCGCAGCGTCTCGTGCCGGGCCACCACGTCGGTGAGGGCCGCGCGCAGTGCCGCCACGTCGAGGACGCCGTCGAGCCGGATGCCGAGGGGAATGTTGTAGGCGCCGGACGGGCCGTGCAGCCGGTCCAGGAACCACAGGCGGCGCTGGGCGTACGACAGCGGGACCTCGGCCGGCCGGGCACCGGCCGCCGGGCGCGGCCGGCCGGTGGCGCCGGCGGTGATCCGGGCGGCGAGCAGCGCCGGCGTGGGCGCCTCGAACACGGCGCGCACGTCGACCTCGGCGCCGAAGGCGGAGCGGACCCGGCTGAGCAGCCGGACGGCGCTGAGCGAATTGCCGCCGAGCTCGAAGAAGTGGTCGTCGACGCCCGCCTCGGGCCGCTCCAGCACCTGCGCGAAGAGCCCGCACAGGATCTCCTCCTGCGGGGTGCGCGGGGCGCGTCCGGCGGGGGCGGTGGTCGTCTCGGGCGCGGGCAGCGCCCCGCGGTCCAGCTTGCCGTTCGGGGTGAGCGGCAGCCGGTCGAGGACGACGACGGCGTCCGGGACCATCGCGGCGGGCAGGACCTCCGCGAGCCGGTCGCGCAGCTCGCGGCCGGTCGGCGTGGCCCCGGCGGCGGGCACGGCGTACGCCAGCAGCCGGCCGCCGTCCGCGCCGTCGTCGACGACGACCGCCTGGGCGGTGACGCCGGGCAGGGCGGCGAGCGCGGCCGCGACCTCGCCGAGTTCGACACGGTGGCCGCGGATCTTCACCTGGTCGTCGGCGCGGCCGACGAACACCAGGTTGCCGTCGGGCAGTCGGCGGGCCACGTCGCCGGTGCGGTACATGCGGGAGCCGGCCGGGCCGTGCGGGTCGGCGGTGAAGCGCTCGGCGGTCAGCGCGGCCCGGTTCAGGTAGCCGCGGGCCAGGCAGGGGCCGGCGAGGTACAGCTCGCCCGGGACTCCGGCCGGGACCGGGCGCAGCGCGCGGTCCAGGACGTAGGCGCGGACGTTGCCCTGCGGGCGGCCGATCGGGACCGGTCCGGGGGCGAGGTCGGTGCCGGGGGCGATGCGGTACTCGGTGACGTTGACGGTGGCCTCGGTGGGGCCGTACACGTTCCAGACGGTGGCGTCCGGGTGGCGGGTCCGCCAGGCGGTGAGCGCCTCGCCGAGCAGGGCCTCGCCGCCGAGGAGGAGTTCCCCGGTGGGCGAGTAGGGCTCGGGGAGGGCGTCGAGCAGCGGGAGGTGGCTGGGGGTGGCCTTCATGAAGGTGACCGGGGTCCGCGCCAGTCGGCCGGAGGTGGCCGGGTTCTCCTCCAGGGCGGTCATCAACACGGTTCCGCCGACGGTGAGGGGCGTGAACAGGGCGGTGACGGTCAGGTCGAAGGCGACCGGTGAGTGCAGCAGGGCGAGGCCGCCGGCCGCCGGGTAGGCGGTGCGCGTCCAGGTGAGGTAGTCGACGACCGAGCGGTGCGTGACCACGACGCCTTTGGGGCGCCCGGTGGAACCGGAGGTGTAGATGACGTACGCCGGGTGGTCGGCGCCGGCCCGCCGGTCGGTGTCGGTCACGGCGTCCGCCGGCCGCGCGGCGAGCTGCCGGGCGGTGTCCGGGTCGTCGAGGACGAGCGTGCGCACGTCGTGCCCGGCGAGGACGGCGGCGGTGGCCCGGTCGGTCAGCGCCAGGCGGGGGCGGGCGTCGCCGAGCAGGTAGGTGATGCGCTCGGCGGGGTGGGCGGGGTCGAGGGGCAGGTAGGCGGCGCCGGACTTCAGCACCGCGAGCAGGGCCACCGCCAGGTCCGTGGAGCGTTCCATGGCGACGGCGACCAGCCGCTCGGGGCCGGCGCCCTCCTCGACGAGGGCGTGGGCGACCCGGTTCGCGCGCTCGTCGAGCTGGGCGTAGGTGAGTTCGCCGGTGCCGTCGGCGACGGCGACGGCGTCGGGGGTGCGCGCGGCCTGCGCCTCGATCAGCTCGTGGATCACGGCCGGGGAGGCGGGCAGCTCGGGTCCGGCGGCGCCGGCGGTCAGCTCCCGGGTCTCGGTGGGGTCGAGCAGCGCGAGCCGGCCGACGGGGGTGTCCGGCGCGGCGACGACGGCCTCCAGGACGCGCCGCAGCTGCCGGGTCGCGGACCGCGCCAGCTCCTCGTCGAGCAGGTCGCCGCGGTAGTACCAGTTGAGGACCATCCGCCGGTCGTCCTGCATCACGACCATGCCCAGCGGATAGTGGTTGTCGCCCTTGGTGTCGACGTCGGACAGGGTCAGCCCGTGCACGGTCCGCCCGTCGGCGTCGTCGGCGGGGAAGTTCTCGAAGACGACGGCGGTGTCGAAGAGCGTGCCGAGGCCCGCGAGGCGCTGGAGGTCGGCCAGGCCCAGGTAGTGGTGGCCGAGGAGTTCCACGCGCTGCGCCTGGACGCGGGCGAGGGTGTCGACGAGGGAGACGGCCGGGTCGACGCGGACGCGCACCGGCACGGTGTTGCTGAACAGGCCGACCATGGACTCCACGCCCGGCAGCTCCGGCGGGCGGCCGGAGACGGTCTCGCCGAACAGCACGTCGTCACGGCCGGTGAGGCCGGCCAGGACCAGGCCCCAGGCGCCCTGCACCACGGCGTTCAGGGTGAGGCCGTGGGTGCGGGCCGCCGCGACGAGGGCGGCCGTCAGGTCGGCGGGCAGCTCGTCCACGATCCGGCCGGGCAGGGCGGCGGCGTGCCCGGCGGCCTGCGGGGCGACGAGCGTCGGCTCGTCGATTCCGGCGAGCGCCGTGCGCCACGCCTCCTCGGCGGCGTCCCGGTCCTGCGCGGCGAGCCACTCCAGGTAACGCCGGTAGGGGACGACGGGCGGCAGCGCCGAGGCGTCGCCACGCTGCCCGTACAGCGCGAACAGCTCGCCCGCCAGGACCGGCGCCGACCAGCCGTCGAGCAGCAGGTGGTGGGCGGCGAACAGCAGCCGGTGGCGGTCGGCTCCGAGCCGGATGAGGGTGAAGCGCAGCAGCGGCGGGTGGGCGGGGTCGAAGCGGCGGGAGCGCTCGGCGACCAGCAGCCGCTCCAGTTCGGCCTCGCGCGCGGCCTCGTCGAGCCCGCTGAGGTCGATGTCGTTCCAGGGCAGGTCGACCTCGGCGGGCACCAGCTGGACGGGGGTGCCGTCGGTGGTGCGGTGGAAGCAGGCCCGCAGGCTGGCGTGGCGGGCGAGCAGCCCGGCGACGGCCGCGCGCAGCGCCTCGGTGTCCAGGTCGCCCTGTACGTCGACGGCGAGCCGGGTGATGTAGACGTCCTCGGCGTCCTGGTCGTACTCGGTGTGGAAGAGCAGGCCCTCCTGGAGCGGGGAGAGCGGCAGGACGTCGGTGAGGTGCGGGCGGGCCCGCTCCAGGCGGTCGATCTCGGCCTGGGTGAGGTCCAGCAGGGGCAGGTCGGAGGGGACGAGCCCGCCGGTGCCCTCGGGCCGGTCGGCGCACGCCACGAGGCCGGCCAGGGCGTCGAACCAGGCGGTGGCGAGGTCGCGCACGTCGTCCTCGGTGAGCAGGCCGCCGGGCCAGGTCCAGGTCGCCGTCAGGCGCGGCCCGTCGGCGTGGGTCTCGGTGACGGCGTTGGCGGTGAGGGTGTACGGCAGGGGCGTGCCGGGCTCGGCGCCGCCGCCCAGGCTGCTGTCCTGTCCGTCGTCGGCGGTGTCGGCGGACTCGCCGATGCGGCCGAGGTAGTTGAAGCCGATCTGCGGCTCGGCGAACTTGGCGAGGGCCGCCGCGGTGCGCGGGTTGAGGTGGCGCAGCAGGCCGAAGCCGATGCCGTTGTCGGGGATGGCGCGCAGCTGTTCCTTGACGGCCTTGAGCGCGCCGGCCAGCGCGGGGCCGCCCTCGGCGAGCGGGCCGGCGGGGATTTCGCCCGGGTCGAGGCGGACCGGGTAGAGGCTGGTGAACCAGCCGACGGTGCGGGACAGGTCGGCGCCGTCGAGGATGTCCTCCCGGCCGTGGCCCTCCAGACCGATCAGCACGGAGGAGGTGTCGCCGCGGCCCAGCCGGCGGCGCCAGCCGGCCACGGCCAGCGCGAGCGCGGTCAGCAGGACGTCGTTGACCTGCGCGTTGAAGGCGGCCGGTACGCGGCCCAGCAGCGGTTCGGTGAGGTCGGCGGGCAGCCGCAGGGTGAGGTGTCCGGCGGTGGCGAGGGTGTCGGTCGCCGGGTCGAGGGGCCGTTCGGTGAGCAGCGGGTCGGGGGCGGACAGGATCGAGCGCCACAGCGGCAGCTCACGGATGCGGTCGGGTTCGCTCGCGGCGGCGGTGAGGTGCTGGGCCCAGCGGCGGAACGAGATGCCGACGGGTTCCGGGGTGAACGCGGTGCCCTGTGCGGCGGCGTCCAGGGCGGCGGTGAGGTCGGGCAGCAGGACGCGCCAGGAGACGCCGTCCACGGCCAGGTGGTGGACGACGACCAGCAGCCGGCCGGGCCGGTCGGCGCCGGCGTCGAGCCAGACGGCCTGCACCATCCGGCCCTCCTCGGGGGCCAGCCGGTCCTGGGCGGCGGCGAACTCCCGCTCGGTGACGGCGCGCAGGGCGTCCGTGTCGAGGCCGGTGACGTCGGCGCGGTGCAGCGACTCGGCGGCGGCGACGGTGCCGGGCGGGGTGATCTCCAGGGTCCACTCGTCGATGTCCTCGATGCGGGTCAGCTTCAGCCGCAGGGCGTCGTGGTGGTCGAGGAGGGTCTGCAGGGCGGCGGTGACGCGGGCGGTGTCGAGTCCGGCGGGCACCGGCACCGGCATGGCCTGGCTGAACCGGGCGGCGGGGCCGCTGTGTTCGCTGAACCAGTGGATGATCGGGGTGAGCGGCACGCCGCCCACGCCGTCCGAGACGGCGGCGCGGCGCGGTGCGGCGGTGGCCTCCTGGGCGGCCTCCGCGAGCGCCTCGACGGTGCGGTGGGTGAACACGTCGCGGGGGGTGAGGCGCAGTCCCGCCTTGCGGGCCCGGCTGATCAGCTGGATGGAGCCGATGCTGTCGCCGCCCAGCTCGAAGAAGCTCTGGTCGGCGCCGACCTTCTCCAGTCCGAGCACCTCGGCGAAGAGGCCGCACAGCAGTTCCTCGCGCTCGGTGGCGGGGGCGCGGCCCTCGGCCGCCGCGGGCTGCGGGGCGGGCAGTGCCTTGCGGTCGAGCTTGCCGTTGGCGGTCAGCGGCAGGGCGTCGAGGGCGACCACGACGGAGGGCACCATGTACTCCGGCAGCAGGGCGCCGACATGGGTGCGCAGCGTCTCGGCGTCGACGCCGTGCGACGCGGCCGGCACGACGTAGGCGACGAGCTGACGGACGCCTTCCTGGACCTCGTGGACGGCGACGGCGGCGTGGTCCACGTCGGCGTGGCGGGCCAGGGCGCTCTCGATCTCGCCGAGTTCGATGCGGAAGCCGCGGATCTTGACCTGGTCGTCGGCGCGGCCGACGAACTCCAGCTGCCCGTCGGGCCGCATCCGCACCACGTCGCCGGTGCGGTACATCCGCTCGCCGGGCGCGCCGAAGGGGTCGGCGACGAAGCGTTCGGCGGTCAGGCCGGGGCGGCGCAGATAGCCGCGGGCGAGGCCGGCGCCGGAGACGTACAGCTCGCCCTCGGTGCCCTCGGGCACCAGACGCAGCGCCGCGTCGAGGACGCGGACGTGGGTGCCGAGCACTGGGGCGCCGATCGGTACCGCGTGACCGGAGGGCTCCAGCGGGGTGCTCATGGACACGGCGACGGTGGACTCGGTGGGGCCGTAGGCGTTGACCATGCGGCGGCCGGGTGCCCAGCGGGCCACCAGCTCCGGTGAGCAGGCGTCGCCGCCGACGATCAGGCAGCGGAAGCCGGGCAGTTCGGTGGCGGGCACGCTGGCCAGCGCGGCCGGCGGGATCAGGGCGTGGGTGACCCGGCGGGCGGCGACGACCTCGGCGAGCGGCTCGCCGGCGAGCGGGCCGGGCTCGGGGACGATCAGGGCGGCGCCGGAGGTCAGGGTCATGCACAGTTCCAGGACCGAGGCGTCGAAGCTCGGCGAGGAGAACTGGAGCACGCGGGCGGTGGCGTCGACCGCGAACCGCTCGCGCTCGGTCGCGGCGAAGGCGGCGAGGCCGGCGTGGCTGACGACGACGCCCTTGGGCACACCGGTCGAGCCGGAGGTGTAGATGAGGTAGGCGGGCGAGGCGACGGACACCGGCCCGGCGGGCCGCGCGTCGGCGGCGGACGCGGGGGCGGTGGTGGCGTCCACGAGCAGGACGGGTGTGTCCCCTGCGGGTACGACGGTCTCGTACGCGGTGCTGGTGAGGACGGCCGCGGGGCGCGCGTCGTCGAACATGAAGGCGATGCGCTCGGCCGGGTAGTCGGGGTCGACCGGGAGGTAGGCGGCGCCGGCCTTCATCACCGCGAGCGAACCGAGCACGGACTCGACGCTGCGGCCCAGGACGAGGGCGACGACCTGCTCGGGGCCGACGCCCTGCGCGGCGAGGCGGGCGGCGAGCGCGTCGGTGCGGGCGTCGAGTTCGGCGTAGGTGAGGGTCAGCCCGGCGGACTCCACGGCCACGGCGTCCGGGGTGCGGGCGGCCTGGGCGGCGAACAGCTCGGGGAAGGTGGCCTGTTCGACGGCGCGCGCGGCACCGGTCAGGCGGGCCCGCTCGTCGTCGGAGAGCAGGTCGAGTCCCGCCACGGTCCGGGTGGGGTCCTCGGTCAGCGTGGTGAGGATGCGCACCAGGCGGGCGCCGATCAGCTCGACCTGCTCGGGCCGGAACAGGTCCGGGCGGTAGTTGAGCAGCAGCCGCAGCCGGCCCTCGTACACGTGGGAGACCAGGCAGAGCGGGTAGTGGTTGGCGTCCAGGACGTCGAAGCCGTCGATGGTCAGCTCGCCCGCCAGGGAGCGCAGGCTCTCCAGGTCGAACGGGAAGTTCTCGAACGCCACGTAGGTGTCGAAGAGTTCGGGGTGCCCGGAGAGCCGGTGGATGTCCCGCATGCCGGTGTACTGGTGGGCGGACATCTCCAGGTGCTCGCGCTGGAGTCCGGCGAGCACCTGGTGCAGGGTGTCGCCGCTGTCGGGGCGGACGCGCACCGGCAGGGTGTTGATGAGCATGCCGACCATGCGTTCCACGCCCGGCACCTCCGGCGGCCGGCCGGAGACGACGGTGCCGAACACCACGTCGTCGCGGCCGGTGAGCACCGACAGCAGCAGCGCCCAGGAGCCGTGGACGGCGCTGGAGAAGGTCAGGTCGAGGGCGCGCAGCCGGGCCGCGAGCGCCTCGGTGTCCGCGGTGGACAGCTCCAGCACGTGCGTGTCGGGGTGGACGACCTCACGGGTGGGGTCGGAGGGCACCAGGCGGGTGGGGGCGTCGATGCCGGCCAGCGCGGCCCGCCAGGCCTCCTCGGAGGCCCGGTGGTCCTGGCGGGCGAGGTGGGCGAGGTGCTCGCGGAACGGCGTCACCGGCTCCAGGCCGGAGGCGTCCCCGCCGGCGGCGTAGACCTGGAACAACTCGCCGAGCAGCACCGAGGTGGACCAGCCGTCGAGCAGGATGTGGTGGAAGGTGCACAGCAGCCGGTACGCGTCGTCCGCGAGGCGGATCAGGCGGTAGCGCATCAGCGGCGGGCGGGTGAGGTCGAAGGAGTGGGCCTTCTCGGCGGCCTGGAGGCGCCGCAGCTCCGTCTCCCGTTCGGCCTCGGCGAGGCCGCGCAGGTCGCTCTCGGCCCAGGGCACCTCCACGTGCCGCGCGACCATCTGCACGGGGCGGCTCTGCTTGGGGTGCAGAAAGCCCACACGGAGGTTGGCGTGGCGGTCCAGCAGCGCCTGCGCGGTGCGGTGCAGCGCCGCGGTGTCCAGGGCTCCGCCCAGGTCGAGGACGACCTGCACGGTGTAGACGTCGTTGCCGGTCTCGTCGTACAGCGCGTGGAAGAGAAGCCCCTCCTGCAGCGGGGACAGCGGAAGGATGTCCTCGGGACCCGTCTTCGTCATTGCAGCGTCCTCCACTCGGCTTCGAGGCCGTCGATCTCGTCTTGGGAAAGCTCCACCAGCGCCAGGTCCGACGGGGTGTAGCCGCCGGCGTCGGGGCGCTCGGCGTGATGGAGCAGCGCGCGCACGGCGCGGAACCAGGTGTCCGCCAGTTCACGGACGTCGGCCTCCGACAGGAGCCGTCCCGGATAGGTCCAGCGGGCGGTCAGGCGCGGCCCGTCGGGCTGCTCCTGGACCAGGGCGTCGATCTCCAGCGGGTGGGAAAGGGGCAGGTCCGCGCCCTCGGCGAGCACCACGTCGCTCTCGGGGGCGGGCCCCCAGTCGCCGCCGGGCGCGGCGGCCCGCCCCAGGTAGTTGAAGAGGACGGGGGCGGTGGCGAGCCGGGCCAGCCGGGGCCCGGCGTCCGGGTCCAGGTGGCGCAGCATCCCGAAGCCGATGCCCTCGTCGGGTACGGCGCGGAACTGTTCCTTGACTGCGCGCAGCACCCGGCCGGCCTCGGGGCCGCCGGCCCACAGCCCGTCCCAGTCCTCGACGTCCAGGTCGAGCCGGGCGGGGCGGATGGCGGTGAACCAGCCGACCGTGCGGGACAGGTCGACGCCGTCGGCGATCTGCCGGCGGCCGTGGTCCTCCACGTCCAGCAGGACCCCCTCGCCGCCCGTGCGCTGCCGGCGGCGCCGCCAGTGGTCGATCGCCACGGCGAGGGCGGTGATCAGCACCTCGTGCACGCCCGCGTTCAGGGCGGTGGGCGCCTGGTGCAGCAGTGCGGCGGTGGCGTCGGCGGGCAGCGCCTGGGTGAGGTGCCGGGCGGCCACGGCGGTGTCCCGGGCCGGATCCAGCGGCCGGTCGGTGAGAGCGGGGGCGGGCCCCTCGAGCATCCGCGTCCACAGCTCCTCCTCGCCGGCGCGGGCGGCGGTCCGCTCCACGAGCAGTTCCGCCCAGCGCCGCAACGGCGTTCCCACCGGGGCGAGTTCGGGTTCCTTGCCGACGGTGGCCGCCTCCCAGGCGCTGCGCAGGTCAGGCAGCAGGACCCCCCAGGAGACCCCGTCGACGACGAGGTGGTGGGCGGCGAACAGCAGCCGTCCGGGGGTGTGCGGGCCGGCGTCGAACCACACCAGCCGCACCATCGCGCCGGCCGCCGGGTCGAGCCGGTGCCAGGCGGCGCGGGCCTCCCGTTCCAGGGTGGCGCGCAGTTCCTCGCCGTGCTGCCCGCCGATGTCGACGCGGTGCACCAGGCCGGCAGCGCGGACGCTGCCGGGGGCGGGGATGTCGTACGTCCACGTGCCGTCGGCGCCGGTGCGGTCCAGGCGGGTGCGCAGCGCGTCGTGCCGGTCGAGCAGCGCCTGGAGGGCCTCGGTGAGCGGGCCCTCGCCCAGCTCCGGCGGGACCTGGAGCAGCAGCGACTGGTGGAAGGCGTCGACCGGGCCGCCCCGCTCGCGCAGCCAGCGCATGATCGGTGTCGGGGTCAGCGGGCCGGTGCCGGCGGCGGAGTCGTCGGGGGCCGCGGGTTCCTCGACGAGGTCGGTGCGGGCGGCCAGGGCGGCGACCGTCTTCAGTTCGAAGACGTCCTTCGGGTTGAGCGCGATGCCGCGGCGCCGGGCGCGGGCCACCAGCTGGATGGAGACGATGCTGTCGCCGCCGAGCTCGAAGAAGCTCTCGTGCAGGCCGACGGTGTCGCGGCCGAGGACCTCGGCGAAGAGGGCGGCGAGGGTCTCCTCCAGCGCAGTGCGCGGCTGCTCCCCGGGGCCCTCGCCGGCGTCCGCCGCGGTGAACTCGGGGGCGGGCAGCGCCTTGCGGTCCAGCTTGCCGTTCGGGGTGAGCGGCAGGGTGTCCACGACGACGACGGCGGCCGGCACCATGTACGCGGGCAGTGGCCCGGCGGTGTGCGCGAGGACCTCCTCGGGGGTGGGCCGCTCGCCGGCGCCGGGGACGACGTAGCCGACGAGCTGCCGGTGGCCGGGGACGTCCTCGCGGACCGCGGCGGCGGCGCGGGCCACCTTCGGGTGGCGGGCGAGCACCGCCTCCACCTCGCCGAGTTCGATGCGGAAGCCGTTCAGCTTGACCTGGTCGTCGATCCGGCCGAGGTACTCCAGCTGTCCGTCGGCGCGCCAGCGGCCCACGTCGCCGGTGCGGTACACGCGGCTGCCGGCCGGTCCGTGCGGGTCGGCGACGAACCGCTCGGCGGTGAGCGCCGGCCGGTCCAGGTAACCGCGGGCGAGCTGGCCGCCGCCGATGTAGATCTCGCCGGCCACTCCGGGCGGCACCGGCCGCAGCGCCGCGTCCAGCACTCGGATCGTGGAGTTCCACATGGGGCGGCCGATCGGGACGGGGCCGCCGGGCACCGGATCGTCGGGGCCCAGCCGGAACTCCACGCAGCCGACGGTGGCCTCGGTGGGGCCGTATTCGTTGATCACCGTGATGCCGGGCCGGTGCCGGCGCAGTTCCGCGACGGCCTCCCCGATCAGCATCTCGCCGCCGACGACGAGTTCCCGGGTGGGCGCGAACTCCTCGGAGAGCACGCCGAGCAGGGCCAGGTGGGCGGGGGTGGCCTTGAGGAAGGCGGGGCGCGGGGCGCCCGTCGCCGGGCCGTCGAGCGCGGTGACGCGGACCGTGCCGCCGCAGATCAGCGGCGCGTACAGCGAGGTGACGGTCAGGTCGAAGGAGACCGGCGAGTGCAGCAGGGTGCCGCCGGCCACCGACGGGTAGCGCTCGCGGGCGTACTGGAGGTAGACGGCGACCGAGCGGTGCTCGACCACCACGCCCTTGGGCCGGCCGGTGGAGCCGGAGGTGTAGATGACGTACGCGGGGTGCGCGGCGGTCAGCGGGGCGCGGCGGTCGGTGTCGCCGGGGTCGGTGTCCGGGGCCGGGTGCTCGGCCGCGGCGTCGAGCACCGGCACACCGCGCGGTACGGCGTCCCGGGTGCGGGCGTCGGCGAGGACCAGCGCGGGCGCGGCGTCGTCCAGCATGTAGGCGATGCGCTCGGCCGGGTACTCCGGGTCGACGGGGACGTAGGCGGCACCGGACTTGGTGACGGCGAGCAGCGCGATCACCAGCTCGGCCGAGCGCGGCAGCAGCACCGCCACCCGCCGCTCGGGGCCGGCGCCGGCCCCGATGAGGGTGTGCGCCAGCCGGTTGGCGCGCGCGTTCAGCTCCGCGTAGGTGAGGACCCGGTCGCCGTCGCGCAGCGCGTCCGCGTCCGGGGTGCGGGCGGCCTGCCGCTGGAACAGCTCGGGCAGCAGCGCCTCGGGGGCGACGGTGTCGGCCTGGCCGAACTCCTGGAGGACCCGCTGCCGTTCGGGGGCGGTCAGGACGTCGATGTCACCGACGCGCTGCCCGGGATCGGCGGTGAAGGCCTCCAGCACCCGCAGCAGCCGGGCGCTCATCGCCTCGATGGTGGCCCGGTCGAACAGGTCGGTGCTGTACTCCAGACGGCCGGCGATGCCGGCGGCGGCCTCGTGGCCCGCGGAGCGCTCGTCGAGCCCGAACAGCAGGTCGATCTTGGTGACGCCGGGGTCGACCTGCTGCGGCGCGGTGACCAGGCCCGGCAGTTCGAGCGTGGACTCGGCCGGCGTCTGGACGTCCATCATCACCTGGAACAGCGGGTTGCGGGCGAGCGAGCGCTCCGGGTTGAGCGCCTCGACGAGCCGCTCGAAGGGCAGGTCCTGGTGGGCCTGCGCGGACAGCGCCATCTCGCGGGCGCGGTCGACGAGGTCGTCGACGGTGGGGTTGCCGGAGAGGTCGTTGCGGAACACCACGGTGTTCACGAAGCAGCCGACGAGTTCGTCGAGGCGGGCGTCGCCGCGTCCGGCCACGGCGCTGCCGAGCGGAATGTCCTCGCCCGCGCCGAGTTTGCCGAGCAGGACGGCGACCGCGCTCTGCAACACCATGAAGAGGCTGGCCCGGTGCGCGCGGCCCAGGTCGATCAGCCGCTGGTGCAGATCGGCGCCGATCTCGAAGCGGACGATGTCGCCGCGCTGGCTCAGCTCGCTCGGCCGCGGCCGGTCGACCGGCAGGTCGAGTTCCTCGGGCAGCCCGGCCAGGGTCTTCGTCCAGTGGGCGAGCTGACGGCCCAGTGGGCTGTCGGGGTCGGTGTCGTCGCCGAGCACCGACTGCTGCCACAGCGTGTAGTCGGCGTACTGCACCGGCAGCGGCGCGAAGACCGGGGGCCGGCCCGTGCTGCGGGCGGTGTAGGCGTGGCCGAGGTCGCGGGCGAGGGGGGCCAGCGAGAGGCCGTCGGCGACGATGTGGTGCAGCACGACGAGCAGGACGTGTTCCTCGGGGCCGAGCACCAGCAGACGGGGCCGCACGGCGAGCTGCGTGGTCAGGTCGAAGCCCTCGGCGACCACCCCGGCGACGGTCGCGTCGACGGTGGCGGGGTCGGCGGCGCGTTCGACGAGCGTCGCGCGGGCGGCGGCCTCCTCGGGGGTGAGGATGTGCTGCCGCGGCCGTCCGTCGGTCTCCGGGAAGACGGTGCGCAGGCTCTCGTGCCGGGCCAGGACGTCGGCGAGGGCCGCGCCGAGGGCGGCCTTGTCGAGGCGGCCGGTGAGCTTCAGCGCGAGGCCCATGTTGTAGGCGCCGCTCGGCCCCTGGAGCCGGTTGACCAGCCACAGCCGCTGCTGGGTGAGGGAGAGCGGCAGTTCGGCGGGGCGGTGGGCGGCGGGCCCGAGGGCGCGGCGGCCGTCGTCGGCGCCGTCGAGGCGGGCGGCGAGGCCGGCGACGGTGGGGGTCTCGAAGACGGTACGGATGGAGAGTTCCGCGCCGAAGGTCTCCCGGATCCGGCTGAGCAGGCGGATCGCGGTGAGGGAGTGGCCGCCGAGGGTGAAGAAGTTGTCGTCGACGCCCACCCGGGAAACCTTCAGCACCTCGGCCACCAGGCCGCACAGCGCCTCCTCGCGCGCGGTGCCGGGCGCGCGGTAGGCGGCCGTCCCGGCGGGCTGCTCGTCGGCGGTGTCGTCCTGGCGCGGCGGGGTCCAGCCGGCCGGCGCGGTCAGGGCGACGGAGTCCAGCGGGGCGTCGGGGGCGGTCGTGGCCAGGGCGGCGAGGAACGCGGTGAGCGCCTCGCGGTGGCCGGCCACCGCCGTGTCGGTGTAGAGGTCGGCGTTGGCGTGGAAGTCGATGAGGAAGCCGGCGTCGGGCGTGCGGTTGTCCACGACCAGCGACAGGTCCTCCTCGGGGCCGATGGAGAACCCCCGTACGGTGGCCGGCCGGCCGGCGAAGGCCAGCTGCTCGCCGTACATGACGAGGTTGATCTCGGGGCCCCACAGGCGTGCGCGGTCGCCGACCCGGCCGAGGTCGCGGTGGATGTCCTCGTAGCGGTAACGCTGGTGGCGCAGCGCCTGGTGGATGCCGTCGCTGACCGAGCGCAGGAAGTCCGCGACGGTGGCGCCGGGGCGCACCCGCAGGCGCAGCGGGAGGGCGTTGGAGACCATGCCGGGGATCCGGCGGGCGGCCGGCACGGGGCGGGCGGCGGCGGCGAGGCCGAGCACGATGTCGTCGGCGCCGGTGAGCCGGTTGAGGTAGGCGGCGAGGCCGGCGACCACCACGGCCGGCCAGCTGACGCGCGTCTCGCGGGCCAGGTCGCGCAGCGCCTCGGCGCTGTCGGCGGGAACCCGGCCGGCCTGGCGGACGTGATCGGTCGGCACCCGGGTGGGCCGTCCGGCCAGTCCGGCCGGAGCGGCGACGCCGGCGAGGCGCTCGCTCCAGTAGGCGGCGTCGGCCGTGAACTGCTCCGAGCCGCGGTAGTCGGTGTCGAGGTCGACCAGTTCGCCCAGGGTGCCGAAGCCGGCGGGGGCGGGCTCCTGGCCGGCCGCCAGCGCCGAGTAGACGGCGGCCACCCGGGAGACGATCAGGGACCAGCTGTAGCCGTCGACGAGGACGTGGTGGACCCGGCTGAACCAGCTGTGGCGGTCGTCGGCGAGCTTGACCAGGCCGAAGGTGAACAGCGGCCCGGTGGCCAGGTCCACCGGCGCCTTGACGCGCTCCAGCATCCACCGCTCGGCGGCGGCGTCCGGGTCGGCGGCGGCGCTGACGTCGACGGTGTGCAGCTGCCAGTCGAGGTCGGCCACGACGCTCTGCACGGGGCCGTCGGGGCCCGCGTCGAACCGTACGCGCAGCGCCTCGGCCTCGTCGACGGTCCGGCGCAGCGCGGCCTCGAAGAGGGCCGGGTCGACTCCGCCCGATATCTCCACGCACTCGGCGATGCTGTACATCGGGTTTTCCGGATCAACCTGTTGCGCCAGCCACATTCCGTACTGGGCGGCCGTCAGCGGCAATTGAAGTCCATTCCGGTCGGCCATTGCCATTCACTCCGATTGAGTAGATGCGTCGAGACCCGTGGAAAATCGCTCGCCGACCGGGGCGGCAGTGGCGGCGACCCGGCCCACCCTACGAAGCAAATTCGGCCGCTCAGGCGACTCATGAAAAACTTCGAAGCGCCGACGGCGCCATATCGAAGAATGCTCATCGCGCTGTACACGCGGGGTTTCGGCCACCCGCGGCGGAAGAGACGGAGGCGGCGAAAACACGAGTGCCCCGCTCGGAGAAAGCGGGGCACTCGGCAGGCTCGAAGCCGGTGGGGAGGTTACCGTTCCGGGCGCAGGGTGACGGGCAGGCTGCTGTAGCCGTGCAGGAAGTTGGAGTGGATGGGACGGCCCGGTGCGGCGAGTCCGGCCTCGGCGACATGGGTGCGCAGCGCGGTGAGCATGGCGTGGATCTCCGCGCGGCCCAGGTAGGCGCCGAGGCAGAAGTGCGGTCCGTAGCCGAACGACACGTGCTTGTTGGGGGTGCGGCCCAGGTCGAAGATCTCGGGCCGGTCGAAGATCTCCTCGTCGTAGTTGGCGGAGCTGTTCCACAGCGTGACGACGTCCCCGGCGCGGATGGTGCGGTCGGCGATCTCCACGTCGGTCAGGGCCCGGCGGCCGAAGTGCATGGCCGGGGTGACCCAGCGCAGCACCTCCTCGACCGCGCTGTCCACGGAGACCTCGCCCGCCTTCAGCCGGCGCCACTCCCCCGGATGCGTGATCAGCTCGTGCATCGCGCAGATCATGGAGAGCCTGCTGGTCTCGTCGCCGCCGATGATGACGCTGTAGCAGTTGAAGACGATCTCCTGCTCGGTGAGCGGCTCGCCGTCGATGGTGGCCGCGGCGAGCACGCTCACCACGTCGTCGCGGGGCGCCTGGCGGCGTTCGTCGGCCAGGTCCGAGAAGTACAGCAGGAGTTCGTTGCGGGCGACCAGCGCCTCCTCCTCCCCCTGTTCCTCCTCCTCGGAGCTGAGGGCCTGCTTGGTGAGGGAGAGCAGGTAGTCCCGGTCGGCCGCGGGCACGCCGAGCAGGTCCGCGATGGTCGCCATCGGGATGTGCTCGGCGACGTCCTGCGCGAAGTCGCAGGTGCCGCGCGCCACCGCCTCGCGCACCAGCCGGTCGGCGCGCCGGCGCACCCCGTCGACGACCGGCTGCAGGGCGCGCGGCGCGAACGCCTTGAGCAGGACGTTGCGCAGTTCCCGGTGGCGCGGGCCGTCGGTGACGGCGAGCATCCGTCCGGCCGCCGAGTCGCCGCCCTCCAGGAGGGTGGCGAGGACGTTGCCCCGCTCGGAGGTGAACCGCTTGTTGTCCCGGTAGACCTCCATGACGTCGCGGTAGCGGGACAGCACCCAGAAACCGGGGACCGCCCGATCCCGCACCGGATGCCAGTGGACCGGGCTGTGCGTCCTGAACCGCCGCCAGATGTCGACGAGTTCGTCCTGCCGGTCGAGGAAGGTCCGCGGGTCGGTGAGGTCGACGCCGGCGAGATCGACGTCGGTGGGGGTGTCGGCGACGGTGGTCATGCCGCGTCCGCCGTCCGCTGGGTCATGGCCACCAGGACCGAACGCTCGCCGGTGAAGGGGCGGCGGCCGTGCGAGGTGAGGAGGTTGTCGATCATCAGCACGTCGCCGGTCCGCCACGGCTCGGCCCAGGTCCGCTCGTCGTACACACCGAGAACGGTCTCGATCTCGTCGGCGGTGATGGGCGTGCCGTCGCCGTAGTAGGCGTTGCGCGGCAGCCCGTCCTCGCCGCAGATCTCCAGCAGGCCCTCGCGCACCGCCTCCGGCAGGGCGTGGACGTGGAACAGGTGCGCCTGGTTGAACCAGACCTTCCTGCCGGTGACGGGGTGCGCGATCACCGCGGGCCGACGGGTGCGGGTGCGCAGCACGTCGCCGTCCCACTCGCTCTCGATGCCGTGCTCGGCGCAGTACGCCTCGACGTGGCCCTTGTCGTCGGTCTGGAAGCCCTCCTGCCAGGACAGGCCCATGCCGGTGCGGTAGGTGCGGGTGTAGAGCACGCCCTTCTCCTCGAACCGGCGCACCAGGTCGGCGGGGAGGGCGCCGAGGACGGCCTCGCTGTCGGCGACCGGGGTCTCGCCGCCGGTCTGCGCGGCGCGCGCGCAGAAGAAGAACACGTTGTGCGGCCAGTTCTCCGAGTAGGCGCTCTCGTTGTGCTGCGGGATGGTCTGGTCCTGCGGGTACTCGGTGGAGGTGTATACCTTGCCGGTGACGCGGCTGCGCGGGGTGGAGCGCTCGTTGTACTCCAGGGTCCGGCCGCCGATCTCCTCGGCGATCTCGGCGAGTTCGCCCTGCTCGGCGAGGCCGCTCCCCTTCACCATGACCGCGGCGTGCTCGTACATGGCCGCGCGCAGCGCCTGGGTGTTGGCGGTGAACCACGCGCGGTGGTCGCCGCCGTGTCGGGGGGTCACCCGCACCAGGCGGGTGCCGTGGTGCTCGACCAGCTCGGTGTCGGCGTCGGTGAAAGGCGTCGTCATCATTCCTTCTCCACGTCCAGGCTGTAGCCGTTGATGCTCGTGTGGTTGACCGGGTCACCGGCCGCGTACTCGTAGGGGTTGAGGAAGGGGCCCGAGGCGACCGGGGCGGAGAACCGTCCGAAGGCGGGGTTGAACACCCGGGTGTCGAGCACCACGTTGTAGAGCGACCCGGCGTGCTCGGTGCCCACCTGGTGGCGGCCGAGCCATCCGTAGTCGAAGTCGCCGGGCAGGTTGTCCGGCAGGTGCCGCGGGTCGACGGTGCCGTCCGCGGTCAGCGGCTCGCCGTACAGGCCGTACCGGTACAGGTCGCCGCGCCGGCGGCCGTCGTCGCCGGTGAGGAGGAAGACGTCGCCGCGGACCGTGGAGTGGCTCCAGGTGGTGGGCGTCGCGCCGTCCCGGCCGGAGTCGAGGGTCAGCACCACGCCGCCGGGCAGGCCGATCACCCGGTTCAGCAGTCGGCGGTCGTCGTCGAGCACCAGGTCCAGGGCGGTCTCGCCGATGTCGGTGTGGCCGTAGCGCAGGCGCTGGGTGCCCGCCCCGGTGGCGGCGGTGCGGGCCATCACATGGTCGGCGATGTCCTTGGTGTACGTGACGTCCGCGGCGTCGGCGCCGGTGACGCGGGCGCCGAGGTAGCGCTCCGCGGCGTCCTGACGCTGGGTCAGCCGGGTGCCGTCGGCCGTGTAGCCGGTGAGGTGGCCGTTGAGGGCGTAGGCGGGGCCGGTGACGGCGTGGTCCCCGGTGGTGGCCAGGAGCCGGTCGGCGTCGTCGTAGCAGTAGCCGGTGACCGTGGTGCCGTCGGCGGTGCGGTCGGTGAGCCGGACGACGTTGCCGTTCGCGCCGGACCGGGCGCGGCTGCCGGTCGGGCAGTCGCCCGCCGCCGGTGAGGTGAAGTCGCGGACGTACTCGTGTCCGGTGATCCAGGCGCGCACCAGCCGCCCCGCGGTGTCGTACTGGAAGTCGGGGCCGCCCGGGCGGGCGTCGCCGCCGGCCACGGACTCGTCGACGACGGTGCCGGACTGCGAGCGGGTCACCCGGGTGGGCAGGGCGGTGCCGTCGGCGAGGGTCCAGTTCTTGGCGGTGATCCGTCCGGCCGGGTCGCGCTCCACGCCGAGCCGGGTGCCGTTGGCGTACCGCACGTCCTTCAGCGCGCCCGCGGCGTCGTGTCCGGCGGTGGCGAGCTGCCTGCCGTCGAGGACGACGGCGAGGACACGGCCGGCCGCGTCGTAGCGGGTCTGCCTGACCTGCGGCGTGGCGCCCGCGCCGGGCGGGGTCACCGTCTCCAGGACGGCACGGCCGGCCCGGTCGTAGCCGGTGCGGGTGCGGGTGCCCTGGCCGTCGGTGTAGCTCACCGTGCGGCCCAGCAGGTCGACGGTGCTGGTCATGGTGTGGTCGTGCTGGGTCGCCCGCAGGGTCAGCGGGTCGCCGCCGAAGACGCTGTCGTAGGCGACGCTCCAGGCCGGCAGGTTGGCGTTGCCGGGCATGGACATCCGGGTGATCCGGCCGCGGTCGTCGTAGTGGACGCAGGTCCAGTCGGATCCGCCGAAGTTCACCGCGACGGGCAGGCCGCGCGCGCCGAAGACGTACTTCTCGACCCGGGCGGAGCCGTCGGCGCCCGCCGGCAGCGCGATGGACTTGAGCATGCCGCGCTGCGGCGCCGGGTCGTCGGCCTCGGTGCAGGGGTTGTCGGCGCTCTCGTCGGGCCCGTAGTAGGCGAACGTCTTGCGGGTGCCGGCCGGGCTGGTCTCGGTGACCGGGCGGAAGGACTCGTCGTAGGCGTAGGCGGTGGTCAGGGCGAGGCCGTCGGGGTCGGTGACCAGGGCGGCGGGCAGCCCGAGTTCGTTGAGGCGGGTCTGGGTGACCAGCCGGGGCACGCCGTCGGAGTCGGCGCGGACCGTGGTGAGACCGGCCGGGCCCAGCTCGGTGGTCCGGGCGGGGATCCGCGCGCAGCCGGCGGGGGCGGGGCTGAGCGGGCGCAGGTCGGGTCCGAAGCAGGCGCGGGGGCCGGGGCCGTAGGAGCCGACCGGCATGCCGGACGCGTCGTGGACGGTGGTGGTCAGCCGCCCGGCCGGGTCGGTCAGCGTCTGCGGCCGGCCGTCCTCGGTCCATGTGTACCGGGTGGTGCGGCGGGTGGCGTCGGTGTCGGTGTCGAGGCGGCCGGCGGCGTCGAAGGTGACCTTGCGGGCCCACCCCTGCGGGGTGGCGAGCCCGGCGACGCGGACCTCGTTCCGTCCCGGTGCGACGGCGTAGGTCCGCACCGGGCGGCGCACCGAGTCCGGGTCGGTGCCGGCCGGGTCGGGGCCGGTGACGCGGACGACGGTGTCGGTGTCTGCGTGGTAGTCGACCCGGTAGCGGGCGGCGTCGGTGTCACGTCCGCCGGCGGCCGCGAGCCAGTCCATGACCAGCGGCGGGGGGGCGGGGGGGGGCCGGGGGG
>NZ_BQUN01000099.1:94753-113852 GCF_026008495.1 Streptomyces sp. A012304
GCGGGCGGACGGTGGTGAGCCGGTGGTCGGCCGAGTAGCCGAAGTCGGTCGTCTCGGCGCCGGGGTTGACGACGCGGACCAGCTTGCCGTCGCGGTAGTGCAGCTGCGTGGTGCCGGCGCCCGGCACCCGGACGGCGCACACATAGCCCGCCGGCGCGGCGCGGTCCTCGCACGCCTCGTCGCCCGCGTAGCGGAAGACCAGGCCCTCGTCCTCGGCGGCGTCGATCCCGGCGGCCTGCCCCTCGGGTGTGGCGCCGGCCCCGGCGGGGGCGTTCTCGGCGTCGGCGGCGGCTGCGCGGGCACGTTCGCCGGGCGCCTGCCCGACCGCCCGGCCCGCCGCCGCTGCCGACCCGGTGGCCGGCTGCCCGGCCGTCCGGTCTGTCGCCGCGCCCGTCACGGTCGCGCCGGTAGCGCCGGCCACACCGGTCGTACCAGTCACACCGGTCGCGCCGGTCACTCCTGCGGCGCCAGCAGCGCCCCTCGCCCCCGCGGCGCCCATCGCGCCCGCCTGCGTCGTCGCCGGGCCGGTCGCGGCCGGGGTGACCTGCCAGCCCGGGGGGAGTACGGCGGCGGAGGGTTGCAGCCAGGAGGCGGGGACGGGGGCGGCGCGCCCACCTGCGGTGGCCCACAGCGCGACCTGCCCGCCCTTGCCCGGACGGCGGTACTCGACGGTGATCCGGTGGCTGCTCCCGGCCTTCAGCCGTACGCCCCTGCCGTACGCGGGTCGGCCGTCGCCGGCCCGGGTGCCCTTCCAGTCGTCGAGGACGGGGCGGCCGTCGACCAGGACGCGCAGTCCGCCGTCGTAGGTGCCGCCGAGGCGGTAGGTGCCGTCGGCCGGTACCGACAGCCGTCCGCTCCAGCGCACCCGGAACGCGGCGTCGGCGGAGGCGTCCGGGTAGGGGGCGGCGGCGCCCCAGCGGAAGTCGACCCGGGCGTCGGTGCGCACCGCGGCCGGCTCGTCCCCGTCGCCGATGGCCGCCTCGGCGTCACCGGCGTAGTAGGAGCCGGTCAGCCCGCCGACGGTGCTCGCGGCCTGCGCGTCGTAGCTGAAGGTCGCGCCGAGGACGCCCGAGCCGGTGGACACCTGGGCGGTGCCGACGGACGTGGTGACGTTGCCGGTGGCCAGGTTGACGGTGACGGGGCCGAGGGTGTCGGTGGGGACCGGGCCGCCCGCCTCCTGGGCGCCCAGCAGCTGGCTCACCGTGAAGGAGCGGGCCTTCGCGTCCGGACCGACGCGGCCGGCGGTGTCCCTGGTGCGCACCGTCCACCGGTAGTGGCCGCCGTCCTTCAGCAGTCCGGCAGGAACCTGCCAACGCGGCGACGTGATCCAGCCGGAGGAGGTCACCTGCCCGGTGCGCGGGCCGTCACCGGTGCCGAGGACGAACTCGTAGGCGGCGCCTGTCTGGCGCTGCGCGGACAGCCACGGACGGGTGCCGGTGACGGTCGTGGCGTCGGCGGGCGCCGCCGCCGCGGCGGAGCTGCCGCCGGGCCGGGTGGCCGTGCCGCGGAAGTCTCCCTCGGGCCAGACGGGCCGGTTGGGCGAGCCGGGCGCGGCGGCCAGGAGCGGCACCCGGCTCGCGTCGCCCCGCCCGGCGGCCTCGGTGGTCGCCGGGTGGATCGCTCCCAGCAGGGTGAAGGACAGTGCCGTCGCGGCGGTCGCGGCGGTCCATCCGAGTCTCTTGGTGTGAGCCATGCCCGATCACCACTCCAAAAGGGGAAAGCGTGAAAAAAGAGACAGGGGGAAGGCAGCGCATGGCGGCGCTTGGGGGGGTAGGGCCGTCCCGATGCTGTCAGTGGCCGGATCCGTACCGAAGCCCACAGTGAATCTTTGAATACGGTCCGGTGGCTGACCGGTGGCCCGTGCAACTACGGTGCTGCCCGTGACCATTCGCATACTTCTCGCCGACGACCAGGAGTCGGTGCGCATCGGGTTCCGCCTGATCCTGGATTCCCAACCGGACATGGAGGTCGTCGGAGAGGCCGAGGACGGACGGCAGGCGGTGGAACTGGCCGAGCGGCTGAAGCCGGACGTGGTGCTCGCCGACATCCGGATGCCCCGCATGGACGGACTGGAGGTGACCCGGCGGCTCGCCGGGCCGGAGGCCGTGGACCCGGTGCGGGTGGTGGTCGTGACGACGTTCGGGCTGGACGAGTACGTCCACACCGCGCTGCACAACGGCGCGTGCGGGTTCCTGCTGAAGCGGTCGGGGCCCGCCCTGCTGGTGGAGGCGGTCCGGGCGGCGATGGCCGGCGACACCCTGATCAGCCCTTCGCTGACGGTGAGCCTGCTCCAGCACGCGCAGAGCGCGGGCCGGCCCCGGGCGGCGCAGCCGCGGGAGGCGCTGACGGAGCGGGAGACGGAGATCGCGCGGCTGGTCGCCAAGGGGCTGACCAACGCGGAGATCGGTGCGCAGCTGTTCATCTCGGCGGGTACGGCCAAGACGCACATCGCCAACATCCAGCGCAAGCTGGACGCCCGCAACCGGGTGGGCATCGCCGCCTGGGTCTGGGGCAACGGGCTCGTGGAGTAGCGGCGCGCTCCGGCCGGCCCCGGCCACCCGATGCCGGGGCCGGCCGGGTCAGGTGGGTGCGCAGACGTCCTTCATGCTGTCGATCAGGGCGAGCACGGCCCGTGCGGAGGGCAATATCATGCGGCCCTCCCGGGTGAGTCTCGCGCCTGTCGAATCGCGTGTGAAGAGTTTGATCCCCAGCACCTGTTCGAGGCACTTGATCTGATAACTGATGGCGGGTTGTGAATATCCGAGCACCCTTGCGGCTTGATCCATGCGTCCGATCTCGGCCACGGACACAAAAGCACGGAATTCACGCTCGTGCATCACTCCCCCTGTCTGTCTGATGCGACCATGCACTTCCATGTCAACCGACGGGAAATAACGGGGCAATGGAAGGTGCAGGAAGCTGCAAGGGTCGCACCGGGCGGAGCTTTCGCGGCGCCGGCGCACGGCAGCGAGCCCGGGGCCCACCGCGTTGCGGTGGGCCCCGGGCTCGTCGTCGCCGCGGGCGGGCCGTCCGGGTCAGCCGTGACTGATCGCCTTGAGGACGTTGAGCCGGGCTCCGCGCCGGGCCGGGGCGATCGAGGCGATGACTCCGACGACGCCGGCCCCGATCAGGTAGGCGACCATCTGGCCCCACGGCAGGGAGAGCCGGGTGACTCCCTGGTCCTCCATGGCGTGGGCGACGGCGAGGCCGAGCACTCCGCCGACCGCGATGCCGAGGACCGCGCCGAAGAGCGAGATCACCACCGATTCGGTCATGATCATGCGGACCGTCTGGCCGCGGCTGAGCCCGATCGCGCGCAGCGCGCCCATCTCCCGGGTCCGCTCCAGGATGGACAGGGCCAGGGTGTTGACGATGCCGAGGATCGCGATGAGCATCGCCACGCCGAGCAGTGCCTGGACGACGGCGAGCATCATGGCGAACCCGCCGCTGAACTCCTCGATGACGTCCTCGCGGGTCTGCACCGTCACCTCGGGGCTGTCCTTGAGGAGGTTCTCGACGCTGGAGCGCACCTGGGACTGGTCGGCCCCGCCGGCCAGCTGGAAGAACGCCTGGGAAGGCTGCTTGGCGCGGAAGCCGCTCTCGGCGTCGGCCCAGGGCACGACCATGCCGGTGACGAGCGTGGAGTTCGCGTAGATCCCGGCGAGCCGGTAGGTACGGGCCTCACCGCGCTGGAGCTGGACGCGGACGGTGTCGCCGGCCTTCAGGCCGCGGCTGTCGGCGGTGCTCTTGTTCATCAGTACGGACCCGGCGGCCAGGGCGTCGATGGACCCGTCGGCGGCCTTGAGGCCGAGCACCTGGCGGGCCGCGCCCCAGTCCCGCCAGGCGGCCACGGCCTGGTGGTCCGTGCCGACGGTGGCGGTGTCCATCGTCACGGCCGCCACCTGGCTCACGCCTGGCACCTGGGCGATCCGGTCCAGCGCGGCCGGGTCGATGGCCGCGGAGTCGGCCGAGCCGGCTTCGCCCATGGCGACCAGGTCGGCCTTGAGGTCGCGGCGGATGTCGCGGGTGACGCTGTCCTCGGAGGAGGCGGCGACCGTGCTGATGGCGGTGACCAGGGCCACGCCGATCATCATGGCGGAGGCGGTGATGGCGGTACGGCGGGGGTTGCGGGCCGAGTTGCCGCGGCCCAGGCGGCCGGGCAGCGAGCGGGCGAACAGCGCGCCGAGCACCTGGACGGCGGGCCGGCTGATCAGCGGGGTGAGCAGGGCGACGCCGATGAAGGCGGGCAGGATGCCGAGCAGGATCAGGTTGACCCCGTCGGAGCCGACCGAGCCGGCGACGAGCAGCAGCGTGCCGAGGCCGAGCAGGATCGCCCCGGTCCAGGTCTGCTTGCGGTGCCGTCCCTCCGGTCCCGCAGCGGCCCGGATCACGGAGATGGGCGCGACCTTGGAGGCCCGCATCGCCGGGAAGAGGGCGGCCAGCATCGTGGTGAGGATGCCCACCGCGAACGCGGTGACGACGGCGCTCGCGGGGACGCCGAGCGAGGTGACCTTCAGGCCGTCGGTGGACCCGGCCAGCAGGTCGGAGCCGAGCGCCCCGATGCCGATACCGGCCGCGAGGCCCAGCGTCGAGGAGACCAGGCCGACGACGAACGACTCCAGCAGCACGGAGCCGATCATCTGCTTGCGGCTGGCGCCCAGGGCGCGCAGCAGGGCCAGTTCCCGCATGCGCTGAGCGACGATGATGGAGAAGGTGTTGACGATCAGGAAGACACCGACGAGGACCGCGACGGCGGCGAAGCCGAGCAGCATCGTGCTCATCATGTCGAGGATGCCGCGGGACTTGTCGGAGGCCTTCTCGGCGAGCTGACGGCCGGTCAGCACCTCGTAGTCGGCGCCGAGGTCCTTGCCGAGCGCGGCGGCCACGCCGGCGGCGGAGGCACCGGACGCGAGATCGACGCGGACCCCGGAGAAGTCGCCCACCTTGCCGAGCATGAGCCGCTGGGCGACCGGCTCGTTGAACACCACGGTCTGCTCGCCGCCGATGGAGTCCCGGTCGCCGGAGTAGCCGAAGACACCGGCCACGGTGAAGTCCTGCCGCGGCTCGTTGGTCAGCACACCGATCCGGTCGCCGACCTTCAGGCCCGCCTTCTCGGCGAGTCCGGCGTTGACGGCGATCTCGCCGTCGGCGCGCGGCGCGTGGCCGGAGCGCAGGGTGATCAGGTCGTTCTCGCCGCGCCAGCTGCCGCCGTAGCGGGGGCCGCCGGTGCCGGGGACGACCTTGCCGTCCTTGCCGATGGCGCGGGCGCCCTCGGCGAGGACCAGGCCGCTCGCCCGGTCGACGCCGTCCACCCGGGCCACCTTGTCGACCAGCGCCGTGTCCACCGGGGGCACCGCCGCCGGGTCGTCGGCGGCCTGGGCCTTCACCCGGGGCTTGTGCTCGACGTACAGGTCGATGTCCTCGTACGCGCCGCTGAACTGGGCGTCGATGGAGCGGTTCAGGGTGTCCTTGATGACCATCGCGCCGGACACGAACATCACGGCGAGGACGATCGCGAGGCCGGACAGGACCAGCCGCAGCTTGCGGGAGAGCAGGCTCTTGAGGGTTGCCGTCAGCATCACGCCACCCGCGTCCGGGAGTCGAGGGTGCGCATCATGTCCAGGACGGCGTCGGCGGTCGGCTCGCGCAGTTCGTTCACGATCCGGCCGTCGGCGAGGAAGACGACGCGGTCGGCGTAGGAGGCGGCCCGCGGGTCGTGCGTGACCATGACGATGGTCTGGCCGAGGGTGCGGACCGAGTCGCGCAGGAACTCCAGCACCTCGGTGCCGGAGGCGGAGTCGAGGTTGCCGGTCGGCTCGTCGGCGAAGATGACCTCCGGCTGGGAGACCAGGGCGCGGGCGCAGGCCACGCGCTGCTGCTGGCCGCCGGAGAGTTCGGTGGGCCGGTGGCCGAGACGCTGGGCGAGGCCGACGGTGTCCACAACCCGGTCGAACCAGTCCTTGGACGGCTTGCGGCCCGCGATCGCCAGCGGCAGCAGGATGTTCTCCTCGGCCGTCAGCGTCGGCAGCAGGTTGAACTGCTGGAAGATGAAGCCGATTTGGTTGCGGCGCAGCAGGGTGAGT
Organism: Streptomyces sp. A012304; assembly: GCF_026008495.1. Lineage (GTDB taxonomy): Bacteria > Actinomycetota > Actinomycetes > Streptomycetales > Streptomycetaceae > Streptomyces. The sequence continues at coordinate 100,837 of NZ_BQUN01000099.1, forward strand.
TCCTTGTCCGACATGTCGCTCACCCGGGCGTCACCGATGTAGACCTCGCCCTCGGTGAGGGTGTCCAGGCCGGCCAGCGTGTGCATGAGGGTCGACTTGCCGGAGCCCGACGGCCCCATGATCGCGGTGAATTCACCGGCCGTGAATTCGACGTCCACACCACGCAGTGCCGCGACTTGCGCCTCTCCTTCGCCGTACAGCTTCGTCACACCGACAGCTCGGGCGGCGACCTGACGCTTCGTCGAAGCCGAAATGGTCGCGGTCATGACTCACACTCCCCACACGGGTTGAATCGGACGGTTCATGACCGGGCACTGTGCACCGTGTCCGGCTGATGGAAGGAACTTACGGAGAAGGCCACCGGGGCCACATCTACCGAACGGCATAGATGCTCCTCCCTCCCCGGCCCCGGTTCCGAGCGCAGATAGAACTCTTGAATGCAGCACTGCGCCGAACGGCACAGCGCGCCTAGCGTGCCGAGACGAACGGGCACTCCCGGCGCGGCGGTACGGAGGTCGGACATGACAGCCACGCGGACTCTTTCCAAGTACTGGATGCTGACGAACGAGTTCACCCAGAATCCCTATCCGGTGCTCGAACACGTGCGGCGCGAGAGCCCGGTGCGAGAACTCGCCTTCCCCGACGGCGGACGGGCCTTCGTGGTGACCCGCTACGAGGACGCGAAGGCCGCGCTCGCCGATCCCCGCCTCAGCCGGGACATCCATGTCCACTACCGCCTGATGTCGGAGCGCACCGGGCGTGCGATGACCCCGCCGCCTGAGGAGGCCAACCACCTGGCGAACCTGGAGCCGCCGCGCCACACCCCGCTGCGCCGGGCGATCAGCTTCGCGTTCACCCCGCGCCGGGCGGAGGCGCTGCGCCCCCGGGTGGAGGTGATCGCCGACACGCTGCTCGACGCGCTGCCCACCGGCGCCGAGGCCGACCTGATCGAGGGCTACGCCGACCCGCTGCCGGTGATCACCATCGCGGAGCTGATGGGTGTGCCCGCCGACAGCTGGCCGGACTTCCTGCGCTGGTCGGCCGCGCTGCGCACCTACTCCCCCACCGACGGCTCCGGCGCCCTGGACCGCAACATCCGGGAGCTGTCCGCCTACATGGCCGAGCTGATCGCCCGTAAGGAGCGGGAGCCGGGCGAGGACCTGCTGTCCGCGCTGATCCACGCCGACGATGAGCGCCGGCTGACCAGCACCGAGATCCTCTCCACCGGCTTCGCCCTGATGACCGGCGGCAACGACACCACCGCCAGCCTGGTCGGCGGGGTGCTCGCGGCGCTGCTGACGCATCCCGCCGAGCGGGAGCGGCTGATGACGGAGCCCGGTCGCTGGACCAAATCGATGGACGAGCTGATCCGTTACGTCGGACCCATCAGCAACGCCCTCCAGCGGGTCACCACCGAGCCGGTGGAGCTGGGCGGGGTGACCATCCCGGCCGGCGAGGTCGTCGTGATCTGCGTGATGTCCACCAACCGGGACACCGGGCAGTTCCCGGACCGCCCCGACGAACTGGACCTGGAGCGCCCCAAGCCGGCCCATCTGTCCTTCGGCCACGGCATCCACTACTGCTCGGGCGCCCACCTGGCCAAGGTGATCACCGAGATCGCCGCCCGCCGTCTCTTCGAGCGCTTCCCGTCCACCCGCCTCGCCGTCGACCCGTCCCGCCTGGAGTACGCGCAGAACGTGGTCGTACGCCCGCTGAAGGCGCTGCCGGTCCTCCTGCGCCCGTGACACCTCGCCGGACCGCCGGGCCGCGCGCCTGACACACGGCCGGCGGCCGGCCGGCCGTGCGGGCGGCCGGCCTGACGGAAGTCCGTGGACGGTCACCGTGACCGGTCCGCTCGGCCGGGCACAACGCGTGGTCGACCAGCGCGCTCGCGGCGTTCTCCCGCTCCCGTGCGTGCTGCGGGCTGTCCGCGCGTGCGATGGACATGGAGACCACGGCGCTGCGCGTACCGTCCTCCTCTCCGTCGCCGCGCTCACTCCGGGCGGCGCATCGCGGTGTACAGGGCCCGCAGGATGAGGATCGCGCTCACCGCGAGCACGTGGTAGCCGATCAGCGGGTACAGCTCCAGCTGCGGAGTCACCCGCGGCCCCTTGCCGGTGCCGAAGACGACCAGCATCACGCCCATCAGCCCGGTGCAGGCGGCCATCAGACTGACCGTCACCTGGTGGACCAGACCGGAGACGAACCGCCGCTCCCGCTCGTCGGCGAGCACCCGGACCCGGACCCCGAGCCGGCCCTCCTCCAGCGAGGCGCTGATGCGTTCCGCCCGCCGCGGCAGTCTGCGCAGCATGGGCAGGACGTGCAGCAGCTCCTGGGCGGCGCCGTGCAGCAGGGACGACACCGTCGCCGAGCCCGGGGCTCCGCCTCCGCCGCCGTACGCCCCGGACGCGCCGGGCCACAGCCGGTCGGTGAGCATGCCCACGGCGAACGCGCGGGCCTCCTGGAGGAGGTCGAAGGACGGGGCGAGCCGGGTGAGGGTGCCCTCGATGGTGGCGAGCGCCCGGAACACCGCCGCGACCTCGGGCGGCACCGCCAGCCCGAACCTCGCCAGCATCCGGAACAGGGCGGTGAACATCTCCGTGTCGGGCTGGGCGTCCACACCCAGGTGCCGGGCCATGAAACGGGCCAGCTCCCGCTCCAGCAGCGGCCCGGGCAGCGGCTCCTCGTGCACGGTGGCCCGGGTGCCGAGCAGGGCGAGCAGCGCGTCGTGCAGTCCGGCCGGGTCCCCGCGGTCGACGGCGACCAGCAACTCCCGGATGGCGAGCTGGCCGGAGGGGTCGATACGGCCCACCGAACCGAAGTCGATCAGCCCGATCCGCCCGTCGTCCAGCAGCAGCATGTTGCCCGGGTGCGGGTCGGCGTGGAAGACGCCCACCCGCAGGATCTGGTGGAGCATCGAGCGGAACGCCGTACGGGCCAGCGCCTCCCGGTCGTGGCCGGCGGCGTCGGCGACGGGGCCCGCCCGGTCGAAGGTGACCCCCTCCATCCACTCCTGCACCAGGATCCGGGCGGAGGTGTACTCGTAGTAGACGTGCGGGATGCGCACCCGGGCGTCGTCCTCGCGGCCTCCGGTGGCCTTGGCGACGGCGCCCGCGTTGCGCGCCTCGATACGGAAGTCCAGCTCCTCGCGCACGGACTCGGCGAACCCGTCGCTGAGTTCGCGCAGGCCGAACGCCTGGGCGGCGCGGATACGGCTGCGCAGGCTGCGGCTGACCGCGAGGACGATGTCCAGGTCCCGCTCGACCACCTCGCGGATGCCGGGCCGCTGGATCTTCACCACGACCGTGGGCCCGCCGCGCAGCCGCGCCCGGTGCACCTGCGCGATGGAGGCGGCGGCCAGCGGCGTGTGCTCGATGCTCTCGAACACCTCGGCGACCGGCCGGCCCAGCTCCTTGCGCAGCACGGCCTCGACCTCGGGCCAGGGCGCCGGCGGTACGTCGCTCTGGAGCCGGCTCAGTTCGTCGATGAAGTGCGGTGGCAGCAGATCGCGCCGGGTGGAGAGCACCTGGCCGAGCTTGATGAACGCTCCGCCGCACTCCTCCAGGGCCCGGCGCGCCGAGCGGGCGGACTGCTCCCCGAACGGGCCGGGCCGCATCGCCCGCTCCCAGCCGGCCCGCCCGCGCAGCACCCAGCCCAGTCCGTTGCGGACGAAGATCCGGCTGATCTGCCCGTAGCGACGGGCGCGGCGCACCCGGTCGGCGAGTCCGCGCGCCACCTGGAGGGGCCGGGCCCAGCTGCCGTAGGGGACGAAGACCTCCAGGGCCACCAGGGTGACCATGGTCGCGAACAGCGCGAGCGGGATCTGGATGGTGGACAGGGCCTCCAGGTCGTCCTCGCGGTGCTTGAGCAACTGCCCGTACACGAACAGACTCGCCACGCCCACCAGGCCGGCGACGAGGGCGCGCAGCGGGCCGACGCTGACCCCGAGGAGTCGGCGTGACGTGGTGGAGACGCCCGCGGCGAGGGCGGCGAGGAGGACCGTGGCGGTCAGGGCGACGAGGAGGGTGACGGACAGGTCGCTGAAGACACCTTCGGCCAGTAATGCCATGAATACCGCTCCCTGGATAGGTCGCGGCACACCCTAGGGCGAAATCGGCGGTGGTCAGAGGGGTGTGGCAGCTTCATGCAACCGCGCGGCCGGCACGGCCCGCGCCCGCGCGACGGGCAGGGCCGCCCGCCGGTGCAGCCGGCGCAGCCCGTCGCGGGCGGCGGGCAGGGTCTCCAGCAGGATCCGCTGCTGCCGGCCGACCCTGGCGAACAGCTCGGCCGTCGCGCCGGCGGCCGCCGGGCGGTGCGCGAGCGCGGCGCGGGGGGCCGGGCGGCCGGTGAGCAGGGCCGCGAGCAGCGCGCGCTGCGCGTCCTCGCCGGGCGCCGCGGACAGTCCCGCCCGGAAGGCGGCGAGGCACTCGTCGAGGGCGGGTGACAGCGGCAGTTCGCACTGGGCCCGCCAGAACGGGGTGTCTGCGCGCGGTGCCGCCGCGAAGTGCAGCCGGGCCAGGTCGAGTTCGCGGGCGTCGCGGGCGGCGACGGCCCGGTTGAAGCGGGCGGCGGGCGCCTCCCGGGCCGACCGCGCGGGCAGGTCGCGCAGGAACCGGTCGACGGTGTCCAGGACGGCGTCCAGGGCGTCCCCGGCGAGCGGTTCCACGGCGCACGCGGCCGTGCCCACCGCCAGGCAGTTCTTCACCCACGCGCGCCGCAGGCGGCCGGGGCGGTGGCGGACACCGCGCGGCTCGACCCGGTCGGCGCGCAGCCCGAGCAGGGAGCACAGGGTGCGGGCCGCGGTGTCGGCGTCGGTCAGCTCGCCGGCGTAGGCGACGCCGGCCCCGTGGCCGTCGTGCAGCGGCGTCGTCCACGCCCAGCCGTCCGGGAGGGCGGTGACGGTGGCGTACGGCTCCACCCGGTCGGCGTCGCCGGGGCCGCCGTGGACGCTGTGGCCGCCGGGGCCGCGATGGGAGACGGACACGGTGACGGCGCTGTCGCACAGCGGTCCGCCGGGGACCTCGTCGAACGGTTCGCCGAGTTCTCCCGCCAGCAGCAGCCGGCGTTCCCCGGTGCAGTCCAGGAAGAAATCCCCGGCGACCTCCCGGCCGTCCCGGATGTGCAGCGCGGTGACCATTCCGTCGCCGTCCCGCCGTACGCCGGCCGGAATTCCCCGGACCAGCCGCACACCGAGACGGCGTACGGCGATGTTCCGCAGGAAATCGGCGAACAGCCGGGTGTCGACATTCCAGCCGTGCGTCAGGGCCGTACGGCCGTCCAGCCAGCGCGGTGATTTTCCGGCGTCCAGCAACGGCGGTTCACGAAAACAGGCGTAATCGAAGGGCACCACGGTCTCGCCGCGATGCCGGCGGTCGAGCCAGTGATCGAGGAGCGGGAATTCCTCGCATTCCGGCATGCGCGCGTACGGGCGGTAGAAGTGGTCCGGCGCTCCGTTCGCGAGGGTGCGTGCCGCCGCCCGGGCCGGGCCTTCGGTCCGCCAGTTCACATGCCGCACGGCCACCCGGAAGGCAGCCCGGCAGTGGCTGACCCATATCTCCTCGGGCACGCCGAGGGCGTCGGGCAGCGCCCGCTGTGCCTCCGGTGAAACGGCTGTGACCTGCGCCGTCTCGGCTCCGTCCGGGACGTCGTACGGCGACTGCACGACCCGCACGGCGACCGTGCCGCCCAGCGCGAGCGCCAGCCGGACGGCGGCGGCCCAGCCGGCCACCGAACCGCCCACCACGACGATGCCTTCGATGCTGCTCTCCACGGGGAGACGTTCTCCGCGCGGTCTGTACGGAATATATAGCGCGGCTTGCGCCGCCCTGTACGGGAGGCCGGAGAAAACCGCGGCAATTCGTATTCCAACTGCTCCGAATCTGTTGCTCAGGACCCAGAAGGGGCCGGTCGAACGACAGAGGAGGAGCCATGCACGAGGACCAGGAATCCCCTTCCAGGGTTCAGCATCCGCTTCAGGTGCTGCAGGAGATCGAGCAGCTCGCGGAAATCGAGATGGGAAGCGACCGGGCGTCGTCGCTCGACCTTCCCTCGCCGTCCGCCCGACTGCTCGCGGAATACGTCAACGCGATCAGTGAGCTCATGGCCCAGGGGCGTGATCTGGACGTCCTGTCCGACGTGTACACCTTCGACGAGGGCCACGCGGGCGGCTGCGGCTGAGTCCGTTCCGGCAGGCCCCGGCGGCCGCCGTCGCCACCGGGGCCCACCGGGCCGGCGCCCGGCACCCGGCCGACCACCATCGGCGCCCACCCCGCGCGACGCCGCCCCCGACCGGGGCGGCACGGCGCGCGCACCACGGCACGGCGACGCGCCCGTGTCCAGGTCGAAACGGTCGACCTGGACACGGGCGCGGGGGTGGAACACGGGCCGGGAGCCGGCCGGAGACCAGTGAGATCAGTGAGGCCTGGGAAGCCGTGAGGCCGTCGGACCGGTGAGGCCGTGCGGCCGTGGGTGCGGAAGGGAGGTGCGGTGGATGAGGTCAGGCGGCGGCGAGGGCCATGGGTCCCTGTTGGCGGGCGAAGAGGCGGACCAGCGGCGGGAGCCGGTAGGCGGGCCGGCCGTCGGCGTAGGTGGCCGTGGCCTCCAGCAGGCGGGCGTCGGCCAGCTGGTCGAGGACGTCCTCGGCGTCGTCCGTTCCGGTGCCCAGGAGCACGGCGGCGACGTCCGGGGTCAGCGGCGCCGCACCGGCCGCGCCGAGCGCGGCGAACGCCTCGGCGAGGGACGCGGGCAGGGCGTCGAGGACGGCACGCAGGCCCTCGGTCACGTCGAGGCTGCCGAGCCTCAGCTCGGCGAGCCGGCGCTCCTCCGGCTCCAGGCGGGCGGCCAGCCGGGCGGCGGACCACTGGGGGCGGGCCGCGAGCCGGGCGGCCGCGATCCGCAGGGCGAGCGGGTTGCGGTCGCACAGCTCGGCGACGCGCACGGCCGCCTCGGGCTGCGCGGTGATCCGGGCCGGACCGGCGACGGCGGCGAGCAGGCGCACCGCGTCGCCCGGCTCCAGCGCTCCGAGCCGCACCTGGAGGGTGCCCTCCAGCGAGGCCAGCGGGGCGCGGACGCCGGTGACGACGGTGCGGCTGCCGCCCCCGCCGGGCAGCAGCGGCCGCACCTGGGCGTCGTCCTCCGCGCCGTCGAGGACGACCAGCATCCGGCGGCCGGCCGACAGGGTCCGGTAGAGCTGGACCCGTTCGTCGAGGCTCACGGGCAGCTCGTCGGGGGCGGCCCCGAGGGCGCGCAGGAACCAGCCGAGGACCTCACCGGGGCCGCGGGCGGCACCGGCCGAGCGCAGGTCGGCGTGGAGCCGGCCGTCCGGGAAGGCGTCACGGCAGCGTTCGGCGGCGTACCGCGCGAGGGCCGACTTGCCGCTGCCCGGCGCCCCGGTGATCACCACGTCCCGCCCCCCGAGCACGGCCTCCAGCACCTGGGCGACCTCCTCGCGCCGCCCGGTGAAGTCGCCCGGCGGGGCCGGCACCTGGGCGGGAACGGGCCCGGGACGCGACGGGCCGGACGCGGAGGACGGCCGGTCGACCCGCCCCGGGGCCTCGGGGCGGCAGGAGTCGGCGGGGCCCGCCCCGGCGGTGAGGGTGAGGTGCGCGCGGACGGGCGCGGCGGGCTCGGGCAGGGTGGCGGTGAGGATCTGCTGGTGCAGGGCGCGCAGGTCCCGGCCCGGGTCGACGCCGAGGTCCTCGGCGAGCAGGCGCCGGCCCTCCTCGTAGACGGCGAGGGCGTCGGCCTGCCGGCCGCACCGGTACAGCGCGGTCATCAGCTGGCCGCGCAGCCGCTCGCGCAGCGGGTGCTGGGCCACGTGCCGGGTGAGGCCGGGGACCGTCTCGGTGTGGTGGCCCAGGGCGAGCGCGGCCTCGGCCCGGTGCTCCACGGCGGTGAGCCGGGCCTCCTCCAGCCGGGGGCCCTCGGCCTCCGCGAACCGCTCGGTGACGCCGGTCAGCACGGGGCCGTTCCACAGCGCGAGGGCGGCCGCGAACCGGCGCTCGGCGTCGGCGTGCCGGCCGGCCCGAAGGTCGGCGCCGCCGGCCTCGGTGAGGTCGCGGAAGGACGCCCAGTCGAAGCAGGCGTCACCGATGTCCATGCGGTAGCCCTGGCCGCTGCGTTCCAGGACGACGGCGGGGCCGAGGCGGGTGCGCAGCCGGGACACGTAGGTGTACAGCTGCTTGGTGCTGGTGGCCGGCGGGTCCCAGTCCCACAGCAGGGCGGTGAGCCGCTCGTCCGGGATGACCTTGCCCCCGGCCAGCAGCAGGGCGGCCAGCACGGTGCGCTGCTTGCCGCCGTCGAGTGCGATCGGCCGGCCTTCGTGCTCGGCCGACACGAAGCCGAGGACCCGGAAGTCCATGTCGCCCTCCTCGCGGCGCGTGGCCCGGTGCGGTCACCGGGCCGACTGCGCGGAACGCTACGGAGCGGCTCTTTGGCACCGGCATCGCCGCGATTTCGTGGCCGCGAAAGCGATACGAAACCGCCGGAGAAAGCCCCCTCCGTACGGTCGTTGACGTACCGCGGTTCCCCGGTCCGCGGCCCACCCGCACAGCGAGCCCCAGGAGGACACCATGAAGCGCTTCGTCATCACCTCGGCCAGGATCGTCGCGACGACGGGCGTGGCCCTGTGGGTCGCGGTGGCCGCCACGGGTGCCGCCCAGGCGCAGTCCCCGGCCGCGGCGCCCACGCACGTGATCGCCGGCGACGACCCGTGGACGAGAGTGGCCCCGCAGGGCGACGACCCCTGGACGATCGTGGCCCCGCGGGGTGACGACCCCTGGACGACGGTGACCCCGCAGGGCGACGACCCCTGGACCTGATCCCGCCGCCCCTCATGGCTGCACCAGCCCGAACAACTCCTCGCCGTCGATCGGCCCCGGCCGGGAGAGCAGGTCCAGCAGCCGGGTCGTACGGTCCCGCCAGGACGGGGCGCCGACCTCGGTGAAGAGGTCCGCGGCGACCTTCAGGCAGTCGATCGCGCCGTCCGACTCGCCGCGCAGCGCCCGCAGACAGCCCAGCACGGCCCCGGCGCGGGCCTCCAGATAGCGGTCCGGTACCTCGGCGGCCGTCGTCAGCGCCTGCTCCAGTACCTCCTCGGCCTCCTCGATCCGGTCCTGGCGCCACAACGCCTCGCCCAGCGTGCGCAGCGCGTGGGTCTCACCGCGCCGGTCGCCGCTGCCGCGCACCAGCTCCAGCGCGCGCCGGCACGCCTCCTCGGCCCGTTCGCCGTCGCCCTGGTGGGTCAGCACCTCCGCGAGCCGGACCGTGCTCTGCGCCTCACCGCGCGCCGTCCCGAGACCGCGGCTCCTCGCCACCGCCTCCGAGGACAGCACCAGGCTCGCCTGCGGCTGGCCGCGCTCCAGCTCGATCTGGGCCAGCAGGCCGAGCACATGTGCCTCGGCGTAGCGGTCGCCCGCCCGGCGGAACAGTTCCAGGGAGCGGTGCCCGAGGTCCCGGGCCGCGGTCAGGTCACCGCCGTGCCGTTCGCACAGGGCCAGGTTGCGCAGGACCAGCGCACGGCCCCGGTCCTGCCCGGTCTCCTCGAACAGGCCGAGCGCCCGCTCCAGGTGGCCGGCCGCCGCGTCGTAGGCCCAGCCGACGATCTCCAGCGTGCCCAGCGAGTGCAGCATGACGGCCTCACCGAGCCGGTCACCGGCGGCGCGGGCGGCGGACAGCGCGCGTTCGGCGCAGTACCGCCAGTCCTCCAGGTAGTCGCGGTTCTGGAAAAGGGTGACGCTGGTGACGGTCAGGTCCCAGGCGTAGGCGGCCTCCTCCTCGCGGGCCAGCTGGTCCACCAGGCCGGTGATCGAGCCGCGTTCGCTCTCGAACCACTCCATGGGGTCTTCCAGCAGGCTGTCCGCGAGGTGCTCCGGCAGCTCGTGCAGCGGCGCCGGGCCGTGGACGATCGTGAAGTCCCCGCCGTAGACACGGCGGTGGGCGGCGCCGGCCAGGGCGAGCCAGGCGCCCGCCACCCGGCGCAGTGCGGCCCGCCGCTCGTCCTCCGGGTCCTCGGCCAGGGACAGTTCCCGGGCGAACAGCCGGGGCAGGCCCTGGAAGCGGTAGCGGACATGGCCGGTGGCCGAGGAGGACGGCACCAGCAGCTGCGCGTCGACGAGTTCCTCGATGAGGTCCTCGGCGTCGAACGGGTCGATGTCGAGCAGCGCGGCCCCGGCCCAGGACGCGAAGTCGGGCACGTTGACGAAGCCGAGCATGCGGAACATCCGCGCGGCGGTGGTCGGCAGGTCGCGGTAGCTCAGCCGCAGACCGGCCCGTACGCCCCGCTGGTCGGGAGGGCTGAGTTCGTCGAGCCTGCGGTGCTGGTCCTCCAGGCGGGCCACCAGGGTCCGTACCGACCAGTGCGGTTTGGCGGTCAGGCGGGCGGCGGCGATGCGCAGCGCGAGCGGCAGCCGGTCACACAGGGCGCTGAGCCGGGCGGCGGCGATCGGATCGGCGGTCAGCCGGCCGTCCCCGGCGACCCGGGAGAGCAGCGCGATCGACTCGTCCTGGCCCAGCGCGTCCAGGTGCAGGGGGACGAAGGCGTAGTCGCCGGCGAGGGCGCCGCCCATCGGGTCGCGGCTGGTGACCAGGACGCAGCACCGCCCGCTGCCGGGCAGCAGCGGGTGGATCTGCTGGAACGAGCGGGCGTTGTCCAGCACGATCAGCAGCCGACGGCCGTCGAGGAGGCTGCGGAAGAGCGCGCCGCGTTCGTTGAGGTCGGCGGGGACCTCCGGGCCGGGCACGCCGAGGGCGCGCAGGAAGCGGTCGAGCACCTCGCTGGGGCGGCGGGGGGCCTCCTCGTCGTAGCCGCGCATGTCGGCGAAGAGCTGGCCGTCCGGGAAACGGCCGGCGACCTGGTGCGCCCAGTGGACGGCGAGCGCGGTCTTGCCCACGCCGCCGATGCCGGTGATGGAGCCGACCGGCAGCGCGGGACCGTCGAGGTGGTCCAGCAGCCGGTCCAGGCCGGCCAGTTCGGGATGGCGCCCGGTGAACGAGGCGACGTCGGACGGCAGATGGGCGGGGACGGCGGTGGTCAGCACCGGGGCCGCCGACTCGACGGGGAGGCTGAGGCGCGGGGAGTCGTTGAGGATCTCCTCGTGCATCTCCTGGAGGCCGGGCCCGGGTTCGATGCCCAGCTCGTCGGCGAGGATCCGCCGGCCCTCCCGGTACGTCTCCAGCGCCTCCGCGCGTCGCCCGGAGCGGTACTGGGCCAGCATGAGGTGGGCCTTGGCCTGCTCGCGCAGCGGGTGTTCGCGGACGAAGGGGACCAGTTCGCCGATCACCTCGCGGTGCTGCCCGAGTTCGAGGCGCAGCCCCATGTACTCCTCGTAGACGTCCAGCCGCATGCCGGTCAGCCGGGCGGCCTCGGCCTCCACCCGCTCGGCCGAGACGCCCTCCAGGGCGGGGCCGCGCCACATGGCGAGGGCCTCCTCGAAGCGCGCGCAGGCCTCCTCGCCGCGGCCGCTGCGGGCGGCGGCCCGGCCGGCCGCGACACACTCCTCGAACTCCAGGGCGTCGATGCGGTGTTCGCCGGTGAACAGCATGTAGCCGGGGTGGCTGGTGACGACCACGTCCTCGACGCCGGCCGCCTCCTTGAGGGCCTTGCGCAGGGAGGAGACGCAGATGGCGATCTGGTTGCGGGCGGTCGAGGGCGGGTTGCCCTGCCAGACGGCGTCGGCGAGCGTCTCGACCGAGACGACCCGGTCCGGCGCCAGCAACAGCATGGACATGATGGTGCGGCGGCGGGCTCCGGTGAGTACGACCGGCTGCCCGCCGGCAATGATCTCCAGCGGCCCCAGGATCCGGAACACGACCTGAAGCACGACCTGCCTCCCTTTGTGGCCCGTTCTTGCCGCTTTTGCACTGATTAACAGGGCGGTAGGGGCCCCGCAACGACACTGGCAGTTAGCTGCCAGCGGGAGTTTCGTCCGCCATCCAGGAGGCCGGTGGCAACGGCTGCGGTCTCGTCCAGCGGGCGCCGCGCGGCGCGGGTGCGCGCCCCGACGGGTGCTCCTCGGCGCCGGCCGCCAGGACGGTCAGAAGGGCGGCGACGACGGCCAGTTCCTCCGCGGACGGGGTGCCCCGGACGACCCTGAACAGGGTGGGGCCGAGCGGCCCGCCGAACGGTGACGTGGACATGGTGGCCTCCTTCACGCCGGGGGGTTGCCGTGCTTGCGGACGGGCATCGGGGCGTGCTTGGCGCGGAGCACGGCCAGCGCCCCGATCAGCGTGGAGCGGGTGTCGGCCGGGTCGATGACGTCGTCGACCAGGCCCCGCTCGGCGGCGTAGTAGGGGTGCATCAGCTCGGCCTTGTACTCCTTGACCAGCTGGGTGCGCATCGCCTCCGGGTCCTCGGCCTCGGCGATCCGGCGGCGGAAGACGACGTTGGCGGCGCCCTCGGCGCCCATCACGGCGATCTCGTTGGCCGGCCAGGCGAAGGAGAGGTCGGCGCCGATGGAACGGGAGTCCATGACGATGTACGCGCCGCCGTACGCCTTGCGCAGGATCACCTGGATCCGGGGCACGGTGGCGTCGCAGTAGGCGTAGAGGAGCTTCGCGCCGTGCCGGATGATGCCGCCGTGCTCCTGCCCTACGCCCGGCAGGAACCCGGGGACGTCGACCAGGGTGACGAGGGGAATGTTGAAGGCGTCGCACATCTGGACGAACCGTGCAGCCTTCTCGCTGGCCTCGATGTCCAGGACGCCGGCGAGGGTCTGCGGCTGGTTGGCGATGATGCCGACGACCTGGCCGTCGAGCCGGGCCAGGGCGCAGATGATGTTGCGGGCCCAGCGCTCGTGGACCTCCAGGTACTCGCCGTCGTCGACGATCTCCTCGATCACGGCGGCCATGTCGTACGGCCTGCTGCCGTCCACCGGCACCAGTTCGAGCAGCCGCTCGCACCGGCGGTCGGCCGGGTCCGTCGCGGGGGCGGACGGCGGCAGCTCGCGGTTGTTGCGCGGGAGGAGGGAGAGGAGGTAGCGGACCTCCGCGATGCAGGTCTCCTCGTCGTCGTAGGCGAA
>NZ_BQUN01000100.1:0-31029 GCF_026008495.1 Streptomyces sp. A012304
CTGGGCCCACTTCCGCTACACGACCCCCGCGGACGCGCCGCCCACCGCGTTCCTCGTCCCCTTCACCCTCCAGGCCGACTGGACCGAGGGGGAGAACGTACGCCTGAAGATCGAGAGCACCGCCGTCGTGGTGCAGCACGGCGACATCGACGCCGGGGACCTCCGCGTCAACGGCCGGGCCCGCGTCCTGACGGCCCCCGGTCCCGTCGACCCGTCCGCCGAGTCCTACGCGCCGACCGACGGGTTCCTCTTCGCGTCCTTCCGGCTGACCACCGCACTCGACGCGCTCACCCTCACCCTCGTGGTGACGCCCCCGGGGGAAGCGGCGCGGACCTACACCCTCACCTCCGGCTCCCGGGACGAGACCGACAACGTGAACCTCACCCTCCCCGTCGCGGCCTGCAGCAGCATCTACGTCGAGAGCCCCGACGGGGGACGGGCCACGCTCAGGTGGTACCCGATCGGCGCGGGCGCCCTCCAGACCGACCCTCCGGAAGGGTGCCAGGGACCATGACGGGGGCCGACGACGACACCCTGCTCGATTACAGCTGGTCCACCAAGCCGACCGTGCCCGTCGTGGACAGCGGCGTCACACTCGTCATCGACGTCACCCGACGGAACGCCGACGACGCCGTCCACGTCGAGTACATCGACATCGACGTGCACCCGGGTGACGGGGCCGACAGCCTGACCACCGTCGAGGGCGCCGACAACGGCGTCATGACCAACGGCGGCGGGCAGGCGTGGCAGCACCAGGTGGGTGCCCAGCCCTATCAGGGGGAGTTCCCGCCACCGGTCCCGGCCTCCGTGTTCCGGGTCCACTACGACCGGGGCCGCAGCGGGAAGTTCCCCAAGAGCATGCAGATCACCGTGGCGGTGGACACCAACCAGGTGCCCGGGCAGGTCACCTGCCGCATCGCCGAGAAGAGCGCGCCGGGGAACTCCCCCCGCGACACCCGGGTCCGCATCCGCACGTTCACCGTCACCAAACACACCGCGGGCTCGGTGTTCGAGAACTTCGGGCCGGTACCGCCCAGGGACACACTGATCGGACGCGGCGACGTACTCCACCTCGGATGGCACGCGAAGTTCCCCGCACACCCGGGCCCCCGGGGCAGCGCTCCGTACGCCACCCTCACGATCGCCTACGAGGACAAGCGGGTGGACGTGACCGGCAAGGCGAACTACTCCGCCGGGGAAACCCTCACCCTGTCCCACGTCACCCCCTTCACCCTCACCGCCGACCTGTACGGGTCCGACCAGCGGCTCGAGGACTCCTACACCCTGGCCACCGTCGTCAGCGTCGCCGCCCCCGACGTCGACGCGGGAGGGCTCACCGTCGCCGGGACCGCCCGCCTGCTGGCCGCTCCCCGTTCCCTGGACGAGGGCATCTACTCCACGTACACGGACGGGCTGCTGCTGTGCACGGTGCGGGGGACGCCGGACTCCTCCCTCGCCGGCCTGGGCATCACCGTCCAGTCCCCGGACGAAACCCACCCCGAGCAGTACCTCATCACCTCGGACACCCCGGGGGATCCTGCGGACCACGGGACCAAGATCCTCGTTCCGGTCCGCCAGGGAAGCGTGGTCATCCTCGCCCAGGACCCGGCCCCCGGGCACGGGCTCGGCCGCGACCCGCTGTACCGAGCCACCTGGCACCCCCTCGGCACCAGTCCCGGCCTGACCTGACACCACCGACGGAAAAGGAGAGCCACCCGATGTCCCAGAACCTCTTCGACGCCGCGTTCACGGTACCCAGGCACTACCCCTACCAGAGCCAGACGACGGTCCCGAACAGCACCTATTTCCTCTACGAAGACCAGTACGTCCGCTTCGAGTGGAGCACGGACGACCGCACTCCCTGGGACGGCGAGGTGAAGGACGGCGGGAGTCTGGAGCGGCTCGTCGGAGGAAAGCTCCTGGCCGGTGAATTCAACCAGGACCTGGACGCCGCCTGCTCGCTCGCCGGCGCCGACGAGGTCTACCTGTTCAAGGGCGGGCAGTGCCTGCGCGTCGCCGTCGACGGATCCACGCCGGACGTGGAGAGCAGGGACATCACCCAGGTCTTCACCCACCTCCCCTTCTCGTCGGTGACCGCCGCGCTCCCGTGGCAGGACCCCGACACGGGCGGTCAGCGCATCTGGTTCTTCTCCGGGAACGCATGCTGCCTGTGGCGCCGGGGCCTGACCTCGCAACCCCCCGTCCAGTACGTCGGCGACTGGGGACTCACCTGGCCGGACGTCGACTACGCCGTCTCCAGGCTCGACACGGACACCGGGGCCCTGCTGGACGTCGGCTACCTGTTCCACGACGACCAGTACGCCAAGTGCGGCCCCAGCACGATGAGCACGGGGTCTGCTGCCTCTGTCGCCGGGAACTGGGCCGGGCTCGTCCCCAGCGGCGACGAGACGTTCAGCGAGCCCGGCGAGCACTTCTGGGTCGTGCCCACGGGAGTCCGGCAGATCACGGCGGCGCTGTGGGGACCCGGCGGCGACGGCGGCGACGGCGGCAAGGGCGGCGACAAGGTGCACCACGGACACAACATGGACAACCGCGCCGACGGTGGGGACGGTGGGGACGGCGGATACGGGGAGTACGTCAACGGCACCCTGCGGGTCACCCAGAACCAGACCCTGACCCTCACCGTCGGGACCCCGCACGACACCGCCACCTCGGTGACGGCCCCCGCGCCTCAGGACTCCTCGCTGGTCGCCGGGGGCGGAGGCAGCGGCGGTGACGGCGGGTACGGCGGGGACTCGGGCAACGGCGGGTACGGCGTCGGCGGCGGTGACGGCGGCGACGCGGGGGAGTACGAGGGCGCGGGCGGCGGATCCGGGCAGGTCCTCTGGGCCCGGTCACGGGCGACCGGAGGAAGCGGCGCCAGCGAGCAGTGGGGTGGCGACGGAGGCTCGGGAGGTTCCGGAGGCGGCGACGCGCCCGGCGGCGAAACCGGAGACGACGGCGGACAAGGAGGAACCGGGGACAGCGACGGAGGGGCCGGAGGCGAATCGGGCGCAAGCGCCTACCTCAACGACGTCGCCGGAGGCGTCGGCGGCAACGGCGGCCGGGGCGGGCCCGGCATCACCGGCGGCGGTGGCGGTGGCGGCGGCGGTGGCGGTGGGGGCGCCGTGTACGACGACCACAACGGCTCCCGTGGGGAAGGCGGCGCGGGAGGCGGCGGAGGCGTCAAGGGCACCGGCGGGTCCACGGGTCCCTACGCCGAGGTCATGGAGCAGTACGTGGTGGGCCCCGGCCAGCCCGGCAACGCGGGAGCCCCCGGCACCGGCGGCGCGGGCGGTTCCGGTGCCGAGGGCATCGGCGACACGGGGGAGTGGGGCGACTCCGGCACCAAGGGGGCCCCCGGCCGGATCGAGATCCAATGGTGAGGAAACCACTGTCGGCCACCTCGTGACCGTCGGGCGAGGGCGTCGAGCCCTGACGCGACCCTGGTCGTCCTCGCCCGGGAGGTCCTGGACGGCCGCCCGGACCGAACTCGTGAATGTCGCCTACGGCCTCTGTCCGTCGTGGCGGGGGCGTGGCCCTGCCGATGACGCTTCGTCAAAGGACTTTGTACGTCAACTCGTACAGCGACAAGGACAGCGCGCCGATCGCCTGCGTTCGTTCTCCAAGGCCTACCTCGGAGGGGATGATCTTGGCTCCTCCGATGAAGCTGACCTGGTCAGTTGCCTCATTCACTTCGTGCAGAACGATGTCGATCGGCGCTTGGTTGACGAACGGAACGAACCGCTCGTCGAATTCGAACACGTCCCCTTTCCGCAGTCGTACCTTTTCGAAGGTGCCGCCGTCACCTCTACTGACGAGGATCTCGTCCGCGCCGTCGGGGTCCTGAATCCTTTTCGCCTCCAGAAACAAAAGCTTGGCGAAAGCTGCATCTGTCATGTTGGTCCTCCTATGTTCCCGTTCTCGCGTTTTGCTCAGTAGTAGTGCATGTATCCAGGTCGCGCACGCCGTGAAGTTCCCTGTAGTGAGTTCTTGCCGTCCTCAGCTGCCCTGCTGAGATGCCCGGCCCGGCCGCGTCGACTCTCGACAACCAACCGACGACGGCCTCCTCCATCCGGGGCTTGCGAGGGCGACCTCGCAGGCCCCGGCTTGTCCGAGCGTGAGCATCGCCTCGGTGACCTCGCCGACCGCCGCATCGGGGATCGCGGTGGCGGCGTCCTTGAGGACGAGCAGCCGTGCCCCGGGGATCTCGTGCGCGATCGCCTCCCCGTTGCCGAGGGGAAAGAACCGGTTGCGGCCGCCGTGGACGACGAGCGTGGGGACCTCGATCTCGGGCAGGCGCTCACGCCAGCGGGGTTCGCAGTCGAGCCGGGAAAACACCATGCCCATCTGGTTGGCCATCTGGACCGGGGGTGCGGTGCCGGGCGTGCGGTCCCAGACGCGTGCAGCGATCGTGCGCGCGGCGACGGGGTCGTCGCCGAGGATTTCCGCGCCGGTGGCGGCGAACTCCGTAACCGCCTGGCGGTCGGTCCAATCGGGCATCGGACGCGCGAACAGCCGGCTCATCGTCGCCTGGTCATGGTCGGGGAGGTCGTCGTCGGGCGGGCCAGGGGCGACCGCGCGGGTGCCGGCCAGGGTGAGCGCCGAGAACGCGCCCGGATGGTCGAGCACGGCCACCTGGGCGACCATCCCGCCGACGCCGATCCCCGCGAGGTGCGCAGGCCCCCCGCCGAGCGCGTCAGCAAGGGCCGCCGCGTCGGCGGCGAGGTGGCGCAGGGTGTAGGCGGGCGCCTCCGGATCCGTCGTCGTCGACTCCCCGCTGTCGCGCAGGTCGTAGCGCACCACACGGCGCCCGCCGGCGGCGAGGCGCTCACACAGCGCGTCGGGCCAGGAGAGCATCGTCGTCCCGCCCGCCAGCAGGACGAGTGGCGCGTCCTCGTCACCGAACGATTCGATGCCCAAGGCGATCTCATTGACCTTGACAGTGGTCATCGGATCACCGGCAGATGTCGTAGGTCAGATGCGTCACGGTCGATGTCGACAGCACGCTCCGCTGCACCAGCGTGTGCGGCGTTTCGCCGGTGAACAGTGGTGTCCCGGCGCCGAGCACGATCGGCGCGAGATGCAGGGTCAGCGCGTCGACCAGCCCGGCGTCGAGCGCCGAGCCGACCGTGGCGCCGCCGCCCATGACGATGACGTCGAGGTCCTTGCCGCTGTCCGACGACGCCGCCTCGGCTCGCTCGCGCGCGGCGGTGACGGCGTCGGGCAGACCGGTGGTGACGAACGTCCAGTCGAGGTCGGTTGTCCGCACCGACTCCGGCGGCGAGCTCGTCACGACGACGAACGCGGGCCTGCCGACCTCGCCGGCGCCGTAGCCGCGCGTGTCGTCCCAGCCTTTCGGCCCGTCGACAACGTCGAAGAGGTGACGGCCGAGGACGACGGCGCCCGAGCGGGCGGTCCCCTCGCGCAGGACTCGGCGGTCGTCGGGGTCGTCGGAGAAGGCCCACGTGTGCAGGGCCTCGCCGCCGGTGCCCAGACCGTTGTCCGGGCTGGGGTCGGGCCCGGTGACGAAGCCGTCGAGAGAGACCGAGATGTCAGCGATGATTCGAGTCATGCCAGGGCAGACCGGATACGCCGCGGAAACTCATCGCTCAGGCACGCGGCGTGTGCCGGATGCGTACTCGATGGCACGACGCGCGAGGCACCATGTCGGACGCACCGCGGACGATCGCCGCCGAGTACCTCAGAGGCACATGTGCGCAGTTCAAAGGGTGTGGCCGCCGACCCGGACCGCTGCCGGGCCGCAGGCCTGGGCGAGGACGGTGGCGGCCGCCTGCGGCGACCCGCGTGAGATCATCCGTCCATGAGCAGCGACCTGGAAGTGAGTGCTCTGGCGATCAATGTCACGATCCCGCAGGCGCTCCGCTGGACGGACACTCGACGAGGCGAAGAGTTCATGCTGACCACACTCAACGTCCGGCTTCTCCCGGACGGTCACCTCGCCGTAAAGGCCTATGGCAGGCCAGTCGGTGGCGGTCGGGGCGCATACGTCTCATTCCCCGTCCCCGACAAACCCGCACTGGTGGCCCTGGTCGCCGAAGCCGCCGGCCGCGCCGGGGAGTTGTGGACCGCCCATCGTGGTCTCGGTTGAGCCCAGTCCGACTCCATGACGGACGGCGGCAGTCCCGGATTCGCCCCTCGTGGCGCGACGGGGAGGGAAGACCCTTCTACGAGTCGACGTCCCGAGCACCGGCACGTACGACCTGGACGTCTTCTACGGCAACCAGTCCGGCGCCCCCGCCACGCGGCCCTGGACGGGTCTGCCCGAAGGCAACGCGGTCTGCGTCGGTGCGTCGTTGCATATTTCCCCAAGGTTTCTCCAAGACGGCTCGCTGATGGTGGAACCACAGCAACCGGACCAACCGGAAGGGAACCTGTCATGGGCAAGGTTCGCATCGCGATCTCGCTCCTCGCCATCTCGACCGCCGCGCTGACCGCCACCGCCACGGGGGCCGTCGCGGACGGCAACGCCGGCACCAGCCGTGCCGCCGCGCAGCCGTGCTCCGTGTCCGGCGCGTTCTGCGCGACCGGCGACGGCGCGCCCCCCATCGTCCTGCGCTGCGGCATGTCCGCGAGCGTGCCCTGGTACGGGGCTGGTTACTGGAACAACCGCCTCCCCAACAACGGCAGGGTGAAGATGTTCAACGAGGACAACTGGGTGATCTACACGACGCCGGCCAACTACGGTCCCGTCCTGGGCAACTGGGACCCCGTCTGGAGCCTCCGCGCCGACTGCTGAGTGATGGTGTGGGATGCCGCCGCATCCCACACCTCCGGCTCATCTCCCCGCAGGCCACGCCTTCATCCGACGGCCGGCCGGTCCCCCCGGCCGACCGTCGGCAGGCGCAGCCCGTCGTCCCTGCCTTGTGGCACCGCGACGAGGTCGTCATGGTCTACGACCGGTTCCGGGGGCACTGGGAACTACCTGGTGGCCTGCTCGAGCCGGGGGAGAGCCCTCGCCAGGCTGCCGTTCGTGAACTTGCCGAGGAGAGCGGGCAGATGCCCGACGCCCCCTTGTGCTTCGTCGGCTATGCCGGATTCCTGCTGAGCCCCGGCGGCGCGCCGAATACGGTGCCCTGTTCACCGGCCGCGCCGTGCGGCGCCGCGCTTTCGAGGCCGATCGCGAGATCGAGGCGATGCGCTGGTGGGATCTGAGCGCACCCCTGCCTGGTCGTGTATCCGGCATCGACGCCTACCTCGCCCGGCTCACTCTTCCCGCCGGTTCGCACTGAGCCTGCTGTGCCGCCCGGCGACGAAACGTCGACTCGTGGGGCGCTACTGGAGTGGGATGTCGATCCCGTATTCGTCGACGGGCCGGGGGCCGTGAATGCGTCTGTCGGTTTCGGTGATGGCGATGTCGTTGATGCTCGCCTCGCGGCGCCGCATGAGGCCGCGTTCGTCGAACTCCCACAGTTCGTTGCCGTAACTGCGCCACCACTGGCCCTGCGTGTCGTGCCACTCGTACTGGAAGCGGACGGCGATCCGGTTGTCGTGGAACGCCCAGAGGCTCTTGCGCAGCGCGTAGTCCAGTTCGCGCTGCCACTTCTGTGTCAGGAAGGCGACGATCTCCTCGCGGCCGCTGATGAAGGTGTCCCGGTTCCGCCAGGTCGAGTCCGCCGTGTAGGCCAGTGCCACCTTGTGGGGATCGCGGGTGTTCCACGCGTCCTCGGCGGCCTGGACCTTGTGCAGGGCGGTCTCCCGGGTGAACGGGGGATGGGGCGGGCGGTCTTGCGGCACTGCGGCCTCCTCACGTCGAGAACGTTCGTTCTCCATCGCTGCGGACTAAGGTAGGGAACGATCGTTCTCAACGTCAAGGAGATCCGATGCCGGCCCCGATCACCGAGGAACAGAACCGCCTGGACCGTGAGGCGCTGCTCGACACGGCGGAGAGGCTGTTCTACGAGCGAGGCATCCAGGCGGTCGGCATGGACGAGGTGCGCGCGGTGTCCGGTCTGCCGCTGAAGCGGATCTACGGGTTCTTCGCGGCGAAGGAGGACCTCGTCGTGGCGATGCTCAGGCGTCGCGACCGACGGTGGAGAGGAGACCTGGCCGCCCACGTGGAACAGGTCCCGGATTCCGGCGAGCGCGTACTCGCGGTGTTCGACTGGCTTGCCGAGTGGTTCGCACAGCCCGGTTTCCGCGGCTGCGCCTGGGTCAACGCCCACGGCGAACTCGGCTCCTCGTCCGAAGCGGTGCTGGCCGAAGTCCGGTCACACAAGCGGGCATTCCACGACCAGATCGCGAAGTGGGTCCACGCCACCGGGGTGCCGGTGGCCGAACCGGTCTTCCTCCTCGCCGAAGGAGCCATCGTGACGGCCGGCATCAGTGGCGACCCGGCCCCGGCTCGTCATGCTCGCGCAGCCGTCGCGACGTTGCTGGGGGCAGCATCTTGATCTTTCGGCCACGGCCCTTCGCTCTGTCATGGTGCTGAGTGCTGGAAGAGTGTGGTGTGCCCCGTCGTTGCCTCCAGTATGAAGATCGGTGAAGCTTCCAGGGTCAGCGGCGTGAGTGCGAGATCGTTGCGGCACTACGAGGACGAGGGCTTGATCTCCCCTGGTCGTCGCAGCAATGGGTTCCGCGACTACTGCCCGTCCACGATCGACCGGGTGTTCGTCGTCCGCTCCCTGCTGGAGTCGGGGCTGCCCGTGCGGTTGGTCAGGCACGTTCTGTCCCGCCCCGCTGGCGGACCCGATGGCGGCGCGGATGCGGTGTGCGAGGAGTTCTTGGGCGAGGTGCAGAGGTACCGCGATCGGCTCGCCGCACGCATCGCCGTCCTCAGCGATCAGCAGGCGGCACTCGACGCCTACCTGCTGGAGGCCCGGACCACCGCTCCATGAGAGTCGCTTGACCTTGACACAAGTGTCAGACTCCTACGTTCGGCGCATGGAGATCAACGAGCAGGAGCAGACCGCCGAGCAGACGGTACGCGCGCTGGTCCAGCGGTCGCACCGGGGACCGAAGGATCTGACGCTGACGACCGAACACCGCCGCCCCGTCCCGGGACCCGGCGAGTACCTGGTCCGCGTCGGCGCCGCCGGCGTCAACTTCGCAGACGTCATGCAGACCCATGGCACCTACGGAGGAGGCCCGCAGGCGCCCTACGTGGCGGGCTTCGAAGCCGCGGGCGAGATCGTGGGTGTCGGCCCGGACGTCGAAAGTCCGCTCCGGCTCGGCACCCACGTCGTCGGAGCCGGCCCGGGCGCCTTCGCGCAGTACATGACGATGCCGGCCGTGGGCGTGCTTCCCGTGCCTTCTGGTTGGAGCGACGCCGAAGCCCTCGGCCTGGTGCTGAACTGGGCGACCGCGCTCGCGGCACTGAAGCCGTTGGGCGAGATCAAGGCGGGTGAGGTGGTGCTCGTCCATGCCGCGGCCGGAGGCGTCGGACAGCCCGCGGTCCGTCTCGCCCGCCACTACGGGGCGCGTGTGATCGCCACGGCGTCACCGGCCAAGCACGACACGGTCAAAGCACTCGGCGCCGACGAGGTCCTGGACAGCCGACGCCCCGACCTGGCCGCCGAGGTCACCCGCCTGACGGGCGGCGTCGACCTGGTCCTGGAGTCAGTGGGTAAGGCCACGTTCGAGGTCAGCCTGTCGGTCACGAAACCCTTCACCGGACGCGTCGTCGTGTTCGGCGCCGCTTCCGGCGACGCCGGCCTGAGCACGCACGACCTGGTCTTCACCCACCAGGTCCAGGTCAAGGGCCTGCACATCGGCAGGCTGGCGACCGCGGCCCCGTCCCTGTACGAGTCGTTGCTCGTCGAGATCGAGGCCCTCATCGCCCAGGGCGTCTACCCGCCCGGCACTCCCCGGGTTCATCCCCTGGCCGAGGGCCCAGCGGTGCTGCGGCAGCTCGAAGCGGGCCTGACCCACGGCAAGCACGCCCTCGACCCCTGGCGCTAGGAACGGCTGTGACACACCGCGACGAGGCCCCGCCGGCCTCGGCCGGGCGGCTCTGCCTCGTGGGTGTTTGAGCTGCGCCACCCTTTGTCAACTAGGGTTGACGCACCCCATCTCGTCAACCTATGTTGACGGGATGGGGAATCACGTGCTGCTTACCTGCGGGATGGCCGCTGGGCCACTTTTCACCGTCGCGTACCTGTTGGCAGGCGCCGGCCGGGTGGGCTACAGACCGTTCCGCCACCCCGTCAGCTCGCTCGCCCTCGGCCGTACCGGGTGGGCGCAGACCGCCAACTTCCTCTTCGCGGGCTTGCTGTCACTGACATTCGCCGTAGGCCTGTGGCGTGTCGGGCCTTCCCTGGTGGGCGCCCTGCTGATCGGCGCATGGGCGGTCGGCCTGCTGGGCGCAGGCGCCTTCCGGACGGACCCGGTGAGCGGTTACCCTCCCGGCACCCCCGATCAGCTCCAGCGTCACACCCGCGCCGGGGCGCTGCATGACCTGTTCTCTCTCATCGGATTCCTCGCCCTTACTGTGGCCTGCTTCGTATTCGCCCTGTCCGACTCGACCGGGTGGACTGTCTACTCGATCGCCAGCGGTGTGCTCTTCGCGACGACGATGGCGCTGGCCAGTGCCGCGTTCGACCAGCATCGACGGTGGGCCGACCGCGGCGGACTGCTCCAGCGCATCTCGCTGACCATCGGCTGGACCTGGCAGACGCTGCTCGCCGTGCGCATCCTGTACACCTGACGGTTGGCCCGCAACGCCTGCTCGCGGGTGACACGACCCAGCGACATCCGGTGCCGGCGGACGCGCTCATGCTGCGGCATTCCCGTGCGGGCCGGACGCGAAGGCCAGGATGTGAGGAACTGCCTCACGCAGACTGACGAAGTGGCGGTGCACGCCCTCCACCGCGACGGCGGCGTTCACCCCCCACACCGTCATCCCGGCGCGCAGCCCGGACCGCACTCCGGAGGGAGCGTCCTCGATGACCAGGCACGCTCCCGGCTCGACTCCGAGCTGCTCAGCGGCCAGCAGATACGGGACGGGAGAAGGCTTGCCGTCCTCAGCCACCTGGGCGAACGTCTCCATCGGCCGCGTCCGCAGAGCCACCTGGTAGACCTCGTCCGCATCCAGCCCGTATCGCTCGGCCCAGGTTGCCCAGACCTGGCGCTGATTGCTCACCGCGTCCATCAACGTGCCGTCGACGTCGAACAGGACGTACTTCATGCGGCCCGGCCGCCTGGGTTCACTGGTCACCCGTCGATGATGTCAGGCGGCCAACAGGCGCCTGCGGGACAGCTTTCAGGTAACTGGCATCTGGCGCGTGGCCGGGCTTTTCCGCCGGACCCATGAGCGGCTTCGGCCAGGACGGTGTCAACCGGGAGTTCTTCCCCTCGGGCGACCTCTCGGCACTGCTCGTGGTGAACTTCGGACGGCCCGAGCGCTCGGGGGGCGGCCGCGCCTTCGCCCACGTCAGGAGGTTGGGCGACGGCCGGACGGGGCCTCGGGACGCACTGTCTCGCGGTACCAGCGGCCCCACTTGTCCAACTCCTCGGTGATGGAGTCCAGGCTGTGCCCGACCTCGGTGAGTGAGTATTCGACCCGCGGCGGCACCTCGCGGTACACGGTCCGCGTCACCAGGCCGTCGGCTTCCAGTTCCCGTAACTGGCGGGTCAGCATGCGCTGAGTGATGCCCGGCAGCGCGCGCCTGAGTGCGCCGAATCGATGGGTCCCCGCGACCAGCTGCTTGAGAATGGCCAGCTTCCAACGCCCCCCGAGCATCTCCATGGCGAACTCGATCGCGCAGTGATCCGGGGCTTCTTCGACGTCGGAACGCACGACTGACCTCCATTGGTATACAGCGTGGCACTAGGGGACACCAAAGACCGTACTTGTGGCCCGCGTTGGTACGTCCTGACACTGAGGCTATGTCGAACAAGGAGGTATCCGCACCGGTGCGAGCAATCGAGGAGACGGAGCACAGGGAGCCTCCGGCCGCCCCGCCGAGGCGGCGGTGGCTGGTGCTGGCCGTGGTGTCGGGCAGCCTGCTGCTGTGCGGTATCGACCTCACCGTGCTGCACGTCGCCGTACCCAGCATGAGCCGGGAGCTCGAGCCCTCTCCCGCCGGGCTGCTGTGGGTCGTCGACGTCTACTCGCTCACGCTCGCGGCCCTGCTCGTGACCTGCGGCACTCTCGGCGATCGGATCGGCCGGCGCCGCATGGTGCTCAGCGGCTTTGTCACCTTCGGCCTCGCCTCTGCAGCAGCCGCCTTCTCGACGTCGACGGCGCAACTGATCGCCGCGCGCGCCGCACTCGGAGTCGGCGCGGCGATGATCATGGCATCCACGGTGGCGATCATCAGGGTCGTCTTCACCGACGACCGCGAACGGGCCGTCGCCATCGGCATCTGGACAGCCGCCCACAGCGTCGGCGCCACGATCGGTCCGCTGGTCGGCGGTCTGGTCACCGCGAAGTGGGGCTGGGGCGCGGTCTTCCTGATCAACGTGCCCATCATCGTCGTCGTCCTGGCTGTCGGCGCCCGGGTCATCCCCGAGTCCCAAAACCCCGTGCCCCGCCGCTGGGACCTGGCCAGTGTGGCGCTGTCCGTCACCGGCCTGGCCGGCGTGGTCTACGCGCTCAAGCAGGCCGGCGAGCACGCCGGAGTGAACGGCGTCATCGCCATCACGGCCGTCCTGGGAAGCGCCCTGCTCTACGTCTTCGTGCGCCGTCAGCGGCGCATCGCCGAGCCGCTGCTGGACTTCTCCCTCTTCCGCGAACGCCGCTTCACCACCGCCACCTTCTGCGTCATCTGCTGCTTCGGCTCTTACGTCGCCCTACTGTTCTTCCTCACCCAATGGCTCCAGCAGGTGGGCGAGTACTCGCCGCTGCGCGCCGGACTCGCACTGATGCCACTGGCCGGCGCCAACGCCATCGGCGCTGTCACGGCGCCCTGGACCGCGAACCGGTGGGGCAACCGGTGGTCGCTCACCGGGGCGCTCGCCCTCTTCGCCACCGCGCTCGCCGCCATGGCCACCGTCGGCGACACCGCCCACTACGGGGTGCTGCTCGTGCCGTTGCTGGGCGCGGGATACGGCGCCGGCATCGTGATGACCCTGGGCGCCGACTCCATCATGAGCGCCGCGCGGCCGGAACGCTCCGGGGAGGCGGCCGCCATCCAGGAGACGTCCTTCGAACTCGGCGCGGGCCTCGGCGTCGCCGTCCTCGGCACCGTCCTGACCGCCATGTACCGAACCGGCCTGCCCCACATACCGGGGCTCGGCCCGGACGAGCGGGCGACTGCTGAGGAATCGTTCGCCCACGCCCAGGACGTCATGGCCGACCTTCCGCCCGAAACCGCCCAGACACTGCTGCGCGCGGCACAACAGGCCTACGACCACGGCTTCACCATCGTGCTGACCCTCGCCGCCATCGGCCTGTTCGTCACCGCCGCCATGGCGGCCATCCTGCTGCGCCCGACATCCACGCCGGGCTGCGTTCGACGTTGATGGTGAGGTTGAGGTGCTGAGAGGAAATGACAACTGCGCCAACAGGGCCTCCTGGTACTGCCCGGTTCGGTTCGCACCCCCGAGCTACCGCGAGGCCCTGCCTTCATGCGCCGCCCCCACTGCGATCAGCCGATCAGGCTCCCGTTCGGCCAGTTACCCCGCTGATCGGACACGGATGGTGTCCAAGTCCATGCTGAGAAGCCCGCGGACAGCTCCTGTTCCCAGGCATGGGTGACTTGCGCTGGCACGCGCGGGTTTCCTGGCGACGGCCTACCACCAGGAGCTGCAGCCGGTGTCGTAGTTTTCTCCGGGGCCGTACAGGACCGCGCAGACCTGGAAGGCCCGGCTCGGCGAGCTACTGGTCGGGTAGGCCGGGGTCGTGATCCTGGTGCCGGCCGACCTCACCTCGAACGGGCCGCACGTGATCACTGACGCCTTGTTGTCGTTGGTGACATACATCCAGACGATGGCCCTGACACCGGGTCCCCAGTTGCTGGGTCCTCCCGTGCTCAAGACGCCCCACCCCATCTGTCTGCCGCCGACGTTGCCGGACTGCATCGCCCACGAGGCGACGGCGTGGGGATTGCTGATCAGCAGCGCTCCCGCCCCCGCCACACCGCGGCCGCTGAGACTGTCGGGGATGTCGGTGAAACCGTTGGCGCCTCCCGTGCAGTCAGACGCCGCCGCCTGAGCCGTACCGGAGGAACCGGCCAACAGCCCTGCCCCGAGTACGAACGCGGCCAATCCCACACTGAATATCTGGCGGATGCTGTGCATGTCTTCTCCCTGGTCAAGAGTTGACGGCTCCCGCAGATCGGCCCTTTGCCGTCCTGCCCGTCTGCCGGAACCTTTGTGATGTCGTCACGACGCCTACGCTTGCGGAGGATCTTGTCGGCGACACTGCGGATTCCCCGGTGCCGCCACCGTGCTGGGGGCGAAGTGCGTGACGGGGTGAGGTCAGGAGGAGCAGACCTCGACGCCGGGGGCGGGGTCGGCGCCGACGTTGACGTTGCCGCCCCAGGCCCACACGAAGTAGTACGTGGCCCTGGGCAAATGGACAGTGACCTGGTACCAGACGTCTGTGGTGTAACCGCCGGCCGTGACGCGCTCACCGCGCGCGTAGCACTTCACCACTCCGGAGGCTCCTTCCGGCCCGCTGGTGTCGTAGATTCTGTACGACCTTCCGGGTCCGGTCCTGATGTTGCTGTTCGGCTGCAGGATCGGGGAGGACTGGACGGTGCTGGGAGCCGGCTGGGAGGTGCCGGGGGCCGCCTGGGCGCCGGCCCCGCCGAACAGGGTGAAGGCGGTACCGACCGCTATACCGGCGGCGGTGAGACGGGCACTGCGCTTGAACATGGTGGACTCCTCGTCAGGCCAGAACCGGGCTGGTCGCTCGCGGCTCGGTGGCATCCGTTTCAGCTCCCCAGACGGAACTCGGCGCCTCGGCGTATGACCGTCCCGGCAGAACATGTCTCTTCGCCCCGTCCGCATACGGCGCGGCGTGCACGCCCGTCCACCTACTGGTGCGCGCAACGCACCTGACCGACACACAGCGCGGGCTCGGCGAGCCGCTCGTCCACGTGCTCGACCGTCAGGCCGATGCCGCCGGCGCCGCAGGCCGTGTCCACCAGCAGCTGGCCCGGCCGCATCCGCAGCCACGCGGTCATCAGCCCCAGCAGGGGCCAGTCGCACGAGCTGGAGGGGCGGCGACCTCGGCCGGGCAGTCCTCGCCGATCGCCCGGCGTACAGGCGGGGGACCAGATCGGTGCGGGCGCGGGCGGAGTGGACGGCGTCGTACTACGGTCTCGGTCAGCGCCCGGATCAGCGCGATGGCCGGGCGGCTGTGGCAGCCGCCGTCGGCGAAGACGACCGGGTAGTCCTCCGACCATGGGTAGGCGACCCACACCGGAAGCCCGTAGGGGCCGTCCACCAGCGCGATCTCCAGCGCCATGCCCGCGGCCACCAGCCGCTCGATGACCTCCCGGCCGTGCGGGTCGGCCTCGCGTATTCCGGTGCGATGTTCGAGGCAGGTGCGAGCGCGCTGAGATGGCTCCCTCGGACGCCGACCGGGCCTGCGACACTGGTCCTGGACAGCAGTGGATGTTGACTGGAGGGGTGAATGGCCGGCGAGGACCATGAGGTTCCGGGGATCGGACTCACCGAGGCCGTCCAGATGCTACGTGCTGAGTTGCTCGCCGCTCAGCGCGATCCGAGTCGTCAGGACATGCAGTTCCCGATCCAGAGCATCACGATCGAGCTGAGGGTAGCCGCCACGCGCTCGGCGGACGGCAAGGCGGGCTTCAAGGTTCCGTTCGTGAATGCCGAGTTGGGCGTCGGTGCCGGGTGGCAGAAGGAAAGTCTGCAGGCGATCACCGTGGTGTTCGACGCGCCCGTCGACCAGGCCGGCAACCCGGTCAGGGTGGCCTCAGCCGGGGACCAGGTGAAGGGCTAGCGCGGTCGTGGTGGCCCTGGCGGACCGGGTGGTCGAGATCGTCAGCGACTTCGGTCCCGGCACCTCGCCGAGATACCGGTACGGATCCGGCTGCATCCTGTCCGGGCGAACCGTGCTCACCGCGGCGCACACCGTGGTGGGAGCCGGCACGGTCTGGGTACGGGGACGCGACAAGCGCCGACGCGAAGCCCGCGTGGATCCGGCGTACCTCGGCGACCCTGAGTCCGTCGACCTCGCGCTGGTCGAACTCGACGAGGACACGGGCTTTCCGGCGCTTCCGGCCGCCGCGGTGGATCGCGACGGGGTCGTACCCGAAATCATCGATCGCTGCCACACCGTCGGTTACCCGGCTTTCAAGGAACGTACGACGCAGGGCGCCACGGTGAGGGACACCGTGGGCGTCGGCGGGCACATCTCAGTGCTGGCGAACCTGGTCAGCGGGTTGCTCACGCTGCACGTCACCGCGTCCCCCCGGCCGTTGCCGCAGCACGGGAAGTCGTTGGCGGAGACGGAGTGGTCAGGCATGTCGGGCGCACCCGTCTGGGCCGGTGAGTACCTCGTCGGCGTTGTCACCGAGCACGCGCCCCGCGAAGGGACGTCGGCGCTTACCGTCACGCCGCTCACACGCCTCGAACGGTTGGGCAATGCCGAGCTCTGGTGGTCGAGGTTCGGCGTGGAGAGCGCGGCCGGGCTGGTACACATGCCCCCGCCGAGCGGCGAACGGCAACGCCCGGCCTACAGAGCGACGCTGCGCGAGATCCACGCACGAACTCCCCTGCTGCTGAACCGGGAGCGTGAACTCGCCGACATCGCGGCATTCGCCGTCAGTGACGAGAGCTATCGCTGGATGGTCGGCAGTGCGTGGGCCGGCAAGACCTCACTGGCGGCAGAGGTCGTGCTGGGCGCGATGCCGCCGAAGGTCCGCGTGGTGGCGTACTTCCTGTCCCGGCGGGAAGCCGACGCCGACAGCAACCACTTCCTCACCGCAGTCGTTCCGCAGCTCGCATACCTGCTCGGCGAGGACCCGCCAGACCCCGACCTGCATGTGTTCCGGGCGCTCTGGGAACGGGCGACGGCGTGGGCTGCCCAGCACGAACGCCACCTCCTGCTGGTCGTCGACGCGCTGGATGAGGATCTGCAGCCGCCGGGGTCGCCGAGCGTCGCGGCTTGCCTGCCTACCCTCTCGGGCGGAGCCGCGCACGTGCTGGTGACCAGCCGGCCGCACCCCGACCTACCGACCGATCTACCGGTCGACCACCCGCTGCGAAGTATCACGCCGGTGCCCGTACGGCAGAGCTCACAGGCACGGGCAGTGGAGCAGCGGGCCCGGCAGGAGATCGAGGAACTCCTCCGCGGCAACGACCCGCAGGCCGACCTGGCCGTCGAAGTGCTTGGGCTCCTGGCCGCCGCGTCCGGACCGCTTGCCGTCGGCGACCTGACTGCTCTCACCGGCCAACGTCCACGAACGATCCGCCGGTTCGTCACGGAACGTGCGGCTCGCAGCCTGCAGCCAGTGGGGGCGGAAGGCCAGCGCAGGTACCAGTTCGCGCACGCTGCCCTGCTCGATTACTGCGCGAACGGCGAGGACACCAGTGAGCCGGAGTTCCAGGCCCGGATCCATCAATGGGCGCGGGAATGGCAGGCTCAGGGCTGGCCGATCGGCACGACCCCTCGCTATCTCCTGGACTCCTACCCCAGCGTGCTGGCCGCCCATGACCGGGACCAGTTTCGCCTCCTCGTCACGGACATCGGCTGGCAGGACACGACCGTGCGGAGAATCGGTGTCGACGCTGTGCTTCCCCATATGCGCGACGCCCGGCTCGTCACACGGACGGGTAGTTCGATCGCGGACAGGCTGATCGTGGCGCAAGCACACAACCTTCGCCCTCCGCTTCCCATCGAGCGACCTGGCTACGTCCTCGGACAGTTACTCATGCAAGCTCTGCTCGACGGCGACTCGGTGACCGAACGGGCCGGCCGAGACCGTCTGAAGGAGTTCGATCAGAAGGTGCCGTTCCCGCTGTGGGCACGACGCACCAACCCCGCACTGGCCTACGAGCTCGGCATCCATCCGAGCGGGGTCTCGGCACTGACTGTGCTGTCGAACGGCCAGATCGTGACGGCGGGCGGCGCCCGCGGCAGGCTGTTGCTGTGGGATCCGACGCTCCCCGGCTCCCGGCCGCAGGAGCTCGGCGAGCATGGCGTGGGCATCACCGCGGTGACCAGCACGCCGGAGGACGTGCTCGTCGCCGCGACTGCCTCGGGCCGGATGTTCCTCTGGAGTCGGCTATCCAAGGGCGGCCCGGACGTCGAATTCCGGGTACGCGCGGGCGCGGTGGCCCACCTGTTGGTGCTTCCGGACAGACGATTGGTGAGTGCCACCCGTGAGGCCGGGCCGCTGCTGGTATGGGAGCTCACTGAGCCGGCGGGGGATCCCATTCCGCTGCGCCGCTACAACGACTCTGTGGACGCGATGATCGGCCTGCCCGACGGCCGGGTGCTGACGGCGTCCGGACTGGACGGTCGCCTGGACATCTGGGAGCCGCACGCAAGTGAACTGGACGGGCGGCCGGTTCGCCTCGGCAGGCACGGCGATCGGATCAGCGGGATGGCCCTCATGCAGGAAGGAATCCTCGCGACCGTTGGCCAACGTGAGGGACGAATCCTGCTGTGGGAACCGCACCGGCCCGGTATGACGCCGGTCGAGCTGGGCAGACACGGCAACGACACGGACATGGTGCACGCAGCAGCCGCGATCACGCCACACGATCTCGTGACGGCTGCCGGGCCTGAAGGCCAGTTGCTCGTCTGGAGATTCGACACGATGGCACGTCGAATGGGTCCGCGCGGCTGGGAGATCGACCGGGAGGGGATGCGGCTGGCCCACGAGCCGGTCCGGTTCGGCATTCATGGCGAGGCCGTCCATCAGCTGTCGGCTGTTTCTCACGACCGCTTGGTCACTGCCGGCCGCGGCGGCGGGCGACTGCTGGGGTGGAACACCAACCTCGTGTTCCACTCCCGTCGGCACTACGACGAACCTGTTGACGCGCTTGCCACCCTGCCCGATGGACGACCGGTCAGCGCTTCCCGATGGAAAGGCGACCTGTTGGTCTGGGACCCGGCCGGTGGCGGCGGGCCGACCAAGTTGGGCAGCACGGGCGGCCGCGTCGACGCGCTCGCGGTGCTGCCGGACGGACACGTCGTCACCGAGTCCACGGCCAGGACCGGCGCGCTGGAAGAGTTGCTGCTCTGGGATCCCGCGAACGCAGGGGAGCCCTCGCAGTCCCTTGGGTTCGTAGGGACCCACGCCGTTCCACTCGCGGTCCTGCCGACCGGCCACGTCGTAACTGCGGGCGGGCGGCTCGGGCTGGCGGTCTGGGATCCCGATTCCCCGGGCTCGGACCCTGCTGTCGTCGCACAGCTCGCCCCACCGGTTGATCACCTGCTTCCCATTGCCCCTCGTCACGTCATCACGGCGTCCGGTGACAACGGTCAACTGCTGCTGTGGGATCTCACAGCAGCAGACGGTCCGTTCGAACTGGGCCGGCTCGGACGGAAGATCAAGATCCTCCTGGCCCTGACCGAGACCACCCTCCTCACAGTGGGTGTCGGGCCTGGCGACCTCTATCTGTGGGATCTCACCAAACCGTTCCCGCATCCCACACGACTTGGTGATCACGGCCGTGACATCACTGCCGTCGCCCTCGCCGACGGGCGCTTCATTACTGCGGGCGACTCCGATCACGTACGGATCTGGGAGCACGACGGCAGGTCCACGGCATTGTGCGCGACGGGTCCGATCCGAGCGCTGACCACCGCACCGGCTGCGGCCGGCCATCACGTATACCTCGCGAGCGAGCTCGGCGGGCTCTCAGCCTGGTGGGTTCCGCATCGCTGGTCCTAGTCGTGCTGTCTGACCCGGGACGATTGTCGGCCGTCGGCCCCAATGCCGCTCACCCGCAGGCCGGGAATCCCGGGCATGTCATCCCCGCTGCCCGGTGCGGCTGCTCGGCACGGGCGGGGCTGCACGAGATGCGTACCGCCCCACTGCCCCGGCACAGGGACGATGGCCGGTGAACCGGCCCTGTTCAGACCTTTCGGGGAGCCCTCCCCGGTCGGTGGGGGCTCTCGCCGTGCGTCGCCGCGCCCACGGGGCGTCAACCGCAGCGCCGCGAGCACCGCCCGTTTCGGTGATCTCCGACCTGATGACCGCCGCGGCGGCCAAGCTCATCGCCAGACTTCCGATCGTGCCCGAGCCCCATGCCCATCTCCCCTCCGCCGACGCCGCCGACGGGTCAGGTTCGACGGCGGCTGGCACGGGGATGGTCCGGTTTCCGTTCGTACGGTGGGTGCTCGCCCCGCGCACGACCTGGCGGGCGCGGCGCCTGGCCGCCGACTTCGGCGAGGGGATTGACGCCAGGACCGCGTGGGTGATGGCCCCGCCTGGCCCGCCATCCAGACGAGCACGGCTACGCCATGGCTCACCTGGACGACGAACGCGGCCTCCCGGACTGAGGGGAGCGCCGGTTCAGACGTCGGCGGCCGGCGTGTGAGGCTTCGGCCGCTCGGCTTCCTCGTCGACCGTGGCCTTGCTGGTGTCATGCGCGGCGCGGTGGTGCCCGTTCAGCCAACAGGGGTTTCCGAGGTAGTACATGGCGACGATGCCGGCTGGCGGGCTTCGCTGGACGACGCGTGGCCGTGCCGGTGATGGGCTACCTGGTGCCTAGGAGATGGTGAGGGCGGGCGGTGTCCACCGGTGGGTGCGTCGCAATGGCGTGCCGGCGTCCTCGACGACCTCCGGGCCCGGGTACGGCACCTCTCCAGCGGCGCATGGCAGGACCGTCCTCGCCCTCACCGGCTACGAGCAGGTCCGCTCCGTCGCCGACGCCCTCGCCATGGTGAATTGTCTGACCCGCTCCGCCTGTTCGAGGTGGAAGGGATCATGACTGATGACGGACCCCGAGGGCAACGAATTCTGCGTCCACTGACCCCCGCCCCGTCTCGCGCGCGCGATTTTAGCAGGCTGTGCCGGGAGTCGACGCGAAAGATCGACAGATTAGCCCGATCAGGTGATGGCGACCGTTTCAACGGACAGGGCAGGGTGACGGCGCGGATGATCTCCGCTGAGGTGCGTTCCGCCCCGGGCGTCGTGTTCCGACCGTCCGGACGTCTTCCACTGATCCTGGAGGATCCATGCGACACCCTGTCTTACGCCCGCGCACGCGAGTCCTGGCTGTCGGGCTCGCGCTCGCCGCGGCCACGCTCTTACCCTCCGGCTCCGCTGGTGCGGCCGACCAGTACGAATGGGCCGCGCTCGGCGACTCGTTCACCGCCGGCGTCTTCGTCGGCGACCCGCAGCCCCCGCTGGGGGATCCGTCGCAGGACGGCTGCGCCCGAACCAGCGGCTCCTACCCCAGCCTGGTCGAACGGGAACTCGCCGAGTCCCCGCCGGGCAAGTCCGTCCGTCTGACCAACGTCGCCTGCAGCAGCGCCGTCATCGCGAACATCGCCAAGGTCAAGCAGACGCCGATCAGCCCGGTCCAGACCCCTGCCGGCGGCTGGCCCGCGGTGGACACGCAGATCAAGCGGGCCGGGCTCGACGACGAGACCGACGTCGTCACCATCGCCATCGGCGGCAACAGCCTGCCCTTCGGCGACATCTTCCCCAAGTGTCTCGAAGAGGGCGCGATCGGCAAGTCCTGCCGCGAGTACTTCACCAACCCGCCCGCGGGGGTAGAGAGCGTCCGGGAGAGGCTCGCCCGGGTCCAGGGCGAGTACACCGAGATGCTGGCCGAGGTACACAAGGCCGCGCCCAACGCCAAGGTGATCAACATCGGCTACCCGGTCATCATGCCGGCCAAGGCCAGTGCCTGCGACCGCGGGTCCCTCACCGAACTCGGCGCGACCACCCACGCCGACATCGACTGGCTTCGTGACGACGTCCTCAAGCCGCTGAACAAGACGATTCAGCGCGTCTCGTCGTTCTTCGGCGACCGTTACGTCAACGTCTACCCCTCCAGCGAGGGCCACGACGTCTGTCAGCCCGCGGGCACCAAGTGGATGGAAGGAATCTGCGGCGACGCCGCGGACTACTGGCCCGCCACGTTCCCCGGCACGTCGGTGGACTGCGCTCCCATCAACAAGCGCGCCACAATGATCCACCCCAACGCCGCGGGACACGCCAACACCGCGGTCCAGGTGGAGCGAGCGATCCGCAACGCCCTCCGCCAACACTGACCCACCGGCCCGAACCCTGACGCCGGAGCCCGGCCCCCGGCCGACGGCTCCGGCGTCGGGGCGTCTACGCGGCCACGCCGAGTTCGAAACAGCCATGGGTGCGCGGTCAGGCGTGCCGGTACTCCGCGTGAGGAATCGGCCCGGTTCAGCGGTGGGGAAGTCGGTCGCGGTAAACCGCCTATTCACTGAGACGGCGGACCACTCCACCAAGGACAACGGCCGTGTTTCCGCAGGTCTGTGCAACATCCCGTGAGTTCCCCTGAGCCCCGCTGAAGCCACGAGGCCCCCGCGTCGGCGGAGGAACTGGAGCGGTTCGAGACCGACGTGCTGTCAGGGTGCGTCCTCGCGCGGGCCTCGGCAGGGCTGGCGGACGCACCACCGCAGGGACGTCGGTCACCTGGATCAGATCTTCTCACCCAGCGCATTGACCGGCCCTCGGCAGCGCAGCTTCAACTGCCCGCTCACGCTGGTCCCGCCACCATCCCGGCCGGCGACTCGGCAGAACCCGCCTCGCCGCGGGTGCCGGCCGGGCCCGCATGCGCACAGTCGATCCGGTAGCTGCCGAGCGCTTGCCGCGCAGGTGTTCCCCGACGACATCTCGCGCGGCTGGAGCGGTTGCGCCGCGAGGTCGCCCAGCTCAAGCGGGAGAACAAGGAGCTGGTAATGGACCAGGAAGACGGGTCCGGCGCCGTTGATGCGAGCGCGGAAACGTGATGTGCTCAAACGCCGCATGGTCCTGTGGGTGAAGTAGCCGTGGCGGACCCGGCGTCCGTGTTCGGGGTGATCAGCGACTTCAGGACGCCGTCGCTGCCCTCCACACGGCCGACCTGGATCACCGACTTTCTGCACCACGCGACGGCTGCACAGCGTGTGCGGCTGGAAGAGCCCTGTCGACTACGAACACGACTACTGGGCCAGCTTCACCGGAAAGCTAGCTGCATGGGAAGGTCTCCACGCAACCGGGGGATTGACCATCACCAAGCAGTCTGCATGTCGTAGCGACCCCCTGGCGGAGCGGTCCTGAGTGCGGGCGGCGCCGACCCAGGGCTCTGCGGTCGGTTGGTCGCGGGCTCTGACCTCTGTCGTCTCGTCGCGCATTGTCATGGTGGATTGAGGTAAAGGCGCCGGGCCGGGATGGGTTCCGGAGTGTGGGGTCGGTGAAGCGGTGAGTTTCAGGCGACGGTCGATTGTCCGGCCGCGTGCAGGGACAGAGCCTGGTGGTAGCGGCGCAGCAGGAGCAGGGCGGTGGCAGCGAGGCCGGTGAGCAGGCCGAGCCAGACGCACCTCGGTCTTCAGGCCGGCGAGGTTCCCGAAGAGCCAGGCGGCGGGCAGGCCGATCAGCCAGTAGCCGACCAGGGTGATGCGGAAGCCGCTCATGGTGTCGTCCAGGCCGTGCAGCAGGCCGACGCCGATGTTCAGCCCTCGTCGGTGGGGATGTAGGTGATGTCGCCGCACCAGCGGGTGTCCGTCGCAGTCGGGTCGGGCGGAAGTTGCGCAGGACCAGGTCCGGAGGGTCGGCCGCGTGCGGATCTGGGAGCGTGGTGCGGTGTCGGCGTTTGCGGTGCCGGCCGGCGAGCCCGGCGGCCCGCATCAACCGGGCGATGCTTCTGCGGCCGCAGGCGGTCCCCTCGCGCTTGAGGACGGCGTGGATGCGCGGTGCGCCGTAGGGGGCAGTCATCACTCGCCACTCCCTGCGCTCGCTCTCATGCCGTCGGTTCGGCCGGCGACGGCCGCCGGCCGCAGCAGTCGGTGAAGGCGATCGGGGGAACGGCAGGTGTGGCGACGAGCGCGTGGACCGTTCCGTGGTTATGACAGGTGCAGGACTTCACGATGACGCGACCCACTCAGAAGGGGGCCACCATGGCCGTACCCACGAGGATCGACCATCGCTCGAGCGGCTACAGCCTGGAGCGTGCTTACTGGCTGGCCCAGGTCTGCGACCTGGCCTACAAGGACGAGGCGACCATCGACCGGCAAGCCCGGGAGTGGGGTTTTGACCAGGTCCGCCACCACGAGACCCGCTTCACCCCGCCCTTCCCGCTGGAGGACACCCAGGCGTACACCATGGCCAGTGACGACATGATCGTCACGGCGTTCCGCGGCACGGAGCCGGTCCAGATCAAGGACTGGCTCTCCGACGCCGTCACCCCGCCCAGCCGCGGCCCAGCAGACACCGGATACGTCCACTACGGCTTCGCCCAAGCGCTGGACTCCATCTTCCCCACTGTCAAGGACGCGCTGGCCGAGCTGCGCACCAATGGGCAGAGCGTGTGGTTCACCGGCCACAGCCTGGGCGGCGCACTGGCCATGCTCGCCGGCGCCCGCATGTACCTGGAAGAGCCGCGCCTGGCCGCGGACGGCGTCTACACCTACGGCCAGCCCCGCACCTGCGACCGCTTGCTCGCAGCCGCCTACAACAAGGGCTTCAAGAACCGCATGTACCGCTTCGTCAACAACAACGACGTCGTCCCCCAGCTCCCCCCGGAGCCCGCCTACACCCACGTCGAAGCGCTGCGGTATATCGACTCCCACGGCCGCGTCCACGAGACCATGCCGCTCATCGGCGGACTCACCGACCGCGTCCGGGGCCTGACCGCCGACGTTCTCGCCCCCGCCAGCGACGGAGTACGCGACCACTTCATGCACAGCTACATCGCCGCCCTGAAGAAGAACCTCAGCTGAACGACCGACGCCACGCGCCGGGGTCAAGCCGTGGTGTGACGGGTGGGCTGTGGCCATCGCCTGGCTGCGGGTCCGTGGGCCGACGCATTACACAGCCAGGCGGTGGCGTGCTCGATGATCCAGCGGTGGCGGCCCAGGCGAGCGGACTCGTCGGGCGCGAACCGGCCTCCGGCCACCGTGACGGCACGGGTGATGGCAGACTCTTCGGATCTGTTCGCCGAGCGGCGGCTCACCGCGTCCCGGGTGCTGTGCCCGTCGACCACCGATCGTCGGCCTCGAGTTCAGCCTGCTCGACTGAGTACCTGAACCTGCCGGGCGGGCGGAGCCGTCGCGCGGGCGGCCGGGGTGAGCGAGACGACGGTTAGCAAAGGTGTGTTCGAGCTGGAGACCGGCGAGGCCCCGTTGAGGCGAGTGCGGCGGCCAGGCGGAGGACGCAAACGGGTCGCGGACCTCGACCCCGGGCTGCGGCCCGCACTGCTGGCACTGGTCGAGCCCGACGAGCGGGGTGATCCAATGTCGCCGCTGCGGTGGACGGTGAAATCCACCCGCACCCTCGCCCGCGAGCTGACCCGGACAGGGCACCGCGTCAGCGCCGACACCGTCGCCGACCTGTTGCGAGAGGAGGGCTTGATGCCGTGTGCGTCGAGCAGTTTCCTGACTCGCCCGCGGCGCGGGCCTCGTCGGCAAGGACAGCCACTTCGACGACGCCGACCACCCGGACCTCGACCCGACCCGCACGCCCACCTGTGGCGAAGGACCTGCCGACTGTCACGCACCGCGGCGACGTCGTCGGCATCCACGACGCCCTGGTCGGCCTCGGCTCCGAACTGGAGCGCCGCACCGCCCTCGACGACGACCTCGACGGTGTGCTGCGGCTGATGGCCGTGATCGACCGGGCCGACGACACCCTGCGGCACCTCACCCGTTGCCGGGAGACCGTCCGGCACAAGGACGACCCGAAGCGGACCCCGGCCATCGCCGCCCTTGAGGCCGTCCTGTACGAGGGGCGCGCGGCCCGAATCCACGTCATCTACGACGGACCCGTCACCGTCGGCGGCCGCCTCATCCCCGGCGCCCGCGACCAGTTCTCCACCGTCATCCTCGCCCGTGTCAGCGTCGGCACCTGGCAGCGGCTCGCCCCGATAGCCGCCCGCACCCCCAAAAGCAGCCGCTCCCGGGCCGCGTCCACGTCGTCCAGGACAGCGACGCCCCCTGATGTACTGGCTTACGGGTCCATAACCTGCGCCGCATGCAGGTGAGCCCTGAGCCCTGAGCCCTGAGCCCTGAGCACTTGGTTCGGGTCCCCCTGCACGCGGATCAGCCCGCCGGCAGCCGTCAGCGGGTGAATGCACATGGGTCGGGGCCGGCGTGGATGCCGAAGGGCAGCTCGATCCGTCCGAGCAGGAATCCCTCGCCGGGAGAGCTTCCTCTGCTCAGACGACCCTTTTGAGGGATACATCGAAGAGGGACGCCTTGTTCTGCGCGATGCGGTCGAGGGCGTGGCGCGCTTGCGTGACCCACTCCAGGATGATCTCACTCTCCTGGGTCTGGGACCGTTGGGCCCAGGCCGCTGCGGTGGAGAAATGGTGTCGCGCTCGACTTACTTGGAGGTCGATCAGACGGCACAGCGGTTCGGGGACTTCCCGGGCGGACACAGCGCCTTCGATGTCAGCCGGTCGCAGCCCGCATCGCCGCAGGTCTTCCAGCGGGAAGTAGAGCTTGCCGATGCCGAGATCCTCCTGCAGGTCGACGAGGCAGTCGAGAAGCCCCGCGCCGAGTCCCAAGGAAAGCGCGCCCTGCGTTCTGCCGTCGTCGGTCAGTTCGAGAACGCTGCTCAGCCACAACGTGGGCTGACCGCACGCGCCGTGCAGGTAGCGCTCCAGGTCGGACTGCGTGGGGTAGGCGGAGACGACGAGGTGGTTCCGGACCGCTTGATGCGCGGCGCGTAGGCACTCCTCATCGATGTGCCAGGTCTGGACGAAGTCCTGGAACGCGAGACAGAGCGCCCCGCCCACGTCGTCCCCTGGCTGTGACGGCACCGCCGACTGCGATGATGGATCGTGCTGGTCGTGGAGTATCCGGAAGAACCCGTTGACGAACCGGTCGTACCGGCGACGTCTGGCTTCAAGACCGACTTGGGGGTCGTCGGCCAAGTCGTCGGCGTATCCTGTGAAGGCGAGCAGTGCGTCCCAGTACGGACGGGCCGCCGAAGGCATGCGGGTTCGCAACCAGGCGTGCGCGGCAGAGCTGTGCCGGGCCCTCATTCATGTGTTGCACGCGCTGTACGCGTGACGCAGCAGAGGATCGCGGATACCTGCGGCATCTAGTGCCGCATCAGGCAACGTTCGCCCTGTCGACTACGGCCCGTAGCCGTTGATCGTCGGCGTGACGGTTTCGCCAGATGATGTAGCGACGGATCATGCTGCCCTGCTCCTGTGGCTGGCGTGGTCGGTGCCGTCGAGGGTGAAGTAGCGCAGTGCGGTGAACTGGGCCTCGATGCGGTTCAGCCACGAACTGTTCGTAGGTTGTAGGCGAACTCGACGTTGTTGGCCGCGGCCCAGTCGCCGACCCGGCTGTCCGGGGCAATACAGCTAGGTCGCGGTCGCGATGATGTGCGCGACGGCTTCGTCGTCCATGAACCCCTCCGGACCTCGGCCGGCCGGGGCTTTGGCGCGTGCGACGGACGCCTGCAGTACGGTGCGCGCCCGGCCGACACGCCGAGCGTGGAATTCCGCCCAGAGGTGCTCGTCCACACAGGACCTGCCCGTCAACAATTCGGCGAGTACCAAGGCGTCTTCGAGGCCTTGCGCCGCCCCTTGCGCGAAGGTGGGCGGGCTGTTGTGCGCGGCGTCGCCGATGACGACGATCCGGCCCCGGTTCCACGGTGCATCCGCCAGGTAGGCGTCCTGCAGCATGGGCCGCAGTGAACCGCGGTCGAAAGTCCGCCTCACCTCGTCCCATGGCCCGTGGAACTCGTCCATGATCCCCATGACCCGGTCGACCGCGGCGTCCGCACTCTGGCTTGCCCAGTTGGGCAGTGCGGTGGCGCTGTC
This sequence comes from Streptomyces sp. A012304, assembly GCF_026008495.1. Classification (GTDB taxonomy): domain Bacteria; phylum Actinomycetota; class Actinomycetes; order Streptomycetales; family Streptomycetaceae; genus Streptomyces. The sequence goes on from NZ_BQUN01000100.1 coordinate 27,850, forward strand.
GCCCACAAAGCCATACAGGACGTCCTTTCCGATGGGGAGAAGTCCTCCGACTCGGCTGCCGTGAATCTGGTCGAGATCGTCGACGCCGTCGACGGGAGGTCCGAGGAAACGCCAGATGATCGCGTTGATGGTGATGCGCTCGCCGGTGATGCCGGCTGCGTCGCGTACCGCCGAGCCCACTCCGTCTGCGCCGATGACCAGGTCGTAGTCACCGTGGGAGCCGTCCGTCAGTTCGACCCGGACGCTGTCCCCCCGTTGGTGCAGGGAGCGGAAGGTGCAGCCGAGTCGCAGCTTGACGCCCGCCTCGCCGACGCGTTCCTGCAGGAACCGCGCGAATCGCGGACGGGAGATGGCCACCGCTCCCGGCACGGCGGCGTCCGTGGACGCACGCGGGAACGGTTCTCGCATCACCACGGATCCCTCAGCATCAGCGCGACGGATCGTGAAGGTGTTCAGTACATGCCCTGCCTCTGTCACCCGGCTGAACAAGCCGGCCTTCTTGATCACTCGCAACGCGTTGTTCTGCAGGAGCAGTCCGGCGCCCACGGCGGTGATGGCTTCACGCTTCTCGACCACATCGACGGCGACACCCCCGTCCGCCAACAGGGCGGCGACGGTGAGGCCGACGGGGCCGGCGCCGATCACGAGTACATGCTGCACAGCAGGCACGAAATTGCCTTCCCTCTCTCACTTCTTGATCTTGTCGCCTCAGTCTGGGCGCCGCGAGGTATCGACACAACAGCAATCTTCCGATGCCCACTATTGACGCCATCTATAGTGGCGGGATGGGGAAGTCACGTCGTCTCGCCGATATCGATCTCAATCTGCTGGTGGCGCTCGAGGCGCTTCTGTCGGAACGCAATGTCTCGCGTGCCGCGAGCAAGCTGGGTCGCTCGCAACCGACGCTGAGCGCGGCGCTCGGCAGACTACGCCGCCTCTTCGACGACGAATTGCTCGTGCGGCAACGAGGTTCCTACCGGTTGACGCCGTTCGCGGCGGACATCCATCCAGGTGTCGTCAGCGCCCTGGAAGGGGTCGGGAAAGTACTGGGTGTTCCGGCTGAATTCGACCCGGAAACCTCACGCCGCGAGTTTACCGTCATGACATCCGACTACGTCCTGCACGTCCTGGGCGGACCGCTGCTCAAATCACTGATGGAGCGGGCCCCGGCAGTGAAACTCCAACTGCTGAACGCACCCAGGGTCGACGCGGACCGCGCCGGTGAACTCCTGCGCGAGACCGATGGTTTGATCCTGCCGCCCGGGATTCTGGGCATGACGTCCAATGTCGAGATCTTCACCGACAGGTGGGTGGGTGTGGCCGACCGCGACAATGCCGCCGTGGACGGATCCCTGGACGACTCCGCCATGCGGGAGCTGCGCTGGGTCCGCAGCTACCGGGAGCAGTTCGAAGTGGTGGTGGGCGACCCGGCCTGGAGCAGTTTCTGGCTGGGCGACCGCGGCATGTTCGTGGTGGAGAGCATGACGTCGCTGCCCGGAATCATCGCGGGCACGGAACTCGTCGCTGTCGTTCCTACCCGGCTCGCCGACACGGCGCCGCTTCCGCTCAAGACTTTCTCGCTGCCCCGCCCGCTGCCGCAACTCGCCGAACATTTCTGGTGGGATGCGGCGCGGGAAAGCGACCCGGGGCATAAGTGGCTGCGCGGGCTGCTCGCCGAATGCGCAGCGGCACTGCCTCCGGAAACCTAGTGCCGCATCAGGCAACGTTCGCCCTGGGCGGTCTGCGACGATGACTCCATGGACGAGGAAGTCATTCCCATTCTTCGCGTCGAGAACGCTGCGGCGGCGGTCACCTGGTACGAGCGACTGGGCTTCGCCGCGCAGTGGGAACACCGCTTCGAACCGGGACTTCCCGCGTTCGTCGAGGTCGCCCGGGGCGGGGTGCGGTTGTTTTTGTCGGAGCACAAGGGCGACGCCCGTCCCGACACGTTGGTCTACCTACGCGTCCGTGATGTCGAGGCCATTGCCTCCGAGTTCGGTGTGCAGGCAAAGGACGCTCCGTGGGCGCGTGAGATTGAGCTGCGCGACCCTGACGGCAATCGGCTTCGGATCGGCACGCCGACGGAATGACCATCGCCGGCAGCCCGCGGCAGGGAAGCTGTGCTGGTGGCTGAGCGAGTATGCGTCCGCGAGATCGATGACGACGAGGGGCAGCGCCTGCTGCGGATCATCCGCCGGGGCAGCGGGTCGGTGGTGACGTGGCGGCGGGCCCAGATGGTGCTGCTGTCCGCGCAGGGCATGCCCGTGGCGAAGATCGCCGAGGTGACGTTCACCAGCGCGGACCGGGTCCGGGATGTGATCCACAACTTCAACGCCGACGGCTTCGGCTCCCTCTACCCGAAGTACAAAGGCGGTCGGCCCAGGACATTCACCCTGCCCGAGCGGCGCGAGATCAAGAAGATCGCCAAGTCCAGGCCGGCCGAGCACGGTCTGCCGTTCTCGACCTGGAGCCTGGCCAAGCTGGCCGACTTCCTGGTCGCCGAGGGGGTGGTCGACGACATCAGCCACGAGGGCCTTCGGGTCCTGCTCCGCGAGGAGGGCGTGTCGTTTCAACGCATAAAGACCTGGAAGACCTCCCGCGATCCCGACTACGCCGCCAAGAAAGCCCGCGTCGAACACCTCTACTCGATCGCCGACGGCGAGGTCATACCCGACCACGGCGAACCCGAAGTCGTTTTATGCCTGGACGAGTTCGGCCCGCTCAACCTCCAGCCCCACCCCGGCCGACAGTGGGCCGAGCGCGGAGGACGGCACAAGGACCTCGACCGGGAGCCGAGGCCCCGCAGGCGGGCGACCTACACCCGTCCGCACGGGGTCAGGCACCTGTTCGCCGCCTACGACCTCGGCAAAGACAAGCTCTACGGCCACATCAAACCGAAGAAGAACCGGACGAGGTTCCTGGAGTTCTGCCGCTACATGCGCAGCCTCTGCCCGCCGGAGATCCGCATCGCGATCGTGCTCGACAACTTCTCCCCGCACCTGACCACGAAGAAGGAAAGCCGGGTCGGCGACTGGGCCGCGGCCAACAACGTCGAGTTCGCCTACACACCTACGAACAGCTCGTGGCTGAACCGCATCGAGGCCCAGTTCACCGCCCTGCGCTACTTCACCCTCGACGGCACCGACCACGCCAGCCACAAGGAGCAGGGCAGCATGATCC
>NZ_BQUN01000100.1:31172-64294 GCF_026008495.1 Streptomyces sp. A012304
CTCGGCGCTGAACTCCAGGGGAGGTCCGGCTGCTCCCACGGCTAGACCTCGATGCCCGTCAGCCTCGGGCGGACCACGACGAATGCCTGCTTCCTGCACATCCTGAGCGGGGTCTCGCCGGAGATGATCCGGTCCAGGTAGTCAAGGCGCCGGTGATAGACAATCGTGGTGCTTTCCGTTTCGAGTAGGCCGCGCGCGTCGAGCAGCATGGGCATCTCTGCAATGAAATACCGCATGGCCATCTCGGCCTGCGCGGGCGTGGGTTCACTGCTGCACAGGTGAGGTCGCAGAGCTTGGCCGGCAGGGCGCAGGAAGAGTGCGCGCAGTGCGCTGTCACATGCGATGCCTTCCTCGCACCTCCGCATCGCCGACTGGTAATCCGACCGCGAAGTGAACTCTGAGAGCATGAACTGCCGAAATCGCTCCGCTGGCACGCCCGCCGCGACCCGCGCCCGTGCGACTCGGTTGCGGATGCGTGACGCCGTCGACCGGGTCTTCTTCCACGCCTGCGCGTCGGAGTATCCGAGGGCCAGCCAGGTCTCGACGTCTGCCGCGTCGGGGATGATGACGTCGATGCGGCGGAAAACGTCGGACGACCAGCGCAGCAGCTCGGTGATGCGCTCCTCGGAGAAGTAGCTGTTCCTCAGGGAAATGCCGATCAGGACATGCTCGCCGCGGTCCAGGATCTCGCGGCATCTAGGCGGTGTCGTCAAAGTGCCACGCTCACATCAAGAGCGAGGGTCACGGCTGCTGGTAGAACTGGGCCGTGTCTGCTCCGGAGCCGGCACGGATGACTCTCTTGTCCGGCGGCCCCTCCTCCCTCCGCCCCGGCCTTCACCTTGGAGCCCTCTTTGATCCTGCGGACAAGTAGTGCCACCCGCCCGATATCCCTGCTCCTGTCGACCGCGCTTGCAGCCGCAACGCTCACCGGCTGCGCGCTGCAGGAACTCGCCAGAGACTGCGAGGGGACTGACGACCGGGTGAAGGAGATGGCAGCGCTCGACATCCTCGACTCCCGGCCCGAGGGGGCCACCATCGCTCGGGGGTTCGAGGAGGTGGACGCCGGCTGCTGGGCGGACAGCGGCGATGTCGTGGTGTACGCCAGCCGGACGTACGCCTTCCCCGGCACACGGGCCGACGTGACCGCGTACTACCAGACGGCAGTGGTACGGGACGGATGGATTCCGGACCCCGAAGCCTTGCCCGGCGAACTGTGCTTCACCAGAGAGGGCATGGCCCTGTGGATCGTCTTCCTCACCGCCGAGCGCCTCGAGGAGGAAGGTCACGGAAGCCGCCCCGACCTCACCACCGGGGCTGGCTACTCGGTCAGTATCGACTCGTATGTGGACAGCGGCGCCGAGACGAGTTGCTAGGTTCCGTCGCCTATGTAATCTCGGCTGGTGGATCGTGATCGGGTGATACGACGTCATGAACTGAGGGGTGCCGAGTGGGATTTCGTGCGGCCAATGCTGCCTCGGACGTCGATGGGGCGGCCTCGGCTGGACGACCGGACGATGCTCAACGGGATCGTGTGGAAGTTCCGGGCCGGGGTGGCCTGGCGAGATGTGCCCGAGCGGTACGGATCCTGGGCCAGCCTGCACACCCGCTTCCGCCGCTGGGCGGCGGACGGCACGTTCGACCGGATGCTGCAGACCGCGCAGGCCCGGGCGAATGCAGCTGGAGACATCGACTGGCTGGTGTCGGTCGACTCCAGCATCGTCCGGGCCCACCAGCACGCAGCCGGGGCCCGAAAAGGGGGCACCGCAGCCCGGCGCTCGGTCGCTCCAGGGGCGGTCTGACCAGCAAGATTCATCTGGCCTGCGACGGCCTGGGGCGCCCCCTAGCCCTGGTGGTCACCGGCGGCAACACCAACGACTGCACCCAGTTCATCGCTGTGATGAAGGCGATACGCGTACCCCGCCTCGGGCCGGGACGGCCGCGTGTCCGGCCCGGCCACGTCATCGGCGACAAGGGCTACAGCTCGAAGGCGATCCGCACCTGGCTGCGACGCCGGAACATCCCGCACACGATTCCAGAAAGGGCCGACCAGGCCGGCAACCGGGCCCGGCGTGGCAGCCGGGGTGGCCGCCAACCGGCCTTCGACAAACAGGTCTACAAGCGGCGCAACGTCGTGGAACGGTGCTTCAACCGCTTGAAGCCATGGCGCGGCATCGCCACCCGGTACGACAAGACTGCCGAGTCATACCAAGCAGCCGTAATCCTCGCCTCACTCCTGATGTGGGCGTGACACTCTGACGACAACTCCTAGCCCTGCACTACGAGCCGGGCCTGGTCGAATCGGTGGGCGGCGAGGTCTTCGGAGCGGATGAGCCAGTAGAGGGTGCCCTCATCGCCCCAGATCATCTTCGCGTCGCTGTCGCTGCCGAACTGGGCGAGCAGAACCCAACGTTCGGCTTCCTGGTCCAGCGGTTGGTCGCCCCATGCGTGCATGCCGCCGAGTGTCGCGTTCGCGATCTCGTACTCCACCGGGCCCTGGACGGGCACGGCGTGGCCGCCGATCTGGTGGTCGATCCGGGTGCGCAGCTGCCCGAAGGAGCGGACGAACGGTTTGAGCTCGGCCGGGGTGTCGCGGGGGTGGGGCCAGTGCCGGGTGTCGCCGAGCAGGGCTCGCCGGGCCTGGGGCAGCCACAAGTCCGGGGCGCTTTGCCCGGTGCGTGCACTGAGTTCCACACGCGGGAATGGCTCCAGGACAGAGGGCGTGTCCGTCGGCAAGACCGGGGTGTTCTCCGGGATGTACAGCACCTGGGCCCCGGCCCAGGTCTCGGGGTCGTCGACGGACACGAAGGCGTCTTCGTCCACCTGACCGTCGAAGTAGAAGAAGAGGAAAGTTCCGTCCTGGGGGAACTTCTCAGCAAGCCCGTCTCGGGACAGTCCAGCACACCGCACCGAAGCGACGAACGACAAGGGCCCGTATCCGGGCCACTCGGGCCAGGCGGCCCCTGCTGGAAGCTCCGGGGCCCCGCCGAGGACGGCCACGATCTGCTCATCGGCTTCGGCCCGGCGCAGGCGGGCGCACGGGCGCAGGAGCACTGTCCAGCGCTGAACAAGATCGCCGGGAAGGTGCTCGGCAGCAAGCCGGGAGTATGGCTCATCAGTCATGGCATCCATCATTTCCGACCCCACCGACACTCCCCCCGAACCCCGTGACCCCCACCGCAGGATTGCGTAGCCAGTTACGTGGTTCCACTGAGCCCCCCCCAGCAGACAAGACCCACAGCCCGCCACTACCACCCCCAACCAACCCACAGCTTCCGATTTCGGGGAGCACCTCGCCGGGTGGAGCCAGATCAACTTCGTCCGTCGTGGAGCTACTTCCGAGTCGTGCGGTGGAGCCCAAAGAATGGGCTCCACCGCACGGAGTCCTTTTCGCTCCACTGGCCGGCTGGAGGGAGCGCGTATTGGTTGCGGCGTGTCGGCGATGGTTTTGAGGCCTCGGTGTGTCTCGTCGGCACGCCTCCGACAGGGGCGTGGAGTTGCCGACCCGACTCGGCTCACACCAGGAAGCCCTCGATCAGCTCGGCCGGGTCGGCGGCCTTGGTCGCCTCCTCCTCCCAGCCTGGGCAGTCCATGTCGAACACGACCACGGGCAGCGGGCGGGCGAAGATCCTCTCGATGGTGCCGCTCGCATGGAGGTAACGGGCAAGGTCGACAACGGCGTCGTGGAAGTGGAGTTGGAGGAGGCCGGACTTGGCGCGGAGCTCATCGTCCTCCAGCATCCGCCGCAGCGTGCTGACCGTCTGGCACTGGACACCCGGCATGATCGAGGAATGGATCAGCGAGGTGCGGCCTGGGACGCGGCACTCGCCAAGCCGGGCCCTCTGGCCGTCCGAGCGAGGCCCGCGAATCGGGGTCCAGCGGCTGGACTCCCGCTTCGCCGCCTACCGTGACGCCGCCGGCCTGGACCCCGCACTGGGGTTCAACTCGCTACGCCACGGCAGGCGTCACCGGCAGCAAACTAAAATTTCTCGCCGCCGACCACCACGGCACCTCCAGCCTCGCCCTCGACGCCACCACCCTGGCGTTCACCAAGCGCTACACCACCCCCTTCGGGACCGACCGCGGCACGCCGCTGTACTGGCCCTGGCCCGACGACAAGGGCTTCCTCGGCAAGACACGGGACACCACCACCGGCCTGACCCATATCGGCGCCCGCCTCGGGGGTGGCGGCTTCGGCGCCGTGTTCGAGGCGGAGGACACCGCCGGTGAGAAGGCGGCGGTGAAGCTCGTGCCGAAGGCGCCGGGCACCGAGCGCGAGATGCTCTTCATTGATCTGGACGGCGTCCGTAACGTGGTGCCGGTCATCGACAGCGGCGAGCACGAGGACCAGTGGGTGCTGGTGATGCCCCGTGCCAAGAAGTCCCTGCGCGACCACCTCCAGGAGCACGGCCGACTGTCCCTCAACGAGGCGGTCGCCGTCCTGTCCGACGTCGCCGAAGCACTCGCCGACCTCAAGGACCGCGAGATCGTGCACCGCGACCTCAAGCCGGAGAACATCCTGCTGTTCGGTGGCCGCTGGTGCCTGGCCGACTTCGGCATCGCCCGCTACGCCGAAGCCACCACCGTGAAGCACACCTTCAAGTTCCACGGCACCTTCGCGTACATGGCCCCTGAAAGCTGGAACAACCAGCGGGCCACCAGCGCCAGCGACATCTACGCCCTGGGCGTTCTGGCCTACGCGCTTCTGGAGGGCACCCCGCCCTTCACGGGACCGTACGAGCACGACTTCCAGGATCAGCACCTGCACGGAGCGCTGCCGCCCCTCACCACCGCTCCGCCTCTCCTGGCCGCGCTATGACGACCTCCCGCGAACAGCGGCCCCAAGCCGACGGAACGCGTGACGCTGCGGTGGCCCGTCTTGAGCAGGAGAACGCCCAGCTGCGGCATGCGGTCGACTCCCACGCGACGGTCGACCAGGCCATCGGTGTCCTCGTCGCGACCCACCGGCTCCCGCCGGCGGCCGGGTTTGAGGTGCTGCGCGAGGCCTCCCAGCACACCAACATCAAACTACACACGGTCGCGAAAAACCTGATCGCCTGGGCGCTGGGGCGGCCGCTGCGGGAGCCGGTGGGCCAGGCGGTTTCGTCGACGGTGAGCGCCCAGGAGAGCTTGATGGGCACCCAGGAGGTGAGGTAGCGGCAGTGTGCGGCTTCGATCGGCAGCCATGCGGCGACGTCCTGGTCGGACTTCTGCCGGTTGGAGCGCTGGCTGACGGCCTCCAGGTGGCGTGGGTCGTCCAGGTAGTTGGCGTAGGCGACGCGCTTGTCGCGCGTCCAGAAGCGCGCTCCGGAGTTCCAGGCTTCGGCGAGCGGTACGACGTGGTCGATGTCGGTGGCATGACGGTCTGGTCCTCGTACCAGGAGTACCAGCTGCCGCCGGTCAGGGTGCAGCGTCCGGTCCTGGTCGGCGGGGTGACGGCTTCGTCGAGCAGGACCTCGGCTCGGGTGCTGCATCCGTCGCGGTCGGCGTCGGTCCAGCCGGATCCGAACTCGCGCTCGCGGTCGTAGCCGGTGCGGTCATCGACAGCGACGTCCAGTTGGGCGATCGCCTCGCGCAGCGGCAGCGTGACGTCGGCCGCGCCCGCGACCGCGGCGGCGCGGACGGCGACGCCTTCTGCTGCGGGGCGGCGGCCGTGGCCCACGGGGCGGAGAAGCCGGCGAACACCGCTGCGGCTGTTGCCGCGAGGCACACCGCGCGGACACTTCTGGACATCTTGCTCATGGATTTCTCCCGCTATCAGGTTCGGTTGCTCCCTTCTGGACAGCGGGAGGGGCACAGCCGTCTCTCCGCCTTCGATCGTGGTGAAACCCCACGTATGAGGGAGGCGGCAGCAGTCGCAACCGGTGCCGCACCCGTCGTGCGCCACCGTGACCATCGCCCCACCCGGCCGCTCTCTACCGGGAACCGTCCGTGGCACGGAACGTGTACTCCCACCGGCGAGGCATGGGCTTTCGTGCCCCTGCCCGGCCGAAGGCATGATCGTTTCTGCGGTGAAGACGCTCACCCGCTCGGGTGAAGACCTCCCCAGCACAGCTGAACCAGGTCTCTTATGTGGCTATCCCTTTCAGGCCCGCGCTTGTGCGCGGTCTGGGGAAACCAGAGTCCTGGAGGAAGTTCATGGCGAGTGGTCAGACGACGAATGCCTTCATCTGCCTGAGGGTTCCTGGAACGCTGGTGGATGCCCTGGTAGATCTGCAACGAGACTGCCAGGACCGGGTCGATCCGCAGCATCCGGAGCACATCCACATCACTCTGGGTTTCGTCCACGGCGCTGACGAGCGGAAGCTGGCGGATGTCCGGACCCTCGTCGGGCAGGGGGAGTGGCCGGCACCGGTGGTCCGCTTGACCGGTGAGGTGCGGCACGGCAGCTGGAGCCTGCAGAAGGATCCGGCTTACCGCTACGACGAGGACGTCGTGCAGAAGACGGAGCAGGTCCGCCTCGGTGTCGAGCACAGTCCCGAACTGGCCCGTATCCAGGAAGAGATCACGCAAGGTCTGGACATCGTCGAGGACGGCTTCTGGCCCCACGTGACGCTCGGCCTTGCGCGCGAGGACTTCCCGGCCGCGGAGGCCAAAGCCCTCAAACTCCCCTCGACCAGCGGACCGGCGCCGAGCGTGGACGTGCAAAAGGAGGTGTCACCGGTCGCGTTCACCCTGCTCGCGCGCAGGGAACTCCCCTCAGCCTGACCACGCGGAACGGACGCAGACACCGGCGCTGCCGCCGTCCTGCCGTTTCTTCCCGGTCCGTGGTGCGGCTGGGGTGAAGACCGGCGACGCGGCGTGCGGACTCGCGGCGGGCGCCAGGCCACGAATCGGCGCATGACGAGTTCAACCTGGCCCCTCGAACGCGAGCCCGTACCAACCCACCTCGGAGTGGTCCCCCGGCCGGCCAGGCGTAGCGGATCGTTTCCCCTTCGAGGACCTCATGTGACCTGCGGCAGCAAGCCGCTCTCGCAAGCACAAAGGGGGCACCATGACAGCCATCACCAAGATCGTTGCCGTGACCGAAACCTCGGGGTGTGGCAGACGCCGACACCCGCGCGGCGGTCTGGCTGGGCATCGTCGGTCAGGAGTTCCGCTTGTCCACCGGAAGCGACGACGACTTCGGCCGCGGAGCCGAGACATCCTTCATCCTCGGTGAAGGCGCCAACGTCGAGCACGCCGACCGCAACGATCCGCGCAAGCCCGCCCTGGACACCGCCGATCTGGACCGCTACCCGGTCTGCGTCCGCATGGAGCCCAAGGGGGACGCGCCTCACTGGTGCCTGGAGGACATCACCGTCACCGTCAACCCCGGTGCGGGGGAGCACGTCTTCACCAACCCCCACCTGGCGCAACGCCGCGTCGACAGCGGCCGCATCTGGATCGACAACGAGTACGGCCTGGCTCTGCACCTGCACCGTACCTCCGGCCAAGGCCCCAACGGTGCCGTCCAGCGGTCCGTCTCCACCGGCCCCGGTAGAAGCCCAGAACCCGCTCGACCGCGGCCCGCAGGTTGTCGTAGCGCATGTGCGCCCGCGGGACACCGCCAAGCACCCGGAAGGCATGCACACGGCCTTCGAAGAACGCCTCCTGACCTGCGGTGGAAAACACCCGGTGCACAGCCTTGCCGGAATACGACAGCCGCAGCGAGAACCCAGTTCCTCCTCACCGCCGGAGCGCCGGGAAACCCGGTTTGCGCTGCCGAACACGCGGATCATGCTGCACCTGCCGGCCTTACTTCCGGGCGCCTGCGAGATGGTCCCGGGGAACCGGCCGGGAGAACTGCATTACACCAGGGCGCGCATCGCCGACCTCCTCGCCCGCCACACCGGCCACCAGACCGATCGGGTCATTACCGACTTCACCTTGAACCGATGGTTCACCCCCGAAGAAACCGCGGAGTACGGCCTGATCGACGCTGTCCTCCCGGCTCCCGCACCTGTAGGTGCGCTGTTCGGCGATTGAGGTTGGGTGGTCGATCCCTGGGCGTCACGAAGTCTTCACCCGCACCCCCTATCGGTCGGGGACCTGTGAGACGCGAAGCGGAAGGCCTCGAGGCCGAAGCCCGCGAAGCGGGCGCCGGCCCGCTCACGCGAAGGGCGGGCTTCACGCGCCGTCACCGGCCGGCCTCCCTTCGCATGCAGCGCTGGGGGGCGCGCGCTGCGCGCGCAGGGAGGACACTCTTCTGCTCATGCGCGCTGGTCAGCCGTTCGTGTGGTCGGCTGCGAGGCACCGCGACGCCTGCTGGAGCCATTCGTTGCCTGGAATGTGATCGAGTGCGAGCCCGCCCGGATGTGCGAGTGATGCCGCCGGCCGTTTACCGACCCCATCAGCCCCTGCAACGGGCGGGCTCTTATCTCGCGCAGGAGCGGGTGATGGGGGTGCTATGCGGGTTCCTCCGCGCGAAGCTGCTCGAGTGCCAGGCCCAGGGACTGCCAACAGTGGCGGCCGAGGTCATCGCTCGTTTCGTCGGTGCCGGCGGCAAGCGGATGCGGCCCAGGCTGTGTCTGCTGGGATGGATGTCGGCAGGAGGCGCGGGGGACCACGAGGCGGTGGTGCGGGTGGCCGCCGGGCTTGAGTTGTTCCACGCCGCCGCCCTGATCCACGACGACGTCATGGACGACAGCGCCGACCGCCGCGGGCAGCCGACAGTGCACCGTGCCATGACCGTACGGCACCAACCGGACCGTCCGGCCGCCACGGCCGCCCGCCTGGGCCGCAACCTGGCCATCCTCATCGGTGACTTCGCCCTCGCCTGGTCGAGCGAACTCCTCCACACCGCCTGCCTGCCGCAGGACCGGCTGCTCGAAGTGCTGCGCCTGGACGCCGCCATGCGCACCGAGACCATGTACGGCCAGTATCTCGACCTGACCGCCGAGGGCTCGCCCACCGCGGACATTGGGCGTGCGGTACAGATCGCCCGGTACAAGACCGCCGCTTACACCGTCCAGCGGCCGCTGCAGATCGGCGCCGCTGCCGCCGGCGCTTCGCCGGCTCTGCTGGATGCGCTCAGCGACTATGCCTTGCCGCTGGGCGAGGCCTTCCAGTTCCGCGACGATCTGCTGGGCGTGTTCGGGGACTGCGTCACGACGGGGAAGTCGGCGCTGGACGACCTCCGCGCGGGCAAACACACGACCGTGCTGGCGGTCGCCCTGGACCGCGCCGCCCCCGCCGACGCGGACGCCTTGCGGCGGCTCCTCGCCACCCCGGGCTTCGGCGTGGCGGAAGCCGAGCGTGTCCGTGTCCTGCTGGAACGGATCGGGGCTCGGGCGGAGGTGGAGCGGCTGATCCAAGAACGCTGTCACCGGTCTCAGCGGGCGCTGTCAGCGGCCGGCCTACCGGAGCCGGTCAGCAAGGAGCTCGGGCGGATCGCCCAGCAGGCCACGGTGCGCACCTCATGAGCCGCGGCCCCCGCGTGGCGAGTCAGGGCGAGAAACCTCCTCCACGCAAGGCGGAACCCGGCCCGCGGGGCCGGTGGGGTTGGCAAACATCTGCCTGCCTTCGCTGATTTCTCGCCTGCCGGGGCGGGAAACACCCGCACGCCGCCCCCGTGCTGTCGGCGGTCGGCCGGATCCGCCGTGGGGCCGGCGACCGATCAGGCAGGCCACCGTGGTGTACGCGCCCTTGCAGACGACGTCCGTGGCTTGCCTCCGTTGCGGAGGGAGAGGTGGTGGTGGCGACTTCGCCACCTCTACGACTTTTTCGCACGGGCGGCGATGACGCGGGCGACGCACGTGAGGGCGAGGGCCGCACGCCGGTGCCGGGGCACTCGGGCGCGGCGGTGGAGGACGTCGTAGCCGTTCTTGGTGATCTCCTCGAGGATGGCCGCGTAGTGAGCCAGCGCGGCGTGGAGCGCGGGCCGCACTTGCGGAACCAGGACTGCGACGCCGGTGGCCGCGTCCCGGTAGGAGTCGTTCGCGAGGCTCGCGAACGACTTCGCGGCTGCTGTGATCCGATGGTCCCGGTTGCCGGTGCGACGGCTCCATTGCAGACGGGAGCGGTCGACGCCGTGTGCCTGGAGGAGATCCTGCGGCAGGTACAGGCGGCCGCGGTCGAGGTCTTCGCCGACGTCGCGCAGGATGTTGGTCAGCTGCAAGGCCAGGGCGAAGGCGATCGCGTGCGGAGCGGCTTCCCGCTGGGAGACGAGCGTTCCCAGGACCGGCGCGGTCATCAGGCCGGGCGCCGCGGCGCAGCCGTGGCAGTACGTGCGCAGGCTGCCGTAGTCGGGGTACTCGGTCGCAGCCAGGTCTGCGCGCATGGCGTTCATGAAGTCGTCCATGTGCCGCAGATCCACGTGATATCGGGCCACCGTGTGGGCCAGAGCACGCAGTGATGGTGTGGCGTAGTCCTCGCCGCGCAGCGCCATATCAAGCTGCTGCTGGAGTGTGTCCAGGGCTGCCTCACGCTCGGCTTTGTCCGAGAGCGAGCCGGGATCGTCGACGATCGCGTCGGCCTCGTGGGCGAAGCGGTAGAGCGCGTGGACCGCAGGGCGGCAGTGCAAGGGGAGGAGTCGCGTAGCCAGCAGGAACGAGCTTGTGGTGCGCGAGTTCAGGCGCAGGCAGGCGGTGTAGGCGTCCCGCAGCGCTGGTTCGGTGATTCCGGCTGCGTCCAGGGCGCGGCGGCTCATGTCGCGGGCTCGGAGGCGTGGGGGGAGAGGAGGTGGCGTAGGTGCTGGTCGCCGGTTACCGGAGGCTTCGGGTAGGACCGTGTGCGGAGATAGAATAGGGCCAGGCCCGCGGTGCAGGTGGCGACGAACCACAGCAGTGCCCCGCCGAGGTAGCGCGGTGGGACCGTGGAGGTGAAGCCGGCGGCCAGGCTGGTCTGCATCGGACCGTACAGCGGCAGCGCCGCTAGCCCGGCCTGGTCGGTGAGCGGGTTCGCGGACGGGTTTTGCAGGCCGAGGTCGATGATGCTGGTCATGATCACGACGAACAGGCCTTCCAGCTCGCCCCGAAGGACGGAGCCGAGCATGATGCCCAATCCCCCGTAGACGAGTCCGGCCGCGATGACTGCCGCAGCCATCTCGGCGGGCTGTCGCACGGGCCAGGACCAGCACAGCAAGACGGTGCAGTAAAGGCCGACCACCACCGAGGTGATCACCAGGCTCGCGACCTTCGCCAGGAGCAGCGGCACGCGGGGGAAACCCGCCAGGACCAGCCGGCGGTCCAGTTCGCCGGCCTTGAAGGTGGCCATGAACATCATGAACCCGATGATCACGGTGACCGCGTTCAGTGCTCCGGTGATCTGCATGACGTGACTGGTGTCGGCACTCAGCCTGCCACCCGCCGCCGGCACCACGAACGTCACCGGAGTGTGGACAGCGACCGACCGCAGCAGCCAGATCCACGTCGGCAGGAAGCCCACCGCCAGCACCACGGCCAGCCGGTTGCGGGCGTGACCCACCAGCGCGAACCAGCACCCCGTGCCGAAAGCCTGCCACCACCGCCTCATCGGGCCTCCCCGTCCGGCGCGGCGGCCAGGAAGGGTTCCAGGCGGCCGTCCCGCAGCTGATGGACGCCATCGAAGCGGTCCAGGTCGTGCGCGAGGTGGGAGACCATCAGCACCGACCGGCCCCGACTGCGCAGCTCCCCGGCCAGCTCCCAAAACCGCAGGTATGTATCCCAGTCGAACCCCTGGTAGGGCTCGTCCAGAACCAGGACCGGCGGGTCATGCATCAGGGCGAGGACGAGGTTGATCTTCTGGCGCGTCCCGCCGCTGAGCACACCGACCCGGTCGCGGCGGAAGCGGACACAGCCCAGTGTGTCCAGCAGTTCCTCGGCCCGCTGCAGGCCGGGCAACCGGTAGGCGACCTGGAAGAACCGCAGATGCTGGGCCACGGTCAGCCGCTCGTCCAGCACCACGTGCTGCGGGCAGTACCCCAGCTGACCGCCGCGGAGGACCCTGCCGGCGTCGGGAGCCAGCTGCCCGCAGATCACCTTCAGCAACGTCGACTTGCCCGCACCGTTCTCACCGAAGACCCCCACCAGGGCGCCCGCATCCACCTGGAGCGACGCCCCGCGCAGGACCTGGCGTCGCCCGTAGGCCTTCCACACCTCCTCAACCCGAAGGCCGACCTGACCCACACCCGCCCGGCGATACCCATTCATCGCGCGCGCCGAGCTCGCGCCAGCAGCCGCAGGCACGTCAACGGCTCGTCCCTCACCGGTCGACGCGTCACCGCGGCGCCGGCCGCCAGAACCATCTGCAGGCGGTGCTGACACAGATCGAGCACGAACCGCGTCACCGGCCTGTAGGACGGCGCCACCTCGTCCACCACCCGCCGCGCCGAGCCCAAAGAGGTGAGCCCGCGCTGCGCGGAAGCCGCGATCAAGGACCGGACACCAGGCGTGTCACGCCCGGCCGCGAGGTCGGAGGGCCTCACCCCGAAATGCTCAAGGTCGGACACAGGCAGATAGAGGCGTCCTTCCCGCATGTCCCGTGACAGGTCCATGAGAATGTCCGTGCGCTGGACGGTGTCGGCAACCCACCGCCAGGAGGAGGCGAAAACGTCCTCGGACACCAGCCGCGGTGTCAGCCCGACCGTCAGCATCATCCCAGGCCAGGTGAGAGTCTCCACATACCGCTGGTAAGCCGCCTCGTCGGCGAACCCGGCGAAGTCCACATCGGCGAGCGCGCCGTCCAGATACGAGTGGAGCCACCGGTGGGACAGCCCCCGCACGCCGGACGTATGCAGATACGCCCGGACCACCGGGTGCCGGGAGCTGCCCGTCTCCACAGCGGAACGCAACTCCCCACACCACGCCTCGAAGCGCCGGCGTCGCTCAGGTGCCGAACCCGTGTCACAGATGTCGTCGGACAGAACATGGAGGGCGGCACACGCCAACCCGAAGGGCAGGTCCTCCGCAGGCGCCAACAGCCGTGCCGGCGCCCACATCGACAGCCTCCTGCGCAACAGCGTCCTCGAAGCGCACGTGAAATCAGCGCGCAGCGCCCTGCCGCGGATGCCCGCGGCATCAAGGCAGCTGTCCCAGGAACGCCTCACGGCAAGCTCACCCACCGGCCGGTCACCGAGGAGTGGAACGGGCTGACGGCGCGGTTGCCGAAGCCCTCGCAGCACAGCTCGGAAGGCGTCCATTTCCAGCATGCACTGACAACGCCGCTCGTCCTTCCCGGTCACGGCTCGGCCTACGGCCGGCCGGGGACAGCTGCCGAAGACAAGAGCCGCGCACCTGCTGGCCTACGTTTGCAGCGTCAATGTGGGGGCGGGAGGTGCCCCTATGTCTTTGGTCAAGGTGGTCGGGTGGCACTGTGGCTGTCATGAGTGATGAGGTGCCTGTTCGAGAGTCGGCGGGCGAGATCCCATGCGGCCGTGCGACTTTTGCGGTCATCCGGTCGTGATGAACTCGGTCGACGAGCGAGACTGCCCCGTGTGCGGCGAGGCCGCTGAGGATCAGCCGACTGAGGCTGGCCGGGATTCGTAGAAGGTTCCGTCGCGGAGCATGGCGAAGAGGACGTCGGCCCGGCGCCTGGCGAGGCAGAGCAGGGCCTGGGTGTGGTGCTTGCCCTGGGCGATCTTCTTGTCGTAGTAGGTCCGCGACGCGGGGTCGGCCAGGGCGGCGAACGCGGAGAGGAAGAAGGCCCGTTTGAGCTGCTTGTTTCCTCGTCTGGAGGGCTGTTCGCCGCGGATCGATGAGCCCGAACTTCGGGTGGCAGGGGCGAGACCGGCATAGGCGGTGAGGTGGCCGGCGGTCGGGAAGGTGCTGCCGTCGCCGACCTCGGTCAGGATGCGGGCTCCGGTCCTGACGCCGATTCCCGGCATCGACGTCAGGACCTTCGAAAGAGGGTGGGCGTCCAGGAGTTCTTCAATCCGCCCGGCCAGGAGCTTGCGCTGGTCAAGGACTGCGGCCAGGGATCCGGCCAGGCTCGGGACGATACACCGGGGTGCGGGAGGCGGCCCAGCGCGGTTACGCGGTCAGCAGCAGCGAGTGGGACGAGGGCCTGACCGCAGTCGCCGTGTCGGTTATCGGCCGCTCGGGGACGGTCGTCGCCTCCCTCTCCCTCAGCGGGCCCAGCCAGCGCTTCCCCTACGAGGCCGTCGAGCGGTTCTCCGCTGACCTCGCCGACGCGGCTGCCCTCATCTCCGCCCAGGGGTTCAGCCACCCGCTCAGCCGCAACCGCTGACCCCGTCCGCCGGCCGCGCGCGCCCTCACGTGTCTGATCAGCGCATTCGTGGCGCGGGTTCCTCGGTCCAGGGCGGTCTCGGAGCGGCCTTTGGGGCGGCGTACGGGCACATGAATGCCAATGCCGGCGCCGATGTAGCCCTTGTCGGCGAGCGTGGGAAGCCCGTCGGCGGCGGCTTTGTACAGCGCGGGCAGCACGTGGATACGGGCCACGGTGATGTCCGGGGTGGAACCCGGCTCGACATCGGAGACCCACAACGGGGTGCCGTCCGGCGCGGCCAGGAACTGAATGTTGCCGCCGAAGCTCTTGTGCTTCTGGGAGAACCACAGATCGTTGCCGTTCTCCCGGACCCCGGCCAGCCGGTCGCAGGCGATCAGGGTGCCGTCCAGGACCACGTGTGTCATCCCCTCGGCGCGACAGAGGTCCAACATCTCGTGCAGATCAGGAGCTTGGGCGGCCAGCACGCCGGTGCCCTCATGGAGGTAGCGGTAGCCGGTGGCCTGCGAGATCCCGGCGTCCCGGGCCAGGCAGTGCACGCAGTCGTGTTCTCGGAACCAGCGCAGTACCAGCACCGCCTGGCGGAACGGGCCCAGGGCGCGAGAGCCCTTCGGCGTGCCGATCCGGCGCCGGTGGGTGGCCAGCAGCCGGGCGAGGAACTCCACGATGTGGCGTGGGACGTCGAGCGCGGCAGAATAGGTGACCAACGTGAAGCCTCTGGTTCGAGGGGACATGATCTTGGTAGATCAGTCCTACCAGGGGCTTCACGCCTGCCCAGCCTCGTGGCCTACCCGAAGATCATTTCGCTGGGGAAGCCTCAGCGAGTGAGAGCCACGATGGGCTCAGCCCCAGGTCTGGCCAGCCGGTTCCTTGATGGTGCGGTTGATTCGGTTGAAGAAGTTGGTCAGCGCGATCTCCAGGTTGATCGTACCGATCTGCTCCTCGGTGAAATGAGCGTTGACCTCTTCCCAGATCTCGTCGGTGACACCTGGCCCACCATCCTGGAGCCGGGTGGCGGCCTCGGTCAGCGCCAGTGCCGCGCGCTCTGCATCGGTGTAGAACGGCGCCTCACGCCACGCCGCCACGTTGTGCAGCCGCTCGTCGGTGTCACCGGCCTTCTTCCCCCCGGCGACACTGGCGTAGACGCACGCCGAGCAGCTGTTGATCTGGCTGACGCGCAGGTGGACCAGCGCGAGCAGCTTCGGGTCGACGCCCCCGGCGGCGATCGCCTTCTGCAGGTGCTGGATCGCGGTCCACACATCGGGGTTGTTCGCGTTCTTGTTCTTGAGCCGGTTTTCCATCTGGGAGTGCTCTCCTTCATCGGGTTACGTTGCGGCGCCCGTGCGCGTCATCCCTATGACGGAGCAGCTTCCAGAGAGGTAACACCATGGCCGGCACCCATCCCGCGGACCCGATCGCCGATGCCTTCGAGTCCCACCGTGACCGGCTCCGCGCCGTCGCCTACCGCATGCTCGGATCACATGCCGATGCGGAAGACGTGGTCCAGGAGGCGTGGCTGCGTCTCTCCCGCCAGGACACCGGCACCATCGACAACCTCGGCGGCTGGCTGACCACCGTGGTCGGCCGCATCAGCCTCGATGTTCTGCGGTCGGGCCGGACGCGCCCAGAAGTCTCCTTCGACGACCAGCTACCTGAATTCACCGTGACGCTCGACGACGCTCCCGCTCCGGAAGACCTCGTGGCACTCGGGGACTCCGTCGGCCTCGCGCTTCTCACCGTCCTCGACTCGCTGCGCCCTGACGAACGACTGGCGTTCGTGCTGCACGACGTGTTCGCCGTGCCCTTCGGCGAGGTCGGCACCATTCTCGGTAAATCTGCCGATGCGACCAAGATGCTCGCCAGCCGCGCCCGCAGGAAAGTACAAGCCGCCCGGCAGCCGGAAAGCGCAGGACGACAACAACGCGAGGTCGTCCAAGCCTTCCTGGCCGCGGCCCGCGACGGTCAGTTCGAGCAGCTGCTGCAGGTACTCCACCCCGAAGTGAAGTTCACCGTCCACACCCCGAACGGCACGTTCGTCACGCTCGGTTCCACCGAAGTCGCCACCCGCGCGCGAGTGGCCGGCAGCGCGGCACGAGGACGTGCGGCGACCGTCAACGGCCGCCCCGGCGTCATCTCGTGGAGCGAAGACGGCACCCCGCTCTCCCTGCTCGCCTTCATCGTCGTCGACGGCCAGATCACCGAGATCACCGCTGTGATCGATCCGGCCAAACTCGCGCGCATGGACCTGCCACACCCGGTGTGACTCCCTACCGGCGAAGGCCGCGCATACTCCAAGTGGTCCACGCCTGGTTCCGCAGCGACGTTGAACTTTAGCCTCCGAGAAAACCTCACTGACCCCTTGGGAGGTCGGCGACGGCCGTGCGGATCGCGCCGCGGCTGACCCCGTGGTCGCGGGCGAGGGCGGCGATCGAGCGACCCTCCAGGTACGCGGTTCACACGTCGGCGGTCTTCGCGGCCGGGACGGCGGGGCGGCGTCCGCCCTTGCTGCCCTTGGCTTCGGCGGCGCGCAGTCCGTCGTAGGTCAGCTCGCGCTGAAGTTCGCCAGCGGCGGCGAGGGTCTGCACCATGAACTTCACGGTGGACAACAGCTCGCCGGTGCGCGGGTGGCGGGCGGTGAGGTCCATCGCGGAGGATGCACCGTCGTGGATGCGCAGCGCCACCTGGTCGCGGTGCAGGACGTCGAGCACGTCGAGGATGTGCCCGGTGCCGCGGACGAGGCGGAACATCTCGGAGATGTGCACGGTGTCGCCCGGCCGCGCGTAGTCGAGAAGTGCGCGGAACTTCGGCCGCTGGAGGGGATGAAGGCGGCTGGTGGTGCCCGGGTCCTCCTCGAAGACGACCGGGTCCTCGATCCCGGCCTCGTCCAGAACGAGGTTCTGCCGGGCGGTCGACTGCTGGTCGGTCGACACCCGCTTGTAGACCAGGTTCGCCGCCGAGGGCCCCTTCCGTACGGAGGATCGAGCCCTATCTGTCGTCAAACCCTGTCAGCAATCACCATCGGATCTGATTGGATTCAGGCCGCCGAGAACCCCCGGATTGCACGGGTTTATTGGACACGTCGGCCGCCTGTCGTCAAACGATCGTTTGACGACACCTTCTCAGGTGAAGGCAATGGCAGCCCCGGTCGAGATTGAGAGTTTCGCAGCGTGGAGGAGTTGCAGGCATACATAGGACTCGACGCCGTAGCGTCGCCACCCCTCGGTGGCCAGTTTCTCGGCATCGGCGGCCTCGAAGACCTCTTCGGAGTGCGGATCGAGGTCTTCCGGAAGACCGAGGGCTTCAGCGAGTCGACGGGCTTCCTCCAGCAGACGCACAGAAGACCCCAGGTAGCCGCCCGGTGCCTTTTTGTCCACGATGACCTGGGCGAAGTCGACGGGGACGTAGTAGCCCTCGCAGTCCGAATGATGGACCAGATGGTCGAACGGTCCAGGAGGATCACTCGGGAGAGCCTCGTACACCTTGCCCAGGAGCGGGTCGTCAGTCGCCCGCTGGCTGCCGTCCAACGGCTCGGGCAGGCGCCCGTCCGCTGCAAGGTGGACAGCGAGACGGCGAACGGTGTGCAGGCCCGAGTAACCCCACGCCTCGAACTCCGCGCCCTCCTCCTCATCGAGGTCGGGCTCAGTCCACTGTTGCGCTCCCGCACGCTCCAGTAGCTCGCCGATCGCGATGAAGTCAGCGCGAACCATCTCGGTGTAGTCGTCGTCCTCGGCGTCGACGAGGACCCCGACCACTATGTTCAATCCCATGGCCCGATCTTGCCATCGGTGATTCGACGACCACACGTTGCCCTGCCGCCGAGGTCACGCTGCCTGGCCGTAGCCGTCGGCCTCCGGCTGACCGTCGCCGCGCAGCGGGCTGAAGTCGACGTCCAGGTGCGGGGCCTACGCCTCCGGTTCAAGGCCGAGTTCGTGGGTGGAGTATTCGCCGAAGCGGCGGATGTGCTCGGTCAAGTACGGCGAGATGTGGGCCAGGTCCTCGGGGTCGACGACGTGGCCCTCCTCCTGGAGCTGGCGCACGATCTCGGCGATGTCCAGGGCGTTGTGGAAGATCACCGCGTTCGTGAGCAGAGCGTTGAACTTCGCGGTCTTCTCCTGCTCGACGGGGTCATTGTCGGTGATGACGCCACCGTTGCCGAAGCCGATCCACTGGGAGAAGAGGCCCGCGTGGAGTTGGCAGAGCAGCACGGCGCCCGGGCCACGACCGCAGCGGAGGCGGCGATCCGCGCGTACGTGCACGGCGTGCTGCGTGCCTACACGGTGTCGGTGCGCAACGACCTGTTCGACACCGACCTGGTGGACGCGGTCACGGCGGCCGCCAACGCCGGCCGGGACGGCGCGCAGCTCGACGCGCCGGTCAAGTGCGGGCTGCCGCGTGTCGACCGGGCCGTGCAGACGGCGTACGGCGAGGCGATGGGAACCCGTAAGCGCCGCCGCGCGCTGCCCAAGCAGATGACATCCCGGCCGGCCTCGTCCTACTTGACCGGGCCCCAAGTGGAGCCGCTACCGCGCGAACTCGAGGGCCTGGAGAGTCTGGCGAGAACGGTGGAGTCGCACATCCGGGCGGGCGCGCTGCGGCGCGAGCTGCATCCGCCAGTCGTCCCCGACGCCGCGCCCGTCGCGTAACCGAGACTGCACGAGGGCCGTCTCGCACGGCATGGGAGACATCAACCGCGCACTCGTTGCGGAGCCTGGGCTGGCCGTGGTCGACATCGTGGCCGGTGACGCAGCGACGCTGCAGGCGATCGCCGAGCGGCTGGCCGGGACGTGGGCGTCGACCGGGGTCCCCGTGGACACCGAGCCCGCCGGGCAGCGCGCCGTCCGCGGGCGGCTGCACCTGGACGTGCGGCTGCCGCCGCCGGGCGTCGTACGGACGCTGCCGGAGGACTGGGTGCGGTTCCACGCCCCGCCGTGGGGCGCCCGGCTCGGCACCGAGAAGCCGCTGTGCGTGCGGGCACGACAGGACGGCCGGCCCTGTACCCGGCAGGCCGCAGAGTGGCCGGAGGGCTTCGTCGAGGTCGACGGCCTGCAGGCGTGCTGGTCGCATCTCGACGCGGTGGAGCGGGAATGGTGTCTGCGGGCCTGGGAGGCCTACAGGGCGGCGTTCTGGGCGCTGAAGCGGGCGCACTGGGAGGCGGCCGGGCACGACCGGAACGATCGCTGCGAGGGCTGCGTGTGGCCGTCCGGGGAGATTCCGGCCGCGAACTTCTGACCGGCCCGGCATTGGCCGGTGGGCTGGCCTGGAGTGAATCTGCAGGTCAGCCGCTGGCTCCCGTAACGTTGGTCCGGCACCTGGCCCGACGTGTCAGTCCCACCAGAACGACCAGTGCGTCCGCTGCGGCAGGCTCGCTGCGTACTCGGGGAAGGGCGTCGGCGGGTCGTCGACAATGTTGCCGGCGGTCGACAAGACATGCTCCAGGGCAAGGAGGTCCGCGTGCGCCGCGGCCTGCGGCGGGCGGGCAACCGAGACGAACAACTCACCTTTCATTCCCACCACTCGAGCGCCGAACCGCTCCTCCCAGCTGCGCAGCAGCGCGCACACCAGCGGCAGCGGAGCCTCCGCATCCCAGCCGAGAAGTGCCGGGATATCTGCGCTGCGCTGCGCGGGGACCAGCACGAGGCTGCATCCGGCCAACGCGTACGGGTGTGTAGCTATAAGGTGGCCGATCGTGCGCGCTGCGGCGTCCGCCGGGGTTGGATCGGCGTCCGTGACCGGCGTCGCCGGTGCCAGACCCGGCCATGTCTCGAAGGGTGGTCCGGGATCATGCGGCCACGGCGCGATGCCCTCGGGTACCGGCTCCGGCGTCGGGTCCGTCCACCAGGGCAGACGTTGGCGCCGGTACTCGGCGAAGTCCGAGGCCAGGACATCCTCCAGACGGACAGCGGATATCTCTGCCAGGTCTGTCGGACGGCCGAGGAAGGCCCCGCCCAGCAGCGGCACCAGCCCGGTGTCTTCCTGCCTGGACAGCAGGGGCCGCCACACCCCCTCAATGTCACGCGGCAGCTCGTCCGCAACCCAGACGCACGCCGACCCCGAGGAGACGAACCGCCCCGGGGGCAGTCCCTCTGGCAAGGTGAAATCCATGCCTGGACGATAGACCTCGGCTCCCTTCGGTCACGCACCGCCCCATATTCCTGCCGATTCAGAGGCGACGATGAACCCACCGCACTCTCGAGCCTGCCTGCCGAAGACGCCGTGGCTTCCCAGTGAAAGCACCTCAGTCACGCTGAACTCGCGGCCGACGTTCCGGTAAGAACTGTGTCACCGATTCTGCTGGCCTATTCCGCGCCCGGCGGTGCTGGTGACTCGTTGGTCAGTGCGTCAGCGGCCGTCTTGGCGTTCCCGGTCGTGCTTCGGTCACCTTTGCCGTCTCGACCTCTTTCTTGCCGCATGACCGAATAAGCCAGCAGGATCGTCACCAGCCGCAAACGGCGGCATTCCTACGACGTGCCTGGCAGTACGTGTCCGCTCTGTTCAACCGACACGGACGGTTGCCATGGAGATGTCGGTGTGCCGTCCGGATCCAGGCCGTACGGCCACAGCCTGTTGAGGATGTTCCTCTCGGCCTGGCGGACCAGGGCGAAGGTGTCGCCGTAATCGGCGGCCTGCCGGGCCAGGGTCTCGGCACCGTCCCGGTCCCCGGCCTCATCCCGCATCTCGGCCAGGCAGTACAGGGCGGTGATGTCGCCGTGGTCGGAGGCCTGCCGGTAGAGGTCCTTGGCACCGTCCCGGTCCCCGGCCTGCTCCCGCATCCCGGCCAGGCGGTACAGGGCGTAGGCAATGCCGTGGTCGGCGGCGCGTTGAAGGAGGTGGTGGCCCCATTGCAGGCGGTGCCGGTCTTCGGCCGCTTTGGTGAGGTTGCTGAGGTCGTCGGGGTGGGTGAGGTGAGTGTGAGCGGCGTGCCAGAAGGATGCAGGTGGACACAGGTGTCGGAGGGTGATGCGGCCGTGTTGTTCGAGATAGTCGGCGAGCCGGAACACCGGGCCCGCGAGCGGTGGCACGGTGGTGCCGGCGTCGGTGGTGGGGGTGGGCGGGCGTCGTGGGGGCCGGGGGTGGTGCGGCCCAGGGGGGCTTGCTTGCCGTGGACCTGCTCGGCGAGTTCGGCGTAGGCCTGCTCGGCTTTCCGCGTTGTGCGGACGACGGTATGCGGCGGAGCGTGGTCTTGACGTGGTCAAGGGCGACCGTCAGCCACCGGGTGAAATCCCAGATGGATCAGGGGACTTCGTCCCTGGCACCCGGTCTATAACCAACCCTATAGAGCCCTGACCTGCGGTTTCTTCTTAGCTATCTGCGCAGATGCGGGATCACGATCTGACTTTGGCTGGAACTCGCCTGTCGGTTGAGGTGCTCACCCGTGCGGGGCTGTCCCGGACGGCGCCCGCCCCGGTTCAGCGGCTCGTCGTGTCGTCAGCGCGCAGCCCGCTGCTGTCCCGCCGCCAGGTGCACTGGTGGATGCCGGCAGCGCGCTGTCGCTCGAACATGGCGGCCACCCACACCTGGTCGGGGGCGTACAAGGCGAGGACGGCCCAGGCCCGGGCGTTGAGGAGCAGGGGGTTACGCGAGTCGCCGCAGTCGCACGGGCAGTCCGGCGTGGGGTCCAGGAGGACGTTGACGCCGTGGCAGCGGTGGTGGTGCCGGGTGCACGGCTCGCAGGCGTCACGGGGGATGACGAAGGTCCGCACCCAGGCGGGCGGTTCGGCCGGTGGCGTCGGGCCGGTCCCCCGGGCGGGCCGGCGGTGGGCCGCCTGGGCGCTGCGTCGCCGCTCGGCGAGTTCGTCGATTACCTGGCCTCGCTGAGCACGGAGGTGTGTGTGGCGGCGAGGCAGGCGGCGATGACGACGATGGACGGAGTGTCCGACGGGAAGTCAGGGTTCGAGCCGTTGGGACAGGTGAGTCCAGAATCGCCGCCCTCGTTGGTCACGGCCCAGACAGCGCCGGACGGGTGGCGCAGGATGCTCAGCGGGTACCCTGGATCGGCGGTCCAGCCCGCGTCCTCCAGCGCTTCGAGGACGTCGAGGCGTCCGTGCCAGGCGCCGGGCTCGGGCCGGTTGATGACCAGGCGCAGCGGCTGGCGGGGGTCGGTGGAGGCGGCGGCGGTTTCCTGGACACCGGCGAGGAGCGTCTCTTCCGGGATCTGCACGTTGCTGCCGGCCGCCGCCTCACCGGCAGTGCGGGCACGGTGGTGGTGCTCAGTGCGAGCGAGGCCCTGCACGGCACCGCCGGGCTGCTGGGCGGGGACCACGTCCGCTTCGTGCACGAGTTGGTCACCACGGAGGACACCGCCCTCCGTGTCCTCGGACGCCTGACCCGCCGGGGCGAGCGCCGGGTCAGGGTGCTCGCCCCCACCGACGCCGTACGCGAGGACCTGGCGGTCCGCTTCCCCCACCAGCCGCTTCAGGTACGGCCGTTCGCGGTCGCCGACCCCGCAGACCGACTCACCGACACCGACCGCCGACGGGCCCGGGAGGCCTTCGGCATCCCGCCCCACGAGGCGGCCGTGTGCCTGGTCGGCGGCTGGTGGCCCTACAAGGACCCCGACGTCGTCGACGCCGCCCTCGCCCATCTCGACGTCCCCGTGCACGTGCTCGTCATCGGCGGCCCGGCCACCCACAACCTGCTCAAGACGTGGGCGGCCCGGCCGCACGTCCACCTGCACACCCGCCCCGGACCCGTCCCCGAGACGGCGGTCCGGCAGGCGTACGCGGCCGCCGACGCGGCCCTGGTCTCCCGCCAGAGCGGGGTGGCCAAGGAATCCGGGCTGGTCGTCGACGCCGTACGCCTGGGCGTCTCCCTGATCGTCTCCGACCACGACCCGCACCTGACCAAGGTCCTCGGAGGGCAGGACTGGGTGCGCCTCTTCCCCGCCGGGGACGGCACCGCCCTGGCCGACGCCCTGCGTGACCTGGCCTGGTCCCCGCTGCCGAGGCCCGCCGCGTGCGCGGCCGCCGACCTCGGCGTGCCCACGGCCGCCGAACAGACCGCCTTCCTCACCGAGCCGAAGGAGTGCTGATGTCCGTCCTGCCCTCACTGATCGCCGTGGTCGGGCCTGTCGAACCTGCCCTGCTCACCGCGTGGGTCACCCACTACCGCACGCTCGGGATCGAGCGGTTCCACCTGGCCTTCCACTTCCCCGGCCACGTTGATGCCGACCGGCGCCACCAGGTGCAGACCGCCTGCCGTGCGCTCGGCATCGTCCCGGACGCGGTGAGCGACGGGCCGTGGCACGAGCACACCAAAAGTCACGGTCCCCGTTTCCACATCCGGTGGAAACCCGCAGGCCAACGCCGTGGAATTGGGGACCGGCCCCCAAGAGGGGACCGTTACACCAAGGGACCGCAATGGGGACCGTGATCACGGTCCCCGCCGACCGCTGGGGACCGACAACCCCGTGACGGGGACCGCCCAGCCGAACGGCGACGGCCTCCGCCACCCGGTCAAGAAGCCCAAGAGCGGCGAACTCACCGAACCCAACAAGGCGTTCAACGCCGTGATCCGCGGCGTTCACCCGGTCGCCGAGCGCGCCAACGCCCTGCTTGAGGTCACCTTCAAGGCCCTGCGCAGGTCAGCCTCGACCCATCGGCCATCACCCGCATTGCCCGAGCCGCCCTCGTCCTCCTGCCGTTGGAACATGACCGCACAGCCTGAAGATCACGAACCGTCATGACAAGTTACCGAGAAGGATTCATTGAGCTCTTTCAGAGTGACCGCTGATCGGGTGGCCGGCCGGCGTCCCGCAACGCACGAAGCTCCTGTGCCGTTGAGAGAGGTGTTCGACGTCTCAACTCATCAGCGCAGGAGCCTCGTTGGTTCCCTATCCTGCCTCACTCGACGTGCCTCACGCCCTGGTCGAGTGGGTAACCATGCTCATCGTCACCCGTGAGGGTGACCGCCGCTGCAAGCTCCGGCCGCACCAGCGTGCCCTCGTCGCCCTGATCTACCTCCGCCGACACGACCCGCTCACGCAGATCGCCGCCGGGTTCGGAATATCCGTCGGCACCGCCCACGCCTACGTCACCGCCGTCGTCGGCCACCTCGCACGCCGGGCGCCTGGCCTACTGCGGGTCCTGCGGGAAGCCGATCCCGATCACGTCCTGCTCGACGGAACGCTCGCCGAGTGCGACCGGGTCGGCGACAGCCGGGCCGACTTCTCCCAGAAACACCGCCGCCACGGCGTGAACGTACAGGTCATCGCCGATCCCGCGGGCAACCTACTGTGGATCTCGCCGGCCCTGCCGGGCCGCACCCACGACCTGACCGCAGCCCGCACCCACCGCATCATCCGGATCTGCGAACGCCAAGGCGTGCCCGTCCTCGCCGACCGCGCCTACATCGGCGCCGGCTCCTGGGTGACCACACCAATCAGACGCCTTCCGCACCAAGACCTCACCGCGACGCAGCGAACGATCAACCGGGCCCTGTCGGCGGCACGCGCACCCGTCGAACGAAGCATCGCGCGACTGAAGTCATGGCGCATCTTCCGTAGAGCTCGCTGCAGTCCCAACCGGATGACCGCCATCGCAGCCGCCGTCCTCACCCTGGAGAGGCAACGCTGAAAGAGCTCATTGCCTGGCTGTCCGGCGCTGCGCCGCTGAAGATTCTTTTACAACTGATTGCCATTTTCAGCTCCCCTGCAACTTCCCTTTGATCAAAGCTGTTTCACAGCAAGTGTCATGTGCATCACGCGCTTCTTAGGGGAGGCACTTCATGGCAGTCAGCGGTCGGCGAGCGAGACGCAGATGGGCGGTACTCGCCACCTCCGCCGCGCTGGGCCTGACGGTCACTCAGGCCCAGGCGGCACCCGGCGGCGACGATCCGTTCGGCGTCCGTGTCCTGGACGAACGGGCCCACCTGCATGAACAGCAGGGGGGCCTGTCGCTTTCGGCGGAGGAGGAACCAGGGGAAGAGGAACCAGGAGACGGCGGCGAGGAGAACGAGCACATCGCCGCGCGGGCAGAGGAGTACGCCCAGGCCCGCACCGCGCCGGGCGGCATCGTGGCGCCGGGCGCGTTCGGGGCGGCGTACGGCGAAATGCTGAAACTGCCCAGCACCAAGGGAGTTTGGCGCAACAACACCCGGCTGCCGTACGACGCCGACGACCCCCGCTACCGGGACATCAACTCCAACTCCAGCGGCGGCGCGGGCAAGGTGACCGGCCGGGTGACCGGCATGGCGGCCGACGACCGCGGCAATGTGTACGCGGGCTCGGCCAACGGCGGTGTGTTCCGGTCGCGGTCCGGCGGCGGCCACTGGACGAACATCTCCGACGAGCTGCCCGCCCTGTCCACCGGCGATCTCCAGCTCGATCCGCGCGGCCGCCTCTGGTACGCCACCGGAGAGGCCAACACCAGCGCGACCGCCTTCCTCGGCACCGGCGTCTACGTCCTGAAGGACCCGCGCCACGGCAAGTTCAGCCGGCGTGACCGGGTCGGTGGCGACGAGCTGGAGTCGACGTCCATCAACGCGCTGCGGTTCGGCGGCGACAAGGTGTGGGCGGCGACCACGCGGGGCGTGTGGAGCCACAGCACCAAGACGCTCAAGGGCCCGTGGAAGCTGGAGTTCGCGCCCAACCCGGACTATCTGCCGGGCGGCCCGAAGGACGACGACGAGAGTGCCGCGTACAAGAACATCGCGAGCGACATCGCGATCGATCCCAAGGACCCGAACAAGGTCGTTCTCGCCATCGGCTGGCGCAGCGGCGACACCTACAACGGCTTCTACACCAAGGGCCGTAACGGCTGGGAGCGGCTGACCGACCTCGGTGAGCTGCCGACCAACGCGGAGGACGTCGGCAACGTCAGCTTCGCGCGCAGCGCGGACGGGTCGCGGTACTACGCCATCGACCAGTCGCCGCAGCAGATGGCGACCAACCCGGACAGCGGCCTCGCGGGCATCTACGTCTCCAAGTCCGGCTCGCCGACCGGCAAGTGGACGAAGATCGCCGACTACAAGCAGCTGCGCGACTCCGGCTCGGCGCTCACCGGCGACGGCTACCAGCCCGGCATCCAGGCCTGGTACAACCAGTTCCTCACCGTCGACCCGAAGAACCCCGACCATGTGTACGCCGGTCTGGAGGAGGTCTTCGAGACCAAGGACGGCGGCAAGACCTGGACCGTCCCCGGCCCGTACTGGAACTTCGGCTTCGGCTGCTGGTCCATCGACCCGGCCAAGCAGTCCGGCGACTGCCCGCAGACCACGCACCCCGACCAGCACGCGGTGGCGATCGGCAGCTACTACGGCAAGCCGTACGTCCTCGTCGGCAACGACGGCGGCGTCTACCGGCGCCCGGTCGACGGCAGCGCGAACGCCGACGGTCACGCCACCGACTGGACGTCGCTGAACGACGGCACGATGGACGCCCTGCAGTACTACTCGGTGGGCGTCGGCATCGACCCGGACAGGCGCGGCATCGCCGTCACCGGCGGCCTGCAGGACAACGGCCAGTCCATGCTGCGGCCCGGCGACCGCGTGATGGGCTCCAACTTCGGCGGTGACGGCGGCGACACGATCACCGACCCGGACAACGGGTGCAACATCGCCGAGGAGTACGTCTATCTCTCGGTGTCCGTCACGCAGAACTGCGCGGTGAACGACGGCAGATGGATCGACGACCCGTCGAAGGCCACGTCGTACTCGGTCGCGCCGCCTGACAACGAGACGGCCGAGGCGCGGTTCATCGCGCCGCTGAGCGCCGACATCAAGGACAAGAACACCTGGGTCGCGGGCGGCCGCCACATCTGGATCAACACCAAGGGCTACGGGATCCGCAGCGGCAGCGAGTGGTTCAAGGCCTTCGACCTGGGCGAGGGCCGCGCCGCCACGGCGGTCGCGTCCTCCGGCGGCAAGGTGTACGCGGCCTGGTGCGGCCCCTGCAACAACCAGGGCTTCGCCCGGGGCGTCGCGGTCGGCAACGCCGACGGCACCGGCTGGCGCGATCTGAACCTGCCGGCCGAGAGCACGGTGCCCAACCGCTACCTGTCCGGTCTCGCCGTCGACCCGGCCGACGCCGACCACGTCCTGCTCGCCGTCAACGGCTTCTCCCGCAAGTGGACGGAGGGCCCCGGCGCGGGCGTCGGCCACCTCTTCGAGACCAAGGACGGCGGCGTCACCTGGACGGACATCTCCGGCAACCTGCCGGACGTGCCCGCCAACTCGGTGGTCCTGCTGAAGAACGGCACGATCGCCCTGGGCACGGACCTCGGCGTACTGGTCCGCACACCGAAGTCGTCCGGCTGGAAGGTGGCTGGCACCAACCTGCCGACCACCGCCGTGCTCCAGCTCAAGACCGGTCCGGACGGGCACCTGTACGCAGCCACGCACGGACGCGGGATCTGGTCCATCGATGTACGGCGTCTGCGGTGATCCTCCGACGTACGGCGGTCACGGTGACGTGAGCCGGAGCAGCACGACCTGACATGCGGAGGCGGGGAGGCAGGGGAGGCGGGGAGAGGGGCCTGCGGTCCGATGGACCAACCAGATGACCGTTTGACCTCCTCCCCAGCCTTTCGACGCGTGGCCGTGCGCTCCGCGCACTCAGGGTCGCGGGCATCAGTGATATGCCCGCCGACGTTCGCCGTGTGCGTCGCGGCTTCCCCTGGCGAGGCGGCGGTCGTCGAGGTCGACGGGCAGGATGTCGCCTCCTCTGTGGATGCGTACCGGATCACGCAGACCGTCGCCGAAGGCGCCGGCTACCGGATGCTGCTGCCGCTCGATGCGCCTGAAGCGTGGGACAACGACACTGTTCTGGTCGTCGAGGCCCGCGATGAGCAGGCCGTGGGCCGTAGGGACCGGGTGACGGCGCTCGGCGAGGTCTCGTCGTTCCCAGTGCTGCGGACCCGTGTGGCTGGAGGAGCACAGTCGCCCCCTCAGAACCGCGCATGCGATCTTCACCGCACACGGCTCAAGCAAGTCCCTGGGTCGGAGATTCGACAGCAGCAAGGGGCTGATGATCCCGCCTTGTGGAGTTCCCTCCACCGTCGGGGCCGTACCTTCCCCTGTCCATGACACCAGACTTGAGCCGTCCTCGGATCATTTCCCTGGCGGGGAGGTTTCCTACGGCTTCCAGCCGGTAGTGATGGTCGATCCGAACCGCTTGATCGGTACGCCGCGTCCCCGGCGGGATGCCGGACGGCCTTCTTCACGTCCATCTCGACGTAGACCCGGTCCGCGCAACGCGGGCGGTCGATTCCACGTCTGGCAGGGAGAACAGCCAGGAACCACCCCCTGAACGGAGTGCTCGGTGCTCATAGGACTCCTGACCGCCGTTGCGGCGTCGATTTGTTACGGCACGGGCTCCGTCCTCCAGGCCGTCGGCTCCCGCAAGTCGGCCCGCCGCGAGGCGGCCGCCGCCGGGCACACCAACGGACAGGTCACCGCGCATGGCGGCCCCAGTTTCTCCTCCACCGCCCAGGCCGCGATGACCTGGGAATTCATCGTCGGCACGGTCCTGGACTTTGTCGGCTTCGGGCTCGGCGCGCTCGCCGCCCGTCTGCTGCCGCTGTTCCTCTCCCAGACGGTCATCAGTGCCAACCTCATCATCACGGCCGTGCTGAGCGTCAAGCTGCTCGGCATCCGGCTGACCCGGGCGGAGTGGACCTCGATCGCAGTCGTCTGCTCGGCTCTGGTGCTGCTCGCGAGCGCGGCGGGCCCTGAGGGCAGCGGGCACACACCGCTCACCACCCACTGGTGGCTGCTCACGATCTCACTGCTGCTGATGGCGGGCGGCACGGTCCTGGTCCGGCTGCTCGGCGCTCGGGCCGCGATCCTGGCCGGTCTGCTCTCCGGTCTCGGCTTCGGCGCCCTCGGCGTGGGTGTGCGAGTGCTGAACGGGATCGATCCGTTCGATTTGGGCACGCTGCTCACCGACCCGGCTCTATACGCCATTCTGGTCGCCGGAATCGGCGGCATGTACCTGCACACCGTGGCGCTGCAGATCGGCTCGGTGAACGGGGCGACGGCGGCGCTGGTGGTCGGCGAGACCGTGCTGCCCGGCATGATCGGCGTCTGGTGGCTGGGGGACGCCGCACGCCCCGGCTTCGCCTGGCTGGCGGTGACCGGCTTCGTCCTGGCGGTCTCGGGCGCAGTCGCGGTCGCCTGGTTCGGCGCGCCGGAGAACGCCGGGAAGGACGTCCCGGTCCCGACCGACACCCCCACCCAGAACCCGGCGCTTGCCCAAAACCGAGCCTAGTGGCGTCGGGGACTGGCGCGGTGGCCGCCGCTGCGTGTCCAGTCCCGCCGCTGCAAACCGTACGTGCGGTTCTCCCGCATGCGGCTTTCCGGCATCCATCACCGGCCGGCATGCCTGTCGCCCTGCGCACGGCGTTGTCACGTTGTTGAGTGCGAGGCATAAGGCGAAGACCGTATCCGAGCGACTTATCGGACGAGCAGTGGGCGTAGATCGAGCCGATGATCACGGCTGGAAACAGGACCGTGTGAGGCGGTCGGCGACGGGAGACCCCGGGACCTGTGATCTCCGGGAGGTCGTGAGCGCGATCTTCTATCAGAACCGGACGGGCTGTCAGTGGCGCTATCTGCGCGACCAGTCGATGCCCACAAGGCAGTGCCGCGCAGAACGGATTCAGCACATACAAGGACGGGAAGTCCCGTGAACACGCGAGAACCACGGAGGGGTGTTTTCCCAGGCCAGGCACCCCGAGACTGACGTTTCCGCAGGTCACAGCACCACCCAGGGAAAACTCCTAAAGCGGGTGGCGCAGGTTCGAATCCCGCCGGGGGCACCAGGCAAAAGGCCCCGGACCGATCATGGTCCGGGGCCTTTGACATCTACTTCTGACATCAACGGGGGCGGTCACCCGCGACCGGGGCGCTTCTTCCGCAGTAGCCGTCCATGTGGCTCATGGCCCCGCGCTGGGTGTCCTGCACGACGTGCGTGTAGACGTCCATGGTGATGCTGATCTGGGAGTGGCCCAGGATCTCCATCACGACGCGGGGAGCGACCCCGGCCGCGGTGAGGAGGGTCGCGGTGCCGTGCCGGGCGTCGTGCAGCCGGATCACGCGGAGGCCGGCGGACTGGGCGACGCGAGTGAAGGAGCGGTAGAGGTTGCGCGGCTCGACCGGGCGGCCGGTGCGGGTGGCGAAGACGT
Organism: Streptomyces sp. A012304; assembly: GCF_026008495.1. GTDB lineage: Bacteria > Actinomycetota > Actinomycetes > Streptomycetales > Streptomycetaceae > Streptomyces. Next base: position 61,430 of record NZ_BQUN01000100.1, read on the forward strand.
AGTCCGACTCCTGCCACCTCTCCCCCGCCCTGGCGCGAGCGTCCGCCTGCCGCATGCGGTGCCAGCGCAGGGGCGCGATGCACAGAGCGGGCAGCGGGGCGGCGCGGCGACGGCGGCTCTTGGGATCGTCGTCGCTGGCAGGGCGAAGACCCCGACAAGGGACCGCTGACTGAGCGTTTTCAGAGTGGCCTGCTGTGGTTCTCGCCCGCACTGCCGGGCCGCACCCATGATCTGACCGCGGCCCGCACCCACCGCATCGTCCGGATCTGCGAACGCCAAGGCGTTCCCGTCCTCGCCGACCGCGCCTACATCGGCGCCGGCCCCTGGGTGACCACGCCGATCAGACGGCTCCCGCACCAGGAACTCACCCCGACCCAGCGGACGATCAACCGATCCCTGTCACCAGCGCGAGCGCCAGTCGAACGAAGCGTCGCGAGGCTGAAGTCCTGTCGGCGACTTCTTCGGGCGCACGGTGTCGAGCAGTCGCGGCGACAGGGCCGGCGGCAGGAGCCACAGGCCCGCGATGCCGATGGTCGTGACCATGACGGTCAGCAGCACGGCGACGACGTCCTGGTGCGCGGAGCCGAAGAAGCCGGCCATCCAGGACAGGGCGACGACGAAGACCATCATGAATCGCCAGCGGGTGCGGCCCATGAGGAACGGACGGTCGTCGGTGCTCCACCACCAGGACGTGCTGGACATCGTGGTGAAGCTGAACGCGGCGAGCGGAACGATGATCGGCAGCCAGAAGCGCAGATCGTCGTCGGCCGGCGCAGGCCGCCACCGCACCGGTTCAGGCTCCGGTCGCCCTGGCCGCGCCCGAGCGCCCCGCCCGTCCGGCCGCGCGCCCGGCGACGTCGCGGCGTCCGGCGGCGAAGCAGGCCACCGCGCCCGCGGCCGACCCGCGCTTCCCGCACGGCCCGCTCGCCGTGCTGGACGGCGACGGCTCCGCGTACGGCGTCGACGGGATCGTGCTGGACTGCCCGGCGACCACGATCGTGGAGCTGGTGGAGTGGACGCTGCGCGACCCGCTGATCGTCCTCACCGCCGCGGCCGCCGTGAAGCTCGGGCTGCCCGAGCGCCTGGAGGGCCACGAGCAGCGCCGCTCCCTGCGCCTGCCCGAGGACCACCCGGTCGTCAAGCAGGTGGTGAAGGCGAAGTGGCGGCTCACCCAGCGCGGGTTCGGCCCCTGGGCAAGGATCTACCGCAAGGCGCAGGGGCGTGAGCGGCAGTGCGTGCAGCTGGCGATCCTGTCCTGGGACGCCCTTGATGAACGGGCCTGGCCCGGCGTTACGGAGATGGAGCCGGCCGACATCGCCCGCGTCCTCGGCGTCTACGCCCAGCGGGTCATCACCCCGCGCGGGTCGACGGCCGTGTCCGGTCTGGAGCTGATGACGGCGCTGCGCCCGCCGACGAAGCCGGAGCGCGATGAGGAGACCGGCAACTGGGTCTCCGGCTACAACCCGGGGTCCCTGGGGACGGAGCCGATGGACCCGGCGCCGCCGGAGGCCACCCCGGAGCACCCGGTCGTCGTTCAGTCCGGCTGGACCGGCGGGTTCCTCAACGAGGAGGCGTACCAGTGGGTGCGGTCGGTGGACTCGCTCAGCGATGAGGAGTGCCTGCTGCCCTTCGCGGTCGTCCTGGACCTCAACACCGCTGCCGTCATCAGCAAGGCTCGGGTCAACATGCACCGCAAGCTGAACAACATGGCGAAGATGACCGGGCTGTTCCCGCTCGCCGTGCTGTCCGACTGTGTCGTCCACCCGTCGCCGGGCGCGAGCCCGCTGGACTTCCTCCCCTACGCGGCCTCGGGCAAGCCGCAGCCGGGCGGCTTCCGCCTCGGGCCGACGCCGGGCCTGGCGAAGCTGGAGGGCGTCCAGTCGATGCTGTGGGCGGTGGAGCTGATGGAGAAGGGCCTCAACCCGGCCCGCCACATCAAGGGCGGCGACGCCGTCCTGGACGAGGGCGAGTAGGCCGTGGCCACCGGCGCCGCCCGGTCCGCTGCTTGGGGCGGATCCGCCCCAAGCTCCGCGCCGTCGCTGGAGGCCGGCGCGGAGCGGGAGCGGACGCTGGACCGCCTGGAGGCGCGCATGGAGGCCCTGCAGTTCTCCCTGCACGTCCGGGCCTCGCCGCGGTTCGAGCTGTGGCGGCATGACCTGCGCGAGACGCGCGAGACCTGGATCCACCTGGTCGACCCCGACGGCCAGGGCAGGCGAGATCGAGAACGCCATCGAGCGGGCCGACCGGGAGGCGTTCACCAAGGAGTCGCCCAAGGCCCTCAAGGGGCAGATCGGCTTCCTGATCAAGCAGTTCGGCAGCGCGAAGGCCGTCGCCCAGGAGATCGGCGTCACCGCCGACTCCGTGAACAGGTACCGCCGCGGCGCCCGCAAGCACGCCCGCGCCGACGTCGCCGCGAAGATCGACGACGCCGTACGACAGCGGTGGCAGCCGCTGGTGCGCAAGCGCCGGCAGAAGCAGGCGGCCACCAGCACCGGGATCACCGTGGAGACCCGGGCCCGGTTCGGCTACACCGCGCCGGTCGGCACGACCGACGACGGCCGCTTCCGCAGCCTCACCGTGCACCTGCCCCCGCAGTACGCGCAGCGCCTCTTCGACGCCCGCGACGCGGGGGCAACCGACCAGCAGATGCGCGGAATCATCGCCGAAGGATTCAAGGAGGTCTATTTCCAGGACGGCGGAGCCCGTGCCATGGGACTGTCGGATGTGGAAATCAACGACATCGACTACCTGGATCTCGACTACTGAATGCATCTCCATCAACGGTCCCAGCTACCGACTCAATGAGCCGAAGCACGGTAGTTGTCACATAGGCAGTCTTGTTGTCACCTGGGAGGTGCGGCGCCG
>NZ_BQUN01000101.1 GCF_026008495.1 Streptomyces sp. A012304
GGACCTCGGGTTCGACTCGCTGACCGCGGTCGAACTGCGCAACCGCCTCACCGCCGACACGGGGCTGCGACTGCCCGCCACCCTCGTCTTCGACCACCCCAGCCCCGGTGAACTCGCCCGTCGGCTCCGCGAGGAACTCGCCCCGGAACCGGCCGACGCACCGGAAGGGACCGGCGCGGGGGAGGGGGCCGGCACGGTCGACGCGCTGGACGACACCGCCGTCGCGTCCATCGCCGCGATGGACACCGACGACCTGATCCGTCTGGCCCTCGACGGCATCGAGGAGTCCTGACCCCGCCCCCCGACCGGGAGCCCGAGAGGGGGTCCTTCCCCTGACCGGGAGCCCGCGAGGGGGGCCTTCCCCTGCCCGGGAGCACACGAGAGGGGGCGGTCGGCTCAGGCCGACCGCCCCCTCTCGTGCCGCTTCCGTCAGCGGCGCAGCAGCGCCGACTCGTCCTTGCGCAGCGGCGGTTCGGCCGCGACGGGACCGGCGGCCGGCCGGGCGGCGAGCCGCTGGACCGCGGCGACCACCTCGGGCGCCCGCAGCCGGGTCAGCGGCGCGGACAGCGTCGTGACCTCCATCGTCGCCGCCGCCACGATGGGCTCGGAGAGCGCCGCCGTCGACACCAGGTCCGCGAACTGACGTCCCGCGGGGGAGGGGTCGGCCAGCCGGGCGTCTGTGACCTCCGCGCGGCAGCCCGGATAGCCGAGGTCCTGGGTGGTCGCCAGGATCCAGGCGTCGTCGATCGCCGCGCTCACCGCCCGCTGCGCGCGCCGGGCGAGGTGCGGGACCAGGCCGCCGGACCGGCGCAGCTCGCCGTCGAGGGCGAGGGCGCTGTGCGCGGCACAGCTCATCCCGTGCCCGTACACCGGGTTGAAGGCCGCCAGCGCGTCCCCGAGGACGACGAAACCCTCGGGCCACGGGGTGACCTGCTCGTAGTGCAGCCGCCGGTTGTGGGTGCTGCGCGACCCCTGCACCTCGGTGACCGGCTCGGCGGCGGCGATGAGGTCACCGACGATCGGGTGCCGTACCGCCCCGGCGAACGCGGCGAAGCCCTCCTCGCCGTTCGGCGGCTCCGCGCCCCGGGTGCCCGAGACGGTGACGATCCACCGGCCGCCCTCGATCGGGACGAGCACCGCGCTCTGCCCCGGCCGCCCCGAACGGTGGTCGGGGTAGACGCTGACCACGGGGAAGTCCTTCTCCGCCCCGGCCGGCGCGCGGAAAATGCGGCTGGAGTAGCGCAGCCCGGAGTCGACGGTCTCCTCCCGCACGGCGGGCGCTCCCAGCTCCGCCAGCCACTTCTTCGCCGGCGACCCCCGGCCGGTGCTGTCGACCACGAAGTCCGCCGCCAGCTCCGTCGGCCCCGCCGAACCGTCGCGCGGCTGGACGGCGACGCCGGTGACGCGCCCGGCGCGGATGCGCGGACCCAGCACGTCCGTCCCGTCGAGCAGGGTGATCCGCCGGTCGCGCAGCACGCTGCTGCGGACCGTCCAGTCGAGCAGTTCCCGACTGCACGTGATCATGAACTGTGTGCCGGGGAACCGCTGCTGCCAGCCGTACGCGGTCAGCGACACCACGTCGGCGGGCAGACCGATCCGGTGCGCCCCCGCGGCCAGCAGCCGTTCGGTGGTGCCGGGCAGCAGGCCGTCGATGGCCCGCGCGCCGCCGGACATCAGCAGATGCGCGTGACGCGCCTGCGGCAGTCCCTTGCGCAGGTACGGGCCGTCGGGCATCGTGTCGCGGTCCACCACGGTGACGGAGTCCACGTGGTCCGCCAGGACGCGCGCCGTCAGCATCCCCGCGAGTCCGGCACCCAGCACCACGGCGCGCTTCGAGTCGGTCATCGGTACGCCACACCCTTCAAGTCGTCGTTCACGGCCGCGGAGGTCCGCGTCATTCGGGGCCGAGGAACACCACGTCGGACAGCCCCCAGTAGCCCTGCATCTCGTGGATCAGCCCGTCCGCTCCGACCTTGACGGTCATGACGTATCCGAACCGGATACGGGTGCCGGGGCCGCTGTCCTCGGGCGGCGCGGGGATGAACCCCAGGCGCACCAGATTCGGCCCCCAGGGCAGGTAGTTCATGGTCGTGACGACCGGTACCGCGGCGGTCGCGCCGTCCTGCGCCGCGACCGGTGTGCCGGCGTCCTCGAAGGCGCGGCACTGGATGGCCGCGCCCGCGTGGGCGCGCAGCGCCTCGATCCCGGCGCGCGTCCCGGTACCGACCGGGTCCTCGAAGGTCACCTCGGGCGAGTAGAGGGCGAGCAGACCTTCCAGGTCGCCGGCGTTCACCCGGCGGCAGTGCTCCACCACCAGGTGCTTGCAGAGATTCTCGTCGGGCACGGTGACCTCACATGCTCACGTCGGTGGTGCCCCAGAAGGTCCTGGCCTCCTCGATCAGCCCGTCGTCGCCGATGCGGAACGTCATCACGGCGTCGACGGTGACCCGCTTGCGATCGGGATCCTCGATGTTGACCAGGTCGGCGGTGACCGACGCGGCGACATGGCGCTCGTCGTGCGCGCCGACGATGGAGTGCACGGTGTCCTTGATGTCGGCCTGGCCGATGGTGACGCCGTAGAAGTGGCGCAGCGCCTCGTGACCCCGGGTGACGGGGGCGCCCAGGGGGTCCTCGATGTAGCCGTCGGGGGCGTACATGGCGACCACCCCGTCGACGTCACCCGCGTTGAGCCTGCGGTAGTACTCCGTGATGATCTTCTTGCGGGTGGGTTCGTCGGTCATGCTGTTCCCTCCGTCGGTGGTGCTCGGCCGGAACGCGCCCAGCCAGTACGGCTCGCGCTGGAACGGGTACGTCGGCAGGTCGACCGGCCGGGCGTGGACGTCCTGGACGAGGGCGGTGTGGTCCAGGTCGGCGCCGGCCGCGTACAGCCGGGCCACCGCCCGCACGAACGCCCGGGGGGCGGGCGTCCCGTCCTGGTGCAGGTGAACGGTGACCGCGCCGGCGCCGGGCCGGTCCTCCCGGGGGGCTCCGAGGTCCACCACGAGGTCGGCGCCGTACGCCGCGCCCTCCTGTCCGGCCGCCGCTTCGCCGTCGTCCGGCGCGGCACCGGCGAGCAGCGCCTCGGTGTCGATCCGCGCGCCGCTGCCGGCCGTCAGGGCCGCCGTGCGCGGCGGCGCGGCCGTACGGTCCTCCAGGCCGTCCGTGCGGCCGGCGGCCACGCGGGCCGCCTGCGCGAGGGTCAGGCTGCCGCTGAGGTGGGCGGCGGCGACCTGTCCGCCCCCGCGGCCGATCAGGGTGTCCGGGCGCAGGCCGCGGCTCTCCAGCAGCCGGTGGGCGGCGACGTTCGCCGCGAACGAGGCCGCCTCCGCGTGCGGTGCGGCCTCCCGCGCGTCCCGTGTGCCCGGCGCGGCCAACGGCTCGTCCAGATGGGGAGCGAGGGCGCGGGCGGCCTCGTCCCAGGCCCGGGCGTAGACGGGGTACGCGCTGTACAGCTCGGCCTCGGCCGCGGGCCGCCGTTCGTCGGCACCGGGCAGCAGGACCGCCAGGCGGGTGCCCTCGCCGCCGGACCGGCCGGTGAGCAGGTTCGGGTGGGGCGCGCCGGTGGCCAGGGCGGTCAGCGCGTCGAGGAGTTCGGCCCGGTCCTGCGCCAGGACGACGGCGCGTTCCTCGAAAGCGGTGCGGGCGGCCAGCGACCGGGCGACCTCGGCCGGGGTGACGGTGTCGTCACCGGCGAGCCGGTCGTACAGCCTCCGGGCGTGCGCGGCGAGGGCGGGACCGGTACGGGCCGACAGCAGACAGGGCGCCGGGACCGCCCCGGCGTCGGGGGAGGACTCCGGGAGCGGCGCCTCGGGCGTGTCGGGCGCCTGCTCCAGGATGACGTGCACCTTGGTGCCGTTGCCGCCGAACGAGGACACTCCGGCGCGGCGCGGCCGTCCGGTCTCCGGCCAGGCCACGGCCTCACGGGCCAGGGCGACGCCGCCGCCCTCCCAGTCGACCTCGGCCAGCGGCTCGGCGGTGTGCAGCGCCTCGGGCACGATGCCGTTCCGCATCGACAGGATCGTCTTGATGACCCCGACGACCCCCGACGCGGCGTGCGGATGACCGATGTTGGCCTTGACGGAGCCCAGCCACACCGGACGGTCGGCGGGACGGTGCCGGCCGTAGGCGTCGATGACCGCCTCGGCCTCGACGGCGTCGCCGAGCGGGGTGCCGGTGCCGTGCCCCTCGACCACGTCGACGTCGGCCGGGCCGAGACCGGCGTCGGCCAGCGCGAGCCGCATGACCTGGCTCTGCGAGGGGCCGTGCGGGGCGGTCATCCCGTTGCTCGCCCCGTTGTGGTTGAGGGCCGAGCCGCGGATCACCGCCAGCACCCGGTGGCCGCGCCGACGGGCCTCGGAGAGACGCTCGAGGACCAGCAGACCGGCCCCCTCGCCCCACCCGGTGCCGTCGGCGTCGGCGGAGAACGACTTGCAGCGGCCGTCGGCGGCGATTCCGCCGAGGTTCTCGAAGGCCGCCGGGAACGCCATCACGGTGACACCGCCGACCAGCGCGGAGGCGCACTCGCCCCGCAGCAGCGCCTGGCGGGCCAGATGCAGGGCGACGCCGGAGGACGAACAGCCGGTGTCCACGGTGAGCGTCGGCCCCTCCAGGCCGAAGGTGTAGGCCACCCGGGCGCAGGCGAAGGGCGAGCCGCCACCGGAGGACACGTACGGCAGGCTCGCCTTGGGGACCTGCCGCAGGTCGGAGACGTAGTTCTGGAAGAACGTGCCGAGGAAGACACCGGTGCGCGACCCTCGCAGCCGCCGCGGGTCCTCACCGGTGCGTTCCCACGCCTCCCAGGCCAGCTCCAGCAGCAGCCGCTGCTGCGGGTCGATCACCAGCGCCTCCTCCGGGCTGATGCCGAAGAACGCCGGATCGAACCCCGAGGCACCGCTGATGAAGCCGCCCTCGGAGAGCAGGCCCACACCGGGCATGGCGTCGTTCCAGGCGGCGAACCGGTTCAGGTTCCAGCCGCGGTCGTCCGGGGCGGGCCCGACCGCGTCGCCGCCGGACACCAGCAGCTCCCACAGCTCGTCCGGCGACGCGATGCCGCCGGGCAGCCGGCAGCTCATCCCGACGACGACCACCGGGTCGCTGTCGTCGGCCGGCCCCTCGCGGCGCGCCTCGGCCGGGGCCGCGGCGGCGGACTCCTCCTCGTCACCGGTGAGCCGGCTGCGCAGGTGCTGGGCGAGGGCGTGCGGAGTGGGATGGTCGTAGACCAGGCCGACCGGCAGGCGCAGGCCGGTGGCGGCGGACAGCCGGTTGCGCAGGTCCACCGAGCTGAGCGAGTCGAAGCCCAGCTCCCGGAAGAGCCGCCGGGCGCCGACCGCGTCGCCGCCCGCGTGGCCGAGGACGGCCGCCGCCTGCTCACGGACGAGGTCGAGCAGGATCCGGGTGCGTTCGGCGGGGGGCTCACCGGCCAGCCGGGCGGCCAGCCGCGGTGTGGCGTCCGTCCCCGTGCCGGCGGCACGCCGCAGCGGGGTGCGGATCAGGCCCCGGAACAGCGGGGGCGGCGCGCCGCCGGCGAGCTGCCGGGCCAGCGCGCCGAGGTCCGTGGGCAGCGGCACGAACAGCGCGGTGCCGGTGCGCACCGCCGCGTCGAACATGGCCAGGCCGTCCGCGGTGGACAGGGTGCCGAAGCCGGCGCCGGTCATCCTGCCCCGGCCGGACTCCACGCGCCGGGTCAGCTCGCTCAGCTCCTCCCACATGCCCCACGCCAGGGAGGTGGCGGGCAGGCCCTGGGCGCGGCGCCGCGCGGCCAGGGCGTCCAGGAAGGTGTTGGCGGCCGCGTAGTTGGCCTGCCCGGCGGTGCCGAGGACGCCGGCGGCCGAGGAGAACAGCACGAACGCGGCCAGCGGCAGGTCGCGGGTGAGTTCGTCGAGGTGGACGGCGGCGTCCGCCTTGGGGCGGAAGACGGTCGCGACCCGTTGCGGGGTCAGCGCGTCCAGCACGGCGTCGTCGAGGACGCCGGCGGCGTGCACGACGGCCGTGAGGGGGTGCTGCTCGGGTACGGCGGCCAGCACGGCGGCGAGCGCGTCCCGGTCGGCGGCGTCGCAGGCGGCGACGGTGGCGTGGGCGCCCAGTCCGTTCAGCTCGTCGACGAGTTCCCGGGCGCCCGGCGCGTCCGGCCCGCGCCGGCTGAGCAGCAGCACGCGGCGGACGCCGTGCTCGCGCACCACATGGCGGGCCACGAGCGCGCCGAGGGTGCCGGTGCCGCCGGTGATCAGCACGGTGCCGTCCGGGTCGAGCGGCGTGTGGCCGTCCGCCGCGGCGGTGGAGGCGCGGCCGAGGCGGGGCGCGCGCACCACGCCGCCGCGCACGGCCAGCCGGGGCTCGCCCGCCGCCAGCGCCGCGCGCAGCGGTCCGGCGGAGACCGGGCCGTCGGTGTCGAGCAGCAGGACCCGCCCGGGATGTTCGGCGTCGGTCGAGCCGACCAGCCCCCACAAGGGGGCGGCCGTCAGGTCGGGAGCCTCGCCGTCGCCCGTGGCGACCGCCGTACGGGTGAGCAGCACCAGACGGCTGTCCGCGAGAGCTTCCTCGGCCAGGAACGCCTGGAGGGTCGCCAGGGCCGCGCAGGCGGCGGCCTCCGGCCCCGCGCCCACGGCGGCCGGGACGACGACGGTGTCGGGGGCGGGAGCGCCCGCCGCGACGGCCGCGGCCAGCGTGGCCAGGTCGCGGTGGAGGGACACGTCGGCGCCGGCGTCGCGCAGGGCGGCGGACAGGGCGCCGTGACCGGGGTCGTCGGCGAGCAGCGCCCACTTCCCGGCCGGCTCGTCCGACGGTTCGGCCGGCGCGACCCACTCGACGGTGAAGAACGCGTCGCGCGGCACCCCCGCGGGCGTCGCCGCGTCCCGCGCGGCCACCGGACCGAAGACCACCGGGCCGACGTCGGCCAGCGGCTGCCCGGCGGCGTCGGCGAGCGTCACCAGGACGCCGTCGGCGCCGGGACGCAGCCGGACGCGCGCCGAGTCGGCGCCGGTGGCGTGCACGGCGACCCGGCCCAGCGAGGTCGGCACCCACGGGCCGCCACCGTTGTCGTCCGGCCCGGGTCCGGAAAGCCGCCAGGCCAGCAGGGCGGCGTCGAGCAGCGCGGGGTGGATGCGGTGACCGCGCGTCTCGCGCGCCTCGTCGGACAGCACCACGTCGGCGAACACCTCGTCGCCCCGGCGCCACAGCCCGCGGATCACCGCGCCCCCGGCCGGACCGTCGTCGTCCGGGAACGGCAGCGGGCCGGCGTCCCGGGGCGGCCACCCGCCGCCCTCCGCGACCGGCACCGGCGGCGGCTCGCTGAGGTCGGCGGTCGCGTACCGGACCCACCGGCCGTCGGCGACGTCCGGGTGACGCGCGTGCACGGTGAGACGGCGGGCGGTGTCACCGGTCCGGTCGGCGGTCACCTGGACCCGTGTGGCGCCCGTCGTGGGCAGCACCAGCGGCCGCTCCAGGGCCAGCGCCGCCACGCCGGCGCCGACCTCGTCGGCGGCCCGCACCGCCAGCTCAGCCACATCGGCGGCGCCCACCGAGGGCAGGCCGCCGACCTCGTGCCGCGCGGCCGGACCGGTGGCCTCCACGACACCGGTCAGCACGACCGCGTCCCGGTCGGCCAGCTCCACCGCGGCACCGAGCACCGGATGGCCGGCGGCGTCCAGACCGAGCGCGGAGGGCTCCGCGGCCGCCGCGTCGGGCGACAGCCAGTAGCGGGCACCCTGGAACGGATAGGTGGGCAGGTCCACGTCCGCCGCGTCGACACCGGCGAACAGCGCGGCCGGATCGACCCGCGTACCGCGCACCACGGCCTCGGCCAGCGAGGTGCGCAGCCGCGCCAGCGAGCCGTCGTCCCGCCGCAGCGTGCCGACGACGGCGGCGTCCGCCTCGACGGTCTCGGCACACTCCTCGATCGCCGCCGTGAGCACCGGATGCGGGCTGGTCTCGACGAAGACACCGTGGCCGCAGTCGAGCAGGGCGCGCACCCCCTGCTCCAGCAACACGGGCTGCCGCAGATTGCGGTACCAGTACCCGGCGTCCAGCCGCGCGGTGTCGATCCAGTCGCCGGTGACGGTCGACCAGAACGGCACCTCGCACGCCCGGGGCGCGATGTCCGCGAGGTCCGCCGCCAGCCGCTCGCGCAGCGACTCGACCTGCTCGGAGTGCGAGGCGTAGTCGACGGGGATACGGCGCACCCGCACCCCGTCGGCCTCACAGGCCCGCACGAACTCGGCGAGGGGGGCCGCGGCACCGGAGACGACGGTGGCGCGGGGGCCGTTGTGGGCGGCGACCGACAGCGCAAGGCCGTCCCGGTCGAAGCGGGCGAGCACCTCGTCGGCCGGCAACGCCACCGAGGCCATCCCGCCGTGCCCGGCCAGCTCCGCGGCGATGGCCCGGCTGCGCAGCGCGACGACCTTGGCGCCGTCCTCCAGCGACAGCGCGCCCGCCGCGCAGGCCGCCGCGATCTCCCCCTGGGAATGGCCCAGGACGGCGGCCGGCCGGACCCCGTGGTCCTGCCACAGCCGGGCCAGGGACACCAGCACCGCCCACAGGGCGGGTTGCACGACGTCGACCCGGGCCAGCGCGGCCTCGTCGTCAAGCACCTCGGTCAACCGCCGGTCGGTGTAGGGCGCGAGGGCCTCTTCGCAGGCGGCGAGGTGGGCGGCGAACTCCGGGCACTCCGCGCGCAGCCGCGTCGCCATCCCGGTCCACTGGGAGCCCTGGCCGGGAAAGACGAACACGACCTTGCCGCGCACCCCGGCCGACCCCGTCACCAGCGACGGTGACGTCCCGCCCGACGCGAGGGCGCTCAACGGCTCCCGGGCACCCTCAAGGCCGTCGGCCAGGACGACCGCCCGGTGCTCGAACGCGGTCCGCCGGCAGGCCAGGGCGGCGCCCACGGCGACGGGATCCGCCTGCGGAGCGCCGGCGCACCACCGCGCCAGCTGCCCGGCACGGGCACGCAGCGCCTCCGGGGTGGCCGCCGACAGCAGCCACGGCACGGGCCCGCGGCCCGGCAGGCCCGGCACGGACCGCTCCCCGGTCGCGGCCGCCGGCGGGTCGTCCTCGGGCGCCGCCTGCTCCAGCACGACGTGCGCGTTGGTGCCGCTGAGTCCGAACGAGGAGACGGCGGCACGGCGCGGCCGGCCGGTCCGCGGCCAGTCGCGGGGTTCGTCGGCCAGCCGCACACCCCCCGCGGACCAGTCGATGTGCGGCGACGGGGCGTCCACGTGCAGGGTGCGCGGCACATGGCCGTGGCGCAGCGCCATCACGGTCTTGATGACTCCGGCCACGCCCGACGCGGCCTGTGAGTGCCCGATGTTGGACTTGACCGACCCCAGCCACAGCGGCTGTTGCGGGTCGCGTCGCCGCCCGTACGTGGCGAGCAGAGCCTGCGCCTCGATCGGGTCGCCGAGCGTGGTGCCCGTGCCGTGCGCCTCCACCAGGTCGACCTCATCGGGCGCGACACCGGCGTCGGCGAGCGCGGCGCGGATGACGCGCTGCTGGGAGGGGCCGTTGGGCGCGGTCAGCCCGTTCGACGCGCCGTCCTGGTTGACCGCCGAGCCGCGCAGCACGGCGAGCACCCGACGGCCGTTGCGCCGCGCGTCCGACAGCCGCTCCAACAGCAGCAGGCCCACGCCCTCGGCCCACGAGGTCCCGTCGGCCGCGGCGGCGAACGGCTTGCACCGGTTGTCGGGCGCCATCATGCCCTGGCTGCTGAACCCGTAGAAGATGCTGGCGGTGGACATCACGGTCACCCCGCCGGCCAGGGCCAGCGAGCACTCGCCGTTGCGCAGCGCCCGCGCGGCCAGGTGCAGGGCGACCAGTGAGGAGGAGCAGGCGGTGTCCACGGTGACCGCCGGGCCCTCCAGACCGTAGACGTAGGAGAGCCGGCCGGAGATGACGCTGCTGGAGGTTCCGCTGACCATGTAGGTGGCCACGCCCTCGGGCAGTTCGGTGACCCCGGTGCCGTAGCCGGTGGCCGTGGCGCCGATGAAGACACCGGTCCGGCTCCGCTTCAGCGAGGACGGCACGATCCCGACGTTCTCGAAGACCTCCCAGGAGGTCTCCAGCAGCAGCCGCTGCTGGGGGTCCATCGCCAGTGCCTCGCGCGGCGCGATGCCGAACACGGCAGGGTCGAAGCGGTCGACGTGGTCGACGAAGCCGCCCTGCGGGACCGGCCCCATGCCGTCGCTGGTGGCGGCGAGGTCCATCACCTGCTGCTTCCAGCCGCGGTCGTCCGGCAGGTCGCCGATGGCGTCGGTGCCGTCGACGACCAGCCGCCACAGATCCTCGGCGGAGGAGACGGAACCCGGGTAGCGGCAGCTCATCCCGACGATCGCGATCGGCTCGTGCGCGGCACCGGCCAGTTCCTCGTTGCGCGCACTCAGCTGCTCGTTCTGGGCGCGCAGCCGCTCGTTCTGGGTCAGGGACGCCCGCAGCGCGTCGACGAGCCGATCCTCGGAAGGGGCGGTCATGGCGAAACTCCGCTCGTCG
>NZ_BQUN01000102.1 GCF_026008495.1 Streptomyces sp. A012304
CGGCGGGCAGCGGCGGGCAGCCGGCGGCGGCAGCCGGCAGCGGGCGGCGGCAGTCGGCGGCGGGTGGCCCTGAAGAGGAGGCAAAGTGTGCGCCGGAGGGTACGGTCGGGGCCCGCCGGGCGCCGCCGGCCCGCGGTGCCGCACGAGGGAGCAGACATGCCGCCGTACAGCCTCGAGAACCGTCTGGTCATCGGGATCGCCTCCAGCGCCCTGTTCGACCTGGCGGAGTCCGACGCCGTCTTCCGGCGGGAGGGCGAGGAGAGTTACCGCGTCTACCAGCGGGAGAACCTGGACGACACGCTCCGGCCCGGGGTCGCCTTCCCGTTCATCCGCCGGATCCTGTCGCTGAACGACCTGGCGCCCGAGGGCGATCCGCTGGTCGAGGTGATCATCCTCTCCCGCAACGATCCCGACACGGGACTGAGGGTCATGCGGTCCATCAAGGCGCACGGACTGCCCATAAGCCGCGCCATCTTCATGCAGGGCCGGGCGCCGTACCGGTTCGTGCGCGCGCTGCACATGTCCCTGTTCCTGTCGGCGGACGAGAACGACGTCCGGGAGGCCGTCGCGTCGGGGCTGCCGGCGGGCCGGGTCCTCGGTTCCGCCGTGGCCGACGACCCCGACGACCCGGACCTGCGGATCGCCTTCGACTTCGACGGGGTCCTCGCCGACGACGCGTCGGAACGCGTGTTCCAGCAGGACGGCATGGAAGGGTTCCGCGCCCATGAGACGCGGAACGTGGCCACCCCGCACGACGCGGGCCCGCTGCGGGACTTCCTGCGCGAGATCAACAAACTCCAGCGCAGGGAGGAGGAACGACGGCGCGAGGACGCGGAGTACCAGATCCGCGTCCACGTCTCCATCGTGACGGCGCGCAGCGCGCCCGCGCACGAGCGGGCCGTGCTCAGCCTGAACAACTGGGGCGTACGGGTCAACGACGCCTTCTTCCTGGGCGGCATCGACAAGAGCACGGTCATGGACGTCCTCAGACCGCACATCTTCTTCGACGACCAGGAGAGTCACCTCGAGGGCACGTCCCGGACGACCCCGAGCGTCCACATCCCGTTCGGGGTCGTCAACGACGGGCACGGGTGACCGGCGCCGCCGAGGCACGCTGTGCGCCGCGTGACGCGGCGCACAGCGCGGCGCGTCACGCGTCGAGCGACGTCATCACGTGCTTGATCCGCGTGTAGTCGTCGAAGCCGTACCCCGACAGGTCCTTGCCGTAGCCGGACTTCTTGAAGCCGCCGTGCGGCATCTCCGCGACCAGCGGGATGTGGGTGTTGATCCACACGCAGCCGAAGTCCAGCTTCTTGGACATGCGCATCGCGCGGCCGTGGTCCTTGGTCCACACCGAGGAGGCGAGGGCGTACTCGACGCCGTTGGCGTACTCCACGGCCTGGTCCTCGTCGGAGAAGGACTGGACGGTGATGACCGGGCCGAAGACCTCGTTCTGGACGATCTCGTCGTCCTGCTTGAGGCCGGAGACGACGGTCGGGGCGTAGAAGTAGCCCTTGTCGCCGACCCGGTGGCCGCCCGCCTCGACCTTGGCGTGGGCGGGCAGGCGCTCGATGAAGCCGGAGACCTGCTTGAGCTGGTTGGGGTTGTTCAGCGGGCCGAAGAGCACGTCCTCGTCGTCCGGCTGCCCGGTCTTCGTCTCCGACGCGGCCTTGGCGAGCGCGGCCACGAACTCGTCGTGGATCGCCTCCTGCACGAGGACGCGGGTGGCGGCCGTGCAGTCCTGGCCGGCGTTGAAGAAACCGGCCACGGAGATGTCCTCGACGGCCTTGGCGATGTCGGTGTCCTCGAAGACGACGACCGGCGCCTTGCCGCCCAGCTCCAGGTGGACCCGCTTGAGGTCCCGGGACGCGGACTCGGCGACGGACATGCCGGCGCGCACGGAACCGGTGATGGACGCCATCGCCGGGACCGGGTGCGCGACCATCAGACGGCCGGTGTCACGGTCGCCCGTGATGACGTTGAAGACGCCCTTGGGCAGGATCGAGCCGATGATCTCGGCCATCAGGATGGTCGACGCGGGGGTGGTGTCCGAGGGCTTCAGCACGACCGTGTTGCCCGCCGCGATCGCCGGGGCGAACTTCCACACGGCCATCATCATCGGGTAGTTCCACGGCGCGACCTGGGCGCAGACGCCGACGGGCTCCCGGCGGACGATCGAGGTCATGCCGTCCATGTACTCGCCGGCGCTCCGCCCCTCCAGCATCCGGGCCGCGCCCGCGAAGAAGCGGATCTGGTCGACCATGGGCGGGATCTCCTCCGACCTGGTGAGCCCGATCGGCTTGCCCGTGTTCTCCACCTCGGCCGCGACGAGTTCCTCGGCGCGCTCCTCGAACGCGTCCGCGATCTTCAGCAGGGCCTTCTGGCGCTCGGCCGGGGTGGTGTCGCGCCAGCCCGGGAAGGCCGCGGCGGCGGCCGCCATCGCGGCGTCCACGTCCGCCTGCCCGGACAGCGGCGCGGTCGCGTAGGCCTCGCCCGTCGCGGGGTTGACCACCTCGGTGGTCCGTCCGTCGGCGGCGTCCCGGAACTCACCGTCGATGTAATTGCGCAGACGACGCAGCTCGGTGCTCACTGCCCGGCCTCCAAGTGTGGGTGTCCTGGGTGTCCAATACCTGAGACACCCACCCTAATCGCTGGCCCCACGTTTTCAACACCCCTGATCCCGCCAGCACTGCGGAATCCGCAGATCCCGGTTACGTAAACAACGGATTTCATCGATCCGGCCTTGCGGAACTGTCGAGACGTCGTGCAGAGTGAGGTCGTGGCCAGTCGAAGCGCAGAGCACCGGGACTCCCGCGAGTCCAAGAAGGGCACCCCGCACCTGGATGCCGTCAGCCTCGCCATCATCGAACAGCTCCAGGAGGACGGCCGGCGGCCGTACGCCGCGATCGGCAAGGCGGTCGGCCTGTCCGAGGCGGCCGTGCGCCAGCGCGTCCAGAAGCTGCTCGACCAGGGCGTGATGCAGATCGTCGCCGTCACGGACCCGCTCACCGTGGGCTTCCTCCGGCAGGCGATGGTCGGGCTCCACGTCGAGGGCGACGTCGAGGCGGTCGCCGACGCGCTGACCGACATGGCCGAGGTCGAGTACGTGGTGATGACCGCGGGCTCCTTCGACATCCTCGCCGAGATCGTCTGCGAGGACGACGACCACCTGCTGGACGTCATCAACAAGCGCATCCGCGCGCTGCCCGGCGTGCGCTCCACCGAGAGCTTCGTCTACCTGAAGCTCAAGAAGCAGACCTACATGTGGGGAACCCGATAACCGTGAGGACCCGATAACCGTGAGCACCAAGGACCTCAGCCGCACCGCGTACGACCACCTGTGGATGCACTTCACCCGCATGTCCTCGTACGAGCACTCCCCGGTCCCGACGATCGTCCGGGGCGAGGGCACCTACATCTACGACGACAAGGGCAAGCGCTACCTGGACGGTCTCGCGGGTCTGTTCGTGGTCCAGGCCGGGCACGGCCGGGTGGAGCTGGCGGAGACCGCGTTCAAGCAGGCGCAGGAGCTGGCGTTCTTCCCGGTCTGGTCCTACGCCCACCCCAAGGCCGTGGAGCTGGCGGAACGTCTCGCCGGCCACGCGCCGGGCGACCTGAACAAGGTCTTCTTCACCACCGGCGGCGGCGAGGCCGTGGAGACCGCCTGGAAGCTGGCCAAGCAGTACTTCAAGCTGGTCGGCAAGCCCACCAAGCACAAGGTGATCTCCCGTGCGGTCGCCTACCACGGCACCCCGCAGGGCGCGCTGTCCATCACGGGCCTGCCCGCTCTGAAGGCGCCCTTCGAGCCGCTCGTCCCCGGCGCCCACAAGGTCCCGAACACCAACATCTACCGGGCGCCGATCCACGGCGACGACCCGGAGGCCTTCGGCCGCTGGGCCGCCGACCAGATCGAGCAGCAGATCCTCTTCGAGGGCCCGGACACCGTCGCCGCGGTCTTCCTGGAGCCGGTGCAGAACGCCGGCGGCTGCTTCCCGCCCCCGCCCGGCTACTTCCGGCGCGTGCGCGAGATCTGCGACCAGTACGACGTGCTGCTCGTGTCCGACGAGGTCATCTGCGCCTTCGGCCGCCTCGGCACGATGTTCGCCTGCGACAAGTTCGGCTTCGTCCCGGACATGATCACCTGCGCCAAGGGCATGACGTCGGGGTACTCCCCGATCGGCGCCTGCATCGTCTCCGACCGGCTGGCCGAGCCGTTCTACAAGGGCGACAACACCTTCCTGCACGGCTACACCTTCGGCGGCCACCCGGTCTCCGCGGCCGTCGGTCTGGCCAACCTCGACCTGTTCGAGCGCGAGAACCTCACCCAGCACGTCCTCGACCACGAGGGCGCCTTCCGCGCCACCCTGGAGAAGCTGCACGACCTGCCGATCGTCGGCGACGTCCGCGGCAACGGCTTCTTCTACGGCATCGAACTCGTCAAGGACAAGGCGACCAAGGAGTCCTTCGACGCCGAGGAGACCGAGCGCGTCCTGTACGGCTTCCTGTCCAAGGCGCTCTTCGACAACGGCCTGTACTGCCGTGCCGACGACCGCGGCGACCCGGTCGTGCAACTCGCCCCGCCGCTGATCTCCGACCAGACGACGTTCGACGAGATCGAGCAGATCCTGCGCGCGACGCTGACGGAGGCCTGGACGAAGCTGTGAGATCTTCGACGATCTTTGACGATCGTCCGATGAAGTGATCGACGCGAGGCCCCGTGCCGTCCGTTCGAGTGAGAAACGGCGGCCCGGGGCCGTGTGCTGTCCGGCCTCGCCCGGTGTGCTGCCTAGCGTTCCAGTGACCGATCGGCCCTGCTCTCGTTCCCCCGGACGGGGGATTGGCACGGGAACTACGGATCTGAACCGAGGTGTACGCCCATGGAGGCCCCGCCGGACAACGACGTGCTGTGGGCATGGTCCCTGCACTTCACCCACCACGACGGCTCCCCCGCGCTCGGCGGCGTCTCGCTGGGCGTCCGGAAGGGCGAGATCCTCGCCGTCACCGGCCCGCGCGGCAGCGGCAAGACGACCCTGCTGCACTGCCTGGCCGGACTGGTGCCCACCCAGCGCGGCGAGGTCTGGTTCAACAGCATCCCCGTGCACAGCATGGGCCCGACGGCCCGCGAACGGCTGCGCCGCGACCGCTTCGGCTGGATCGACCCGGCCCCGGCGCTCGTCCCCGAACTCACCGTCTGGGAGAACGCCGCCCTCCCTCTGATGCTGCGCGGCACCAGCCGCCGCCGCGCCAAGGTCGCCGCGCTGGAGTGGCTGGAACGCCTCGACGTCGGGGACAAGGCCCGCAAACGGCCCGGCGAGCTGACCCAGGCCGAACGCCAGCGGGTGTGCATCACCCGCTCCCTGGCCCCGGCCCCCTCGGTCCTCTTCGCGGACGAGCCGACGGCCCCCCTGCACCGCGCCGACCGCGGGCACGTCCTGCGCACCCTCACCACGGCGGCCCGCTCGCACGGCATCACGGTCGTCCTGGCCACCCATGACCCGGAGACCGCGGCCCTCGCCGACCGCACCGTGTCGCTCCTGGACGGTCGCCGGGTGAAGACCGTTCACCTGCCGCCGGTCCCCGAGACGGAAGGGCGGGCGGCGTGCTCGCTCTCCGTCTGACCCGCAGCGCCCACCCCGCCGTCCAACTGCGCCGCCTGCTCGTGGCGACGGCCTCGGCGGGCACCGGCTTCCTCCTGCTGTGCGCCCTCGGCCACGCCCTCACCCACCCCGACACCCCCGGGGCCTCCGCGCTCCGGCTGGCCTGGTGCGCGGTCCCGCTGGCCGCGACGGTCCACTTCGCCCTGGCCGTGGCCCGCACCGACCCCGGCACCCGCCCCCGCCCCGGCCTCGCCGCCATCGGCCTGGGCCCCGCCCGCCTCATGGCGATCTCCGCGACCACGACGGCCCTGTCCACCACCCTCGGCTCGCTGCTCGCCCTCCTGGTCTTCCTCCATCTGCGCGGCGACCTCACGGGCATGCCCTTCGACGGCGCCGCCGCCCAGTCCCTCGCCACGGGCGTCCCCCTCCCCCTCCCGGCCGCCCTCACCCTGCTGTCCCTCCTCCCGGCCACGGCCTCCCTCTGCGTGGCCCTCTCCCTCCGCCCCCGGGACACCCACCCACCGGCGAGGCCCCGGGCCACGCTGCGGCGGTTCGAGGCGCGGGGCCGACCGGGAGGACGGGAGACGTTCGGGACGTACGGCAGATTCGGCAGATGGTCAGAGCCCCGGCGTACCGCACCGGCAGCCGCAGACCACGACGGCGACGGCGACGGCGCCCCACGCACCCGTCAGCCTGCGGGCACGCGTGCCACCGGGGCCGCGCCCGCCCCGCAGAGAGGCGGCACCCCGCAGGCGCCGGGCGGCGCGGCCCACCCCCCGGCCGCGGCCAACGGCAGCCCGGCGACCCCGCCCACCGCGGCCGACC
Organism: Streptomyces sp. A012304; assembly: GCF_026008495.1. GTDB lineage: Bacteria > Actinomycetota > Actinomycetes > Streptomycetales > Streptomycetaceae > Streptomyces. The sequence continues at coordinate 6,423 of NZ_BQUN01000102.1, forward strand.
CCGCGGCGACCGCCCTCAACCCCACCGCCCTCCCCTGGGGCGCGGCCCTCCTCGCCGCCGGCCTCGCCGTGGAGGCCTACGCGGGCCACACCACCCCCACCCCGTCCCTGCCCGGCGCCCC
>NZ_BQUN01000103.1:0-14560 GCF_026008495.1 Streptomyces sp. A012304
GGGGGTGGGGCGGAAGCGGGCGCGGGGGTGGGGGCGTGGGCAGGGACGGGTGCTGCGGCCTGGGGGCGTGCGCCGCCGCCCGCGGGTGCGGCCGTGGGCCAGCCGCCGGGCCGGCGTCCGCTGCCGGCGGCGGTGGGGGTGGGCCAGGCGCCGGGGGCGGGGCTGCTGTGCTCAGCGGGCGTGGGAGGAGGTGCGACGGCGGGAGCCGGGGACGGAGCCGGGGCCTGAGCCGGGCTCGGAGCCTGGGCCGGAGCAGGGGACGGGGCCGGGGTGGGAGCCGGGGCCGTACCGGGTCCGCCCCGTACGGCGGCTCGGGCCGCGGCCGGGCCGCCGCCGGGCGGAACAGCCGCCTGTGGCGCGGCGGGGGCGCCTCCGTGCGCCTCGGGCCCGGGGACGTACCCCATCGCGGGCATCCCGGCGGCGGCGCCCGCGGAGAAGTTCACGCCGCGCTCGATGCGGTCCAGGCGGGCCATCACGGACCGCTCGTCGCCATAGGCGGCGGGCAGCAGCACGCGCGCGCAGATCAGCTCCAGCTGGAGGCGGGGCGAGGTGGCGCCGCGCATCTCGGTGAGGCCCTCGTTGACCAGGTCGGCGGCGCGGCTGAGCTCGGCCGCGCCGAAGACGCCGGCCTGGGCCTGCATCCGCTCGATGACGTCGACGGGGGCGTCGATGAGGCCCTTCTCGGCCGCGTCCGGGACGGCGGCGAGGATGACGAGGTCCCGCAGCCGCTCCAGCAGGTCGGCCACGAACCGCCGGGGGTCGTTGCCCCCCTCGATCACCCGGTCCACGACCTCGAAGGCGGCGGCGCCGTCACCGGTCGCGAAGGCCTCCACGACCGAGTCGAGCAGTGAGCCGTCCGTGTAGCCGAGGAGGGATGTCGCCATGGCGTATGTCACACCCGCGTCCGTGGCGCCGGCGAGCAGCTGGTCCATGACGGACATGGAGTCACGCACGGAGCCGGCGCCGGCGCGTACGACGAGCGGCAGGACGCCGTCCTCGACGGGGATGGCCTCCTTCTGGCACACCTCACCGAGGTAGTCCCGCAGGGTCCCCGGCGGCACGAGCCGGAACGGATAGTGATGGGTCCGCGACCGGATGGTCCCGATGACCTTCTCCGGCTCGGTCGTCGCGAAGATGAACTTCAGATGCTCCGGCGGCTCCTCGACGACCTTCAGCAGCGCGTTGAAACCGGCCGACGTGACCATGTGGGCCTCGTCGATGATGTAGATCTTGTAGCGGCTGCGGGCCGGCCCGAAGAAGGCCTTTTCCCGCAGGTCACGGGCGTCGTCCACACCGCCGTGCGAAGCGGCGTCGATCTCGATGACGTCGATGGAACCGGGCCCGTTCCGCGCGAGGTCGCGGCACGACTCGCACTCACCGCACGGCGTCGGTGTGGGCCCCTTCTCGCAGTTCAGGCACCGCGCCAGGATGCGCGCGCTGGTCGTCTTGCCACAGCCTCGCGGCCCGCTGAACAGGTACGCGTGATTGACCCGGTTGTTCCGCAGCGCCTGCTGCAGCGGGTCGGTGACATGCTCCTGCCCGATGACCTCGGCGAACGACTCCGGGCGATAGCGGCGGTACAGCGCGAGAGACGACACGCATACGAGGTTATAGGCGCCCACTGACAACCGGACCCGCCCAAGCCCACCCCGGCGGGCACACCGACGGACACATCAGGGGGATCTCCGGAGGCGCTCCCGGATGCCTCGGGGGTAACGCAAGCGCCCCCCACGCACCCGCCAGAGCCGACCTACCCTTGCTGCCTTCCGGCCCTGGGGGAGTTCAGTCAGATAGCGCCGCGTGAGGGGCTGCGCCCAGGTTACCCGATCCGAGCGGCGGCGAACGAGTTCGCGAGCACTCCCCTCGGTCATGTAATGTTTCCGGCGGAGGATTCGCCTAGAGGCCTAGGGCGCACGCTTGGAAAGCGTGTTGGGGGCAACCCCTCACGAGTTCGAATCTCGTATCCTCCGCCAGTGCCTCACCGGGCACGATGTCGAAGGGCCCCACCGTTCGCGGTGGGGCCCTTCGACTTGTCCGTCTCAGTTTCCGTCTCAGTTGGATTTTTCTTCGGTGCCGAGTGGCTCGCCGGTTCCGGGTGGGACCCAGAGGGCGTCTCCGACTTGCTGGGCGACTTTCCGGAGCATGGTCCCGGTCACATGCATGTACCGGGCGCGCATCCGAGCCGTTCCCCGGGCCCAACCCATGATCGAGTCGATCACGACGTCCGGGACGCCGAGGATCAGGAGCACGGTCGCGGCGGTGTGGCGAGCGTCATGGAGACGGCCGTCCTGGATGGCCCGTGCCAACATCAGGTAGACAGCCGCTGATCCTGCCGGGCTGGCCTGCACCTGGCTCAGGACGCAGTACCGCCGCAATCCGTGTGCGCCCCCAGACCCGAAGACGCCGTGCGCAGTCGATCAGCCGATCCACATGAACGATGCCCGAGCGAGAGAAGGACGAATGGTATCGATGGAGATAGTATCGCTGTCGATACTATCTCCGGCGGGGGCTGAATCGGGAGGCTGAATGCGTCGCTTCATCGGGCGGGACCGGGAGCTGCGCGTGCTCGGCGACGCTCTGCGGGCGGTTCAGGATGGCGTCGGGTCGGCGAAGCCGGGGCAGTGCGTCCTCATACGGGGGAGACGGCGGGTGGGCAAGTCCAGCCTCGTCGAGGAGTTCCTCCGGCGGACCGGGACGCCGTACCTCTTTTTCACCGCGGCGGGCGGCACGGCGGAGGACGAGTTGTCGGAGCTGCTCGACACCGTCGCCAGGTCCACTCTGCCGGGGCGGAGACTGTTCGCGGAGGAGACCCCCGCTCAGTGGAACGCAGCATTCAGGCTCCTTGCGGAGATCCTGCCCGACGACACCCCCAGCGTCGTCGTCATCGACGAGGTTCCGTATCTCATGGACCGCATCGACGCCTTCGAGGGCATGCTTCAGCGGGCATGGGACCGGCTGCTCAGCCGCAAGCCCGTGCTCCTTCTCCTGGTCGGATCCGATCTGTCGATGATGGAGGCGCTGAACAGCTACGACCGCCCCTTCCACCAGCGGGGCCGGGAAATGATCGTGGGACCGCTGAACCCTGCCGACATCGGCGAGATGCTCGGCCTGTCGCCGGCCGCCGCGTTCGACGCCGCTCTGATCACGGGGGGTCTCCCCCTGATCTGCGCCGAGTGGCGGGCCGGAGCGGATGTCTGGGAGTTTCTCCGCGACTCGCTGGACAACCCGATCTCGGCGCTGCTCGTCTCCGCCGAGCGCTCTCTGGCCGCGGAGTTCCCACCGCAGGCGATGAGCAGGGAGGTCCTGCGGGCCATCGGATCCGGGGAGCGAACCTTCACCAACATCGCGCGCGCGGCCGGCGGCATCGCCCACACCACTCTCACCCGAGCCACTGACGTCCTGACCGAGAAGCGGGTCGTGGCCGCCGAGCTGCCGCTGTCACTGCGGCCGTCGAAGGAACGCCGCTACCGCGTGGCCGACCCCTACCTGCGGTTCTGGCTCGCGTTTCTGGATCCGCACATGGCGGAGATCGAGCGGATGCGGGGAGATCTCACCCTGAGCCGGATCAAGGAGCAGTGGACGAGCTGGCGTGGCCGCGCGATCGAGCCCCTGGTCCGGGAATCCCTCGCCCGCCTCCTGCCGGACGGGCTCCTGCCCGCGGCCCCGGCGATCGGCGCGTACTGGACCCGCGGCAACGACGTCGAAATCGACTTGGTGGGCGCCGACCGACAGCCGGTGGCCAAGCAGTTGCTCTTTCTCGGCTCGGTCAAGTGGCTGGAGAAGGCCGCGTTCGACAGCCATGACCTGGCCGCGCTGCAGAAGCACCGGGCAGCGATCACCGACGAGCCGGTACCGCTCGTGGCCGTCTCCCGCAGTGGGGTCGGCTGTTCCGGCCTCCAGGCGGTGTACGGCCCCGAGGAACTGCTCAACGCCTGGCGCAGGGCATGAGCGTGAACTGAACCCCTGGTTGCGGTTCTGGTTCCAGGCGGTGCTCCGCCCGTTCTCCCTTCGCCGCGCGCCTGATGTCGATGGACCGGGTGTCGATGGACCTGGTGTGAGCGGGTGTTGGTGGCTCCGCATGCCGACCCGGGCGGCGGTTGTTCTCGGACAAGGTGTCGTGGTGCGACATGGGTGTGGGTGGCGTGGCGTAGGAGTCAGGGGATGGTTGGGCGGACGTGGAGGGTGACGGGTGCTGTCGGACGAGGTGTGGCGGGAGCTGCGGGAGCAGGGGACGGTCCGGACGTTCCGGGAACGCGGTGTGATGCTGAGGCAGGGGTCCGCGGGGACCTACCTGCTCGCTCTCACCGGTGGTCTCGCCAAGGTCGTGCGGCGCGAGCCGGACGGGGTCGTGACCTGGCTGGCCTTTCGAGGGCCGGGCGATCTGCTGGGGGAGGTGTCCGTGTTCAACGGGACGCCGCGTTCGGCGGAGGTGGTCGCTCTCACTCCGTGCACGGCTGTCGTGCTGGAGGCGGAGCGGTTCCGGCGGTTCGTCGAACAGCGGGGGCTCGTCATGGAGTTGATGCGTCAGGCCCTGTCCCGGCTCCAGGAGTCCGACACGCACCGCGCCGAGCTGCTGACCCTGCCGCTGGTCGTGCGGCTGGCGCGGGCGCTGCTGCGGCTGGCCGAGCTGGACGCGTCCGGTGAGCGGAAGGAGGTCGTGCGGCTGACCGGCCTGAGCCAGGAGGAGATCGCCCAGGCCACGGGGGTGACCCGTAACGCGGTGATCGCCGGGCTGCGCCGGCTCCGGCAGTCCGGGGCGATCGAGACGGCCCGCAGGGTCGTCGTCATCAAGGACATGGGGGCGCTTCGGGACTGGGCCACGGCCGCGCCCTGAGTCCCACGTCGCGCGCTGTGACCTGGGACACCCTCGAAGTGCCCTGCGCTGTGCGGTGCGGCGGACGGACACGGCGGAATCTCGAAGAAGCCGGTCACCGGCTTCCGAAGGTTCCACCAGCCCCCGCCCGTGAGGAGAGCGCCCATGTCCGCGCCCGTTCCCGTGCCGCACGTCGAGAGCCGACCGCTGCCGCCCTACCGCGCCCTGTTCGCCGTCGACGCCAAGGACTTCACCGGGCTCCCCGCCGTGCAGCACGCCGCGGTGAGCCAGTTGATCCCCGAGCTCGTCGACCAGGCGCTGGAGCGGGCCGGGCTGCGCCAGCTGCGGGACGCCAAGCGGTTTCCGGCCAACACCGGGGACGGCGTGGTGTTCGGTTTCGACCCCGCGTTGCTGCCCTTCGTCCTGTGGCCGTTCCTGGGGGTACTGGACGATCTGCTCGGCGCGTACAACCGGCAGTCCGTGGGGCCCCGCATCCGGCTGCGGGCCAGCGTCCACGTCGGACCGCTGCCGGACTCCGGCCGTCCCGGTGACGGCAACGGCACCGCCCGCAACGACACCCACCGGCTGCTGGACTCCCGTCCGGTCAAGGCGATCCTGGCCGCGGCGAGCGAGGAGGTCACCCATCTGGCCGCGGTCGTCTCGCAGCGCGTCTACGAGGACGTCGTGCTCGGCGGGTACACCGGGCTGCACCCCGACCGCTGTGTGGAGGTGCCGGCCACCGTGGACGGGAAGGACTTCGCGCAGCGGGCCTGGCTGTACGTTCCGTCGCCGTCCGGGAACCTCGTCCAGGCCGGTGTGCGGCCCCGGGAGGAGTCCCCGGCCCAGGAGCCGGAGGCGGTCCCGCGGCCCGGCGGCGGCCACCAGGGCAACACGCAGCACGTCGGGGAGGGCGCCGCCGTGATGGGGAACGTCGGGCGGGACATCACCTTCGGCGGTACGACCACGTACCACGGCACCAACCAGCACTGGGGCGGCGGCGACAACGTGTCGGGGGACAAGCGGGTCGGCGGAGCCGGTGACGGGGGCCACCGGTGAGCGACCACCCGGACGACCCGCACACCGGCGGGCGGGCGGCGCCGGAGCACTCCTTCCGGGACAACCGGCAGCGGCTGGACCAGGGCCTGGCGGTCATGGGCGGGATCGGCGGCGACGCCAACGTGTTCATCGGCGCCCCGCTCGACGAGACCGTCACCGACCGTGTCGTCAAGCCCCGCCTTCGCGAGGGCCCCTACCCGGCCGACGACGTCCAGGCCCGTCTGCGGGGATTCGTCGAACCGCCGGCCTACGCGCGGTGCCGGAAGGTCCTGGACGGCCATGTCCTGGTGCTGCGGGCCGGCGGCGGCACCGGCGCGAGCACCACGGCGTTCGCCCTGCTGGCCGAGCGGCACGGCGCCGACGGCGTCACGGGCCTGGACTCACCCGACGACCTCGCACGCTGGCGCCCCACGGAGCGGCGGGGCTATCTCCTCCAAGGGCTGTCACCGACGGCCGCCGCCTCGCTCGGCGAGGTCGTGCTCACCGCGCTGGCCCAGTTGCTGCGCCGTTCGGGCGCCCATCTGGTCGTCACGGTCCGGACGGAGACGGCGCTTCCCGGCGGTACGACGCCCTGGCAGGTCGTCCACGACCCGCCCTCGTCGGCCGAGGTGGCCGCGAAGCGCCTGCGTCTCATGATCACGGCGGGTGACCTCACCCCGGAGCAGGGCGCCTCGGCGCTGCGGCACCTCGCCGCACCCGACTTCGCCGGCTACCTGCGCGCCCACCCGTTGCCGGGAGACGGAGTCGAGGTCGCGGAGGAGCTGCGGGACCTCGTCGTGTCGGGGAAGCCCGCCGCGTCCGTCCTCGCCGCCCTGCACACCGGCAGCCCGGCGGCGGCCCGCAGGGCGCTGGCGGAGGCGGGCCACGAGGCCGACCGTGTCGCCCTGATGGCGGCGATCGCACTGCTCTCCGATCAGGACCGCACGGTGATCGAGGAGTTCTGCGCGCTGCTGCGCCCCCGCATCGAGGAGCGCGGCCGCACGCCGGTCATGGCCGGGACATCGGACCGCACCTCGGCAACGGAGGCGCCGGCGCGCCGCGACGTGCTCGGGCCGGCCTTCGAGGAACGGCTGGAGGCCGTCGGCGCCCGCCTGCTGCCGCCCCGCCAGGACGCGGCGCAGCGCTACCCCGTCCAGCCGGTCGTCTTCACCAGCAGACACCGTTCGGACGCCCTGCTGCGCTGCCTCTGGCTGGACTACGAGGGCATGGCGAACCTCCTGTTGACGGCCCTGTACGAGGCTCCCCACCACTCGGGCGTCGAGCTGGCGGCGGGCCGGGCGATCGGGAAGGTGCTGGTCCACGCGACCGGCCCGGGCACCCTGCGCCAACTGCACCTGTTCGCCGCGTCGGAGCGGCGCCGGGACCGCCGTCTGGTGGCCTACGCGCTCGGCGAGATGGTCCAGCACCCGCCGCTCACCGGCGCGGTGCGGGCCCAGTTGCAGCGCTGGAGCCGTGCCTCCCTGGTGCCGCTGCGCTGCACGGTGGCCGAGACCTGCGCGGGCAGCTACGGTCTGGCCCGGCCCGCCGCCGCGCTGAACCTCCTGGACTCCGTGCTCGACGGGCCGGGCGGGGACCTGGAGGCCTCCCTGACCAGCGCGGTGTCCCTCGCGCTCAGCACCCTCCTCTCCGAGGACGCGCATCACCCGCTCGTCCTCGACCGGCTGCTGCGGTGGCAGACGGCCGGTCCGGGCACCCGGCGCCATGCCCTGGCCGTGCACGCCATCGAGTCGATGAGCCTGGCGACCTTCCCCCGCCCGCACGCGCCGGGGGTGCGGCGGGTGCGGCTCGCCGACCTCCTCCACGACCATCCCGGGCCGGCCCTGGACCTCGTGGTCGCGGCCCTGGACGACCCCGCCCTCCACGAGGCGACGGCGGCGGGCCTCGCGCTGGTCGAGGACGACCCGGACCCGCGGCACCGGGCCGCCTTCGGGTCCTTCCTCGGCGCGCTCGCCGCCACGGCCCGCGGCCACCGCGGTGTCCTGCGCTTCTTCCTCCACCGTCACCGCGCCCGTGGCGCCTTCCCCGGAGAGGGGTCCACCCCATGACCGACCCGCTGATCACGCCGCTGACGTCCTCGCCCCTGTGGCAGCTGCTGCGTCTGCGTCTGGCTCCCCCGGCGGACCGGGCCCTGGTGTTCCTCTCGCACGACGGAGCCGACGCCATGGTGCCGCCGCGCGAGGGCGACTACTGGGGCTATCCACGGCCGACGGCGCGCGCGGTGCGTCAGGGGGAGTTCTTCGACATCGTGTGGGTCTCGCTGGCGCGGCGGCAGACCCCGGTCGACATTCCGCTGCGCACCGGGAAGTCCCCCGCGCGCTACCGGGTCGCCTGGAAGGTCAAGAACCCGGTGGAAGCGGCACGGCACGGGATCAGCGAGGAACAGGCCCGGCAGCTGGTGGTCGAACACATCGGCGCGAACGCCGCCCTGCCCGGCGCCGCCGACCCGTTGCGCAGGCCGCCGGTGCCCTTCGCCACCGCCGAGGTCGAACCTCCCGGCCGGCCACGGGTGATCGACGGTGTCGGGCTGACGTACTGGTTCCTGGACCCGCCGGCCGGGCTCCTGCCCACCACCGGCGCCGACGCCGGGCCGACCCTTCCGGCGGGCTTCGGCGAACCCCACCGTGAGGCGTACCGCTTCTACCGGGAGGTCGTCGCGGGCGGGCCCGTCGGCCTGGCGGCCCTGTGGCTGCTGAACCATCCGGACCAGGCGAGGGACGTCCTGGACTGGACGGTGACCCACCGCGACCTGCTCTCCCAGCAGGACGACTGGGAGCGCGCCCTGGCGGCGACCCTCCAGTCGCTGACACCGGCGGACCGCGGCTACGTCGGTGTCAGCCTGGCGCACATCCTCAGCGAGGTGGGAGTCCCGCAGGGCGAGGAGGTCCTCCGGCGGATGGATCACCTCGACCCGCCGGAGAACGGGACGGACCCGTACGGGGACCACCGGTGAACCCCCGTCCGCTCTCCGGCCCCCGTCCGCTCTTCGGCCCTCGTCCGCTCTTCGGCCCTCGTCCGCTCTTCGGCCGCCGTCCGCCGGGTGGTGCCGAGCCGGAGGACGTGGTGACGCTGGCGCGGGAACTGATCGCCCAGAACCACGCCGAGATCGGCCGGGCGGACGGCAAGGCCGCCGTCCTGCTCGGCACCGGGGCGTCACTGCTCGGGCTGCTCCTGGTCCGCCGCCCGCCCGGCGCCTGGTGGCCGCATCCGCTGTGGACGACGGCGACGCTCACCACGACGGTGGCGCTGCTGTTCCTGCTGGCGGCGCTGCTGCCCCGCCGCGGGCAGCGGGCGAAGCAGAGCTCACGCGTCATGGCGTACTACGACGACGTGGTCCGGGCGGAGCGGCGTGCCGAACTGCCGTCGGGGCTGGTGCGCAGCAGCTGCGACCCGCAGGCCCGTCTGCTGCGCGCGCTGACCGGGACCAGCCGCATCGCCCGCGCCAAGAACAGGTGTGTGCAGGCCGCGGTCCTCCTGCTGCTGCCCGCCGTGGCGGCCGTGAGCGCGGGGCTGCTGTCCGGCCGGTAGGAGCCGGGCAGCCCGCGTCCGGGCCGTGCGCCCTGGCGCTGTCGCGTCCGGTCAGCGTTCGATCCGCACTGGCTGGCGCTCGCTCACCTGGTCGATCTCCGAGACCCGCACGGTCGCCTTCATCTCCCAGGTGCCGGGGATGGGGAGGTTGACGGTGCCGGCCCAGTAGCCGCCTCGGTCGGTGAGTTCGACGGCGAGGGGGCCGATGTCCTGGGCGGGGAGGGAGAAGGACAGGCGCAGCTCGGGGATGCTGACGAAGCCGCCGTCGAGGCCGTAGACGACCGCTTGGACCGTGTTGTCGCCGACGCGGCCCGGGTCGAGGGTGACCTGGACCTTGCCGGCCGCGCCGGGGGTGTCTGGGGTGCTGAGGTCGAAGGGGATGTAGGTCACCGAGGCGACGGGGATGCCGGTGGACTGTTCGGTGTCGGCCGCCTCGGCCACCGCGCGGCCGGGCAGGGTGCTCGTCAGCACGGTGGTGAGCATCAGCACCACGACGGAGACGACGACCTCCACCAGGACGGAGCGGCGCAGGGCGCGGCGGTGGGCGTCCTCGGTGAGAGGGAGGGGTGGGGTGGTGGCCGTGGGGGCGTCGGAGGTGGGCGAGGGCTCCGGGGCGGGGGCGGGGGCCGGGCCGCCCACCGGCTGGGGGACGCGGGACGTCACCGTCGCCCGCTGTTCCGCTTCCGCGTTCACCGTCTCGTCCGCCTCCTGGTCCGTCTTCGTCGTCGTGGATGCGTGGGCTCTCACCAGGGCGACCGTGAACTGCCGGGAGAACGCGCCCGCCAGCAGCAGGAAGAGCACCGCCGCCAGCTTGGCGAGCAGGGTGCGGCCGTACGTGGTGGTCGTGAGGGCGTCCAGGGAGCCGAGACCGCGCCAGGACTGGTAGACGCCGGTGAGCGCGAGGACCGTCACCGAGGCGGTGGCCAGGCGGGAGAAGCGGGCGGCCACGGCGGCGGGGAGGGCGTCCCGGCGCAGCAGGACGAGCAGGGACGCGAGTCCGCCCAGCCAGGACGCCATGGCCAGCAGGTGCAGGACCGAGGAGGTGATCGCGGCCGGGACCTGGATGCCGGCCGACGCGTGTTCGGCGGCGGCCCAGGTCAGGGCCAGGCCGACGGCGATCGCGGTGCCGCCCCCGACGGTCGCGCGGGAGGGGCGTTCGTCGTCCCGGCGGCGCGTCAGCAGCAGGAGGACGGCGGCCGCCGCGCAGAGGGCCAGGCGGGCCAGCAGGGCGATGCCGGGGCGGCTGGTGAGGGTGCGGCCGAGGGCGGAGAGGTCGAAGGCCTGGGCCGGGCCCGTACCCGCTTCGTAGGGGGCGCGCAGCAGGAGCAGCAGGAGCGTGGAGGTGGTGAGGAGCCACCAGCCGGTCAGGATCAGCCGGCGCAGCGGGCGGGGGTCCGGGGGGCGGCAGACGGCCACGAAGAGCGCCGCGCCGATGAGCAGAGCCGCCGCGCCGTACGCGAGATAGCGGCCGATCTTGTACAGGGCGGCGGTGGCCGGGTCCTCGGTGGAGGCCGTGGTCAGGACGGCCGTCGTCGGGGAGGGCTTGCCGATGGAGAAGGTGAAGGCGCCGGAGACCGGGTGGCTGTCCGCCGAGACGACGCGCCAGGCCACGGTGAAGGTGCCCGTGCCGAGCTTCTTCGGCAGGGTGACCCGGGCGGTGTCCCCCCGGCCTTCGGCGTGGCGTGCGGGGCCGGTCTCGAGGCGCTCGTTGTCGGGGCTCAGGATGCGGAAGGAGTCGTCGAGCAGGCCGACGGACTCGGTGAAGGTCAGGGTGATGGCGCCGGGAGCGGTCTTGACGACGGATCCGTCGGCGGGGTCGCTGGAGCGGAGGGCGGAGTGGGCCGACGCCTGGCCCGCGCCTGGGAGGAGGAGCAGGACCAGCACGGTGCCCAGCAGCACCAGCCCTTGAAGTCGGCGGGTTCGCCCCGCCGTGCCGTCCCGCTCACCGCTACGCCGTCCGCCATAGGACCCTTCGGACCCTTCGCTCACGTCACCGCTCCGTACCTCGGACTCGTGTGCTCACGGATACGTACGGACGGTGGGCCCGTCCTGCTCACCCGCTCACCATGTCGGGCGTGCGGTGGCGCCGCCGTCCACCACCAGGTCGTGGCCGGTGATCCAGGAGGCGAGCGGTGAGGCGAGGAAGACACAGGCGTCGCCGACGTCCTCCGGGCGGCCCAGCCGGCCGACGGCGACCGCCTGCCGCCACCGCCGTACGCCCTCGGGCCAGGCCTCGGCCAGGCCGTCGCGTTCGATCAGGCCGGGGGAGACGGTGTTGACGCGGATGCCGTGGGGGCCGTACTCCTGCGCCGCGGCGCGGGCGTGTGCCACGACGGCCGCCTTGGAGACGGAGTAGTGGGCGTGGCCGGGCGCGGGCAGGGCGGCCTCCACCGAGGCGATGTGGGTCACCGTGCCGCCGCCGGCCTGGCCCCGCATCACCGCCGCGGCGGCCTGGGTGCAGGCGAAGACGCTGGTCAGGTTGGTGTCCAACACCGTCTGCCAGTCGGCGGCCGTCATCGTCTCCAGGGGCTGTACGGGCTGCACTCCCGCGGTGTTGACCAGGGCCGTCAGCCGGCCTCCGCCCCACTCGGCGGCCTCCCGCACGAGCCGCGCGCACTCCTCGGGCCGGGTCAGGTCGGCCCGCAGCACGACCGCCCGGCCGCCGGCCCCGGCGACACGGCGGGCGAGGTCGCGCGCCGCCTCGGCCCCCGTGCGGCAGTGCAGCGCCACCGCCGCGCCCTCCTCGGCGAACCGCAGCGCGATGCCGCCGCCCAGTCCGCCGCTCGCGCCCGTGATCAGGGCCACCTGGCCCGCCAGCAGCGTCACGGGCGGCAGAGTTCCGCGATCAGCTCGGCCCGGTCCGGGTGGCGTGCCGTGAGGTCGGCGGCGTCGCCGTGTTCGTAGTCCTGGTAGGTGAAGCCGGGGGCCATGGTGCAGCCGAAGAAGGTCCAGGCGCCGCCCTCGATCACCCGCGCGCCCATCCAGGTGCGCGCGGGGACGGTGAGCTGGGGCTGCTGGCCGCCGAGCACGTCCGGGCCGAGCACGGCCGTGCGGGAGGTGCCGTCGGGGGCGAGCAGCAGCAGCTCCAGGGGGTCGCCGAGGTAGTGGTGCCAGATCTCGTCGGTGGGCAGGCGGTGCAGGGCCGAGTAGTCGTCCGCGGTGACCAGGACGACGATCGCGGAGCCGGCGGGCCGGCCGTCCGGCCCCTCGGGCCCGGCCCAGGTGCGCCGGAACAGGCCGCCCTCGCGGGGGATCGGCTCCAGCCCGTAGTGGGCGACGAGGTCTTCGGGGGTCACCGGGCCGTGGGAGGTCATCCCGGGAAGGCTACCGGGGCCCTGGACCGGAGCGCCGGAGGACGGGGCGGGCGACCCGGCCGGAGGCTTGTCGGGTCCCCGCCGGGAGCCCGGAAGGCAGGCCGCCCCGGTGTGCCCCGGGCGGGCGGCTCGCCGCCTGCGGTCCGGCCGGCCGGAGGCGTCGGCCCGGCCCAGGACGGGCGATGGCGGGGACGCCGGGCACGGCGAGGCCGACGACGTCGGACCTCGTTCTCGGTGGTCACCCTGCGACCCCGCTGCACTTTAGGTTAGCCTCACCTAACTACTCGGAGCAGTCGGCGTACGCGAGAGGTGAAGAGGACATGGCGCAGGGGCGGGGCTGGGAGGGCGCGGTCCTCAGGTTGATGCGGGCGAAGGATTTCACGCTCACCGTCACGGGCGCCGAGGACGTCACCCCGCGCTACCGCCGGGTGCACCTCACCGACGGCGGGCTGCTCGCCGCGACCGGCATCCACCCCACGATGTGGGTCCGGCTGTGGTTCGACAACGCGGGCAAGCCGCACCAGCGGGCCTACACCCTGGTCGACCCCGACCCGGCGGCCGGGACCTTCTCGCTGGAGTTCGCCCTGCACGAGGGGGCGGCCAGCGACTGGGCGCGGGCGGCGCGGCCCGGCGACACCATCGAGGCCACCGTCCAGGGCACCGGCTTCGAACGGCCGACGCCCGCCCCCTCCCACGTCCTCGCCGTCGGCGACCCCGCCTCACTGCCGGCGATCAACTCCCTCCTCGACGCCCTGGGCTCCGCCCCGGCCACCGTCTGGTTCGAGGGCGACGGGGACGCCCTGCCCTTCCGCGCCGACCCGGCCCGGCACGAGATACGGCGCGTGCCCCGGGAGGACGCGGGGGCCGGCCTGGTCGAACGGGTGAAAGCGGAGCTGCCCGAGCTGCTGCGGGCCACCCCCCACCCGTACGTCTGGATCGCCTGCGACACCCGTACGACGCGGACGCTGGCGACGTACGTGCGCAAGGAACTGGGCGCCCCCAAGGAGCGGACGCACGCGCTGGGGTACTGGCGGGCGGGCTGACCCCCCGGGCGGGATGATCGGGGCATGGACGTCACCCTTCACCTCGCCCAGGACCCCGAGGCCGACGAACTCCTCGGCCGCTCCCCGCTCGCCGCGCTGGTCGGGATGCTGCTCGACCAGCAAGTGCCCATGGAGTGGGCGTTCAAGGGCCCCCGGACGATCGCCGACCGGCTCGGCGCGGACGACCTGGACGCGCACGAGATCGCCGCGCGGGACCCGGAGGCCTTCGCCGCGCTGCTGTCGGAGAAGCCCGCCGTGCACCGCTACCCGGGCTCCATGGCCAAGCGCATCCAGCAGCTGTGCCAGTACCTCGTCGAGCACTACGACGGTGACGCTAGCGCCGTCTGGGAGGGCGTCGACACCGGCAAGGAGCTGCTGAAGCGGCTGGAGGAGCTGCCGGGCTTCGGCAAGCAGAAGGCGCAGATCTTCCTCGCGCTGCTCGGCAAGCAGCTCGGCGTCACCCCCACCGGGTGGCGCGAGGCGGCCGGGAGTTACGGCGAGGCGAAGTCCTTCCGGTCCGTCGCCGACATCACCGGCCCGGAGTCGCTGGCCAAGGTGCGGGCGCACAAGCAGGAGATGAAGGCGGCGGCCAAGGCGGCGAAGGCCGCCGAGAGGTAAGCCGCCAAGAGCCGAGGCCGCCGCCGAGAGCTTGCGATATGCGCCGAACGGGCGATTTATCCGGTCGGCGTGCTGAACATCCCGCGTGTCGTGGGGAGATCACCTCCCATGAGCACCGCAGGACGCCACCCGCGCAGCCGCACCTGGCTGCGGGTCCTCGTCCTGCTGCTCGCCGTGCTGCTGCCGGCCGC
>NZ_BQUN01000103.1:14638-26669 GCF_026008495.1 Streptomyces sp. A012304
CCCGCCGCCCGTCGTCGCCGCCGAGACCTGCGAGTACGACGCCCTCGACACGGCCCTGCGCGCCCCGGCCGGCGGCGCCCGCCGCACCCTCGCGCCCCCACGCCCGGCACCCCGCCCGGCAAGGGCCACCCGCGCCGTCCCGCCCGCGCCGCCCCGGCCGGCCCACCCCCTCGACGCCCCGCGCACGATGGTCCTGCGCTGCTGACGGACGCCCCTCCCCCGTCCCTCAGCACTCACGCAAGGAACATCCATGACCACAGATCCTTACGCCGTCCTGCGCGCCCTGGTGCGCGCGGAGGCGGCCCGCAGCGCGCCGAAGCCGCAGGGGACGACCGCGGCCGAGCAGCAGACGGCGCGGCCGGCCGTCCGCCCGGACAGCGACCGCCGTCGCTGACACGCCGACGGAGGAGACGGGCCGCCGTCTCCTCCGCCACCCCCCGCGGCGGCCCGCGGGCGCCGCGCCATGGCCCCCTCCCTCCCGTTTGTACATGTTCATGGCATCTTTTCCGGCGCCGCACTCCGGCGCCATGGCTGCGCCCGGAACGTCTGGACCGGTAGGCTTTCCGTGTGATCTTCAAGCGCATCGGAAACGGCCGGCCGTACCCCGACCACGGCCGGGAAAGCACCCGGCAGTGGGCGGACGTCGCGCCGCGCCCGGTCCGCCTCGATCAGCTGGTGACCACCAAGCAGCAGCTCGACCTGGAAACACTGCTCGCCGAGGACTCGACGTTCTACGGCGACCTCTTCGCGCACGTCGTGAAGTGGCAGGGCGACCTCTACCTGGAGGACGGGCTGCACCGCGCGGTGCGGGCGGCGCTCCAGCAGCGGCAGGTACTGCACGCGCGCGTGCTCGAACTGGACTGAGCCCCGCGGCCCCCGCCGACCACGTGTTGGCCCTTTCGGGTTCTCCTGGGCACCGCCGAATGATCATCTAGTAGGCACGGCCGTCCGGGAGCACTACGCTGCGCCCATGAGCATGCTGACTCCCCCCGGCATGGGCGGCAAGTACCGGATCACGGGGGACAAATACCCCCGCATGCGCCCGCACCGGCGGCGCGGTCGGCTGGTCGTCGCGGTCGCCGCCTGCGGTGCCGTGCTCGGCGTGGCCGGCTGGGGCGTCTGGCAGCTCATCGATGTCTTCACGGGCGGCGGCGGCACGGCCTCGGCGGCCGGCGCCGGCACCTCCTGCCGGACGAAGGCGAGCCCCGCGACCAAGGCCTCGCCCGCGGTCGCCGTACCCAGGCCCGCGCAGATCACCGTGAACGTCTTCAACGCCACGACCCGCGCCGGGCTCGCCAAGACCACGGCGGACGAGCTGCGCCGACGCGGGTTCGCCATCGGCGAGGTGGGCAACGCGAACAAGCAGTACGACAAGAAGGTCGCCGGGGCGGGGATCCTGCTGGGCCCCGCCGCCTCGCTGAACGGCTCGCTGCCGGTGCTCGCCACCCAGCTGCCCGCCGCGGAGCGGCGCACGGACGCCGCGCGCAAGGGGGCGGCGGTGGACCTGATCCTGGGCAACGGCTTCAAGGCGCTGGCACCGCAGGCCGCGGCCGCCAAGTCCCTGACGGCCCTCGCGGCCCCCAAGCCGACGACGACGGCACACAGGGGCTGCTAGGCCCTGTCGTTCGGATCATCCCGGCGCCGACGAGGGCTGTGGGCTCCGGCCGGGGGTGGGGGAACTACTCGGCCGCCCCGTAGAGGCGGTCGCCCGCGTCGCCCAGGCCCGGGACGATGTAGCCGTGTTCGTTGAGGTGGTGATCGACGGCGGCCGTCACCACGGTGACCGGGGTGCCCGCCAGTTCGCGTTCCATGATCTCGACGCCCTCGGGGGCGGCCAGCAGGACCACCGCGGTGACGTCGTCGGCGCCGCGCTTGATCAGCTCGCGGATCGCCGCGACCAGCGTGCCACCGGTGGCCAGCATCGGGTCCAGGACGTACACCTGACGGCCGGACAGGTCCTCCGGCATGCGCGTGGCGTACGTGGAGGCCTCGAGCGTCTCCTCGTTGCGGATCATGCCCAGGAAGCCCACCTCGGCGGTCGGCAGCAGCCGGACCATGCCGTCCAGCATGCCCAGGCCGGCCCGCAGGATCGGCACGACCAGGGGGCGCGGGTGGGAGAGCTTGACGCCGGTCGTCGCGGCGACCGGGGTCCTGATGTCGACCGTCTCGGTGCGCACGTCACGCGTGGCCTCGTAGGCGAGCAGGGTGACCAGCTCGTCGGCGAGACGACGGAAGGTCGCGGAGTCCGTGCGCTGGTCGCGCAGCGTGGTGAGCTTGTGGGCGACCAGGGGGTGGTCGACGACGTGGAGACGCATGTCCACAACAGTAACCGGGCCCGACCGGCCCGGCGTCCGCACACACGGTGAACCCGTCCCCCTCGGTTGAGCCGTTCGCTGGCATCAAACCCCCCGTCGGAGGGAAGGTGGTCAGGACGGACCGGGGTGGTGGACGTATGCCTGACCTGCCAGACCGCGCGGCGCCGGACACGGACGAGCCGCCGGAGACGGATGCCGAGCGGCGTCGGCGACGCGCCCAGTTCCTGCGCGAACTGGCCGAGGCCCGCGAACTGCGCGACCGGGTCCAGCCGCGCCGCGCCAAGACCGCTCGGCTGCGACACGCGATGCGCATGCGCACCTTCCGCTGGTAGCGCCCACCCCTCACCGCACCGGGAACACACGGCAGACGCGGGAAGATCACCGACATCACGGGCGTTGCGAGGGGTGGGCGTGCGTGGACGCACCACAAAGCCGCGTACGATCCGCAGGTGGCGGCAACGAGTGCGCTGGTGAAGTTGGGCACGGACCTCCGCACGGAACCGCGATCAAAACCACCGGACACAGGGAGCCGAAGACGTCCCCTGAACGCCTTGTTTCTGCCACGATTCCGAGTGGGTGGGGCTCGGAGCACAGCTCTCTCCGCCCGTAACCTCCGCCGGGGGGACCCCCAACCGGCACGCCTATGACCAGTGGGAGAGTCACGGTGTACTTCGCCGCACTGCTCGCGCGCACCGAAGACGGGTGGGAAGCGAGCGACACAGAGCTCGACGATGTGGAGACCCTGTCGGATCTGGCCGACCTGGCCCGGGAAGCCTCTCCCGAAGAGGACACGGTGCTCGTGCTGATCGAGCAGGAGGACTCATGGTTCGGCGTGGTCCGCGTCGACGGTGAGGACGACCCCCGCATCTTCGTCTCCGATGCCGCCGCCGCCGCCCGTAGTTCGTACGGCGAGATCCTGCTCACCGACGAACTGCTCGGCAGGGACTCCGAGGCCGGTGACGACGACCTGGACGCCCTCGACCTCGACGGCACCGAGGACGGCGAGGACGAGGACGCCGACGAGGACGCGGGCACGGCCGAGGCCGTGCCGCACGGCCCGGTCGGCGACGCCGCCATCCTCGACGACCTCGGCGTCAGCGAGAAGGAACTGAAGTCGCTGACCGAGGACGCGCTCACCGAGATCGCCGAGGCCCTGGGCGCCTCGGAGGTCCTGGAGACCGTCCGCTGACCGCACCGCCGCCACGCACCGACGACCGGCCCGCCGACCCCGTACGGGACCCCTGGCGGGCCGCGATGCGGCGCGCCCTGGACGAGGCGCGCGAGGCCGCCCGTGGCGGGGACGTCCCCGTCGGCGCCGTCGTACTGGCCGCCGACGGCAAGACCGTGCTCGCGGCCGGGCACAACGAACGCGAGGCCGTCGGCGACCCGACGGCCCACGCCGAGGTGCTCGCCGTCCGGCGGGCCGCCGAGCGGCTCGGCGAGTGGCGGCTGACCGGCTGCACGCTCGTCGTGACGCTGGAGCCGTGCACGATGTGCGCGGGCGCGCTCGTCCAGGCCCGCGTCGACCGGGTCGTCTACGGCGCCCGCGACGACAAGGCGGGCGCGGCCGGCTCCCTGTGGGACGTCGTCCGCGACCGCCGGCTCAACCACCGCCCCGAGGTGATCGAGGGCGTGCTCGCCGAGGACTGCGCCCGGCTGCTCACCGACTTCTTCCGCTCCCGCTGATCCCGCGCGCGGCCCGGCCGCATATCGATTACCAACCACGCCCCGGCGTCCTGTAAGGTCTCCCTCGGTAGCGTGTCCGAGCGGCCGAAGGAGCTCGCCTCGAAAGCGAGTGTGGCGCAAGTCACCGAGGGTTCAAATCCCTCCGCTACCGCTGACAACACCCCCTGAACCGTGGCAACACGGCGCAGGGGGTGTTCTGCGTTCGCTGGTGGGAACGGACCGGGAGGTGAACGGGAAGGGTCCGCGGGAGCGTGGCGGCGTTCGAGCGGATCGGCGGGAGAGAGAGGCCGTGGCGAGCGTTGCGGAACGGATGCTGTTGGTGATGCCTGGGGACGGGCTCGTGCGGTCGGCCGTGGCCGCCGGGTTCGACCTGTGGGCGGTGATGCGGCCCGGGGAGCCGTTGCCGGACGCGGTCCGGGTGGAGCGGGTGTTCGTCGCGGGGCCGGCCGCGGTCACCGACGGCACCCTGCACTCCCTGCTCACCGGCCTCGTACGGCGCTTCGGGATCGGGCAGCTGGTGTGCGGCCCGGGCGCCGGGGACGACGTACGGGGTGTCGTACGGCGGGTGCGGCGGGAGCGGGACGGGGTGCTGTGGCGGGACCCGGCCGCCGAGCGGCTGAGGGATCCCGTGGCCCTGCGGCGGCTGCTGCGCGGCGGGACCCTGCCGCCGGTGCGGGCCGAGGAGGCCCTCGGCATCGCCCAGGCGTGCGCGGCGGTCGACCGGATCGGGGTGCCCGCGGTCATCAAGTCCAGACACGAGGACGGGCGTTGGGGCGGGCCGGCGTTCGTGCGGGACGCGGAGTCGCTCGCGCTGTGGGCGAAGGCCGCCGTCGACGGGCCGCATCTGGTCGAGGAGCTGCTCGTGGGGCCCCGCTACCGGGTGCAGACGCTGTCGCTGGGCGGGATGCACCACGTGGTGAGCGTGGTGCGGGAAGGGCCCGGGGCGGTGACCGGAGTGGGAGCCGACGAGGTGTCCCGGGTCCGGTCCTGTGTGCGGGAGCTGCTCGACCTCGCCGGGTTCGCGGGGGGCGCCATGCGGACCGACGCCGTCCTCACCCCGACCGGGGCCCGGATCGCGAGCTGCGCGGACGGCGGGCTCTGAGCTGCGACGACGGCGTCCCGCGCGGGGCGGCGACGGTTCCCGGCAGGGTGGGAACGAGAAGGGATCGGATCGGGAACCGCCGCCGGAAACATCGGCCGTGTCGAGAGCGGGCAGCACTGCCGGCCACCGCCAACTACTTCTGGGGGACGGGAACATGCGCACCAAGGCAGCGGGACTCATCGGGATCTTCGCGGCACTCGCCCTGGCGCTGGGACTGGGACCGGCGGTGGACCTCACGGACGCTCCGGCGGGGGGCCGCCAGGTCCTGGCCAGCGATGTCGGGCCGCACACGCCGAAGCCGTGAGCCCCACGGCGTGAGATGTCGGAACGCCCCGCCCGGGACCCCGGGCGGGGCGTTCCGCGTGCTCAGCGTTGCGCCGGGGGGTGGTCCAGGTGCAGGCGGGTCAGCAGGTCGTCGGCCGCGGCGGCGTGGGTGGGGGCCGTGGCGTGGCCGAGTGCCCGTTCGGCGGCCGCCAGGCCGGACAGGGCGTGCCACTCCTCCGCGCGCAGCCGGGCCGCCGTCGCGCTGCGGTGGGCCTGCTCGTGCAGGGCGCGGGCGGTCTCGAAGTCGCCCGCGTGGAAGTGGAAGCGGGCGACGATGTTCTGCGTCTTGGCGCGGCGCAGCGGGGCGTCGGTCTCGGCGGCGAGGGTGAGGGCGCGGGCGGCGTGGCCGTGGCCGGTCGCCGGGTCGCCGAGGAGCTGGGCGACCCGGGCGGACAGGGCGAGCAGCAGGGCCGTGTCGCCGGCCGGGACCCGCTCGTCGCACAGCGCGCGGGCCCGGGCCAGGGTCTCGCCGGCGGCGCCGTTCTCACCCAGGCCGACCTCGGCGAACGCCAGGTCCGTCAGGGACGTCACCTGGTTGTTGAGGTAGCCGAGGCGCAGTGAGATGCCGGCGGCCTCCCGGGCGGCGTCGGCGGCCTCGGCGTGCCGGCCCTGCTCCTCGTAGACCGTGCTGAGGGTGCACAGGACGTCCGCCTGGTTGCGTTCGGCGCCCAGTTCCCGGGCCAGCTCCAGGGAGCGGCGCAGGTGGAAGAGGGCGGGGTCGTAGCCGGCGCGGGTGGCGTGCAGGATGCCGAGGACGCTGTCGGCGTGCGCCTCGGTGAGCCGGTTGCCCGACGTCACGGCCACCTCGCGGGCCTCGGTGACGGTCTCGATGCCCTCCTCCAGCAGGCCGAGCTTCCAGCAGGCGACGCCCAGGTTGGACAGGGCGCTGCTGAGCAGCCACAGGTCGCCGGTGCGACGGGCGGCGGCCGCGGCGGTGCGGGCGACCGCCGCGTACTCGGTGAAGTGGCCGCGGGCGTTGAGGTGGAAGACGAGGTTGCGGGCGAGGACGGCGGCGTACCGGTCCAGGCCCCGGCCGTAGGCGAGGGAGGTCGCCGCGATGAGTCCCTCGTGCTCCAGGGTGAACCAGCCGCGGGCCGCGGCGGCGTCGGCCAGCGGCGGGAGTTCCCCGTCGTACGGCGGGAGTTCCGTCGGGTGCTGTTTGCGGCCCGGGAAGAGAGCCCGGCAGGCGGCCTCGGTGGTGGAGACGTAGTAGCCGAGGAGGCGTTCGGCGACGGCCGCCGTCTCCTCCTGCGGGGTGGGCAGCTCGCGGGCGAAGCTGCGCACCAGGTCGTGGAAGGTGTACTGGCCGATGTCGGGCTGCTGGAGCAGGTGGACGTCGAGCAGGTGCTCCAGGAGGTCCTCCGCGTCGAACAGGTCCAGGCCGAGCAGGGCGGCCGCGGCGTGCGGGTCGATCCGGGCGCCGGGGTGCAGGGCGAGCAGCCGGAACGCGGTGCGGTGGCGTTCGGTCATCGCCAGGTAGGACAGGCGCAGGGTGGCGGCGACGCCCCGTTCGCCGGAGGTCAGCTCCACCATCCGGCGGGTCTCGTCGCGCAGCCGGTCCACCAGGTACGCCAGCGTCCAGCGGGGGCGGTTGCGCAGCCGGGCGGTGGCGATGCGCAGGGCCAGGGGCAGGTGGCCGCAGCGTTCGGCGAGTTCGGCGGCGGCCTCGGGTTCGGCGGCGACCCGGTCCGCGCCGAGCGTCTCCGCGACCAGCTCGGCGCTGTCCTGCGGGGGCAGCAGACCGAGGGAGAGCCAGGCGGCGCCGTCCAGGTCGACCAGGCGGGCCCGGCTGGTGATCAGGACCAGGCAGCCGGGGGCGGAGGTGAGCAGGGGGCGCAGCTGGGCGGCGTCGACGGCGTTGTCCAGCAGGAGCAGCACACGGCGGCCGGTGAGGCGGGAACGCCACAGGGCGGCGCGGCTCGGGAGGTCCTGCGGGATGCGCTCGCCGGGCGTGCCGAGCATGCGCAGCAGCACGTCCAGCGCGTTCTCCGGGCGCATCGGCTCCTCGCCCGGGGTGAAGCCGCGCAGGTCGAGGTGGAGCTGGCCGTCGGGGTAGTCGGGGGCGAGCTGGTGGGCGGCGCGGACGGCGAGGGAGGTCTTGCCGGTGCCGCCCATGCCGTCGATGGCGACGATACGGGCGCGCTGCTCGCGGGCGGGGGCGGTGGGCGTACTGGCGAGTTCGACGATCCGGGTGAGTTCGGTGCGGCGGCCGGTGAAGTCGGAGAGGTCGTAGGGGAGGGTGCAGGGGGCCTCCGGCGGGAGCGGGGCGGTGTCGTCCTCGGCGGGGTCACCGGCCTCGCGCAGTGACGGTTCTGCAGAGGTGGCGGGGGGCGCGGGAACACGCCCGGGAGCAGGTGCGGGTGCCGGGTGCAGGTCCGGGCTGTCGCGCAGGATGTCCTCGTACAGCTTCGACAGGTGGGGGCCGGGGTCGACGCCGAGTTCCTCGACCAGCAGGGTCCGTACCCGGCCGTACTCCTCCAGCGCCTCCGCCTGCCGGCCCGAGCGGTACAGGGCGAGCATCAGCTGGCCGCGCAGCGTCTCGCGCAGGGGGTGCGCGGCGACGAGGTCGCGCAGGTCGGCGACGAGGGCGTTGCCCTCTCCGCGCGTCAACCGCAGCGCGAACAGCTGCTCGGCGGCGGTGACGCGGCGTTCGTCCAGGACGGCGGCGGCCGCGTCGATCACGGCCCCGCCGGCGCCGGCCAGCACCCGGCCGCGCCACAGGGCGAGCGCGGCGGACAGCTCCCGTACGGCGTCCTCGGCGCGGCCCGCCGTCTCGGCGGCGGTGGTGGAGCGCAGGTGGGCGTTGAACTCCAGCAGGTCGAGACGCACGCCGGTGAGGGCGGCGCGGTAGCCGGGGCCGTCGGTGACGATGATCTCGCTGCCGCCGGGGAGGCGGCGGCGCAGGTCGGCGACGGCCTTGCGGACCTGGTGGCCGGCGGTGGCCGGCGGGTTGTCCTCCCAGGCGGCCTCGACGAGCCGGGAGACGGGGACGAGGCGGCCGGGTTCCAGCAGGAGCATCGCGAGGACGCGTTCCTGGATGGTGCCGCCGAGGCGCAGGCGGGTGCCGTTCGACCAGCCCTCCAGCGGGCCGAGGAGCAGTAAGGCCAGGCCCTGGCCGGACACCTCGCGCGACACGGCTCTGCGCTCGCTGTTCCCCACGTCCGTCACTGCCATCGGCTCCCCCCGCCCCCAGCGTCCGGCACCCCTTACCGGGACCTGGGCCGTCGGGATCATAAGCGCTGGGCTAGCGGAACGGTACGGGGAGCGACGAAACGGTCGGAGTTGTCACCTCGGGACGATCCACCGCGGGTCCCACGAGTCGGCGGCGGTGAGCCGCCCCACCGCGGGACCCGGGCGGGAGGGATTCGGGAACGGACGCCGGGACGGTGGGGCGGCAGGCAGGAGATGGCGGCACCCGGAGGAACAAGGAGCATCAGCGTGGGCAGACCGGAGAAACCGCTGGCGCAGGACGCCGGACCGGCCACCGCCTTCGCCCGGGAGCTGCGCCGGCTCCGGGCCGCGGCGGGCTCCCCCAGTTACCGCGAGCTGGCGAAGCGGGCGCTGTTCTCCGCTTCGGTGCTCTCGGACGCGGCGGCCGGCCACCGGCTGCCGACCCTCCAGGTGGCGCTCGCCTTCGCGGAGGCGTGCGGCGGGGACCGTACCGTCTGGGAGCGGCGCTGGCGGGAGGCCGCGCGGTCGGCGGGCGACGAGGCGCAGCCGGCCGCCAAGGCCGTGCACCAGGTGCAGGAGGGGCAGTTGCGGGCCGCCGCCGTGCGGGCCGTGCTGCCCACCCCCGCCCAGTTGCCGATGCAGCGGCGCGCGCTCGCCGGGCGGGGACCGCAGCTCGGCCGGGCGCGGGTGCTGACCGCCCTCGGCGAGGGGGCCGTGCCGCCGCTGCTGATCCACGGGCAGGCCGGGGTCGGCACGTCGGCGCTCGCGCTGCGGCTGGCCCGCGAGCTGGCGGCCGACCTGCCGGACGGGCAGTTGTACGTCTGCCTCGACCCGGCCGCCGACGGCCGCAAGGACGCGCCGGGCATCGCGGGCGGACTGCTGCGGGCGCTCGGCATCGCGCCGGAGCACATCCCCGACGATCCCGCGCAGCGCGTGGGCCTGTACCGGTCGGTGCTGCACGAGCGGCGGCTGCTGGTGGTGTTCGACGGCGTGCGACAGGAACGGCAGGTGCGGGAGCTGCTGCTGGCCGCGCCGCACAGCCGGATCGTGCTCACCGCCCGTTCCCGGCTGCTCGGGCTGGACGGCGTACGGCGGCTGCCGCTGCCCGTCCTGGAGCGCGACGAGTCGATGGAGCTGCTCGGCGGGGTCCTCGGCCGGGACCGGCTCGCCTCGGCGCCCCGGGCCGGGCTGCTGCTCGCCGAGGCGTGCGGCGACCTGCCCCTCGCCCTCACCCTCGCCGCCCGCCGCCTGGCCGCCCGCCCGGAGGCCCTGCTCGCCGAGGCGGTCGCGGAACTCGTCGCCGGGGACGGGCTGTGCGCCCGGCTGCGGGCCGGGGACGAGAGTCTCACCGAGCGCTACCAGGACGCCTACCACCGCCTCACCCCCTGGGCCCGCCTGGCGCTGCGGCAGTTCGCGGCGTCGGACGCGCCGCCGTCCGTGGACACGGTCGCCCACGCGTGCGTGACCTCCCTCGCCCGCTCCCTGGAGCGGGCCGCCGAACCCGTCGAGGACCTCCTGGAGACCCTCGTCGACAGCGGGCTGCTGGCGCGGACCGACGTGGCCGGGCAGTACGGACTCCCGCCGCTGGTACGGCAGTTCGCCCGGGCGCAGGCCGATCCGACCGTCGGCGAACCGCAGCCCCCCGTATCGCGGCGGCAAGCCGTCCCCGCGTCCTGAACAGGAGCCGATCCATGACAGCAACCCCCGTCACCGCCCTCGCCGAGGAGACCGTCGGCGTCATCGCCGCCGAGGATCCGCTGGACGACGCGCTCGAAGGGTGCCTGGAGATCGTCGGACGGCTCGCGGACCCGTCCGAGGAGGCGCAGGCCGCGCTGCGGGAGCGGGCGCTGCGGCTCGCCGCGCGGGCGGAGCACACGCCCGTCGCGGACGCCGAGGAGGAGGTGACCCGGGCCGTGGTCGTCCAGCAGGCGCGGGCCGTCGCCGACCGGCTCGGGACCCGGCTGATCGAGCACACCGTCGCCGACTACCAGAACTCACCGATCGGCCGACTGCTCGGTTCCCTGCCCGAGGTGCGGCCCGCGGGAACGGAACAGGAACTCGGTCATCTGGAGCGGCTGGCCGGCCTGCCCGGCTACCTCGCGAAGGCCGCCGAACGGCACCGCGCGGGCCTGGCCGCCGGCCGGCTGCCGGTGGCCGAGCGGGTGCGGACGGCCGTGGCGCGGCTGGACGCCCACCTCGCGGACCCGGCCGGCGACCCACTGCGGGCCGTACCGCTGGACGCGCGGCACCACGGTGAGCGGGACCGGCTGATCGACGAGCGGGTACGGCCGGCGTTCGCCGCCTACCGGGAGGTGCTGCGCACCGAACTCGCCCCGCACGGGCGGCCCCAGGAGCGGCCCGGACTGTGCCACCTGCCGGACGGGGAGGAGCACTACGCCACCCTGGCCCGCGTCCACACCACCACCGACCGCTCCCCCAAGGAGCTGCACGACGTCGGCGTGGAGCTGCTGGCGCGGCTGGAGGAGGAGTACGTCGGGATCGGGGCGCGGGCGTTCGGGCCAGGGCTGAGCGCGGCCGAGGTGCGCGAACGGTTGCGCACCGACACCCGGCTGCGCTGGAGCGGCGCCGAGGAGATGCTCTCCGTGGCCCGTACGGCGATCGCGCGGGCCGAGCTGGCCGCGCCCCGCCGGTTCGGGCGGCTGCCGGACACGCCGTGCGCGCTGGACGGCCGGGAGGTGCCGGGGGCGCCGCAGGCCTGGTACATGCCGGCCGCGCTGGACGGCTCACGGCCGGGTACCTACCACGCCAACACCGAGCGGGTCACGGAGCGTTCCCGGGTGCTGGCGGAGGCCACCGCCTTCCACGAGGCGGTGCCCGGCCACCATGTGCAGCTCTCCCTCGCGCAGGAACCGACCGGGCTGCCCCGGCTGCGCCGCATCGCGTGGATCAACGCCTACATCGAGGGCTGGGGGCTGTACGCGGAGCGCCTCGCGGACGAGATGGGCCTGTACTCGGGGCCGTTGGCCCGGCTGGGCATGCTGGCGATGGACTCGCTGCGCGCCGCCCGGCTGGTCGTCGACACCGGCCTGCACCAGTTCGGCTGGAGCCGGGAGCAGGCGGTGGGCTTCCTGCGCGAGCACACCGTCCTCGCGGAGGTCGAGATCGGCAACGAGACCGACCGGTACATCGAGTGGCCCGGGCAGGCGCTGTCGTACATGACCGGGCGGCTGGAGATCCAGCGGCTGCGGTCGCGGGCGGCGCGGGAGCTGGGACCGGCCTTCGACGTGCGGGGCTTCCACGACCTGGTGCTGGGCAGCGGGTCGCTGCCGCTGGACGTGCTGGACCAGGTGGTCGCCCGGTGGACGGCGGGTCGCTGAGCCGTCACGCGAGGAGCGGGGCAGGTGAAGGGGCGGGGGGGGGGGGGGGGGGGCCCCCCCCCCCCCCCCCCCCCCCCCCCCCCCCCCCCCCCCCC
>NZ_BQUN01000103.1:26739-57439 GCF_026008495.1 Streptomyces sp. A012304
GAAGTCGGCGGCCGGACGGACCGGCCGTCGCCATCAGTGGCTGAAGTCGGCGGCTGGACGGACCGGCCGTCGCCGTCAGCGGGTGAACAGGCTGTTCAGCTGGCCGAAGTCCAGGGACTCGTCCAGTTCGCCGTACGTGCCGGTGTCCAGCAGTTCCAGCGTGGCGTCCCGGGCCGCCGTGTACGCGGACTGGGCCACGCCGGTGCCGACGCTGACGCGGCGCACGCCCGCCTTGGCCAGGTCGGCCACGCTCGGGGCGCCGGGTCCGGCCATGGCGTTGACCGGGATCGGGGAGCGGGAGGACAGCTCGCCGAGGACCGCCAGGTCGAGCAGGCCGGGCACGAAGATGACGTCGGCGCCCGCCTCGGCGTAGGCGGCGGCGCGGGTGAGGACGTCCTCCAGCCGCCCGGACTCCTCCCCGATGCCGAACAGGTAGACGTCGGTGCGGGCGTTGATCACCAGCTCGGGCAGCCCGGCCTCGGTGGCGGCGGCGCGCGCGGCGGCGATCCGCTCGGCCTGCTCCTCGGGGGTGAACAGCGGGCCGCCCACGGCCCGGGAGTCCTCCAGGTTGATCCCGACCGCGCCGGCGGCGACGACGGCGGCGACCGTGCCGGCGACATCGCCGTAGCCGCCCTCGACGTCCACCGTCACCGGGACGTCCACGGCGGCGACGATGCGCGCGGCGGCCGCGAGCATCTCCTCACCGGTGGCCTGCTCGCCGTCCCCCTTGCCCAGGGCCCAGGCGACACCGCCGCTGGTGGTGGCGACGACCGGGGCGCCGGCGGCGGCGATCACGGCGGCGCTGCCCGCGTCCCAGGCGTTCGGCAGCACGAGGACGGTGTCGGAGCCGAGCGCGCGCAGCCGCTGGGCCTTGTCCTTGGTGCTCTGGTCGACTGTCATGGTTTCCGGTGCCTTTCGCAGTGCGGGAGTGCGGACGATCGTCACACGCGGGGTGTGCGGGAGGGTCGGTATTCGGACGTCATCCGGACGTCACCCGGGCGGGCTCAGCGGGCCGCGCGCCGGGTGATCGTCACGTACAGGTGTTCGTCGAGGACCTTCGGGAGGGTGACGGCGGGCCGCCCGAGGTCGGCGGCCAGCGCGTCGGCGCCCAGGCCGCTCTCGGCGAGGACGGCCCGCGCCCAGGCCCGGCCGGTGCGCAGGTGGCGGGCGAAGGCGGCGCCGTCGCGGGCGCCGTACAGCTCGCCCGCGATGGCCGCGTCCCAGGGCATGACGGTGTGCGGACGCAGCGCGTACAGCGCCTTCGCGGCGGCCGTCGGGCCGAGGGTGCGGGGGCGTGGCGGGAACTTGGCCGGGAGCCGGGCGAGGTCGTCGTAGGCCGCCGCCAGCGCCTCGATCCCGGGGTCGGTCAGGTCGGACAGGGGGGTGTCGGGGAGGGGGTGCCGCCGGGTCCAGGCGGCGAGGCCCTCGCCCAGGGCGTACGGCTCGCCCTCGCGCGGGTAGGGCAGCCGGCAGCCCCAGGAGTTCAGCCAGCGGTGCAGGGCCGTGCGGTGGGCGGGGTCGGTGAGGTCGAGGGCGGGCGCGGTCAGCTCGCGCAGCTCCCGCCAGGTGCGGTCCACGCCGGGGTAGGCCGCGAACACCTCGGCGGAGGCCCTCAGCTGGGCGAGCCGCAGCGGCGGGGGCGGGGGCTCGGGGTCGGGGCCGAGGTGGGCGCGGGCGACCTTGGCGGGGACGCACATCCGCCACGCCTCGGTGACCAGTTCCGTCAGTTCGGGCTGTCCGAGGGCGGACAGCGAGGCCTGGGCCCAGTTGTAGCGCAGGTCCGAGGCGCTCGGGAGGGAGAACTTCTCCGGTTCCGAGGCCACCAGGGCTTCGCGTTCCTCCTTGGGGAACGCGAAGCCCAGCGTGGTCTCGTCCCGGGACAGCGCGAGGTACACGATCCGCCCGACGCGGAACTTCACCCGGTCCCGGATCAGATGCTCCTCGGTGCGCGGCAGCGCGAGCGCCAGACGCCGTACGTCCTCGACGGTGGCCATGCCATCCCCTCCCTGTGCTCCGGCCCGCGCGGTTCAGCCCCGCGCGGGCCGGACCTTCACCTCGATCGTCTCCAGCGCCCGTACGGCCGTCGCGTGCGCCTCGGCGCCGGTGGCGGCCTCGGTGACGGCCGAGCCGATCCGGTCCCAGGAGCTGCGCAGCTCGCGCACCTCGGCGCCGGGCTCCACGGTCACCGAGCACAGTTCCACACCGGGCAGCGCCCGGGCCTCCTCGACGCCCGCGACGGACTCGACGACGCCCGCGTCGCCGGTGTGCAGGAAGCGGATCGCGGCGGCGCCCGGGGCCCTGGCGGGCAGCGCCTCGGGCAGGGGCTCGCCCTTCATCAGGGTCCAGAAGGAGCGCACGAGGTCGACGCGGTAGGCGCGGTCGATGAGGTCGACGATGCCGTCGCCGGGGAAGCGGCCCGCGCACTCCACGAGGTAGGGGCGGCCGTCCTCGACGATCCACTCGCAGTGCGCGATGCCGGTGCCGAAACCGACCGACGTCAGCAGGCGTTCGGTCTCGGAGCGCAGCAGGGCGTCCAGCCCGTCCGGGATGTCGGCGGGGACCAGGTGGCCCAGCTCGACCGGGCGGGTGCCGGGGTAGAGGTCCTTGCCGGTGACGTTGGCGAAGAGGACCCGGCCGCGCTCCACCAGCAGCTCCACGCTGTACTCGCGGCCCTGGACGCACCGCTCGACCAGCATGCGCAGCTCGATGCCCCGGTCGGGAACCATCACGCCCTCGTCCATCGCGGTCGTCTCCGCCCAGGCCTCGTCGATCTCGTCGGCGGACGCGAGGATGCGGGTGCCGAGGGCGGCCTGCCGGTTGGCGGGCTTGAGGACGGCCGGGCCGGGGTGGGCGGCCATGAAGGCGCGCACCTCGTCCGGTGACGTGACCTCCACCGACTCGGGGTTGAGGATGCCGGCCGAGGCGCTGACCTTGCGCAGCAGGGCCTTGTCCCGCAGGATCCGCAGGGCGCCGTAGCCGCCGGTCGGCAGGCCGTAGCGCTCGGCGAGGCGGGCGGCGAAGGGGGTGGCGTACTCCTGGAGCGGGGCGATCGCCGCCGGGTCCAGGTCGGGGTGGGCGTTGTAGAACGCGTCGGCGGCGCCTTCGAGCTGGTACTCCCAGGCGATCAGCTCCCGTACGACGGGCGCCTCCTCGGCCTTCGGCCGCAGGTCGCGCTTGCGGATGACGTCGGGCTCGTCGACGACGATCACCGAGCCCTCCGGCTGGAACTGGGCGAGCGAGGTCACCGCGACGGGCACGAAACCCACCATGATCACGGGGCGTTCGGTCATGTCGGTCACTCCTGGGTTCAGTCGAGGTCCGCGCGGACCTGGGCGGCGAGTTCCTCGGCGGTGGACATCGCGTCCTCGAACGACGTGCCGGTCACACCGAGGAAGCCGAGGATGCTGTTGCCCTCCGGCGGACGGCGGACCAGGTCACCGGGCTTGGCGGTGACCTTGAGGAAGAACAGGTCGTCGCGGCCGGCGACCTCGTCGGGGACGTGGACGCCCGTGATCCGGCCGGAGGACGGCGGCAGCAGGCACATCGCGGCCGTGTGCACCCCGGTCGGGGTGTAGGGGCCCGCCTCCGGGCGGACACCGCGCGCCACGTCGGCGACGGCGGCGATCGGGTCGTAGCCGGCGGAGATGCGGGCCATGTGGTCCAGCCCGCCGCCGCCGGGGCGTACGGCGATCTCCACCAGGTGCGGGCGGCCGTCGTGGAAGCGGACCTCGGCGTGCAGCACGCTGCGCCTCAGGCCCTGGGCGCGGGCGCCGGCCGTGACGACCGCGTGGACCGCCTCCACCTGGGCCGGGGTGAGCGCGGTCGGGGCGTGGTGGACGTCGTCGTCGAAGGTGTCGCCCTCGGCGGTGACCCGGTCGACGATCGAGCCGAGGTGCACCTCGTCGTCCCAGGCCAGGGCCTCGATGAGGAACTCGTCGCCGTCGAGGAAGGACTCCACCAGCAGCCCGTGCGGGCCGAGGTCGAGGCCGTCGGCCTCCATGGCGTACCAGGACAGCTCGGTCAGGCCCTGGGCGGCCTGGGCGTAGCGGGCGCGCAGCTCGGTCTCGTCGTCGGCGCGGAAGACGTAGTGGGAGGCGGCGCCCAGGGTGGGCTTCACGATCACCGGGTAGCCGAAGTCGTCGGCGGCGGCCAGCGCCTCGGTCTCGGACGTGACGAACCGGAAGGACGGGTGGGCGGCGGCGCCGCGCTCGTGGGCCTGGCGCATCAGCAGCTTGTTGCGGCTGGCGCGGGCGGCCTCCACGCCGATGCCGGGCAGGCCGAGGGCCTCCGCGACGGCGGCGACGGCGAGGACCGCCGACTCGGAGAAGGTGAAGACGCCCTCGAACCCCTCCTCGGCGTGCCACTCCTTCGCGGCGGCGATCAGGTCCTCGATGTTCCGCGAGCCGGCGAGCCGGTAGCGGTCGGCGGGCCAGAAGTCCTCCGTGCCCTCGCCGTTGAGGACGTACAGGTCGGCGCCCAGGCCGGCGATCTGCTGGTAGCGGGAGACGTAGTAGGTGGCGTTCTGCCGGGCTTCGATCGCCAGGAGCTTCATGGCGGCGGTCCTTTCCGGGGTCGTTCGGGGAGTCAGAGGGAGGCGTCGAGGGGGGCGCTGTCCAGCGCGGTCAGGCCGGTCGGGTCGGGGGCACGGCCGAGGACCCGGTCGGCGAGGGTGCGGGCGATCAGCGGCGCGAACTTGAACGAGGAGCCGCCGCAGGCCGCGTAGGCGTGTCCCGAGGCGCCGAGGGAGACCACGAGCGGCCCGCCGGTCTCGGCGTACGACAGGTAGTAGCAGTCCTTGCTGCCCAGCACCCACGCCGGGGAGAAGCCGGGCAGCAGGTCACCGAACTCGGCGGCCAGCTCCCGCTGGTGCTCCTCGGGCGTGAGGTGGTCGGTGAGCTCGTCGACCTCGTGGCACAGGGCGGCGGAGGTCAGCTTGAGCGCGGTGCCGGCGACCGGCGGGATCAGCCAGGCGCCCCGCCGGGTGCCGAGCGCCGGGATCGCCGGGGTGGCCGCCCAGGCCTCGGCCCGCTCCTTCGGCACCCGGCAGTACAGCAGCGACTGCCGGTGCAGGGTGAGCGTCTTCGCCACCCGCTCGGGCAGCAGCCCCCGCGCCCACGGCCCGACGGCGATCAGGACGCCGTCGGCGTCGAGGACCCGCCCGTCGGCGAGGCGGACCCGCCCGCGTTCGCCGTCCACCGCGACCACCGGCCGGTGCTCGACCAGGTCGACGCCGGGCTGCCACTTCAGCCAGCCCGCGCACGCGGCGAGGACGCGCTCGGCGAGCAGTACTCCGGCCTCGTCCTCCAGGACGCCGGCCAGGGCGCCGTCCAGGGACAGGTGCGGGTAGCGGTCGGCGAGCGCGGTCGCCGTGAGGGTGCGGGCGTGACCGCCGGCGCCGGTCAGGAGGAGGGCGCCCGCGTCCGCCGCGGCGGGCGGCAGCACGGTGAGCGCGCCGACCCGCTCGTAGAAGCGGGTGGCGAGCAGCTCCTCCAGGTCCAGCCAGCGCCGGTGGGCGTGCAGCGCGGCGGCGGTGGCGCGCGGGTCGGCCGGGTGCAGGGCGCGCAGGATGCGGTGCTGGTCGAAAGAGGTGGCCCGGCTGTACGGGATGGGTCCCTGGTCGACGACCGTGACCCGGTGTCCGCCGAGGGCGCACTCCACGGCGGTCAGCAGGGCGATCACGCCGCCGCCCACCACGGTGACACGCATCGGGCACCTCCTTTCACTTGTCGTCGGTTGCTGTTGTGGTCGGCGGCTGTTGCCGTCGGTGGCTGTCGTGGTCGGAGAGCCGTCCCCGGACGGGCGTCGCCGGTGGCGTGTGGAGGGGTCAGCCGAGGGGCGGGACCGGGAACGGCCGGGTCGTGGGCTCCGCCGGCGCCACGTCGAACGTGCCGTCGAAGCCGCCCTCGGCGCGGGCCCGTTCGGCGAGGTCGATGAGGATCGGGGAGGCCGCGGCGAGCAGGGTGCGCAGCTCGGCGAAGAGGTCGCCGAGGGCGGCGGTGGAGGCCTCGCGGTCGGCCGGGGTCAGCCCGTCCAGCAGGGCCTCGGCCCGGCCGAGGAGACGCTCGACGTGCAGCGGGATCAGGTCGGCGGTGCGGCTGAGGCTGTACCCGGTGAGCCGATAGCCCGCCACGAACCGCTCGGCCATGGCCGCCCGGCAGGTGTTCGCCGCCTCGGACACCGGCAGGTCCTGGCCCTCGACACCGAGTTCGGCGACCGCCTTGCCGAGCAGTCCGGCCAGCCGGTTCCACGGCTCGACCAGCCGCTCCCCGGCGATCTTCTCCAGGGCGGCCCGGGAGAAGTTGGTGCGGGCGTGTTCGGGGGCGGTCAGGGCGAGGTGGAAGCGCACGAGGTCGCGGGGGACCTCGCGGACCAGGTCGCGGGTCCACACGACGTGGCCCTTGCTGGTGGAGAACTTCTCGTTCTCGAGTTCGTAGAACTCGTTGCAGACGATGGCGTCCGGGACGACGTACCGGCCCTCGTGGGCGAGCAGCAGGCTCAGATGGGTCAGGCCCCAGAAGTAGGCGTTGTCGAAGCCGAGGAAGTACACGAGCCGGATGTCGTTCTCGGCGAGCCACAGTTCGTCGTCGCTCGCGGGCTGTTCGCCGTGCGCGCGCTGGGCGACGGCCGTGCAGTACATGGAGGCCGGCATGCCCTCCGCCCAGGCGTTGACGACCTGGCCCGGGGTCTCCGGGAACGGCGCGGGGATGCCCCAGCCGGTCGGATAGGTGATCGGGAAGTCGGGCAGCGGGCGGGCCAGCAGCTCCCGCATCAGCTGCACGATGTGCGGGCGCCAGGTGGACTGCTTGGCCTCGTGGAAGGCGGTGAGCTGCTCGCGGTACTCCTCCAGCGGCAGCACGAGGATCTCGGCCTCGCGGTAGGTGACCTCGGCGTCCGGGTCGACCGTGGAGCGCGGGTCGGTCAGCTCGGTGAAGTTGTTGGGGTGCCCGCAGCCCTCGCACAGCCCGCCCCGGCTGACCGCCAGGCACACCGGGCAGCCGCCGCTGACCAGGCCCTCCATCAGGAACTCGCCGGTGGCCGCCACGTACGGCAGCCGCACCTTGCGCAGTCTGAACCTGCCCGCCCGGTGCAGCCGGGTGAGGAAGTCCAGGGCCATGGCGCGGTAGCCGTCGTCGAAGGGGGCGAAGCCGTCGACGGAGATGCCCATCAGGCCGAGGGTCTCGCGGATGTCGTGCCAGGACTTCTCGGCGAGCGTCTCGGGGCTGGTGCCGAGCTTGGCCGCGCTGGAGACGACGTAGGTCTGGCTGTCGTCGGTGCCCGTCGTGTACAGCACGGGCTGTCCGGTGGCGCGCAGGTAGCGGGCGTGGACGTCGGCCGCCATGTAGGGGCCGGCGATGTGGCCGACGTGCAGGTCGCCGTTGGGGGTGGGCGGGGGGCCGATGATGACGGTGCGGCGCGGGTCCGTGGTCATGGGCTCAGGCCTCCTGGGTCGTGTGACGGGCGGTGAAGCGCTCGGCCATGTCGGCGTCCCACCAGACGCTGTACATCTCGAAGTCGGCGTCGGAGTCGTTGACGACGCGGTGCTCGTGGTGGGGCGGGAAGTGCACGATGTCGCCGGCGGTGAACGGCACCCGCTCGCCGCCGGCTTCCAGGAAGGCCTCGCCGCGCAGGGCGATGAAGATCTCGTACTCGTGGTGGGCGTGCGCGGTGGAGGCGGTGCCGGGCCGGATCACGCACCAGGAACCCTCGAAGGGCGCGTTCAACTGGGGCCAGGGCAGCAGGCGTTGGGCGTCGAGGCCGTTCTCGTGGGTGAGGCCGTCGCGGTGCAGGTTCTTGATGAGCATGGCGTCTTCCTGCTGGTCTCTCTGCTGGTGGGGAGCGGGCGTCGGTCAGGCGGCGGCGAGGGCGGGCTCGCGGTCCCCGGCCGGGTGGTCGGCGCGGTGCTTGAGGAGGTCCTCGGTGATCTCCGCCGAGCGGGCGGCGAGGACGCTGAGCAGGGAGTCGGCGATGCCGTGGGTGGCCTCGTTGACGCCCTGGAGGTAGAGGGCGCCGGTGGCCGGGCGGCCCAGCTCCAGGCGGTAGGCGCGGGTGACCCGGACGTCGTCGAGGCCGAGGGTGTCGCCGAGGGCGCGCACCAGGCGGGGCATGCCGCGTTCGAAGCCGGTGCCGAGCAGCACCAGGTCGGTGCGGAGTTCGCGCACGGCGCCGGTACGGCGGTCGGTGAGGGTCAGCACGAGGTCGTCGCCGTCGGTCGCGGCGCCGGTGACGTCGGTCATGGTGACCATGCCGAGGCGTCCGGTGCCGTCGCGCCGGTCCTGGTAGAACTGCCGGTACAGCCCGTCGAGGGTGGCCGGGGCCAGACCGCCGTAGTTGGCGCGGTGCATCTCCGCGAGCAGCTGGCGGCGGGCGTCGGGGGCGGCCTCGTAGAAGTCGTCGACGAACGACGCGTAGAACAGCTCGTTGGTGAACTTGCTGCTCTCGTAGCCGTTCAGGCCGATCGACCGCATGATCATCGTGGGGCGGCAGCCGGGCAGGTCGCGCAGGGCCGCGCCGAACAGCTCGGCCGCGCTCTGCGCCCCGCCGACGACGGCGACCCGCGGCGGGCGGTCGGTGGGCACGGCGGCGACGCGCTGCTGGTACTCGGTGGAGTGGATGACCCGCTCCGCCGGCAGCCCCTGGAACACGGCCGGCACATGCGCGTCCCGTCCGGCGCCGATCACCAGGTACCGGCAGCCGACGGTGTCGCCGTTCGCCAGCTCGACGGTCCAGCCGGCCAGTTCGCCGTCGTCGCCGTGCACGGGGGTGACCGCGGTGACCCCGCGCCCGTACTCGACCCGCACCCGCGTCAGCGAGTCCGCCACCCACTGGAGGTACTCGGATATCTCACTGCGGTACGGCACCCAGCTGCCCAGATTGACGAAGGCGTCCAGCCGGCCGCGTGCCTGGAGGAAGCTGAGGAACGAGAACTCGCTGCGCGGATTGCGCATCGTCACCAGGTCCTTGAGGAAGGACACCTGGCTCAGCGCGTCGGGCAGCAGCATGCCCCGCTGCCATACGACGTTCTCCTCACGCTCGACGACGAGGGTGCGGTCCGCGAGTTCGGGGGCCAGCTCCTCGAGCGCGACCGCGAGAGCGAGGTTCGCCGGGCCGGCGCCGACGGCGAGCAGTTCGACGGTGCGGTGTGCCATGAAGTAACTCCAGAAAAGGGTGGTCTGGTGATCCGGCGGGTGAGGACGGGGCCCGATCAGGGCCGACGGGGCGGGCTGGGCGGTGGCCTCCGGGGTGGGGGAACGCCGTCAGGCGTCGTCAGGCCGGGACCGGCACCGACAGCGGCCGCATGTCCAGCTCGACCAGGGCCGCCGCCGCGTCCAGCCGGACGGCCGTCTCGGCCGGGTCGGCGCCCGTGACGACGACGTACGAGTGCCGCGCGAGGTACCCGTTGGGCGGCAGCCGCAGCTCGGTGCCGGGACCGGCCATCGCCACCGCGGCCAGCAGCCCCTCCGCCTCGGTGGGTGGCGTGACGGACAGGACCTCGCAGTCCTCGGGCGGATAGCCGAAGCGGATGCCGACCGTGCGGGCCTCGGTGTCGGCGAGGTCGGGGCGCAGCCCCAGCGCGGCGCGCACGGCGGCACGGGCCGGGTCGATGCCGGTGGCGAGCTGTCCGATGCGCGGGATGAGGTCCCCGCCGAGCCGGCCGTTGATCTCGACGACGACCGGGCCGCGCGCGGTCAGCTTCACCTCGGTGTGGGTGATGCCGTAGCCGTAGCCGATGGCGCGGTGCGCGGCGCGCAGCATCGCCAGCAGCCCGGGGTCGGTGCGCAGCGGGTCGTCGGCGGCGACGTGGTGGCCGATCTCCTCGAAGTACGGGAAGAGGCCGACCTGCTTGCGGGCCACGAACATCGGGTGGTACTCGCCGTCCACGACGGCCGCGTCGATGCTGATCTCGGGACCTTCGAGGTACTCCTCGACCAGCGCGCCGCCCCGGTAGGAGACCGCGCCGATCCGGCTGGCCTCGTCGGCGGTGCGGAACGCGTCCACCACCTCACCGGCGTCCGCGGCGAGCACGACGCCGATGCTGGCGCCCATCCCGCGCGGCTTGACCACGACCGGGTAGCCGATCGACTCGGCGGCCGCGAGGGCCTCCTCGGCGGTGTCCACCCAGGCGTAGCGGGGCTGGTCGACGCCGGCCTCGGTGAGCAGCCGGCGGCTGCGGTACTTGTCCCGGCAGCCCTCCACGCCGTCCACGCCCGCGCCGGGCAGCCCGAGCGCCTCGGCGACGTGCGCGGTGGTGACGATGAGGGTCTCGTCCCAGCTGAGCACCCCGCGCACCGTGACCCGCTCCGCCAGCTCCTTCGCCGCCGCCAGTACGGCCGCCCGGTCGGTGACGTCCACGACCGTGTGCCCGGTGAGGTGGGGCGCCTGCCAGTCGGGCCGCTCTCCCGTGAACAGCCAGACCGGGTGGGTCGCCGCCGCGCCGGCCAGCAGGTACTCGCGGTAGGTGCGCAGCCCGCACCCGATGAGCAGGATCACGCCGTCGTTGGCGCTTGTCTCGTCCACGCGCTGATCGCCTCCTGGAAGCCGAGTGACGATCCGATTCCACGCGCCGCGCGCATTGCCCGGAAGCCATGTCCGGGAAGGCCAATCAACGCCCGTCGGCGGCCCGGTGACGTCCGGTTGATTGACCGTTGGCCGCGCCCCTTTCGGGCAATCCCGGCGGCCGGTTGCATGGCCGACGTGATCAATTACGACGGCAAGCGATTCCGGAAGGTCCTCAAGGACCCGGCCGACGACGCCCCCACCGCGCTGTACCGGCAGCGGGGCGACCTGGTCTGGGCCGAGTTCGCCGGCGGCGACGTACGCCGTGGCTCCCTCGCGGGCACCCGCGACGCGGACGGCGTGATCAGCTTCTCGTACAGCATGGTCCTGGACGACGGGCGGGTGATCTCCGGGCACAGCGTGAACACCCCCGAGGTGCTGGACGACGGCCGGATCCGGCTGCACGAGCGCTGGGAGCGCTACGGCGCCGACGCCGACAGCGGCATCTCGTACCTCGAGGAGGTGCGCTGAGATGGCGGACTTCTCCGGCCTGGCCCGCGAGGTGGAGGGCCGGGTCTTCCTGCCGGGCAGCGCCGGCTTCCGCGTCGGCTCCAAGCTGTTCAACACCCGCTACCGCGACCGTGCCCCGGCCGCCGTCGTCACCGCCGCCCACACCGACGACGTGCGGCGGGCCCTGCTGTGGGCGCGCGCGGAGGGTGTCCCGGTCGTGGCCCGCAACGGCGGCCACAGCTTCGCCGGGTACTCCGTCAACGAGGGCCTGGTCATCGACCTCAGCCGGCTGACGCAGACCCGCGCGGACGGCTCCACCGGCCTGGTCGTCGCGGGCGGCGGCGCGAAGATCAGCCATGTCTACGACGCGATGCAGCCGTACGAGATGGTCTTCTCCACCGGCACCAGTCCGACCGTGGGCGTGGCCGGGCTGGCGCTCGGCGGCGGCGCCGCCTTCGCCGCCCGCCGCTACGGGCTGACCGCCGACGCCCTGGTGGAGACCACGGTGGTGCTCGCCGACGGCTCCCTCGCGGTGGCCAACGAGCGGGAGAACCCCGACCTGTTCTGGGCCTGCAAGGGCGGCGGCGGGGGCAACTTCGGCATCAACGTCTCGCTCACCTTCCAGGCCCAGCCGGTCCCGGACGTCACCACCTTCTTCCTCACCTGGAAGTGGGCGGACGCGGCCGCCGTCCTGGAGGCCGGACAGCGGATGGTGCAGCAGGCCCCGGACGACTTCGCGGCCCGGCTCGGGGTGTGGACGCACGGCACCGGCCTCGGCGCGATCCGCGACCACCTCGAAGTCACCCTCCAGGGGCAGTTCTTCGGATCGGCGAGCGCCTGTCTGGAGATCCTCGACCCGGTGCTGCGCGCGGCCACGCCCGTCTCGCGGGACGTCACCGAGCGGACGTTCTGGGAGGCCAACAAGTACATGGTGCACGCGACCTCGGGCGACCGGTTCGCGCTGCGCTCCAACTACATCCGCGAGCCGCTCGCCGCCGAGGGCGTCGAGACGCTGCTCTCCTGGATCGAGCGCTGGCCGGGCAGCCACAACGCCGACGGCGGCGGGGCGGGCCTGTTCTCCTGGGGCGGCGCGATCAACCGGGTGGCCTCCGACGCCACCGCCTTCGTCCACCGGGACACCCTGTTCCTGGTCTCCGTGGACACCTCCTGGACGGACGACGACGGCCCCGACCGGATCGCCGCCAACCTCGACTGGCTCAACGGCCTGCACGCCGACCTGGCCCCGCACGTCACCGGCTCCGCCTACCAGAACTTCGTCGACCCGGAGCTGACGGACTGGCGCGAGGCCTACTACGGCGCCAACTACGAGCGCCTGGTCCAGGTGAAGGAGAAGTACGACCCGGACGGGGTCTTCTCCTTCGACCAGGCCGTCGGTTCCTGATCCGCCGGTTTCCCCTAAGGAGTCTGTGATGTCCAAGCCCAGCGAGGACGCCGCGCCCGGTGTCCTCGACGCCCTGCGGGCCACTCCCCGCCCGGTCCGCTACCTCCTCGGCGGTGTGCTGCTCAACCAGCTCGGCGCCTTCGTCCAGACCTTCCTGGTGCTGTACCTGACGCACCGCGGATACGGCGTCGACAAGGCCGGCTTCCTGCTCGGCGCCTACGGCGTCGGCGCGGTCGCGGGCACCCTCCTGGGCGGCGAACTCACCTCCCGGCTCGGCAGCCGCAACACCATCGTCACCGCGATGGGCGGCTCGGCCGTGCTGGTCTTCGTCATCCCGTGGCTGGCCGAGCCCGGCGCCTACCCGGTGCTGCTCTGCCTGGTCGTGCTGCTCGGCCTGATGACCCAGTCGTACCGCCCGGCCGCCTCCGCGCTGCTGAGCGAGCTGATGCCGGACGAGTACCGGGTCATGGGCTTCTCGATGCTGCGGATCGCCATGAACACGGGTGCGGCGGCGGGCCCGCTGCTCGCCGCGGGCCTCATCCAGATCGACTGGAACCTGCTGTTCTGGTTCGACGGTGTGACGGCCCTGACGTACGCGCTGCTGGCGGCGACGCTGCTGCCGAAGCCGGCGGCCGGGGAGAAGGACACACCGGCCGCGAAGGAGGACCAGCGGTCGGCGTACGGCGTGCTGGTGCGCGACCACCGCTTCCTCTTCTATCTGACGTCGATGCTGTTCAGCGCGCTGGTCTACGCCCAGTTCTTCGCGGTGCTGCCGGTCGATCTGGAGGACGCCGGCCACTCCACGGCCCTCTACAGCGCGGTCCTCACCCTGTCCTCGGTGGTGCTGATCAGTCTGGAGCTGGCGGTGACCGCGCGGGTGAGCCGCTGGCGGGCGAGCACGGCGGCGACGGTGGGCACGTTCGTGTACTGCCTGGGCATCGCCGGGTTCGGCCTGCCGGGCAGTGTGCCCGCGCTGATCCTGCTGACCACCGCCGTCAGCGTGGGCGGCCTGATGGTCAGCGGCCCGACGCTGTGGGCCCACCCGGCCAAGGCCGACGAGCGGGTCCGCGGCCGCTACATCGCCGCCTCCCAGACCGTCTTCGGCCTCGGCTCGGCGATCGGCCCGGCCCTCGGCATGCTCGTGTGGACCCACTACGGCGACGGCGTCTGGGCCGCCTGCGCGGTCCTCGGCGTCCTGGCCGCGGCCCTGGCCTACGCGGGTCTGCGCCCGTCGGACGAACCCCCGGCCCGGCCCGAGGCCGAGGACCCGCCCACCGGAACGGACACCCGCGAGGAAGCGACGGTCTCCGGCTGACCGCTCGCCTGGCCGTCGAGTGCCCGACCCCGGAAGGGATCCGCGCGGCCGACCACCCGCTCTTCGCCCTCCTCTTCACCCGCCGGTCCGTCCAGCCACCCTCCGGGCGGGGCCGGCACCCCGAGTCCTGAGCGTCACTCACCACCCATGAGCACCCGTCAAGGAGCGACCGTGCCCGTCACCGACACCATCGTCCCCACCGGTTCGACCTACCGAGCCGAGCGGCCCGCCCGGACGGCCACCCGCCGCCGGCTGCTGATGTGCCGGCCGCGGCACTACGACGTCACCTACTCGATCAACCCGTGGATGAACCCCGAGCGCAGCACCGACAACACGCTCGCGGTGAGCCAGTGGGAGCGGCTGCGCGACCTGTACATCGAACTCGGGCACAACGTCGAGGAGGTCAAGCCGGTCGAGGACCTGCCCGACATGGTGTTCGCCGCCAACGGCGCCACCGTCGTCGACGGCAAGGTCTACGGCGCCCGCTTCCGGCACGCCGAGCGCACCGCCGAGGGCCCCGCCTACCTGCGCTGGTTCCAGGAGCACGGCTACACGGACGTGCTGTGGCCGGAGTACATCAACGAGGGCGAGGGCGACTTCCTCACCGTCGGCCGGCGGATCCTGGCCGGCACCGGGTTCCGTACCGACGTCCGCGCGCACACCGAGGCGCAGGAGTTCTTCGGCCTGCCGGTGACCTCCTTGACCCTGGTCGACCCCCGGCACTACCACCTCGACACCGCGCTCGCGGTGCTGTCCGACGACGAGATCATGTACTACCCCGAGGCGTTCACCCCGGGCAGCCGGGCCGTGCTGCGGTCCCTGTACCCGGACGCCGTGCTCGCCTCCGCCGAGGACGCCGCCGTCTTCGGTCTGAACGCCTTCTCCGACGGACGTCACGTCCTGCTGCCGACCGCCGCCACGGGCCTGCACGCCCAGCTGCGCGCCCGCGGCTTCGAACCGATCGGCGTCGAACTCACCGAGCTGCTCAAGGCGGGCGGGAGCGTCAAGTGCTGCACGTTGGAGCTGCGCGACCGCTGAGCGACGCCCGGTGACTCCTCCTCCCAGGTCCAGGAAAGGATCCCCATGTCCCCCGCGCCCGCGACCGTGGACAGCCGTACCCGACTGCTCGACCTGCTCGTCAGGGGCGGTGCCCACTACCGCCTGCTGAGCCACGCGCCGCAGGGGCGCACCGACCTCGCCAGCGCGCTGCGCGGCCACCGTCTGGAGCAGGCCGCGAAGAGCCTGGTCATCCGGGTGGCCCTGAGCCGCAAGCGGCGGCGCTATGTCATCGCGGTGGTGCCCAGCGACCGCCGCGTCGACCTGGCCGCGCTCAGCGCGCTGTACACGGGGGAGGAGGCGTCGTTCGCGGTGCGCGGGGTCGCGGAGCAGCTCACCGGCTGCGTCAGCGGCTCGATCATGCCGCTGAGCTTCGACCCGGACCTGGAAGTCGTCGCCGACCCCGACCTCTTCGAGCACGAGGAGATCTTCTTCAACACCGGCCGCCTGGACGAGTCGGTGGCCCTGCGCACGGAGTGCTACCGCACGCTGGTGGCTCCCCGCGTGGCCCGGATCGCGGCACCGGCCTGAGACCCACCGCCCCACGGCTCACCGCCCCGCACCTCGCGCCTACGGTGTGACAATCCGACCGGGGGTTACACTCGCCGCCGGCAGCAGGGGCCCTAGGGGCAGTCACAGGGGAGGCCGCGGTGGCGGTGAACGCCAAGAAGATCGCCGTCTACGTAGTCGTGGTCTTCGTGCTCTACGTG
Source organism: Streptomyces sp. A012304 (assembly GCF_026008495.1). Taxonomy (GTDB): domain Bacteria; phylum Actinomycetota; class Actinomycetes; order Streptomycetales; family Streptomycetaceae; genus Streptomyces. The sequence continues at coordinate 42,227 of NZ_BQUN01000103.1, forward strand.
ATCATCACGGACCCGGCCAAGGCCGCGGACTACGTCCAGATAGGGTTCGAGGGCATATCGGACGCCGCCAAGGCCATCGGTGACTTCTTCACCTGGGTCGCCGACGGAGCGAAGTAGTACGCACTACCGGGAGTGCCCATGATCCGCCACCTGGTCCTCTTCAAGCTCAACGAGGGCGTCGAACGCGAGGACCCCCGGGTCGTGGCGGGCGAGGCCGCCTTCCGCGCCCTCGGCGACCAGATCGAGGAGCTGCGCTTCTGGGAGCTGGGCTGGAACATCAGCGAGCGCCCCATCGCCTACGACTTCGCGATCAACTCCGCGGTCGAGGACGCCGACGCCCTCAAGCGCTACCTGGAGCACCCCGCCCACCAGGCGGGCGTCGCCCTCTGGCGCGAGTTCGCCACCTGGGTGGTCGCCGACTACGCGTTCTGAGCGACGCCTCGCCCACACCGGTGAAGCCCTCCGCCGTTCGGGCGGGGGGCTTCGGCATGTTTAAACCCCAACTTGTCCCTCAACACGGTGTGATGGGGTGCTTGCACACAGTGGACATGTCTTGTGATGCTATGACCGCTTTTGACGGATGATTGACCGATGAAGAGGTGGCGTTGACCGTGTCGGCCAGTACTGCGCCGCCCCAGGAGGAGGCATCCGAGCCCGCCCCCGCTCCCGAGAAACGGCGCGGCGCCGACACCCGGGCGCTCACCCAGGTGCTCTTCGGCCAACTCAAGGGACTCAAGCCCGGCACCCCGGAGCACAACCGCGTGCGCGGGGCGCTCATCGAGGCCAATCTCCCGCTCGTGCGCTACGCCGCCGCCCGCTTCCGCTCCCGCAACGAGCCGATGGAGGACGTCGTCCAGGTCGGCACCATCGGACTCATCAACGCCATCGACCGCTTCGACCCGGACCGGGGCGTGCAGTTCCCGACGTTCGCGATGCCGACGGTCGTCGGCGAGATCAAACGGTACTTCCGCGACAACGTCCGCACGGTCCACGTACCGCGCCGGCTGCACGAGCTGTGGGTGCAGGTCAACAGCGCGACCGAGGACCTGACCACCTGCTTCGGCCGCACCCCGACCACCGCCGAGATCGCCGAGCGGCTGCGCATCAGCGAGGACGAGGTGCTCTCCTGCATCGAGGCGGGCCGCTCCTACCACGCCACCTCGCTGGAGGCCGCGCAGGAGGGCGACGGCCTGCCGGGCCTGCTGGACCGCCTCGGCTACGAGGACCCCGCCCTGGACGGCGTGGAACACCGCGACCTGGTCCGCCACCTCCTGGTCCAACTCCCCGAGCGCGAACAGCGGATCCTGCTGCTGCGCTACTACAGCAACCTCACCCAGTCCCAGATCAGCGCGGAACTCGGCGTCTCCCAGATGCACGTCTCACGGCTCCTGGCCCGCAGCTTCCAGCGCCTGCGCTCCGCGAACCGCATCGATGCCTAGGCCCTGCCGTTTGGATCAGGCCGGCTGTGAGGTGCGGTGCCTTTCGGCCGGCCCGAGCGGGGCCTGGTGCGTGCAGATGCAAGGCGGAGGAGGGAGTCGACGCGATGGGGGCCCCTCCCGCGCGAGCGAAGCCGAGCGTGGGGGAGTCGGCGAGTGACGACAACGCCGCAGATGTGCGTGCCAGGCCCCGCGACGCCGGGATGATCCAAACGGCAGGGCCTAGGCCATTCGCGCGACCGAACACGCGCGCCATCGATCACCGTTGCGAGCGAATCACCCACCCGGGAGGATCCCGACAGAATCGCGCTGAAAACCCGTCACAACCCCTCTTTCCAGGGCCGATTCGTTACTGAGATGTCGACATGTCACTACAGCGTGTTGCCGACATGTGACATTCTGCGGGAAGCGCGTTTGCCGGGGCTTCGGCTCCGGTATTCAGGTGAAGGCTGACCTTCCTCTCCGGGAGCGTCCGCCGCGACCGTCCCGCGACCCAAAGGGGGTGGCATGTCCGCAGACCAGGGCAGCTCGAAGGTGCTCACGCTCATGAAGAGCGAGTCCGCGCCCGTCGAGCCCGTCACGCCCGTCGAGCCCGACCTGCTCGACGACGTCACGGCCCTCGAGGCCGCGCCGGCCCCGGCTCTCCCGGCCACGGGGGCCATCGACACCCGCACCCTGTCCCGCTCCCTGTTCCTGCGACTGGCCGCCCTCGACGAGAACAGCCCCGAGCGGGCGTACGTCCGGGACACGCTGATCGAGCTGAACCTCCCGCTCGTGCGCTACGCCGCGGCCCGCTTCCGCTCGCGCAACGAGCCGATGGAGGACATCGTCCAGGTCGGCACCATCGGCCTGATCAAGGCGATCGACCGCTTCGACTGCGAACGGGGCGTGGAGTTCCCGACGTTCGCGATGCCGACGGTCGTCGGTGAGATCAAGCGCTTCTTCCGCGACACCTCGTGGTCGGTGCGGGTGCCGCGCCGCCTCCAGGAGCTGCGCCTGGCCCTGACGAAGGCCAGCGACGAGCTCTCGCAGAAGCTGGACCGCTCCCCGACGGTCGGCGAACTCGCCGCGGTGCTGGGCGTGTCCGAGGAGGACGTGGTCGACGGCCTCGCGGTCGGCAACGCCTACACGGCCTCCTCGCTCGACTCCCCGGCCCCCGAGGACGACGGCGGCGAGGGCTCCCTGGCCGACCGCCTCGGCTACGAGGACAGCGCGCTGGAGGGCGTCGAGTACCGCGAGTCCCTGAAGCCGCTGCTGGCCAAGCTGCCGCCCCGCGAACGGCGCATCATCATGCTGCGCTTCTTCGCCAACATGACGCAGTCGCAGATCGGCGAGGAGGTCGGCATCTCCCAGATGCACGTCTCCCGCCTGCTGACCCGCACCCTGGCCCAGCTCCGCGACGGTCTGATCTCCGACTAGCCACCCCGGGAGGCCGGGCGCCGGGATTTTCTCCTGGTGCCCGTCACCCCACCTGGGCGCCAGGCCGCCCACCCGGACACACAACCGCCGGGGCACCCCAAGGGGCGCCCCGGCGGCACGTTTTCCGCCACCCGCCACCGGCCGCCGGCCACGAGTGGACGAGCCGACCGGCCCTGGTGGTGGGTCAGCTCAGCGCCAGCCAGGCGACCGCCGCGACGATCGCCACCGCCGCGACGACGCCCACGATCAGACCGATACGGGGACCGGCCGGCGCGGCGGCCTGACGGGACGCCTGCGGGGCGCCCTCGTCGACGAACGCCCGGAACATCTGGGTGCTGCCGGCGGGGTCGTGGTTGCCCTGGGGGCCCTGGGTGTTAGCCATGCCCCGAGACCCTAGCGAAAGCGGCCCTGCGGCCCCAAGCGGGGGTGCCGCGGCCGACGGCCGGTCCTCACCCCACCTGCGCGTTTACTGCCGCAATACTTGCCTTTGCCAACTTTTTGCGGCCCTCACGGTCCTTTTATTTGCCTGTAGCAACCAAGCGCTTCTATGGTTGCCCTAAGCAACGAAAGCGGGAGGTGTGATGGCGGAGCAGGCGCAGTACGAGGAGCTGGCGCGTCAGCTCAGCGCCGTCGGGGCCGTGAAGCGGGACCTCGGACGGATCCTGCCCGCCGACTGCCCGGCGGGCGCGGCGGCCGTGCTGACGCTGCTCGGACGCCACGGCGATCTCCGCATGAGCGCCCTCGCCGAGCTGCTCGCCGTCGACATGTCGGTGACCAGCCGGCACGCCGCTCACCTCGCCGGGCGCGGCTGGATCGAGCGCTCCCCCGACCCGGCCGACAAACGATCCCGCATCCTGCGCCTCACCCCCGACGGCGAGGCCATGCTCCTGGAGCTGTCGCGCCGCAGCACCGAGCTGCTGGCCGAGCGCCTCAGCGACTGGACCGAGGAGGAGGTCGGTCAGCTCATCCGGCTGATGACCCGGCTGCGCGCCTGCTTCGGCGCGCCACCGCCACCGCCCCCACCCGTTCCCGTACGTGAACCGACCACCCGTACACCCGCACAAGCGACGTAGAAGAAGGAAGCCCATGGCAACGACCACACCAGCCGGTGTGCGGGCGCACGCGAAGCACGGCGGAGGGTCCGCCGCCGACGCTCCGATGACGCACCGGCAGATCATGGAGGCCCTCTCCGGCCTGCTGCTCGGCATGTTCGTGGCGATCCTGTCGTCCACGATCGTCTCCAACGCCCTCCCGGAGATCATCGGCGACCTCGGCGGCGGCCAGTCCGCCTACACCTGGGTCGTCACCGCCACTCTGCTGTCCATGACGGCCGCCACCCCCCTGTGGGGCAAGCTCGCCGACCTGTACAGCAAGAAGGCGCTCGTCCAGATCGCGCTCGTCATCTATGTGCTCGGCTCCGCGGCCGCCGGCCTGTCGCAGAACGCCGGCATGCTGATCGCCTGCCGCGTCGTGCAGGGCATCGGCGTCGGCGGTCTGTCCGCCCTCGCGCAGATCGTGATGGCCGCGATGATCTCCCCGCGGGAGCGCGGCCGGTACTCCGGCTACCTGGGCGCGACGTTCGCGGTCGCGACCGTCGGCGGCCCGCTGCTCGGCGGCGTCATCACCGACACCAGCTGGCTCGGCTGGCGCTGGTGCTTCTACGTCGGCGTCCCCTTCGCCGTCATCGCGCTGATCGTGCTCCAGAAGACCCTGCACCTGCCGGTCGTGAAGCGGGACGTGAAGGTCGACTGGGCCGGCGCGTTCTTCATCTCCGCGGCGGTCTCGCTGCTGCTGGTCTGGGTCACCTTCGCCGGTGACAAGTACGACTGGCTGTCCTGGCAGACGTACACGATGGTGGCCGGCTCGATCGTGCTCGGCCTGGTCTTCGTGATCGTCGAGTCCAAGGCCAGTGAGCCGATCATCCCGCTGCGGCTGTTCCGCAACCGCACCATCACGCTCTCCTCGATCGCCTCGCTGTTCGTCGGCGTCGCGATGTTCTCCGGCACCGTCTTCTTCGCCCAGTACTTCCAGCTGGCCCGCGACAAGTCCCCGACCATGTCGGGCGTCATGACGATCCCGATGATCGGCGGCCTGTTCGTCTCCTCCACCGTCTCCGGGCAGTTCATCACCCGCACCGGCAAGTGGAAGGCCTGGCTGGTCAGCGGCGGTCTGCTCACCACGGCGGGCCTCGGCCTGCTGGGCACCATCCGCTACGACACCGACTACTGGAAGACGGCCGTCTTCATGGCCCTGCTCGGCCTCGGCGTCGGCATGATGATGCAGAACCTGGTGCTGTCCACGCAGAACCAGGTCGAGCCGGGCGACCTCGGCGCGGCCAGCTCCACCGTCACCTTCTTCCGCTCCCTCGGCGGCGCGATGGGCGTCTCCGCGCTCGGCGCCGTCATGGCCCACCGCATCACCGACTACGCCCGGGACGGCATCGCCGACCTCGGCCCCAAGTACGCCGCCGGCGCCTCCGGTTCGAGCTCCACCGGCGCGATCCCGGACATGGACAAGCTGCCCGCGCCGCTGCGCACGGTCATGGAGAGCGCGTACGGCCACGGCATCGCGGACGTCTTCCTGATCGCGTCGGCCCTGGCGCTGATCGCCTTCCTGGTCACCCTGTTCATCAAGGAGGTCCCGCTGCGGACCAAGGGCGGGCTGGCGCAGCAGGCCGCCGCGGACGAGGAGACCCCGGCCGAGGCCGCCGCCCCGGTCGAGCGGCAGCCCGCGGAGAGGGTCGTCCCGAGCTGGGCGGCCACCGCCACCACGGAGACCGACGGCACCGCGACCGCCACGCAGCGCCTCGCCGCCGTCGCCACCCTCGACACCCCCCGGCCGGCCTCCGGCGGCGTCCCGGTCCACGGCTTCGTCCGCGGCGCCGAGAGCGCGCCCGTCCCGCAGGCCGCCGTCACCCTCATCTCCCTCGCGGGACGCCAGCTCGGCCGCTCGGTCGCGCAGGGCGACGGTTCCTACGCCGTGGACGCGCCGGGCAGCGGCTCGTACGTCCTGATCGCCTCCGCCGACGGGTTCCAGCCGCAGGCGTCCACGATCGTGGTGAACGGCGAGCCGGTCGCGTACGACATCCTGCTCAGCGGGACCAGTGGGCTCGTCGGCACGGTGCGGGCGGCGGAGTCGGGGCAGCCCGTGAAGGACGCCATGGTGATCGTCACCGATGTGCGGGGCGATCTGCTGGCCACCGGGACCACCGGTGAGCAGGGCGAGTTCTCCTTCGCGGAGCTGGTGCCGGGTGCCGTGACCGTCGCGGTGAACGCCGCCGGCTACCGGCCGCGCGCCCTGCCCGTCGAGGTCGGCGCGACCGGCGTGACCCGCGCGGAGGTCGTCCTCGACGCGGGCGCCCAGGTCCAGGGCGTCGTCCGGGCGCCGCACGGCCCGCTGGCCGACGCGCGCGTCACCCTCGTGGACGCGGCGGGCAACGTGGTCGCCACGGCCACGACCGGCGCGGACGGCGCGTACGCCTTCACCGACCTCGACGGCGGCGAGTACACGGTCATCGCGACCGGCTACCCGCCGGTGGCCACCGCGCTGACCGTCACCGGCACCGGCGTCGACGGCCACGACATCGCACTCGCCCACCCGAGCGAGTAGGACGGCGCCGGGCGGGCGGTGGGGTCACCCCCTGCCGCCCGCCCGGCTCTTGTGAGGAGTTACCCGAAATGGCACTGACCGCGAGGATCCGCACCCGGGACGGATGGGCCGTGTCGCACGCGGTCGTCACGGTGACCGACATGACCGGCACGCAGGTGCTGCGCGCCGAGGCCGACCAGGAGGGCGTCGTCCGGGACGCGACCGCACTGGCGCCGGGGGCGTACACCGTGATCGTCACGGCCGTCGGCTACGCCCCGGCCGCCGCGAGCGCGCTCGTCACCGCGAGCGGACGCGTCGGGATCGGCACGGTCACCCTGGCCCGGCAGGGCGGCACCGAGCTGCCGCCGCCCGGCCCGTGGACCGTCGACCCGGCGCACTCCACGGTCGGCGCGGTCGCCCAGCACCTGGGCATCTCCAGCGTGCGGGGCCGGTTCACGGAGTTCTCGGCGAGCGTCGAGATCGCCCCGGACGACGTCACCAAGTCCCGGGTGGAGGCGGTGATCCGGGCCGCGTCCATCGACACCGGCAACGGCATGCGCGACACCCATCTGCGCTCCGCGGACTTCCTGGACGTCGCGGCCCACCCGGAGATCACCTACCGTTCGACCGGCCTGACGGCGGCGGGCCCGGACCGCTGGACCGTCCACGGCGACCTGTGCCTGCGCGGCGTCGTGCGCCCCGTCGACCTGGACCTGGCTTACCTCGGCACCGGCGCCGACCCCTGGGGCGGCACCCGCGCCGCCTTCCGCGCGACGGCCGAGCTGCACCGCGAGGACTTCGCCATGAACTACAACCAGGTCGTCCAGGCGGGCATCGCCGCCATCGGCACCACGCTGAAGGTCGAGCTGGACATCCAGGCGGTGCGGGGCGAGTCCCTGCCCCAGGCGTAGCACCACCAGGGACAGCCAGGCTCGGCCTCCGGCCGAGGTGTTGCCCCTAGGCTGCGGGCATGGCATCGAACATCGCGACCAACACCTCCGTCAGCCTCGACGAGCTGCTGGACTTCGTCCGCCCCCGCCACCGCGCGATCCTGCTCACCCGGCGCGCCGACGGCAGCCCCCAGGGGTCGCCGCTGACCTGCGGGGTCGACGACTCGGGCCGGATCGTGGTGTCCACGTACCCGGAGCGGGCCAAGACGCGCAACGCCAAGCGGGACGAGCGGGTCAGCGTCATCGTCCTCAGCGACGACTGGAACGGGCCGTGGGTCCAGATCGACGGCACCGCCGAGGTGCTCGACGCACCCGACTCCGTCGAGCCGCTGGTGGAGTACTACCGCAACATCGCCGGCGAGCACCCGGACTGGGACGAGTACCGGGAGGCGATGGTCAGGCAGAACAAGTCGATCATCCGGATCACCCCCGACCGCTGGGGTCCGGTCGCCACTGGCGGCTTCCCGGCACGGCTCGCCCCGCAGGAATAGAGAGGCGGTGGCCCTTGGGGGCCACCGCTTCTGTCGTCAGGGAACCGTCAGCCGGATCCTCAGCCGCTCACCTTCTGCGTCAGGTCGTAGAAGGTCGCGGAACCGACCGTGACCTGCTTGAAGTTGGCCTGGACCCAGGAGGTGATCTGCGCGGACGTGCCGTTGCCGCTGCCGCCCATGCCGCCGCCGGTGCCACCCGAGACGAAGTAGTGGATCTTGCCGTCCGCCACGTACTTCTTGAACTGGGCCGGCGTCGGGGACGGATCGGTGCCGTTGAAGCCGCCGATCGCCATCACCGGCTCGCCCGTGGAGAGCTGGTAGCTCGCCGCGTTCTGGGCACCGATGGCCGCCGCGACCCAGGTGTAGTCGTCCGCGTCGGTCTCCAGCAGCTTCTTGGCCTCGTCGGTGACGCTCGCGCCGTTGAGCAGGCCGCCCATGCCGCCGCCGCCGCCGTCACCCATGCCCCCGCCGGGACCGCCCTGCTGCTGGTTCCGCGTGCCGCCGGTGCCGTTCTGCTGGCCCGGCATACCGCCGCCGGGGAAGCCGTTGCCGTTCTGCTGTCCCTGCTGGTTCTGTCCCTGCTGACCCTGCTGGTTCGGGCCGCCGCCCGGGAAGCCGCCGCCACCGCCGGGACCGCCACGGCCGCCCGCGACCGTCGGACCCGCGGTGACGATCGAGCCGGTGTGGCCCTCGCTCACCGTGGTGAGGGTGTACGCCGTCGGACCGGCCAGCGCGGCGACGAGGCCCACCCCGGCGACGCCCAGGGCCGGCCGACGCCCCAGCCCGCCCACGAAGATCAGGCCGAGCGCGGCGGCCAGACCGCCCACCAGCACCAGCCACTTCAGCCACGGCAGATAGTCGGAGGAGCGGTTGAGGAGGACGTATCCCCAGGCCGCCGTGGCCGTCATCGCGCCCGCCAGGGTCAGCGACGCCCACACCTTCCCCCGCTGTTCCCACAGCAGCGCCGCGCCCATGCCGACCAGCGGCGCGACATAGGGGGCGAGGGCCACGGTGTAGTACTCGTGGAAGATGCCCTGCATGTAGCTGAAGACCACCATGGTGATCAGCAGCGCGCCGCCCCAGACCAGGAAGGAACCGCGGGTCACCGATGTGCGCCCGGCCCCGCGCGTGGCCACCAGGCCCGCGACGAGCAGGATCAGCGCGGCGGGGATCAGCCAGGAGATCTGGCCGCCGATGCTGGAGCCGAACAGGCGGTCCCAGCCGGTCTCGCCCCAGTTGCCGCCTCCGCCGCCACCGCCGACGCTGCCGGTCTCCTCGCCGTTCAGACGGCCGAGGCCGTTGTAGCCGAAGGTCAGCTCCAGGAAGCTGTTGTTCTGCGAGCCGCCGATGTACGGGCGGGAGGACGCCGGCCACAGCTCCACGATCGCCACCCACCAGCCGCCGGAGACGACCAGCGCGACCGTCGCCAGGGCCAGCTGCCCGAAGCGCCTCTTCACCGACACCGGCGCGCACACCGCGTACACGATGGCCAGCGGCGGCAGGATCAGGAAGGCCTGGAGGGTCTTGGCGAGGAAGGCGAAGCCGATCGCGACACCCGCCCACACCAGCCACTTCGTCCGGCCGTCCGCCAGCGCCCGGATGACGAGGTAGCAGGCGACGGCCATCAGCAGCGCCAGCATCGCGTCCGGGTTGTTGAACCGGAACATCAGCGCCGCGACGGGCGTGAGCGCGAGCACCGCGCCGGAGATCAGACCGGCCGCGGGGCTGAACCGGCGGCGCACGGCCGCGTAGACCACGGCCACCGTGCCGACGCCCATGAGGACCTCGGGCAGCAGGATCGCCCAGGAGCTCAGTCCGAAGATCCGCACCGACAGCGCCATCGGCCACAGCGCGGCCGGCGGCTTGTCGACGGTGATGGCGTTCCCCGAGTCCAGCGAGCCGAAGAAGAAGGCCTTCCAGCTCTCGCTGCCGGCCTGGACGGCCGCCGAGTAGAAGGAGTTGGCGTAGCCGGAGGCGCTGAGGTCGTAGAGGTACAGGAGGAAGGTGGCGGCCAGCAGGCCGAGGAAGGCCGGGCGTGCCCAGCGGGGGTCCTCGGGCCGGCCGCGCCACAGTCTGCGGACGAAGGGCTGCTCGGGCTCACCGGCGGCGGGGGCCGGGGCGGACGCCTGCTCGGGCTCACCGCCGGGAGTCGGGGCGGACGGCTGCCGCGGCGTATCGGCCGGGTCGGCCTGAAGGGGCGCCGTCATCGGGTCGAGGTTGGTGGTCATCGGGCGTCCCCCGGGTCGGTGTCGTGGGGGCGCACCGGCTGCACGCGCATGGTGGCGTCCCTCCAGGCGCCGTCCGCGGCTTCGCCGGCGCGGAACTCGGCCGTCCCGTGGGGGGCGGTGCCACCGCGTCGCGGCAGCGGGGCGGCCGGCGCGGTCGTCGGATACGTCGCTGAGGACGCCGTGGTGGGGGAGTCGTCGGCCTCCCGCCGGTCCGGGAAGACCCAGACGCGGAAGAGCAGGAAGCGCAGGACGGTCGCCGCGAGGTTGGCCGCGATGAGGACGGCCAGCTCGGTGGAGTGCGCGGGATCGGAGGTCGCCGCGTTCAGCGCGACGAGCGACCCGCTGGTCAGCGCCAGGCCGATGCCGAAGACGACCAGGCCCTGTGCCTGGTGGCGGACGGCTCCGCCGCGGCCGCGCACCCCGAAGGTGAGACGGCGGTTGGCGGCGGTGTTGGCGATCGCCGAGACCAGCAGGGCGAGCGCGTTGGCGGTCTGGGAGCCGGAGAACTGCCGGAAGCCGCTGTACAGCAGCAGATAGAAGAGGGTGGACAAGCCACCGACCACACAGAAGCCGACGAGCTGTCGGGCCAGGCCCTTGGGTACGTCCATGATCTCGCGGTCGCGGGGATCGTCGCCGAACGGCCTGGTCAGCCGGTCCAGCGGAAGCGAACCGGTGGCCAGCGCCTTCCCTACGCGCCACACCCCCTTCAGGTCATCGGTCGCCGTCTTCACGATGTGCACCGTGGAGTCCGGGTCGTCGACCCAGTCGACCGGCACCTCGTGGATGCGGAGACCGGCTCGTTCGGCGAGCACCAGCATCTCAGTGTCGAAGAACCAGCCGGTGTCTTCCACCAGGGGGAGCAGAACTTGTGCGACGTCACGCCGGATCGCCTTGAATCCGCACTGGGCGTCGGTGAAGCGGGCCTGGAGCGAGCCGCGCAGGATCAGGTTGTAGGAGCGGGAGACGAACTCCCGCTTGGGGCCGCGCACCACCCGCGAGCTGCGGGCCAGGCGGGAGCCGATCGCCAGGTCGGAGTGGCCGGAGATCAGCGGCGCCACCAGCGGCAGCAGCGCGTTGAGGTCGGTGGACAGGTCCACGTCCATATAGGCGAGGATCGGGGCCTCCGAGGCCGACCAGACGGTCCGCAGCGCCCGGCCGCGGCCCTTCTGCTCCAGCCGGAAGGACCTCACCTCCGGGATCCGCGTCTCCAGCAGCCGCGACACATCGGCGGTGGTGTCCGTCGACGCGTTGTCCGCGATCGTGATGCGGAACGGGTACGGGAACGTCCGGGTGAGGTGGTCGTGCAGTCTGACGACGCACGGCTGGAGGTCCTTCTCCTCGTTGTAGACGGGGATCACTACGTCCAGGACAGGCGTACCGGCTGTGGCGGCCGGGAGGTGCTCCCGCGCCGGCAGAGTGCCGGGAGAAGAGTCGGTTCGCATGACTCGACTTTCCTCAGGCGCCCTGTTGTGCCCATGTGCCGGCGCTGTGCTCGACCTGTGAGTCCCGTTGCCGGTTCGTTTCGGGCGCCGGCTCGGGCACGGCGGGGCCGAGCGCGGGCAGGTGCACGGTGAACACGGTCTGCCCGGGCACGCTGTCCACGGTCACCGCGCCGCCGTGCGCGGTCGCCACGGCCTGCACGATGGCGAGGCCGAGGCCGGTGGAGCCGGTGGCGCGGGAGCGCGCGGAGTCGCCGCGGGCGAACCGTTCGAAGACGTGCGGAAGCAGCTGAGCCGGGATGCCCTGGCCGTTGTCCTGGACGTCCACGCACAGCCACGGCCCGCGCCGCCGCACCCGTGCGGTGACGGTCGTGCCGGACGGGGTGTGGGTGCGCGCGTTGGCGAGGAGGTTGACCAGCACCTGTTGCAGACGGGCCGCGTCCGCCGACACGAGCGCCGGTTCGTCGGGCAGCTCCAGCCGCCACACGTGGTCCGGCCCGGCCGCGCGGGCGTCGCTGACGGTGTCGACGACCAGCGGTACGAGGTCGGTCTGCTCGAACCGCAACGGCCGGCCCGCGTCCAGGCGGGCGAGCAGCAGCAGATCCTCCACGAGCAGGGTCATCCGGCCGGCCTCGGACTCGATGCGGCCGAGTGCGTGCCGGGTGTCGGGCCCGACCTGCTCGCGTCCACGCCGGGTCAGCTCGGCGTACCCGCGGATGGAGGCGAGGGGTGTGCGGAGTTCATGGCTGGCGTCGGCGACGAACTGCCGTACCCGCACCTCGCTCTGCTGGCGGGCGTGCAGGGCGCCGTGGACATGGTCCAGCATCCGGTTGAGCGCGGCGCCGACCTGGCCGACCTCGGTGTGCGGGTCGGTCTCGGACTCCGGGACGCGCTCGCTGAGGTTGACCTCGCCGGTGTGCAGGGGCAGCTCCGAGACCCGGGTGGCGGTGGCGGCGACCTTGCGCAGCGGCCGGGTGGCGACACCCACCAGGACGTACCCGGCGATGGCGGCCGCGACCAGCCCGGCGGCGGTGACGCTCACCTCGACGAGGACGAGGGTGGTGATGGTGTTGTCGGTGTCCTTGGTGGGGACGGCGACGTAGTAGGAGCCCTTGTCCCCGGAGACGTAGACCACGCGGTAGTCGCCCAGACCGGGAATCTCGACGCTGTGCTTCCGGTGGTCCTGGCCGACGTCGTCGAGGGCGGCCAGCTGCGCCTCGCTGAGGGGCTTGGCCACCATGCCGCTGATGTCGGTGCTGGAGGAGTCCTTCTCGCCCACCCGGGCGTCGGTGATCGTGCCGTTCACGACCTTCGCGATCAGCGTGCCCTGCGGCTGGGCCGGACCGCGCGTGACGAAGTCCTTGAGATTGATGGTGGTCGAGTCGCCGATGGATCCGCCGGACCCGGTGGACCCGGTGGATCCGGTGGACCCGGTGGACCCGGTGGACCCGGTGGACCCGGTGGACCCGGTGGACCCGGTGGACCCGGTGGATCCGGTGGATCCGGTGGCGTCCTGGTCGGGCTGGCCGTCCTTGATGCCGCCCGGCGGCATCGCGGACGCCCGGGCCGCGACGTCCTTCAGCTTGCCGTCGAGCTGCTGGTACAGGTGGGACCGCAGCGCGAGCGTGGTGACCGTGCCGATCACCGCGCAGACCACGGCGATCAGCACCACGGACGCGACGACGAGCCGTGCCCGCAGGGTGCGCGGCTGTGCCGCTCGTCTCCGCTGCGGACGCGGCCGTCGTCGTCCGCTCATGACGCCGCGGGCTTGATCAGGTACCCGGCGCCGCGCCGGGTGTGGATCATCGGCTCCCGCCCCGCGTCGATCTTGCGCCGCAGGTAGGAGATGTACAGCTCGACCACATTGGCCTGGCCGCCGAAGTCGTAGGACCACACCCGGTCGAGGATCTGGGCCTTGCTGAGCACGCGCCGCGGGTTGCGCATCAGGAAGCGCAGCAGCTCGAACTCGGTGGCGGTGAGGTGGATGTTCTCACCGGCGCGCGAGACCTCGTGGCTGTCCTCGTCGAGGGTGAGGTCACCGACGACGAGCACGGAGTCGGACCGGCGGTCGGCCGCACCGGAGCGGCGGATCAGCCCGCGCAGCCGGGCGACGACCTCCTCCAGGGAGAACGGCTTGGTGACGTAGTCGTCCCCGCCGGCGGTCAGGCCCGCGATACGGTCCTCGACGGCGTCCTTGGCGGTGAGGAACAGCACCGGCACGTCCGGCAGTTCCCGCCGAAGCCGTCCGAGGACGGTCAGCCCGTCCATGTCGGGCAGCATCATGTCCAGGACGACGGCGTCGGGCCGGAAATCCCGCGCCGTCTGGACGGCACCGGTGCCGTCCCCCGCACTCCGGATCTGCCATCCCTCGTAACGCAGGGCCATGGACAGCAGTTCGGTGATCGACAGCTCGTCGTCCACCACAAGCACTCGGACGGGGCTCCCGTCCGGCCTCAGCAGTTCGGTGCGCCCCTGGGGCGAGGTCGTGGTCATGGAACACACCTTGTCGGGGCCCTCTGAGAGCACCCTTTCCGCCGTCTGTGATTTTCCTGAGAAACACACAGGGAGTTCTCAACAAGCCCCGTGACCATGGCGTTCACACGGCCATGTGTACCGTTCCGCTCCGCGCGACGATCACCTGGAATCCCTGATTCCGCGTTGGGGCGGCTTTGGGGAACCTGTCATGGGGACCGGGCTCCCTCAGAACAACCCGTCCTGAAGATGAGCGGCCTCCTTCCTGAACTCCCGTACGGGAAAACTCACCTGCGCCGACGAGGCGCGCGGAACGCCACCCGGCGAGGTGTGCTGGACGTCCTCCGTCGGCATCGGCACCAGTTCCCACCCCCTCATCAACCGCGTGTCGAGCACCACCACCCCTTCCCCGGTCGCCAGATGCAGATCGGGCCCGGCGGCCGCCACCAGCTCCCCGCTCACCGCGCCCCCGGCGACCAGCTCGCTCACCTCCCCCACGGCGGCGGGCGCCCCGGCCAGCCCGAACACGTCCAGGTGGTCGACGGCCCGGAAGGGCTCCGGCGCCAGCGACTCCGGCCAGCCGCCGAGCGCCACCGCACGGGCATGCAACTCCCGTATCTCCCGGGCCCGCTCCTCCTCCCCCTCGGGCAGCGAGGCCCGTACCGCGCGCTTGTCGCCGTACGGGATCCGGTCGGGCACGCCCAGGGCGGCGCGCAACAGCTCCTCCGCCCGCCGGGCGGCCATCAGCGGGCCCGTGCCGAGCCGGCTGAAGCAGACCGCCCCCTGCTCCAGCAGCCGGGCCGACCCCCGCTCGACCGCCGTGATCCCGACCTTCGTCATGCCGGGCCCGAACCACGCCAGGTAGACGCGGTAGGGGCGAGGGTCGTCGGCGATCCCGTCGGCCGCGACGGAGTGCGCCCGGTCCAGCCGCGCGCACTCCTCGCACCGGGCCCCCGTACTGCGCCCCGGCACCGCCACCCGCCGCGGACACGCATTCCCCCGAGCCCCGACACATTCCCGAACACCCCCCTCCGCGACCCCGAAGGCCACCCACTTCCCCCAGGACAGCGCGCTACGACGCCCCCCGTCCCACATCAGCACGGGACCCTGCGGCGACCACCGCAGCCCCGCGCACTTCCATGCCCGTGCCATCTCCCACAACGCTAGCCCCCACCACTGACAACGCCCCC
>NZ_BQUN01000103.1:57584-267038 GCF_026008495.1 Streptomyces sp. A012304
GGTCCCGCACCCCCATCCCCCACTCGGCCCGCGGCCGCACCCCGGGCGGCTTGCCCCACCCGGCCAGGTGCAGCGCCCAGGTGACCAGTCCCGCCAGGACGACGATCGCGAGCCCCCCGGCCACCAGCGCGGCGGAGCCGGTGCACACCCCCACCCCCGCCACGGACCCCCCGACCGCCACGATGCCCACGCCGGTCCAGCCGGCGACCGTGTGCCCCTCGTCGTACAGCGCCATCCGAATCCCTCACAGCCTAAGAGGTTGATGAACCAAACCTCTTACAAGGTAAGAGAAGAGGAAAGCAGATAACAAGGACCCAGCAGGACGAAGAAGAACCGACGGAAACCCGGCGCCGTCCGGCAGGGGATCCGTACCGAGGAGAGAGCACCCCGCGATGACCGCCCAGCCGCCGCCCCGTCCCGCCGCCACCCCCGCAGAAGCGATCGCGGCGATGGACGACCTCATCGCGACCCATCTGCTCGGCCAGCAGGAGATGGCCCAGCGCCTGGGCCTGAACGTCACCGACCTGACCTGCTTCGCCTACGTCCTCCAGGCCGGCGAGAACCTCCTGACCGCGGGTGACCTCGCGACCCGCGTGCACGTCACCACGGGCGCGGTGACCGGCATCCTCAACCGCCTCGAACGCGCCGGCTACGTCACCCGCCGCCCCGACCCCCAGGACCGCCGACGCGTCCGCGTGGCCGCCGTACCCGACGCCGTGGCCCGCGCCTACGCCCTCTACCAGCCCTACTACGACCGCCTGGGCGCCCTCTTCGCCGATTACTCCCCCGAGGAGCGGGCCGTCCTGACGGACTGGTTCACCCGCGCGACGACCCTGGCCCGCGCCTACCGCGAGGAACTCCGCACCGACGAGAACCCCGCCTGACGGCCCAGGCCCGCCCCCTCGGACCCGGCGAGCACGGCCGCGAGCCCTCGAAGGCGCTCCCAGGTACCGGCCATCAGACCTCGTCCGGACGCAGGGCGTCGAGGATGAGGCCGAGGCCGAACTCGAACTCGTCGGCGTAGTCGTAACCGGGCTTGAGCGCGTGCTCGACGGCGAGCTCGGTGAGGTGGGGATAGGCGTCGGCGGGCATGTCGCGCAGCATGGCGCCCGCGACCTCGTCCAGCTCCGCGGAGTTGGCGAACGGCAGGCTCAGCTCCTGGAGCACGAAGCCGTACAGGTAGCTGTCGACGAGCGAGAAGGCGTGCGCGGCCATGGGGACGGAGAACCCTCCGGTGCGCAGGGCGCCGAGGACGGCGTCGTGGTGGCGCAGGGTCGCGGGGCCGGGCCGGCTGCGGGAGTCCATGAGGCCGACGGCCCAGGGATGGCGCCGGAGCGCGGCACGGGCGGACTCCGCCCGGTGGCGCATGGCGCTCTTCCAGTCCGTGTCGCGCGGTGGCAGGTCGATCTCGGCGAACACCGCGTCCACCATGCCGTCGAGGATCTCCTCCCGGCCCGCGACGTGGTGGTAGAGCGACATCGCCTCGACACCGAGGGGTTCGGCGATGGCCCGCATGGTCAGCGCGGCCGTCCCCTTGGCGTCCGCCACCGCCACCGCCGTACGGATCACCCGCTCACGACTGAGCGGGATACGCGCCGACGCCCGCCGCCGTCCCCCCTTGCCTCCCTCGCTCACGGACTGCTCCTTTCCCTTCCCTTGACCGCCTTACAGCATAAGGCTAGCTTGCCTTACAACATAAGGTGGACATTCCGGCGAAGGGCTGCGCCATGGGCACGGATCACATCAGGAAGGTCTGCGTCATCGGGGCTTCGGGGAAGCTCGGGCAGTACATGGTCCGGCACGCGCTGGACCGCGGCTACGAGGTGGTCGGGGTGTGCCGCGAGCGCAGCGTGCCGAAACTGGCCGCGTTCGAGGGCCGGATCACCGTCGTCCCCGGACCCACCGACGACCCGGAGGTGATCCGGCGGGCGGTCGCCGGGTGCGACGGGGTGCTGACGGTGCTGGTGCCCTGGGGCGTGCGGCAGTACGCGTCGGGCACGGCCCAGGCGGTGCTCGACCACGCCCGGCCGGGCGCCCGCCTGATCTTCTCCTGCGGCTGGCACATCACCCGCGACGGCAAGGACAGGTACTCGTGGACGTTCCGGGCGGCCCTGCGGATCGCCGCCGTGCTGGGCAGGCTCGTCCGCGCCGTCGAGATAGACGACCAGGTGGAGGCCTGCCGCCGCGTCTTCGCCAGCGACACCCGCTGGACCGTCGTACGCGGCAGCAGCCTGGAGGAGGGCGAGAGCCAGGGCCTCCCCGTCTGGAGCCGGCACGTCGGCGACCCCGTCCTCTCCAGCAACCTCACCCGCCGCGTCGACTTCGCCCTGTTCATGGTCGAAGCCCTCACCGACGACACCCTCGTCCAGGAGGCCCCCGCCATCGTCGGCCGCCAGACCCCGAGCGCCCTCACCCACAGCCGGTGATCAATCCACCGGGGGCCGCCAGCCTGACCGGGCCTCATCTCCGAGAGGGGGCGCCTCCTCGCACAAGGCGACGAGACGCAGCCCCGGGAGACGAGGTGGAGTGATGGAAAAGCCGAACCCTTCCCCGGAGACCAAGGGGAAGATCCGCAAGGTGGCCGGCCGCTCGCGACCTGTTCCGGGACGCCTGCCCCGTTGCCGGGTAGCGTGATCACATGCAGCTGTTTCTGACGCCTCCGCCGCCCGCCGCTTGAGGCGGGCAGTCGTGCAGAGCCATCCCGAGGTGCCGGGATGGCTGTGTGGGTTGCCCACGGAAGAGATCGTGCCGGCAACCACTCGAGGAGACCTCAGTTGCAGTCCTCTTCTGCCCTGTCCGTTCGGCAGGGTGTTCTCTACGTCGCGATTGCGGCCACAGCGTGGGGCACTGGCGGTGCTGTAGCCGCCGAACTGTACGACGTCGGCGGGATCGGCCCCGTCTCCGTTTCCTTCTGGCGATTCCTGACCGGACTCGGACTACTCCTGACCGCTCATCTGGTACGGCGGACCCGGCGGCCGGAGACGGCGCTCTCGCTGCGCGCAACCTACGCGGCGAACCCACGGCGAGCCCTGGTCACAGGCTTGGGGCTGGCCGTGTACCAGACGGCCTACTTCGCCTCCGTGCAACAGGCCGGACTGACCGTAGCCACGGTGGTGACCCTGGGCTCGGGCCCCGTACTGGTCGCCGTCGGAGCCCGGCTCACCCTGGGCGAGCGCACCGGCGCCGCCGGAACCGCCGCCGTGGTGAGCGGCGTCATCGGCCTGGTGCTGCTGATGGGCGGCGCGGACGGGAGCACCGGCCCGGCTCCCCTCCTGGGCATCGGGTACGCGCTGCTCTCCGCAGCCGGCTACGCGGGCGTAACGCTGCTGGGCCGCTTCACCGGCCGGAAGAACGCCGGTGGCGCGTTCGAAGCGACGGTGACCGGCTTCGCGGTGGGCACAGTCTGCCTTCTGCCGATGGCTCTGCTGGAGGGCCTGCTGCCCGACATGGAGCGTGCGGCCTGGACCCTCGGCCTGATCCTCTACGTGGGAGCGGTGCCGACGGCGCTGGCGTACACGTTGTTCTTCGTCGGCCTCGGAGCCGTACGGGCGACCACCGCCTCCGTGGTCGCCCTGGTCGAGCCACTCACCGCGGCGGTCATCGGCGTCCTGGTCTTCGACGAGCGGCCCAACGCGGTCGTCCTCACCGGCACGGCCCTGCTGCTGTTCGCCGTGCTCTTCCTGACGTTGGACGAAGGGGCCGCCCGAGCGGCGACCCACCGGACCCCCGCCCCCAGGGCCGACCACGGCCGGCACACGTCGCATCCGGCCACACAGACCAAGGACTGACAGCGACACACCATGCGCAGACGGGCAGTGGCCGACCAACGCCCACTGCCCGCCACCACTGCCTGTAGCAGACACTGCGCAACTGCGCCCAAGCCTCGGCCCCGGGCCTCCTGCTGACTCGTCAGCCCGTCGGCTCGACGACAGGTCGCTACTCACTGAACTCCACGTCCTGGCACTCGGCCGCTTCCAATTGGAAGCATTGCCCGCACTGGACATCTCGTCAGAGTGACGTAAAAAGGACCGAACCTGCGCCCCCCTTCCAGCCGGTCTGAGACCCTGGAGACCGATCGAGAGGGGCCGCAGGTATGGAGTGGAAGACCCACGGTGAGCGACAGGTCTACACGAACAAGTGGGTGAATCTGTGTCTGGTCGACGTCCAGCAGCCTGACGGGCGCAGGTGGGAGTACCACGTCGTCCGCCTCCGGCACCTGGCCGTTGCCGCCGTGGTCAACGAGCGCCAAGAGGTCCTGATGATGTGGCGGCACCGCTTCATCACGGACTCATGGGCCTGGGAGCTGCCCATGGGCCTGGTCGAGGACGGCGAGACGCCGGAGGAAGCGGCAGCCCGCGAAGTCCTGGAAGAAACCGGCTGGCGCCCCGGCCCCATCAAGCCCCTGATCTATGCCGAGCCGGCGAACGGCATCACCGACTCGCAGCACCACGTCTTCCGCATCGACGGCGCCACGTACGCCGGTCCGCCCACGGAGAAGAACGAGTCCGACCGCATCGAGTGGATCCCCCTCTCGGAGGTACGCGGGATGATAGACCGCCGCGAGGTCGTGAGTAGTGGATCTCTCGTCGGCCTGCTCTACCTGCTCATGGACGAAGCGATCCGCTGACCGGCGGGAGGAGTTCCCGTAGCCGCGCCTCGAAGGCAAGGGCTACGGGCTCCTGCCTGTGTGGGGCCAACTGGTCGTAGAACTCCCTGAGATGCCCTGATACACGCTCCGAGGCCACCGCCGATGCGGGCTCAAGGGCTTGGCGTGGCGGTATGGCACGCCTGGTCAAGCTTGCCCTGGTCAAGCTGTGTACGAGCCAGCCAGAACGAGTGAAACGCGCGGCCTCGCTGGTTCGTCTGCTGCTCCCGCCGCAGGGCATCGGCGATCAAAGGTTCGGCGGTTGCCGCTTCGCCCAGTCGGCCATGGGCGATGCCCGTGTCCACGATGAGCTTCGGCTCATCGAAGTAGGTCACCCATGAGGGGTCCGGATCGCTCGCCCCGATCTGCTCGAATTGGCTGTGTGCTTCCCCGATCGCCCGGTGCGTGTCATCACGGTTGCCGAGGGTGGCATGGGCGAATGCTTCCCGCATGGCCAGCATCGACATGACGCGCGGCGTACTGCCGAGTGCTGACCGAGCCTGGTCCTGGGCGGCGGTGACGAGTGCCAATGAGTCCGCTGGCTTGTCCTGGTAGGTCGCCTGCAAGCTCATGCAGGCGAGGACGTTGGCCATGAACTGCCGGTCGTCGATCTCCTTCGCCAGGTGCAAGGCCTCGGTGAAGTACGCGCGGGCTTGGTTGTACTGGCGGGCGTCGAAGTAGGTCCAGCCAGTCAGGCGGGCCAGCTCGGCCGCGATGCCATACAGGCCGTTCTGGATGGACGGCGGTCGGCTCTCCTTCAAGAGTCCGACGACATAACGGAGCTGGCCGACAATGGCAGGCCGCAGTGCTTCTCCGCCGTGCTGGTCGTCTCGTCGCCAGTAGTCCTCGATGGAGGAGCGAAAAGCTTCAAGAGTGGCCTTGTTCAAGCTGGTTCGCGTGGCCAGCGCCAAGATGCTGTCCACATCGGGACCTGGCAGCGACGCGGGGGCCTGCTGCTCCGGCTCCGATATCTGGGGCGCCTCGCGCTCGTCGACCACGAGAGCCTGGGGCGTCTCCCACGCCCGGCGGGCGAGCCCGAGCATGCCTCCTGGGATGCGCAAGCCGTCTGAGATTCGCTCGATGACGTCCATGTGCCGCAAGTGGCGTCGGCCTGCGATGACTTCGCCCACACGGCTCGGCGTCAGGTCACAACGCCGGGCGATCATCGAGGGGTAGATGCCCGCCCTGACCTTCAGCAGCCGGAAGACTCTGGCGAAGTCCCGGACCCGACACGCATCGATCATCTCCGGATCGGTGAGCAGCCTGGCCGGCAGTTCCTGCGGCCGGTCCGGGTCGGGCATCGGCAAGCTCCCACACTGCGAGGGCTACGCAACGTCGCTGGTTCTCTACTTCCCGCGATGTTACCCAGGTTGGGTAATCAGCCTGACCTTCTACCGACGGCCTTCCGATCGCGATGCCTCCCTTGCATGGCGAGCAACCAGCAGACCAGACCAGGCATCGGTGAACTGGCGAAGGACACCGCCAAGGGACGCATCGGCATCGTCATGGGTGAGCTCGGCGGCCGAGTGCAGATACGGCCCATCGGCGGCGGCCGGGAGTGGGATGCCATGCCGGACAAGGTGGTGCAGCCGAGTGCTCGGGAGAAACTGAGCGCACGCCTGGCCATCAAGAACGGCAACAGCAGGGACGGCCTGTGATCTGCGCCATCGGCCGATACGCGGGAGTCCTCTTCATCATCATGATCAGCGGGTCGTGCGGCCTGGTGATCGGCATGGCTCTCGCTGTCGGCCAGTAGACCGGCCGCCCCAGGCGGGTGCTCATTCCCTGGTTTCCCCCACGCCCGTTCGGGGCGGCCTCCCAACCCTGAAAGTGCCACGCTCCACTACCCAAAAAGGGAGTACTCGCATGACGGCAACGGCGAACGACCAGAAGACCGGCCGCGCGGTGGCCGGCGAGGAGCTGTTCCAGAGCCTCGCCCACTTCGTGGTCGTCCACAACGGGCAGTCACCCGAGCGTGCCGAGCGGATCGCGGACCAGGCGCTGGCCTTCGTGGTCACCGCAGCCACCGCGATCGTCCCCATGGTCCCGTCGGACGACGTGGACCTGGGCCTTCACGCGCTCATCCTGCACACGAAGGAGTACGCCGAGCTGTGCGAGCGGTACGCGGGCCGCTTCCTGCACCACAACCCGAAGCCCGGTGGTGGCGCCCGTGATCCGAAGCAGGTCACCGCTTCGGCACGGGCCATGAAGACTGCGGGCTTCATGGTCTTCGACGACCTGTGGACCGTGGACGGCACGAACCTCGCCCAGTGCGACTCCGACTGCGGCCGCCCGTACGGCCAGGCGTAGCACAGACAGCAGCGAACGCGGCCGGCCTCGACCCGTGGCCGGCCGCGTTCGCTCGGAAGGAGACAGACGTTGTCCGGCTCACCCTCTGAACTGCCGATCGTGGTGCTCGACGCCCTCGTGCCCACGTCTCAGCGCCTCGTCCTGAACCGCCGGGGCTCCATGGTCTGGGAGGTGCAGAGCCATCGAGGTCACTACGCCGTCAAGGTCGGCTATCCGATCGAGGCTACGGCCGACTGGCCCGCCCAGCCCTGGACCGCCCTCGCGCCCGCACGCGAGGGTGCCGTGCTGCATCGCCTCGGATGCGACGACTTCGCGTACGGGGAATGGGAGCACGGGACGTGGAACTTCCAGCCGTGGCATCAAGGGCCGGACCTGTACCGCCTGTGGGAGCCCTGCCGTAGCAAAGACTTGTCCGTCGCACCGCACTCCAGCGTGGCACTGGGCTGTGTCGAGGCGCTGGCCGAACTGCACGCCAAGGGTTGGGCCCACGGCGACGTACAGCCCGCCCACTTCATCGTCGGGCCGGAGCGGACGCATCTCATCGATCTGGCTCTAGCCCGAGGTGGGCACGTCCCCGAGGGGTACGACTTCCCGTTCCGCGGCTGCCTCGTCCACTACGAGGCGCCGGAGATCGCGCGCAGCGTACTCGCCACTGGTGAGGCCGAGCCCACGCCGGAAGCCGACATCTACGCCCTCGGCGCCTCCCTGCTCATCTCGGCCACCGGTTGGCGGGCCGTCGAGTACCCGGACGACGCTCCACGCCCCGTCCAGAGGGAGGCCGTGGCCAACGGCAGACGCCGCCCCGTCAAAGCGGGCGGTGAGCTGGGCGAGGTGATCGAGGCGATGCTCTGCCCTGCTCCCGAAGACCGACCGACCATCTACGAGGTGGGTAAGGCCCTGAGCTGCCTCTAGAGCCCGGTTCGCCCGGCGGCGCTCGCCACGCAAAGACGGTTGCCGTCGACCACTGCCGTCAACACAAAAGCCAGAGGCCCGGTGGAGTGATCCACAGGGCCTTTGACGTGCTGTGCACTCGGCAGGATTCGAACCTGCAACCTTCTGATCCGTAGTCAGATGCTCTATCCGTTAAGCTACGAGTGCTTGTCTTTTCTGTTGTTTCTGTCTTCGCTCCCGGCCCTTTCGGCCCGCTCGCGGCGACAGGAAGAACATTACATGACTGCCGCCGCCATGTGAAATCCGATTCGTATACCCCTTGTGACCTGCGGAAACGTCCGGATCGGGGCAGGACGAGGGGGAACGACGAAGCCCCGGTCCTGGGGACCGGGGCTTCGGTGAGAGCGGAGGCGGAGGGATTTGAACCCTCGATGGGCTTTAAGGCCCAAACCGCATTAGCAGTGCGGCGCCATAGACCGGACTAGGCGACGCCTCCAGCACAGCCGCTCGCGTGTGTGCGAGTGGTGCGTGCAGATGATGACACAGGCGAGCGCTGCGTCACCAATCGGCCTCCACGGTACTAGGCAGGCGGGCCGCAGGGCAAAGGCATTGCCGAGGCGGAACGTCGCCGGTGTCGTGGCGTTGGGCAGGGCATGGTCCAGGTCATCCCGCCGCGGCGGCCCCTCGTCGCCGCGCCCGCCGTGTCCGCCGCGCCCGCCGTGTCCTTCGCCGGCGTGTCCGCCGTGGCCACTCTCGCCTCCGTCGCCGTCGCCGTTCTCGTCGGTCCGGCAGTCGCCAGTCCGGCGGTCGCCGGTCCGGCGCAGGGTGCGGCGCAGGCCCTTTCGGCCCAGCTGTCACAGACGCCTCAGTCGGCACAGAGGGCCCACCCGTCAAAGACGGCCCACTCGTCGTCACAAGCGGCCCACCTGTCACAGGTAGCCCAGCCGTCACAGATGGCCCAGCCGTCACAGACGGCTCTCGCGCCGTCGCCCGTGCGGGGCGAGGACCGGGAGGATCGGCTCGTCGTGATCGTCCGGGGAGCGGGGCGGGGGGTGGACGGGAGGTTCGAGGTGTCCTGCCGTGCGGGGCGTGGGAGTCACCCGGACGTGGCCGGGGCCTGTCGGGCGGTGGAGCGGAACACACGGTGGGGGCGGGACACCTTCGGGCCCGTCCCGGAGGGCAGTGTGTGCACCATGCGGTACGGCGGGCCCGCCACCGCGCGCGTCACCGGCTGGTGGGCCGGGCGGCCCGTCGACGCGACCTTCGACCGCGGCAACGGGTGCGAGATCGAGCGCTGGGACCGTTTCGTGCCGTTGCTGCCCGTGCCGCGCGACGACGCCCGCTGAGCCGGGGGCGGTCGCCCGGGTTCCGTTCGGCCCGGCCCCGAACCCCACGCTCAGCGGGGACACAGATGCCGCATGGCAAAAGCACTTGTCCCGTAAACGTCGCGCGAAGGTCCCGCGAAGCCTGAGCAGGCGGTCACATGTTCTGTGTCACTTCGTCGTGCGAGCTCGCTCTCATCCGGGGCCCCGAGCCCGGAATGAGCCCTTAGACTCCCTCGCGTGACACGCTGCGGGACGGTTGGCAAGATGGCCCGAGCGGTCGGCAAGGTGCGGTAACAGGGAGGAAGCGACTCGTGAGCAGCAGGCCATCCCGAGGCGCTGCTCGCCTCGCAGCCATACTCGACGCACTTCCCGACGCGTTGGTGCTGGTCAACGCCAACGGGACGGTCGTCAACGCGAACACCATCGCCCTGGAGGCCTTCGAGGCTCCGGGGACCGCTCTGGTGGGGCGGGGGCTGCTGGACCTGCTTCCGCAGTTCGACTCCAAGCTGATCCCCGGGTCCATGCGGCGGCCCGACCACATGGATCCGCGCGGGCGGACCAAGCCGACCCGGATGGTCGCCCGGCGGACGGACGGCAGCGAGTTCCCCGTCGAGGTCACCAGCGCCAACCTGGAGAACGGCCAGCAGGCCTACGACAGCTACGGCTATGCCAACGACGAGCTGCTCATGCTCGTCGTCCGCGACCTGTCGGGCACCGTCGACACCGAGGCGGAGCTGGCGCGGTCTCAGCGGCAGACCGAGATGATCCTGCGGGCTGCGGCAGAAGGCGTGGTGGGGACCGACACCGACGGGCGGATCGTGCTCGTCAACCCGGCCGCCGCGCAGATACTGGGCTACCGGGCGAGCGACCTGGGCGGCAAGGAGCTGCACACCCTGGTGCTGCACTCGCGCGCCGACGGCTCGCCGTTCCCGTACGACGAGTCGCCGCTCGCCGACACCCTGCGCTCGGGGCGCAAGCATCGGGTGCGTGGGCAGGTGCTGTGGTCGAAGGCGGGGGACAAGGTCTCCGTCGACCTGACGACCGCGCCCGTGCGGGACGGGGACCAGCTCGTCGGCGCCGTGATGACCTTCACCGACCGGCGGCCGTACGACACGCTCGCCGAGGAGAAGGCAGCGCTGGAGAAGCGGCACGCGGAGGAACTGGAGCGGCTCTCCGAGGAGCACGCCTCCGACCTCACCGCGCTGCGCCAGCAGCACGTCACCGAGCTGGAGGAGCTGCGCGAGCAGCACGAGGAGGAACTCGCGGCCGGCGAGGAGCGCTACGCGGCGCTCGGCGAGCGCGAGAAGGACCGGTACGAGGCTCTCGCCGCCCGGCACGAGCAGCTGCTGACGCTGCTCGGCCGTTCCCTGCGCGGCCCCCTGGACGAACTGCGCCGCGAGCTGTCGGCGCTGGCCGCCGACGACGCCGGGCAGCTGTGGCCGGAGGCCAACCAGGTGCTGCACCACCTGTCGGCCGGCTACGCCCGCATCACCACCCTCATCGACAACGTCCTCGGCTACCAGCGCCTCGACGCGGACGGCACGGAGATCAACCGGACGAAGGTGATGCTGGACGCCGTCGTCGCCGCCGGTGTCGACGGGGCCGTGGAGCTCGTGGGGCCGGGGCGGGTGCAGTTCGCCGTGCACGCGCCGCCCATC
The DNA here is from genome assembly GCF_026008495.1 of Streptomyces sp. A012304. Lineage (GTDB taxonomy): Bacteria > Actinomycetota > Actinomycetes > Streptomycetales > Streptomycetaceae > Streptomyces. The sequence goes on from NZ_BQUN01000103.1 coordinate 68,414, forward strand.
GAGGCCGAGGTCGACGCCCGGCTCCTCGCGACCGCGCTGGCGCACCTCGTCGCGGACGTCGCCGGCGTGGACGCGACCGGCAACGCGCCCGTCTCGGCCGGCGGTTACATGGACAACACCGTCGTGGTCGCGGCGGCGCAGCGCGGCGAGGTCGTCCGCATCGAGGTGCGCGGGCCGTACGCCGGTGGCGACCCGGTGCACGAGCCGATCGTGCGCGGGATCGTGCGCGCGCACGGGGGTGTGCTCCAGACGCACGAGGTGCCGGGCATGAGCGGCAGCGCCTACGTCCTCGAAGTGCCGTTGGGCGGGGGCGCGGGGACGACCGCGATCGCCGCTCCGGCGGCGGTGCCCGGATCGGCGTTCGCGCTGCCGGCCGGGTCGGACGGAGGGGCTTTGGCTCCGGCTCCGGCTTCGGCTTCGGCGGATTCGGACGGCGGTCACGGCGGCGAGGACGGTGCGGCTCCCGAAGACGGGGGCGCCTACGAGCAGGGTCCCGGTGCGGGGGCTGGTGCGGGCCGGCGACGGGCTCGGCGGTCCTCCGTGGACGCCTTCCTGGAGGGTGAGGTTCCGGGCGCGGGTGACGGTGGCGCCGAGGCGGAGGCCACGGCACCGACCGGACGGCGTCGCAGGCGGGCGGCCGCTGCCGCCGAGGAGACGCCGGTCGCGGCGCCGGTGGACGACACGGATGCCTCCGGCGGGACCGGGCGGCGGCGTGGACGGCCGGCCGAACAGGCCGCCGGCCCGGGCGGCGCCGCGGGTGCCGTGGTCGAGGGGGTGGCCGAGGGGGCCGTCGTCACGGCCGCCGAGCACGCGGCGGGGACCGCCGCCTCGGGCACGGGACTCGGCGGCACGGTTCCGCCGCAGGGCATGCCCGCTCCCACGGGTCGGCGGGCACGGCGCGCCGTCGACGAACCTCAGGCTCTGCCGGCCGCGCTGCCCGCGGCACCGGCCGACACCGACCACGACGCCGACGCGGCGGGCGGGGGCGAGGCGTCCGGTTCGGTGGAGAACGGGCAGCCGACGGGACGTCGTCGGCGTGCTCTCGCCGCCGCGACGGAGCGCGCCGCCGCGCAGGAGGCGGGGCCCCGGACCGTGTTCGCCCTGCCGCCGGCGGAGGCGGACCGGACGGGGTCGACCGACCCGGGCGCCGGTGCGGGCGCTGGAGCGGGCGGAGGTGGCGCGCAGGAAGTGGGGCAGGTCGCGGTTCCCGCTGCGGGGCAGCCCGTTCCGGCCGCGCTTCCCCCTTCGATTCCGGTTTCCCCTGTTCCCACTCCGGGTGCGGGTGCGGGTGCTGGTGCGGTTTCGGTTCCCGGTCAGATTCCGGTTCCGGTTCCGGGGCAGATTCCGGGGCAGATTCCGGTTCCGGGGCAGATGCCCGTGCCCGGGCAGTCGGTTGCGATTCCTGGGCAGATGCCCCTGTCGGGGCAGCCGGTACCGGCGTCCGGGGAGGCCCAGCCGGTCGTTCCCGTTCCGGGGCAGATGCCGGCTCCCGGACAGATGCCGGTTCCCGGACAGGCGCAGACGCCCGGGCAGGCTCAGACTCCCGGGCAGGCTCAGGTGCCCGGCCAGGTTCAAGTACCCGGGCAGGCTCAGGTGGCCGGGCAGGGCGTGGCCGACGACGCGCTCGTCGATCACGGTCGGCATGACGCCGTTCCGCATGACCAGGCCGACGACCACACCCCGCCGCAGCCGCATCCGACGACCGCCCCCACGGGCCGTCGACGCCGGGCGGTGGCCCCGCCCGCGGCGGACGCGACCGGAGCGACCGGAGCGACCGGAGCAGCAGGAGCGGCCGCGGCGGCCGGTCCGGTTCCGCCGGGTGCCGTACCGGCCCAGGCGCAGATCCCGGCTCAGACTCCCGCATCGGCTCAGGCGCAGGCGCAGCCGCAGACCCCGGCTCCGGCTCCGGCTCCGGCCCCGGCTCCGGCTCCGGCTCCGGCTCCGGTGCAGCCTCAGGCCGACGGTGGGCAGGCGATGCCCGCGCCGCAGGCCCCCGGTCAGCCGCTGCCCGCTCAGCCGAACGCCTCCGGCCAGGTCGGCGTGCCCGCCCCGGCCGCCGCTCCCGGTCAGCCCCTGCCCGCGGAAGCGCCCCCGGCGCCCGCACCCGACACCGCCGCTCCGGTGACGACGACCCCGGGCGGAGGCACCCCGCTGCCCCCCGAAGCCGTCGCACAGCCGCGCGTGGCGCAGCCGCTGCCCGCCGAGAGCGCCGCCTCCGCCTCCGTGCCCGTGGACCCCAACTCCACGCAGGGCCGGGCGATCAGCGTGCGGACGCTGGGCCAGGGCGTGCCCTTCACCCGGCAGGCCGCGCAGGTGCAGCAGGCGGCAGCCCCACGGACTCCTCAGGCCCCGCAAGCCCCGCAGGCTCCCCAGCCCGCCGGCGGCACCCCCGCCCCGCACACCCCGGGCGGCTCCGGTCGGCGGCGCAAGCTGGGTACGCCGCCCGACCCGGCCACGCGACCGGAGCAGACGGCCCGTCCGCACCCGCAGGCCGAGCAGCCCGCCGTACCGCAGACGCCCGCGGCCGGGGTGCCGCAGGTCGCTCCTCCCGTGCCGCAGCCCTCGCTCGCCGGTCAGCCGCTGCCCGGGCAGTCGTCGGCCGGGCAGGTGCGGCTCGCTCCCGGGACCGAGGGGGCCGGACGTTCGTACGCCATAGGCGCCCCGGACGAGAACGCCGCCGAGGGGCCCGAGCCGCTCGACGGGCCGGGTGGGGCCGTGGAGGTGGCGGATCCGCCGCGTCCGCAGCCGTTGGACGACGAACTGCCGCCGGAGCCGCTGGACAACCCGCGTCGGCTGCTGGTGTGGCCGGCGCCGGACGTCAGCACGCAGCAGGCGCTCAGCGACCGGGGATACCGGCCGGTGATCGTGCACTCGCGCGAGGAGGTCGACGCGCAGATCGCCGCGTTCCCGGCCGCGCTGTTCGTGGACCCGCTGACCGGGCCGATCACGCGCACCGCGTTGCAGTCGCTGCGGCAGGCGGCGGTGGCCGCCGAGGTGCCCGTGCTGGTCACGGCCGGTCTCGGACAGGCGACGCGCGAGGCGGCGTACGGTGCCGACCCCGCCGTCCTGCTGAAGGCGCTCGCGCCGCGTGACAGCGAGCAGCACCCGCCGCGGGTGCTGCTGGTCGAGGAGCACGCGGAGATCGCGCTGGCGCTGACCGCGACGCTGGAGCGGCGCGGGATGCAGGTCGCGCGGGCGGCGAGCGACGCGGACGCCGTCACGCTCGCCGGGCAGCTGCGGCCGAACCTGGTGGTGATGGACCTGATGCAGGTGCACCGGGGCCGGGCCGGGATCATCGACTGGCTGCGGGCGAACCAGCAGCTCAACCGGACCCCGCTGGTCGTCTACACCGCCGCCGTCGACCAGGCCGACCTGCCGCGGCTGGCCTCTGGCGAAACGGTGCTCTTCCTCGCGGAACGGTCCACGAGCGCCGAGGTGCAGAGCCGGATCGTGGACCTGCTCGCCCGCATCGGGACCAACTGACCGGCCGACATCGGCTCAGCCTGCGGGCCGACCGTCAGATGCGCGATCAGCCGACGCGTCCGCCGCCCGGCCCGCGATCAGCCGACGCCTCGACCGCCCGACCCGCGATCAGCCGACGCGCCGACTTCCCGGCCCGCGATCAGTCTGCGTGCCGCCTCCTTGACCGAGGCGCGCAGGCGGGCACGGTCGGCGTCCTCGGCGCCCACCAGGATGCGGCTCATCTGCGGTACGACGGTGGCCCAGTTGGCGAGTGCGACCAGCAGGAACAGCAGGTCACGGGCTGGGATCGCGTCGCTGATCACCCCGCGGTCCTGGCCGTCCTGGACGGCGGCGACCTTGAGGGCGTAGTGCTCCTGCCGTTCGGTCTCGTCGGGCAGTTCGGCGGTGCCGTACTCGATGCCCTCCCAATAGAGGAGGCGCAGCAGTTCGGGGTGGGCGGCGTGGTAGTCCATCAGGCGGTCCAGCCAGCCCTCGATGTCGTCCGGGTCGACGGGGACGGCGGCGGCGAGGTCGACCATGCACCGGCCGAGGACCCGGGTGAACAGCTCCGCCTTGTTGCCGAAGTACGCGTAGATGAGCTGCTTGTTGGCCCTGGCCTCGGCGGCGATGCGGTCGATGCGGGCGCCCGCGATGCCGTACCGGGCGAACTCCGCGACCGCGGCGTCGAAGATCCGCGCCTTGGTGGCCTCGGGGTCCCGGGGCGTCCTGGTCGTTGCCATGGGGACATGGTAGCCAGCCGCTAACCAACTAGTTGGTTGACAGGGAATCGACGGGCGGCCCAGACTGTTCCACCTCGTGTTCCAACCAACTGGTTGGTTGTTGGAGTCGCCTCCAAGGGTCACCTCACGCGAAGGGTCACCTCGAAGGGGTCACCTCCAAGGGCCGCCTCAAAAGGATCGCCTCGAAGGATTCGGGCAAAGGAGCATCCGCCATGCCGTCCCCCGTCGCCACCGGTCAGCAGCTCGCGCACAGCCAACCGTCGGCCACGATCCCCAGCCGTCTGTTCCTCCCGCTCATCGCCCTGTGCACCGCCGTCACGGCCGCCAACATCTACCTCGCGGCGCCGCTGCTCCCCCTCATCGCCCACGACTTCGGCTCCGTGCCCTCCGCCGTGGCCTGGATCGCCTCGGTCGCCCAGCTCGGCTACGCGGCCGGACTGCTCTTCTTCGCGCCGCTCGGGGACCGGGTGAACCGTCGCCGGCTGGTCGCCGCGCTGTCCCTGGTCACCGCTGCGGCCCTGGTCGTCGGCGCCATGGCCGGCGGCACCGGCGCGCTCGCGGCCGCCGTGCTCGTCGCCTCGGCGGCGACGGTCGTCCCGCAGCTGCTGGTACCGCTGATCGCCGAGCGCGCGCCGGCCGACCGCCGTGCCCGCCATGTCGCCGCCGTCATCGCCGGGCTGTTCACCGGTATCGTCGCCGCGCGCGTCCTGGGCGGGCTCGCCGGGCAGGCCTTCGGCTGGCGCGCGGTGTTCGTCGGCGCGGCCGTCCTCACCGCCGGGCTCGGCCTGCTCACCGCCGCCGCCCTGCCCGTGGAGCCCCGGCGGTCCCGCGAGGGCGGTCTCTTCGCGGGCCTGCGGGCCATGCCGGGGCTGGTGCGCCGCTCGCCCGACCTGTGGCGGGCGTCCGTACGACAGGCGGGGATGTTCGGTGCCTGGAGCGCCCTGTGGACCTCGCTGGCGCTGCTGCTGACGGGCGAGAGGTACGGCCTGTCCACCGCGACCGCCGGGCTGTTCGGCCTGTTCGGGCTCGCCGCCACCGTCGTGGCGCCCCTCGCCGGCGGCCTGGTCGACCGGTTCGGCGCCGCGAAGGTGGTCCGCAACGCGTATCTGCTCGCCGCCGTGTCCGTACCGCTGTTCTGGCTGGGCGGACAGGTGATGCCGGCGCTGTTCGTGGCCGCGCTCACGATCCACGCGGCCCTGGTCGCCTCCCACGTCGCCAACCAGACCCTTGCCCTGACCACCACCTCCGCCCCGGCCACCGCCAACAGCGCCTACGTCGTCGCGGGCTTCGCCGGCGGCGCCACCGCCTCGGCCCTGGCGGGCCTCGCCTTCACCCACTGGGGCTGGGGCGGGGTAGTCGCGGTGGCGGGGGTCTGGCTGCTGCTGGGGTGGGGGACGACGGCGGTACGACGGTGATCTCCGCGGGGCAGCGGTGGCGGTACGGCGCCTGATGCCACGGGGACAACGGCAGCGGTACGGCGCCTGATGCCACGGGGACAACGGCAGCGGTACGGCGCCTGATGCGGCGGGGCGACGGCGGCGTCACCGCTGCACGGCGGCGGCGGTTGCGGCCGTCCCCCGCAGTGACAACGACGCCGGCGCCGACGGCCAGGGCTCCCGCGAAACTCCGCGGACCCTGCCCGGCCGACGCCGGCTTCAGCCTCGTATTCCGTGTACTCCGTGTACTCCGTACTCCGTACTCCGTACTCCGTTACTCCGTGTCCGTCAGAGCTGGGTGACGTCCAGCTGCCCCTCCGCGTACTGCCTGCGCAGCACCTTCTTGTCGAACTTGCCCACGCTCGTCTTCGGCACCGCCTCGATGATCGTCCAGCGCTCCGGGAGCTGCCATTTGGCGATCTTGCCCTCGTCGGCGAGGAAGGCGCGCAGGGACTCGAAGTCGGCGCTGGCGCCCTCCTTGAGGACGACGGTGGCCAGCGGGCGCTCGCCCCACTTCTCGTCCGGGACGGCGACGACCGCGGCCTCCGCGACGGCCGGGTGGGCCATCAGGGCGTTCTCCAGTTCCACCGACGAGATCCACTCGCCGCCGGACTTGATGACGTCCTTGGCGCGGTCGGTGAGGGTGAGGAAGCCGTCGGGCGAGATGGTGCCCACGTCACCGGTCTTCAGCCAGCCGTCCTCGCTGAACTTGTCGGCGGGGCGCAGGGGCTCGGCGTCGGGGCCGTTGTAGTACGCGCCGGCGATCCAGTTGCCGCGGACCTCCAGCTCTCCGGCCGACTCGCCGTCCCAGGGGAGGCGTTCGCCGCCGGGCCCGGTGAGGCGGGCCTCGACGCCGGCCGGGAAACGGCCCTGAGTGAGGCGGTAGGCGAACTCCTGGTCGGTGCCGATCGTGTGGGCCGGCGGGCGGGCGATCGTGCCGAGCGGGGAGGTCTCCGTCATGCCCCAGGCGTGGCAGACCCGCATGCCGAGCTCGTCGAAGGCCTGCATGAGGGACGGCGGGCAGGCCGAGCCGCCGATGGTGACCTGGGTGAGGGAGGAGACGTCGCGCGGCTTGGCGGTCAGCTCGGCCAGCAGGCCCTGCCAGATGGTGGGGACGGCCGCCGCGTGCGTCGGCTTCTCGCTCTCGATCATCTCGGCGAGCGGCGCGGGCTGGAGGAAGCGGTCCGGCATCAGCATGTTCACGCCGGTCATGAAGGTGGCGTGCGGCAGCCCCCAGGCGTTCACATGGAACTGCGGCACCACGATCAGCGAGGTGTCCTGGTCGGTCAGGCCCATCGACTGGGCCATGTTGACCTGCATGGAGTGCAGGTAGACCGAACGGTGGCTGTAGACCACGCCCTTGGGGTCGCCCGTGGTGCCGGAGGTGTAGCACATGGCGGCGGCCTGACGCTCGTCCAGCTCGGGCCAGTCGTAGCTGGTCGGCTTCCCGGCGAGCAGCTCCTCGTACTCGTGCACGGCCGCGCTCGCGCCGGCGAGGAGGGAGCGGTCGCCGGGTCCGGTGACGACGACGTGCTCGACCGTCTTCAGGTGCGGGAGCAGGGGCGCGAGGAGCGGCAGCAGGGAGCCGTTGGCGATCACGACCCTGTCGGCCGCGTGGTTGACGATCCAGGCGAGCTGCTCGGGAGGCAGGCGGAGGTTGAGGGTGTGCAGGACCGCGCCCATGGAGGGGATCGCGAAGTAGGCCTCGACGTGTTCCGCGTTGTTCCAGGCGAGGGTGGCGACCCGGTCGTCGCCGACCACCCCGAGGTCGTCGCGGAGGGCGTGCGCGAGCTGGGCGGCGCGGGCGCCGATCTCGGCGTAGGAGCGGCGCTGCGGCTCGCCCTCGCCGGTCCAGGTGGTCACCTGCGATGTGCCGTGGATCGTCGACCCGTGGGTCAGGATCCTCGAGATCAGCAGCGGTACGTCCTGCATGGTGCTCAGCACGGCGTCCTCCCAGGTGCGGCGACATTGCCTACGCGGTGGTAACGGTTGCGCTGATTCTGCGCACATACCGCGTGGTATGTCACTAGGGAGCGATGATCGATCAGGTCACGTTAAAGCGCACCCCAAATCCCCAGGTAGGCACGCTATCGAACAACGTCCAGCTCAGGGTCGTCCCGGAGCTTTCCGAGGGCTCGCGACACCGCCGACTTCACCGTGCCCACGGAGACGCCGAGGATCTGCGCCGTCTGGGCCTCGCTGAGGTCCTCGTAGTACCTGAGGACCACCATGGCCCGCTGCCGGGCGGGCAGTTTCATGATCGCCCGCCACATCGCGTCGTGCAGCGCCTGCCGCTCGGCCGGGTCGGCCTCGCCGGGCTGAGGCTCCGGCTCGGGCAGCTCGTCGCACGCGAACTCGTCGACCTTGCGCTTGCGCCACTGCGAGGTGCGGGTGTTCAGCAGCGCCCGGCGGACGTACCCGTCGACCGCCCGGTGGTCCTCGATCCGCTCCCATGCGACGTACGTCTTGGTGAGCGCCGTCTGCAGCAGGTCCTCCGCGTCGCTCGCGTTCGCGGTCAGCGACCGGGCGGTGCGCAGCAGCACCGGCTGACGGGCCCTGACGTACGACGAGAAGGACGGGTACGGAGCGGGCCGCGTCATGCCGTTCGAAGCGCTGGTGCAGACGGGTGTGGTCATGGCTCCACGCTAGGAGCGGACCCCGCGCGGCGGATCGGCCGCAGGTGCCGAAGCAGAGTCCGTCTCAGGTTGTAGGGGTGGTACTGCCTCCACCTCCTGAAGGTGGACGAGGGGGCGGCCCGTACTGCGGGATGACCCTTGGGGGGTGCGGCAGGGGCAGCAGGCCGGGTTCGGGGGCTCAGGGTTCGGGGCTCAGGGTTCGGGGCTCACGGCTCAGGGCTCAGGACTCAGGCTTGGGCCTCTGGGCTTGGGCCTCGTCGCCGTACTGTGCCGTGCTGCCGTACACGGCTCACCCGTCGGCGGCCAGGACGAGCCCCGAGGTCGGCACCCCCGTCCCCGCCGTCACCAGCGCGTGGGCCGGGTCCGGTGCCTGGTTCACGGACGTGCCACGCAGTTGCCGTACCGCCTCCGCTATGCCGTTCATGCCGTGGAGGTAGGCCTCGCCGAGCTGGCCGCCGTGGGTGTTGAGCGGCAGGCGGTCCTCGGCGACGAAGTCCGTGGCCTCGCCCCGGGCGCAGAAGCCGAACTCCTCCAGCTGCATCAGCACGAACGGGGTGAAGTGGTCGTACAGGATCGCCACGTCGATGTCGGAGGGCGTGAGCCCGCAGGCCCGCCACAGGCCGCGGGCGACCACGGCCGTCTCCGGCAGGCCCGTCAGATCGTCACGGTAGAAGCTGGTCATCTGCTCCTGCCCCCGGCCCGCGCCCTGGGCGGCCGCGACGACGACGGCCGGCGGATGCGGCAGGTCCCGGGCCCGCTCCACCGAGGTGACCACCAGCGCCTGGCCGCCGTCCGTCTCCTGACAGCAGTCCAGCAGCCTGAGCGGCTCGGCGATCCAGCGGGAGGCCGCGTGATCGGCGAGGGTGATGGGTCTGCCGTGGAAGTACGCCGCCGGATTGGTCGCCGCGTGTCTGCGCGCGGTGACCACCACGGGCCCGAACGCCTCCGGGGTCAGCCCGTACGCGTGCAGATAGCGCTGTGCCGCCATCGCCACCCAGGAGGCCGGGGTGAGCAGCCCGAACGGCAGCGTCCAGCCGAGCGCCGTCCCCTCCGCCGAGGGCTCCCGCCGACGGACGCCGGAGCCGAAGCGGCGGCCCGACCGCTCGTTGAAGGCCCGGTAGCAGACGACGACCTCGGCCACGCCCGTCGCGATGGCGAGCGCCGCCTGCTGGACGGTCGCGCAGGCCGCCCCGCCGCCGTAGTGGACACGGGAGAAGAAGGACAGCTCGCCCATGCCGCACGCCCGGGCCACCGTGATCTCCGGACTGGTGTCCATCGTGAACGTCACCAGCCCGTCCACGTCGCGCGGCCCGAGACCCGCGTCGTCCAGCGCGGCGCGCACCGCCTCCACCGCGAGCCGCAGCTCACTGCGCCCCGAGTCCTTGGAGAACTCCGTCGCACCGATCCCGGTGATCGCCGCCCGGCCGCCGAGGGCGTCCCGCTGCCGGACACTCATCCGGCACCTCCGTCCCCGGGTCCGCCCCGCGTCCCCGCCGGGACGGTGACCGTGACCGTGCCGGTGACGTGCCGTCCGATGCCGTTCTCCCCGGTGACCCTCACCACGGCCGTGTCGCCGTCGACCTCCTCGACGGTCCCCGTCAGCACCAGGGTGTCCCCCGGGTAGGTGGGGACGCCGAGGCGGATGGCGACCCTGCGGAGCACCGCCGTCGGTCCGAAGTGGTCGGTGATGAGGCGGCCGACCAGGCCGTTGGTGGTGAGGATGTTCATGAAGACGTCGGGGGAGCCCTTCGCGCGGGCCGCCTCCGGATCGTGGTGCACGTCCTGGTAGTCGCGCGAGGCGAGGGCGCCGGCGACGATCAGCGTGCGGGTGACCGGAACCTCCAACGACCGCAGCCGCTCCCCGGCCCTCATACGCCACCCCCTCGACCCACCATGCCGCCAGGCCGTCGGAACACGAAGCCGCCGGCCTTTCCGAGCTCGATGCCGCCAGCCCTACCGAACACGATGCCGCCGGCCCTCCGGAACACGATGACCCCGCCCCTTCGCGCCCTCATGCCGCCACCGCCTCGAAGACGGGCAGCACCAGCTCCTCGTCGTACCGCCGGAAGCCGAGCCTGACCGGCATCCCGATGCGGACCTTGTCGTACGGCACCCCGACCACGTTGCTCACGATGCGCACGCCCTCCGCCAGCTCGATCAGGCCGACCGCGTACGGCGGGTCGAAGGCCGGGAAGGGCGGGTGGTGCATCACGACGTACGAGTAGACCGTGCCCTCTCCGCTCGCCTCGACCGTGTCCCACCGAAGCGCGCCGCAGGAGGGGCAGCCGGGCAGCCAGGGGAAGCGGAGCGTGGCGCAGGAGGCGCAGCGCTGGATGAGGAGGCGGTGGTCGCGGACGCCATCCCAGAAACCGGCGTTGTCCCGGTTGACCACCGGTCGGGGGCGGCGTTCCTTCGGCTTCCGGTGCGCGGGAACGTACTTGAGGATCCGGAAGCGGTGTGTGCCGACCAGTTCCCGGCCCACGCGCACGTCGGTACGGGTGGTGACGAAGTAGCCGGTCCCGAGCTTGGTCGTCTTGCGCCCGGAGACCGACTCGATCACCGCGTCGAAGGTGATCTCCTCTCCCGGGCGCAGCGGGCGTAGGTACTCCTGCTCGCAGTCGGTGGCGACGACCGCGGTGCAGCCCGCGTCGTCGAGCAGGGCGAGCAGCTCCTCGTAGGCCGGAGCGCGACCCGCGTGACCGCTGAGCCCGCCCATGGTCCAGACCTGGAGCATGGTGGGCGGGGCGATGGCGTCGGGCCCGGAGTAGGCCGGGTGGCTGTCGCCCATGGCCTCGCACCAGTGCCGGATCATGGGGGCGTTCACCGGGTCCCGGCCGGCCCGGGCGACCGCGGACGGCCGGCCCTCATAGGCCTTCAGCCTCGCCTCCAGCGCTGCCGCCGTACCCGTACCTGCCTCCCGCTCCTCTTCCACGTCACTCATCCCTCACCACCGCCCCCTCCTCGACCCGGGTCACGTCGCGCTGACGGAAGATTTCTGACTGTCCGTCAGATACGGGGGACTGTCAAGGTCGGCGGACCCGACAGACCCGGCAGGGCCCGCGTGCCCTTCAGGTCACGCAGCCCCCAGGCCCCAGGCCCCAGGCCCCGTACGCCCCGGCGAGAAACGTCTGCGCGGCGGCACCGAAGTTCCGCCGCGCAGACGCGTTGCCACCCCACAGAACACACCCGGCACAGAAGACAGAAGGCGGGGGCGATGCCGACTTCGAAGCCGGTCCCGTGCCGGCATCCGCCCCGCCCCTCAGCTCACCACCACAGCGGGGCGAAGGCGACCGCCGCGCCGTTGTTGCCCTGATTGACGGCCCCGGACTCGGCGCCGTTGAGCTGCGCGGTGTTGCTCTGGTTCGCGGCGCCGGAGCCGAAGGCGTTCTGCTGCGTCATGGACCCCTTGCACCACTTTTCTTGCCCGCTACCCCATAACCCCCGGCAAGCCGGACACCCTGTCTCCAGCCCCGCCAAGGGGCGAAGCGTTCCGTCACATTTCCAGCCAATCGCTCCACGTCGGCGCGTCGGCCGCGACCCCCTCTTCCCTTACTCGAACGTGAGTACGAAAATGGGTTCATGGCCATCACCGACCGGTACCCCCGGCAGGCCACCACGCCGGCCCTCGCCCACGCCCTGTCGGCCGCCGAACGCGGCCTGGCCGTCCTCCCCCTGTCCCGGACGAAACTTCCGGCCCTGCGCTCCCCCCACCGCGACGACCCCGACCCCGCCGGCCCGCCCTGCCGAGGCGCGTGCGGCCGCCCCGGCCACGGCGTGTACGACGCCTCCTCCGACCCCGCCCGCGTCCGCGCACTGTTCGCCGCCGCGCCCTGGGCCACCGGCTACGGCATCGCCTGCGGGCTGCCGCCGCACCACCTGATCGGCGTCGACCTCGACACCAAGTCCGGCACGGACGCCTCGACGGCCCTGCGGGAACTGGCCCTGCGCCATCTGTTCACGATCCCGCCCACGGTCGTCGTCCTCACCCCGTCCGGCGGCCGTCACCTCTGGTTCACCGGCCCGCCGGACGTCGTCGTCCCCAACTCCGCCGGCCGGCTCGCCCCCGGCATCGACATCCGCGGCGCCGGCGGCTATCTGGTCGGCCCCGGTTCCCGCACCGACCACGGCGTCTACACCACCGCACCTGGCACCGGGCACCTCATCCCGGCCCCCTGCCCACGCGCCCTCCTGCGCCTGCTGCTCCCGCCGCCCCGCAGAAGCTCCACCCCCCGCGCGACGGCGGCGGGTGCACACGGCCGGGGCCTGGTCCGGTTCGTCCTCGCCGCCCACGAGGGCCAGCGCAACACCCGCCTGTACTGGGCGGCCTGCCGGGCCTACGAGAACGGCATCGGCCCCGCCCTGGCCGACGCCCTCACCGACGCCGCCGTCCGCACCGGCCTGACCGCCCACGAGGCCCGCGCCACGATCGCCTCGGCCTCACGCATGACACAGGGCCGGGGCACCCTACTCACGTGAGCAGACTGGCCCCCGCCCGGCCCACACCCGGCCCACTCGCCCGGAGGCACCTTCCACCACCGACCGGCGCGCACGAGAACGGCCCCCGACCGTACTGCCTGGTCGGAGGCCGTTCCTCTACGCGGTGGGTGTGGGATTTGAACCCACGGTGGCTCGCGCCACGACGGTTTTCAAGACCGTTCCCTTAGGCCGCTCGGGCAACCCACCCCGCGCCGCACGATCACATCACGCGCGGTGCGGGGACAAGAGTAACGGGTGGGCACGCGCGCGTGTGGGTCGCTTGTGCTGAGGGGGCGCGGTCAGCTGTCGCCCTTGCGGGAGCCCAGGGTGAGGTCGACCGTGTTGGTCTTGCCGTCGCGCTCGTAGGTGATCGTGACCTTGTCGCCGGGCTGGTGGGTCCAGATCTCGCCGATGAGGGTCGGGCCGCTGTCGATCACCGTGTCGTCGAGCTTGGTGATGACGTCGCCGGGCTTGAGGCCCGCCTTGTCGGCGGGGCCGCCCGCCTCGACCGCCGCGGCGCCGTTCGCGCCCTCGTCGCTGATCTCCGCGCCGGCGGTGGACTCCGCCAGGGAGACCGAGGCGCCGATCTTGGCGTACACCGGCTCGCCTGTCTTGATCAGCTGCTGGGCGACGTACTTGGCCTGGTTGATCGGGATGGCGAAGCCGAGGCCGATCGAACCGGACTGGCTGGTGCCGCCGAGGCCGCCGCTGCCGGTGGACTGGATCGCGGAGTTGATGCCGATCACGTTGCCCTGGGCGTCGAGCAGCGGGCCGCCGGAGTTGCCCGGGTTGATGGAGGCGTCCGTCTGGAGGGCGCTCATGTAGGAGGCGTTGTTGCTGGTGCCGTCGGAGGAGGCGACCGGGCGGTTCTTGGCGCTGATGATGCCGGTCGTGACCGTGTTGGACAGGCCGAAGGGCGCGCCGATGGCGATCGTGGAGTCGCCCACGGCCACCTTGTCGGAGTCGCCCAAGGTCAGCGGCTTCAGGTCCGCGGGGGCGTTCTTCAGCTTGATGACGGCGACGTCGTAGCCCTGGGCGTGGCCGACGACCTCGGCGTCGTACTTCTTGCCGCTCGGGAAGGTGGCCGTGACCTTGCCGCCGTCCACGGCCTCCGCGACGACGTGGTTGTTGGTGACGATGTGGCCCTGGGTGTCGAAGACGAAGCCGGTGCCGGTGCCGCCCTCGCCGTTGCTGGACTCGGCCTCGATGGTGACGGTGCTGGGCAGCGCCTTGGCGGCGACGGCCGCGACCGTGCCCGGGTCGCGCTTGACGGAGCCACCGGTGTCGGAGGCGGAGACGGTGGTCGAGCCGGTCTCGTCGTCGTTCTTGGCGAGGGTGTAGCCGAGGCCGCCGCCCAGACCGCCGGCGAACAGCGCGGCGATCAGGACCGCGGCGACGAGACCGCCGCGGCCGCGGCGGGCCTTCGGCTGGGTGGGCTGCTGGTAGGACGAGCCCCAGGCGGGCGGCTCGCCGCCGGAGTCACCACCGAAGCCGGAGCCCGAGCCACCGCCGAAGCCGGAGTCGCCGCCGAAGGCTGAGCCGGTGTGGCCGCCGCCGAAGCCGGAGTCACCGCCGAAGGCGGAGCCGGTGTGGCCGCCGGCGGCCGGGTTGGCGCCGTAGCCGCCTTCGTACGACGGGGTGGCCGGCGGAGGGGGCGGCCAAGCGCCGTCGGGCGCGGTCGAACCCTGTGGCACCGAGGCCTGGGCCGCGGTCGCGCCCTGCGGCACGGAAGCCTGAGGCGCGGAGGCCGGGGGCTCGGTGGAACCCTGCGGCGCGGAGGCCGGGGGCGTGGTGGGGGCAGCGGGCGCGGGCGGTCCCTGGGGCGCGGTGGGCGGCGGCCACTCGGGGTCGGGCGCGCTGCCCGTGGCGGCGTAGGGGCCGGTCGGGGCGTCCTGGGTCTGCGGGGGTGTGGCCGGGAGCGGGGTGGTGGGCGCGCCGGCGTCCGGCGCGGTCGTCCGCGGGGAGGCCGAGGGAGATTCCACCGGCACGGGGGGTGCGGACGGGGCCGGGGGGACCGTGGTGCCCTCGTTGGTGCCCTCGTTCTCGGTGCTCACAGCTCTTCTCCTCGATCCACGGCTGTTGTCGGTCGCACTGGGTCACGTACGCGCTGTCGTCGACCCGGGCGCGCTTCAGCTGTGCGTGTGCTTTTTGTACGTCTCAGCTTTTCCCACGGGCCGTCAGAGCACCATAAGCGGTGGCTGTGGGTCCATGGCCATTCTTTACATCGTTCCTTTTTGTGCAATTCGGGCGGTTCTCCGGAACATCTCAGGTGGTTCTCAGAGGGTTCTCAGACTCCGCCCGCTCCCTCCCGGCCCCTTGACCCGATCCGACCGGACGCGTACCCCGCCCGGGTGGCACCATGACGCGGTGACCCACGCACGGCAGCAGCACCCGATTCAGGTCGTCGCCCACCGCGGGGCTTCCGAGGAGGCCCCGGAGCACACCCTGGCCGCGTACAAGAAGGCGATCGAGGACGGTGCGGACGCCCTCGAGTGCGATGTGCGGCTGACCGCGGACGGTCATCTCGTCTGCGTCCACGACCGCCGCGTCAACCGTACGTCCAACGGCCGCGGGGCCGTCTCCGCCCTGGAGCTCGCCGACCTCGCCGCCCTGGACTTCGGCTCGTGGAAGTCGCGGGAGGCCAAGGAGGCCTGGAGCGGGCGCGACGAGGAGCCCGACTGGGAGGTCCGGCCCGAGGACCGCGAGGAGACCTCCGTCCTGACCCTGGAGCGGCTGCTGGAGCTCGTCGCGGACTCGGGGCGGCGTGTGGAACTGGCCATCGAGACCAAGCACCCGACGCGCTGGGCCGGGCAGGTGGAGGAGCGGCTGCTGCTGCTCCTGAAGCGGTTCGGCCTGGACGCGCCGGACACGGCGGCCGAGTCGCCGGTGCGGATCATGAGCTTCTCGGCGCGTTCGCTGCATCGCGTGCGTGCCGCCGCGCCGACCCTGCCGACGGTCTATCTGATGCAGTTCGTCTCGCCCCGGCTGCGGGACGGGCGGCTGCCCCAGGGGGTGGGCATCGCGGGTCCGTCGATCCGCATCGTGCGCAACCACCCCACATATGTGGAGCGGCTGAAGCGGGCCGGCCACCAGGTGCACGTGTGGACGGTGAACGAGATCGACGACGTCGACCTGTGCGTCGGACTCGGCGTCGACGCGATCATCACCAACCGCCCGCGCGCGGTGCTGCGCCGGCTGGGCCGCTGAGACCCCCGGCACATCGGCGCCGCAGCACCCCGGCACCCCGGCCCGAGCCGTAGGAAGTCACAGAAGTCCCACTGGTCCCATGCACACCTCTTGACCCGACCGGTCACCTGAAGCATCCTCCGATCTCGGCCAAGTCGAAGAAATTCAGCCACACAATGGCCGTCCCCTCACGGGGAGTGCTCCGGCGTGTTCGGTCCGTGTTCGTACGGTAAGAATGCGTCTCCGGACCTGGATTGGCCGGTTTCCGGTACAGGCCAATGGGGCATCCACACCGTGGCGTGGGGCGAAGGAGGTCTCGGGGGTGGCGTTGGTGGTGGCACAGGAGGTGCCCACGTCGTCGAGCATGGCCGTACCCCATGGCCCTGCGGGCGTGGGCAAGGCGAGACACCGCATGCGCGACCAGTTGCGCAGGGGCGGGGTCTCCGAAACGGTCATCGACGATGCCGTACTGATCCTTTCCGAACTCTTGAGCAACGCGTGCAAGCACGGCCGGCCCCTGGGCGACCGCCTCGCCGGGGACGGTGAGGTGCTGGCCGCGTGGCGCGTGGACCCGAGCGGCCGGCTGGTCGTCGAGGTGACCGACGGCGGCGGCCCGACCCGCCCGGCCCCGGCCACCCCCTCGGTCACCGCGCACGGCGGCCGGGGACTCAACATCATCACGGCGCTGGCCGACGACTGGGGCGTGCGGGACGACGCCCGGGGCGAGGTCACCGTCTGGGTCGTCGTGCACGAGGACGTGTACGACCCCGACGCCGGATGCCGACGCGACGACTTCGCCTCCCGGGTCACCGCCCCGGCGGTGTCGTCGATGCCCGACCTGGACTTCACGGACGCGTTCGACGACCTGGACTAGGTCCTGGAGCGGTTTCCGGTCCCCCGCGTGACACAGACCCGTCCGGCACCGCACGGACCTCTCACCCCAGACTCGCCCGACTCCCCACAGACCCCTCACCCACAGACCCGCCCGACCCCCCACGGACCTGTCGTCACAAACCTGGCCGTTGTCCACAGGTTCCCGTGACTCCTCGTACGAACGGCTAGGCTCCCGCCCGTACCAGACGAGCCGTACCCGGGAGACACCCAGATGGCCAAGAAGCGATCCCAGACGAAGGCCGGCCGGCCGCAGATCACCGACGGTGAGATCCCGGTCGTCGGTGCCCGGGAGCCCTGCCCCTGTGGCAGCGGCCGCCGCTACAAGGCCTGCCACGGCCGGGCCGCCGCGCATGCCGCGACCGAGCTGGTGCAGCGTCCGTTCGAGGGCCTGCCGGGCGAGTGCGACTGGGTGGCGCTGCGCGAGCTGGTCCCGGCGGCCACGGTCGAGCTGACGCTGAAGGACGGCCTGCCCGAGGGCGTCCCGTCGGTCACGCTGGCCACCGTGCTGCCGATGGCCTGGCCCGCCCTGCGCCGCGACGACGGCTCGGTCCTGCTCGGCCTGCAGAACGACACGGCCTCGGGCGACATCAGCCGCGATCTGGCCGACACCCTCCAGCGGGCCCTGGAGGCGGAGCCGGGCACGCCCGTACAGGGTCGCCGCGCCCCGTCCGACGGCCCGCGCATGCAGGATCTGCTCGACCCGGAAGGCGCGTTCGAGCCAGTCGTGCACAGCGGTTTCGAGTTCTGGGTGCCGGACCCGGAGAACGCGACGCCGGAGGTGGCCGCTTCCCTGGAGCGGGCCAACGCGGCGGCGATCCCGACCGTGAAGCTGACCGGCGTGGACGCCGCCTACTGGTGCGAGACGCCGGAGAAGAACCACCTGCGCTGGGTCATGCCGCACCCGGAGGAGCAGCTTCTGGACGCGCTGGCGCGTCTGCACGCGGCGGGCCGTTCCAGCCTCGGCGAGGGCACCCGGCTGGTGGGCTCCTTCCGGGCGCACGGCCTGACGGTGCCGGTCTGGGACCTGCCCAGCGGGGTCTCGGCGGAGGACGTGGAGAAGCCGGCCGCCGAGTTCGCCGAGCGCCTCGCCACCGCTCTGGCCTCGGACGCGCCGCTCACCGCGGACGAGCGACGCGCGCGCGGCGGCCTCACCAACCGACAGGTGACGCTCAGCTGACGGACCGGCCCGAGGGGCCGTTCCGGCTGACCGACCGGTCAGTCTCCGGGTCGGCGGAAGGCGTGACTCCGCTCACAACTCCCGTGTGCGCAAGGCGAGTCGGAGCCAGAAGGCCACCTTCTGCCGGTGTCCGGAAAGCCGATGAAAACAAGAGATCGAATTTGCTTGGAGCCGATCTCTTGTTACCGTTCGAGTAGCCCGGTTGCTGGTGCATCCCCCGTCGCCAGCAACCGGGTCTTTTCATGCCGGACGCCGTTCACGCCCCGACATCGCACGTCAACTGCCCGAGTCCGCCTCGGAGTTGCTGCCGGAGCGCAGCAGCAGCGGCCCGTCGCCGCCCGCCTCGGCGAACTCCGCGACCGCCGTGTACGCGGCCGGCCGGCCCTGGCCGCGCTCACGGGGCGTCTCGCAGGCCGCCGGCTCGTCGTCGGAGCCCACGGCGCAGCGCATCCGCACGGTGTGCCCCTTGGGCCCCATGAAGCTCAGGACGGCCTCCAGGGCGCGGCCGGTGGCGTTGCGGTAGTAGGTGCGCGCCCAGGTCTCCTCGCCCTGCGTCAGCACACAGGTCTGCGCCTCGACGCCGTCGGGAGAGGTGAGTTCGGGTCCGCAGCGGGCGGCGGTGGCGAGGCCCAGCCCGAGCAGCCCGGGCGAGCCGGAGGGCCGCGCGGGCTGCCCGGACGGGGCCTTGGGGTCCGTACCGGGAGCGGCCGAGGGGAACACGGTGTCGACCAGGGACCGCGAGCGCGCGGACGAGGACGCGTCCGGTCGCCTCTCGTCGTCCACGGACCCCGCGGACGCCATGGCAAGAGGCAGTGCGACCACGCACACCACGACGCCCCCGAGGGCGAGGAGACGAAGGTTCATAGGGCGGAAGATAACGAGCGCGGGCGGGTATCCCGCCCGCGCGCGCCCGACACCCCTACAACTCGGGCGCGCTCACACCCGTACGAGTGAGGGCGTCGACGACCGCGTCCACCACGGCCTCCACGTCGGGCACCCAGGGCGAGGCCGAGCCGGGCAGCGGCGCCCGCTCCCAGCGGATCTCCCCCTGGCCGGTCTCGGAGGGGGGCAGGGCGAGATAGCCGCCCTCGCCGTGGAAGCGCAGGGAGCCGGGGACGAAGTCCTTGGCGTACAGCAGTTCGCCCAACTGCTCCATCCCGTACGGCCGCACGAGGATCGACCAGCGGGTGGGCGCGGCGACCACCGGGCCGAGGCGCATGCCCTGGCGGTCGAGCGCGGTGAGCGCGCGGGAGGCCGCGAGGGCGGGCAGGCTGACCGCGCAGGGCGCGCTGCCCCCCGTGGCCAGGACGATCGGGGCGGCCGGCCGGTTGGTCCACCACCAGCGCACCATGCGCGCGTCGGTGGTGGCCGCGAGGAGGCCGGGGTCGAAGGGGTGGGCACCGGGCACCGAGCACTCCGGGTCGGGGCAGCCGCAACGGGAACGCCCCTGCGGGTCCGCCGTCACGCCCGGGAGTACGGGCCACTGCCATTCCGTCGCGAAGGCCAGGGCCGCGTCGATCAACTCAGGCCCCCCGTCGCTGCGCTGGGACAGGAGCCTGCGTCGCCTTCCGAGGATCTCGCGCATGAGCGCTCGTTCCTTTCCGTTGCACCGCTGGCAACACCGTGGGCCACATCACACCATGTGTCGATCACTTCACTGGGCGTACCTGTTGGCGCATCACACCCCTGTCATGGACAAGGGGAACCCCTCGGGTTCGTTCGTCGGCTGCTTGCGCGGCCACTCCGTCCATACTGCGCCCACCTCGTGCGTGGGCCTGGCGTGGGGTGGCGAAGTCTGGCGTTTTGCCGTGCGCGTGGTTCTCTCCGCCTCCACCACGGGAGGATGGGGCACGGTCGTCGGTGGCTAAGACGCCCGGGCCGGTCACCAGGTTCCGGGTGGCTCCCAACGACCCCTGGTCCTTACCGAGTACGTACCCATCACGACCGCTGTGACGCTCCGTGGAGCAAGCCCAGTCGACCGCAATCACCTGTTACCCGAGGCAGTTTTAAGCCAACTTTGCTTTTTCGCAAGGGAGCCGGACCATCGTGCGCGACAACACCGCAGGCCCCACGGACACCAGCGATCTTCGCAGGACAATGCTGGACATCCCATCACGAGTGCGTGTACATGTGGAGACACTGCTAGCGGCGCAGAACGACATGGGGGTTTGCGATGCTTTTGCGCAATACGCACCGGTCCGAGAGCCGGACACCATGAACGCCCCGCACCCCCCGAAAGTGGCCGGAATCGATTCAACGCTTCCCTCGCCCACACACACTGTCGCGCCCGCGTCCGCCGCCCCAGCCGCCCCACCGGTCCCTCCCGCCGCAGGAGCCCTCCTCCAGGACCGTCTCGCCGGCTGGGTGTCCGATCTCACGACCCTCCACGAACTCACCGAACGCCTGGCCCGAACGGACACCCTGGCCGACGCCCTCCAGGAACTGCTGCACGCCGGTGCCGCCCTCGTGGGCGCCCGGCGCGGTCTCGTGGTCCTGGAACCGGCCGACGGACTCGGCCCGGACACCACCATCGGCCTCGGTCTCGGCCGGGCCGACCTCGGCCACATCGAGACCGTGCCGCGCAGCGCCCTGTCCTACGGCCGGATCCTCGACGGACTGCCCGGCGGCGACGGCGAGATCGCCGAGCCCGACCTGTTCGCCGAGGACGGCCTCGACCCCCGCCACCGCGAGGTCGCCGCCCGTCTCGGCTACGCCGCCAGCTACGCCCTGCCCCTCGCCGGGGAGGGCGCGGGCCGCCTGGGCGCCGCCGTCTGGCTCTACGACGATCCCGCCGAGCCGGTCGAGCGCCAGCGCCACCTGGCCGGCCTGTACGTCCGCTACGCCGCCGAGCACCTCGCCCGCCTCGTGGAGATCGAGCGCACACGCGCGTGCATGGCGACGATCTCCGAGGAACTGCTGCCGTCCCGGCTCCCCCGCGTCTACGGCGTCCAGCTGGCCGCCCGGCACCGCACCGGCCCGCGCGGCGGTGGCGACTGGTACGACGCGCTGCCGCTGCCGGACGCCGCCCTGGGCCTGGCGGTCGGCTCGGTCACCGGTTCCGGGGCCAGCGCGATCGCCGCGATGGGCCGGCTGCGCGCCTCCCTGCGCGCCTACGCGGTGATGGAGGGCGAGGACCCGGTCGCCGTCCTGTCCGACCTGGAGCTGCTGCTGCGGCTGACCGAGCCCGCCCGTTCCGCCACCGCCCTGTTCGCCTACTGCGAGCCCGCGCTGCGCAAGATCACCCTGGCGGGGGCCGGGCACTGCCCGCCGCTGCTGGTCGGCGCGCGGCGCACGGAGTTCGTGGAGACCTCGGTCTCCGCGCCGCTGGGAATGCTCGCCTGCTGGGAGGCGCCGAGCGTGGAGCTCCAGGCCGAGCCCGGCGAGACGGTCCTGCTGTACACCGACGGACTGCTGCACCGCACCGGCGCCCCCACCGACCGCGCCTTCGCCCGGCTGCACGCGGCCGCCGCCGGCGTACCCAAGGCGGTCCGCCACGACCCGGGCGCGCTCGCCGACCATGTGCTGCGCACGATGCTGCCGGAGGGGCTGGACGCGACCGACGGCACGGAGGACGTCGTCCTGCTCGCGGCACGGTTCGAGTAGCTCACGGCACGGTTCCGAGCCGAGGACGGCGGCGGTCTCGCGCCCCGGGCTCCCCGTACGCACGACCGTACGATGGAGGGGGTCCAGTGCCGTATCGAGGAGGATGACCGTGGCGGAAGAGCTCCCGGAGACCCCGGAGACCGCTGAAGAAGAGCCGATCAAGCAGCGCAAGAACGGCCTGTACCCGGGCGTGTCCGACGAGCTGGCCGAGAACATGAAGTCCGGCTGGGCCGACACCGAGCTGCGTGACCTGGAGCCGATCGCCCAGGCCGCCGAGACGGCCGCCCGCCGCGCCGCGCTCTCCGCGCGCTTCCCCGGTGAGCGCCTCGTGATCCCCGCGGGCAACCTGAAGACGCGCTCGAACGACACCGAGTACCCCTTCCGCGCCTCCGTCGAGTACGCCTACCTCACCGGCAACCAGACCGAGGACGGCGTGCTGGTCCTGGAGCCCAAGGGCGACGCCCATGCCGCGACGATCTACCTCCTGCCGCGCTCCGACCGTGAGAACGGCGAGTTCTGGCTCTCCGGCCACGGCGAGCTGTGGGTCGGCCGCCGGCACTCGCTCACCGAGGCCGAGAAGCTGTACGGCATCCCCGCCTCCGACGTGCGCGAGCTGGCCGACACGCTGCGCGAGGCGACCGGCCCGGTGCGGGTCGTGCGGGGCCACGACGCCGGCATCGAGGCCGCGCTGACCGACAAGGTCACCGCCGAACGCGACGAGGAACTGCGCGTCTTCCTCTCCGAGGCCCGTCTCGTCAAGGACGACTTCGAGATCGGTGAGCTGCAGAAGGCCGTCGACTCGACGGTGCGCGGTTTCGAGGACGTCGTACGGGTGCTGGACAAGGCCGAGGCGACCTCCGAGCGCTACATCGAGGGCACGTTCTTCCTCCGCGCGCGCGTGGAGGGCAACGACGTCGGCTACGGCACCATCGCCGCCGCCGGCCCGCACGCCTGCACCCTGCACTGGGTGCGCAACGACGGCCCGGTGCGTTCGGGTGAGCTGCTGCTGCTGGACGCGGGCGTCGAGACGCACACGTACTACACCGCGGACGTCACCCGCACGCTGCCGGTCAACGGGCGGTTCAGCGACATCCAGAAGAAGATCTACGACGCCGTGTACGACGCGCAGGAGGCGGGCATCGCGGCGGTCAGGCCGGGCGCGAAGTACCGCGACTTCCATGACGCGGCGCAGCGCGTGCTGGCCGAGCGGCTCGTCGAGTGGGGGCTCGTCGAGGGACCGGTGGAGCGGGTGCTGGAGCTGGGCCTCCAGCGCCGCTGGACGCTGCACGGCACCGGGCACATGCTCGGCATGGACGTCCACGACTGCGCCGCCGCGCGGGTGGAGTCGTACGTGGACGGAGTCCTGGAGCCCGGCATGGTCCTGACGGTCGAGCCGGGGCTGTACTTCCAGGCCGACGACCTGACCGTCCCGGAGGAGTACCGGGGGATCGGCGTGCGGATCGAGGACGACATCCTGGTGACGGACGACGGGAACCGGAACCTGTCGGCGGGCCTTCCGAGGCGGTCCGACGAGGTCGAGACCTGGATGGCCTCGCTCAAGGGGTCCCAGGGCTGAGTGCCGCGGTCCATGGCTGATCACGCCCCCGAGGGCGTCGGTGTGGACCTGCACCTGGAGGCGGACCCCGCAGAAGGGCGTCGCGCCGGGCTCGAGCGTGCCCTGCGCGACGCCGTGCGCGACGGGCGGCTCGCGCCCGGGACGCGGCTGCCGGCCACCCGGCGACTCGCGGCCGAGACGGGCATCTCGCGCAACACCGTGAAGGCCGCCTACGACCAGCTCGTCGCCGAGGGATACCTCACCGCGCGGCAGGGATCGGGGACCCGGGTCGCCGCGCTGCCGTCCGTCGCCTCCGAGACGCCGGGAACGGCCACGCGCGCCCGTGAGCCCCGGTTCGACCTGCGGCCCGGCAGCCCCGACGTCGGGGCGTTCCCGGCGGCGGCCTGGCTGCGGGCGCTGCGCCGCGCCATCGCGACGGCACCCTCCCTGGCGTACGACTACGGCGATCCGCGCGGGCGGATCGAGCTGCGGACGGCGCTGTCGGGGTATCTGGGGCGGGCGCGCGGGGTGATCGCGCCGCCGGAGCGGATCGTGATCACCTCCGGGTACGTGCAGGGGCTCGCGCTGCTCACACGGGTGCTGGAGGGTGCGCCGGTGGCCATGGAGGATCCGGGGCTGCCGTTCCACCGGGAGGTCGTGCGCCGCAACGGCGGGCGGGTCGTGCCCGTCGGCGTCGACGGGCGGGGGGTGTGCGTGGACGCTCTGGGGGACTCGGCCGCCGTCGTCGTCACCCCCGCGCACCAGTACCCGACCGGGGTGACCCTGCACCCGGAGCGGCGGCGGGCGCTGACGGACTGGGCACGCGCGCGTGACGCGCTGATCGTCGAGGACGACTACGACGGGGAGTTCCGTTACGACCGGCAGCCGGTGGGCGCGCTCCAGGGAATGGCGCCCGGGCAGGTCGTCTACCTCGGCACCGCCTCCAAGACCCTCGGGCCCGCGCTGCGGCTCGGCTGGATGGTGCTGCCGCCACGGCTCGTCGACGCCGTCGCCGACGCCAAGCTCCACAGCGACCACCACACCGAGACCATCGGGCAGCTCGCCCTCACCGAACTGATCGACAGCCATGCCTACGACCGGCATGTGCGCGCGTGCCGGCTGCGCTACCGGCGCCGCAGGGACCTGCTGCTGGAGCGGCTGGGCGCGCGGCGGGGCGTGCGCGGGATCGCGGCCGGGCTGCACGCGCTGGTCGAGGTCGGCGACGAGGCGGAGGTGCTGGCCCGCGCGGAGGCGGAGGGGCTCGCCGTAGGACACCTGGGCGAGCACTGGCACGGCGACCGGCCGGCGGGGCGCCCGCAGGGGCTGGTGGTCGGCTACGGGACGCCCCGGGAACGGGCCTATCCGCAGGCGTTGGACGTGCTGGTGAAGGTGCTGGGCGGGGCCTGACGGGGCTGCGCAGGGATCGTGATTGGGCCATTCGCGGGGCGGGTGATTGGTGCTTCTGGCGGGTCCAATACGGCCCTAGCGTCGTAGGCATGACAAAGACCCGCCCGCAGCGGCTGCTCGCCCTGGCCCAGTTGAGCAACTCGGTCGGGGACGGCGCCTACTACACGACGTCGGCCCTGTACTTCACCCAGGTCGCCGGACTCGCCCCCGCGCGCGTGGGGCTCGGGCTGACCCTCGGATGGGCGGTCGGCTCACTGGCCGGGGTGCCGCTGGGCCGGCTGGCCGACCGGCGCGGCCCGCGCGGTACGGCGGTGCTGCTGGCGCTGGCGACCGCGCTCGCGGTGGCGTCGTTCACGCTCGTGCGCGGGTTCCTGCCGTTCGTGCTGGTGGCCTGCGGGTACGCGGCCGCGCAGTCGGGACTCGCGGCGGCCCGGCAGGCGTTGCTGGCGGGGCTGGTGCCCGCCGGGGAGCGGACGGGGCTGCTGGCGTGGTTGCAGGCGACGCTCAACGCCGGTCTCGCGGTGGGGGCCGGGCTCGGCGGGCTCGCGCTGCACGCCGGGACGCGGGAGGCGTACCTCGCGGTGTTCGTGGCCGACGCGGTGAGCTTCCTGGTGTGCGCGCTGCTGCTGGCCGGGCTGCCGGCGGTGGCGGCGGGTCCGGTGCGGCCGCGTGGGCGGCTGGGCGTGCTGCGGGACCGGCCGTACGCGGTCGTCGCCCTGCTGAACACCGTGCTGTTGCTGCGGCTGCCGCTGCTCAGCCTGGTGCTGCCGCTGTGGATCACATCACGGACCGGAGCACCGGCGTGGCTGGTCTCCGCGCTGTTCGTGCTCAACACCGCCGCGGTGACCGTGTTCCAGGTCCGGGCGGCACGGGGTGTGACCGGTGTGGACAGCGCCTCGCGCGTGCTGCGCCGCTCGGGGTGGGTGATGGCCGCGGCGTGCGCGGTGTTCGCGCTCTCCGCGGGCGCCTCGCCCTGGGTCGCGGCGGGCGTCCTGGTCCTGGGGGCGGTGCTTCAGGTGGTGGCGGAGATGGGGCAGTCGGCGGGCTCCTGGCAGCTGTCGTTCGAGCTGGCCCCGGCCGACCGGGTCGGCGAGTACCAGGGCTTCTTCGGGACGGGCGTCACGGTCGCCCGCACCCTCGGGCCGCTGATGCTGACCTGGCTGCTGGTCGAGTGGGGGACGCCGGGCTGGCTGCTGCTGGGCGGGGTGACGCTGGCGGCGTCGTACGGGGTGGGGCCGGCGGCCCGATGGGCGGCGGCGGGGCGGCGGGAGGCCGAGGTCGGGGTCGGGGTGGAGGGGGTGGGTCCTATGGGCAGTGTGAGAGGGCTCCGGACGGAAGCCGCACGCTAGGGACGGGCTCTGAGATGGGCCCAGCCCTACGGACAGGGCTCTGAAGTGGGAGCCCCGTCATCGGCGCCCGGTCATCAGGCCACCGGCCTCGCCGGTGGCGTGAGCGGCAGCGGCGAGGCGACGAACAGCGCTCCCGCCAGCAGCCCCGCGCTGCCCCGTGGGCTCCACGCGTGCGTGGAGATCGGTGAGGAACCCGAATCGGCCGCGGGCCCGGCGAGGCGTCCCTGCACCGCCGTCAGCGGCGCGTCACACCGCCATCAGCGGCGCGTCCTTGCGCCACTTGAGGATCTTGTCGAAGCTCACCACGGCCCCGCCGCGCCCCGGCTTGTTGCCGACGTGCACATGGTCGGCGAGCTCCCGGATGAGGAACAGGCCGCGCCCCTCCTCGGCGTCGGCGCCCACACGGACCGGTTCCGGCGCGGGGCGATCGGCGTCGAAGCCCGGGCCGGAGTCCGCGACCTCGATGCGGCACATCTCGCCATCGAGGTAGGCGGTGACGCGGTACGCCTCCGAACAGCCGCCGATCCCGCCGTCCCCGCCATGCTCCACGGCGTTGGCGCAGGCCTCGCTCAGGGCCACCGAGAGGTCGTAGGAGACATCGGGGTCGACGCCCGCCGTCTCCATGGCGCCGAGCAGCAGGCGCCGGGCGAGCGGCACGCTCGCGGCCTCGCGCCGCAAATGGAGTGACCACCAGATGCTCATGCTCCAGCCTCCAGGCCGCGGCTCGACATACCGATACGTATTGCCACCACACGCCGTGAGTAAGCGTGAATTCCGCGTGATGCCGCCCATATGGGGGATGCACGGCAGGCCGGAAAGGGTGTATGTGGGACCGATGTGAATCAGTCACACCAGTCCCACCAGAGAGTGATCTTCCCTCCGGCACGGAATCTTGTGGACCTGCCGTATGGGTGTAGTGAGGCCAGTGCGATGATGAGCCCGCCATGACTGACCCCCACCAGCGCACGGCGCGCTCCGGAGGTGATCTCCGGCTGCTGCGGGCCGCGGTGTTCGCCGCGGTCTGCGTCGTGCTGGCTGCGGCCGGTCACACGACGGCCTCCTGCGCCACGGTTCCGCTGTGGACCCTCGGCGCCGGGTTCCTGGGGGTTCTGGCGGTCGTGGTGCCGCTCGCCGGGCGCGAGCGGTCACTGCCGGGCATCGCGGCGCTGCTCGCCGTCGGACAGACCGTGCTGCACACGCTGTTCGGCCTGGGACAGCACGGCACGGCGGCCGCGGTGTCCTCGTCGGCCGCAGCGGCCTCGTCGGTCTCGTCGGCCTCGTCGACGACGGTCCTCTCCGACGCCGCGCTGGTCGAGCGGGCCGCCCGGCTGCTGTGCGGGGCCACGGCGGCCGCGATCAGCCCAGCCCAGGCGCAGAAACTCCTCATCGACGCGCGGCTTTACAACCCGGGCGCCGGCGGCGGCATGAACATGGCTTCCTCGGGCTCCGCGCACCACGCTGCGGACGCCCTCCCCGCCGCCGGCGCGTCGACGTCGCTGTCGGCCTCCCTGCTGCCCTCCCTGCCGATGCTGCTCGGCCATGTCCTCGCGGCCGTCGCCGTCGGATGGCTGCTGCGGCACGGCGACGCGGCTCTGCGGCGGCTGGTGGAACTGTCGGCGCACGGCGTCGCCGAGACGGCCCTCGTCCGGTCCCTGCGCGGGGCGCTCGCGCTGGTGCGGGCGCTGCTCGCGGGGCTGCCTGCCGTGCCGGAGGCGGGTCCGCGCACCCCGCGCACCGCCCTGCTCGCGCCGGCCATGCCCAGCACGGGCGCACTCCAGCACACGGTGATCAGGCGCGGCCCGCCGGCCGCCGCCCTCGTCCTCGCTGCCTGACGCGACGCGACCAGCACTCCACCACCCACGGGAGAGGCCGCCGTCGTGCGGCACACGCGCGTGCGCACCTTCGTCGTGCCCACGCCGTCCTCACCGTCGGAATCACTCGAACAACCAGTGGAGTGTTCGCTGAAATGAAGATCTCTCGTCTCGCCGCCGCCGCTGCCGTCGCCGGCTCCACCGTCCTCCTCGTGTCCGCTCCCGCCTTCGCGCACGTCACCGTGCAGCCGGAGGGCACCGCCGCCAAGGGCGGCTACGCGGTGGTGGACTTCCGCGTGCCCAACGAGCGCGACAACGCCTCGACCACCAAGCTGGAGATCAACTTCCCGACCGACCAGCCGCTGTCCTCGGTCCTGCCGCAGCAGATCCCCGGCTGGAAGATCGCCGTCACCAAGAGCAAGCTCGCCAAGCCGCTCGAGGTGCACGGACGACAGATCTCCGAGGCCGTCTCCAAGGTCACCTGGACCGCCGAGGGCAAGGGCATCCAGCCCGGCTTCATCCAGCAGTTCCCGGTCTCCCTGGGCATGCTGCCCGAGGACAGCGACGAGATCGTCTTCAAGGCGATCCAGACGTACTCCAACAAGGAGGTCGTGCGCTGGATCGAGGTGCAGCAGAAGGGCGCGGAGGAGCCCGACAACCCGGCGCCGGTGCTCGCGCTGTCGGACGCCGAGGACGGCCACGCGCACGGCTCCACCGCCTCCACGGCCGCCGAGGACTCCCACGAGGACTCCGACGACGCCAAGGCGGCCTCCGCCACGACCGAGGCCGCCTCCGACACCGACAGCAGTGACACCACGGCCCGTGTGCTGGGCGTGGTCGGCATCGTCATCGGCGCCGCCGGAGTGGCGTACGGCGTGCTCGCGGGTCGCCGCCGCGCCGACGCCTCCTGACCACCGAAGCTCGCTCCACCAGGGCGCGTACCGGGTGCGGGGCCCTTGCGCCCCGCACCCGGTACGCGCCGGATCTCCCACATCCAGGACATTTCCCTATGCGCAAGAAGACGCTCGCCGCGGCCGCCCTGCTCGCCGCGGCCACCCTCACCCTCTCCGCCTGCGGCAGCGGAGCCGACAGCGCCGACCCGGTCGCCGCCGTCTCCGGCGGCAGTTCCTCACAAGAGGGCGCGACCGTGCTGGACCAGCCCTTCACCAAGCCGAACCTGGTGCTGACCGACACCCAGGGCAAGCAGTACGACCTCCGTAAGGAGACCGCGGGCCATCCCACACTGCTCTACTTCGGCTACACCCACTGCCCCGACGTCTGCCCGCTGACGATGAACAACATCGCCGTCGCGAAGAAGCAGCTGCCCAAGGCGGAGCAGGACGAGCTGCGCGTCGTGTTCGTCACCACCGACCCGGCCCGGGACACCGCCGCCGCCCTCGGCACCTGGCTCAAGGGCATCGATCCCGAGGTGGTCGGTCTCACCGGCGACTTCGCCACTATCCAGACCGCCGCGCGCACCGTCGGCATCTCCATCGAGCCGCCGCACAAGGACAAGAACGGCAAGCTCGTCTCCACCCACGGCACCCAGGTCATCGCCTTCTCCCCGAAGACGAACGGCGGATACCTCCTCTACGGCGAGGGCGTCACGGTCGACCAGTACACCAAGGACCTCCCGAAGATCATGAAGGGGCAGAACCCGTGAGGCGGTTCGCCCCCGCGGCCCTGGCCCTGACCGGCGCCCTGGTCCTCGTGGGCTGCGGCTCCGACGAGGCCTCCGGCGCCGACTTGTCCGTCAGCTCCGCCTACATACCGCAGCCGGTCTCCGACTCCATGGCGGCGGGCTTCCTGACGATCACCAACGAGGGCGGTACGAAGGACGAACTGACCTCCGTCACCAGCACCGTCGCGGGCAGCGTCACCGTGCACCGGACCGCCGGCGGGTCGATGGAGGAGGTCGACTCCCTCGACGTCCCGGCGCACGGCCGGCTGGTGCTGGAGAGCGGAGGGAACCACCTGATGCTCGAGAACCTGAAGCGCAAGCCGAAGCAGGGCGAGAAGGTGACCGTGGAACTGCACTTCGCCGAGTCCGGCACCGTCAAGGTCGAGATGCCGGTGGAATCCGCCACATACACGCCCAAGACCGGGCACTGAGGAGGAACCACCTTGACGCAGGCCATCGCCCCCCGCGTACGGATCCTGCTGCTGCTGTTCCTGGCGGTCACCGGCGCGCTGCTCGCCGGTGCCTCGCCCGCCTCCGCGCACGCCGCGCTGACCGGCAGCGACCCCGCGCAGGGGGCGGTGGTCGACAAGGCACCCGCGCAGGTGTCGCTGACCTTCTCCGAGCAGGTCTCCACGAACGGCGACTCGCTGCGGGTCCTCGATCCCAAGGGCACCCGCGTCGACACCGGCGAGCCGTCCAACGTCAGCGGCACCACCTACGCCGTGCGGCTCCACTCCGGGCTGCCCGACGGCACCTACACCGTGACCTACCAGGTGGTCTCCGCCGACAGCCACCCCGTCGCCGGCGCCTACACCTTCTCCATCGGCGCCCCCTCCAAGACCAGCGTCTCGGTCTCCGACCAGCAGGCCGGCGGCGGTGTCGTCGGCGGGCTGTACGGGTTCGGACGGTACGTGTCGTACGGCGGGTTCATCGTCATGGTCGGCGCGGGCGCCTTCGTACTGGCCTGCTGGCCGCGCGGCACCGGGGTGCGGGCCGTGCAGCGGCTCGTCGTCTCCGGCTGGGTCGCGCTCACCGCCGCCACCCTGTTCCTGCTGCTCCTGCGCGGCTCCTACACCGGCTCCGGGAAGGTCGGTGACATCTTCGACCTCGACCTCCTCGGCCAGGTGCTCCAGACCAAGACGGGCGCCGCGCTGGTCTCCCGGCTGCTGCTGCTCGCCGCGGCCGCGCTGTTCATCGCCGTGCTCTTCGGCGCCTACGACAAGCGCGAGGACGAGGAGAAGCGGGACCTCACCTTCGGGCTCTCCCTCGGCGGAACCGTCGTGGCCGCCGGGCTCGCCGCCAGCTGGGCGATGTCCGAGCACGCCTCGGTCGGAGTCCAGGCGGGCATCGCGATGCCGGTCGACGTCGTGCATCTGCTGGCCGTCGCCGCCTGGCTGGGCGGGCTGTGCGCGCTGCTCGTGGCGCTCTACCGGGCGAACCCCCCGGTGGAGGCGGCTGCGGTCCGCCGGTTCTCGCAGGTCGCCTTCGGCAGCGTCGTCGCGCTCGTCGCGACCGGCGTCTACCAGTCGTGGCGCCAGCTGGGCTCCTGGTCGGCGTTCACCGACACCCGCTACGGGCAGCTCCTGCTCGTCAAGATCGGATTGGTGGCGCTGCTCGTCGGCGTCGCCTGGATCTCCCGTCGGTGGACGGCACGGCTGACGGGGGTGCCCACGGTCGAGTCGGCGGGTGTGGGGGCGGCGGGTGTCGAGTCGCCTGCTGGGAGTCCGGCCGCTGCGGCTGCTGCTGGGCGGACGACCGCCGCGGAGGCTGCTGCTGGGGAGACGCCGGCTGGGGAGACGGCCGCTGCCGAGCCGGTCGGAAAGGCCAGGGCCGAGGCCGAGACAGCCGCTGCCGAGCCGGTTGGAGAGGCCAAGGCCGAGGCAGAGACAGCCGAGGAGACGACGGCCGAGGCCAAGACGTCGGCCGCCACGATCGCTGCCGCTACCGCAGCACTGGGCTCGGACTCGGGTTCGGACTCGGACTCGGGTTCGGTGTCAGGCCCGGGTGCGGGGGCGGGGCCGGCGTCGGGGTCGAGGCCAGCGTCCGCGTCGGCGTCGGCGTCCGCGTCGGCGTCGGTGTCCGCGTCGGGCGGTGGTACGCGGCAGGCAGCCGACGGCTCCGACCCCGCCGACTCCGAGCGGGCCGCGCAGCTCGCCCGGCAGCGTGCCGCCGTGGACACCGCGCGGCGCAAACGGCTCCGGGACGCCGACCCGCACCGCCTCGGCCTGCGCCGCTCCGTGCTCGCCGAGGCCGGTGTCGCCGTCGTGCTGCTCGCCGTCACCACCGCGCTGACATCCACCGAGCCGGGCCGTACCGAGCAGGAGGCCAAGGCGGCCACGGCTGCCTCGTCGTCCTCGTCGTCGACGGGCGCCTCGGGCGCCCTGACCCTCGACATGTCGTTCGACACGGGCGGCACCGACGGCAAGGGCGTCGTCAGCGTCGACCTCGACCCGGCGCGGACCGGCGCCAACGAGATGCACGTCTACGTCACCCGGCCCAACGGCCGCGCCTTCGACGTCCCCGAGGTGAAGATCGCCTTCACCCTCGAAACCAAGGACATCGGGCCACTGCCCGTCGTCCCCGACCACATCACCACCGGCCACTGGTCGGCGAACGGAGTGCAGATCCCCATGGCCGGCGAGTGGAAGATCGCCGTCACCGTGCGGACCTCCGACATCGACCAGGTGACCGTCTCCAAGAACGCGCAGATCGGCTGAACCGCACCATGCCTGACCAGTCCATTTCTGAGGCCCCTGACGCCGAGGTCGTCCCCGGGGAGCCGTCCGCTCCCGGGGGGCTGACCCGGCGCACGCTGCTCGGCACCGCCGGCGCCACCGGCCTCGTCCTCGGGGCGGCGGGCGCCGCCGCCGGGTACGCCGCCGCGCCCACCCAGGCGACCCCGCTCTCCTCGATCGGTGCCGACCGGGTGATGTTCCACGTGAAACATCAGCCCGGCATCACCCAGGGCCTCCAGGCCCGAGGTCACCTGGTCGCCTTCGACCTCGCCGCCGGCGCGGGCCGCAAGGAGGCCGCCGCCCTGCTGCGCCGCTGGTCGGAGACTGCCCGGCGGCTGATGGCGGGCGAGGCCGCGCCGCACGACGACACGGACGTGGCCCGGGACGCCGGCCCCTCGTCCTTGACGATCACCTTCGGCTTCGGCCACAGCTTCTTCGCCCGTACCGGCCTGGAGAAGCAGCGCCCGGTCGCCCTCGACCCGCTGCCGGACTTCTCTTCCGACCGGCTCGACAAGAGGCGCAGCGACGGCGACCTGTGGGTGCAGATCGGAGCGAACGACGCCCTGGTCGCCTTCCACGCCCTGCGCGCGATCCAGAAGGACGCGGGCAGCGCGGCGAAGGTCCGCTGGCAGATGAACGGCTTCAACCGGACCCCGGGCGCCACCGCCCATCCCATGACGGCCCGCAATCTGATGGGCCAGATGGACGGCACCCGCAATCCCAAGCCGACGGACGCCGACTTCGACCAGCGGATCTTCGTCCCGGCCTCGGGCTCGAACGACCCCGCCTGGATGGCCAACGGCTCCTACGCCGTCGTACGCCGCATCCGCATGCTCCTCGACGACTGGGAGAACCTGTCGGTCAAGGCCCAGGAACAGGTCATCGGGCGTCGCAAGTCCGACGGGGCGCCGCTGAGCGGGGGCACCGAGACGACCGAGATGGACCTGGAGAAGACCGACGCCGACGGCGATCTCGTCGTGCCGCTCAACGCGCACGCCCGGATCACCCGCCCCGACCAGAACGGCGGCGCGGCGATGCTGCGGCGGCCGTTCTCCTACCACGACGGCATCGACGCCGACGGCGTCCCGGACGCCGGTCTGCTGTTCATCTGCTGGCAGGCCGACCCGCTGCGAAGCTTCGTCACGGTGCAGCGCAAGCTGGACCGCGGGGACGCCCTCTCGCAGTACATCCGCCACGAGGCGAGCGGCCTGTTCGCGGTGCCGGGCGGGGCGGCGGAAGGGGAGTACGTGGGCCAGCGGCTGCTGGAGGGATGAGACACACGGGACGGCCGTGGCACGTCGAGCAGCGGCTTCAGGTCACGCGGGTTCACTCGCGTGAGGGGTGGGCGGGAAACACGGCTCCTGGTTTCACAAGGCCCATTAGGGTGAGGTCATGCCAGCGAGCTATGCCTATCTCGGCCCCGAGGGCACCTTCACGGAGGTCGCCCTGCGCACGCTTCCGGAGACGGCCACCCGTCAGCTGATCCCGTACGTGTCCGTGCAGTCAGCGCTGGACGCCGTACGCGCAGGCGAGGCCGAGGCCGCGTTCGTGCCGATCGAGAACTCCGTCGAGGGCGGGATCACCGCCACCCTCGACGAGCTGGTCGCGGGCGCGCCGCTGATGATCTACCGCGAGGTGCTGCTGTCGATCACCTTCGCGCTGCTGGTCCGGCCCGGCACCAAGCTGTCGGACGTCAAGACGGTCACCGCCCACCCGGCCGCACAGCCGCAAGTGCGCAACTGGCTGAAGGCGAACCTCCCGGACGCCGTCTGGGAGTCGGCCGCCTCGAACGCCGAGGGCGCCCGCCTGGTCCAGGAGGGCCGCTACGACGCCGCCTTCGCGGGCGAGTTCGCGGCCGCCCGGTACGGCCTGGAGGCCCTGGAGACCGAGATCCACGACGCCAAGAACGCGCAGACGCGGTTCGTGTTGGTGGGCCGTCCGGCCCGGCCCGCCGCGCCGACCGGCGCGGACAAGACGTCCGTCGTGCTGTGGCAGCGCGACGACCACCCGGGCGCGCTGCGCGATCTGCTCGCCGAGTTCGCCACGCGCGGTATCAACCTGATGGTGCTCCAGTCGCGGCCGACCGGCGCCGGTATCGGCAACTACTGCTTCTGCATCGACGCCGCCGGCCACATCTCCGACCGGCGCATGGCCGACGCGCTCATGGGGCTCAAGAGGATCTGCCGTGATGTGCGGTTCCTCGGCTCCTACCCACGTGCGGGCGTGATCGCGGGAGACGTCGAGGCTCCGCCGGCCGGAACGTCGGACGCGGAGTTCGTGGCGGCGGCGGACTGGGTGGCGCGCTGCCAGGACGGCCGTTTCTAGCCGGTCCTCGGCTCCGTAGGTCTGCCTCCCTGCGGTCGTACATGTCTTCGGTCCTACCTGCATATCTTCCTTGTCCACAGAAGTTATCCACAGGGCGGCTTCTCGACCTGGGGACAAGTCGACAAGGAAGGGTCGGTCGGTCGACAAATCGCCCTACAGGGCGGAAGGGGAGCGCTCACCCCGTCACTCGCCCTTCGTCCACTCTTTTCCTTTGAACAATCCTTTGGGATGACCCCTTTCCACCGAAAGTGGGCGCGAGACAGGTTTGAGCCAGGCATTCCTCACTCCGGCCAGACCATCCGGAGTGATCAATTCCGAAGTCCACAGATGTTCCACACACCCTGTGGATAACTTTTCTGGAGCGGTGCACCCCTGTGGACAACCGGCCCGCCAAGTCCCTTTCTCCACAAGGGAATCGGCGAGAAGCGATAGGAAACGGGTCAACTCGGCGCCACACCGCTGCTCCGTCCCAGGGGGTGAGACACTTTCCCTTGACACGCTACGCAATTCACCCATAACGGCAGGTAAGGCGCGGCCTGAAATAGCGAGTCGTGGGCGGCAACCCCGCACGGGTAGCCTTGACCGCGTGATTGACCTTCGCCTGCTCCGTGAGGACCCCGACCGTGTGCGCGCCTCCCAGCGCGCCCGTGGAGAGGATGTCGCGCTCGTCGACGCTCTCCTGTCTGCCGACGAGCGGCGCAGGTCGTCCGGCGTCCGCTTCGACGAGCTGCGCGCCGAACAGAAGTCCCTCGGCAAGCTCATCCCCAAGGCCTCCGCGGACGAGAAGGCCGAGCTGCTGAAGAAGGCGAGCCAGCTCGCCGCCGACGTCAAGGCCGCGGACGCCGAGCGCGACGCCGCCGACGCCGAGACCCAGGAACTCCTGCTCCAGCTGGGCAACCTCGTCCACCCCGACGTGCCCGTCGGCGGCGAGGAGGACTTCGCCACGCTCGAGACGCACGGCGAGATCCGCGACTTCGCCGCCGAGGGCTTCGAGCCCAAGGACCACCTGGAGCTGGGCCAGCTCCTCGGCGCGATCGACGTCGAGCGCGGCGCGAAGGTCTCCGGCTCCCGCTTCTACTTCCTCACCGGTGTCGGCGCCCTGCTGGAGCTGGCCCTGGTGAACGCGGCGATCGCGCAGGCCACCGCCGCCGGCTTCACGCCCATGCTCACCCCGGCGCTGGTGCGTCCGCAGTCGATGGCCGGCACCGGCTTCCTCGGCCAGGCGGCCCAGGACGTCTACCACCTCGACAAGGACGACCTGTACCTGGTCGGCACCTCCGAGGTCCCCCTCGCCGCGTACCACATGGACGAGATCATCGACGCCGAGCGCCTGCCGCTGCGCTACGCCGGGTTCTCCCCCTGCTTCCGCCGCGAGGCCGGCTCGCACGGCAAGGACACCCGGGGCATCTTCCGCGTGCACCAGTTCGACAAGGTCGAGATGTTCACGTACGTCACTCCCGAGGACTCGCAGGCCGAGCACCAGCGCCTGCTGGAGTGGGAGAAGCAGTGGCTGACGTCGCTGGAGCTGCCGTTCCGGGTCATCGACGTCGCGTCGGCCGACCTGGGCTCGTCCGCGGCCCGCAAGTTCGACTGCGAGGCGTGGATCCCGACCCAGGGCAAGTACCGCGAGCTGACCTCGACCTCGGACTGCACCGAGTTCCAGTCCCGCCGCCTCCAGATCCGCGTCCGTGAGGGCAAGCAGGTCCGCCCGCTGGCCACGCTCAACGGCACCCTGTGCGCCGTTCCGCGCACGATCGTGGCGATCCTGGAGAACCACCAGCAGGCCGACGGTTCCGTGCGTGTGCCCGAGGTGCTGCGCCCGTACCTCGGCGGCCGGGAGGTCCTGGAGCCGGTGGCCCGGTGAGCGAGGCCGCCGCGGGATTCCCCTACCGGCTGATCGCGACCGACCTCGACGGGACGCTGCTGCGCTCCGACGAGTCGATATCGCGACGCACCCGTGACGCCCTCGCCGCGGCCACCGCGGCGGGGGCCGCCCATATCGTCGTCACCGGCCGCGCGGTCCCCTGGACCCGTCACATCCTCGACGACCTCGGCTACGACGGTCTCGCGGTCTGCGGCCAGGGCGCCCAGGTCTACGACGCCGGCGAGCACCGCCTGCTGACCTCGGTCACCCTGGACCGGCAGCTGGCGGGCGTGGCCCTGGCCAAGATCGAGGCCGAGGTCGGTCCGCTGTACCTGGCGGCGAGCCGGGACGGGCTGGAGGGAGAGGTGCTGGTCGGCCCCGGTTACGCCGTCACCGGCAGGCTCCCGGCGACCCCGTTCACGGACGCGTCCGACCTGTGGTCGGCCCCGCTGAACAAGATCTACATACAGCACCCCGAACTGTCCGACGACCAGCTGGCCGAGGCGGCCCGCCAGGCCGCGGGCGGCTTCGTCACGGTGGCGATGGCCGGCGAGGGCATCGTGGAGCTCCTCCCCCTCGGCCTCTCCAAGGCCACCGGCCTCTCCCTCGCCGCCCGCCGGCTGGGCCTGAAGGCCGCCGACACGATCGCCTTCGGCGACATGCCCAACGACCTACCGATGTTCGCCTGGGCCTCCTACGGCGTCGCCATGGCCAACGCCCACACGGAACTGAAGGCGGTGGCCGACGAGGTGACGTCCTCCAACGAGGAGGACGGGATCGCCGTGGTGGTGGAGCGCCTGCTGGGCTGACCGCGGATCGTCGTGCCGCCGGGGCGGGGGGCGGTGGGCGCAGCGGCACTCCGCAGGTGCCGGATCACCGCACACTCGCCCGCCCACCCCAGCGCGGGTCGCCTCTGCTCAGAGGCGGAAGTCGGGAAGGCGGCCCACGCGAGCGCAGTGCTCACGTGCTCGAAGCGGCCGCCCCGGGCAGCTCCCCGTGCGGGGCGGGCTCGACGGAGGGGTAACTACTCCGGAGCCCGCCAC
Source organism: Streptomyces sp. A012304 (assembly GCF_026008495.1). Lineage (GTDB taxonomy): Bacteria > Actinomycetota > Actinomycetes > Streptomycetales > Streptomycetaceae > Streptomyces. The sequence continues at coordinate 105,794 of NZ_BQUN01000103.1, forward strand.
GGGCTGCCCTGACGGAAGCGGAACGAACTGCCGTGCATGGGCATCGCCCCGCTCCTCTCCCGGTCTGTGACGCCGGTTCCTCCCCGGCACTGCGGACACAACAACTGTGCCCGCCGGACGAGTTGGGCGCCACCGAATAAAACGGGTGTGCGGGGGCTTAGGGGACGACGGCCGACAGACGCCGCCCGACGGCCGGGAGATGACGGCCGACAGACGACGGCCGGCAGGGGGAGCACCGGCAGGCTTGAGCGTTGTGGGCGCTTCGGGGGCTGGGGCGGGGCGCTTGTCGAAGTCCCCCGCCCGCCGACGCCGCGCCCCTTCCCCGTCGACGCCGCGCCCGCATCCCCTCGGATGCCGATGCGGACGCCGCCGCCGACGCCGTACGGAATTGCGGTCCCCGCGTCGAGTCCGTGCCGGGTTACCGGCGGCGCCACCGGCGGCGGCGGGCCTTGCTGAAGAACCAGCCCGCGGGCGGCTCGTCGGAGCGCCACGGCTGCGGCTCGGGCTCCTTGCCGCGCCAGCGGGCTGCGAGCATCCGGGCCCGGGCGGACGGTTCGGATGTCTCGGCGGCCCGTATGAAGTCCTCGTCCAGGACGAGGTCGTCCCAGGTCCCGTCCGAGGCCCGGCCCGCAGCCGGGTCCGAGGTCCCGTCCCCGGACGGCCCGCCGCCCTCGCGCTCCCGGCCGTCGTACCGCGCCGCCTCGTCCGCCATCGCCGTCCTCCCGGCCGACCTTCCCGTCGTATCCGCTTTGCCCAGTGTGCCCGGACGGAGGTGAAGCCCCCGTCAAGAACCCTTCGTCGGCGCCTACTCCTCGCCCGCCAGCGTCAGCGCCCGCAGCTTCTGCCCGGCGTACCAGGTGGCCAGGACCGTCACCGCGACCAGCAGCACCGTCGCCGTGGTCAGCCCGACGTCCGAGGTGACCAGGTCACCGCCGGCCACCTTGTGAGCGACGGCCAGCGACCACTGCTGGACGCTGAGGGTCCGCGCGCCCGGCACCAGGGAGCCGAACAGGGCCTCCCAGACAAGGGCGTAGACGAGGCCGAAGACCACCGCGTGCCGGGACACCGTGCCCAGCAGCAGGAAGAGCGCGGCATAGGCGATGGAGGAGACCAGCGCGGCGACCGTGTAGGCCACGGCGATCTGCTGGCCGTTGCCGTTGAGGATGAACCCGGCGATCAGGGTCGGCAGCGCCGAGAACACCATCGTCACCGCGATCGCCACGATCAGCTTGGTGTAGATGATCGTGGGTCGCTTGACCGGCTTGGACAGCAGGTAGACCACGGAGCCGTCGTCGATCTCCGGGCCGATCGCGCCCGTGCCCGCGATGACGCCGATGATCGGCACCATGGTGGCGATCGCGAATCCGCCCAGCAGGTCCGACGCCGTCTGGTCGTCGGCGCCGGTCAGGGCGCGCACGACGACGGAGATCGCGATCAGCAGCAGCGGCAGCGCGCCGAGGATGAGGGCTCGGCGACGGCCGAGCAGAGCCCGATAGGTGAGCCGGGCGACAGTGGGGTCGTACATCTTCGGCCTCCTACGCCGCGACCAGGTACGAGAAGACGGACTCGAGGGACTCGTCGGACGGCGAGACCGTGAGCAGCCGGATGCCGTGGTCGCGCGCCACCCTCGGCAACAGGGTCGTGAAGCGGCCGAAGTCGACGGCCTGGACGCGCAGCGCGCCCTCGGCGAGGTCGACTTCGATGCCGGATGTCGACGGGTCGGCGATCAGCGCGGCCGCGAGGGCGCGGTCGTCGCTGGAGCGCACCAGGTAGCGGTGCGGGCGGTCGGTCATCAGGCGGCGGATCCGGCGGAAGTCGCCGCTGGCCGCGTGCCGGCCGGCGACCACGACCTCGATGTGCCAGGCGAGTTGCTCGACCTCTTCGAGGATGTGCGAGGAGAACAGCACGGTGCGGCCCTCGTCGCCCATGCGCCGCAGCAGCTCCATGAGCTGCATGCGCTGGCGCGGGTCCATGCCGTTGAAGGGTTCGTCCAGCAGGAGCAGCGAGGGGTCGTGGACCAGGGCGCTGGCCATCTTCACGCGCTGCCGCATGCCCTTGGAGTAGGTGGAGATCTTGCGGTCCTGCGCGTACTCCATCTCGACCGTGGCCAGGGCCCTCTGGGCGGCCTTGGCGCCGAGGCCGTGCAGTTCGGCGTTGGCGACGACGAACTCGCGGCCGGTGAGGAAGTCGTACATCGCCTCGCGCTCGGGGACGATGCCGATGTGCTTGTAGATCGCCTCGTTGCGCCACACCGGCCGGCCGTCGAGGGTGACGGTGCCGGTGGAGGGGGCGAGGAAGCCGCCCATCATGTTGATGAGGGTGGACTTTCCGGCGCCGTTGGGACCGAGCAGGCCGGTGACGCCAGGGCCGATGGTCATGGTGATGTCGTTGACGGCGACCACGTTGCCGAACCAGCGCGAGACGTGGTCGAGGGAGAGCGTGGTCACAGGCCCACCTTCCGGTAGCGGCGCATCAGGAGGCCGTAGCTGGCGGCGACGAGGCCCAGGGCGACGATGACATACACCACGCCCTCGCTCTGGGACGGGCCGATTCCGCCGGGGAAGGCGGAGGTGGCGCCCAGGAACGCGGACTGCACTCCGTCGATGAGGGTGATCGGCGAGAACAGGCCGATCCAGGGGGTGGCGTCGGTGCTGCCCTGCGCGTCGGCGATGGCCTGGAGCGTGGAGACCGCACCGTAGGAGATGGTCAGGACGGCGATGACGGCCGCGATGCCGAAGCCGCGGCGCGGGGTCACCGAGGCGATGACCAGGCCGATGCCGGCGAAGAGCAGGGAGAGCAGTGCCACGGAGACGAGCCCTTGAGCGAATCCCTCGGTCTGTTCCGAGAAGTCGAGCTTGGCCAGCAGGGCGCCCACGTAGAGCACCAGCAGCGGGGCCGCGGTGAGGATGAACATCGCCGACGCCAGCGCCGCGAACTTCGCGCGTACGTAGTCGGCGGTCTCGATCGGCCGTGAGAAGTACAGCGGCACGGTCTTGAAGCGCAGGTCGCGCGAGACGGACTGGGGTGCCTGCGAGGCGACGTACAGGCTGATGACGGCCTGCATGACGATCGCGTACCGCGTGTAGTCCAGGGGGAGGTCCTTGGCCTTCGTGGCGACCGCGACGGCGACCATGATGGCCGCGGGCACGCACATCACCACGAAGAGCAGCATGGGCAGCACTTTGGACTTCACCGAGCGGCCGAGGCCGTAGGCGCCGCGCAGGGACTGCGAGTAGAGGGAGCGGCGGGCGTAGGAGCGGCCCAGGCGCGGGCCGTCGTAGCTGCGGTAGCCGATGTTGTGGATGCGGGTCTGGTCGCCCTGCGCGGGCGCCAGGGGGTGCTCAACCGCCATGGCCGACGGCCTCCTTCCTCGTCGCGTCGCTGTCCGTGAAGACCTCCGAGATGTGGTGCCGGCGCTGCTCCATGCGGACCAGGCCCAGGCCGAGGTCGGCGACCACGTCCCGCACCACGTCGTAGGTGTCCTCGCTCTGCGCGGTCAGCAGCAGGATGTGGCCGGCGCCCGGCAGGCCGCTGTCGGTGTCGAGGACGTCCACCCCGCGCGCGTGGAGCGCCTCGCGGACCGCGCGGGTGCCGTCGGGGTGGGTGTCGGTGTCGGTGACCTCGATCGCGAGGGTGGTGGTGGTCTGGGTGAAGTCGGTGGTGGAGCTGGAGCGCAGGAGCTTGCCGCCGTCGATGACGACGACGTGGTCGCAGGTGCGTTCGAGTTCGCCCAGCAGGTGGGAGGTGACCAGGACCGAGATGCCGAAGTCGGTGTGGACACGGCGGATGAGGCCGAGCATCTCGTCGCGGCCGACCGGGTCGAGGCCGTTGGTCGGCTCATCGAGGAAGACCAGCTGCGGGTCGTGCACCAGGGCCTGGGCGAGCTTCACGCGCTGCTTCATGCCGGTGGAGTAGCCGCCGATGGGTCGGTAGCGCTCCTCGTACAGGCCGACATGGCGCAGGGTGTCCGCGGTGCGCTCGCGCGCGGCGGTGGGCGGCAGGCCGGACATGCGGGCCATGTGCACGACGAACTCGGTGGCCGAGACGTCGGGCGGCAGGCAGTCGTGCTCCGGCATGTAGCCCACGCGCTCGCGGATGGCGGCGCCCTTGGTGGCGACGTCGAGGCCGAGCACCTCGGCTCGGCCCTCCGTGGCCGGGGACAGACCCAGCAGGATCTTGATCAGGGTGGACTTGCCGGCGCCGTTGGCACCGACGAGTCCGGTCACACCCGGCCCGATGTCCACGGACAGCCGGTCGAGAGCGGTCACCCGGGGGAACCGCTTGCTCAGGCTTTCGGTCGCGATCACAGTCACGTCTTCGACGGTAGTGACGCACACCATGGAATGCGTCAGACCTCAGAGCCGTCTTCGGGTCAGACCTCAGACGTAGGGGTCCGTAGGGGATGCCCTGCTTGAGAGTTACGGGCGGTGATCGGCGGGCCTGGGGTGCGCCCTATTGACGCCTTCTCTAACAAGTGCGAGATTCGGGCGAGTCACCTGACGATCGCGTACCGCGACCACCGGGACCGAGGTGCCATGACAACGGCAGTGACACGCGAACTCTCCGCCGACCTGCGCGTATTTCGCCTTCGCGCGTGCCGGTGGTCGCCGTACCGTTTCTCCGACCATCCGCCGCGGCCGGTCCTGTGGGCGGTCGAACCCCATCCCGACTTCCGCGGTACGGGCGCGACGTTCGAGGAGCTCCGCGTGGTCACCGACTCCCGGGGTCCACGGCAGAGCGCCTTCTGGCTGGACGACGATCTGCCGCACGTGCGGCGCTGGGCGGAGGGGAAGTGACCGTGCTGGAGGGCGCGCGAGAGCGCTGGGTGCGTACGGGCGGGATCGAGTTGTGCGTCGCCGAACTGGGCGATTCGCAGCGGCCGACCGTCGTCCTGGTGCACGGCTATCCGGACAGCAAGGAGGTGTGGTCGGAGATCGCCGTCCGTCTCGCCGACCGCTTCCACGTGGTGCTGTACGACGTCCGGGGCCACGGCCGGTCGTCGGCGCCGCAGCCGCTGCGCGGGGGTTTCACGCTGGAGAAGCTGACGGACGACTTCCTGGCGGTCGTGGACGCGGTGAGTCCGGACCGCCCGGTCCATCTCGTCGGCCATGACTGGGGATCCGTGCAGGCATGGGAGTTCGTCACGGTCGAGCGCACCGAGGGCCGTATCGCGTCCTTCACCTCCATGTCCGGACCGTCGCTCGACCACTTCGGTCACTGGATCAACAAGCGCCTCAAGCGCCCCACTCCACGCCGGGTCGCTCAACTCCTCGGCCAAGGAGCCAAGTCCTGGTACGTCTACCTGCTGCACACACCCGCACTGCCCGAACTCGCTTGGCGGGGCCCGCTCGGCAAGCGCTGGCCGGCCATGCTGCGCCGTATGGAGAAGGTGCCCGGCGGCGACTACCCGACCTCCTCCCTGCCCACCGACGCGGCCCACGGCGCATGGCTGTACCGCGACAAAGTCCGCGCCCGGCTGCGCAGTCTACGCCCCGACGCCCACGCGCGCGTGCCGGTGCAGCTCATCACACCCTTGGGTGACGCGTTCCTGTCGGAGCGGCTGTACGACGAACTGGAGCGGTGGGTGCCGCGGTTGACGCGGCGGACGCTCGCCGCGAAGCACTGGATCCCCCGCACCCGTCCCGACCAAGTCTCCGCTTGGATCGCCGACTTCGTCACCTCGGTCGAACCCGAGAACGGTGCCGTGGGTGGCGCCGTGAAGTCGAACGCGGTCTCCGCTCGGAAGGCGCCGTACGCCGACCGCTTCGGCGGGCAGCTGGTGCTGGTCACCGGGGCCGGCAGCGGCATCGGGCGCGCCACGGCGCTGGCGTTCGCGAAGGCCGGCGCGCGCGTGGTGGCCGTCGACCGGGACGGCGAAGCCGCCTCCCATACAGCCGAGTTGTCCCGTCTGAGTGGCGCGCGGACGGCCTGGGCGGCGACGGTCGACGTCTCCGACGAGCAGGCCATGGAGGATTTCGCGAAGAAGGTCGCCGCCGAGTACGGCGTGGTCGACGTGCTGGTCAACAACGCGGGCGTCGGCCTCTCCGGCCCCTTCTTCGACACGACGCCCGACGACTGGCGCAAGGTTCTCGACGTCAACTTGTGGGGTGTCATCCATGGTTGCCGCCTCTTCGGCCGGCAGATGGCCGAGCGCGGCCAGGGGGGCCACATCGTCAACATCGCCTCGGCGGCGGCCTTCCTCCCGTCGAGGGCCCTGCCCGCTTACAGCACGTCGAAGGCGGCGGTCCTGATGTTGAGCGAGTGCCTGCGCGCCGAACTCGCGGGCCAGGACATCGGGGTGAGCGCCATCTGCCCGGGCCTGGTGAACACCAACATCACGTCCACGGCGTCGTTCGTCGGCGTCGATCCGGAGGAGGAGCGACGTCGGCAGCAGAGCTCGGCACGCCTGTACAGGTTGCGCAACTACCCACCGGAGAAGGTCGCGCGCGCGGTCCTGCGCGCCGTGGTCCGCGACGAGGCGGTCGTCACGGTGACCCCGGAGGCTCGTGGCGCGCATCTTCTGTCACGCCTGGCGCCAGGGGTGTTGCGGCGACTGGCACGCATGAAGCCGCCGCTGTGAACGCACTTGAACCTTGCGGGCTTGTGATGCTTGAACACCCACCGCCGATCGGATGCTTGGGCAGGGATGACGTAAGTCCTTTTATTCTTATGGAGGTTGATCAACACTCCTGACCGCGCGGCTCGTTGTCCACAGAGACGCCAAGTCGCCCTGTGGATAACCTCAGTTGGTTGTGGATCAAACATGCGCGGCAAAAGAAAATGCGTGATCCGTGTCTCTCCCGCCATGCTGTGCGGATGGACGAACGACGCACCGTGAAGGTGTCGAAGTACCTCTCGAAGCATCTGCGCCACCAGCCCGAACGCATCGGCCTCACCCTCGACGAGGGTGGCTGGGTGGAGATCGAGACACTGATCGCCGCCGCCACGGCGCACGGGTTCCCCTTCACTCGGGAGGAACTGGACCACGTCGTCGCCGCAAACGACAAGAAACGCTTCGCGATCGAGGGCACCCGCATCCGTGCCAGCCAGGGCCACAGCATCGAGGTGGACCTGGGTCTGCCCCCGGCGACTCCGCCGCCGTACCTCTACCACGGGACCGTGGCCCGGTCTCTGGACGCGATCCGGGCCGAGGGGCTGCGGCCGATGAACCGGCACGACGTACATCTCTCGGCCGACCGGGAGACCGCGACCCGGGTCGGAGCCCGCCGGGGACGCCCCGTGGTGCTGTCCGTGGACGCGGGCGCCATGCACCGCGACGGCCATGTCTTCCACGTCAGTGCCAACGGAGTGTGGCTGACGCGAGCCGTGCCGCCGCAGTACCTGCGTTTCCCCGAGTCCCACTGAAACCCACTGGTTCCCGCCGAGCGAGTTCCTGATGTGCCGCCGCCCGGTGACCTGGTGCACAAGGAGTTCATCCTGGTCGGCCTCGGTCCGTGGCTGACCGACCGCGTCCGGTGACCGTTTCACGTGAAACACGGTCGGCCGCATACGCTCGATGACATGAGTCTGCGACTGAGCACCGTGATCCTCCCGTACCGCCGCTGGCACGACGGCGGCCGTTCGGCCTGGACGCGCGCCGAGCAGCTCGGCTTCCACACCGCGTACACCTACGACCACCTGTCCTGGCGTTCCTTCCGTGACGGCCCGTGGTTCGGCGCGATCCCCACACTGACCGCCGCCGCGGCCGTCACCGACCGGCTGCGCTTGGGCACCCTCGTGACCTCGCCGAACTTCCGCCACCCGGTGACGCTCGCCAAGGAACTGATCTCGCTCGACGACGTCTCCGGCGGCCGCGTCACTCTCGGCATCGGCGCCGGGGGCACCGGCTTCGACGCCACCGCTCTCGGCCAGGAGCCGTGGACCCCGCGCGAGCGGGCCGACCGTTTCGCCGAGTTCGTGCCACTGCTCGACCGGCTGCTCAGCGAGGACTCCGTGTCGTACGAAGGCGACTTCTACGCCGCGCACGAGGCGCGCAACATCCCCGGCTGCGTCCAGCGTCCGCGTCTGCCCTTCGCCGTAGCCGCCACCGGGCCGCGCGGGCTGAAGCTGGCGGCCCGCCACGGTCAGGCATGGGTGACCACCGGCGACCCCAAGCTGTACGAGAGCGGCACCCCGGAACAGTCGGTGCAGGCCCTCCGCGGCCAGCTGGAGAAGCTCACGGACGCCTGTGCGGCCCTGGGGCGGGACCTGCGCACGCTGGACAGGATCCTGCTGACCGGCTTCACCCCGGACCGTGGACGCCCGTTGGAGTCCCTGGACGCCTTCGTCGACTTCGCGGGCCGGCACCAGGAGCTGGGCTTCACCGAGCTGGTGATCCACTGGCCCATCCCGGACTCCGACTTCGCCGCCGACGAGAAGGTCTTCGAGCAGATCGCCATGGAGGCACCGGCCCAACTGCGCTGACGTCGACGCTCAGTGGGCTGCGCCTCATCTGTGCGCACTCCCACACGTTCGTGCGGGCATATGCGGGAGAATGACTTGGTGACCTCAGCGACTCGACAGCCCGAGACCCCGCCCGCCACCACCCCGCCGCGGCTGATCGCCACCGACCTGGACGGCACTCTGCTGCGTGACGACAAGTCCGTGTCCCCACGGACGGTCGCGGCCCTCGCCGCCGCCGAGGAGGCGGGCATCGAGGTCTTCTTCGTCACCGGCCGCCCGGCCCGCTGGATGGACGTGGTCAGCGAACACGTCCACGGACACGGCCTGGCGATCTGCGGCAACGGTGCCGCCGTGGTCGACCTGCACGGCGGCCCCGGCGCCCACCGCTTCGTGAAGGTGCGCGAACTGGCCCGGGACAACGCCCTGGACGCGGTCCGCCTGCTGCGCGAGGCGGCGCCCGGGACGATGTACGCCGTCGAGCAGACATACGGCTTCTACCAGGAGCCGGAGTATCCGAAGATGCACATGGAGATCCCCGACTCCCTCGCGCCGGCCGAGGAACTCCTGGCGCCGGACGCACCCGGGGCCGGGGAGCCCGTCCTGAAGATCCTCGCGTTCCATCCGACGCTCGACCCGGACGCCTTCCTCACCCTGGCGCGACTGGCCATCGGCGACCGGGCCAACGTCACCCGGTCCAGCCCCAGCGCCCTGCTGGAGATCAGCGGCCCGGACGTCTCCAAGGCCAGCACGCTCGCCCTGTGCTGCGCGGAGCGCGGAATCTCCCACGACGAGGTCGTCGCCTTCGGTGACATGCCGAACGACGTCGAAATGCTCACCTGGGCGGGCCGTTCGTACGCCATGGGCAACGCGCACCCGGATGTCGTCGCCGCGGCCTCCGGACAGACGGTCGCCAACAACGAGGACGGGGTCGCCGTCGTGATCGAGCAGCTGATCGCCGAGCGGGTCCAGTCCTCCAACTGACTCATCCGACGGGTGCGCCGCGGGCGGCCAGCCACGGCGCCGGGTCCACCGCCGACCCCGTCTCCGGGGTGACCCGCACCTCGAAATGCAGATGCGGGCCGGTGGAGTTGCCGCTGGTGCCCGACTGGGCGATCCACTGCCCAGGAGCCACGCTCTCGCCCTGGTCGACGGAGACGGACGCCAGGTGGGCGTACTGCGTGTAATAGCCGTCCGAATGCTCGAGCACGACCTCGATGCCGAACGGCCCGCCGCACGACACGCGCACCACTCGGCCCGCGCCGACCGCTCGCACGGGCGTCCCGATCGGTACCGCGAAGTCCTGCCCGGTGTGCCGGTTCGCCCAGCGCTCACCGCCGCTGCCGAAGGACGCCGACAGGGAGTACGCCTCGACGGGCGCGACCCACAGCCCGGTGAGGTGAGTCGGCGGCTGGTCGAGCCGTACGGCACCGCGGCAGGCACCGGCGGCGACGGAGGCGTCCGCCTGTCCCTGCAACTGCCAACGTGCCTGTTCGAGTTTCTGCTCGATGTCCTTCTTCAGGACGGCGAGTTCGACGTTGCGCCGCTCCAGCGTCTGCCAGGCCTCCGCGGCCTGCGCCTCGTCGGCGGCCAGCCGCGCCTCCGCCCGCCGGTGCTTGTCGATCGCGTTGTCCACGGCGAGGCTTGTCCTCTCGAACGCATGCTGTCCCCGCATCAGCTCGTCGGGACTGCGCGCCAGGACGACCTGCGCGGCGGCCGGCAGTCCACCGCCTTCCCGGTACTGGGCGCGCGCGATGCGACCCAGGTCCTCGCGCAACAAGGCGATCCCCTGCCGCTCGCGGTCGAGGAGTTCCTCCAGCCGCAGGGCCTCGGCCCGTTGCACCTCCGCCTCCAGCCGTCCCGCCTCGTACTGCTGCGTGGCCACGGCCGCCTCCTCGTACAGCCGCGCCACCTGCGCGCCGATCTCGCTGTCCGCGCCGGAGCCCTCACCGCCGAGATCCGCGTCGGTGTCCGCGGGCCGCGCCGCGAGCACCGCGGCCGCACACAGCAGAGCCGGAACCAACAAGCGACGGCGGCGAGATGAGCGCATGTCAGCGATCGTGTCCCGACCGCCCGGTGCCGGTCCTGTTCAAGTCGTACGCCTGGGGGACCGGCCGACCCGAATGGCTCAGCGCGAGCACACCGGACGGCCCTGTCGAGCACACGGCAGCCTCAGGAGGCAGTACGGCGGGGAACGCCCGATCCCCGGGGCGGAGACGAGCCGGTACGGCGGACATCGCGCGTCCCCCCGGGCAAGGTGAGAGCGGCTCTCACCTCACCCCCACCAACTCCTCGGCCGCCGCCTCCCGTTCCACCATCCTCCGCAACGGACCCTCCACGGCGGCCAGCTCCGCGTACGCGCCGCGCTGCACGACCCGTCCCTCCTCCAGGACGACCACCTCGTCCACCGCCTCGAGCCCGGCCAGCCGGTGGGTGATGAGCAGCGTCGTACGGCCCTCGGTGGCCGCCAGCAGGTCCGTGGTGAGCGCGTCGGCGGTCGGCAGGTCGAGGTGCTCGGCGGGCTCGTCCAGCACCAGGACGGGGAAATCGGCGAGGAGGGCGCGGGCCAGCGCGAGCCGCTGCCGCTGCCCGCCGGACAGCCGGGTCCCGTGCTCGCCGACGAGTGTGTCGAGTCCCTCGGGCAGGCTGTCGGCCCACTCCAGCAGCCGGGCCCGTCCGAGCGCGTCCCGCAGCTCCTCCTCGGTCGCGTCCTTCTTCGCCAGCAGCAGGTTCTCGCGGACCGAGCTGTCGAAAAGGTGCGCGTCCTGCGCGCACAGCCCCACGAGCCGCCGCACGTCGTCGCCGTCGAGGGCGTAGGCGTCCACCCCGCCGAGGGTGTACGAGCCCGCGCCCGCGTCCAGGAAACGCAACAGCACCTGCGCGAGCGTCGTCTTGCCGGAGCCGGACGGCCCCACGACGGCGATCCGGCGCCCCTGCGACAGGGTCAGGTCGAGGCCGGCGAGCGCGTCCCGGTCCTGCCCGGCGTGCCGGGCGGCCATTCCCCTGACGACGAGCGGGAACGGCGACACGGGCGCCTGCCGGGGCCGCTCGGGCTCACGCACCGGCGCTGGGGAGTCCAGGACCTCGTACACCCGCTCCGCGCTCCTACGGACCCGCTGGCGGTACTGGACGGCCAGCGGCAGCCCCAGGACGGCCTCGAACGCGGCCAGCGGGGTGAGGACGACGACAGCCATCGCCACGCCGTCCAGGCGGCCGGCGCCGACCGCCTGGGCGCCCACCAGCGCGGCGGCCGCGACAGTCAGTCCGCAGACGAGCGCCGTCAGCCCGTCGCCGAGCGCGGTGGCGGTGGCCGCGCGCGAGGCGATCCGGGTGAGCACGGAGTCGGCCGCGCGCACCTCGGCGGTCCGGCCGGGCAGGGCACCGGCCACGGTCAGCTCGGCGGTGCCGGTCAGCAGGTCGGCCGTACGGGTGGCCAGCACCCCTCGGGCGGGAGCGAGCCGGCGTTCGGACCTGCGCGCCACGGCCCCGGTGACCAGCGGAACACCCACACCGGCCACCAGCAGCCCGGCTGCGAGGACGGCTCCGGCCTCGGGCAGCAGCCACCCTGTGAACGCGACGGAGCCGGCCGAGACGACGACGGCGGCACCGGTCGGCAGCAGCCAGCGCAGCCAGTAGTCCTGCAAGGCGTCCACGTCGGCGACGAGCCGCGTCAGCAGGTCTCCCCGGCGGGTGGCGCGCAGTCCGGCGGGTGCCAGCCGCTCCAGCCGCCGGTAGACGGCGACCCGCGTGTCGGCCAGCATCCGCAGCACCGCGTCGTGCGACACGAGCCGCTCGGCGTACCGGAACACGGCCCGCCCGATGCCGAAGGCCCTGGTCGCCGTCACGGCCATCATCAGGTACAGCACCGGCGGCTGCTGCGAGGCGCGCGAGATGAGCCAGCCGGACGTGGCCATGAGCCCGACGGCGCTGCCCAGGGCGAGGCTGCCGAGCAAGAGCGCGAGGGCGAGCCGGCCGCGCCGGGCGCCGGCCATGTCACGGATCCGGGCGAGAACCTTTCCCGGGGTGCCCGTGGCAGGTGTCTCGGCCGCCTCCGCCTCGGAGGAGGCGTCCACGGCGTAGACGGCGGTGCCCTTGGCCGCGGCAGGCCCGTGCGGCCCGTTCGGTCCTGCCGTGGGCTCGGTCGGCGCCAGCCGGACCACCCGGTCCGCCGCCGCCAGCAGTGCCGGCCGGTGCACCACCAGCAGGACCGTCCGGCCGGCCGCCAGCCGCCGCACGGCCGCCACGACCTCCGCCTCGGTCTCCCCGTCGAGCGCCGCCGTCGGCTCGTCCAGCAGCAGCACCGGCCGGTCCGCGAGGAACGCCCGGGCCAGCGCGAGCCGCTGCCGCTGCCCCGCGGACAGCCCGGCCCCGTCCTCGCCGAGCACGGTCCCGGCCCCGGCGGGCAGAGCCTCCACGAACTCCAGAGCCCCCGCGTCGGCCAGCGCACGGCGCACGGCGGCGTCATCGGCGTCGGGACGCGCCAGCCGTACGTTCTCAGCGATCGTGCCGGCGTACAGATGCGGGTGCTGCGGCACCCAGGCGATACGGGACCGCCACTGGTCGAGATCGAGATCCGAGAGGTCGGCTCCCCCGACGCACACCCGACCGTCAGTGGGGCGTACGAAGCCCAGCAGTGCGTTCAGCAGCGTCGACTTGCCTGTGCCGCTCGGCCCGACGAGCGCGACCGTCTCCCCCGGCTCGACGGTGAAGGACACGTCCGAGACGGCGTCGGCGGACCGGCCGGGATAGCGGACCGTCACGCCTTCGAAGACCACACCGCCCTCGGGTACCGCGCCGGTCCCCGAGGACGGCACGGGTGTCTCCAGCACGGCGAAGATCTCCTCGGCGGCCGCGAGCCCCTCGGCAGCGGCGTGGTACTGCGCCCCGACCTGCCGCAGCGGCAGATACGCCTCGGGCGCCAGCACGAGGATGACCAGGCCGATGTACAGGTCCATCTCGCCATGCACGAGCCGCATGCCGATCGTCACCGCGACCAGCGCCACCGAGAGCGTCGCCAGCAGCTCCAGCGCGAACGACGAGATGAACGCGATCCGCAGCGTCCGCATGGTCGCCCGCCGGTAATCACCGGTGATGCGCCGGATGGATTCGGCCTGCGCCTTGGCCCGCCCGAAAACCTTCAGCGTCGGCAGCCCCGCGACGACGTCCAGGAAGTGTCCGGACAGCCGGGACAGCAGCCGCCACTGACGGTCCATCCGCGACTGCGTGGCCCAACCGATGAGCACCATGAAGATCGGGATCAGCGGCAGCGTGCCGACGATGATCGCGGCGGAGACCCAGTCCTCGGTCACGATCCGCGCCAGCACGGCCACCGGCACAACCACCGCCAGGCCCAACTGTGGGAGATAGCGCGAGAAATAGCCGTCGAGCGCGTCCACGCCCCGTGTGGCGAGGGCAACCAGCGAGCCGGTCCGCTGCCCGCTCAGCCATCCGGGACCGAGCAGGGTCGCCCGTTCCAGCAGACGCCCCCGCAGCTCCGACTTCACGGCGGCGCTCGCGCGGTGTGCGGCCAGCTCGGTGAGCCAGGCGACCAGCGCGCGTCCGATGGCCACGGCCACCAACAGCAGCAGGGGGTTGCGGAGTCCGGACACGGACAGTCCGTGCTGGAAGGCGCCGACCACCACCTCGGCGATGAGCATCGCCTGCGCGATGACCAGCGCCGCCCCGACGGCGCCCAGGCCGACGACCGCCACCAGGAAGAGGCGCGTGGCGCTGGCGTACCGCAGCAGACGCGGGTCGATCGGTTTCACGTGAAACACACCCTCTTCTCAAGGGGCGTGTTTCACGTGAAACACGCCCCAACTCGGACTCAATGCGCGGCCTCAGCGATGTGCTGCGTCCCGATCCGCTTGCGGAACACCCAGTACGTCCACCCCTGGTAGAGCAGCACGATCGGCGTGGCGATCGCCGCACACCAGGTCATGATCTTCAGGGTGTAGGGGCTCGACGACGCGTTGGTCACCGTGAGGCTCCAGTCCGCGTTGAGCGAGGACGGCATGACGTTCGGGAAGAGCGTCAGGAACAGCATCGCCACGGCGGCCACGATGGTGACGCCGGAGAAGGCGAACGACCAGCCCTCGCGACCCGCCTGGTTGGCGACGAGCGCCGCGACCAGGGCGGCGACTGCCACGACCATCGCCACCAGGCTCTTGGCGTCACCGCCTTCGACCTGGGTCCACAGCAGGAAGAGCGCCGCGAGGACCGAGGTCGCCAGACCGACCTTGGTCGCCAGCTTCCGCGCCCGCTCCCGGATGTCACCGACCGTCTTGAGGGCCGTGAACACCGCTCCGTGGAAGGTGAACAGCGTCAGGGTGACCAGACCACCGAGCAGCGCGTACGGGTTGAGCAGGTCCGCGACATTGCCGACGTACTCGAAGTTCTGGTCGATCTTCACGCCGTGCACGATGTTGCCGAAGGCCACGCCCCACAGGAACGCCGGGAGGAGCGAGGTCCAGAAGATCGCGTGCTCCCAGTTGCGCTGCCAGTTCTCCTCGGGTCGCTTGACCCGGTATTCGAAGGCGACACCTCGCACGATGAGGCAGACGAGGATGAGCAGCAGAGGCAGGTAGAAGCCTGAGAAAAGGGTGGCGTACCACTCCGGGAAGGCGGCGAAGGTCGCGCCGCCCGCCGAGAGCAGCCAGACCTCGTTGCCGTCCCAGACCGGTCCGATGGTGTTGATGAGAACCCGCCGCTCGGGCCGGTTGCGGGCGAGCAGCTTGGTGAGGACACCGACCCCGAAGTCGAAGCCCTCCAGGAAGAAGTAGCCGGTCCACAGGACGGCGATCAGGACGAACCAGACGTCGTGCAGTTCCATGACTGTGCAGCTCCCTCGGCCTAGTACGAGAAGGCCATCGGCTTGTCGGCGTCACGGGAGTCGCCGCCGATCTTCGTGGGCGGGTTGAGGTCGGCCTCGGTGAGCTCGGGCGGGCCGGCCTTCACGTACTTGGCCAGCAGCTTGACCTCGATGACGGCGAGAATCGCGTACAGGGACGTGAAGACGATCATCGAGGTGAGGATCTCGCCCTGGGAGACACCGGGGGAGACCGCGTCGCGGGTCTGGAAGAGGCCGTAGACGACCCACGGCTGGCGGCCCATCTCGGTGAAGATCCAGCCCCAGGAGTTGGCGATCAGCGGGAAGGCCAAGGTCCAGATCGCCGCGAGCCAGTACAGCTTGGTGAGCTTGGGGCTGAGCGCCTTCTTCCGGAACAGGACGAGGTGCGGCCTCTCGTCGTCGCCGACCCGCAGGTGCTGCGGCAGCATGAATTTCTTGCGCGTCAGCCAGAGCCCGGCCAGCCCGATGGCGAAGGACGTCATGCCGAAGCCGATCATCCAGCGGAAGCCCCAGTAGGCGACGGGGATGTTGGGCCGGTAGTCACCGGGCCCGTACTTCTCCTGCTCGGCCTTGTTGACGTCGTTGATGCCGGGGACGTACGAGGTGAAGTCGTCCTTGGCGAGGAAGGACAGCAGGCCCGGGATCTCGATGGCGACCTTGTTGTGGCCCTTTTCGACGTCGCCGTAGGCGAAGACGGAGAAGGGCGCCGGCGCCTCGCCGTCCCACAGTGCCTCGGCCGCCGCCATCTTCATCGGCTGCTGCTCGTACATGATCTTGCCGAGGACGTCGCCGCTGACCGCGGTGAGGAGACCGCCGACGGCGACGGTGACCAGGCCGAGCCGCAGCGAGGTCTTCATGTCACGGATGTGCCGCTTGCGCAGCAGGTGGAAGGCGGAGATGCCGACCATGAAGGCGCCACCGGTCAGGAAGGCCGCGGAGAGGGTGTGGAAGGCCTGGGCGAGCGCGGTGTTCTGGGTCAGCACGAGCCAGAAGTCGGTGAGCTCGGCCCGCCCCTTCGCCTCGTTGATCCGGTAGCCGACCGGGTGCTGCATCCAGGAGTTGGCCGCGAGGATGAAGTAGGCCGACAGGATGGTGCCGATCGAGACCATCCAGATGCAGGCCAGATGGATCTTCTTGGGCAGCTTGTCCCAGCCGAAAATCCACAGACCGATGAAGGTGGACTCGAAGAAGAAGGCGATGAGGGCCTCGAAGGCGAGCGGCGCACCGAAGACGTCGCCCACGAAGCGGGAGTAGTCCGACCAGTTCATGCCGAACTGGAACTCCTGCACGATGCCGGTCACGACACCCATCGCGATGTTGATCAGGAAGAGCTTGCCCCAGAACTTCGTCGCCCTGAGGTACTTCTCCTTCTCCGTGCGCACCCAGGCGGTCTGCAGCCCGGCCGTCAGCGCGGCCAGCGAGATCGTCAGGGGGACGAACAGAAAGTGGTAGACGGTCGTGATGCCGAACTGCCAGCGCGCCAGAGTCTCCGGCGCCAAAGCCAGGTCCACGTCGCCGCTCCTTACCTCACACGCTTGTGAAAGCGTTCACATTCACAAGCAATTATGACGCATGGCCGCTCGACACCCGAACGGCGGGGGTCCCCAACCCGGAACAACCGCCCTGACCTGGGATGGAGCAGTGATCCCGGACAACCGAAAGGGCGCCTCGGTTCCACGTGAAACCAAGACGCCCTGACCCCCCTCGGGACGGCGCGGAGCCCTACAGCTCCAGCTCCTTCCGGAACCCTTCCGCCACCTTCAGGAAGATGTCATTGGCCTCGGCCTCCCCGACCGTCACCCGCACGCCCTCCCCCGGGAACGGCCGGATCACCACACCGGCCTGCTCACACGCCCCCGCGAAAGCGATCGTGTGCTCCCCCAGCCGCAGCCACACGAAGTTGGCCTGTGTCTCCGGCACCGTCCAGCCCTGGGCGCGCAGCCCCTCCACCACCCGGTTGCGCTCACAGACCAGCGAGCCGACCCGGCCGAGCAGCTCGTCCTCGGCTCGCAGCGAGGCGATCGCCGCCTCCTGGGCGAGCTGGCTCACACCGAACGGCACCGCCGTCTTGCGCAGCGCCGCCGCCACCGGCTCATGAGCGATCGCGAAGCCGACCCGCAGCCCCGCCAGACCATAGGCCTTGGAGAAGGTCCGCAGGACGCAGACGTTGGGCCGGTCGCGGTACAGCTCGACGCCGTCCGGCACCTCGGGGTCACGGATGAACTCCCGGTACGCCTCGTCGAGTACGACCAGCACATCACCGGGCACGCGGTCCAGGAACCGCTCCAGCTCGGCCCGCTTCACAACGGTGCCCGTGGGGTTGTTGGGGTTGCAGACAAAGATCAGCCGGGTCCGTTCGGTGATCGCCTCGGCCATCGCGTCCAGGTCGTGCACATCATCCGGCGTCAGCGGCACCTGCACCGAGGTCGCCCCGCTGATCTGCGTGATGATCGGGTACGCCTCGAAGGACCGCCAGGCGTAGATCACCTCGTCGCCGGGGCCGGCGGTCGACTGGACCAGCTGCTGGGCGACACCGACCGAACCGGTACCGGTGGCCAGATGGGCAACGGGGACCCCGAAGCGCTCGGAGAGTTCGTTCACCAGGCCCGTGCACGCCAGGTCGGGGTAGCGGTTGAAGTTCGCGGCGGCGGCCGTCACGGTCTCCAGCACGCCCGGCAGCGGCGGGTACGGGTTCTCGTTGGAGGACAACTTGTAGGCCACGGGACCACCGGTCGCAGCCGGCTTGCCCGGCTTGTAGGTGGGGATCCCCTCCAGCTCGGCGCGCAGCTTGGGGCTCGTCTCGCTCACCGCAGTCCTCCTCGTGACCACCACCGGCTTCAATACTTCTCACCTTATGAGGATTCGGCGCCGCTGCGTACAGGCAGTGCGTGCAGCAAAGGACCGACTCACGACGAAGCGCGCGGATGTCTGCGACCTCTGAGGACGAAGGCGCGGGAAACGGGGGGCGCGCCATACATATATCTATGCGCCGGTGGCTCGCGCCCTGGCGCGCATCCCTCGTGCAGGTGAGTTGAGACCTCTTCGAAACATCGGTGCATTGGCAGGCTCATCCGTGCCCACGCACCACGTCCTGGCACATGATCACTCAACTGCCTTTCTTTCCAAGGCAATTGATACCTTACGACCATGCAGAAACGTGCCTGTCAATGCGTGAATATGCGTCCGCCCTACCCCACCGGATGAGCCCTACTATCGGCTCGCCATGACAGCAGCAGGGAAGCACCAGGTGAGCCGCGCGGAAACCTCACGCCGAGGCAACCGGCCGGGCCGGGCGGGCATCAGGGACGTGGCCGCCGCCGCCGGAGTCTCCATCACGACCGTCTCCGATGCCCTCAACGGCAAGGGCAGGCTCCCCGATGCCACCCGACGCCATGTCCGCGAAGTCGCCGACCGACTGGGCTATCGCCCCTCGGCCGCGGCCAGAACCCTCCGTACCGGCAAGTCGGGCCTCATCGGCCTGACCGTGACGACGTACGGGGATGAACCTTTCACCTTCACGGAGTTCGCGTACTTCGCCGAGATGGCGCGCGCCGCCACCTCCGCCGCGCTCGCCCGTGGCTACGCGCTCGTGATCCTCCCGGCGACCTCGCGCCACGACGTGTGGTCGAACGTCGCCCTGGACGGCACGGTCGTCATCGACCCGTCCGATCAGGATCCCGTCGTCAGCGAACTGGTCCGGCAGGGTTTACCGGTCGTCTCCGACGGCCGCCCGGCCGGGTCGCTCCCGGTCACCGCGTGGGTCGACAACGACCACGAGGCCGCCGTCCTCGACATCCTCGACCACCTGGCCGACGCCGGCGCCCGCCGTATCGGGCTACTCACGGGCACCTCGACGGACACGTACACCCACCTGTCGACCCGCGCCTACCTGCACTGGTGCGAGCGGGTCGGCCAGGACCCGGTCTACGAGTCCTACCCCGCCCACGACCCGTGCGCGGGCGCCGTCGCCGCCGACCGGCTGCTGGCCCGGCCCGACCGCCCGGACGCGGTCTACGGCCTGTTCGACCCCAACGGCACCGACCTGCTCGCCGCCGCCCGCCGGTACGGGCTGCGCGTCCCGGAGGACCTGCTGCTGGTGTGCTGCAGCGAGTCGACTGTGTACGCCAACACCGAGCCGCCCATCACCACGCTCTCGCTGAAGCCTCGGCGCATCGGCACGGCGGTGGTCCAGCTGCTCATCGACGCGATCGAGGGTGTGGAGTCGGACAAGCCGGTCGAGCAGGTGATACCGACCGAACTGATCGTGCGTACCTCTTCTCAGCGACGTCCCCCGCGAACGACGGTCAGCCCGCCGAGGGCGCCCGAGGAGACGTAGGCGGCGCTGGGGGCAGGGGGTCGGCCCCCAGCCGACGACACGCTGGGGCGGGCCGGCCACGCGCGACGGCTCGGTTCGTCTCTCGGCTCTCGGCCCGCTGTCTCTCGTCCGAGGGGGGCGCGCGGCACGCGCGGGCGGCTTGTGGAAGCTCGGCGCGCGGCGAGCCGTAACGATGGCCCGGAGCCGAGGGCCGGGGGCGCGTGGAAACCCCTTTCAGGCGGCAACCGCAACGGTATCCGCGCCCCTCACGCCCCCGTATGACCGCCGATACATGTGGGGCGAGGGTGCGAGCGGGGTGTGTGGCGGGTGAGCGGGGACTGCCGAAGCCCGGCCCAATCGGGGCGAAAGCCGCGATGAACTGGAGTCTTGCTCCGATTCACCACCCCTGGGTCATCACATGGCACGATCCGCATTCCTATGATGGGCGCACGGCACCGCGGGCCGTCGCGACCAGGCAGTCCGAAGCGGTGCAGATGCGGCGCGATGGTGGAGGGGTCTGATGACTCAGGGGGCCGGTCAGGGACCCGAGGTGGAGCGGACGGCGACGTTGCGCGACTTCCGCGTGCCCGCGTACGTCCATGAGACCGGTCCGTACGACCACAGCACCCATCCCGGGAACGTCACGCCGGCGCTCGACGATCCGCTGGAGCACCCCGAGGGCTACACACCCACCCAGCGCGACCTGCCTGTCATCAACCGGGGCGACACCCTTCAGGTGACCGTCGACCCCGTGGCCGTCGCCGCACCGGCGCCGCTGCCCACGACCGGCCCGGGCCCGCTGTTCGTCGTCGGCGACGTGCACGGCTACCTCAACGAGCTGGTCGCCGCCCTTCAGGAGAAGGGCCTGATCGACGCGGCCGGCCAATGGTGCGCGGGCACCGCCCGGCTGTGGTTCCTCGGTGACTTCACCGACCGCGGCCCGGACGGCATCGGCGTCATCGACCTCGTGATGCGGCTGTCCGCCGAAGCAGCCGCGGCCGGCGGCTACTGCAAGGCCCTCATGGGCAACCACGAGCTGCTGCTGCTCGGCGCCAAGCGCTTCGGCGACACCCCGGTCAACTCCGGCGCGGGCACCGCCACCTTCCAGGCGGCCTGGCTGCTCAACGGCGGCCAGAAGTCCGACATGGACCGTCTCCAGGACCACCACCTGCAGTGGATGGCCCGCCTGGACGCCATGGAGGCGGTCGACGGCCACCTGCTCGTGCACTCCGACACCACCGCCTATCTCGACTACGGGGACTCGATCGAGGCCGTCAACGACACCGTCCGCGAGACACTCACCCGCAACGACGCGGACGAAGTCTGGGATCTCTTCCGCAAGTTCACCAAGCGCTTCTCCTTCCGTGACGAGGGCGGCGCCGACGCCGTCCGCTCTCTTCTCGATACGTACGGCGGCACCCGCATCGTTCACGGGCACAGCCCGATTCCCTACCTGCTGGGCGAAGTCGGCTCCGAGGACGGCGAGGACTCGGCCGGTCCCGTGGTCGAGGGACCGCACGTCTACGCCGACGGACTGGCCATCGCGATGGACGGCGGCGTGACGATGGCCGGAAAGCTGCTGGTCCAGCAACTGCCGCTGACCGGCTGACGGTTCACGGGTCCGGCTCACCGCACGCCGGACCCGGCACCGGACGGGCCGGCGACGCCGCAGGCCAGGGGCCAATTTCCGCAAACCCCCTGTCACCTCATGCCGTCGCCGCTCTACCATCGGTCTATCCGTAGCAGGCTCCCCTCCGTTTCTGCCCGACGGCTCGTTGGCATGCGAGCCCCAAGCCCTACGGAGCATCGGGGGATGCACATGAACAGCGTTCCGCAGCACCTGCACAGTGAGGACCGCCAAGAGTACGAGCGGATCCTCGATGAGGCGCTGCGCTCCGCACCAGACCACCCGGAACTCACCGCTGTGGGACAGCGGCTCAACGCCGAACAGCTGCGCACCATGGCGCTCAACGCCACCGCCCTCATCACGGCCGCCGCGGCGACCGAGTACCAGCACTATGTGAAGGTCCGCGAGGAACTGCGCCACCCGGCGCCGCCCACCCCGTCGTCGTCCACCCACGAGCCGGGTTCCGGTGAGCCGGGAGTGGGCGGGATGGGGCTCGCCACCACCATGGGGGAGGCGGCGCAGGCCGCCGAGGCCGCCGGAGCGGGCGCCGTCGCCGCCGTCCTCACCCCCGTCCTCGCCGGAACCGCCGCAGTGATCTTCCTTCTCGTCGGTTACCTCCTGAAGATGCTCGACCCCGCGCCGACAGCCGCAGAGGCCATGGTCAACACCGGCTGGGCCTTCGGGGCCCTCGCCGCGGCCGCGATCCTCGTCGCGACCGTCGCGCTCCTGCTCACCGCCCTGCGCAACCGGCCCTCCCTGGAAGCGGGCCCGTACGGCGAACTGAGCGAGGAAGTCGCCCGAGCCAAGGAAGCCTGGCGGGAAGCACTGCTGAAGCGAGGCATCCTGCCCTTCCTGCGCGAGGCCCTCGCCGACCCCGGTACGGCCGCCGCGCTGCACCCCACGTCGGCCCCGCCGGCCCCCACCGGCCGCCTGCCGAAGATCGGCTACGACCGTCCGGGCTTCACCAGCCCCGACGACGTCTCCTCCACCGGCACGCGCCCGAGCTTCAGCAGCCCGGACTACACCAGCCCGGACTTCGGAGGCCCGGAGCACCAGCCGGAATAGGCCCTCGGCTTGCGCCCCCACGCAGGGGAGCGCAAGCCGTACGCCGCACGGGCACCCGGATCGAGAGCGGGAAGCGGTACCACCGCAAAGCGGTGTCACTGCTCGGAACGGCCGCAGCCGAGGCAGGGCCGCGGTCCGCCCGTCAGTCCGCGATCGGCAGGTACACCCTGTTCCCGCTCGCCGCGAACTCCTTGGACTTCTGCAGCATCCCCTCGGCGACCTCCTCAGGAGAGGCCCCCTCGGCGACACCGCCGCCGAATCGCTCGGTGATGCTCTGGCTGATCTTCATCGAGCAGAACTTCGGCCCGCACATGGAGCAGAAGTGAGCGGTCTTGGCCGGTTCCGCCGGCAGCGTCTCGTCGTGGAACTCCCGGGCCGTGTCCGGGTCGAGGGCCAGGTTGAACTGGTCCTCCCAACGGAACTCGAAACGGGCGTCCGACAGCGCGTCGTCCCATTCCTGCGCACCGGGGTGTCCCTTGGCGAGGTCGGCCGCGTGGGCGGCGATCTTGTAGGTGATGACACCGGTCTTGACGTCGTCACGGTTGGGCAGGCCCAGGTGTTCCTTGGGCGTGACGTAGCAGAGCATCGCCGTGCCCCACCAGGCGATCATCGCGGCACCGATGCCGGAGGTGATGTGGTCGTATGCCGGCGCGACGTCGGTCGTCAGCGGGCCGAGCGTATAGAACGGAGCTTCATCACAGATCTCCTGCTGAAGGTCGATGTTCTCCTTGATCTTGTGCATCGGAACATGGCCCGGGCCTTCGATCATGGTCTGTACGTTGAAACGCTTGGCGATCGTGTTGAGTTCCCCGAGCGTGCGCAACTCCGCGAACTGCGCCTCGTCGTTGGCGTCCGCGATCGAGCCGGGACGCAGACCGTCACCGAGGGAGTAGGTGACGTCGTACGTGGCGAGGATCTCGCAGAGTTCCTCGAAGTTCTCGTACAGGAACGACTCCTTGTGGTGTGCGAGGCACCAGGCCGCCATGATCGAGCCGCCGCGCGAGACGATGCCGGTCTTGCGGTTCGCCGTCAGCGGCACGTAGGGCAGGCGCACGCCCGCGTGGACCGTCATGTAGTCCACGCCCTGCTCGGCCTGCTCGATGACCGTGTCCTTGTAGATCTCCCAGGTCAGTTCCTCGGCCTTGCCGTCGACCTTCTCCAGCGCCTGATACAGCGGCACCGTGCCGATGGGAACGGGGGAGTTGCGCAGCACCCACTCGCGGGTGGTGTGGATGTTGCGGCCCGTGGACAGGTCCATGACCGTGTCGGCGCCCCAGCGGGTCGCCCACGTCATCTTCTCGACCTCCTCCTCGATGGAGGAGGTCACTGCGGAGTTGCCGATGTTGGCGTTGACCTTCACCAGGAAGCGCTTGCCGATGATCATCGGCTCGATCTCCGGGTGGTTGACGTTGGCCGGCAGCACCGCGCGGCCTGCCGCGATCTCCTCACGGACCACTTCAGGAGAAACGTTCTCCCTGAGGGCCACGAACTCCATCTCGGGCGTGATCTCACCCCGGCGCGCATACGCGAGCTGAGTGACCGCCTTGCCGTCCCGGCTGCGGCGCGGCAGGCGCGGCCGTCCGGGGAAGACGGCGTCGAGGTTGCGCAGTCCGCCGCGCGGCGAGGTGTGCTTGATGCCGTCGTCCTCGGGACGGACAGGGCGGCCCGCGTACTCCTCGGTGTCGCCTCGGACGACGATCCAGTTCTCCCGCAACGGCGACAGGCCCCTGCGGACGTCGGTCTCGACGTGCGGATCGGTGTACGGGCCGGAAGTGTCGTACAGCGTGACCGACTTCCCGTTGGTGAGATGCACCTGGCGAACCGGCACGCGCAGGTCGGGGCGGGTGCCCTCGACGTACGCCTTGTGCCAGCCGATGGACTTCCCGGCCTCCCCGTCGGCAGCGACCTCGTCGGAGATCTGCATGGAGGCAGGCGTGCGTGCGTCCTTGTTGGTCATGAGACCTACTCCCTACGCCGGCATTACCCGGTAACAGGTTCAGCGGTCGACGCAGCGGCTACCGTCGGCCGACGTTTCATGTGAAACATCACTCGTTGCCGGTGAACGTTCCACGTGAAACATCGCGAAGACGGAGGTCAGCGCCCTCTCAGCCCGGTGCTCCGAGCTCCCGCGTGTGCAAAAGGTGCCTCCACGCTAGCGTCAATTCGGGCGCGGTGAACAGAGGGCCCCGGTCGTTCTTGCGATGATCGGTCGGTGACCACGACACACCAACCCCCGTACCCACCCCCTGAGCCGCCCCGCAGGCCGGGCGCCGGCAATGGCAACGGGGCCGGGCCTGGGCCTGCAGCCGGCGCCGGATCGGGATCTGTACCCGGTCCGGGGTCTGGGCCGGGCCGTGGGCCGGACTTCGGTCCGGAATCTGCGCCGGGCCCTGGGCCGGACTTCGGTCCAGGGTCTGCGCCGGGCCCTGCTGGATCAGGCTCCGGCCCGGTGCCCGGACGCGCGCCTGGTGGCGGCCCCGGCCTGGGAGACGGCCGCGATTTCGCCAGCCGGACTGACCACGGGCCTCGATACAGCGGGAAGCTGGGCGGGCTACAGCGGTTGGGCGGCGGGCGGGGGACTGGCAGCGGGCCTGGGCCTCAGCCTGGCGGCGGGCAGGGTTACGGCAGCGGGCAGGGACCTGGCCGTGCTGATCACCGGCCTGGGCAGAGCCCCGGACCCGGGCAGGGGCAGGATCGCGGGTTCGCACAAGGGCACGCGTCCGAGCCGGGGCAGGGTCACGGGTTCCCGCAGGGGCAAGGGCAGGGCCACATGCCGGATCGGGAACCTGAGTTCGGTCGTGAACGCGGGTTCGACCCCGTTGCAGCCGGCCATGGCGGACACGGCGCAGGTGGCGGAAGCACTGGCGCGCCCGACGGCGGTTCCGGTGGCGGGCACGCACCGGGTGGCGGCGGGGCGCATGGCCCGACGGACAACGGCGGGCACGGCCCCGCGGGCGGCGGCGGGCACGGCCCCGCGAACGGCGGAGGGCACGGCCCCGCGAACGGCGGGCATGGGCCGGGAGGCGGTGGTGGGCACGGGCATGGCCACGGCCACGGGCACTCGCACAGCCATGGCCCGGCCGCGCCCGTCTCCAAGCATCTGCGCAAGGTCATCGCGGCCGTCCTCATCCCGTTCGCCGTGGCCGTCCTCGCGGGACTGGTCGTGCTGTGGCCCGGTGGTGCACCGCCGCACGAACGTACGGGGGTCGGCTTCGACCGGCAGACACAGCAGGGGACGGTCACCAAGGTCGAGAGCCTGAGCTGCTCGTCCGTGAACGCCTCGGGCGACACCCCGACCGGTGACACCTCCACGGCCGAGGGCTCTTCGGCCCAGCAGCAGGCGAACGGCACCTGCAAACGGGCCACGATCCGGGTGGACACCGGCAAGGACAAGGGCCGCACGTTCACGGAGATCGTCCAGCCGGACCAGTCGCGGCAGTTGCACGAGGGTCAGGAGGTCGTGGTCGCCTACGAGCCCTCCGCGCCGAAGGACCTGCAGTACTCGGTCACCGACATCAACCGCCGTGTGCCGATGGGGCTGCTCGCCGGCCTCTTCGCCGTCGCCGTTGTGATCGTCGGGCGACTGCGCGGCGTCATGGCGTTGATCGCGCTGGCCATCAGCTTCATGGTGCTCAACTTCTTCATCCTGCCCGCGATCCTTCAGGGCTCGAACCCGCTGGTCGTGGCGGTGGTGGGAGCGAGTGCGATCATGCTGATCGCCCTCTATCTGTGTCACGGCGTCTCGGCCCGCACCTCCGTGGCGGTGCTTGGCACGCTCATCTCACTGTTGCTGATCGGCCTGCTCGGCTCGTGGTTCGTCGACTGGGCCGCGCTGACCGGCAACACGGACGACAACACGGGTCTGATCCACGGCCTCTATCCGACGATCGACATGAGTGGTCTGCTGCTCGCCGGCATCATCATCGGTTCGCTGGGTGTGCTCGACGACGTGACGGTCACGCAGACCTCCGCCGTTTGGGAGCTGCACGAGGCCAACCCGACAGTGGGCTGGCGCGGGCTGTACCGGGCCGCCATCCGCATCGGCCGCGACCACATCGCGTCCGTGGTCAACACGCTCGTCCTCGCCTATGCCGGTGCGGCGCTGCCGTTGCTGCTGCTGTTCTCCATCGCGCAGAGCGGTGTCGGTACGGTCGCCAACAGCGAGCTGGTCGCCGAGGAGATCGTCCGCACGCTGGTGGGCTCGATCGGCCTGGTCGCGTCCGTGCCGGTGACCACGGCCCTCGCGGCCCTGGTGGTCTCGGCCGACCGCGCGGGCCCCGGTACGGCAGGGGCGACGGGACCGGAGGGGCTGACCGCGTCGGCCGGCCCGGGACAGCCGGGGGGAGCACCCACCGGTGCGGCTCCCGCGTCGCCGCCCCGGGGCGGCAGGGGCAGGCGCCGCAAGCGCTGAGCCGCCGGGGCACCCGAGGGTCGTCGCCGATGACTGCCTCAGGCGCCTCGGCGGCCCACCGCCGGGCATCTCATGGCCCTCGGGAATCGCCCCCTCAGGGATTCACCGGGCCAGACGCCGCACTCCCGCAGGAGAAGCGTTCCTGCCAGTCCCCACCCGAGCTGAAGCGATCCGCTCCCCGGCCTCCGCACCCTCCTCAGCCGGCGCTCTGCTCCTCCGCCAGGATCCGGTCCAATGCCTCGTCGAGATGGGCGTCGAAGTCGCCGAGCGCAGCCTCCTGCCCCAGGGGCACCAGCTTGTCGGTGCGGTCGAGGAAGGCCACCAGGGGAGCGGCCGAGGAGCGGAACACGGCCTGGTCGGCACCGACCTGAAGCCGGATCAGTACCTCCCCCAACGCGTCCGGATCGAGGGGCGAGACCCGCACGTCCCCCTCACCGACCGGCCTGCCCACCCCGTCGATGAGCAGCTCACGGCCGAACGCCCAGGTCACGGGGGCGTCCCCGGGCAGATGAAAGGTGAGCCGCACGGCATAGGGATCACGCGCCTCGTAGCCCAGCTCCACCGGGATACGGAACGAAAGCTCCTCGGAGACGAGGAAGCTCATCATGACCTCTGCCTG
Organism: Streptomyces sp. A012304; assembly: GCF_026008495.1. Lineage (GTDB taxonomy): Bacteria > Actinomycetota > Actinomycetes > Streptomycetales > Streptomycetaceae > Streptomyces. Next base: position 133,081 of record NZ_BQUN01000103.1, read on the forward strand.
TACCGCCTGTACGGACTCGCACATCGCTTTATCCCGTCACTGCCGTCGAAATGGCTGGGAATGAACCCCTGACATTGCACGGCATCTTGCTGAACGTGCACAACAGATCACAAGGAGTGAGTTTTCAGATACTGATAGAGATGGCGAGCGACCCGAGCATCCGCCCCAGCTCCTCCTGGAGCTGTCGTGCCGCCGCGTGCAGCCGGTCGGCCTGGTGGGCGGGGAGCGAGATGGCCATCGTGCCGGCGGTCGTCCCCACGGTGATCGGGATCGCCGCGCACACCGTGCCCAGCGCGTACTCCTGCCGTTCGACGGCCGTCTCCGTCCGCCGCACCCTGGCCAGCCGCCGCAGCAGCGTGTGCTCGTCGCGGACGGTGTACGGCGTGATCGACTGCACGGGATAGCGGTCCAGGTGGTCGCGCCGGGCCCGGTCGTCCAACTGGGCCAGCAGACACTGACCGATGGCGTGCGCGTGCCCGGTCTCACGGAAGTCGGCCCACTCCTCGACCGCAGGATTGCCCGGACTGTCGGAGACACACATGACCTCGATCTCGCCGTCGCGGTACAGGGCGTAGTAGACCGGAACACCGATCGAATCCCGCCACTGGGCGAGGGCGTCGGCGACGACGCTGCGACGTTTCTGCGCCGCTCCACTGCTGCCCAGCCGCTCGGCGGCCTCGCCGAGGAAGAACAACCCCTTCTCCCGGGCCAGATAGCCCTCGTGCACCAGGGTGCGCAGCAGGTGGTACGCCGTGGGCAGGGCGAGGCCGGTTTCGCGGGCCAGTTGTTTGGCCGGGGCCCCGTACGGGTGCTCGGCGACGCATTCCAAAAGACGCATCGCGCGCTGCACCGAGCCGATGAGCGTCGTCGTCGGGTTGGGTTGCTCGGGGACGGTCGCGGCGGGCGGGCGCTGGAAGGGGGGTGTCGCGGAACGCGGTCGGGCCGGGAATGCGTGCGGTTCCGCGGAGGCGGTGTCAACCGTGGCCAAGGGTCACTCCGGAAGCGCGAGGGGGCGGGTCCGTGCGGGGAACACGGGAGGGGGAGATCGCCGCTCGCGGGGGTCGTCCCCACGTCGGGCTCCGGACTTTAACTGTCCGCCACCGCTCACGGTCTGGGCCCGGGAGAAACTTCCCTCGGCCGAGGGAACCGGCGATTCCTGTTACCGATCACCGGCTCCCGCGTCGCTCACCAGTCGCCGCGCGAGGTGGAACTCGACGTGAACTTCCGTACGACGTATATGAGTCCGCCGACCAGCGCCACGAAGACCAGCAGCTTGAAGAGCAGGCCGATCACGAAGCCGACGACGCTGGCTATCAGGCCGCCGAACACGACCAGGGCGATGACCGGCACCGCCACCCACTTCACCCACCACGGCAGTCCCGCGAAGATCTCTCGCATCGCCCTCGTCCTCATCTGTCCGATGTCCGGAGCCTGAGACGGTCCGGATCCTTTCGAATGTCCTGCCGTCGATGCTAGGTCCGAAGAGGGTGCCGTCGGGGGCCTCGCACCCCTTGTCCTCCCCTGACCGATCCCCTAGGGAACCCGGAGACGCCGCCTCACCTCCGGGGCGGAGGAGGTCAGCCCTCGGGGGGCGAGAACACGACCAGGACCCGCAGGTCCTCGCTGATGTGGTGGAACTTGTGGGCGACCCCGGCCGGCACGTACACCACGCTGCCGCGTGCGACCTGGGTGGTCTCCAGGCCGACGGTGATGGCGGCCCGGCCGCTCACGACGAAGTACACCTCGTCCTGGTTGTGCGGGTTCTGTGGATCATGCTCTCCCGCGTTGAGCGCATACAACCCGACCGACATGTTCCGCTCCCGCAGAAACTGCAGGTAGGCGCCGTCGTTGGCGGCTCGCTCCGCCTCCAGTTCGTCCAGCCGGAATGCCTTCATCGCCCTCGTCCACACTCGTAGCCGATCTGTTCTGCCACGATCAGACACATGAAGAATTTCGTAGTCAAGACGATCGCCAACGCGGGTGCCCTGGCGGTCGCCGTATGGCTGCTCGACAAGATCACTCTGACTGGCGACAGCACGGGCAAGAAGATCGGCACCCTGATCCTGGTCGCGCTGCTCTTCGGCCTGGTCAACTTCCTGGTCAAGCCGATCGTGAAGGTGCTGACCTTCCCGCTGTTCATCCTCACGCTCGGCCTGATCACCCTGGTGGTCAACGCGCTGATGCTGCTGCTCACCTCGTGGCTGGCCGATGTGGTCGACCTCAGCTTCCACGTCGAGGGCTTCTGGACCGCCGTCCTGGGCGGCCTGATCATCTCCGTCGTCTCCTGGGCGCTCAACGTCGTCCTGCCCGACAAGGACTGAGGGCGCCATGACCTACCGCGTCTGCTTCGTCTGCACCGGCAACATCTGCCGCTCGCCGATGGCGGAAGCAGTCTTCCGCGCGCGCGTGCGGGAAGCCGGGCTCGACGAGCTGGTCGAGGTCGACAGCGCCGGCACGGGCGACTGGCACGCGGGCGAGGGCGCCGACCCGCGTACGGTGGCCGTCCTGGAGGCGAACGGCTACGCCCTGAGGCACACGGCCAGGGTCTTCGAACCGTCCTGGTTCGCCCGGCTCGACCTCGTCGTCGCCCTGGACGCCGGTCACCTCGGGGCCCTGCGCCGCATCGCCCCGACCGAGCGGGACGCCCGCAAGGTGCGCCTGCTCCGCTCCTACGACCCCGCCGCGGCCGACGACCTCGACGTCCCGGACCCTTACTACGGCGGCCCGGACGGCTTCGACACGTGTCTTGAGATGGTGGAGGAGGCGAGCGTCGGTCTGCTCGCCGCGGTGCGTGCGGACGTGGAAGGACGAGTGGCATGAACGATTCCGCAACAGGCGGTCCGCTGAGCGCCGGCGAGGGCACGCGCGCGGTGCGGGCGGGTCTGCCCGAGCCGGTGAAGTACGAGCCGACCCTGCCGGGTCCCGTGTTCGCCGCGCACTTCCACCTGCCGGGCGAGCCCACCGGCCCGTACGCCTACGGCCGCGACGAGAACCCCACCTGGACACATCTGGAGCACGCCATCGGCGAGCTGGAGGCCCCCGGGCAGGACGGCGTCGAGACGCTCGTGTTCGCCTCCGGCATGGCCGCGATCTCGTCGGTGCTCTTCTCCCAGGTGCGCTCCGGGGACGCCGTCGTGCTGCCCAGCGACGGCTACCAGGCGCTGCCCCTGGTCCGCGCCCAGCTGGAGGCGTACGGCATCGAGGTGCGCACCGCTCCGACCGGGGGCGACGCCCAGCTCGACGCCCTCGACGGGGCGAAGCTGCTGTGGATCGAGTCCCCGTCGAACCCCGGTCTCGACGTGTGCGACATCCGCCGGCTCGTGGAGGCGGCACACGTCCGTGGCGCCCTGGTGGCCGTCGACAACACGCTCGCGACGCCGCTCGGGCAGCGCCCGCTGGAACTCGGCGCCGACTTCTCCGTGGCCAGCGGCACCAAGCAGCTCACCGGGCACGGCGACGTACTCCTCGGCTACGTCACCGGCCGTTCCGGCGAGCCGATGACGGCCGTACGGCGGTGGCGCAAGATCGGCGGGGCGATCGCGGGGCCCATGGAGGCCTGGCTCGCGCACCGGTCGATCGCCACGCTGCAGATGCGCGTCGACCGGCAGAGCGCCACCGCCCTGGCCGTCGCCGAGGCCCTGCGGTCGAGGCCCGAGGTGACCGGGGTGCGTTACCCGGGGCTGCCCGACGACCCGTCCCACAAGGTCGCCTCACAGCAGATGCGACGCTACGGGTGCGTGGTGTCCTTCACGCTGCCCACGCGCGCGCGTGCCGAGCGTTTCCTGGAGGAACTGCGGCTCGTGGACGACGCGACGAGCTTCGGAGGGGTGCGTTCCACCGCGGAGCGGCGTGGCCGCTGGGGCGGGGACCCGGTACCGGAGGGCTTCATCCGGCTGTCGGTGGGCGCCGAGGATCCCGAGGACCTGCTGGCGGACGTGCTGCGCGCGCTGGAGGAGTCGGCGCGGTGACGGCCTTGCGGACGCCTCCCGCGGTGTCCCGTTCCGCGCACCCGCCGTACCCCGCCCCCGTACATCGGACGGTCCGAGCCTCCCCCCTCGTGGCTCGGACCGTCCGCGGTTCCGCGCGCGAAGAACCGCGCGAACAAGGCTAGTTGACTCTGTGTCAGTGTCCAATCACTGTAGCGACAGAGACCTATCGACTTATTTATAGTTGGGCCCTGCCTCAGGGCCGGGAGGAAGGCACAGAAAGGGAGGACGCTCCATGGATCTGGCCTTGCTGCGCACCTTCGTGACCGTGCACCGGGCCGGCTCCTTCACCCGCGCCGCCGCCCTGCTGGGGCTGTCCCAGCCGGCCGTCACCTCCCAGATCCGCACGCTGGAACGGCAGCTGGGCCGCCCCTTGTTCCTGCGCCAGGCCCGCGGTGTGACTCCGACGACGATCGGCGACGAACTCGCGCACAAGGCGGCCCCGCACCTCGACGCCCTGGTGGAGATCGCCGAGACCGGCCTCGACGACGAGTCCTCCGTACGGACGCTGCATCTGGCCGGACCGCCCGAGTTCACCGCCGAGCGGGCCCTGCCCGCCCTCACCGAGCTGGCCGGCGACGACGGTCAGCGCCTCGCCCTGCGCGCCTCTTTCGGGACCGCCGAGGAGGTCCTGGAGGGGCTCGCCGCCGGACACCACGACCTGGCCATCAGCACGGCCCGGCCGCGCGGCGCCCTGCTCACCGCCACCCCGCTGTGCGACGAGGAGCACGTCCTTGTCGGCTCCCCCCGCCAAGCCGAGCTGATCGGCGCCCAGAAGCTGCGCCGCCCGGGTGCGTCAGCGCTGGAGAACCTGCCCGTCGTCGAGGTCCATGAGTCGCTGCCGTTCGTCTCCCGCTACTGGGCCTCCGTCTTCGACTCCCGCCCCGCCGCCTCCGGCACCGTCATCGTCCCCGATCTGCGTGCGGTGCTGGCCTGTGCGATCGCCGGGGCAGGCCTGGCGGTACTGCCGCGCTATCTGTGCGCGACCGCACTGGAGCGCGGTGACGTCGTCGCACTGCACGAGCCGGCAGTTCCTCCGTTACGGACATATGTGCTGGTCGTGCGCACCGGCACGCTGGCGATACCGCATATCGCGCGGGCTCACGAGTGGCTGCTGCGGACGGCGGCCGACTGGTGCTGAATACGCTGCTCCGGTGCCTCACGGAGGGAGGTCGTCCGGTGACGTTTCGCGATGTTTCACGTGGAACCAGCCGGGCCACATTTCTCCCATGACCGTCCGACCTGTGGTCAAGCGCACCGCCCGCGCCGTTCTGCTGGACGGTGACGATTTGATCCTGATCAAGCGCACCAGGCCCGGCGTGGATCCCTACTGGGTCACGCCCGGCGGCGGGGTGGAACGGGATGACGCTACCGTCGTCGACGCCCTGCACCGCGAGGTGTACGAGGAACTCGGCGCCAAGATCACCGATGTGGTGCCCTGCTTCGTCGACACCGTCGAGCACATCGGTGACGACGGCGGCGCGACCGGAGTGAAGGTGCAGCACTTCTTCGTCTGTCGCCTCGAATCCATGGACCCCGCCTTGCGGCACGGGCCGGAGGTGGAGAAACCCATCGGCGAGTACGAGATCGTCCGGGTGCCGTTCACCCGGGTCGGTATCGCCTCGGTCCACCTGGTACCGCTGTCGCTGCGGCACTACCTCGACGGCAACATCGAAGGTGTGCGCGCCATGCACGCTCCCGACCTGGGCTGATGCCTGGGATGCCGGGTCAGTGTGCGGCGGCGACGAGCTCTTCGACCGAGTCGTGGCGTATGCGCTCCGCCGGGATGCCGACGCCGCGCAAGGCGTCCACTCCGCTGCGGATCATGCCGGGCGGACCGGAGACATACGCGTCGTACTCGGTCCAGGGGCCGAAGGAGCGTATGGCGTCGGGCAGCTGGAGCAGGCCGTCGCGGTCGACCACCGTTCGGACCTCCAGCCAGGGGTGGGACTGCTTGAGCCGGAGCATCGTGTCGATGTCGTACAGGTCGCGATCGCTGCGAGCGCCGTAGAACACCTCGACCGGGCGGCGGGCGCCGTGCTCGGCGACGTCCTCGACCAGCGCCTTGATCGGCGCTATGCCGGTGCCGCCGCCCAGGCACAGCAGTCCGCTGTCGCGCGTGTGGTCGACGGTCATCGAACCCGCCGGCGGACCGAGCCGGACGATGTCGCCGGGCCGGGCCCGGTGCACCAGCGCGTTCGAGACCCATCCGGCGGGGACCGCCTTCACATGGAACGTGAGCAGACCGTCGGAGCGGGGGGCCGAGGCGAAGGAGTAGTGCCGCCATATGCGCGGCCACCACGGTGTCTCCAGGCTCGCGTACTGCCCGGCGAGGAAGAGGTAGGGCTGGTCGGGGCGGAGGGTGAGGACGGCGACGTCCTGGGTTCTCAGTTCGTGCGCGACGATCTCCGCGTACCAGCAGGCCGGTGCGCGCAGTTCGTCCGCCGCCGCGGCGTCGATCATGACCTGGGAGATCGTCGTGTACGCCCGGACCCAGGCGGCTTCCGTCTCGGCGTCCCAGACCGACCCGGCGTATTTGCTCAGCGCGCCGATGAGGCACTCGCCGACCGCAGGGTAGTGCTCGGCCCGGGTGCCGTACTTGCGGTGGCCTCGGCCGAGGTTCTGCAGGTAGTCCACGAGGACCGGGGTGTTGTCGATGTGCTCCGCCGCGGTGAGCAGCGCCTTGAGCAGCCGGTCCCGCTGGGCGTCCATCGCGGGCGGGAAGAGGGAGCGCAGGTCTGGGTGACGGACGAAGAGCAGCGCGTAGAAGTACGAGGTGACCTTGTCGGCCACGGGCCCGACCTCGGCCATGGTCCGGCGGATGAAGACGGCGTCCGGGGAGGGGTCGCCGGCGGGCACGGACCGCTGGGCGGGCACACGGGCCTCGGTGGCCGGTGCCGGAGGCGGGGGTGCTGAGACCGGGGCGGGCGTCTGGGAGTGGAGCGCGGGCCGGGGATGGCCGACGGGCTCGGGGTGGAAGGCGGGCCGGGGCTGCGCGGCGGACTCGGCGAGGTGGGGCGAAGGCTGGGGATGCGCGGCCGGCTCGGCGAGGTGGGGGGCAGGCCCGGGGTGGCCGGCCGACTCGGGGTGAGGGGCGGTCTGAGGCTCGGTGTCTTCCGGAGTCTCGGCGGTTTCCTGCGTCGCGGTGGCCGACCGGGCCTGTGGGGGCGCGTCAGGCCCGTCCGCCGTCGGTATGGCCGTCGCCGTCGGAAGCGCGGATATTCGGGGGCTCGCGTCCGCGCTCTCGTCCTGGGGTGCTTCGCCGTTCGGCCCCGTGTGCCTGCCCATGGGGCGCAGCGCGGCCAGGCGGCGGCCGTCGGGGGTTCCCTGCTCGCTGCCGGCAGCCGGTGTCGGCTGCTTGCGCGGCGTGAACCATCCGTCCCCGCCGCCGGACGTGCCGTTGTCGGCCGACCTGGTGGTCGGAGCGTCCATGGTGTGCCTCGCCTCGAACATCTATCGGTCGGTCTGCGCACGTCCGCGATCGGACAGTGCCTGCTTCCCCCGCAGACGGCTTGCTTTTCCGTTCCGTTCCGCTCCACGGCCGATACGGCCGCAGCCCACCCCGCACTCCAGCTCGTACGGTCGGGTAAGGCGAGGGTGCGACATGGGCCGCAGTCCTCTCACCGCAGCATCCCACCCCCTGTGGATACCCCGGCCGCATAACCGAAATCGCGGGTCTTCGATCTCTCCGTCCCGTTAGGCTGCATTGCCCTGCTCTGGCCCACACGGAATGCCTACACCGCTTGTCGCGGATCACGCCCCGGACACGAACCGGAGTCGACCATACCGGCCGCCGCTCCGCACACAAGTCCCCCCTTCCCCCCTCACCGCATGACCAGGGTGCGAACGGCCGATTCCTTCAATTACCGGGCGTGCCGCACCAATTCATAGGCATCCCACAGATCCTTCCCCGCGTAGGAGTGGGTGGCCAGTCCCGCCAGGTGAGCATCCGCATTGACCGCCACGGACATCGGCACCGCGCCGAACAGGTCTTTGTCGGAGAGCGAATCGCCATACGCGACGCAGTCCGCCCGCGTCACTCCGAACTCGCCACACAGCCGGTCGGCGATCACCACCTTCGCCGCGGAGTTCAGGACACCCGTCGGGTCCAGCGGCTCGGTGAACGGCACGGCGGGGAAGCGAGAACCGTGTGCCGCGTGTGCACCCCAACCGGTCAGCTTCTCCACGAAGAAGGAAGGCGAGAGCGACACGACCGCGCAGTACTCGCCCCGACTCCTGATCGCCGCCCAGACCTCACGAATGCGCGCCAGCCAGGGAGCCCCGTCGAACGCCGCCGTGACATGTTCCTCGGTGAGTCGCGTCCACATCGCGTGAACACGCGTCGCGTACTCCGGCGGTTCGATCGTTCCGGCCAGGATCGCCTGCTCCAGCGCGACCGTCTCGGCTTCCACGCCTAGTTGCCGTGAGATCTCCAATGGGGCGGACGTCCCGTGCAACAGCGTGCCGTCGAGATCGAAGAGATGAAGCCTCGCCATGGGGACGAGGCTAACGGAGGGGTTTTCGACCGAACTCGCCGACGTTTCACGTGAAACAGGCCGGTGTCTGTCGGTCTTCTGTGCAGTTGACCACGACATGGCCAAAAGCACGTACGTCTCGACGGAAACAGGTGGACGCCGAGGGGGCTGGTCGGACAGCCTGACCTGCGTGTCGACTCCTTCCCTCGCCGCTCTCCCCATCCGCCGTCTGACGCACCGTGATCTCACTGCCTGCGCCGACTTGTCCGAGGACCGGGGGTGGCCACGCGAAGAGCACAAGTGGGGTCTCCTCCTCACCGCCGGGAAGGGCTACGGCATCGACGACCCCGAGGGGGGGCTCGTCAGCGCTTGTGTCGTCACCGAGTACGGCCCGCACGGCCGGCCCACGCTCGGGGCCATCGGCATGGTGCTGGTCGCCGAGCGGCACTCCCGGCAGGGCATCGGCCGACGGCTGATGCGGCATGTCCTCTCCGCCATGGGCACCACACCGCTGACCCTGCACGCGACACCGAACGGCCGCCCGCTCTACGAAGAGCTCGGTTTCAAGGTGACTGGACGGGTGGAGATGCTGCGCGGGCACTTCACCGCAGGCGGTCCGGCGCCCCGTACCGCCACACGCGCGGCCACGGCGGAGGACCTCGCCGCGATACTCAGCATCGACGAGGAGGTGTTCGGCACGGATCGCACCCACATCATCACCCGCCTGCCGGCCTTCGCGGACCAGTTGCACGTCGCTGAGGAGAACGGCCGCATCATCGGGTACGCGGGCGCCTGGCCCAACATGGAGACGCATGTCGTGGGCCCGCTGGTGGCCCGCGACACGGAGACGGCCAAGGCGCTCATCACGTCCCTCGCCGCCCACACGGACCGCCCGCTGCGCACCGACATCGACGTGCGTCACGAGGAGCTGCTGGCGTGGGCGAAGGACCATGGGCTCGCGTCGGTCGCCTTCAACGCCGTGATGACGTATGGGATCACCGAGCTCCCCGGGGACTGGGCCCGACGGTTCGCGCCGCTGACGGTGGCGGCGGGCTGAAGCAACGGACGACGCCGGCCCGGTGAGGGGCCGACGTCTGCTGTCCGCGATCGGGCTGCGGCGTGCGCCAGATCGAGCGGGGTGGGTACGGCCGACCTGGCAGGCTACGGTCGAGCCGCGTCCTGAGAAGTCCCCGTCCTCAGTGATGGACGGCCGTGCGCGGCTCGGACGGCGCGCTTCCGGCCACGACGGGGCTCGGGGTGCTCGAACGGCGCTCCAGTGCGGCTGAGACGAAGGCCAGCACCAGGGCGGCCGCGGCGAGGGCGGCGCCGACCCAGTTGGGGGCTGTGTAGCCCAGGCCGGCGGCGATGACGAGGCCGCCGAGCCAGGCGGACAGGGCGTTGCCGAGGTTGAAGGCGCCGATGTTCACGGCTGAGGCCAGCGTTGGGGCGCCGTGCGCCTGGTCGAGGACGCGCTTCTGCAGTGGCGGGACGGTGGCGAAGCCCAGGGCGCCGATGAGAGCGATCGTGACGGCCGCGAGGACCTTGTTGTGCGCGGTCAGGGTGAACAGCGCGAGGACGACCGCCAGAGCGCCCAGAGAGACGTACAGCATCGGCATCAGGGCGCGGTCGGCGTACTTGCCGCCGATCAGGTTGCCGCCGACCATGCCGAGCCCGAAGAGGACCAGCAGCCAGGTGACGGAGCCGTCGGCGAAGCCGGTCACATGGGTCATCATCGGCGCGATGTAGGTGATGGCCGCGAAGACTCCGCCGAAGCCCAGGACGGTCATCGCCATGGCGAGCAGGACCTGGGCGTTCTTGAACGCGGCCAGCTCGTGGCGGAGTCGGACGCCCTCGGCCCGGGGCATCTCGGGCACCAGCCTGGCGACACCGGCCAGGCCCACGACGCCGAGCGCGGCGACGATCGCGAAGGTGACGCGCCAGCCGATGCTCTGGCCGATGAGGGTGCCCAGCGGAACGCCGACGACGTTGGCGACGGTGAGACCGGTGAACATCATCGCGATGGCGCCGGCCTTCTTGTCCGGCGCGACGAGATCGGCCGCGACGACGGAGCCGATGCCGAAGAAGGCGCCGTGGGCGAGCGAGGCGACCACGCGGCCGATCAGCATGACGGCGAAGGCCGGGGCCACCGCCGAGAGCAGGTTGCCGACGATGAACAGGCCCATCAACAGCATCAGCATCCGTTTGCGGGGCACCTTGGTCCCGAGGACGGTCATCAGCGGAGCGCCGAACATCACGCCGAGCGCGTAGCCGGTCACGAGGAAGCCGGCCGTGGGGATGGAGACCCCGAAGTCGCCCGCGACCTCGGGCAGCAAGCCCATGATCACGAACTCGGTCGTCCCGATTCCGAAGGCGCCGATCGCGAGGGCCAGCAGCGCGAGAGGCATGGGGTACACCTTCCAGACGATTGCATGTGCGCTTAACTGGCGAGGACAATAATTGCAGACGCGCTTTATTTGCAAGCGCTGGATATTTCGAAGCTGCTCTATCCTGGACGCAGCCGCTCCGGGACGGAGGAAACGTTCATGACTGCGACGGACCCCGCACTCACCGCCCTCGCCCAGGGCTGGTGCGCCCTCTCCCTGCTCCACGGGAGGATCGAGGCCCGCATCGAGCGCGCGTTGCAGGCCCGGCACGACCTGAGCGTTCGCGAGTACTCCCTGCTCGACGTGCTCAGCCGCCAGCACGACGGCGAGGGGGGCCATCTCCAGATGAAGCAGGTCGCCGACGCGGTCGTCCTCAGCCAGAGCGCCACGACGCGGCTGGTCACCCGGCTCGAGGACCGCGGTCTGCTCGAGCGCTACCTGTGCCCCACCGACCGCCGCGGCATCTACACCAACGTCACCGAGGCCGGCCTCCACCTGCTCGACGAGGCTCGGCCGACCAACGACGCGGCACTGCGCGAGGCCCTCGACGAGGCGGCGAAGAACCCCGAACTGGCGCCACTGGTACGGGCCGTGGAGACGTTGAAGGCGCCCACTCCTGCGTAGGCTGCGGGCATGGGAGATCTTGAAATACGCGCAGCTGTCACCGGCGACCTTCCCGCGATCGTCGCCATGCTCGCGGACGATCCGCTGGGCGCCCAGCGGGAGTCTCCGGACGACCTCAGCCCGTACCGGACCGCCCTCGAACGGCTCAGCGCGGATCCGAACCAGCGTCTGGTCGTCGCCGTGCGCGAAGGGCGCGTCGTCGGCACACTCCAGCTGACGATCGTCCCTGGTCTCTCCCGGCGCGGCGCGACCCGGTCGATCATCGAGGGTGTGCGCGTCCACGCCGACGAGCGGGGCAGCGGCCTGGGCACCCGATTCATCGAGTGGGCCATCGAGGAATCCCGCCGCGAGAACTGCCAGTTGGTGCAGCTCACCTCCGACAACTCACGCACCGATGCCCACCGCTTCTACGAGCGGCTCGGTTTCGTGGCCTCCCACGTCGGCTTCAAGCTCCAGCTCTGAGGCTCGACCGTGAGGAAGAAGGCGCCGTGTTTCACGTGAAACACGGCGCCTTCTTCCTCACGCGCTCGGTCAGCCGATCCCCCGCCATCCCTCAGGGTCGACGCCACCGGGCACAGCGGCCTCCTGGTCGTACGGCTGACGCGTGAACACGAACGATCCGAGGTCCAGATGGTCGACGGCCCCGTCCGGGCGTCGTACGGCCCGCAGGACCTCGCCGGCGAAGTAGCCCTCCAGTCCCGTCCAGGTTCCGTCGCTGTTCGGGCGGAAGCGGGAGCGCCGGCCGCCGCCCGAGAGCGGTCCGAGGGAGGCGAAACCGTCGGCCGTCAGCCGCAGGGCGAAAGGACTGGTCCCCCAGTACCACTGACCCACCAGCTCCAGGGCGGAACGATCGATCTCCGGCAGCGGGCGCCACGGCTCGGGGATCCGCGGTTCGGCCTCGGCGACGATCCGCACAAGGTCGGCTCCCACCTGGGACACCATCGGGCCGGAGGTGCAGTTGGTGAGCACGACTGCGGCGACGTCGTCGGCCAAGCTGAGGGTGAGGCTCGCCAGGAAGCCCGGAACCGACCCGGAATGGCCCACGAGGAGCCGCCCGCCCTGGTTCTCGATCCGCAGACCGAGTCCGTAGGCGCTGCCCTCCACGAAGTCCGTCAGCTCGGGCGGTGCCGCGGGGGTACGCATCTCCCGCAGGGACTCCGCACTCAGCACCCGGTCGTCCCCACGCGCCAGGAAGGCGGCGAACCGCGCGAGATCGCCGGTCGTGGACCAGAGCTGACCGGCCGCGGCCATCCGTCCGAAGTCCTCGGTGGGCTCCGGCATCATCACATCGGCCCAGGGATGCACGGCCCATCCACCGGCGTGTGGATACTCGGGTCGAATACCCGTGCGCTCCAGCCCCAGAGGTTCGAGCACTTCCCGCCGTAGTACGTCGTCCCACGGGGCGCCGCGCAGCTCCTCGACGAGAGCGCCCAGGAGGCTGTAGCCGGGGTTGGAGTAGTGGAAACGGCGGCCGGCCTTGTGGAGGACGGGTTGGTCGCCGAGGACGTCGGTGAGGCCGGGCCGCAGCGCCCCGGGCGTCCGCTCCCACCACGGGCCGGGCGACTCGGCGGCCAGGCCGCCGGTGTGGGCGAGCAGTTGGGCCACGGTGGCCTCCCCCGCCCCGGTGCCCGGCAGGTGTTTCTCCAGCGGGTCCTCGAGGTCGAGCGCCCCCTCGTCACGCAGCCGCAGCACGAGCACCGCGGTGAAGGTCTTGGTGATCGAACCGATCCGGTACTGCACGTTCTCGTCGGGCCCGTGGCCATCGACCGAGGTGCGCGAGCCGTGCCACACGGCTCGCCCGTCCCGTACGACCGCGGCCACGAGCGACGGTGCCCGTCCTTCGGCCTGGGCCACGGCGATCCGGTGCAGCAGCGCACGACGCGTGCCGGGAAGCAGCTCTTCCTGAGGTGTTGTCATGGGCCCAGTCCACCCGGCCGGGCGGTGCACGTCGAGCGCATTTCGACGGGGCTGTAGGATCTCGCGGCTCGTGCCATAGAGCACAGCCCTGACCAGGGGTTCCTGCGCTGTCTCAGCCCGTGCATGGCGGCCTCCTGGGCGAGGTCTAGGAGCTGAGCGGTGTCGACGGCTCGGACGGTGCGGGGAAGGGTCGGGGCCATGTCGAGATGATGCCAAGAAGCCTTAGCGGGGCCGAGAGGTCAGCCGGGCTGTGATCCCGGACCTGCTGTCGTACTCATCGAGGCGGCTTCATAGCCCGACCGCGCTCGACGCGTTGGAGCAGTGCTTGCCCGAGGTCCCGCTCCAGGCGGTTGATCTGAGTGACCAGGGTTGGCTGGTATCAGTAACTGCGGCACGCAACTTGACGAATGCCTCTTGCCGAGGGTCAGCGCAGCCGGTCCTTGGCCTTGTAGTACGCCCCGCCGAAGGGCAGGAACCAGGCGGTGCCGTTGTAGAACGGCACCGGAACCTTGGGGAAGCCGAAGCCGCGCATGGGGTTGGCCTCCGGGTGGCCGTCCATCACCTCGGCCATGGCGCGGCCCATGTAGGTGGCCATCTGAACGCCGTGGCCGCAGTAACCCATGGAGTAGTAGAGGCCGTTGTCCTCGCCCGCGTGCGGAACGCGGTCCCAGGAGAAGCCGACCATGCCGCCCCATACATAATCGATCTTCACCCCGGCCATCTGCGGGAAGATCTCGGTCATCTCCCGCTTCAGGACGTCACCGCTCTTGACGTCCGAGGCGGGGTCGGAGGGGGCGAAGCGGGCCCGGCCGCCGAAGGCCAGGCGGTTGTCCGGGGTGATGCGAATGTGTAGTGGCCGATGTTCTTCGAGGACACGACCACGCGGTTGTTGGGGATGAGCTGCCGGGCCCGCTCCTCGCCCAGTGGCTCGGTGACGATGACGAAGCTGCCGACGTTGATCAGCCGCTTGCGGAACCAGGGCAGCGACTTGTCGGTGTAGGCGTCGGTGGCCGCCATGACCTGCTTGGCGCGGATGGTGCCGTGCAGGGTCTCGACGAGGAAACCGCCCTCGGGGAGGCGGTGCAGCGCGGTGGCGGCGTTGCGTTCGTGGATCTGAGCCCCGGCGCGTTCGGCGGCCTCGGCCAGGCCATGGACGTATTTGCCGACGTGAAGGTGCGCGCTGAGCGGGTCGAGCAGGGCGCCGTGGTAGTAGTCGGAGCCCAGCTCGGCACGTAGATCGCTCTTGCTCAGCAGCGTGGTGTCGTGGCCGAAGTTGTCGGCCAGGTCGCGCTGCTTGGCCCGCATGCTCTCGAAGTGCTGCGGCTTGAACGCGACGCCCAGACGCCCTACGCGGTGGAAGTCGCAGTCGATCTGCTCCTTGACCGTCAGCTCCTCCACCAGGTCCACCGCCTCGCGGAAGGCGTCGTACAGTTCCCGGGCCCGCGACTGCCGTAGCGCTTGCGCGCCTCGGCTGGGCTGATGGTGATGCCCTGGGTGCACATGCTGCCGTTGCGCCCGGAGGCGCCGGAGCCGACCTTGTCCTTCTCCACGAGGACGACGCGGGCGCCCTTGCGTGCCGCGTGGTAGGCGCTGGACAGGCCGGTGAGGCCGCCGCCGATGACCACCAGGTCCGCCTGATCGGGCAGGGGCTTGCCGGTCCGGTCGGGGAAGGCAGGAGCTGTGTCGAGCCAGTAGGGGATCTGCTTCATGACATACCTCCTCGGGTCTTCCTGGTGGTCCAGGGGTGTGTTGTCCGGGTCCCGGCTTCAGCAGCCGAGCAGGGCCGGCAGGCCGGACAGGTCGGGCAGCTCGTCGAAGGGCTGGTAGTCGGCGCTGCCGCGGGCGCCGATGGAGCCGTTGTGGCCGTAGCGGTTGATCCACACGCGGCGAGCGAGGCCGAGGTCGCGGGTGGGGATGAGGTCGTACTCCCAGCCCTGGGCGACGTGGATGACCTGGGCGGGGTCGATGTCCATGGCCTGGAAGGCGTACTCGAAGGTCTGCCGGGACGGCTTGTACGCCTTGGCCTGCTGGGCGGTGATGACATGGTCGAACTCGACGCCCATGTTGGCCAGGTTCTGGGCGATGAGGTCGTCGTCCGTGTTGGAGATGATGGCGATCTCGTACCGGGACTTCAGCGCCCGCAGGGCGGCCGGGACCTCGGGGTGGGGGCCGAAGGTGGGCACGGCCGCGACCAGGGCCTCGCCGTCGGAGTGCCGGTACTCCAGGCCGTGCAGACGCATCGCTATCTCCAGGCTGGCGGGCAGCAGCTCGCGGAAGGGGCGGTATGCCTCCAGGACGGCGTGGAACCGCATGATGCGGAAGTCGTCGAGGAACTCGTCGACGTTCAGACGGTCCAGGTCCAGCCGGTCGGCCAGAACCTTCAGGGTGGTGGGGCCGAGCTGGAAGTCGACCAGGGTGCCGTAGGCATCGAAGGTGACGATCTGACGCATGATATTGAACCTCTTTCCAGGCATATGGGACATTACGTTTGCCGGGAGTCACGATCTCGTCGAGTGCGGCCAGGTCGGCCGCATCGGAAGTTCAGGAGGCTGCCGAGGCGTTGGGGCGGCGACCTGTTGAGGGGGCATGGGAGCTGAGGGGGTGCCCGAGGGGTTGCCGCTGGAGGACGAGCCCCCCGGCAGGCCGGGGACGGCGAATGCTGATCAGGTAGTCGGCGGCAGGATCATTGCTGCCCCGATGCGATGAGCCGCTCTCCGGCTCGAGGTGTTGCGTCAGTGAAGCACTGTGGAGAATCCGGCGACAAGGGACGTGAGGCCGCGAGATCGACCGCGTATTTTGTGCCTGTGCACAATTTTCTGTCAGGGATCCCCTGCAGTTCCGCTCGAACCGCATGGTCTCTGAGAGGCACCGCGAGCGGCTCCGGACTGCGGCCGCTCGGCGCTGCTGCCCGGCGGCATGACCGGGCTGTCGGCCGCCAAGGCTGCCGTCCTCATGAAGGGCATGTGGCCTCTGACCGCCACGCTTTGGCTCCAGCTCTCTCGGTCGCGGCCCCGGCCGGTTGCCTCGACCCGTCCAGCGATCGGTGGATCAGGACATCGTCGCCCGGAAGCGGGCGCCCGCGTCCGTCTCCAGCCAAGCCAGGGCGAGGACCAGCCGGGCGGCGTCGTTCGGTCGGGACAGCTTCAGCCCGGTCGCCTCTTCCGCAGCCTGCAGGCGATTGCCCACCGTGTTCCGGTGACGGTAGGTGCGTGCGGCCACCTCAGCGACCGAGCCCAGGTCCAGGTACCAGCGCAGGGTCTCGACGATGCTCTCGCTGTCACGCAGCCCGAGCAGTGGGCGCAGCACGCCGGTGGCCATCGCACCGGTGAGCTCCTCCTGCGCCGACATGATCGCCCCGATCCAGTGGCCCTCCACGTGCCGCACTCCGGGCTGCGCGGAGCCGCGGATCGCGGCACGTGCGAACCGGATGCCCCGCGCCGTCAGCGCCAGGCCGGGGACTTCCGCGACGCCGCAGCGCCACGGGGCGAACGGCCGGAGCATGGCAAGCACGGCCTCTTCATCGCGCCGTCCGTGACCGATGATGCCGAGGAGCTCGTCACCCATCCATCCGAAGTGACGTACCAGGCCGCCCCGACGCAGCGCGTCGTCGACCTGGGACACAGCCGGGTCCCCGGTGGGAACGGATTCGACCACGACCACGGTCAGGGCGACGTTCTCGGAGAAGCCCAGCAACGTGGAGGCCTCGGCGACGATGGAGGGATCCTGCTCCCCTTCCAGGACCAGGCGGCTGAAGGCGCGGTTGCGCACCTCCGTACGACGGCTCGCCAGGTCGCGCTCGGTGCGGCGGTAGGCGTCGACGACCTCGACGCTGTTGGCGTCCGTCGCCTCCCAGACGCGGATCAACCCGTCGAGGAAGTCGGGATCGGCGCTGATGCCACGTGCTCGCCCCTCTGCGAGCACGGCCTCCCACAGGGTCCTGAGGTCCAGCTGGAAGGAGTGCATCAGAGCGGTCAGGGGAAACGCCTGCTCCGCTCGCTCGCGTCCCACGTCCTCGGTGGCGCGCGAGACCGTCCGGGGCACGGGACCGCCGGCCAGCCGGGTCAGGGCGAGTTCGAGGGTTCGTCGCATCCCCTCCCGTTTCTGGACCGGGTCCCAGTCCGCCGACGCGTAGGCGGGCTCCTCGGCTTCCAGTTGTTCGAGAGCACGAGAGGTCAGTTCGTCGAGTCGTTCCTCGAGGAGCCGGCGCGCGATCGCCTGCACGGCGTCGTGGCGAGCCCCGCCCTGACGGCGTCCCGGGCCGCTCATGAGGACCGCCTCTCCCGACGACAACCGTCACCGGACGGATCCGGGGCCGTCTCCGGGTAATGCCGCTGACATGCCGCCGGGGCTCCCTGACAGAGATTGTGCACAGGCACAAAATACGGGGTCGATGTCGCGGCCTCGCGTCCCTTGTTGCCGGATTCTCCGCGGTGTTTCATCTGACGCATCACCTCGGGCTGGAGAGACCTCGTGACATGACCACGCGCTTGGAGCAGTTATGGCACTTCCGTAGGCACCTGATCCTCAGTCCGTCACCTTGAGGAGGCGCTGCTGAGGGGCGCCGCGTTGCTCGGCTCAATGTCGGCCTTCCGCTAAGAAGCCCACCAGGAGGCGAGGACCAGGGCGGC
The DNA here is from genome assembly GCF_026008495.1 of Streptomyces sp. A012304. Lineage (GTDB taxonomy): Bacteria > Actinomycetota > Actinomycetes > Streptomycetales > Streptomycetaceae > Streptomyces. Next base: position 151,095 of record NZ_BQUN01000103.1, read on the forward strand.
CGAGCCAACCGGTTCGCCAGGCAGAGCGGGATCGAGATCACCCCAGGACTCCCGCAGAGACTACGCCGTGCTCAAGGCGACGGTCGAGGACCATGAGGACACCGCTGGACGCCGCCGAGGCGCTGCGCGGGGTGCTCGCCGCCAACGTCACCTGGGGCGCCATGACCGCCGCCGCGTGAGCTGATGACCGGTCTCGATGAGAGCTCCGCCTTTGACGGACGACCCGCCTCGGACCTGATCGCCGACCAGGTGTTGGAGAGCGTCCTGGCCCGGGTCCCACTTGGTCGAGGTCTGCGCAGCCCGTGAAGCGATCGAGGCACAGCCGCGGCAGCCCCGCCCGCCGCCCTCGGGAACCGCAACCGATCGGACCGTCCGGGAGCCGGCTGACCGCGTCGGGCAAAGGTCCGACACGGGTGGCGGCGGGGGACTGACCACGACCTGAGCGTCGTGGCGCGGGCCCCCGGTGAGTGATGAGCGACCTGACGACGAGAGAGAGAACGCACCGATGACCTCAGCGACCACCACCGGCCAGGACGGAACGACCATCCCCGGTCACACCGGCCAACTGCCGGGCTCGCTCCTCGATCACGTGCTGCGGCAGTCCTTCGGACTCGAGGGATACGTCCAGCACCCCCTGGGAGGGGAGGTCGACCAGAACGTCCGGATCACCGGCGACGACGGCATGCGCTACTTCGTACGGGTCACCCGCGCGGAGCCGGACTCGGCCGACGTTCTCTGGCAGAACTCGCTCTTCCAGCACCTGGCCTCCACCGTTCCCGGCCTTCCGGTGCCACGGTTGGTCCCGACACGCGAGGGGAAGTTCCTTGCCGCCGTCGTCCACGAGGGCCGAACGCACGTGGTTCGCGTGATGAGCTGGCTTGAGGGCCGGGTCCTGGCGGATCTCGACGACCACCCCGCGGCGCTTCTGCGCCAGCTGGGAGAAGCCGCCGGGCGGCTGAGCCTCGGACTCTCCAGCGTGGAGCCACCGGTGGGCCTGGAACCGCACGACTGGGACATGCGCCGGGCCGCTGAGATCGTCGAGGCGTCGCTGCACGCTGTACAGGACGCGGACCGGCGGGAGTCGGTGCGCACGATCATGGGCTGGTACGACGAGCTCCTGCCGGCATGGGACCGACTGCCTCGGAGCGTCGTACACCAGGATCTCAATGACGCCAACGTCCTGGCCGACACCGACGAGGACGGGGTGCTGCGGATCTCGGGCATCGTCGACCTGGGCGACTCGCTCTACAGTGTGCGCGCGGCTGAGGTGGCGATCGCGGCGGGCTACGCCATGGTCCGCAAGGCCGACCCGCTCGCTGCGGCGGCCGAAGTCGTGGCCGGCTTCCACTCGGTGCTCCCCCTGACGGCCGAGGAACTGGCGGCTGTCTATCCGTTGGCGGCCGCCCGGCTGTGCATGAACGCCGTGACGTGGACGCGCCGGGTCGCCGAGAGCGACACGCCGTACGGGCGGACCCGCATGCAACACACCTGGCCCGCGATCGCGCAGGTGGCCGAGGTCTGCCCCGACGTCGCCGAGGCGACGTTCCGGGTCGCGTGTGGGCTCCCCCCGACGCGGGAGCAGCGAGGTTTGGAAGAGGTCCTGGCAGAGGCGGCCCGAGACGGTGCCCCGCACACACCGGCCCCGCAGCTGCTCGACCTGCGACCGGCAAGTGATCTCTACGACGAAGTCGACTGGCACGACGCGAGGGCGGTGCGCGCGAGCATCGACGACGTCCTCGACGGACGACGGCGGCGGGGCTACGTGCCCCACCTCAGCGCATCGCTGCTCCTGGGGGGCCGGCGCCGCCCGGGAGCCGACGAGCCCGCGACAGTTCAGGTCGGCGGCTCGCTGATCGTGGCAGACGCCGAGGAGGTTGCCAGCCCGCTGTCCGGCGTCGTCGAAACCCGCGGTGGCGCCGGGATGCCGTTGGTACTGCGACATGCGGTCGAGGGGCTGGAGTTCTGGACGTGCTGGTGGGGACTCGACGACACGCCGCCCGTCGCGGCGACGGTCCCGGCCGGGGCGCCGTTGGGACGCGCCGGCGCGAGCGAGGAGACGGACCCGCTCGGGTCCTGCGTCCAGGTACAGGTCCACCGCACCGCGCGGATGGCCACGTGGCCGCCGCCTCGTGTCGTGCCGCCTTCCGCACGGCAGGTGTGGAGCCACCTGTCACCCGACCCCGCCCGGCTTCTCGGGTTCACCGAGTCCCCCGCCGCGGCCCCCACCATCGACGACGTCGTCTCAGTGCGCCGTCGCCACATCGCTCGCTCCCAGCGCAACTACTACCGCACCCCGATGAACCTTGTGCGTGGGCGGGACGTGTGGTTCCACGACGAGGACGGCCTTGCCTATCTGGACTCGCTGAACAACGTCACCCACGTCGGCCATGCCGAGCCACGGGTGACGGCCGCCGCCACCCGACAGATGCGCAAGCTCAACACCAACAGCCGTTTCGTCTACCCGCAGATCGCCAGTTACGTGCAGAAGCTGGTAGCCACGCTGCCCGACCCGCTCGAGGTCGTCTTCCTCGTGTGCACCGGCAGCGAGGCGAACGACCTGGCGCTGCGGATCGCCCGCCAGGTGACAGGTCGTCAGCACATCGTCAACATCGACGGCGCGTACCACGGAAACACCGGTGTGGTGACCGGGATCAGCCCGAACCGCTACAAGGGCCCCGGCGGCGCCGGTGCGCCCGCGACCACCCACGAGGTCGTCATCCCGGACCGCTACCGCAGCACCTACGGGTACGACGACACGGACGCCGGAGTCAAGTACGCGCGCGACGCCGCGGCTGTCATCGAGCGGATCACGGCCGACGGCCGACCCCCGGCCGCCTTCATCGCCGAGTCCCTGATGGGATCGGGTGGGAACATCGTGTTCCCCGACGGCTACCTCGACGGCGTGTTCACCGCTGCCAGGCGGGCGGGCGCGCTGTGCATCTCCGACGAGGTCCAGGTCGGCGTCGGACGACTCGGGCCGTGGTGGGGGTTCGAGCTCCAGGGGGTGGTCCCGGACATCGTCACGATGGGCAAGCCGCTCGGGAACGGGCATCCCCTCGCGGCGGTGGTCACGACTCGGGAGATCGCCGACGCGTTCGACACGGGCATGAAGTACTTCAACACCTTCGGCGGCAACCCGGTCTCCTGTGCGATCGGCGAGGCCGTGCTCGACATCGTCGAGCAGGACGGGCTGAGGGAGAACGCCGTGAGCGTGGGCGGGTACTTCGCCCAGTCGCTGCGAGAGCTCCAGCAGCGCCAGCCGGTCATCGGTGACGTGCGGGCGGAAGGGCTCTACCTCGGCGTCGAACTGGTCCGTAACCGCACCACCAAAACGCCGGCCACTGAGCAGGCCTTCATGGTCACCGAGCTCATGAAGGAGCGAGGCGTCATCGTCTTCCCCAATGGCGTGCACGACAACGTACTGAAGATCAAACCGCCCATGACCTTCCGCCGCGAGCACGTGGATCTCTACGTCGACGTACTGGACGAGGTCCTGTCCCTTCCCGAGCTGCGCTCGGCCGTTCAGTCCTGAGACGGGCAACCGTCCACTGAGGCAGTGAACGAGAGTGGCCCGCGAAAGCGAAAAGCGCCCCGCGGGCCGGCTTCTCCGGCCAGGGCTTCAAGCTCTCGCCCGGTATGGGCGGCATCTCCGCGGAGATCGCCCCGGAGCGCCGCGCCTCCCAGTCGTTCGACTTCATCACCACAATCGGCCGCTCCACGGCCTGAGTCAGAAAGAGGAAACACATGACCCTGACCATCGGCACGCTGAGGGCCGAGCCCGGCCGGAAGACCCGCGGGAGCCTGTCCGCCGACCTCGGCTCCACGACGGCGGAGGTCCCCCTGATCCTCGTCAACGGCTCCCGCCCCGGCCCCAGGGTCGTGATCACCGGGGGCGTCCACGGCGGCGAGTTCATCGGCGTCGACGCCGCCACCCGCCTGGCCGGGCTGCTGGAAGCGGACGAGGTCGCCGGCCAGCTGGTGATCTGCCCCGTGGCCAACCCCCCGGCCGTTTACGGGGGCAGGCTCAACATCTCCCCGCTGGACGGCGTCAACATCAACCGCGTCTTCCCCGGCGACAAGGACGGCGGCCCCACCGAGCGGATGGCGGCCTGGCTGTTCGAGAACCTGATCGACGGCGCCGACGCCTACATCGACCTGCACAGCGGCGGCATCGACCAGCACCTGCTCGACTTCGTCGGCTACCGCCTGACCGGCGACGACGAGCTGGACGCGAAGAACAAGGCGATGGCCCACGCGGTCGGATACGAGCGGGTCGTCTTCGGCACCAGCCCGGACGGCGGCAACAGCCACGCCGCGGCGAACCGGCAGGGAGTCCCCGCGATCCTCGTGGAGACCGGGCAGCTCGGCGACCGCGACCCCGCCACCGTGCGCAGGCTGCTCGACGCCCTGTACCGGATCCTGCACCACCTCGGTGCCATCGAGGCGTCGGAGCACGTCAAGCCGCCGACCGTGCAGCCGCGCGACTGGATCTGGACGGGCGACGTCGAGTCTCCGGCCGCAGGCCTCTGGTACCCGGACGCGGTCACCGGTGACGAGGTGACCGAGGGACAGACCATCGGCCGCATCATCGACCCGGTCGACGGCACCGAGCACAAGATCACCGCCATCGCCACCGGAAAGATCATCTACAACATGAACGGGCTCTCCGTCCGCCCCGGCACGCATCTCGCCGCCATCGCCGCCCCGCACCACTGACGGGCCGCACGCCCGCCCACTGATCCCATCCCCTACCCCACCGAGATGGCCCCATTTCACTCCTGCCGCGCGAAGGGACTGGTGAGGCCGCTTCGCAGGATAGCCGGGAGATACGCAGCGAGTTCGGTTGTTCAGAGGGCGGCACGGTGACTTGCTCCTCCGCTGCGGCGGAGGATAAGTGCAGCCGATATGAAGCAGAGCGTGAGACTGTGCAGCGAAATCTGAGACCCTACAAGGGGCTGTAGGATCTCACCGCTCGTGTCACAGGACAGCGCGCTGACCTGGTGGTCTGCAGACAGTCTCACTGCGTGACGGGGATGATCAGTCTCACGACCGTGGCAGATTCCTCCATGCAGCAATCAAGCACGGAGACGGCGCTCTTCTCGGTCCACTCACACCGTGCCCTCGTCCGGCAGCCCAGCGGTGGCTTTGACCTCAGCGATAAGTTCGGACACGCCCAAGGGCAGAGGCATCTGGGCAGCGTGACTCGGCTCGGCCGGATCGACTCCCAGTTTCTCAGCTGGCCCCAACAGCGGCAGCTTGTCCCCAGTTGTGCAAGACAACGAACAGCCCCCGCGCGCGGGTGCCATCCGGCATGTGCCAGGCACCGGCGACATGGCCAGTCGCCTCCAGTGGAAGGACAGGCGCGTTGTCTGGGGCGGCACGTAGGGCCCGATGCAGGCGGAGGGCCGGACCATGCGGTGCAGACAGCTCAGTGCACTCTCGGTGATCGATGGCAGTGGCGGTGAAGTCCATGCGGGCGGGGCTATCACCTATGTAGGAGCGGGTGACGTCCCGGTCGGGGATGTCGCTGGTGTTCTGGTCCTGTGCCTGGACCCGGCCCTCGATCAGAGCCAGCAACTGGGCCACCAGCACCGGGTCGTGGCAGCCGTCGTAAGCCCAGCGCCGCCCCAAAATCCCGTGCTTCATGGTGCCGACGAGGGCGTGCTCCGCCCCGTCGAGTGGGGCACCGCGATAGGTGAGCGGCACCATATAGGCGGTCGGCTGGGTGCCCGAGGTATCGGTGACCACCATGAACTCGATCCCGACCTCACCCTGGGGGTCGTCCAGCCGGAAGCCGCCGGCCTCGGCCAATTCCGGTTCGCCCGCGCCGCCGAAGTACCACGGCCGGGAGGGTAGCCAGGAGGTGAGCAGTTCTAGCTTGCTCGGCTTGAGAGCAACGTTGTGGATGACGGCCATGCCGAGGATTCTCCTCCGCCGAACGGGTGCGACCTTCGCATATTCCCACTGCGCGACGTCGGCATGGCGGTTCTTCAGCCGACAGGCTCCACGAGACAGGCCCCCGATCACCGCACTCCTGAACAAGCACGGCTGCGACCTTCGGGTCGGACATCAGAACGATCCAGTCATGACGCGATCAACTCGTGGCCTTGCGCCCCTTGGCCGGGATCTTCTGGGCGGCTGCGGCGACGCGTTTCCCGAATCGGGTCAGTTTCATGGCCGTGCCGCGTTCGGCCCGTTCGAAGAGGAGCTGTCCTAGGTCCGCTCCGAGGCGGTTGATCTGGATCACCAGGGTGGATTGGTGGATGCCGAGGTCTCGGGCTGCTTCAGTGAGGGTGGGGTAGGACCGAGCTGCCAGGAAGCGGGAGAGCCTCTGGCGTGCGTATGGGCTGGTGAGCGCTTTTGCGGAGGATGGCGGGGAGAGCGTCGGCTTCGATCGTGTCCGAATCCTCGGGACGGCTGGCTTGCTGGCTCGTCAGCTCGCTGGCTAACCACCAGCTGACGGAGGGCAGAACGCAAGCGGGGCGGGAGTGGCCGGCGCCCCGCTGCCATGCCGTCAGGCCGGCTCGGGTGTGGGCCTCTCGGTCCGGCTGCCGCTCAAGACATCCACGATGCGGAAGTCGTCGCGCTCCAGGGCCTCGACGATCGCCACGGCCATGCCGGTGAGCCTTGAACGCCTCCCGGGTTCCGGCCAGTCGTCGGCGCAGATTCGGTAGCGGGGCGGCATCAGGCCCCGCTCCCCATATGAGTGAAGGGCCTGACCTGCCAATCTCAAACTCGTGTCAGATCTGCCATCGCTTGGCCATCGACCGTGAGTTTTGGCCACGAAATCTGAGACCCTACAGGGGCGCCGATCAGGTCTGCGCCATGTCCACGAACCGCGAGTAGTGGCCCTGGAAGGCGACCGTGATCGTGGCCGTCGGGCCGTTACGGTGCTTGCCCACGATGATGTCCGCCTCGCCCGCGCGCGGGGACTCCTTCTCATACGCGTCCTCGCGGTGCAGCAGGATCACCATGTCGGCGTCCTGCTCGATGGAGCCGGACTCACGCAGGTCGGACACCATCGGCTTCTTGTCCGTGCGCTGCTCGGGGCCACGGTTGAGCTGGGAGAGCGCGATCACCGGGACTTCGAGCTCCTTGGCCAGGAGCTTGAGGTTCCGGGACATGTCCGAGACCTCCTGCTGCCGGCTTTCGCTGCGCTTGGAGCCGCCGGACTGCATCAGCTGCAGATAGTCGATGATCACGAGCTTGATGTCGTTGCGCTGCTTCAGACGACGGCACTTCGCGCGGATCTCCATCATCGACAGGTTCGGTGAGTCGTCGATGTAGAGGGGCGCGGACGACACCTCGGGCATCCGGCGGGCCAGACGGGTCCAGTCCTCGTCCGTCATGGTGCCGGACCGCATGTGGTGCAGGGCGACACGGGCCTCGGCGGACAGCAGACGCATCGCGATCTCGTTGCGGCCCATTTCGAGGGAGAAGATGACGCTCGGAAGGTTGTGCTTGATGGACGCGGCACGGGCGAAGTCCAGCGCGAGCGTGGACTTTCCCATGGCCGGTCGGGCTGCGATGACGATCATCTGGCCCGGGTGCAGGCCGTTGGTGAGCGAGTCGAGATCGGTGAACCCGGTGGGCACACCGGTCATCTCACCGCTGCGTGAACCGATCGCCTCGATCTCGTCGAGGGCGCCCTCCATGATGTCGCCGAGCGGGAGGTAATCCTCGCTGGTGCGTTGCTCGGTGACCGCGTAGATCTCCGCCTGGGCGCGGTTGACGATCTCGTCGACGTCGTCGTCGCCCGCGTATCCCATCTGCGTGATGCGGGTGCCGGCCTCGACGAGGCGGCGCAGGACCGCGCGCTCGTGCACGATCTCCGCGTAATACTCGGCGTTCGCCGCCGTCGGCACCGTCTGGACGAGCGTGTGCAGATAGGACGCGCCGCCGACCTTGTTGATCTCGCCGCGCTTGGTCAGCTCGGCGGCGATGGTGATGGGGTCGGCCGGCTCGCCCTTCGCGTAGACGTCGAGGATCGCCTGGAAGATCGTCTCGTGCGCGGGCTTGTAGAAGTCGTGGCCCTTGATGATCTCGACGACGTCGGCGATGGCGTCCTTGGACAGGAGCATGCCGCCGAGCACGGACTGTTCGGCGTCGAGGTCCTGCGGCGGTACCCGCTCGAAGGCGGTGCCGCCGCCGTCCCACTCGCCGTTGTCCCGACCCCGGTCGTGCTGTTCGTCACGGCCCCGGCCGCCGTCGCCCCGTCGCCGGGCGGAAGGAAGACGATCGCTGGGACCGCTGTCGGCCCACGGATCGTCCAAGGGCTCGGAAATGCTCACCGAGCCACCTCCTCCCGTCCGCGGAGCGGACCTCGCCGCGCTCTTCATTTCTACGGCACGACACTGACAACTAAGAGACCCAACTCCGGTTGTGCCAGGTCGGATTTGTGAGGTTTTCCGAGCCGGTGGGAGGAGCAGGCGCCGGACCACCGTAGGGCCGCGGGCACCGTCAGCCAATCTGGTTATCCACAGGCCGTGTGGACGACCGCCCAGATGCTGTGGACAACTCCGCAAAACCTGTGCACGACCCGGTGGACAGCGCTGTGAACAAGCCCTCGCCTTTCCCCATGGAACCTCTCTGACCTGCACTGTTGTCATCCACCGGCTGTGCAGAAGAAAAACTTCCCCAGTCGGGCCAAGATCGCTTCGAACGGTGCGCGAGAGGATACAGCCCGAGACCAAATGTAATAGTCATAGAGCAGTTGCATCTCTTACCTGTGGACGATTAGATTGATGCACATGACACAGGCTCCCGCGACCTCCCGGGCCACCCGTCGGCAGCACGACCGAGAGATCGTCGCGCTGGCCGTTCCGGCCTTCGGCGCGCTCGTCGCCGAGCCCCTCTTCGTCATGGTCGACAGCGCGATCGTGGGCCACCTGGGCACGGCCCAGCTCGCCGGACTCGGCGTCGCCTCGGCACTCCTGATGACCGCCGTCAGCGTCTTCGTCTTCCTCGCCTACGCCACCACAGCCGCCGTCGCCCGCCGGGTGGGAGCCGGCGACCTCCCGGCAGCCATCCGCCAGGGAATGGACGGCATCTGGCTGGCACTGCTGCTCGGCGCCGCCGTGATCGCCGTCGTCCTGCCGACCGCCCCCGCGCTCGTGGAACTCTTCGGCGCCTCCGACACCGCGGCCCCTTATGCCACGACCTATCTGCGTATCTCGGCGCTCGGTATCCCCGCCATGCTCGTCGTGCTCGCCGCCACCGGGGTTCTGCGCGGTCTCCACGACACGAGGACCCCGCTCTACGTCGCCGTCGCGGGGTTCGTGGCCAACGCCGCTCTCAACATGGGCCTCGTCTACGGCGCGGACCTCGGCATCGCGGGCTCCGCCTGGGGCACTGTCATCGCCCAGTGCGGCATGGCGGGGGCCTACCTCGCCGTCGTCATCCGGGGTGCTCGGCGGCACGGCGCCTCGCTGCGCCCCGACGCCGCCGGGATACGGGCCTCCGCCCAGGCCGGCGTGCCGCTGCTGGTACGCACCCTCTCCCTGCGAGCCGCCATGATGATCGCCACAGCGGTGGCCGCCCGACTCGGCGACGCGGACATCGCGGCACACCAGATCATCCTGTCCCTGTGGACCCTGCTCGCCTTCGCGCTCGACGCGATCGCCATCGCCGGACAAGCCATCATCGGGCGGTATCTCGGCGCCGACGACGCACAGGGCGCCCGGGACGTCTGCCGTCGCATGGTGGAGTGGGGCATCGCCGTGGGCATCCTGCTCGGCCTGCTGGTCGTGCTCACCCGGCCGCTGTTCCTTCCGCTGTTCACCGGCGACTCAGCAGTGAAGGACGCCGCGCTCCCGGCACTTCTCGTCGTGGCGCTCTGCCAGCCGATCAGTGGCATCGTCTTCGTCCTGGACGGCGTCCTCATGGGCGCCGGCGACGGGCCCTACCTCGCATGGGCCATGGTGCTCACCCTCGCCGTCTTCACTCCGGTGGCCCTGCTCATTCCGGCACTCGGCGGTGGCCTCACCGCGGTCTGGGCAGCGATGGCGCTGATGATGATGGTCCGGATGCTGACCCTCTGGCTTCGTGCACGGTCGGGCCGCTGGGTGGTCACCGGCGCGACCCGCTGAGCGTTTCACGTGAAACGCCGGTTTTCACGTGAAACATGGCAGTGCTCTCTGGTGTCCAGGAGCGGAAGCGGCTTGGCGGTGCTCTCTGGTGCGCCAGCACGCGGAAAGCGGCTCGGCCGGTCCTCTCCTGTACCGGAGCATGCGGAAGGGGCCGCACCCTGAGGGTGCGGCCCCTTCTCAGCTCTGCAAGCTGAACGCAGCGATCAGGCCGCGACGACCTCGATGTTGACCTTGGCGGCAACCTCGGGGTGCAGACGCACGGACGTCTGGTGGGCGCCCAGGGTCTTGATCGGCGCGCCGAGCTCGATGCGGCGCTTGTCGACCTCGGGGCCACCGGCGGCCTTGATCGCCGAGGCGATGTCGGCCGGGGTCACGGAACCGAAGAGACGACCGGCGTCGCCGGAGCGGACGGCCAGACGGACCTTCACACCCTCGAGCTGGGCCTTCACCTGGTTGGCCTGCTCGATGGTCTGGATCTCGTGGATCTTGCGAGCACGACGGATCTGCTCGACGTCCTTCTCGCCACCCTTGGTCCAGCGGATCGCGAAGTTCCGCGGGATCAGGTAGTTGCGAGCGTAACCGTCCTTGACGTCGACGACGTCGCCCGCGGCACCGAGGCCGGAAACCTCGTGGGTGAGGATGATCTTCATGTGTCGGTCACCCTTCCCTTAGCGCGCGGTGGAGGTGTAGGGCAGCAGCGCCATCTCACGGCTGTTCTTGACGGCCGTGGCGACGTCACGCTGGTGCTGCGTGCAGTTGCCGGTCACGCGGCGGGCACGGATCTTGCCGCGGTCGGAAATGAACTTCCGCAGCATGTTCGTGTCCTTGTAGTCCACGTACGTGACCTTGTCCTTGCAGAAAGCGCAGACCTTCTTCTTCGGCTTGCGCACAGGCGGCTTCGCCATGGTGTTTCTCCTGTGTGATCAAGAAGTTGGGGTACGCCCCGCCTCCGCCCGGAGGCCCGATGCGGTCCGTGGACCGCGGGCCCGAGGGTCTAGAAGGGGGGCTCGTCCGAGTAGCCGCCACCGCCGCCGGAGTTTCCTCCCCAGCCGCCGCCCTGACCGCCCTGATTGCCACCGGCGGGAGCGCCGGTCGCCCAGGGGTCGTCGGCCGGCGCGCCGCCCTGCTGACCGCCGCCGGGGCCGCCGCCCCAGCCGCCGCCACCCTGGCCGCCACCGCCGCCGAATCCGCCACCGCCACCCTGGCCGCCTCGACCGGAGGTCTTGGTGACCTTGGCCGTCGCGTTGCGCAGGCTGGGGCCGACTTCCTCGACGTCCAGCTCGAAGACCGTGCGCTTGACACCCTCGCGGTCCTCGTAGGACCGCTGCTTCAGCCGGCCCTGCACGATGACGCGCATGCCTCGCTGGAGCGACTCGGCGACGTTCTCCGCCGCCTGACGCCAGACCGAGCAGGTCAGGAAGAGGCTCTCGCCGTCCTTCCACTCGTTCGTCTGGCGGTCGAAGGTGCGGGGAGTGGACGCGACACGGAACTTCGCGACCGCCGCACCGGAGGGGGTGAAGCGCAGCTCGGGGTCGTCGACAAGATTGCCGATGACCGTGATGACGGTCTCGCCTGCCATGGGGGAACCTCTCGGCGGGTTTGCTGCTGCTGGCTGCTTGTGCTGCTACTCAGAATCCCGAGATCAGCTGAGCGGGAGAGCTCAGTGGGTCTCGGGGCGGAGGACCTTGGTCCGGAGGACCGACTCGTTCAGGTTCATCTGGCGGTCGAGCTCCTTGACGACCGCAGGCTCGGCCTGCAGGTCGATGACCGAGTAGATGCCCTCGGGCTTCTTCTTGATCTCGTACGCGAGACGACGACGGCCCCAGGTGTCGACCTTCTCCACCTTCCCGTTGCCCTCACGGACGACGGAGAGGAAGTTCTCGATCAGCGGGGAGACAGCGCGCTCCTCGAGATCGGGGTCGAGGATGACCATCACCTCGTAGTGACGCATGTGGAACCCACCTCCTTTGGACTCAGCGGCCACGGTCGTTCCGTGGCAGGAGGGTTGTGATGCGTACGCAACGGTATCGGCCGCCACTGACAATGGGGGGTCGGCTTACGACGCTCCCACTCTGAGCTGGGCGGAATCCCTGGCTGTGCCTGGGCAGACACCGGTGCAGACGGTACAGACTACCCGCATCGCGCTTCCGGTTGAAATCCGGCCGGGTGGACCGCCAATCTGTACACATCGGGTGTGTATGGCGCTACGATACGCCGTTTTCCGCAGGAGGTGCCCCATGGCACAGGCATTGCGACCCAACACCGCCGGATCCCTCTTCGCCACCGACGGCCGACCCCACCCCGTCCAGGACACGCTGATGGTCGTGACTCTGGTGCTCGGGGCGGTGTCCTTCGTCACGGCGATGTTCCACAGCCTGCACCTGCTCAGCTCCTGGACCGGTCTGGTGGGGATCTTCACCGGCGCGTACGGACAGTGGATCTCCGAGACCACCCGTGAGCGCTTCTTCCTGATCCTGGGCTTCGGTGCCGCCGCCGTCGGCTTCTTCCTCGGCATGGCCCACGGCGGACTCTTCGGCGGGCTCTGGTGACCTGACCGCCGTCGGCCGGCCATGGACACTGTCCTCGGCCGACGGCGCGCAGGACGTCTGCGAACCCTCCTGACGCCCCGGCCGCCAACTCGGCCGGGGCGAAGGTGCCGTACGCCCAGACGGGCTGCTCGCAAGGCGCAGTAGGCTTCGGCGCTAGAGCCGGAGCCCCTGTACCCATGGGGACACACCAGCCCGAGGAGCGCCCCGAATGAGCCTGACCCTGAGGACGATCAGTCGCGAGCAGCATCTGGCGTACATCCAGAGCCTGCCGTCGGCGAGCCACATGCAGGTTCCGGCCTGGGCCGACGTCAAGGCCGAGTGGCGTTCGGAGAGCCTCGGCTGGTTCGACAGCAGGACCGGCGAGCTGGTCGGCGTCGGCCTCGTCCTCTACCGTCAGCTGCCCAAGATCAAGCGCTACCTGGCCTATCTGCCCGAGGGCCCGGTCATCAACTGGTACGCGCCGAATTTGACCGAGTGGCTGGAACCGATGCTCGCGCACCTCAAGCAGCAGGGCGCCTTCTCGGTGAAGATGGGCCCGCCGGTGATCATCCGGCGCTGGGAGGCTCCCTCCATCAAGCAGGGCATCCAGAACCCGGACGTGAAGCGGCTGCGGGACATCGAGGCCGACTTCATCGAGCCGCGCGCCTTCGAGGTGGCCGACAAGCTGCGTCGCATGGGCTGGCAGCAGGGCGAGGACGGCGGCGCCGGTTTCGGCGACGTCCAGCCGCGCTACGTCTACCAGGTGCCGCTGGCGAACCGTTCCCTTGAAGAGGTCCACAAGAACTTCAACCAGCTGTGGCGGCGCAACATCAAGAAGGCCGAGAAGGCCGGCGTCGAGGTCGTCCAGGGCGGCTACCACGACCTTGAGGAGTGGCAGCGCCTCTACGAGATCACGGCTGTGCGTGACCACTTCCGGCCCCGCCCGCTGTCGTACTTCCAGCGCATGTGGACGGCCCTCAACACCGAGGACCCCAACCGCATGCGGCTGTACTTCGCCCGCCACAACGGCGTGAACCTGTCGGCGGCGACGATGCTGATCGTCGGCGGACACGTCTGGTACTCCTACGGAGCCTCCGACAACATCGGCCGGGAGTTCCGCCCCTCGAACGCCATGCAGTGGCGGATGCTGCGCGACGCGTACGCGCTCGGCGCGACCGTGTACGACCTGCGCGGCATCTCCGACTCGCTGGACGAGTCCGACCACCTCTTCGGCCTGATCCAGTTCAAGGTCGGCACGGGCGGTCAGGCCGCCGAGTACCTCGGTGAGTGGGACTTCCCGCTGAACAAGCTGCTCCACAAGGCGCTCGACATTTACATGTCGCGTCGCTGAGCAGGCACCGGCTGAGTCGATAATTTCGACGTCTCCGTCAGCTCCGACGGCTCTCAACCCTCTGACACACCCCCGAGAAAGGTTCCAGGTCCGGCCATGGCGCTCACGCTCTACGTCGACACCGCGCGCTGGCGGGCGCACCACAAGCACGTGCAGGAGCAGTTCCCGGGGCTCGTCCCGGTCTGCAAGGGCAACGGCTACGGCTTCGGGCACGAGCGGCTGGCGGAGGAGGCCACCCGGCTGGGCTCGGACATCCTCGCCGTCGGCACGACCTACGAGGCCGCGCGCATCAAGGACTTCTTCAGCGGTGACCTGCTGGTGCTGACGCCCTACCGGCGCGGCGAGGAGCCCGTGCCGCTGCCCGACCGCGTCGTGCGCTCGGTGTCCTCGGTCGACGGCGTGTACGGCCTGGTGGGCGCTCGTGTGGTGATCGAGGTGATGTCCTCGATGAAACGCCACGGCATCAGCGAGCAGGACCTGCCGCAGCTGCACGCCGCCATAGAGAACGTCCGGCTGGAGGGCTTCGCCATCCATCTGCCGCTGGACCGTACCGACGGCTCCGACGCCGTCGAGGAGGTCATCGGCTGGATGGACCGGCTGCGCGCGGCCCGGCTGCCGCTGCACACGATGTTCGTCAGCCACCTCAAGGCCGAGGACCTCATCCGGCTCCAGCAGCAGTTCCCGCAGACCCGCTTCCGCGCCCGCATCGGCACGCGGCTGTGGCTGGGCGACCACGAGGCCACCGAGTACCGCGGCGCCGTCCTGGACGTCACGCGCGTCGCCAAGGGCGACCGTTTCGGCTACCGGCAGCAGAAGGCGGCCTCCGACGGCTTCCTGGTCGTCGTGGCGGGCGGTACGTCGCACGGGGTGGGCCTGGAGGCCCCCAAGGCCTTGCACGGCGTCATGCCGCGTGCCAAGGGCGTCGCCCGTGCCGGCCTCGCCACGGTGAACCGGAACCTTTCACCGTTCGTCTGGGGCGGCAAGCAGCGCTGGTTCGCCGAGCCACCGCACATGCAGGTGTCCATCCTGTTCGTGCCCGCCGACGCGCCGGAGCCGACGGTGGGCGACGAGCTGGTGGCCCATCTGCGGCACACCACCACGCAGTTCGACCGAATCGTAGACCGCTGACCGCTGACCGGACCGGCATCAGCACGAAGGGCCGTACACGGGGTTCCGTGTACGGCCCTTCGCATGACCCAGGCGGTCACATGTTCGCTCAGGGCGAACCGTCGACCGCTGCCTGCTTGCCCCATTCCACCTGCGGCCCGTCCGAGTCGGCCGCCGGCCGTCGGGGACGGGCCGCCCCGCCGAGGACGAAGACGTCCTCCGCGCCGTCGAGCACGCCGCCCGAGGGGTCGTCGTCGCCGGACTGCCGCACCACGTCCCGCTCCGGCATCAGAATGTCCCGCACGACCATGACGCACAGGTAGAGCGTTCCCAGCAGGTGCACGCCGATGGCCCAGTGGTAGCCGTCGGTCGGCAGACCCTTGTGGGCGTCTCCGCTGGTCGTGTACGCGAGGTACATCCAGATCCCCAGGAAGTACGCCACTTCGCACGCCTGCCAGATCAGGAAGTCCCGCCACTTCGGCCGGGCCAGCACCGCCAGCGGCACCAGCCACAGGACGTACTGCGGCGAGTAGACCTTGTTGGTGAGGATGAAGGCCGCCACGATCAGGAAGGCGAGCTGGGCGAAGCGCGGGCGGCGCGGCGCGGTCAGGGTCAGCGCCGCGATACCCAGGCCGCTCAGCGCCACCAGCAGGGTGGCGAAGGTGTTGACGTTCTCGGTGGTGAGGGGGTCGCTGGAGTTCTGGGCCAGGATCAGCCAGAAGGAACCGAAGTCGACGCCCCGCTCCTGGCTGAACGTGTAGAACTTCGACCAGCCTTCGAAGGCGAAGAGCATCACCGGCAGGTTGACCACGAGCCAGGCCACGATCGCACCGCCGAGCGCGGTGCCGTAGTCCCGCCACTTCCCGGCCCGCCAGCACAGGACGAACAACGGCCCGAGCAGGAAGACCGGATAGAGCTTGGCGGCCGTGGCGAGCCCCAGGAGGACACCGAAGGCGAGGGAGCGGCCCCGCGACCACATCAGCATCGCCGCGGCCGTCAGAGCGACCGCCAGCAGGTCCCAGTTGATGGTGGCGGTCAGCGCGAAGGCCGGTGCCAGGGCGACCAGCAGGCCGTCCCAGGTCCGCCGGGCGTGCGTACGGGCCACGCAGATGGCGATGACGGCGGCGCAGGCCATCAGCATCCCCGCGTTGACCATCCAGTACCACTGCTCCTGGCGCTGGATGCTTCCACTGCCCGGGGTCAGCCAGTTGGCCACCTCCATGAACACACCGGTGAGAACCGGGTATTCGAGGTACTGCATGTCGCCGGGGAGCCTGTCGAAGTACGGCACCAGCCCGTCGGCGAATCCGCGCGCTTGGTAGAGGTGCGGGATGTCCGAGTAGCAGGCGTGCGTGTACTGGGAGCTGGCGCCGAAGAACCAGGCGCCGTTGTAGCAGGGCGCCTTCTGCACCATCCCGAGGGCGAACATCCCGATCGCCACGAGCGCGACGACCCGTACGGGGGTCCACCAGGAGGTCCCGGTCAGGGCTCGTCGTCCGAGAGGGCCGCCGATCAGCTCACTGCCGGCCGCGGCCACCTCGTCGTCCCTCGTCGGCCGCACCGGGTCCGGCTCGTGCGCGCGCGCTGGCGTCGATTCTGCACTGGGCATGGGCTCATCCTGCCGTACGCACCTAGGAAAACACCGAGGGCCGCCCCACCTGGTGCGGTGGGACGGCCCTCGTTTAACGTGAAACATCCCCATGTTTCACGTGAAACACCCGTGCCGGGCAAGAGTGCCTAACCGGTCGCGCCTCCGAAGAAGCCTCCGCCGGAACTGTTGCCGTTGCCTCTGTTGTCGCCTTCTGTCTCCGTGGCCGTCGGTGTCGGACTTGTCTCGCCCGAGCCGCCCTCCGTGCCACCGCTGTTCGCCCCGCCCGTGTTCTCGTCACAGCCGAAGAACGACGTGCATGTCTCGCTGGGAGAGGGCGAGGGCTCGGTCTCCGTCTCGCTGGGACTCGGGGAGGGCGAGGGGCTCGTCTCCTCGGTCTCGGTCTGCGAGGGAGTGGGGGTCGGGGACGGTTCCGCGTTGACCACCTCGCCGATGGGCTCGGGGGTCGGGAACGTCTTCACCGGCAGGCCCTCCATGGCCTCGGCCATGTAGTCGTGCCAGATCTGGGCCGGGAACGAGGCACCGTGGATCTTCTTCTGACCACCCGTTCCGAACATCTCCAGGAAGCTGCGGTTCTTGTTCGTCTCGTCGTCGTCCAGGCGGAACATGCTGATCGCGGTCGACAGCTGCGGCGTGTAGCCGACGAACCAGGCCGACTTGTTGCCGTCGGTGGTACCCGTCTTACCGGCCACCTCACGACCGGGCAGCTGGGCGTTGGTACCCGTGCCCTTCTCGACCACGGTCTTGAGGACGTCCGTGACGTTGTCGGCGACCTTTGCGGTGAACGCTTCCTTCGTCGCGGTCTTGTGCGTGTAGATCACGCCGTCCTTGCTCGTGACCTTCTGGACGGAGTACGGATCACGCTGCTTGCCGCTGGCCGCGAAGGTGGCGTACGCGCCCGCCATCCGGATGGCGCTCGGGTCGGAGATGCCGATCGAGAACGACGGGAAGGTGCTGCCGTCCAGGCTGCTCGCCTTGACGCCGGCGCTGACGGCGGCCTCCTTCACCTTGTCCAGGCCGACGTCCATGCCGAGCTGCACGAAGGCGGAGTTCACCGACTCCCGCATCGCCTCACGAAGATCGATCTTGTACTCCGGGGGAGTGCCGAGCGAGACGTTGCCGTCGTTGGTCTGGAGCCACTCCTCGCCCTTCTCGTTCTTCCAGATCGTTCCGTCGTAGTTCTTGATCTTGAGCTTGTTCTTGCCGCTGAACAGGCTCTTGGGAGAGACGATGGTCCGCTCGTCCTGGGCCTGCGAGGACCCCAGATCCGGATCACGGACGCCCCAGGTCATCGCTGCCGCCAGCACGAACGGCTTGAACGTCGAACCCACCTGGGCACCGGTCTGGTCGGCATTGTTGGTGAAGTGCTTGGTCGCGTCCTCACCGCCGTAGATCGCCTCGATGGCGCCGGTCGCCGGGTCGACGGACGCCCCGCCGAACTGGACGTGCGTGTCCGTGTCCGGCCGCTTGTCGGGCTTGATGTTGGCCTTCTGGACCTTGGTGACGGCCGTCTCGAGCTCCTTGACCTTCTTCTTGTCGAAGGTCGTGTAGATCGAGTAGCCACCCCGCTGCAGCTTGTCCTGGGTGATCCCCGTTTCGTCACTGTGGGTGACCACGTAGCTGTTGGCGAGGTCGACGAGGTAACCGATCTGACCGCTCAGCTGGGTGTTCGAGCGCGGGTTCTGCCACTTGGGGAGCGTGGTGTACTTGGCCCGCTCCGCGGCGGGCAGGTGCCCGTACTCGACCATCTTGTTCAGCGTGTCCTGCATCTGGCGCAGAGCCCGCCTCTGGTTGTCCTCCGGCCGCGCGGCCGGGTCGATGGAGACCGCACCCGCCGGGTCGTAGTACGTCGCGCCCTTCAGCATGGCGGCCAGGAAGGCGCACTCACCCGCGTCGAGCTTGATGGCGTCCTTGTCGAAGTACGCGCGGGCGGCGGCCTGGAGCCCGTAGGCGTTGCGCCCGTAGTACGCGGAGTTCAGGTAGCCCGCCATGATGGTCTCTTTGTCGAGCTTTGCGCCCACCTTGATGGACACGAAGATCTCCTTGAACTTCCGGGAGATCGTCTGCGACTGGTCGGCCAGCATGGCGTTCTTGACGTACTGCTGGGTGATGGTCGAGCCACCCTGCGTCTGTCCACCGCGAGCCATGTTGAACACGGCACGGGCGATGCCCTTGGGGTCGATGCCGCTGTCGGTGAGGAAGGTCTTGTTCTCCTGCGAGATCACCGCCCAGCGCATGGCCTCGGGGATCTCGGAGTAAGCGATGATCTGGCGATTGGTCTCACCACCGGTGGCAACCATCTGGCTGCCGTCCTTCCAGTAGTAGACGTTGTTCTCCGACGTCGCCGTCTTGTCGACGTCCGGGATGCCCACCATGGCGTATCCGATGCCCGCCACGGCCACCAGGCTGCCGACGAAGCCCACGAAGAGGCCGGCGACCAGCTTCCAGGAGGGCACCCACCGGCGCCAACCGTCCTTGTAGGCGCGCGGATAGTCGATCAGGCGCTTCTTGTCGGGTGCGGGGCGCCCCCTGCCCCGGCCGGGCGGACCGGCGGCGCCGCCTCGGCGGCCCCCTGCGGGTTCGGCCGCTCTGCGCCGGCCACCGGCGCTTCTCTGCGCCGCGCGGCGGGCCTCGGCGCGGCCGCCGGGCGATCGTTCCTCGCCTCCCAACCCGTAGAAACCCGACTCATGAGAGTCGGAAGGAGACCCGGTGGCGCCTCGCGGTGCCGCACGGCGGCCGGAGGACGAGCCGGGCTGGCCGCGTCGGGCCGCGGCACGTCCGCCTCCCTGCGGCTGCGGCGGTTTGCGACGGTGCTCGCTCATCGAACGATTACTCCTCGGGCAGGCGCATCCGTGCGCGCCTGGAAACGGCGGCTGGTTTCCTGTCCCCCCGAAGTACGGATGCGGTCGCTGGCGCATTCACCCGTACCGCACCGGGGACCTCGGCGCCCCCCGGCGCCACGTGAGTCCCGGTGATGTGCATGGCGCACAGACTACGCACCCTCAAAACCTGCCTAGCCCCGAAGTTCACACCAAATCGGACAACTTGCATGCAATGAATCGGTGATGTGATCCCGTTCACCATCCCCCCTCTTGTCGCATGCGGAAGGCCGTTCTATCGTCGTGATGTATCGAGTCGATACATCAGGGCGAGATAAGGCGAGGGAGGCGATCATGAGCCGGCGTTCCGGGATCCTTGAGTTCGCCGTCCTCGGCCTGCTCCGCGAGTCCCCGATGCACGGCTATGAGCTGCGCAAACGACTCAATACGTCACTGGGTGTGTTCAGAGCGTTCAGCTACGGCACCCTCTATCCCTGCCTCAAGACGCTGGTCGCCAACGGCTGGTTGATCGAAGAGCCGGGAAACGCCCCCGACGACGCCCTCACCGCTCCCCTCACGGGACGCCGCGCCAAGATCGTCTACCGGTTGACGGCGGAAGGTAAGGAGCACTTCGAGGAGCTGCTCTCCCAGACGGGACCCGACGCGTACGAGGACGAGCACTTCGCCGCTCGCTTCGCCTTCTTCGGACAGACCTCCCGTGATGTGCGCATGCGCGTCCTGGAAGGCCGCCGCAGCCGGCTGGAGGAGCGGCTGGAGAAGATGCGCGCCTCTCTGGCGCGTACCCGGGAGCGCCTCGACGACTACACCCTCGAGCTCCAGCGCCACGGGATGGAGTCCGTGGAGCGCGAAGTGCGCTGGCTGAACGAGCTCATCGAGAGCGAGCGGGCCGGACGGGATCTGAGGGGTTCCGCGTCCGGGGGGCCCGCTCAGCAGGACACCACTACTGGAACGGCGGGCGGCCTGCCCCGTACCGGGGACGACCCCGGTACGGATACGCCCGACGACACCACCACGTGAGCGCCCACCCAGGGCCTCACTCGTACACACAGGGAGCAACCGGAATGGGTTCGGTTCGCGTAGCCATCGTCGGCGTGGGCAACTGCGCCGCGTCGCTGGTGCAGGGCGTGGAGTACTACAAGGACGCCGACCCGGCGTCCAAGGTCCCGGGCCTGATGCACGTGCAGTTCGGCGAATACCACGTCCGCGACGTCGAGTTCGTCGCCGCGTTCGACGTGGACGCGAAGAAGGTCGGTCTCGACCTCGCGGACGCGATCGGCGCGTCCGAGAACAACACCATCAAGATTTGTGACGTGCCCACCACCGGTGTCACCGTCCAGCGCGGCCACACCCTCGACGGCCTCGGCAAGTACTACCGCGAGACCATCGAGGAGTCCGCCGAGGAGCCCGTCGACGTCGTCCAGGTCCTCAAGGACAAGCAGGTCGACGTCCTCGTCTGCTACCTGCCCGTCGGCTCCGAGGACGCGGCGAAGTTCTACGCCCAGTGCGCCATCGACGCCAAGGTCGCCTTCGTCAACGCTCTCCCGGTCTTCATCGCCGGCACCAAGGAGTGGGCGGACAAGTTCACCGAGGCGGGCGTCCCGATCGTCGGTGACGACATCAAGTCGCAGGTCGGCGCCACCATCACGCACCGCGTCATGGCGAAGCTGTTCGAGGACCGCGGTGTCATCCTGGACCGCACGATGCAGCTGAACGTCGGCGGCAACATGGACTTCAAGAACATGCTCGAGCGTGACCGCCTGGAGTCCAAGAAGATCTCCAAGACGCAGGCCGTCACCTCCCAGATCCCCGACCGGGATCTCGGCGAGAAGAACGTCCACATCGGCCCGTCCGACTACGTCGCCTGGCTCGACGACCGCAAGTGGGCGTACGTCCGCCTCGAGGGCCGCGCCTTCGGTGACGTCCCGCTGAACCTGGAGTACAAGCTCGAGGTCTGGGACTCCCCGAACTCCGCGGGTGTCATCATCGACGCCCTGCGCGCCGCGAAGATCGCCAAGGACCGCGGCATCGGCGGTCCGATCCTCTCCGCGTCGAGCTACTTCATGAAGTCCCCGCCGGTCCAGTACTTCGACGACGAGGCCCGCGAGAACGTGGAGAAGTTCATCAAGGGCGAAGTCGAGCGCTGAGGCTCACCACATAGCTCCTGCCAGGGCCGTAGACGGTCCCCGGGTCGCATGACCCGGGGACCTCTCCGTATGTGAGGCTGTGCCCCATGGCCGTCGTCCGTGATCTGCGCGTCCTGCTGCGCTTCGGCAACTTCCGGCGCCTGCTCGCCGTGCGACTCCTCTCGCAGTGCGCCGACGGCGTCTACCAGGTCGCGCTCGCCACGTACGTCGTGTTCTCCCCGGAGAAGCAGACCTCGGCCACCGCGATCGCCTCCGCGATGGCCGTGCTGCTGCTGCCCTACTCCCTGGTCGGCCCCTTCGCCGGTGTCCTGCTGGACCGCTGGCGCCGCCGCCAGGTCTTCCTCTACGGCAATCTGCTCCGCGCCCTGCTCGCGGGGGCGACCGCCGTGCTGATGGTCAGTCATGTCCCCGACTGGCTGTTCTACGTGTCCGCGCTGTGCGTCACCGCCGTCAACCGCTTCGTCCTCGCGGGGCTGTCGGCCGCGCTGCCCCGGGTGGTCGACGCCGAGCGCCTGGTGATCGCCAACTCCCTCTCCCCGACCGCCGGGACGCTCGCCGCGACGGCCGGTGGCGGTCTCGCCTTCGTCGTCCGGCTGGTGGCGTCGGACTCCGACGCCGCCGTGGTGCTGCTGGGCTCGGTGCTGTACCTGTGCGCCGCCCTCATGTCGCTGCGCATGGCGGTGGATCTGCTCGGCCCGGAGCGGGAGTTGATCCCTCCTCGGCTGGCGAGCGCGCTGCGGGGCACCGCCCGCGGCCTCGCGGCCGGCGTGCGCCATCTGGCCGAGCCGCAGCGCAGGGAAGCCGCCCGGGCGCTCGGCGCGATCTCGCTGATGCGGTTCTGCTACGGCGCCCTGACCGTCATGGTGCTGATGCTCTGTCGGTACGCCTGGTCCTCGAACGCGGACGAGGGACTGGCGTTGCTGGGCCTGGCCGTGGGCATCGCCGGCATCGGGTTCTTCGTGGCGGCGGTGGTGACCCCGTCCGCGGTAGGGCGCCTGGGCCCGTCCCGCTGGATCCTCGCCTGCGCGGCGGCGGGCTCCGTGCTGGAGCTCGCCCTGATGCTCCCGTTCGCCCAGACCTCCGCGCTGGTCGCCGCGTTCGTGCTTGGGCTCGTCACCCAGGGCACGAAGATCGCCACCGACACCATCGTCCAGTCCTCCGTCGAGGATGGCTTCCGCGGCCGGATCTTTTCCCTCTACGACGTACTCTTCAACGTCGCCTTCGTCGGCGCCGCCGCGGTGGCCGCTGCGATGCTCCCACCGGACGGCCGTTCAGCGGCCCTGGTGGTCACGGTTGCCGTTATCTACGGAGTGATTGCGGGGACTATGGCCCGCTTTGTTCGCCAGTAAGTGTCACATCAATGACACAGACTCCCCCTCGGCTACGGGACTGTCAGTGGGGACCGGTAGCTTACGTGCGTCTTATCTCGCGTCTTATTCGCGTCACACACCTATGTTCTTAGGGGGACCCCCAAGTGACGACTCCGCCGCCCCAGGGCCAGAACCCGTTCGCGCAGCCGGGCCAGCAGCCCTACGGCCAGCCCCAGGGCCAGGCCCCGTACCCGCCGCAGGGCGGCTACCCGCAGCAGCCCGGTCAGCCCGGCTACCCCCAGCCCGGCGCCGCCCCCTTCGGCGCGGTTCCCCCCGCGCCGCCCCGGCGCAAGGTCAGCTTCAAGGTGATCAAGAACGTCGTCATCGTCATCGCGGTTCTCGGTGTGGCCATCGGCGGCTTCATAGCCAGCCGTGACGACGCCAAAACCGCGGCGGTCGGCGACTGCATGCACCGCGGCAGCACCGACGACAACAACCCCGACCTCGAGGTCGTCGACTGCAGCTCGGCCGACGCGCAGTACGTGGTGCTGGCCAAGATCGAGGGCACCTACTCCGCGCTCACGGCGGAGAGCAAGTGCGAGGAGAAGGCCAAGGACTTCCAGTACTCGTACACCGAGACCGGTGACAGCAGTGACTTCCTGCTCTGCCTGAAGGACTACGCGAAGAAGTAAGGCAGTTGTGGAGAGGGGCGATGTTTCACGTGAAACATCGCCCCTCGGCGTATCCGGGCGGGGTCATGTTTCACGTGAAACATGACCCCATCACGGCCTCAGCTCTGCTCGGCCCACCATTCCTTGAGCGCGGCCACCGCAGCGTCGTACTCCATCGGCCCGTTCTCCAGCCGCAGTTCCAGCAGATGCTTGTACGCCTTGCCGACGGCCGGCCCCGGAGCGACACCCAGGATCTCCATGATCTGGTTGCCGTCGAGGTCGGGTCGGATCGCGTCCAGCTCCTCCTGTTCCTTCAGCTGGGCGATGCGCTCCTCCAGCCCGTCGTACGCACGGGAGAGCGCGGCCGCCTTGCGCTTGTTCCGCGTCGTGCAGTCGGAGCGGGTGAGCTTGTGGAGCCGCTCGAGAAGCGGCCCCCCATCCCGCACATAACGACGGACGGCGGAGTCCGTCCACTCGCCGGTGCCGTACCCGTGGAAGCGCAGATGCAGTTCGACCAGGCGTGAGACGTCCTTCACCAGATCGTTGGAGTACTTCAACGCCGTCATGCGCTTCTTCGTCATCTTCGCCCCGACCACCTCGTGGTGGTGGAACGAGACCCTGCCGTCCTTCTCGAAGCGACGCGTGCGGGGCTTGCCGATGTCGTGCAGCAGCGCGGCCAGGCGGAGGGTGAGGTCGGGACCGTTCTCCTCCAATGCCATCGCCTGCTCCAGCACGATCAGCGTGTGCTCATAGACGTCCTTGTGCCGGTGGTGCTCGTCACTCTCCAGGCGGAGCGCCGGAAGCTCGGGCAGGACATGGTCGGCGAGGCCGGTGTCGACCAGCAGCGCCAGACCCTTGCGCGGGTGGTCGGAGAGGATCAGCTTGTTCAGCTCGTCCCGGACCCGCTCGGCGGAGACGATCTCGATACGGTCGGCCATCTCCGTCATGGCGGTGACGACCTCGGGGGCTACCTCGAAGTCGAGCTGGGCGGCGAAGCGGGCGGCACGCATCATCCGCAGCGGGTCGTCGGAGAAGGACTCCTCGGGCGTGCCCGGGGTACGCAGGACACGCGCCGCGAGATCGCCGAGACCGCCGTGCGGGTCGATGAACTCCTTCTCCGGGAGTGCCACGGCCATCGCGTTCACGGTGAAGTCACGCCGGACGAGGTCGTGCTCGATGGAGTCGCCGTACGACACCTCGGGCTTGCGGGAGGTCCGGTCGTAGGCCTCGGAGCGGTAGGTGGTGATCTCGATCTGGAAGCGTCGGACGGCGTCGCCGACGTGGGAGTCCTTCTGCGCCCCGACGGTGCCGAAGGCGATGCCGACGTCCCACACGGCGTCCGCCCATGGCCGGACGATCTTCAGCACGTCCTCGGGACGGGCGTCGGTGGTGAAGTCCAGGTCATTGCCGAGCCGGCCGAGCAGCGCGTCCCGGACCGAGCCGCCGACCAGGGCAAGTGAGAACCCGGCCTCCTGGAAGCGGAGGGCGAGGTCGTCGGCGACAGGAGCGACCCGCAGCAGTTCACTCACCGCGCGGTGCTGCACCTGGCTCAGGGCACTGAGATTGTCTTCGTTGGCGTTCGGCACAACAGAAGAGGGTACGTGGCCCGGGGAGCGCCGGGCGCCTCCATTAAACGGGCGGACACCTCCCCCGATAGCCGCCCAAGATCAGCGCTCGTGACGTACGCGGGCTCTCCTCTCTATACGTGTACATAGAGGGCGGCCCGGTCATCTTCCTTGATCTTGTGGAGCGGTCCGCGGCACTTACCCTCAGCGCGCATCGTTACCATGCGTGGACGCACATTCCGACGACCACTGACGACGACGAGGGACGGACGAACGCGTGGCCGAGGCGGCAGACTTCCCGGGGATGACTCCCTCACCTGCCCGCCGGTGGCTGCGGCGCACCGGAGCACTGCTCGCGGGGGCGCCTCTGCTGGCCGGTCTGCTCCAGCTGCCCGCCTCCGCGGCGCATGCCGAGACGCCGGCCTCCGTCAAGGAGGCCTCGGACAGCGGCACGGTGGCCGTCTCCGTCGACTCGCTCAGCCCCAGCGTCCCCACCGAGGGAGACACGCTGACCGTGTCCGGCACGGTGACGAACAAGGGCAAGCAGGCAGTCACCGACGCACAGGTCGATGTGCGGGTGGGCGACGCGCTGGCCACGCGCTCTGCGATCGACAGGGCCGCCGCGCAGGCCGACGAGCTGTCGGGCCCCACCGGAACCGAGGTGGGCGGCAAGTACGTCGCCAAGTTCGCGAAGCTCACCCCGGGCGTGGCCCAGCAGTTCAGCATCTCCGTACCGGTCGACGAGCTCGACCTCGGGGACGACGGTGTCTACCCCCTGGCTGTCTCCCTCTCGGGCGAGACGGCCGCGAAGCCGTGGGACCAGATGCTGGGCATCCAGCGCACGTTGCTGCCCTGGCAGCCCGACGAGGCGGACACCAGGACGCGGACGACCGTCCTGTGGCCGCTGATCTCCACCGTCCACATGACCGCGGAGACCGGCTCCAACGAGCAGCAGACACCGGTGTTCCTCAACGACGAGCTCGCCCGTGAGCTCTCCCCCGGCGGCCGCCTCGACCAACTCCTCAGCCTGGGCAAAACCCTCGACGTCACCTGGGTGATCGACCCGGACCTGCTGGCGTCCGTCGACGCCATGGCCGGCCGCTACAACGTCAGCAGCAACGGCGAAACCACGGCCGGCAGCCACCAAGCGGTCGCCAAGCGGTGGCTCTCCGAGCTCCAGCAGGCCGTCCAGGGCAAGGAAGTCGTCGCCCTGCCCTTCGCCGACCCGGACGTGGCCTCCCTGGCCCACAACGGCACCGGCGTCAGCGGCTCCCTCAGCCAGTTCAAGGCGGCCTCCGACGTCGCCGCCACCACCGTGGAGACCGTGCTCCACGTAACGCCGAACACCGACTTCGCCTGGCCCGTGGAGGGCGCGGTCGACCCGTCGGTCGTGAAGGTCGCCACCTCCGCCGGCGCCGACAAAGTGATCGCGCGCAGCGACAGCCTGGAGGAGGCCGCCAGCCTGTCGTACACGCCCTCGGCCGCCCGCCCCATCGGCGGCGGTACCACCGCGGTGGTCGCGGACGCGCGGCTGTCGACGGCGTTCCACGGCGATCTGACGAAGGCCTCCACGGCCACGCTCGCCGTCCAGGAGTTCCTGGCGCAGAGCCTGTCGCTGACGCAGCAGACGGACAAGCAGCGCAGCATCGTCGTCGCCCCGCAGCGCATGCCCACCGCGAGCCAGGCCCAGGCGATGGCGGAGGCGATCACCGCTCTGCAGAACAGCACCTGGTCGCAACCCCAGCAGCTCACGGCGGCCGCCACGGCCAAGCCCGACCCGGCGGCCAGCACCGAGGTGCCGGCGCGGACCAAGTACCCGTCGGCCCTGCGCAAGCGGGAGCTGCCGAAGTCGGCCTTCGAGCAGTTGGCGGGCACGCAGGACCGGCTCGACAACTTCAAGGAGATCCTCAGCGACGAGTCGCGGGTGGTGACCCCCTTCGGGCGGGCCCTGAACCGTGAGATGTCCACGTCGTGGCGGGGCCGGGCCGCCGCGGCGGGTAGCTTCCGCCAGGGCGTGCGGGCCTACCTCGACACCATCGCCGCCCAGGTCAAGCTGATCCGGAAGTCGGACACCAAGCTCTCCGGGCGCAGCGCCACGATCCCCGTGACCGTGCAGAACAACCTGGTGCAGGGCGTGGAGCGGCTGGTGCTGCGGCTCACCTCGACCAACCCGACCCGTCTGGAGATCCGCGGCAAGAGCTACTACGAGGAGCCCATCGCGGTCTCCGGCGGGCACAGCACGACGGTGAAGTTCACCACGTCCGCCAACGTCAACGGCCAGACGACGGTGGTCGCCCAGCTGTTCACCCAGGACGGCCGGGCGTACGGCACTCCGGTCACCTTCGACGTGAAGGTCACCGAGATCACGCCCACCGTGATGCTGGTCATCGGCGGCGGTGTCCTGCTGCTGGTGCTGGCAGGCTTCCGCATGTACACCCAGCGCAAGCGCGCCGCGGCCCGCGAGGCCGAGGAGGACGTCCTCGACGAGGCGGACCAGGCCGCCGAGGGCACCGGGAACCCCGAGCCCGCCAAGGGCGGGATCCTCGAAGAGTCCGTCGCCCGGTCCGGGGCAGGCGACCCGCAGCAGGCGAGTGACGGGACACCGGACACCGCAGCGGAAAGCACCGACCCTTCGGGGACGGGTGAGAGAGTGGACCGTTGAGGATGTCGTGGCCGGTGGGCCCGGGACGATGAGGTGGGGTAACCATGAACGCGCCGTACGACGGTGACCGCGGCCAGGCCGCGGGCAGCTCGGGCTACCCCGAGGGCCCGCCGCCCGAGCACGGCCAGGTACCGCCGCAGCACCCCGCGGACATGTACCTCCAGGACGCCTACGACCAGGACCCCTACCAGGCTCAGGACCTCACCGCACAGGACCCGGTCGCCGAGGCGCTCTACGACCGCGCCGCGCACCCCCCGCCCCCTCCCGGCACCTACGCACCGCAGCAGCCGCTCTACGGCCAGCCGCCGCAGTCCCCGTACGCACCCGACCCGAGTGTGTGGGCCCAGACCCCGGCGCCCGAGCCGGAGGGCCCCAGCCAGTACCTGCCGTACGGCGACGATCCCCGCACGACCCAGTTCGTGGGCGTGGACGACCTGGTGACGCAGTCCGGCGAGGAGCGGCAGGAGCGCGACGCCTTCGCCCACCTCTTCCGGGACCAGCAGCAGGGCGGCGCCCGCGCGCCCATGGACCAGCCGTCCGTGCCGAACCCGGCGGCGGCCCCCGGGGCTCAGGGCCCGGCACCGCGCTACCAGGCGGACCAGACCATGGACCTCGGCGCCAAGCCGGCCGCGGAACCCGAGCCGGCACCGGTCGCGGCTCCGGCTGCGGCTGCGGCTCCGAAGAAGGGCGGTCGCGCCGCAGGCCTGCTGAAGTCCAGCGCTGTGATGGCGGCGGGCACGATGGTCTCCCGCCTCACCGGCTTCATCCGCTCGGCGCTGATCGTCTCCGCGCTCGGCGTCGGCCTCCTCGGTGACACCTTCCAGGTCGCCTACCAGCTCCCGACGATGATCTACATCCTCACCGTCGGCGGCGGTCTCAACTCCGTCTTCGTGCCGCAGCTGGTCCGCGCCATGAAGGAGGACGAGGACGGCGGCGAGGCGTACGCCAACCGTCTGCTGACTCTGGTCGTCGTGACGCTCGGCCTGCTCACCGTCGCCTCGATCGCCGCGGCACCCGTCCTGATCCGCCTCCTGTCCGACCCGGTCGCCAGCGACCCGGCCGCCAACGAGGTCGGCATCACCTTCGTCCGTTACTTCCTACCCTCGATCTTCTTCATGGGCATCCACGTCGTGATGGGGCAGATCCTCAACGCGCGCGGCAAGTTCGGCGCGATGATGTGGACGCCGGTGCTGAACAACATCGTCATCATCGTGACGCTGGGCATGTTCATCTGGGTCTACGGCACGGCCGCCGACTCCGGCATGCAGGTGACGACGATCCCGCCGGAGGGCCAGAAGCTCCTCGGCGTCGGTGTCCTGCTCGGCCTGGTCGTCCAGGCCCTGGCGATGATCCCGTATCTGCGCGAAACCGGCTTCCGGATGCGGCTGCGGTTCGACTGGAAGGGCCACGGGCTCGGCAAGGCCGTCACGCTCGCCAAGTGGACCTTCCTGTTCGTCCTCGCCAACCAGGCCGGCGCGATCGTCGTCTCCCAGCTGTCCACCGCGGCCGGCAAGGACTCGCCGGTCGACGGTACCGGCTTCGCGGCCTACGCCAATGCCCAACTGATCTGGGGTCTGCCGCAGGCGATCATCACCGTCTCCCTGATGGCGGCCCTGCTGCCGCGCTTGTCGCGCTCGGCGGCCGAGGGCGACGGCGGTGCGGTCCGCGACGACATCTCCCAGGGCCTGCGCACGACGGCCGTCGCGATCGTGCCGATCGCTTTCGGGTTCCTCGCCCTGGGCATCCCGATGTGCACCCTGATCTTCGGCTCGTCCGGCACCAGCGAGGCCACGAACATGGGCTTCATGCTGATGGCCTTCGGCCTCGGTCTGATCCCCTACTCCGTGCAGTACGTCGTGCTGCGCGCCTTCTATGCCTACGAGGACACCCGCACGCCCTTCTACAACACGGTCATCGTGGCCGCGGTCAACGCCGGCGCCTCGGCGGTCTGCTTCTTCGTGCTCGACCCCCGCTGGGCCGTCGTCGGCATGGCCGCCTCCTACGGCCTGGCCTACGCGATCGGCGTCGGCGTCGCCTGGAACCGGCTGCGCAAGCGGCTCGGCGGCGACCTCGACGGGTCCCGTGTCCTGCGGACGTACGCGCGGCTGTGCATCGCCTCCGTACCGGCCGCCGCGCTCAGCGGCGCGGCCTGCTACGGCATCGGCCACACCCTGGGCCAGGGCGTCCTCGGCTCCCTCGCCGCGCTGCTGGCCGGCGGGGCCGTTCTGCTCGGCATCTTCTTCGTCGCGGCCCGCCGCATGCGCATCGAGGAGCTCAACTCGCTCGTCGGCATGGTCCGCGGACGCCTGGGCCGCTGAGGCGAGGGGATAAGGGTAGGCGCACAACCATCGTCCGCCGCCGCGTGTCGTGCATAGCGGCGGACTGTGGGCACAATTGGTTTCGGCGTCGGACGGCGCGCACGAGGTCGGACGGCGCGCGATGGATGGGGAGGCAGGAACGACGGTGGCGGAACGGAGTACGGCTGCCGTCGACGTGGCAGACAACAGCGGTGACGAGCCGCTGACCGCACAGGCGGACCAGTCCACGGCCGACGGGGTGGCCAAGAACCGGGAGCGGGACACGGACAGCGACGAGGCACAGGGGAGTGGCGGGACGGAGCGTCCCGGGAAGGCCTCGGCGCCGGAACTGCACAGCGGCCACAAGCTCGCCAGACGCTACCGCCTCGAAGACTGCGTCACCCGTCTGGACGGTTTCAGCAGCTGGCGCGCGGTCGACGAGAAACTCCGTCGCGCCGTCGGCGTCCATGTCCTGCCCGCGGACCACAGCCGGGCCCGCTCCGTACTGGCTGCGGCCCGTTCCTCGGCGCTGCTCGGCGATCCTCGCTTCGTCCAGGTCCTCGACGCCGTCGAGGAGAACGACCTCGTCTACGTCGTCCACGAATGGCTGCCCGACGCCACCGAGCTGACCACGCTCCTCGCCTCCGGGCCGCTGGAGCCGCACGACGCCTACCAGATGGTCAGCCAGATCGCCTCGGCCATGGCCGCCGCCCACCGTGAGGGCCTCGCCCACCTGCGGCTCAACCCCAACGCGGTGCTGCGCACCTCCACCGGCCAGTGGCGCATCCGCGGTCTCGCCGTGAACGCGGCGCTGCGCGGCATCGCCTCCGACCGGCCCCAGCGCACCGACACCGAGGCGATCGGCGCCCTGCTGTACGCGGCTCTCACCCAGCGCTGGCCGTACGAGAACGACGCCTACGGCCTGTCCGGGCTGCCCAAGGACATCGGGCTGATCCCGCCCGACCAGGTTCGGGCCGGCGTCCACCGGGGCCTGTCGGAGCTGACCATGCGTGCCCTGGTCAACGACGGCGCGACCGCCTCCCGGCACGAGGCCGCCTGCACCACTCCGGAGGAGCTGGTGAAGGCGATCGGTGAGATGCCCCGCATCCGCCCGCCGGAGCCCGCGTTCGCCGCGCCGCCGGAGTACCAGCGCACCACCTACCAGCAGGGCACCTACGGCCGTCCCGCGCCGCACCCGGGCATCACCCAGCCGGTGCAGGCCCCGCCGCCCCCGCTGCAGAGCCGTACCGGCAGGGCCCTCAAGTGGGCGGTCTCGGCCCTGCTGATCGCGGCGCTCGGACTGGGCAGCTGGCAGCTCGCGGACGCCCTGATGGAGCAGGGCAAGTCCGACGACAGCAACCAGACGCAGACGACGGACGAGGGCGACAAGAACACCGGGGAGCCTCGGCCCGCCAAGCAGCTGAAGATCCAGGATGCCGTCGAGTACGTCGTGAGCGGCAGCGCCCAGCACCCCGAGGACGTCGGCGAGACATACGACGGTGACAGCTCGACGTACTGGCGGACCGCCAGCTTCAGGGACGGTCCGGTGCTGGCGCCGTACAAGCCCGGCGTCGGCATCGTCTACGACCTCGGCTCGGCACAGACGGTGTCCACCGCCGCCATAGGGCTGTACCACGGCGGCGATCACACGACCGTGAATCTGTACGCGTCGGACTCACTGAGGCCGTCCCCAGGCGACCTGAAGTCCATGCAGAAGATCGGTACCGTCACGACATCCGGAACGACCGCCACGGTGAAGGTCACCAAGAAGGTGAAGACGCAGTACGTGCTCGTGTGGCTCACTGCGCTGCCCCACGCGCCCGGCGACCAGTACAGCGACCCCGGCTACAAGCAGGCCATCACCGACGTGAAGTTCACCGGCTGACGTCTTGTCTCTGGGGGAGGAGGTCCGATGGCGGAAGGCGCCGGATACGACGGGGTGAGCGATCAGGACCTCCTCGCCCGCCATGTGGAGGGAGACCCCGACGCCTTCGGTGAGCTCGTTCGCCGCCACCGCGACCGGCTGTGGGCGGTGGCGCTGCGCACGCTCGGCGATCGTGAGGAGGCCGCCGACGCCGTCCAGGACGCCCTGGTCTCCGCCTACCGTGCCGCCCACACCTTTCGCGGCCAGTCCGCCGTCACCACCTGGCTGCATCGCATCACCGTGAACGCCTGCCTGGACCGGGCGCGCAAAGCGGCCTCCCGCAAGACCTCGCCCGTCAACGACACCGAGCGCCTGGAGCAGCTGCTCGAGCCTCATGAGTCGGCTTCGGCGCCGGCCGAGCGCAATGATCTGCACCGCCAGCTCATCGAGGCGCTCGCGACGCTCCCGCCGGACCAGCGCGCCGCGCTCGTCCTGGTCGACATGCAGGGCTATCCCGTCGCCGAGGCAGCCCGTGTGCTCGACGTGCCGAGCGGGACGGTGAAGAGCCGGTGCGCCCGTGGCCGGGCCAGACTCCTTCCTCTGCTCACCCATCTACGACCGGGCAGACCCGGGGAGGCGAGAGAGGGTGGGTCAGGACGGAACCGGACGCAGGGGACATCCGTCCCACCCGCAGCGGGGCCTCCTGATGAGGGTCCGGACGGCGCCGGTACCGGCGATTCAGCTGCTGTGAAGGGCGGAGGTGGGCGAGCGTGACATCGACGACGGACACGACCGGGCACCCGGACGTCACGGAGATCTCCGACCTCACCGAGGGCCTGCTGCCCCCGTCCCGGAGCGCCGAGGTACGTCGGCACCTCGACACATGCGAGCTGTGTGCGGACGTCCACGCGTCCCTGGAGGAGATCCGAGGGCTGCTGGGCAGCACTCCCGGCCCGCCCCGCATGCCGGACGACGTCGCCCGCCGTATCGATGCCGCACTCGCGGCCGAGGCCCTGCTGCACGCCACGACAACGGAGAGCACCGAGGACGCCGACACAGCCGAGCCCGACATGGTGTCCGCATCCGTGGCGGAGCCAAGCCCCGACACCCATGTTTCACGTGAAACACCGACCGCACCGGCTCGTCCCGCCGGTCGGGCTCGCACCGCCACCACCGGCCCCGGCCGCAAGGAACGCAAACGCGGTGGGCGTCGCAGGGCAGCCGTACTCGGTACCGTCTTCGCCGCCGCCGCGCTGGGACTGGGCTCGGTCCTGGTGACCTCGCTGACCGGCGGCGGGGGCACCTCGGCGGAGGGGGGGCACACCACCGCTGCGGACACCTTCTCCGAGAGCAAGCTGGAGCAGCAGGTCGCGGATCTCCTCACCAAGGCCCAGGACTCCCACTCCGCGAGCACTCCCGGGATAGAAGGCAAGACCGCTGACGACGGCCCTCAGATCTTCCGGCACCAGGAGATCCCCGGGTGCGTCCAGAAGGGCATCGACAGCAGCTCCGAGGCCCTCGCCACCGAGGAGGGCACGTACCACGGCAAGGACGCCCTGCTCGTCGTCCTGCCCGACAGCTCCGACACCACCCGGGTCACCGTCTATCTCATGGACGCGACCTGTGTGAAGCAGTCGTCCGCCGGCCCCGCCAAGATCCTCCTCAAGGATTCCTACACCCGTCGCTGACGGCTCGGGCTTGGTCCTCGTCTCGCGTGGTATCCCCTACGGTGTCCACCCTCCGTGTGCCCTGACACACCGGGAATGCACGCCCCTTAGGATCCGTTGGGTGGGGTGAGAGTTCAGAGAAGCTCCCACCGGTCGAACGACGCAGACCAGAGACGAGGAATCAAGCCGTGAGCGACGTCCGTAACGTGATCATCATCGGATCCGGGCCCGCCGGCTACACGGCGGCGCTGTACACCGCGCGCGCGTCGCTGAAGCCGCTGGTGTTCGAAGGCGCCGTCACCGCGGGCGGCGCGCTGATGAACACGACCGAGGTGGAGAACTTCCCCGGCTTCCAGGACGGCATCATGGGCCCCGAGCTCATGGACAACATGCGTGGCCAGGCCGAGCGCTTCGGTGCCGAGCTCGTCCCGGACGACATCGTCTCCGTCGACCTCTCCGGCGAGATCAAGACCGTCACGGACACCGCCGGCACGGTCCACCGCGCCAAGGCCGTCATCGTCGCCACCGGCTCGCAGCACCGCAAGCTCGGTCTGCCGAACGAGGACGCCCTCTCCGGCCGCGGTGTCTCGTGGTGCGCCACCTGTGACGGCTTCTTCTTCAAGGACCAGGACATCGCTGTGATCGGCGGCGGCGACACCGCCATGGAGGAGGCCACCTTCCTCTCGCGCTTCGCCAAGTCCGTGACGATCGTCCACCGCCGGGACACCCTGCGCGCCTCCAAGGCGATGCAGGAGCGCGCCTTCGCCGACCCGAAGATCAAGTTCATCTGGGACAGCGAGGTCGCCGAGATCCAGGGCGACCCGAAGCTGGCCGGTCTGAAGCTGCGCAACCTCAAGACCGGGGAGCTCTCCGACCTGCCGGTGACCGGCCTGTTCATCGCGATCGGCCACGACCCGCGCACCGAGCTCTTCAAGGGCCAGCTCGACCTGGACGAGGAGGGCTACCTGAAGGTGGCCGCGCC
Source organism: Streptomyces sp. A012304 (assembly GCF_026008495.1). Taxonomy (GTDB): domain Bacteria; phylum Actinomycetota; class Actinomycetes; order Streptomycetales; family Streptomycetaceae; genus Streptomyces. Next base: position 185,780 of record NZ_BQUN01000103.1, read on the forward strand.
CTCCACCCGGACGAACGTGACCGGTGTCTTCGCCGCCGGTGATGTGGTCGACCACACCTACCGCCAGGCGATCACCGCCGCCGGCACCGGCTGCTCCGCCGCTCTCGACGCCGAGCGCTTCCTCGCCGCCCTCGCGGACGAGGAGCAGGCGGAGCCCGAGAAGACCGCCGTCTGACCCTCTCCCGCCCCACCGCACCCATCAGTTAAAGGAGCCCGCCGTGGCCGACCTCAAGAACGTGACCGACGACTCCTTCGAGCAGGACGTCCTCAAGAGCGACAAGCCCGTCCTGGTGGACTTCTGGGCTGCCTGGTGCGGTCCGTGCCGCCAGATCGCTCCGTCCCTCGAGGCGATCGCCAACGAGTACGGCGACAAGATCGAGGTCGTCAAGCTCAACATCGACGAGAACCCGGGTACGGCCGCCAAGTACGGCGTCATGTCCATCCCGACGCTGAACGTCTACCAGAACGGTGAGGTCGCCAAGACCATCGTTGGCGCCAAGCCGAAGGCCGCGATCGTCCGCGACCTCGAGGACTTCATCGCCGAGTGACGTTTCACGTGAAACACGAATGGGTCAGCCCGGAAGGGCTGGCCCATTCGTTTGTCGCCGAGCGGCTCACAGCGGTCGTAGCGCCGGCTCCTTCTGCACGGCTCCCAGGAGTCGGTCGAGCGCCATCTCCACGTCTTCCTTCCAGGAAAGCGTGGTGCGCAGCTCCAGCCTCAACCGAGGGTGGGTGGGATGCGGGCGAACGGTTTTGAAGCCCACCGCCAGCAGATGGTCGGCTGGGAGAAGACACGCCGGCTCCTTCCAGCGGGCGTCCCCGAACGCCTCGATCGCCTTGAAGCCTCGGCGCAGCAGATCCTTGGCGACCGTCTGGACCATCACCCGGCCGAGTCCCTGGCCCTGGTAGCCCGGCATGATGAACGCGGTCATCAACTGCACCGCGTCGGGTGACACCGGGCTCGTGGGGAACGCCGTCGAGCGGGGGACGTACGCGGGCGGTGCGTACAGCACGAAGCCCACCGGGACGTCATCGACATAGACCACCCGGCCGCAAGATCCCCAGTCGAGCAGGACCGCCGAGATCCAGGCCTCCTTCTCCATGGCGGCCGTGCCCGCTCTTACCGCGGCCTCACTGCTGACGGGGTCCAGCTCCCAGAAGACGCACGAGCGGCAGCGCTGGGGAAGGTCCTGAAGGTTGTCCAGCGTGAGCGGTACGAGCCGACGCCCCATGAAGGCTGTTCCTCGCTTCCTTCGCCCGCAGCGTCGCGAGCGGCTGTCAGAGCATTACGTTCTCTGAGCAGACTGCCGACGAAGCCGCCGACCGCGCCCAGTCCCAGTCCCACGCTCACCAGTCCGGTCCGGCTCATCGTTCGCATGACCCCCGCCTCCCCCTCAGAGGTGCCTGGTGGATGCGCCATACCCCAACGCATCGTATCCACGATGGGATTCCATCGACACCGCCTGAAAGCAAAGAGCGGGGCGTGTCCCGGTACACCCCGGGACACGCCCCGCCCTCATGATCCGCTGCGTTCAACAGCCCTGGACTCGGGGCGGCTCAGCCGTCCACCTCCGCCGAGTCACCCTCGATAAGACCCTTCTGCAGAACGGGTCCCTCACCTGGGGCGAGCGAGTCGAGGATCCGCTCCAGGTCCTCCATCGAGGCGAACTCGACGGTGATCTTCCCCTTCTTCTGCCCCAGGTCGACCTTCACTCGCGTCTCGAAGCGGTCCGAGAGCCGGGTGGCGAGGTCGGACAGCGCCGGTGAGACCCGGCCACCGGCACGCGGGCCCTTGGCACGCTGAGTCGTCTGCGGACGCGAGCCCATGAGGGTCACGATCTCCTCGACGGCCCGCACCGACAGCCCTTCGGCCACGATCCGGTGAGCCAGCCGGTCCTGCTCCTCCGAGTCCTCGACGGACAGCAGCGCCCGGGCGTGGCCGGCCGAGAGAACCCCGGCGGCGACCCGCCGCTGCACCGCCGGCGAAAGCTTCAGCAGACGCAGGGTGTTGGAGACCTGCGGCCGGGACCGGCCGATGCGGTCCGCCAACTGGTCGTGCGTGCAGTTGAAGTCCTTCAGCAACTGGTCGTAGGCGGCGGCCTCTTCCAGCGGGTTCAGCTGCGCCCGGTGCAGGTTCTCCAGGAGCGCGTCCAGAAGGAGCTTCTCGTCCTCCGTCGCCCGCACGATCGCCGGGATGGCCTCCAGGCCGGCCTCGCGGCAGGCCCGCCAGCGCCGCTCACCCATGATCAGCTCATAGCGGCCGGGACCGAGCTGCCGTACGACGACGGGCTGGAGAAGGCCGACTTCCTTGATTGAGGTGATCAGCTCCTGCAGCGCGTCCTCGTCGAAGACCTCGCGCGGCTGGCGTGGGTTCGGCGTGATGGCGTCCAGGGGGATCTCGGCGAAGTGGGCGCCCATGGGTGGCGCGGGCACTTCCGAGGCACCGCTCGCCGACAGGTCCTCGGTTTCACGTGAAACAGGCGGCAGCGTGGCCACCTTCGCCGCGGCTACACCGCGGTCGGTTGTCAGGACCGGGACGGCCGCCGGTGACGTGGAAGCCACGCTTCCCACCGCAGTCGACGCCGGCGTCTTCTCCGTCGGGGCCGCAGGGATCAGTGCGCCAAGGCCACGGCCCAACCCCCTCCGTCGCTCACTCACTGGATCCCCTCCACCATGTTCGGGTTGTGCTGTGCGCCGATGTGGGCGTGGGTGGGGTCATAGCTGACCTCGACGCCCTTCAGCGCGATCTCTCGGGCCGCCTCAAGATAGGAGAGGGCGCCGCTCGATCCAGGATCGTAGGTCAGCACCGTCTGCCCATAGCTCGGCGCCTCGGAGATACGGACCGAGCGGGGAATGCTCGTCCGCAGCACCTCGTCACCGAAGTGGGTGCGCACCTCCTCCGCGACCTGCGACGCGAGGCGCGTCCGGCCGTCGTACATGGTGAGCAGGATGGTCGACACATGCAGGGCGGGGTTGAGGTGCCCCCGCACCAGGTCGACGTTGCGCAGCAGCTGCCCAAGGCCCTCCAGTGCGTAGTACTCGCACTGGATCGGGATGAGGACCTCCTGGCCAGCGACCAGCGCGTTGACGGTCAGCAGGCCGAGGGAGGGCGGGCAGTCGATGAGGATGTAGTCCAGCGGCTGCTCGTAGGCCTGGATGGCTCGCTGCAGTCGGCTCTCGCGTGCCACGAGGGAGACCAGCTCGATCTCCGCACCGGCGAGATCGATGGTGGCGGGGGCACAGAAGAGGCCCTCGACATCGGGAACCGGCTGAACCACTTCCGCGAGCGGGCGGCTCTCCACCAACACGTCATAGATGGACGGGACTTCGGCGTGGTGGTCGATCCCCAGAGCGGTGGACGCATTGCCCTGGGGGTCAAGGTCGATCACCAGGACACGGCCGCCGTGCAGGGCCAGGGATGCGGCAAGGTTGACGGTCGTCGTCGTCTTGCCTACGCCGCCCTTCTGGTTGGCGACCACGATGATGCGGGTCTGCTCGGGACGTGGCAGACCCTCGCCGGCGCGGCCCAGAGCCTCCACCGCCAGTTGGGCCGCACGACCGATCGGGGTGTCGTCCATCGGGGGCGGTGTTTCACGTGAAACATCCTCCCCCAACGGCTCGGTACGGGGACCGGGGACCGGGTCGGTCATCGGTCCCGCGATGTTGGCGTCGGACCGCAAGGATTCACTCTCCTCGACTTCAAGCTCGCAATGAACAGAGCCTGCCATGTCTTCGGGGTCATGAACCAGTGAGGCCTGGGGTTCTGTGGAGAAATCCACCTCTGTGGACAACTCCGCCCCCTTGGCGAGGGAACCGAGCGGCTTTCGCCCGCGGGGTGCGGCCGCAGCGCGGCCCCGACTGATGATGCCGTGCAGCAGTGAGCGACGTTTCACGTGAAACACGATGCACAGCACCCGGGGCCGAACTGTCGCGACACTCCGTCTTGCGTAGGTTGGGCAGCTTGTGCGGAGTACGGTCGGCCTTCCGGCCGGATCAGCGACGGCGGCGGGCCCGCCCTGTCCGGGCCGCCTTGGCCCGCTTGGCCGCGAACCGTACACCACCGGGGCTCTCCCCGACCTCGACGCGCACGACTGTGGAGAGCGGATCGACGATGCCCTCACCGACGTGGAGGATCGACGTACTCACTGCGCCGAGCTTGCTCAGGGCGGTGGCCGCGCTCTTCAGTTCTTCCTCGGCGGTGTCGCCCTTGAGGGCGAGCATCTCGCCGTAAGGACGCAGCAGCGGAATGCCCCAGGTGGCCAGGCGGTCCAGCGGTGCAACGGCCCGGGCGGTCACCACATGGACCGGGGGCAGCTTGCCCATGACCTCTTCGGCGCGTCCGCGCACGACGGTCACATGGTCCAGGCCGAGAAGCTCGACGACCTCGGTCAGGAAGTTCGTGCGCCGCAGCAGCGGCTCCAGAAGGGTGATCTTGAGGTCGTCCCGCACCAGCGCCAGAGGGATGCCGGGCAGACCGGCACCGGAGCCGACATCGCACACGGTCACCTCTTCCGGGACGGCCTCGGAGAGCACCGCGCAGTTCAGCAGGTGCCGCTCCCACAGGCGGGGCACCTCCCGAGGACCGATGAGCCCACGCTGCACGCCGGTCTCGGCGAGGAGCTCGGCGTACCGGACCGCATCAGCGAAGCGATCACCGAATACCTCGCGTGCCTGCTCGGGCGCAGGGGGGAGCTCCGCTGCCTCCGTCACGGGGACCGTCCTTCCGTACCGCATCAGCGCGTTCAGCGCTGACCACCAGAACTACAGGCTGACAAAGACCGGCCCCGCCTGCGCAACAGACGGGGCCGGAGGAACGTGTGAACCGATCAGTTGGGGAGGACGACGACGAAGCGCTGCGGCTCCTCGCCCTCGGACTCGCTGCGCAGGCCGGCCGCCTTGACCGCGTCGTGGACGACCTTGCGCTCGAAGGGGGTCATCGGCTTGAGCTTCACCGGCTCGCCGCTGTTCTTCGCGTCGGCTGCGGCCTTGGCACCCAGCTCGGAGAGCTCGGTGCGCTTCTTGGCGCGGTAGCCCGCGATGTCCAGCATCAGCCGGCTGCGGTCGCCGGTCTCCCGGTGCACGGCCAGACGCGTCAGCTCCTGGAGCGCCTCCAGCACCTCGCCGTCCCGGCCGACCAGCTTCTGCAGGTCGCGGCTGCCCGTGTCGCTGATGATCGACACAGAGGCACGGTCGGCCTCGACGTCCATGTCGATGTCGCCGTCGAGGTCGGCGATGTCCAGCAGACCCTCGAGGTAGTCCGCCGCGATCTCGCCTTCCTGCTCCAGGCGGGTCAGGGTGTCTGCACCCTCGGCGGCGGCGGAGGTGGTGCCTTCCGTCACGGGATGGGCTCCTTCTTACTTCTTGGACGGGGACTTGGGGCGCTGCGGACCGCCCTTGCGCTGCCCGCTCTGGGCCTTGCTGCGGCCACCGGTGCCGGGCTTGGCAGGGGTCTTCTTGACGGCGGCGGGCTTGGCGTCCTCAGGCTCGTCGGACTTGCTCAGCGAGGTGGTCTCGCCGGCCGCCTTCGGGCCTCCGGACTGTCGCTGAGCCTTGCTCTGGCGCTTGGGCTGCTGGCGCCTGCCGGTGGCGGTCGTCACGCCGTCCTCGGACTCGGTGACGGTCTGGGCCTCGCCCTTGATCACGGAGCCGTCGGCCTGGGCCACGAGGCCCACCTTGGTCAGACCGTTGATGAACTTGCGCTCGTACTCATTGCGGTCACGGCCCTTGGTCACGATGGCCTTGACGATGGCCTTCTCACCACGGCCGCGGGTCTTGCCGTGGTGCGTGACCCGCTTGTGCAGGCGCTCCAGGTAAGCCGCCTGGGCCTTGGAACCCGGGGTGGGGTTGTTGTGGATGACGTACATCTGCTGGCCCATGGTCCACAGGTTGGTGGTGAGCCAGTAGACGAGGACGCCGACCGGGAAGTTGATGCCGAAGACGGCGAACATGATCGGGAAGATGTACATCAACATCTTCTGCTGCTGCATGAACGGCGTCTTCACCGTGGTGTCGACGTTCTTCGTCATGAGCTGACGCTGCGTGTAGAACTGCGACAGCGACATCAGGACGATCATGATCGCGGTGACGATGCGGACAGTGGTGATCGAGGCGTCGAGCGCCGCGGCCTCCGAGGCGCTGTCCGTGAAAGTCGCGGCCAGGGGGGCACCGAAGATGTGCGCCTGCTGCGCGCTCTCCAGCAGCTTCTGGTTGATCACACCGATGGTGTCACCGTTGGCGATGCTGTTGAGCACGTGGTACAGGGCGAAGAAGAACGGTGACTGCGCCAGGATGGGAAGGCACGAGGAGAGCGGGTTGGTGCCCGTCTCCTTGTACAGCTTCATCATCTCTTCGGACTGACGCTGCCGGTCGTTCTTGTAGCGCTCCTGGATCTTCTTCATCTCGGGCTGGAGCGTCTGCATGGCCCGCGTCGCCTTGATCTGCTTCACGAAGAGCGGGATCAGGCAGATCCGGATCACGATCACCAGGGACACGATGGACAGGCCCCAGGCCCACCCGGTGTCAGGGCCGAAGAGCGCGCCGTACACCTTGTGGAACTGGACGATGACCCAGGAAACGGGTGTTGTGATGAAACTGAAGAGGCTGGCAATCGTGTCCACTAATCATGCTCCTTGGGCATGGGACGGGGTCTCTGCGGCCGGGCTCGAAGAAGAATTCTCCTCGGTGGCCGTTTCGGCGGCGGAGGGCCCGCCCTTGCGTGCGCGCCATGCGTCACGCAGCATCTCGTGCCACCGCGGACGCTTGCGCGGCGGGACATGGTCCACGCCTCCCAGCGACCACGGGTTGCACCGCAGGATGCGCCAGGCCGTCAGGGCCGTTCCCTTGATCGCACCGTGCCGGTCGATGGCCGTGTAGCCGTAGTGGGAGCACGAGGGGTAGTACTTGCAGACCGGCCCGAGCAGCGGACTGATCGTCCACTGGTAGAGCTTGATCAGGGCCAGCAGCGGGTACTTCATCGCGCGCCCCCTCCCAACAGCCGTTGAAGGGCGGCATCCAGGTCTTGGGCCAGCTGTGCGTGGTCGGCGTCGCCCGCACCGGGCAGCGCCCGTACGACTACCAGGCTACCGGGGGGAAGCAGAGCGACTCGATCGCGCATCAGATGGCGCAGTCTGCGCTTCACCGTGTTGCGCACGACCGCACCACCCACTGCCTTGCTCACGACGAAACCCGCACGCGTCGGGGGAGCGCTCTCCCCAGGCGCGTGCGGGTCCGTGGCACCGCTTCGAAGGTGGACGACGAGGGTCGGGCGTCCGGCCCGACGGCCCCTTCGTACCGCGGTCGCGAAGTCCTCGCGCCGCCTCAGCCGGTTCTCGGTGGGCAGCACGACGGCATGACCTGACCGGGATCAGGCGGACAGACGGGCGCGACCCTTGCTACGGCGGGACGCGAGAATCGCGCGGCCGGCACGGGTGCGCATACGCAGCCGGAAGCCGTGGGTCTTCGCGCGACGACGGTTGTTCGGCTGGAAGGTGCGCTTGCTCACTCGGGGGCTCCAGAAATCGATCGGTAGTGGCGGGGTGCCGGCCTGGCTGTCACCGTGCGCCCACGAGTAGCTCGCGTTAACGCCCGAGTGCACCGCTTCCCGATCACCTGACGCGATCTGTGCCCATCGGAGGCAGGCGGCAGCAGCCATCGACAACTCGACCTGGTTACGGTACGCGGGGCTGCGTCATCCGGTCAAACCAGCAGCGGGCGGGAGACACTGTCCACAGCCTGGGGACAACAACTTGAACCGTACCCGCCGCGCTGACTACCGTGGCTGAACTCCGATTCGTTCCCTTGTCCCCGCCCCAACACTTTTCCTCCGACCCGCCCCACCCGACTGACATCCCGACCCGTCCCACGATCACACTTTCGAGGGACCTGTGAGAGAGCGTGCCCTGTGGCTGACGTACCTGCCGATCTTGCCGCAGTGTGGCCACGCGTACTGGAGCAGCTCCTCGGTGAGGGCCGAGGGCAGGGCGTCGAGGCGAAGGACGAGCACTGGATCCGCCGCTGCCAGCCGCTGGCGCTGGTCGCCGACACGGCCCTGCTCGCCGTACCGAACGAATTCGCGAAGGGCGTGCTGGAGGGGCGTCTCGCGCCGATCGTCAGCGAGACCCTGAGCCGGGAGTGCGGCCGGCCGATCCGTATCGCGATCACCGTCGACGACTCTGCGGGCGAGTCCCCGGCTGCGCCCGCGCCGCCGGCCCCGGCGCAGCCGCGCTACGAGGAGCCCGAGCGGCCGGCCGGCCAGTACGCGGGGCAGTACGACAGCAGCTACGACACCCCGTACGACCGTCCCTACGAAGGTCAGTACGAGAGCTACGGCCGCCACCGCGGCGAACAGCCGCCGGGCCCTTCCGACGACCACGGCGCCCGCCCCGACCCGCTGCCCACCGCCCGGCCCGCCTACCCGGCCGAGTACCAGCGCCCCGAGCCGGGCGCCTGGCCTCGGCCCTCCCAGGACGAGTACGGGTGGCAGCAGCAGCGCCTGGGCTTCCCTGAGCGCGACCCGTACGCGTCGCCGTCGCAGGAGTCCTACGGGTCTCCTGGTCAGGACGCGTACGGATCGGCGCCGCAGGACTACCGCCCGCAGGCGATGGAGCGGCCGTCCTACGACCCCTCCGGCTACGAGCCGTCGCGCCCCGAGTACGACCAGCGGGACGCGGTGCGGCGTGAGCTGCCGGAGCCGCCGGGCGGGGGTCATCCGCACCGCGGCGGCCCGGTCGGCCCCGGTCAGGCCGGTCCCGGGGCGCCCGGCGCGCCCGGCCCTTCGGGCTCGGGGTCCGCGCAGGCGGGCGGTCCCGGTGAGCCGACCGCGCGACTGAACCCCAAATACCTGTTCGACACGTTCGTCATCGGCGCGTCCAACCGCTTCGCGCACGCGGCGGCGGTCGCCGTCGCCGAGGCGCCGGCGAAGGCATACAACCCCCTTTTCATCTACGGAGAGTCGGGGCTCGGCAAGACGCACCTGCTGCACGCGATCGGGCACTACGCGCGAAGCCTCTACCCGGGCACGCGCGTGCGGTACGTGAGCTCGGAGGAGTTCACCAACGAGTTCATCAACTCCATCCGTGACGGCAAGGGCGACAGCTTCCGTAAGCGGTACCGGGAGATGGACATCCTCCTGGTCGACGACATCCAGTTCCTGGCGGACAAGGAGTCGACGCAGGAGGAGTTCTTCCACACCTTCAACACGCTCCACAACGCGAACAAGCAGATCGTGCTGTCCTCCGACCGGCCGCCGAAGCAGCTGGTGACGCTGGAGGACCGGCTGCGGAACCGTTTCGAGTGGGGACTGATCACCGACGTCCAGCCGCCCGAGCTGGAGACGCGCATCGCGATCCTGCGGAAGAAGGCGGTGCAGGAGCAGCTGAACGCTCCGCCCGAGGTGCTGGAGTTCATCGCCTCGCGGATCTCGCGGAACATCCGTGAGCTGGAGGGCGCGCTGATCCGGGTGACGGCGTTCGCGTCGCTCAACCGGCAGCCGGTGGATCTGGGCCTGACGGAGATCGTCCTGAAGGACCTGATCCCCGGCGGCGAGGACTCGGCACCCGAAATCACGTCCACGGCGATCATGAGCGCGACTGCCGACTACTTCGGCCTCACGGTCGAGGACCTGTGCGGCACGTCGCGTGGCCGCGCGCTCGTCACGGCCCGCCAGATCGCCATGTACCTGTGCCGCGAGCTGACCGACCTGTCGCTGCCGAAGATCGGCGCGCTGTTCGGCGGCCGTGACCATACGACGGTGATGCACGCCGACCGCAAGATCCGCAACCTGATGGCCGAGCGGCGCTCCATCTACAACCAGGTCACGGAGCTGACCAACCGCATCAAGGCCGGCTGAACGAGGCCGGCTGAACGAGCCGTCCCCACGGCGGTGGCCCCCGCGTAGAGACGCCGAGAGCTCCTCGGCGTCTCTGCCATGCGCGCCGCGAACGGCAGAGCACCCTCCAGACGCCGCCGACCAACGGCAGAGAGCCCTCCGAGCGCCGCCGACCAACGGCAGAGCCATCTCCAGGCGGCGCCGGCGATCCGCGGAAACCCCGCCGCGACTACCGCCGACGCACGGTCGACGCACCGCCGACCGCCCTGTCGACGCACCGCCGACCGCTCTGTCGCTGCCGTGCCGCCTCCCCGCGACTCGCCTGCGGCCCGCTCACGTCGCCCCCGCCCCGTCACCGCCTGTTCGATTAGCGGCCGGGTTACGGCCACTCTCCACAGATTCGGTGAGTTTTTCCCGTCCACAACCTGGGGACTGTGGAGTTGTCCAGATCGCGTCCACAGGTGAGCCTGTTGAAGGACCATCAGACCAGGTCACCCGGTTGTGGATTCGTGGACGAAGGATCTCCACAGGGTGTGGACAACGCGGCGATCCACACCCTGTGCACGAAGTTGTCCACGGGCAACCCACAGGATCGGTCCGGTTGTCCCCAGTGAGAGCCCGCTTCTCCACATGGCTGTCCACTGTTCGGCAACCCGACGCGTCTCCTCACCGCGTCGAGTGAAAGGCGTCACACGAAGCTGCCGGGTTGGGCTGTGGGAAACGTGGGTAAAGCTGGGGACGGCGCTGGGGAGAACTCGCCCCACCCTGTGCATGGGGTGTGCAGAACTTTCTGTTCTCCACAGACGACCCTGGTTGTCCACCGCCTCCGCCCACAGGCCCGGTGGACAAAATTTCGCCTCTGAGCTGCGAAAACACAGTTATCCACGGTTTCCACAGGCCCTACTACTACTCCCGACTAGAGAGAGCCCGGAATCCGTTTCGAAGGGGGTCCTGTGCACAACTCGCCCCTCGGCCCTCGGCTGCCCCTCGTCACGACTTGACCCCGAGGGGCACCTACTGTCAGTGCGGTGCGTCAGACTGGTCCCGGTGGTCCTTCCCCTCACAGGGGCCGACGACACCGAGACAGACGACGAAGGCCAGGCAGGGCGAGAGCGCCGGCAACAGCAGGAGGCGGCAACAGTGAAGATCCGGGTGGAACGCGACGTACTCGCGGAGGCAGTGGCCTGGGCGGCGCGCAGCCTCCCGGCCCGTCCGCCGGCGCCTGTCCTCGCCGGCCTGCTGCTGAAGGCCGACGACGGCGCCCTCAGCCTCTCCAGCTTCGACTACGAGGTCTCCGCGCGCGTGTCGGTGGAGGCCGAGGTCGAGGAGGAGGGCACGGTCCTCGTCTCCGGCCGTCTGCTCGCGGACATCTGCCGCGCCCTCCCCAACCGCCCGGTGGAGATTTCCACAGACGGTGTACGGGCGACGGTGGTCTGCGGCTCGTCCCGCTTCACTCTCCACACCCTGCCGGTGGAGGAGTACCCGTCGCTGCCGCAGATGCCGAACGCCACGGGCACCGTGCCGGGTGAGGTCTTCGCCTCCGCGGCCGCCCAGGTCGCCATCGCCGCCGGCCGTGACGACACGCTGCCCGTCCTGACCGGTGTGCGCATCGAGATCGAGGGCGACACCGTCACCCTGGCCTCCACCGACCGCTACCGCTTCGCGGTCCGCGAGTTCCTGTGGAAGCCGGAGAACCCGGACGCCTCGGCGGTCGCCCTGGTGCCCGCCAAGACCCTCCTGGACACCGCCAAGGCTCTGACCAGCGGCGACAGTGTCACCCTGGCGCTGTCCGGCTCGGGCTCGGGCGAGGGCCTGATCGGTTTCGAGGGCGCCGGCCGCCGGACCACGACGCGTCTGCTGGAGGGCGACCTCCCGAAGTACCGCACGCTGTTCCCGACGGAGTTCAACTCCGTCGCCGTGATCGAGACCGCCCCCTTCGTGGAGGCCGTCAAGCGTGTGGCGCTGGTCGCCGAGCGCAACACCCCGGTGCGGCTCAGCTTCGAGCAGGGCGTGCTGATCCTGGAGGCCGGCTCCAGCGACGACGCACAGGCTGTGGAAAGGGTCGACGCTCAGCTCGAGGGCGACGACATCTCCATCGCCTTCAACCCGACCTTCCTGCTGGACGGCCTGAGCGCCATCGACTCCCCGGTGGCCCAGCTGTCCTTCACGACGTCCACCAAGCCCGCGCTGCTCAGCGGCAAGCCGGCGGTGGACGCGGAGGCGGACGAGGCCTACAAGTACCTGATCATGCCGGTGCGCCTGAGCGGCTGATCGTCGGACGTTGTCCACAGGCCGTGGAGAACATCCCCCGGCCTGTGGGCGAAACCCGCAGGTGAGGGTGTGCGTCTGAGCGCGTATGCCCACAGGTGTGCGTGACGGTCCGGGTTTAGGCTCGGACATGGGTACGAAGGTGCCCCCCCACGCCACACAGCGACCTAAGGAACAACTGATGGAGCTCGGTCTCGTCGGCCTCGGCAAGATGGGCGGCAACATGCGCGAGCGGATCCGCCGCGCGGGCCACACCGTCGTCGGATACGACCGCAACCCGGACCTCGCGGACGTCCACAGCCTGCAAGAGCTTGTGGGCAAGCTCAAGGGCCCGCGCGTCGTCTGGGTGATGGTCCCCGCCGGCGCCGCCACCCAGTCGACGATCGACGAGCTCGCCGAGCTGCTGGAGCCGGGCGATGTCGTCGTGGACGGCGGCAACTCCCGCTGGACGGACGACGAGAAGCACGCCGAGGAGCTGGCCGCCAAGGGCATCGGCTTCGTCGACTGCGGCGTCTCCGGCGGCGTCTGGGGCCTGGAGAACGGCTACGCGCTGATGTACGGCGGCGACGCGGAGAACGTCGCCAAGGTGCAGCCGATCTTCGACGCCCTCAAGCCCGAGGGCGACTTCGGCTCGGTGCACGCCGGCAAGGTCGGCGCCGGCCACTTCGCGAAGATGGTCCACAACGGCATCGAGTACGCCATGATGCAGGCCTACGCGGAGGGCTGGGAGCTGCTGGAGAAGGTCGACTCCGTGGAGAACGTCCGCGAGGTCTTCCGCTCCTGGCAGGAAGGGACGGTCATCCGGTCCTGGCTGCTGGACCTCGCCGTCAACGCCCTCGACGAGGACGAGCACCTCGACAGGCTGCGCGGCTTCGCCCAGGACTCCGGCGAGGGCCGGTGGACCGTCGAGGCGGCCATTGACAACGCCGTGCCGCTGCCGGCGATCACGGCCTCGCTGTTCGCGCGGTTTGCCTCCCGCCAGGAGGACTCGCCTCAGATGAAGATGATCGCGGCGCTGCGCAACCAGTTCGGCGGCCACGCGGTCGAGAAGAAGTAACCAGGCACCACACCAGCACCACCTGAACGTCCGGGGAGGTCGGCGAAACGACCATGCACGTCACGCATCTGTCGCTGGCCGACTTCCGCTCCTACGCCCGGGTCGAAGTCCCGCTCGACCCGGGCGTCACGGCTTTCGTCGGCCCCAACGGGCAGGGCAAGACCAACCTGGTCGAGGCCGTCGGCTACCTCGCCACCCTCGGCAGCCACCGGGTCTCCTCCGACGCGCCCCTGGTGCGCATGGGCGCCGACCGCGCGATCATCCGGGCGCAGGTCAGACAGGGCGAGCGCCAGCAGCTGGTCGAGCTGGAGCTGAACCCGGGCAAGGCCAACCGCGCCCGTATCAACCGGTCCTCGCCGGGCAGGCCCCGGGACGTGCTGGGGATCGTCCGGACCGTGCTGTTCGCGCCCGAGGACCTCGCGCTGGTCAAGGGCGACCCCGGTGAGCGGCGGCGCTTCCTCGACGAGCTGATCACCGCCCGCTCCCCGCGCATGGCCGGTGTGCGCTCCGACTACGACCGGGTCCTCAAGCAGCGCAACACCCTGCTGAAATCGGCCGCGCTGGCCCGGCGCCACGGCGGGCGTTCCCTGGACCTGTCCACCCTCGACGTCTGGGACCAGCACCTCGCGCGCGTGGGCGCCGAGCTGCTCGCCCAGCGGCTCGACCTGGTCGCCGCGCTCCAGCCGCTCGCCGACAAGGCGTACGAACAGCTGGCCCCCGGCGGCGGTCCCATCGCCCTGGAGTACAAGCCGTCGGCCCCCGGCGAGGCACAGGCGCGCGAGCAGCTCCACGACCAGCTGATGGCCGCCCTCGCCGACACCCGCAAGCAGGAGATCGAGCGGGGCGTCACCCTCGTCGGCCCCCACCGCGACGACGTGCTGCTCAAACTCGGTCAGCTGCCCGCCAAGGGATACGCCTCCCACGGCGAGTCCTGGTCGTACGCGCTCGCGCTGCGCCTGGCCTCCTACGACCTGCTGCGGGCCGAGGGCAACGAGCCGGTGCTGGTCCTCGACGACGTCTTCGCGGAGCTGGACGCCCGCCGCCGTGAGCGGCTCGCGGAGCTGGTGGCACCCGGCGAGCAGGTGCTGGTGACGGCCGCGGTCGACGACGACGTACCGGATGTGCTGACCGGCGCCCGGTACGCGGTGGCGGACGGGACGGTGGAGCGCGTATGACCGGACAGCAGGAGCCGAGGCGGACGCCCGAGCCGTCCGGCGTCGACCTCGCGCGCGTGGCGCTCAGGGCGGCGCGGGAACAGGCACGCGCGCGGGGGGACGTGGCGCAGCAGAAGAAGCAGGCCCGGCGCGGGGGCGGCCTGCGCTCCGGCGCGCGCGCGGACGGCCGTGACCCGATGGCGCTCGGCGCCGCGATCAACCGGCTGCTGACCGAGCGCGGCTGGGAGGCGCCGGCCGCGGTGGGCGGCGTGATGGGCCGCTGGCCGCAGATCGTCGGCGAGGACGTCGCCAACCACTGTGTGCCGGAGCGCTACGACGAGGACGAGCGGGTGCTGGTCGTGCGCTGCGACTCCACGGCCTGGGCGACGAACCTGCGGCTGCTCGCCCCGACGCTCGTGGCCCGGCTGAACGAGGATCTCGGGCACGGCCGGGTGCGGCAGATCAGGGTGCAGGGACCCGGCGGCCCGGCCCGCCGCTACGGCCCGCTGCGCGCCCCGGGCAGCTCGGGACCCGGTGACACCTATGGGTGAGCGGCCCGCGCGCGGGTGACATGCGTCACGTATTTCCGGCCGGAGCGGTCCATTCGTACCGCTCCGGCCGTCGTTCTGAGCGCCCGCGCGACCCCGGCGCGCGGAGGAGCTTTCGCACCTGACTCCACGGTAGCCAAGGGTTGACACCCGGAAGCGCTGAGTGCCTCCGTGAGCCTCTTGGAGCCCCGCTCCGCATATGGGGACCCGTCGGAGACCGGTTGAGGGCGGCACATCCGGACTCAGGTACCGGCAAACCCCCATCAGTGTCGGCGCTACCGGTAGACTGGAGCCAATCCCGCCCCAAACGTGGGGACCGCCCGGGACAAGCTGAGCAACGTTGATCAAGGCTTACCAACGCAACATGCCGCAGCCGCTCCGGCAACCCTCCCCGGAGGGGATCCCCAGGAGCCTGGCTCGTGCTGTGCCAGAAAGGGCGCTTCGTGGCCGATTCCGGCAACCCCAACGAGAACATTCCGTCCACCGACGCAGGCGCGACCGACGCCGCCACCACCTCGAACGGCGAGGTCACGGCGTCGTACGACGCGAGCGCCATCACCGTCCTCGAGGGGCTGGACGCGGTCCGCAAGCGCCCCGGTATGTACATCGGCTCCACCGGTGAGCGTGGTCTGCACCACCTCGTGTACGAGGTCGTCGACAACTCGGTCGACGAGGCCCTGGCCGGGCACGCGGACACGATCGAGGTGACGATCCTCGCCGACGGCGGCGTCCGCGTCGTCGACAACGGCCGAGGCATCCCGGTGGGCATCGTCCCGTCCGAGGGCAAGCCGGCCGTCGAGGTCGTGCTGACCGTGCTCCACGCGGGCGGCAAGTTCGGCGGCGGCGGCTACGCGGTCTCCGGTGGTCTGCACGGCGTGGGTGTCTCGGTCGTGAACGCCCTGTCCAGCAAGGTCTCCGTCGAGGTGAGGACCGACGGCCACCGCTGGACGCAGGACTACAAGATGGGCGTCCCGACGGCCCCGCTCGCCAAGCACGAGGCCACGGACGAGACCGGCACCTCGGTCACCTTCTGGGCCGACGGCGACATCTTCGAGACCACCGACTACTCCTTCGAGACGCTCTCGCGGCGCTTCCAGGAGATGGCGTTCCTCAACAAGGGTTTGACGATCAAACTCACTGACGAGCGCGATTCGGCGAAGGCCGTGACCGGTGCCGACGAGGCCGGTGCGGACGAGAAGGACGAGGTCAAGACCGTCACGTACCACTACGAGGGCGGCATCGTCGACTTCGTGAAGTACCTCAACTCCCGCAAGGGAGACGCGGTGCACCCCTCCGTCATCGACCTGGAGGCCGAGGACAAGGAACGGAGCCTGTCCCTCGAGGTCGCCATGCAGTGGAACGGCGGCTACACCGAGGGTGTCTACTCCTTCGCCAACATCATCCACACGCACGAGGGCGGTACGCACGAGGAGGGCTTCCGCGCGGCGCTGACGAACCTGATCAACAAGTACGCGCGCGACAAGAAGCTGCTGCGGGAGAAGGACGACAACCTCACGGGCGACGACATCCGCGAGGGTCTGACCGCGATCATCTCGGTCAAGCTGAGCGAGCCGCAGTTCGAGGGCCAGACCAAGACCAAGCTGGGCAACACGGAGGCCAAGACCTTCGTCCAGAAGGCGGTCTACGAGCACCTCAACGACTGGCTGGACCGCAACCCGGTCGAGGCGGCGGACATCGTCCGCAAGGGCATCCAGGCGGCCACCGCGCGCGTGGCGGCCCGCAAGGCGCGTGACCTGACGCGTCGTAAGGGCCTGCTGGAGTCGGCGTCCCTGCCGGGCAAGCTCTCCGACTGCCAGTCGAACGACCCCACCAAGTGCGAGATCTTCATCGTCGAGGGTGACTCCGCCGGCGGTTCGGCCAAGTCCGGCCGCAACCCGGAGTACCAGGCGATCCTCCCGATCCGCGGCAAGATCCTCAACGTGGAGAAGGCCAGGATCGACAAGATCCTGCAGAACCAGGAGATCCAGGCGCTGATCTCCGCCTTCGGTACCGGAGTCCACGAGGACTTCGACATCGAGAAGCTCCGCTACCACAAGATCATCCTGATGGCGGACGCCGACGTCGACGGCCAGCACATCAGCACCCTGCTGCTGACCTTCCTGTTCCGCTTCATGCGGCCGCTGGTCGAGGCCGGGCACGTGTACCTCTCCCGTCCCCCCCTGTACAAGATCAAGTGGGGCCGGGACGACATCGAGTACGCCTACTCCGACCGCGAGCGTGACGCGCTCATCGAGATGGGCCGGCAGCGCGGCAAGCGCGTCCGCGAGGACTCGATCCAGCGCTTCAAGGGTCTCGGCGAGATGAACGCCGAGGAGCTGCGCGTGACGACGATGGACCAGGAGCACCGGGTCCTCGGCCAGGTCACCCTCGACGACGCCGCCCAGGCCGACGACCTGTTCTCGGTCCTCATGGGCGAGGACGTCGAGGCCCGCCGCCAGTTCATCCAGCGCAACGCCAAGGACGTCCGCTTCCTCGACATCTGAGTCGGTCTCAGCTGACCGCACCAGGAAGGATCCTCACCAGCAATGGCCGACGAGAACACGCCTGTGACGCCTGAAGAAGGCGAAACGACGATGCGCATCGAGCCCGTCGGGCTCGAGACGGAGATGCAGCGCTCGTACCTCGACTACGCGATGTCCGTCATCGTCTCGCGTGCGCTGCCGGACGTCCGGGACGGTCTCAAGCCCGTCCACCGCCGGGTGCTGTACGCCATGTACGACGGCGGCTACCGTCCCGAGCGCGGCTTCTACAAGTGCGCCCGTGTCGTCGGCGACGTCATGGGCAACTACCACCCGCACGGCGACAGTTCCATCTACGACGCGCTGGTCCGTCTCGCCCAGCCGTGGTCGATGCGGATGCCGCTGGTGGACTCCAACGGCAACTTCGGCTCCCCGGGCAACGACCCGGCGGCGGCGATGCGGTACACCGAGTGCAAACTGGCGCCGCTGTCGATGGAGATGGTCCGTGACATCGACGAGGAGACCGTCGACTTCACGGACAACTACGACGGCCGCTCCCAGGAGCCGACCGTCCTGCCGGCCCGCTTCCCGAACCTGCTGATCAACGGCTCGGCCGGTATCGCGGTCGGCATGGCGACCAACATCCCGCCGCACAACCTGCGCGAGGTCGCGGCCGGCGCCCAGTGGTACCTGGAGAACCCGGAGGCGTCGCACGAGGAGCTGCTCGACGCCCTCATCGAGCGCATCAAGGGCCCGGACTTCCCGACCGGCGCGCTCGTCGTCGGCCGCAAGGGCATCGAGGAGGCCTACCGCACCGGCCGCGGCTCGATCACCATGCGCGCCGTCGTCGAGGTCGAGGAGATCCAGAACCGCCAGTGCCTGGTGGTGACGGAACTGCCGTACCAGGTCAACCCCGACAACCTCGCGCAGAAGATCGCCGACCTGGTGAAGGACGGCAAGATCGGCGGCATCGCGGACGTCCGCGACGAGACCAGCTCCCGCACCGGCCAGCGGCTCGTCATCGTCCTCAAGCGGGACGCGGTCGCCAAGGTCGTCCTGAACAACCTCTACAAGCACACCGACCTCCAGACCAACTTCGGCGCCAACATGCTGGCGTTGGTCGACGGCGTGCCGCGCACGCTTTCCCTGGACGCGTTCATCCGCCACTGGGTGACGCACCAGATCGAGGTCATCGTCCGCCGTACGCGCTTCCGGCTGCGCAAGGCGGAGGAGCGGGCGCACATCCTGCGCGGCCTGCTGAAGGCCCTGGACGCCATCGACGAGGTCATCGCGCTGATCCGGCGCAGTGAGACCGTCGAGATCGCGCGCGGGGGCCTGATGGAGCTCCTGGAGATCGACGAGATCCAGGCCAACGCCATCCTCGAGATGCAGCTGCGGCGCCTCGCCGCCCTGGAGCGCCAGAAGATCGTCCAGGAGCACGACGAACTCCAGGCGAAGATCAACGAGTACAACCAGATCCTCGCCTCGCCGGTCCGTCAGCGCGGCATCGTCAGCGAGGAACTGGCCGCGATCGTCGAGAAGTACGGCGACGACCGCAAGACCATGCTGGTGCCCTACGACGGCGACATGTCCATCGAGGACCTGATCGCCGAGGAGGACATCGTCGTCACCGTCACGCGCGGCGGCTACGTCAAGCGCACCAAGACGGACGACTACCGCGCCCAGAAGCGCGGCGGCAAGGGCGTGCGCGGCGCGAAGCTGAAGGAAGACGACATCGTCGACCACTTCTTCGTCTCGACCACGCACCACTGGCTGCTGTTCTTCACCAACAAGGGCCGGGTGTACCGGGCGAAGGCGTACGAGCTGCCCGACGCCGGACGTGACGCGCGTGGACAGCACGTCGCGAACCTGCTGGCCTTCCAGCCGGACGAGGCGATCGCCGAGATCCTCGCGATCCGCGACTACGAGGCGGCGCCCTACCTGGTCCTGGCCACCAAGGCCGG
Organism: Streptomyces sp. A012304; assembly: GCF_026008495.1. Classification (GTDB taxonomy): domain Bacteria; phylum Actinomycetota; class Actinomycetes; order Streptomycetales; family Streptomycetaceae; genus Streptomyces. The sequence goes on from NZ_BQUN01000103.1 coordinate 205,077, forward strand.
TTTGGTCAAGAAGACGCCGCTGAAGGATTACGATTCGCCCCGTTCCGGCGGTGTCATCGCGATCAACCTGCGGGAGCGGGAGGACGGTTCCGACGACGAACTGATCGGAGCCGAACTGGTCTCCGCCGACGACGATCTGCTTCTGATCAGCAAGAAGGCACAGTCGATCAGGTTCACGGCCACGGACGACACACTGCGCCCCATGGGGCGCGCGACCTCGGGCGTCAAGGGCATGAGTTTCCGTACCGGGGACGAGCTGCTCTCGATGAATGTTGTTCGACCCGGTACGTTCGTGTTCACTGCCACCGACGGTGGGTACGCGAAGCGGACCGCCGTCGACGAGTACCGCGTCCAGGGTCGCGGCGGCCTCGGCATCAAGGCCGCCAAGATCGTCGAGGACCGCGGGTCGCTCGTCGGCGCGCTGGTGGTCGAGGAGACCGACGAGATCCTCGCCATCACGCTCGGCGGCGGTGTGATTCGTACGCGAGTCAATGAGATCAGGGAGACGGGCCGTGACACCATGGGCGTCCAACTGATCAACTTGGGCAAGCGCGATGCCGTTGTCGGCATCGCACGTAACGCCGAGGCGGGGCGCGAGGCGGAGGAGGTCGACGGCGACGTTGCCGTGGACGAGACCGTCGAGGACGCCGCGACCACCGGCACGGACGAGGGTGAGACGCCCTCGTCCGAGTAGCACGAGGAGTGAGTCATCGTGAGCGGAGCCACGGGCGCCGGTTCGGTCGGTACATCGGCCGGCACCTCTTCCGGCCCTTCTACCGGCACCACGGCCGGTGAGGAAAAGGACGACGGCGGCCGTGGCTCCGCCGCGGGGGCGAAGGACGCGCGGCCGACCACCGCGCGTGGCGGCGAGCCGGGCACGGCGGCCGCGCAGGTGATGGACACCCACACCACCAACCTCCAGGCGATCAAGCCGTCGACGACCGATCCGCGCTCGCCTGACAAGCCTGGATCCCAGGGGGGAACCGTGACGGACACCCGAGGTCCGCAGACCCAGAAGAAGAAGGCCGGCGCGCAACCGGCCGCTTCGGGCGCCCAGCAGCGTCCCCGGACCGGCGCCGAGGCCCAGCAGCCGGCCTCCCCGCTGCCCGGGGAGCGTCAGGCCCAGCAGCCCGCCGGGCCCTACCACCCGCCGCAGGCCTACTCGGCGCAGGACCAGGGTGACGCCCTACGCCGTCCGCGCACCGGGGTCGGGGCCCGCACCACGCCCCGGGTGCGCAAGGCGCGGCTGCGGGTGGCGAAGGCCGACCCGTGGTCGGTGATGAAGGTCAGCTTCCTGCTCTCCATCGCGCTCGGCATCTGCACGATCGTCGCGGCGGCCGTGCTGTGGATGGTCCTGGACGCCATGGGCGTCTTCTCGTCGGTCGGCGGCACGATCGCGGAGGCGACGGGCTCCAACGAGTCGAACGGCTTCGACCTCCAGGCCTTCCTGTCCCTCCCCCACGTCCTGATGTTCACGTCGATCATCGCGGTCATCGACGTCGTCCTCGCGACGGCCCTCGCGACGCTCGGCGCGTTCATCTACAACCTCTCCGCCGGCTTCGTCGGCGGGGTGGAGCTGACGCTCGCCGAGGACGAGTGAGCATCGCTCTCCGCGGTCCGTGGGCCGTCCCGTGACTATCGATTTTGGGACTGCCCACGTCGTGCGCTAATCTTCAGGAGTCAGCGCGCGGGACACACACCGCAGAGCGCGGCGGGGCTATAGCTCAGTTGGTTAGAGCGCATCCCTGATAAGGATGAGGCCACAGGTTCAAATCCTGTTAGCCCCACCAGCGAAGACCCCCGGACCATCGGTCCGGGGGTTTTTTGACACCATCAGCCTTGTGGTCCGCGTCCGGGGCCGCTCCGCCCGGCCCGACGAAGCACGTCATCCGCTTTTCCTGACCCATCGGTCACCCCCTTGTGCCGCCTCTGAGAGGCTCGCTCCGCGGGCCGGCCGTGTCCGCTTGGCCAGACGGGCGGGATGCGGAAACCCGGTCGCTGACGACGGGGGATACGCCAGCGACCGGGCTGTGGCCAACACTAACAAGGGTGCTGGTGCGGTGGGAGGTGACTGTTCGGGTGGGATGGGCAGTTGTGATCGGGATCACTGCAACGTCACTGGTCGCACGGGGGGTCGTAGGAGAGGCGGGGCAGGTACTCCTGCCACTTCTCGCGGGTGAGGACGCCGCGGGTGGTGGCGCAGATGTGGCTGATGGCGTCGTCGACGTCGAGGTTCCACAGGCGGACGGTGTCGGTGCCGCTGGAGACGCCGAGCATGTGGTTCTCCGGGCTGAACGACAGGAAGTTGCCCGTCCGGGCGTTCGGGCTCATCGACTGGCCGATGGGGGAGGCGTCGGAGGGGCTGGTGACCTTCCACAGTCGGACGGTGTTGTCGTTGCCGCCGCTGGCGAGGGTGTGGCCGTCCTGGCTGAACGTCAGGGACACGACCGCCTCGGTGTGGCCGGTGAGCGGGGAGCCGCCGCCGCCGGCCCGGTCGGGGTCGGAGACGTTCCACAGCCGGACGGTGTCGTCGTCGCTGCCGCTGGCGAGGGTGTCGCCGTCCGGGCTGTAGGCGAGGGCGTTGACGGGGCCGTGGTGGCCGGTGAGGGGCGTGCCGCGCAGGGTGGCCCGGCCGGGGTCGGTGACGTCCCAGAGCCGGATGGCGCCGTCGGCGCTGCCGCTGGCGAGGGTGTCGCCGTCCGGGCTGAAGGCGAGGGCGTTGATGTAGCCCTTGTGGCCGGTGAGCGGCCTGCCGAGCGGGGTGACGTGGGACAGGTCGCTGACGTCCCAGAGCTGGAGGGTGCGGACGTCGTAGGCGGTGGCGAGAGTACGGCCGTCGGGGCTGAAGGAGAGCGCGTCGGGGCCCATGAAACGGGTCCGCAGGGCGAGGGGCGGCCCGTGGGAGACCGGCCGGGCCGGGGTGCGGACGTCCCACAGGTAGACCGTCCGGTCGGGGGTGAGGACCGCGAGCGTGCGGCCGTCGGGGGAGAACGCCAGGTTGCGCTCGCTGCCGTCCCCCGGCATGTAGAGGGAGCCCGTCAGCACGGGGCGCTCGGGGTTCTCGACGTTCCACAGCCGGATCCGGCCGTCCCGCGCGGTCGTGGCGAGCACCCGCCCGTCCGGGCGGAACACCCCGCTGCGGCCGATCATGTCGGACGTCGGGACGGACCACAGGCGGACCTTGCTGTCGCCGCTGCCGGTGGCGAGCGTCCGGCCGTCGGGGCTGAAGCCGAGGGCGTACATCTCACCGCTGCTGCCCGCGAGCGGTTCACCGACCTGTGACGGGTAGGCCGGGTCGCTGACGTTCCAGAGACTGGCCGTGCTGTCGGCGCTGGCGGCGGCGAGCATCCGGCCGTCCGGGCTGAAGGCCACCGACCACACGGGACCGGTGTGGCCGGTGAGCGGGGAGCCGAGCCGGGCCGCGTGCCCGGGGTCGGAGACGCTCCACAGCCGGACGGTGTCGTCGGCGCTGCCGCTGGCGAGCGTGCGGCCGTCCGGGCTGAAGGCCACCGAGTGCACCGTGTCCGTGTGCCCGGTCAGGACCTTCCCGGACGACCGCGGGCGGTCGCGGTCGGCCATGTCCCACAGCCTGATCGTGCCGTCGTCGCCGCCGGCGGCCAGGGTGCCGCCGCCGGGGCTGAACGCCACGCAGCGCACGGCGGCGGTGTGGCCGGTGAGGGTGGCGAGCGCCGCCGGCCTGCGCGGGTCGGTCATGTCCCACAGGCGCACGGTGCGGTCCTCGCCCGCGGAGGCCAGGGTACGGCCGTCCGGGCTGAACGCCAGCAGGTAGATCGTGCCCTCGTGACCGGACAGGGGACTGCCGAGCGGGCGCGGGTGCGCGGGATCCCGTACGTCCCACAGGCGTACGGTGCCGTCGTCGCCGGCACCGGCGAGCGTGGCGCCGTCCGGGCTGAAGACCGCGCTGCTCACCCAGCTGGTGGGGCCGGTGAGGGGCTTGCCCAGGGGTTTCGGGTGGGACGGGTCGGACACGTCCCACAGGCGGATGGTCCGGTCGTAGCTGGCGGTGGCCAGGGTCTTGCCGTCCGGGCTGAACGAGGTGAGGTAGACGGCTCCGGTGTGGCCGAGCAGCGGGGTGGCCAGCGGCGCGTTGACGATGGAGATCAGCCGGTTGTTCGTGCCCTCGTCGTCGGGGCGCAGCCGGTGGGCGACCAGGTCGATCTGGGCGGACAGCGACGGGTCCGTGGACTGCACGCGGTCGGCCTCGGCGACCACCTGCTCGAACACCGCGTCGTTGCGCTGCTGCCAGGCGACGACCGCCGAACCCACGGCCACCAGCGCGAGGACGACCAGCGCCGACACCGCCGCCCGGCCGATCCACACCGTGCGCCTGCGCAGCCGTACCGACGCGGCGAGGAACTCCACCGCGCTGCGGGTCAGGAAGGTGTCGCCGGCCGACTGGGCCCAGGTGTGGGCCTGCTCAAGCCGGGAGCCCCGGTAGAGCAGCGAGGAGTCGCGGTGCGCGCCCTCCCAGGCCCTGCCGTCCTCCTCCAGCCGCTGGCGCAGCAGGTTGTCCTGCCGGTCCTCGTCGATCCACTCGCGCAGCCGGGGCCAGGCGTGCAGCAGTGCCTCGTGGGTGATCTCCACGGTCTCCGCGTCGAGCGTCACCAGCCGGGCCCGTACCAGCGCCTCCAGCGACTCCTCCGTCTTGCCGGGGTCGCTCGACTCCGCCGCCAGCTGCCGGCGGGTGCCGCGCCTGCGGGTGGCCTGGGTGTCCTCGCCCAGCCGGACCAGCCGGAGCAGGAGCAGCCGCGCGGCCGTGCGGGCCGCCGGGTCCAGGCTGGACCAGGCGCGTTCGGCGGTCGCCGCCACGGCTCCCTGGATGCCGCCCGCCGCGCGGTAGCCGGCCAGGGTCAGCCGGCCGGCCTTGCGCCGCTGCCAGGTGGCGAGCAGGGCGTGCGAGAGCAGCGGCAGTACGCCCGCGTCGTGCGCCCCGCGCGGGCCGTCGGCGCTCACCTCGCGCACGACCAGCTCCGCGAGGCCCGGTTCGAGTTCCAGTCCGACGGCCTTGGCCGGGCCGGTCACCGCCTCGCGCAGCTCCGTGGTGGTCAGGGGGCCGAGCACCATGTGGCGGTGTTGCAGCGCGTCGGCCAGTTCGGGGTAGCCGAGGCACTGCTCGTAGAAGTCGGCCCGGATGCCGAGGACGACGAGCACGGGGGCCTGCTCGTCCGGGCCGGTGGGCGTGCACGCGGCGTGCAGCAGCTGGATGAAGGCCCGCCGGTCCGCCTCGTCGGCGCAGAGCGTGAACGTCTCCTCGAACTGGTCGACGATGAGGACGGGGCGGGGGCCGGGCTCGGTGGGTGCGGAGGGGGAGGCCCAGGTCGTGATCGCCTGTCGTACGGCGGTCCCGAAGTCGGTTTCGGTGGGTCCCCCCGCTGTCGTTCCGTCCGGGGTGGCCGGGGTGGCCGGGGTGGCGGTGGGGAGGCCGGGGATGTGGCGGGACAGTTCCCCGAGGGGGTCGTTGCCCGGGACGAGCTGGAGTACCCGCCGGGGCGCCGAACCGCTCTCCTCCCCCGGCGTTCCGCCGCGCAGGGCGGGTACCAGGCCGGCGCTCAGCAGGGAGGACTTCCCCGCCCCCGAGGCGCCGACGAGCATGACCAGGCCGCCGGTCCGCTCGGTCTCTCGCAACTGGGCGACGAGGGCCTTGGTGCTGCGTTCGCGGCCGAAGAACCAGCGGGCGTCCTCCTGGCGGTACGACGCCAGCCCGCGGTAGGGGCACACGCCCCCGTGGACGGCCGGGGACTCGCCCGGCGGGCGTTCCTCCGCCGGCGCGGAAGGGGCGGCGGTGTCGGCGACCGGGTCGGCCACCGCGCGCTCCCACAGCCGCTGCCACTGGGAGAGGTCGTAGAGGCCGGGGGAGACCGGGGCGGGCCGCAGGCGCCGGGCGTCGGGGATGAGGACGTGCAGCACCGCGGCGAGGGCGGCGAACTGGGCGGGCACGTTCCGCGCCCGGCGCCAGTCGCTGATCCGCTGGGCGGAGACCCGTACGGGTCGTCCGCGCTCGTCGATCCGCTGGAGCCGGACGACCGCCTCGGCCACGCGCTTGAGGGGAGGGTTGCCGGCCTCCTTGTACAGCAGCGCGAGCCGTTCCGCGAAGGCCGTGCGTGCCCCTGAGTCGGAACCCAAGGTCTCCACCCCTTACTTCCCCCCGCACCTGGAATCCGGACCGGAAAACTCACCTTATATGGCTGACCTGCGGTTTAGTCGTCGACCGGATGCCAAAACCTCCTCGTCGTGAGCCGTAGCTGGCAGGATCGCGAAGCGGAAGCGCCGCAGCCGGGGCCGCCCGCGCGTCTCCCGGACGGCTTCCCCGCGAAGCCACGTCATTCCTCGGTCCGTGCCGTCCGGCACGGGTCGACGCCGCCCGCACCGTTCGTCACCGGTCCGCACGAGGGGAGGGACCGGTGCCGAACGGTGCGGCGGGGGATCCACCTCGCTCCCGCCCTCCACCGTAGGTGGTCTTTCCTGTCAGGGGCCTGCCAGTTCTGGTCAGGTGGGTGGGCGTAATCGGTCGGGTCCCCAGGACACGGCGAAGGCCCGGTCGCTCCGGAGGGGGAGTTGCCGGGCCTGCGTCGTGCGATACGCGAGTTCGCCGTCACGTGCTGGTCATGGGGGAGGAGTGGCGCCGGTCGGGCCGAGGGCTTCAGCGCTGGAGGGGCAGGGACGCGGAGGCGGCCGGTTCGTCGGGGTCCGCTGGTTCGTCGAGGTCGTCGCAGGGGTCCGTGGGGCGGTCGGCCGACTCGATGTCGGGGAGTCGGCGGTGGCGGCAACCGGGCGACTTGCCGTGCGCCTCGGCGCGGATGCGCTGCTTCATCGTGGGGGGCAGGGACCGGGCGTTGAGCCGGGACCAGGGGGACATCTCCGACGCGGTCGGGGGAACCGTGCCGCCGTTCTCGCCGCTGTTGCGTGCCGGCTCGGTCCGTGCCACGGCCGTCGGGGCCGTCGTCGTGATCAGTCCGAGTGCCGTGCACAGCGCGAGGAACGCGGTGACGATGGTGGTCCACAGCGTCTTGACGCGATTGTCGGTCAATGCCCCTCACTTTCGGGTTGGGCGATTTGCGTACTTTGCTCATGATGTGTATACGGGCTGAGATGTGATGGACCGACGCTCGCGTCAGGGGGATGTTCCGATGAACACCACTCGAATGGGTGCGGGGAGGTGGAAAAACCCGGGTCGAGGGGTTAGGGGCGGGGACGAGAGGGGACCGGGCAGGTTCCGGGAACAGGCCGTTCGTGGCGTCTACTGCGCTGTCGATGGCCGAAGTTGAGCGGCCGACGCAGGTCACCGATCGATATCGGTCGGTGTGTATAGTCGGGCGCCAGAGGTCCCCTACGTCAAGGAAAGACGAGGTCGCGCGGTGAAGAAGCTTCTCCTGGTCGCACTGGCCGCCATCGGCGGGCTCCTCGTGTACCGCCAGATCCAGGCGGATCGCGCCGAGCAGGATCTGTGGACGGAGGCGACTGACTCCGTGCCCACGGGTTCGTGAGTACCGATACCGAGAACTGATCAGACCCCGGCCGCCTTCGCGGTCGGGGTTTCGTGTTGCGGGGGTGGCGGTTGGCGGGTAGGGGCGGCGGGCCGCCGGGGGCGGTGTGCTGAGGCGGTGTGCTGGGCGGTGCCTGTGCCGGAGGGTGTGGCTTGGGCGGGGGCTCGGTGCCTCTGCCGGAGGGCGTGGCGAGGGGCGGAGGGCGTGTCCGTGCCGGAGGGCGTGGCTGTTTCGGACGGTCGTCAGCAATACGCGGGTGATGGACAGGCCGACGGGGCAGGATGAGCGACGGCCGGGTCCGGTCGCCCGGCCGAGACCGGCCAGGACCCGGTGGCGGGGCCGCAGCGAGGGCATGGGCGAGAGCAAGGGCTAGGGCTAGGGCGAGGGGGCGGGCGATGGGTCGGCGTGTGGGATGGGCGACCGTCGTGGGCGTGGTGTTCTGCCTGGTCACGGCCGTGCTCCGGGCGCCCGTCGCCCTGGCCGCCGGCTCGGCGGACGCACCGTCGTACGCCTTCGCCGACGACGCCCGCGGCGCCCGGGCCGCCTCCGGTACGAACGGGGCCGTCCGCCTGGAGCCCGGTGAGACGTACCGCAGCTCCCTCGACGGCAGCGGGAAGGCGTACTACCGCCTCGAACTCGACGCCGAGGCGAGCGTGTACGTCTCCGTCACGGCAGTCCCCCGCCGGGACGCCCTGCTGGCCGCGGGCGACGGGATCAGCGTCTCCGTGCAGAGCGCCGCAGGCGCCAACTGTTCCTTCGACTCCGTGACCGTCGGGGCGTCCGGGAGCGCACGGCCGATCACGGCCTGGGGCGCGCGGGAGATCCTGGTCGGCAAGGGGCTGTGTCAGGAGGCCGGTACCTACTACGCCGTGGTCGAGCGGGCCGCCACGGCCGGTGACGACGGGACGCCCTGGGACCTGGAGCTCGCGCCGGTCTCCGAACCGTTCGTGCGGCAGGACGGCGGCGCGACGAGGCAGCCCGAGGTGTGGAACTCCGCCACCCCCGCGCCTGTCGCGGGCGAGCCCGTGCGCCGCCCGGGCGGCGCGGGCTTCGCCCGGGCTGCGGCCGTGCGGCAGGGGGTCTGGCGCGACGAGATCACCCCTGGCCAGACCCTCTTCTACAAGGTGCCGGTCGACTGGGGGCAGCAGGTGTACGCCACCGCCGACATCGGCGCGGCGGAGGGCGGAGCCGACGGAACCAGCGGGACTGACGGGAGCGCCGGGGTCGGTGGGGCCGGTGGGGTGTCCGCCTTCGTGGTCCCGGCGCTCGACCTGACCCTGTACAACCCGGTGCGCGCCGAGGTCGCCACCACGAGCATCGGCTACGGCGGCACGCAGAAGTCGACCTCCCTCGCTCCCCTGCCGCCGGTCGCGTACACCAATCGGTACGCCCCCACCGACCCGGAGAAGAGTCTGCGCTTCGCCGGCGCCCACTTCCTGGTGGTGCACCTCTCCGCCGAGGTGGCCGAACGGTTCGGTGACGGCCCCTACGGGCTGGTCCTGCGCGTCCGTGTCACCGGTACCGCGCGGCCGGGGCCGGGGTACGCGGGGGCGTCGCAGCCGCGCGGCCTCTTCGACGTGGGCGCGCCGGACGCGATCGGAAGCGGCGGCGAGGGCGCGGCGGCCGGGGGCGGCACGGCCGGTGACGGCGCCTCCGACGGGGGTGATGACCTCGCGATGAAGGCGGTCGCGGTGGGCGGCATCGGCACCGGCAGCGCGCTGCTGCTGGTGCTCGGCGTATGGACGGTGACCGCTCGGCGCCGGGCGGCGTCCGCCCGTGGTGCTCAGATCCGTGCCAACGCCCAGAACCCCACGGCGTAGCAGACGAGCGCGAGCAGCAGCAGCGGACCGGCGATCTTCAGCGGCGGGCCGGGGCGGGGGGCTCGGCGGCTGCGGTGGGTGCGACGGGCCCGGCGGGGCCGGCCGGAGATCTCCGGTGCGGGAGGGGGAACCTGCGTGCTCTGAGCGGTGTACGAAGCCGTGGAGGTGTCGACGCGATCCGCGGCACGGGAGGCGGCCAGGGCGAAGGTGCCGGGTTCGTAGGGGAGAACCGGGGCGGGAGCGGGAGCGTGCGCCGGAGCGTGGGCGGGGGGATGCGGTGTGGGGGCCGGCACGGGTGCGGCCGCCGCCGGTACCGGTGTCGCCGTGGGCTGTGGGGGCGGCAGGGGGAAACTGCCGGTGTCCGACATGGAGGGGACGGGCCGCGGTGAACCGGGGCCGACATCGGGTTCTCGGTCGGGAGGCGGCGGCACGAGACCCGCGCTTGTCCCGGAGGGCAGGCGTCCCGTACCCGTACCGGCGTCCGTACCGATTCTGGTGCCGGCTCGGATGCCGCTGCCGGTGCCGGTGCCGGTGCCGGTTCCGGTTCCGGTTCCGGCTCCGGTCCGGGTGCTCTGGTCCGCCCCCGTTCCGGTGACTGTCGCCGTCCCTGTACCGGTCCCCGTCCCGACGGTGATGCCCGGCGCCCGCTTCAACGGCCCCTCGGGGCCGAACCCCGGCGGCAGCGGCCCGAGTTGGTCGAAGATCTCGATCAGCTCGTCGTCCGGGCCTGGCTCGGGCAGCAGCTCGGCGGCGGCCGCCAGCGCCTTGCGCGCCCCCGTGGCCGTACGGAAGCGGGCGTGGGGATCGGGTTGCAGCAGTGTGGCGACGACCTGCCACAGCGGCTCCGGGATGCCCCGGGGAGCGCCGGGTGTGCCGTGTTCGGTGAAGTACTGGACGAGCGCTTTGGCGTCCGGCTTGGCGCCCTCCAGGAGATACAGCGCGACCAGGCCGACGGCGAACAGGTCGGCGGGGAAGTCGGGGTCGGCGCCCATGATCTGCTCGGGCGCGAGATAGCCGGGCGTGCCCACCACGAGGTTGGTCTCGGTCAGCCGTGGTTCGCCGAGCCGCATGGCGATGCCGAAGTCGGACAGCCGCAGCCGGGGGCGCGTGGTGCCGGTGGCCTCCAGCAGCACGTTGGCGGGTTTGATGTCACGGTGCACGACACCCTCCGCGTGCACTGCGGCGAGCCCGGAGAGCAGCTGGTCGAGGAGCGTGCAGACGAACGCGGGAGGCAGGGGGCCGTAGTCGCCGACGAGGTGGACCAGGGAACCGCCGGCGACGAGGTCCATGGTGAACAGGACCTTGTCGTCGTCGGCGGCCCAGCTGGCGGGGGCGAGGACATGCGGGTGGTCGATCCGCAGGGCCTGCTCGCGGACGAAGCGCAGCAGCGAGTGGGCGTCGCTCTGCTGGAGCACCTTGGCGGCCACATAGCGGCGCCGGCGGTGGTCCCAGGCACGCCAGACGGCGCCGACCCCACCCCGGCCGACCGGGTCCGCGAGTTCGTACCGTCCGGCGAAGACCTCACCCATGGCAGTGCGTCGCTCCTCCCCCTCCGGATTCCCTCCTGCTACCCCCTCGCCGCCCCCGCTATCCCCGCTGTCCCCCGATGAGCGATACGACCCCCGTGTCCCGTCGCGATTCCGCTTGCGTCCGCCGCCCCGGACGCGGAGCACCACCCCCGCTCCGCGCGCCCCCCGAGGCGTCGCCGCCGGCCCGGACCCCGAACCCCCTTCGGTGTCTGGGCCCTCGGATCAGCTCTGGTGGGACTGGTAGTGCGCGACCGCGTCGGAGGTGCGGCCGGCGCCGTACACCCGGAGGAACTCCGCCAGCTCCGGATGGGTCGGGGCGAGGCTGTCGGCCGCTTCTATGATGTCGCCGGCGGCGGCCACCGAGCGCAGCAGCGACTGGATCTCACGGACCACCCGCTTGACCGTGGGCGCCCCCGAGCCGCTCGTCGTCTGCGTGGTGTTGTTGAGCACCGATCCCCCCTGCGACCTCTTGATCTCGTCCATGCGCTCGGTCGCCTCGGCCGCGCTGACGCTGCCGTCCGCGACCTGGGCCGCCAGCTCCTGGAGCAGCTGCACCCGCTGCACCACGGCCGGGTTGCCGATCTTCGCCCGCTGACCGCTCATCAGCTGCGACAGCATCGGCGCCGACAGTCCCAGAACCCCCGCGAGACGAGCCTGGTTCAGGCCAAGATCGTCGATGAGCTTACGGAAGAGCGCCCCCAGCGGCTCCCCGTACCAGTTCCGCTGCAGTTCCCGCGCTCTCGCGGTGGCTTCCTGCTGTGCGGCGTCCATGTGCGTCTCCCCATCGCTTCCCCAAGAAACCGCGGTTCGCTGTAGCGAACCACGCGGAGCATCTTACGGAGAGTGGTCATCTGCGGGGACCCCTAATCCTTTTGCGGGATACGGGGGGTGACCCGGTACTCTGGTCTGCGGCGCCCGTCGGTCCGACGTCGTTCCGGCCGGACGCTTCTCTTCCCGGGGCCTTAGCTCAGTTGGTAGAGCGCTGTCTTTGCATGGCAGATGTCAGGGGTTCGACTCCCCTAGGCTCCACAGCAGAGCCCCTCCGACCTGCGGAAACGCGGCCGGAGGGGCTCTTTGCGTGCCGCGATGCCCCGAAGGGCCGGCTGCCTTCCCCGCTTCCCTCCCGCACGGCGGGTGGCTGCTTTTCGATTGCCTGGACGTCGCGCTTCCGGATTCGGTCACCTCCTGGTGAATCCATGGAGAAAATGTGTTTGAACTCTGAACTGCTCGGCGGGAGAGGCGCAGGCGTGAGTGAACCGACAGGTGCGATATGCCCGGAATGTGGTGCTCCCAGGGCGGCGGACGGCACTCCGGGCTGCTCCTGTGCCCGCCTCGCGTCCGAGGCCCATCGTGACGACCGCGCGGTGCAGGCGGCCGCGGCGGAGGACTTCGATCCGGTGCGTATACGGCCGTTCGTCAAGCTGGGCGACGACGGCGCCGGGGGCGGCGAGGGGCTCGCAGGGCGGGAGGAGGCCGGGATTCCGGCTGAAGCGCAGGCCGGCGCTCAGGCGCAGGGCGAGGCCCAGGTGCAGGGTGAGGCTCAGGCGCAGGCCGAGGCCCAGATGCAGGGCGAGGCTCAGATGCAGGGCGAGGCTCAGACGCAGGCCGGGGCTCAGATGCAGGGCGAGGCTCAGGCGCAGGCCGAGTACGCGTCCCCGGCGGCGCCGCCACCGGGCGCGAGCGCCGTGGATGGGCCGACCGCCCCGCCCGGGCGGCGTCGAGCGGGGTGGGTCGTCGGGCTGGCCGCCGGTGGGGCCGTCCTGATCGTGGGGGGAATCGTCGGCGGGGTCTTCCTCTACGACAGTCCCTCGCGGGACGACTCCTTACCCGAAGGGGTGCGGGCGGGCGTGCCCGAGCAGGCCTCTCGCGGCAGCGCCTCGTCGGCCGGCCCGGCCCCGACGAGCCCTTCGCCGGAGCGTTCCCAGGCCCCGGCTTCCTCGCCGGGTGCGAGTCCGGCCGAGAGCGAGTCGGCCACGGCGTCGGAGTCCCCCGTTCCGACCGGGCCGCCGTCCAGTGCCGGCGCCACCGCCACGGCGACCCCCGCGCCGAGCGGGCCGCCGGCCGGGCAGGACCCCGTCCTCCGCTTGGGCGACGAGGGGCCGGAGGTCGCCGAACTCCAGCTCCGGCTGGGCCAAGTCGGCTTCTATGCCGCAGAAGCCGACGGCGAGTACGACCGCGGCGTCGAGTACGCCGTCCGGGCCTATCAGCTCACCCGTGTCGTCCTCCCGGACGAGTCGGGGGTGTACGGCAGGGCGACCCGGGCGTCCCTCGAGTCCGAGACCTCGGAGCCCTGATCCCGGATCCCGGAGCCGTGGCCCGGATTTTGAGCCCTGATCCCGGATCTCGGAGCCCTGATCCCGGACTTCAGCGATCCCTTCTCCGGCAACCAGTACGCCTGCGTCGGAGGCAACCCGATCAGCAACGTGGCACCGACCACATGTACAGCTACGAGGCGCAGGTCGGGGCCGCCGTCCTGACGGGCCGCAGGTCGAGTACGCCGTGACGCCGCGTTACGTCGGCGACCGCACGGTTCCGTTCGGCTTCCAGGTGACGCCTATGGAACCAACCCGGATGGAACACCCTGAATCCAGATCAATCAGCACATTCCGAATACGCTCAAGGGGCAGAACCTCGGACTGTTCGTCGATCCCGGCAGCGGCGCCGCCGCTCCCATCGGAGCCACGCCGTGACGGGATCTCACGGAGGAAGAAGTGACCGCGATGAATGAACTGGCGACGCTGCGGCGGCTCATGCCCCCCACGGCCGAGAGCGACACGGTGGTCGACTGGGAGCGCATGACCGCGTCCTGGGGGAGGCCCTTCCCGTCGGACTACCGGCGGTTCCTCGACGAGTACGGAGAGGGGGCGGCCGCGAACTACCTGAGCATCGTGAAGCCCGAGCCGCGCGAGGGGCAGCCCGAACCGGACGGCATGCGCGTCGAGTCGCTGAACGCCGAGGACGCCTGGGCCGTGGGGCGCAAGTCGCCCGAGCTGGAGGGCACGTCCCCGCGCCTGCTCGCGTGGGCCGTGGACGCCGACGCGGACATCCTCTGCTGGGACACCTCGGGCGACGACCCCGACGCCTGGCCCGTCCTGCTGTTCAACCGGGACGACAGGCTGTGGACCCGGCACGACTGCGGGGCCGTCGCGTTCCTGGTGCGCGTCCTGCGGGCGGACTACCCCGAATGCCCCCTGGGCGGCCTGGCGTTGTGGGGGAAGGACCACGTGCGGTACCTCAACGACAGCGAGTACCGGCGCCTTCGGGGGACGGGCGTCGACCCGTGGACGGGCGAGCGGATGGCGTCCATGGGGTGAGGCCGGTGGTGGCCGCGCGGTGAACCCGGTGATGTCCGTTGGTTGAGGTCTCACCTACCTGGCTGTGGGTTGGGTAAGGCTTGCCTTATATGCTGGCGCGGCCCTGGCCCTCGCCCCCGTGCTCCCGGGGCAAGCCCGTCCCCCCGCACGACAGGACCACCATGCGTACCACCTCCCGAGGCCTCATAGCGGCGCTTGCCCTCACCCCCCTGCTGGCCGGCTGTTTCGTCTCCGACGAGGGTGGCGCCGACACCGACGGCGCGGGGGGAGCGGACGGGCGTCTCCGGGTCGCGCTCGCGGTGCCCCCGGTCCAGGCGCTGTCGCCGTACAGCAACGACGCCACCGTGCTGAGCAAGCTCTCCGTGGCCGAAGGACTCACCGCCCTGAACAAGGACGGCGCCGCCGCGCCCGCGCTGGCCGAGTCCTGGACCCGGAAGAACGCCACGACCTGGACCTTCGAACTGCGCAAGGCCACCTTCCAGGACGGCACCCCGGTCACCGCCGAGTCGGTCGTCAACGCTCTCGACCACGCGGGCGCCGCGAAGACCAAGCCCCGCGTCCTCAGTGACGTCACCCTGACCGCCAAGGCCGACGACGCCGACACCGTCACCATCACCACCCAGAACTCCGACCCGGTCCTCCCGCTGCGCCTGGCCAGCCCCGCCCTCGGCGTCCTCGCCCCCAAGGCGTACGCGAAGGACGGCACCGTCAGCCCCATCGGCACCGGCACCGGCCCCTTCGAGATCACCAAGCTCACCGGCAAGACCAAGGCCACCCTCGAACGCTTCGACGATCACTGGGGCGGCAAGGCCAAGGCCTCCGGCATCGACGTCAGCTGGATCGCCGACGGCACCGCCCGCGCCAACGCCCTGCGCAGCGGCGACGTCGACATCGCCGAGTGGATCCCCACCGCCCAGGCCGCTCTGCTCGACGCCGGCACCCGTCACGAGGTGCCGTCCGTGCGCACCGACAGCCTGATCCTCAACACCCGCGCCGGCCTGTTCACCGACCCCGCCCTGCGCGCCGCCGCCCGCGCGGCCGTCGACGGATCCGCCCTCGTCGGCTCGGTCTTCGGCGGTTACGCCGACCCCGCGCAGGGCCTGTTCGGGCCCGCCGTCCCCTGGGCGGCCGGCAAGCGCGTCGCGGTCACCGGCCGCGCCCAGGCCGCCACCACCGCGCAGGTCCGAGCCAAGACCAAGGACAAGACCCTGCGCCTGGCCACCTACACCAACCGCGCCGAACTCCCTGAGGCCGCGACCGTCCTCCAGCAGCAGCTGGAGAAGGCCGGGTTCACGGTGAAGCAGGACGTGCGCGAGTACACGCAGATGGAGGCCGACCTCCTCGCGGGCAAGTACGACGCGCTCGTCTTCTCCCGGGTGACGCTCCTCGACACCGGTGACGCCGTCGCCTACCTCGCCAGCGACTACACCAGCAAGGGCGTCTACAACATCGCGGGACTGAAGGACGCCAAGGTCGACCAGGCCATCAAGTCCGCCGCCGAGGAAGGCGACATGGCCGCGCGGCAGCGGAAGATCATGGCGGCCGAGGCGGAGATCCTGCGCACCGACGCCGTCGTGCCGCTGGTCCACGAGAAGGTCGTGCAGGGCATCGCCCCCGAGGTCGAGGGCGTCCTCCTCGACCCCCGCGAGCGCTCCCTCGTCGACGTCGACACACACCTGAAGTAGCCGCCGATGAGCGCCACGTCGCTCGGTGCCGGGCCCCACCCGCCCCGGTGGGGGGCCGGCGCCGGCCGCATCGTCGCCGGGGCCGCCCTGCTCACGGCCGTGGCCCTGCTGCCCTGGCTGTCGCGGACCGACCCCGCGCTGACGGTCCTGCGGGCCCGCTCCGCCGACCAGGACCCCACCCCCGCCCAGCTCGCCGCCGTGCGCGAGCAACTCGGGCTGGACGACGGGCCCCTCGCGCACCTCGCGCGGTGGCTGGGCGGTCTGCTGCGCGGGGACGCGGGCACCTCCTGGGTGTCGGGCGAACCCGTCCTGCCGCAGGTGACGTCCGCGTTCGCCGTCTCGCTCACCATGATGCTCGGCGCCCTGGCCGTCACGGTCGTGGTCGCCGCGCTGGTCTGCGCCCGCACCCTCCACCTCGGATCCCGGCGCCGGCTGCGGCGGGCCCGGGCGGGCACCGCCGCCGCCGTCCTCGCCGCACTGCCCAAGTTCCTGCTCGCCTCACTGCTCGCCACAGTGTGCGGGGTGTGGCTGGGCTGGTTGCCGTCCCAAGGCTGGGAAGGACCGTCGTCGATGGTGCTGCCCGCGCTCGCCCTCGGCTTGCCCTCGGGGGCGATGATCGGCGGCCTCCTCGACCAGTCGCTGCCCGGCGCCTTCCAGGAACCCTGGGCACGCACCTGGCACGCGTTCGGGTTCTCCCCCGGCCGCATCGCCCGCACCGCGCTGCGCCGCACCCTGCCCGCGGTGCTCCCCCAGCTGCTGCCGACCGTCGTGGCCCTGGTCGGCGGTGCCGTCGCCGTGGAGAAGATCTTCAACATCCCAGGCCTCGGACGGCTCGCCCTGGACGCCGCCATGGCGCAGGACCTGCCGCCGCTCCAGACGGTGACGCTCGTCCTCGTCCTGCTCGGCGTCACCGCCGGGCTCCTCCTCCAGGCCCTGGGCCGCGCCCTCCTCGGCCCCGCCCTGCGCGACGGCGCCCTCACCGCCCCGCCCCCGTCCACCCTCCCCCGGCGGCGCTCCCTGCGCTGGATCGCCTCCTGCTGCGCCGCCGTCCTGCTCACGGCCGTCGTGGCGGGACTGCTGCGCGATCCGCTCCAGGTCGACACCGCCGCCCGGCTGCTGCCCCCGTCGGTCGCGCACCCGCTGGGCACCGACGCGCTGGGCCGCGATCTGCTGGCCCGGCTCGGCCACGGCGCCCTGCGCACCGCCGGTGTCGCCCTCCTGGTGACGGCGGTCAGCGCCGCCGCCGGACTGCTGCTGGGCATGGCCGGGCGGGTGAGCGCCGGTCTCACCGAAGTCGGGTCCACGCTCCCGGCCGTCCTCGCGGGGCTCCTCACCACCGCGGTCACCGGACCGTCCGTCTGGGGCGCCGCCTGTGCGGTGTGCCTCGTCGGCTGGACCCCCTACGCCGCCCAGACGGCAGCCCTGCTCGCCCAGGAACGGGCCAGCGGGCACATGCTCGCCTCGGTCTCCTTCGGCGCCGGCCCGTCCTACCTCCTGCGCCACCATCTGCTGCCCGCGGTCCTGCCCTCCCTGGTGCGCAACGCCCTGCTGCGGCTGCCCACCACCGTCCTGGTCCTGGCCTCCCTCGGCTTCCTCGGCCTCGGCGAGCAGCCACCCACCCCCGAGTGGGGCCGCCTGCTCTCGGAGAACCAGCCCTACGTCGAACTCGCCCCCTGGACCGTCCTCGGCCCCGCGTGCGCGCTCGTCCTGCTCTCCGTCCTCGCGGTGGTCGGCACCGCGACGGGACGCGGCGGCGGGGTCCCGCGCCGTAGACGATGAGGCGGCACAGCGCTCCACCACAGGTGACCTGACCGCACGGGACCCCACCGCCCCTGACCGCACGTGGCCCCACCCGACGTCGCTCCAGACGGCAGCGAAACGTCCCCCGCGGTCTCGCCGGCATCCGCCGAAGCCGGACGAGACAGCAGGGGACGTTTCACGTGAAACAGAGCCCGGTGGGACTCAGCTGCGGTCCTCCTTGTTGGCCGCTTCCTCGTCGGCCTCCTTGGCCTCCGGGTCCAGGACCGCCGGGCCGGTGCCGTCGACCGAGGTCAGCCCGCCACCGGCGGGAACCTCCGTCGCGGCGGGCGGCTCGACCAGCCAGTCCGGGTTGGCCTGCTTGTCCCACCACTTCCAGGCCGCGTAGGCGCCCGCGCCGACGGCGCTCAGCATGGCCATGGACTTGGCGAGCTTGCCCGCCTTCGCCCGCCGCCGGTGCTTGCGCGTCAGCTTCTTGATCTCCTTGGCGGTCACCTGGCCGCGCAGCGCGGCGATCGCGGCTGCGCCCCGGGCGGCGGCCTGGTCCCTCACGGGTAGCGCCGCGGCCATGGCGTGTTCGATCCTGGGCCGGGAGTAGTCGGCTGCCTGCCGGGCGGCCAGGCGCGTACGGACGGCCGCCTCATGTGCGGCCAGGTCGACCTTGGGCGGGACGTGTGCCCGGGCCTGCTCCAGTCGAGGAGCGACATGGGCGCCGTACTGGACGCGGGCCTGTCCGGCGGCCTGGGACACCTTGGGCGCGAGCCGTACGCGGGCCTCGTGCGCATAGAGCGCGGCCTTCTCCTTGGCCGTGTCGGCGTAGGGCGCCACCACTTCCGCGGCGTGCAGCACGCTGTCCTTCGCCGAACCGGTCGCGGCGCGCACGCTGTCGATGCGGGTCACGGGTTCCTCCTCCTCGGTGGCGTACGGTATTTCGACTTTCCACCCTTTTACGGATCATGCCTGCCGACGGCTGCCGGGGCATGCGCGGACGGGCATACGGGTGCCGAACGTCCCGAGTTGTCTTGATGGGATACAAGAGCGGATGAATACGGGGCAACGGGAGCTTGCCGTCGACAATGCCACGGATCGGCCCGGCCCGCTCCCGCCGGAGGACGACACGGGTGTATTTCTGTGGCATCCGAGGTGGCCGCCGGGCGACGTACGGCGCGGGTCGTGCGAGGATCAGGGGGTCACGGAAAGACAACGGAAGGCAGATCGTGGCCGAGCAGCTGTACGCCACCCTGAAGACCAACCACGGCGACATCGAGGTCCGGCTCTTCCCGGACCACGCCCCCAAGACGGTCAAGAACTTCGTCGACCTCGCCACCGGCGGGCGCGAGTGGGTCAACCCGGAGACGGGCGAGAAGACCACGGCGAAGCTCTACGACGGCACGGTCTTCCACCGGGTGATCAGCGGATTCATGATTCAGGGCGGTGACCCGCTGGGCAACGGCACCGGCGGTCCCGGCTACCAGTTCGAGGACGAGTTCCACCCGGACCTGCGCTTCGACAAGCCCTACCTGCTGGCCATGGCCAACGCGGGTCCGGGCACCAACGGCTCGCAGTTCTTCATCACGGTCTCCCCGACCGCCTGGCTGAACCGCAAGCACACCATCTTCGGCGAGGTCGTCGACCAGGCCGGCCAGAAGGTCGTCGACGCCATCGCGGGCACCCAGACCAACCCGCGTACCGACCGCCCGCTCAAGGACGTCGTCATCGAGTCGGTCGTCGTCGAGAAGCGCTAGTACCGGCCGCACCGGCGCCGGTCATCCGGGACGCACGGTTCCCCCAGGGGAACCAATTGCCCCGCTCGTCCGTAAGGATGAGCGGGGCAAAGCCTTGCATACGACGACGTTGGGGGACCCCATGGACCAGGCGCCAGGCAGTCGACAGGACGACGCGCACAACGGCCTGCCCGCCTGCTACCGCCACGCCGACCGTGAGACCGGCGTGCGCTGCACCCGCTGCGAGCGCCCCATCTGCCCGGAGTGCATGGTCAGCGCCTCGGTCGGCTTCCAGTGCCCGGAGTGCGTCCGCAGCGGCTCCGGTACCGGCCACGCCCCGTCGGCGTCCCGGCCCCGCACCCTCGCGGGCGGCACGCTCACGGACGACCCCCGGCTGCTCACCAAGATCCTCATCGGCCTCTGTCTGGCGGCGTACCTGGCCCAGATGTCGATGGGCGACAGCTTCACCGACCGCTTCGACCTGATCGGCCGCGCGATCATGCCGGCGCTGGGCTTCGGTGAGCTCCAGGGCGTGGCCGAGGGTCAGTGGTACCGCATGCTGACCTCGATGTTCCTGCACGGCAGCGTCATCCACATCCTCTCCAACATGCTCAGCCTCTGGTGGATCGGCGGCCCCCTGGAGGCGGCCCTGGGACGCGTGCGCTTCCTCGCGCTGTACGTGGCCTCCGGGCTGGCCGGCAGCGCGCTGACGTATCTGATCGCCGAGCCCAACCAGCCCTCGCTCGGCGCCTCGGGCGCCATCTTCGGCCTCTTCGGTGCGATGGCCGTCCTGGTGCGCCGACAGCGCTACGACATGCGGCCGATCATCGCCCTGCTGGTGATCAACCTGATCATCACCTTCGGCTGGAGCGGCATCGCCTGGCAGGCCCACGTGGGCGGCCTGGTCGCCGGTGTCCTGATCGGCTACGGCATGGTCCACGCACCCCGCGACCGCCGCTCGCTGGTGCAGTTCGGCACCTGTGCGCTGGTGCTCGTGGCCGTCGTGGTGACGACCCTCCTGAGGACCGCCCAGCTCACCTGAGCGCCCGTTGTCCACAGCGTGTACCCGATCCTGTGCACACTGTGCGGGAACAGCTGTGCCCCCTGTCACCGACCTGTGTTTCCGCAGGTCAGGCAGGGGGCGAACAGGTTTTCGACGCCCGGTGGTTCTGTCACACCGGCGTCAACACCCGGCAGGTTATCCACAGATGGTCGTTCTTTTTCCCCACTGTGGAAAACGGCTGTGGATAACTCAGTGGATAGCCCTGGGCAGAGCTGTGTTCACCGGGAGGTGGCCGCTACTTCCACTGGGTCGAGACGCCGAATCCGGCGGCGATGAAGCCGAAACCGACCACAATGTTCCAGTTGCCCAGCTTGTCGATGGGCAGTGATCCGTCGGTCACGTAGAACACGACGATCCAGGCCAGCCCGATGAGGAACATGGCCAGCATCACCGGCGCGACCCAGGCGCGGCTGTTCAGCTTGATCGCGGTCGCCTGCTTCGCCGACGGCGGCGTGTAGTCGGCCTTCTTGCGGATACGTGACTTCGGCACGAGGGTCTCTCCTGTCGATGCGCTGCGTGGCCGCGCAGGGAACTGGGTCGGGCTCGGGGCAGCGTACAAGGGGACACTGAGCGCTCCCCCGGGCGTCCGTTAGCGTAGTGCTTCTACGGCGCCGAAGGAGATAAGGGTACGTTGAGCAATTCTGCCGACTTCCCCGGGACGGGTTCAACGGGTTCCGCACCTCCGCCTCGACGTCGTCTCCGGCCGGTGCGGGTACTCACGGCGGGTGTCTTCGCCCTCGCGGGGCTCCTCTTCGTCACCAGCTTCAACACGGCCAAGGGCACCGACCTCCGTACGGACGCGTCCTTGCTGAAGCTGTCCGACCTGATCCATGAACGCAGCCGGAAGAACGGCGAGCTGGACGAGTCCAACGCGGCCCTGCGCGACCAGGTCGAGTCGCTGGCCCAGCCCGACGACGGCCGCACCACGGCCGAGGCCGAGAAACTCGCCGGGCTGGAGAAGGACGCGGGCACCCAGGAAGTCAAGGGCCGGGCGATCACCGTCACGCTCAACGACGCCCCGCCCGACGCCACGGCCAAGCTCCCCGGCTACCCCGAGCCGCAGCCCGACTACCTGGTCATCCACCAGCAGGACCTCCAGGCCGTGGTGAACGCGCTCTGGCAGGGCGGCGCGAAGGGCATCAAGGTCATGGACCAGCGGCTGATATCCACCAGCGCCGTGCGCTGCGTGGGCAACACCCTGATCCTCCAGGGCCGCGTCTACTCCCCGCCGTACAAGATCCAGGCCGTGGGGGACCCGGAGAAGCTCCAGCAGGCCCTCGCCGACTCCCCGGCGATCCAGAACTACATGGTGTACGTCAACGTCTACGGGCTCGGCTGGAAAGTCACCGAGGACGGCACGGTGACTCTGCCCGGCTACTCCGGCACAGTGGACCTGCACTACGCGAAGCCAGTGGAGTAGAAGCCCGCGCCTTACGGGAGCCGCCGGTGCGTGTGATCGTCCGGACCGTCAGCGAGCTGTGCGTCACCGTCGGCACCGTGATCGTCCTCTTCGTCGTCTACGTGCTCTTCTGGACCGGCGTGCAGGCCGATCACCTCATGGGTGACCAGATCGACCTCCTCCAGGACCAGTGGGAGCGGCAGCCCGCGGTCACCGCCGGCGCCTCCGCGAGCCCCGCCCCTCCGGCGCCGTACCGCAGCGGGAAGCCCTTCGCGATCATGTACATCCCGCGGCTCGGTTTCACGTGGAACAAACCGGTGCTCGAAGGGACCGCCACCGGCACCCTGAAGAAGGGCCTCGGCCACTACGCGGGCACCGCGCGGCTCGGGCAGACCGGCAACTTCTCGGTCGCCGGCCACCGCCGCACCCATGGCGACCCGTTCAAGGACTTCCCGAAGCTGCGGCGCGGGGACGCGGTGGTGCTCAACGACGGCACCACCTGGTTCACGTACCGCATCGACAAAGGCCCTTACAGAACAGTTCCCACCGACATCGAGGTGATCGACCCTGTGCCACGTAAGTCGGGGTATACGCGTCCCGGACGCTATCTGACGCTGACCACGTGCGACCCCGAGTGGGGCCACAGTCACCGCCTGATCGTCTGGGCGCACCTGGACTCCACTCAGCCTGTGGACGCAGGCGAACCGGGGGCTCTACGCCGTTAGTCTGGTGGCGTACGGCGAGAGTCTGGTGCCGTGGTGCGACGGAAGGGACGGCATGTACGGCTGGATCTGGCGGCATCTGCCGGGAAACGTGTGGCTGAAGACGCTGATCTCCCTCGTGCTGGTGCTGACTGTCGTCTATGTCCTGTTCCAGTACGTCTTTCCGTGGGCCGAACCGCTGCTTCCCTTCAACGATGTGACGGTGGACAACCAGTGAGCGCACGCATTCTCGTCGTCGACAACTACGACAGCTTCGTCTTCAACCTGGTCCAGTACCTGTACCAGCTGGGCGCCGAGTGCGAGGTCCTGCGCAACGACGAGGTCTCCACGACCCATGCGCAGGACGGTTTCGACGGCGTCCTGCTGTCGCCGGGCCCGGGCACCCCCGAGGAGGCGGGCGTCTGCGTCGACATGGTCCGCCACTGCGCGACGACCGGCGTGCCCGTCTTCGGTGTCTGCCTGGGCATGCAGTCGATGCAGGTGGCGTACGGCGGTGTGGTGGACCGCGCGCCGGAGCTGCTGCACGGCAAGACCTCGCTGGTCGAGCACGAGGGCAAGGGTGTCTTCGCCGGCCTGCCCTCCCCGTTCACCGCGACCCGCTACCACTCCCTGGCCGCCGAGCCGGGGACCGTCCCGTCCGAGCTGGTGGTCACCGCGCGGACGCGGGACGGCATCATCATGGGTCTGCGCCACCGTGAACTCCCGGTCGAGGGCGTGCAGTTCCACCCGGAGTCGGTGCTGACCGAGCACGGGCACCGGATGCTGGCCAACTGGCTCGTGGAGTGCGGCTACCAGGACGCGGTCGCGAGGTCGGCGGGGCTCGCCCCGGTGGTGGGCAGGGCCACGGCGTGACGGCACTGCGCCCCGAGCGCGAGGATCTCTACGGCGGTCCGCCGTACGACCCTCCCATCGACGAGGAGACGGTGGCGCTGCGGATCCCGCCGCCACCGGAGTCGGTGTTCGGCGGCGAGTCCATATCCGCCTCTGGCGCCGCTCCAGCCTCTCCGGCCTCCCCGAGCACACCCGGTGGCCGTGCGGCCCGCAGAAAGGCCGCCAAGCGCCGTCACGGGCGCCACGGCGGCGCCTCCGAGGTGACGGCACAGCCCGAGACAACGGCGCGGTCCGAGGAGCGGCCGCTGTCCCGGGTGGAGGCCCGACGGCAGGCGCGGGCCCGTAAGCCTGGCGCCGCGGTGGTCGCGAGCCGCGCGGTCGGCGAGATGTTCATCACCACGGGTGTGCTGATGCTGCTGTTCGTCACCTACCAGTTGTGGTGGACGAACGTCCGGGCGCACGCGCAGGCGGACCAGGAGGCCAGCAGCCTCCAGGACGACTGGGCGAACGGCAAGCGCAACCCGGGCACCTTCTCGCCCGGCCAGGGCTTCGCCATCCTGCACATCCCCAAGCTGGACGTGGTCGTGCCGATCGCCGAGGGCATCAGCAACAAGCGGGTCCTCGACAAGGGCATGGTCGGCCACTACGGCGAGGGCAAGCTGAAGACGGCCATGCCCGACGCCAAGACCGGCAACTTCGGCCTCGCGGGGCACCGCAACACGCACGGCGAACCGTTCCGCTACATCAACCGGCTCCAGCCCGGCGACGACATCGTCGTCGAGACGCAGGACGACTACTACGTCTACAAGATGGCGTCGATGCTGCCCGTGACCGCGCCGAGCAACATCAGTGTCCTCGACCCCGTGCCGCCGGACTCCGGGTTCACCGGGCCGGGCCGGTACATCACGCTGACGACGTGCACGCCGGAGTTCACCAGCAAGTACCGGTTGATCGTCTGGGGCAAGATGGTCGAGGAACGGCCGCGCAGCAAGGGCAAGCCGGATGCGCTCGTCGAGTAGGGGCAGATGAACCGTGGCAGCGACCACCGACGGCACTCAGCACGAAGAGCACACCGACGCGTCCCCAGCCGCGTCCCCGCCCGCGCGCCGGCGCCGCGGGGGCGGCCGGATCGCCCTGGTGATCAGTGTCTTCGGTGAACTCCTCATCACGGCCGGGCTGGTGCTCGGCCTGTTCGTCGTCTACTCCCTGTGGTGGACCAACGTCCTCGCCGACCGCGAGGCGGACCAGCAGGGTGACAAGGTCCGCGACACCTGGGCGAGGGAGGACACCGGTCCGGGCGCCCTCGACACCAAGGACGGCATCGGCTTCCTGCACGTGCCCGCCATGAAGAACGGCGAGGTCCTGGTGGAGAAGGGCACCTCGTCGAAGATCCTCAACGACGGCGTGGCCGGCTACTACACCGACCCCGTCCAGGCCACGCTCCCCACGAGCGGCAAGAACGGCAACTTCTCCCTGGCCGCCCACCGCGACGGCCACGGCGCGAAGTTCCACAACATCGACAAGCTGAAGCAGGGCGACGCGATCGTCTTCGAGACGCGGGACAACTGGTACGTCTACAAGGTGTACTCGATCCTTCCCGAGACCTCGAAGTTCAACGTGGAGGTCCTCGGCGCCGTCCCCAAGGAGTCCGGCAAGAAGAAGGCCGGCAAGTACATCACCCTGACGACCTGCACGCCCGTCTACACCAGCCGCTACCGGTACGTGGTGTGGGGCGAGCTGGAGCGCGTGGAGAAGGTGGACGCGGACCGCACGCCGCCGAAGGAACTGCGCTGACCCGTGGAACCGAGCAAGGGCCCTACCGGTGAACTCCGGTAGGGCCCTGCTTCGTCGTGCGGCGGGCGGCAGGCCCGCCCCTCACCGCGGGGGCCGACGGGCGGCAACCCGCCGGTCACCGCGGGCGGCTAACCGCTGGTCCCTCCGAAGAAGATGGTTCCGCCGTTGTTGCCGCCGTTGTTCCCGCCGTTGTTGTTGACGGTGATCAGGTTGACGGTCTGCCCGCGGTTCACCGTGCTGCCGGGAGCCGGGTCGGAGGTCAGGACGACGGCGTTGTCGTCGCTGCTGCCCTGGATGTTGCCCACGTTCAGGCCCGTGTCCTGGAGCGCCTTCTTGGCGTCCTTCAGGCTCATGCCCTGGAGGTTGCCCGGGACCTGGACCTGCTGGTTCTCGGGCGCCTTGCCGATCTGGATCTGCACCGTCGAGCCCTTGGTGATCTGCTGGCCCGCCGACGGGGTGGTCTGGATGACCTTGCCCACCTGGTTCGGGTCCTGGGTCTCGACATCGGTGCAGTTGCCGACCAGGTCGCTCTGCTCCATCTGCGCCTTGGCGTCGTCACAGGACTTGCCGAGGACGTCGGGGACGGTGGCCTTCGCCTCCGCCTTGGCGATGGTCAGGGTGATCGGGGAGCCCTTCTCCACCTCCGTGCCGAGCTCCGGGTTCTGGGCGAGGACCGTGCCCGGCTCCTCGCTGGAGACCTCTTCCTTCGTCTCGACGACCAGCTGGTACTTGTCGCCCTCGAGCTCGGACTTCGCGTCCTCCAGGCTCTTGCCGAGGACACTGGGCACCGCCACCTTGGGCGCACCGGTCGAGACGACGATGGTGACCGTTTCGCCCTTTTTGACGTTGGAGCCGGCCGTCGGCGTCTGGGAGCAGACGCTGTCCTTCGGCGTGTCCTCACAGGGTTTCGCCGTGGACACCAGCTTCAGCTCGACATTCTTGGCCATCGTCTCGGCACGGGCCTTGGTCTGCCCGACGAAGTTCGGGGCCGCGAACGGCTTGTCGCCGGTGTTTCCGCTGAAGGCCCACTTGCCGATGAGGATCGCGCCGACGAGCACCAGCACGGCCGCCACGACCAGCAGGATCGTCGACGTGTTGTTCTTCTTCTGGCGGCGCCGGTCGGGGCGGTCGTCGTAGCCGTAGCCGCCGTCGTCCGGGCTCATGGGCGGCAGCATCGTGGTGGCGCCCGCGTCGGCGCGCAGCGCCGTCGTCGGCTGGTCGTCCGGGTAGCCGCCGTAACCGACCGAGCCCATCGCCGCCGTGGCCGCGACCGGCTGGCCGTCGAGGCAGGCCTCGATGTCGGCACGCATCTCGTCGGCCGACTGGTACCGGTAGTTGGGGTCCTTGACCAGGGCCTTCAACACGATCGCGTCCATCTCGGGCGTGATCTCGGGGTCGAAGACGCTGGGCGGCTGCGGCTCCTCACGGACGTGCTGGTAGGCCACGGCCACGGGGGAGTCGCCGACGAACGGCGGGCGGACGGTCAGCAGCTCGTACAGGAGACAGCCGGTGGAGTACAGGTCGGACCGGGCGTCGACCTGCTCGCCCTTGGCCTGCTCCGGGGACAGGTACTGGGCGGTGCCGATCACCGCGGCCGTCTGCGTCATCGTCATGCCGGCGTCACCCATGGCGCGGGCGATGCCGAAGTCCATCACCTTGACCTGGCCGTTGCGCGTCAGCATGACGTTCGCCGGCTTGATGTCGCGGTGGACGATCTGGTTGCGGTGGGCGTATTCCAGGCCCTGGAGGATGCCGATGGTCATCTCCATGGCCCGCTCCGGCAGCAGCTTGCGGCCGGAGTGCAGCAGCTCACGGAGTGTGGAGCCGTCGACGTACTCCATGACGATGTACGGGATCGAGACCCCGTCGATGTAGTCCTCGCCCGTGTCGTAGACCGCGACGATCGCGGGATGGTTGAGCGAGGCGGCCGACTGGGCCTCCCGGCGGAACCGGGCCTGGAAGGAAGGGTCGCGCGCGAGGTCGGCGCGCAGCGTCTTCACCGCCACGGTGCGTCCCAGGCGCGTGTCATGCGCGAGGTAGACCTCGGCCATGCCACCACGGCCGAGCACGTGGCTCAGCTCGTACCGGCCGCCGAGGCGACGCGGCTCTTCCATAGCTACCTACCAGCCCTCTCCGTCGGTCCCGACCGGCACACGTGTGCGGTCGAAGGCTGCCGTCCGGGCATACCGTACCCGGACGGCGCGTCGTGACCTGGCCGAGCGCGTCACCCGATACAGGACCGGTATCGCAACGTGCACCGATGCGTAGGCGACGTGATCGGGGTCACTTCTTGCTGTTGATGACTGCCTTCATCACGTCCCTTGCGATCGGGCCGGCGAGGCCGCCACCGGAAATGTCGTCCCGGTTGGCCGCGCCGTCCTCGACGACCACGGCGACGGCCACCGGCGCGCTGCCGTCGGACAGCTTCGCGTAGGAGATGAACCAGGCGTACGGCTTCTCGCTGTTGTTCAGGCCGTGCTGGGCGGTACCGGTCTTGCCGCCGACGGTGGCGCCGGAGACCTTGGCCTTCCCACCGGTGCCCTGCGGGTCGTTGACGACCGACTCCATCATCTTCTGGAGCTTCTGCGCGGTCTCCGAGGAGACGGCCTGGGACAGCTCCTGCGGCTCGGTCGTCTCGATGGTGTCGAGGTTCGCGGCCTTGAGCTGGTCGACCATGTACGGCTTCATCAGCTTGCCGTCGTTGGCGATGGCCGAGGCCACCATGGCCATCTGCAGCGGGGTGGCGCGGTTGGAGGCCTGCCCGATGCCGTCCATGGCGTTCTGCGGCCTGTTGTCCTCGGGGTAGATGCTCTCGGCGGCGCGGACCGGGGTGTCCAGCTCCTTGTTGTTGTAGCCGAACTTCGCCGCCTGCTCGATCATCTTCTCGTTGCCGACGGTGTCGGCCATCTTCGCGAAGACGGTGTTGCAGGACACCATGAGCGCGTACCGCAGTGTGGCGTTCTCGCACTCACCGTGCTGGTTCTTGAGGTCGGTCCTGGTCTGCGGCAGCTGGTAGGGGTCCGGCGTCTTCGTGGCGTCGTCGATGTCCGAGACCACGCCGTTCTCCAGCGCGGCGGCCGCGGTGACGACCTTGAACGTCGAGCCCGGCGGGTAGGCCTCGCGCAGGGCCCGGTTCAGCATCGGGTTGTCGGGGTTGTTCTCCTTCTGGACGGCCTTCCAGGCGTCTTCGTCCTTGGAGGAGGTGCCCGCGAACTTCGACGGGTCGTACGACGGGGTGGAGACCAGCGCCAGGATCTTGCCGGTGGACGGCTCGATCGCGGCGACGGCGCCCTTCTTGCTGCCCAGGCCCTTGTACGCGGCCTTCTGCGCGGCGGCGTTGAGGGTGGTGACGACGCTGCCGCCCTCCTTCTTCTTGCCCGTGATCATGTCGAGCGTGTTGCGGAAGAAGAGCCGGTCGTCGTTGCCGGTGAGGATGCCGTCCTCGAGCTTCTCCAGCTGGTTGGCGCCGAACGCCTGCGAGGAGTAGCCGGTGACCGGCGCCCACATCGGGCCGTCCGTCCAGGTGCGCTTGTACTTGTAGTCGCCGCTGGTGTTCTCCACCGAGCCGGTGATGGCCTTGCCCTCGACGATGATGTCGCCGCGCGGGGTGGCGTACCGCTCGATGTTGACGCGACGGTTCTCGTCGTCCGTGGCCAGGTCGTTGGCCTTGGCGTACTGGAGCCAGTTGTCGCGGATGAGCAGCGTGAGGATCAGGAGTCCGCAGAAGATCGCGATCCGGCGCAGGGGCTTGTTCATGACGGGCGGACCACCTGGGTCATCTCGGCGTCGGGGTTGGAGGCGGGGGCGGGCGCCGGCCGGCGCGCGGTGTCGCTGATTCTGATCAGGATGCCGATCAGCGCCCAGTTGGCGATCACCGAGGAACCGCCGTACGCCAGGAACGGCATCGTCATACCGGTCAGCGGGATGAGGCCCATCACACCGCCGGCCACGACGAACACCTGGAGGGCGAACGCGCCGGAGAGGCCGATGGCGAGCAGCTTGCCGAACGGGTCGCGGGCGGCGAGGGCGGTGCGCACGCCGCGCTCCACGATCAGGCCGTACAGCAGCAGCAGCGCCATGACGCCGGCCAGGCCCAGCTCCTCGCCGAAGGTGGCGAGGATGAAGTCGGAGTTGGCGGCGAAGCGGATCAGGTCGGAGTGACCCTGGCCCCAGCCGGTGCCGAGGGTGCCGCCGGAGCCGAACGCCCACAGCGCCTGCATCGCCTGCTCGGAGTGGCCGATCTCGCCCGCGCGGGAGAGCGTGTACTCGCGCATCGGGTCGAGCCAGGCGTTGACGCGCTGCTGGATGTGCGGTTCGAAGCTGGCCACGCCGACGGCGCCGACGGCGGACATCAGCAGACCGAACACGATCCAGCTGGTCCGCTCGGTGGCGACGTACAGCATGATGACGAACATTCCGAAGAACAGCAGCGACGTACCGAGGTCGGTCTCGAAGACCAGGATCAGGATCGAGATCGCCCAGACGACGAGGATCGGGCCCAGGTCGCGGCCGCGCGGCAGGTACAGGCCCATGAAGCGGCGGCTGGCGAGGGCGAGCGCGTCCCGCTTCACCATCAGGTAGCCGGCGAAGAAGATCGCCAGGACGATCTTGGCGAACTCACCGGGCTGGATGGAGAAGCTGCCGACCTGGATCCAGATCTTGGCGCCGTAGATGTTCCGGCCGAGGCCCGGCACCAGCGGCAGCAGCAGCAGGAACAGCGCGCCGACCATGGAGATGTAGGTGTAGCGCTGAAGGACGCGGTGGTCCTTGAGGAAGATCAGCACCACGATGAAGAAGGCGATGCCCATCGCCGTGTACATCAGCTGGCGCGGCGCGGCCGTCCCGGCCTGCTGGATCGACTGGAGCAGCTCGGACTGGTCCAGACGCCAGATGGCGACGAGACCCAGTCCGTTCAGCAGCGTGGCCAGCGGCAGCAGCAGCGGGTCGGCGTACGGCGCGAACTTGCGGACGACGAGATGGGCGACGCCGGCCAGCAGGCCGAGTCCCAGGCCGTAGCTGAGCAGGCCGGACGGCACCTGCTCGTTGATGGCGAGGCCCACGTTGGCGTAGGCGAACACCGGGATGACGACGGCGAACACCAGGAGCGCCAGCTCGGTGTTGCGTCGGCTCGGGGTGCCGATCGACCCGATCGTGGACGTGTGGTGCGTCGGCGTGTTGGTTGTACTGCTCATCGTGTGACAGGGCCTCTCACGGCTTGTCTACTGCTCACCGCACCGCGAGACGACCTTCTGCTCTTCCTCCGAGAGGGTCGGGCCGGGGTTGGGAGTGGCGGTCGCGGACGTGGACGGAGTCGTGGACGGGGAGACCGACTCGCCCGTGGGGGTCGGAGTCGGCGTTGCCTTGGACGTGAGGGAGGTACGGGTGGTTCCCGTGAGGCCTCGGGCCTCACCCTGGGGCGCCTTGGCGTTCTGGCCCTCGGCGGCGCTCGCCTGGGCCTGCTTCTTGCACGCGGAGGCCTGTACGGCCAGTTCGTCGATCTTCTTGCGGGCGGAGGACAGGTCGCCCGCGGGGATCGTCGCCTCGACCTGCTTCTGCTGGTACTCGGGGAGGTACTTGAGTTCGATCTCGGGGTGGTCCTTCTCGACCTTCGACAGCGACACCCAGGCCAGGTCCTGGCTGATGCCGCGGTACAGCGCGAGGTGCTCGCCCTTGGTGCCGACGTAGTACTGGGTCTGCGTCCAGCGCCAGCCGCCGTACAGACCGCCGCCGATGACGGCGAGCGCGAGGACGCTGTACAGCGATCTCTTCAGCCACCTGCGGTTCTTGCGGGGCTTGACGAAGTCGTCGTCGGTGTAGTCGCCGAAGCCGCCGGTGGGGATGAAGCCGGTGACGTCGCCGGAGCCGGGCGGGCCGAACTCCCCGCCGCCGCCCGCGGCGTGCCGGCCCTGGCGGCCGAGGCCGGAGGCGCGGCCGGCCGGGGTCTGCATGATGCCGTTGTCGTGCAGCTGGTGCTGGTTCTCCGCGACGGCGCCGACCACGACGGGCGTGTCGGACAGCTGCCCGGCGAGGGTGTCACCGGTGTCCAGGTCGAGGACGTCCGCGACGATGACGGTGATGTTGTCCGGGCCGCCGCCGCGCAGCGCGAGCTGGATCAGCTCCTGCACGGTCTCCTGCGGGCCCTGGTAGCTGGCGAGGGTGTCCTCGAGCGTCTGGTGGGAGACGACGCCGGAGAGGCCGTCGGAGCAGATCAGATAGCGGTCGCCGGCCCGGACCTCGCGGATCGACAGGTCGGGCTCGACGTGCTCACCGCTGCCGAGCGCCCGCATCAGCAGCGAGCGCTGCGGGTGGGTGGTGGCCTCCTCCTCGGTGATGCGGCCCTCGTCGACGAGCCGCTGCACCCAGGTGTGGTCCTGCGTGATCTGCGTGAGCACGCCGTCCCGCAGCAGGTACGCGCGCGAGTCGCCGACGTGCACCAGGCCGAGCCGCTGGCCCGTCCACAGCAGCGCGGTCAGCGTCGTTCCCATGCCCTCGAGCTGGGGGTCCTCCTCGACCATGGCGCGCAGCTGGTCGTTGGCGCGCTGGACGGCGGCGCCGAGCGAGGTGAGGACGTCGGAGCCGGGCACGTCGTCGTCGAGCGCGACGATCGTGGAGATCGCCTCGGAGGAGGCGACCTCACCGGCGGCGGCACCGCCCATGCCGTCGGCGATGGCGAGCAGGCGCGGACCGGCGTACCCGGAGTCCTCGTTGCCCTCCCGGATCATGCCCTTGTGCGATCCGGCGGCGAAGCGCAGTGACAGACTCATGCCCACCTCGCCCGTCGGCCCCGGGTACAGCCGGTCGTGTCGAGCCACACTGCCCACCCTCCGGTCGGGAGCGCGCCGGGGCCCTGGATGCCGGCCGCCGTGGCGTGCTCGCTCCGCTCGCGCTCACTCATGATGTAGCACTACTTCCGCAGCTCGATGACGGTCTTGCCGATGCGGATCGGCGCGCCCAGCGGGATCGGTGTGGGAGTCGTCAGCCGCGTTCGGTCGAGATACGTGCCGTTGGTGGAGCCCAGGTCCTCGACGATCCACTGGCCGTCGCGGTCCGGGTAGATCCTGGCATGGCGGCTGGAGGCGTAGTCGTCGTCCAGCACGATCGTGCTGTCGTGCGCGCGGCCCAGCGTGATGGTCTGGCCCTGGAGCGCGACGGTCGTGCCGGTGAGGGTGCCCTCGGACACGACCAGCTTCGTGGGGGCGTTACGGCCCCTGCGGCCGGCGGCGGCGGGCTGCTGGCGCTGCTGCGGGGGTGCCTGGCGCTGGGCCTGCTGCGCCCGGCCGGCCTCCCGGCGCGCGCCGCGCTGGGTGACGCGCGTACCGAACAGGTCGCTCCGGATGACCTGCACGGCCACGATCACGAACAGCCACAACACGGCCAGGAAACCCAGCCGCATGACCGTGAGGGTCAGCTCTGACATTGCCCCCGCTTCACCCTTCGGCTTGCCTATAGATAACGGTGGTGCTGCCCACGACGATCCGCGAGCCGTCGCGGAGCGTAGCGCGGGTGGTGTGCTGCCCGTCCACCACGATGCCGTTGGTGGAACCGAGATCCTGGATCGTCGAGGGCGAACCGGTCCGGATCTCGCAGTGCCGGCGGGAGACGCCGGGGTCGTCGATCCGCACGTCGGCCTCGGTGGAGCGGCCCAGCACGAGCGTGGCGCGGGAGATCTGGTGGCGGGTGCCGTTGATCTCGATCCAGTGGCGGGTGCGCGCACCGGGCTGCGGGGCGCCGGCCAGGCCGCCGCCGGCCGCGCCGGGACGCTGTCCGGCGGGGGGCGGGTAGCCGTAGCCGCCGGGCGCGGCGCCGGGGGGCGGTGTGGAGGGCATGGGGGGAGCGCCGCCCGCGGGCGGGTAGCCGTAGCCGCCGGGGCGCTGACCGCCGGCCGGGGCGCGGTCGGGGGCCTGCTGGCTGCTGGAGGAGGCGAGCGTACGGCTGCGCACCCGGTACAGGCCGGTGTCGAGGTCGTCCGCCTTCTCCAGGTTGACCTTGATCGGCCCCATGAAGGTGTAGCGCTGCTGCTTGGCGTAGTCGCGCACCATGCCGGCGAGCTCGTCGCCGAGCTGGCCGGAGTAGGGGCTGAGGCGCTCGAAGTCCGGCGCGCTCAGCTCCACGATGAAGTCGTTGGGGACGACCGTGCGGTCACGGTTCCAGATGGTGGCGTTGTTGTCGCACTCCCGCTGGAGCGCGCCGGCGATCTCCACGGGCTGGACCTCGGACTTGAAGACCTTGGCGAAGGTGCCGTTGACCAGACCCTCGAGACGCTGCTCGAATTTCTTCAGGACTCCCATGGGGCACCTCCTCCGTCGTTGGCCCTGCTGTCCCGCGTCGTGCTGCCTACCTGGTACTGCTTACTGATCGTATCCACGCGCCGGTGAATCGGCTGGTTCCCCCTGTCGGCCCCGTCGACGGGTGTCGACGCCCTCATGCGCACCTGCTTCCGCACGTGACTTCTGCCCAGGATCGTAGAGGTGGCCGAGGACCAGTGTCCCGCACCTGACCGTGGACCTCGTCCGGCTTCCGGGGAGACGGCCCCCATAGGTACGAGGTTGATACGTGAACCAGTCACCGCCGAGACGCGTGAGGTTGCCGGGGCCCTCGCGGTGACCTCTGCCCCCGCAGAAGTGATGTGAACGCACCCTGGCGGGCGTGCTAATGTTCTGCGTGTCGGAAGGCGCCGGGCCGAAGAGCCCACAAGCCCAAGGACACACCCAATGCGCGGGTGGCGGAATAGGCAGACGCGCTGGATTCAGGTTCCAGTGCCCGCAAGGGCGTGGGGGTTCAACTCCCCCCTCGCGCACCAGCTGGAAGCCCCTCAGGTCTCAGACCTGGGGGGCTTTCGCGTGTCCGGGGCGGGTGCGGGTCGCGTGAGGTATCTCACGGGCGGTCAGTGGCGGCCGGTTGTCCACAGTTGGCGAGTTGTCCACAGGGTCTGACGCGTTTCAGCCGTCGGCTGTACGGTCTGCACGAGTTGATGTTCGGCTCGTCGGGCCGACGGACGGACGTACGGACGTGTGCGGGGGAGGCGGTCGTCATGACCGAGGCCGGAGTCGGGGTCGGGGCTGGGGTCGGCGTCGGGGCCTCTGGGAGTGGGGCGCACCGGCTGCCCAGGGTGCGGGGATTCGCCGAGTGGCCCGTCGCCGGGGCCCCCAAGGAAGAGGGCAAGGCCCTGCGCGACCGGGTTCCGCGCGCGGCACACGCCGTACTCGACCTGGACGCCTCCCGCCCGGACGCGGTGACGGCCGTCGAGGAGTCCAACCAGGGCCGCATCGCGCACCTCACGCCGATAAGGGTCGGCCGGATGGCGGCCACGCCCTTCGCGTTCCTGCGCGGCTCGGCCGGCCTCATGGCCTACGACCTCGCCCGCACCCCCATGACCCGGATCCGCGCCCAGATCTGCGGCGACGCCCACGCGGCCAACTTCGGCCTGTACGGCGACGCGCGCGGCGGCCTGGTCATCGACCTCAACGACTTCGACGAGACGGTCGAGGGTCCCTGGGAGTGGGACCTCAAGCGGCTCGCCGCCTCCCTGGTGCTCGCGGGCCGGGAGGCCGGCGCGGACGAGGACACCTGCCGCAAGGCGGCCCACGGCGCGGCCGGCGCCTACCGCCGCACCATGCGTCTGCTGGCCCGGCTCCCCGTGCTGGACGCGTGGAACGCGATCGCCGACGAGGAACTCGTCTCCCACACCGACGCCCACGATCTGGTGGGCACGCTGGAGCGGGTCTCGGAGAAGGCGCGCGCCAACACCAGCGGGCGGTTCGCGGCCCGCTCGACCGAGCCGACGCCGGAGGGCGGCCGGCGCTTCGTCGACGCACCGCCGGTGCTGCGCCGGGTGCCCGACGCCGAGGCGGCGGCGGTGGCCGCGTCGCTCGAGCAGTACCTGACCACCCTGTCGGAGGACCGTCACCCGCTGCTGTCCCGGCACGCGGTGCACGACGTCGCCTTCCGTATCGTCGGCACGGGCAGCGTGGGCCTGCGGTCGTACGTCGTGCTGCTGCTGGACCACCGCGGTGAGCCGCTGGTCCTCCAGGTGAAGGAGGCGCGCGGCTCGGCCCTGGTGCCGCACCTGCTGAGCGCCGGCTTCGACGCGGCCGACGTCGACCACGAGGGGCGCCGGGTGGTGCTCGGCCAGAAGCGGATGCAGGTCGTCAGCGACATCCTGCTCGGCTGGACGACGGTCGAGGGCCGTCCCTTCCAGGTCCGGCAGTTCCGCAACCGCAAGGGCAGCGTGGACCCGGCCGCCCTCGCCGCCGACCAGATCGACGACTACGGCCGGATGACCGGCGCCCTCCTGGCCCGCGCCCACTCGCACAGCGCCGACCCGCGTCTGGTCGCCGGCTACTGCGGCAAGAACGAGGAGCTCGACGAGGCGATCGCGGCCTTCGCCGTGGCCTACGCCGACCGCACCGAGGCGGACCACGCCGAGCTGGTGGCGGCGGTGCGGTCGGGGCGGATCGCGGCGGAGGCCGGAGTGTGAGACGCGGCTTGCGAGGGCGCCGCTTGCGGTGATCGTGGTGATCGCCGGTGGTCGCGGTGATCGCGGTCATTGTGCTCCGGTGTCCTGGGCCGTGGTCCGGTGGAGGCGGTCGGTGTCCTGGCCGGTGGAGGCGGTCGGTGTCTCGGGCCTTGGCCTACGCTGGTCGGGTGACGACCCCCGAAGCTGAGCAGTCGCGGCCCGAGGAGCGGCTGGAGCAGGCCGTGCGGGCCGCCGAGCAGGCGTTGATCGAGTTCGAGATCGCGGTGGAGACCTTCCGCGTCGAGGTCGAGAACTTCTCCCGGCTCCACCACCAGAAACTCGGCCCCATGTACGCCCGGCTCGACGAGCTGGAGGCGCAGATTGCCGAGGCCAGAGCCGACCGCACCGGCGATCCCGAGGACCGGCGCAAGGCGGCCGAGGCGCGGGCCCGGGTGCTGCCGATGCCGGGGGTCGAGGAGCTCTTCCACGGCTGGATGGACGACAACGGGCTGTTCCCGGAGGCCGCGGCGATGCTCACGGACCAGTCGGTGCGGCCCCCGGAGCGGGTGCGGCCCAGCGACGAGGCCCGCAAGCTCTACCGTGAGCTGGCCCGCAAGGCCCACCCCGACCTGGCGCAGGAGGACGAGGAGCGGCAGCGGCGCGAGGAGTTCATCACCCGCGTCAACGCCGCCTACGCCCGTGGCGACGAGGGCCTGCTGCGGGAGCTGGCGCAGGAGTGGGCGGCCGGGCCGGCGCCCGCCGAGCGGCGTCCGAGCCCCAGCGAGGAGCTGTACGCCCGCCTGGAGTGGCTCGCCGAGCGCAAGGAGATGCTGACGCTGGTCGCGCGGGAGCTGGAGGAGAGCGCGATCGGCGCGATGCTGCGGCTGGCCCCGGACGATCCCGACCGTCTTCTGGACGAGATCGCCGACCAGCTCCTGGCCGAGGTGGCGAAGAAGGAGTCCGAACTGGCGGAGCTGGTGGGATAGCGTCGGGTACATGAGTTTTGGAGCTGGTGTGCCCACGGTTCAGGTCGGCGACCTGAAGGACGGCGACTTCCTGCTGGACGTCCGCGAGGACGACGAGTGGCAGGCGGGTCACGCTGAAGGAGCGCTGCACATCCCCATCAGTGAGTTCGTCGCCCGTTACGGCGAGCTGACCGAGGCGGCCCCGCAGGACGGACGTGTCCATGTGATCTGCCGTTCCGGCGGCCGTTCGGCGCAGGTCACGATGTACCTGGTCCAGCAGGGCATCGACGCGGTGAACGTCGACGGCGGGATGCAGTTCTGGGCGGCGGTGGGCCGTCCGGTCGTGGACGACGAGGGCCGGCCCGGCTTCGTGGTGTAGCCGCGGTTCAGGCCAGAGGATGGGCGGCCAGAAGGTCGCCCAGGGCCTCCTCGTGCGCCGCGGCCGGGCCGAGGGACAGCTCCAGGTGCTTGGCCCAGGCGTGGTAGCGGTGCAGCGGGTAGTCGACGTCGGCACCGAAGCCGCCGTGCAGGTGCTGCGCGGTCTGCACGATCCGCCGTACGCCCTCCGACGCCCAGATCTTGGCCACGGCGATGTCGCCGGCGGCGGGCAGCGCGCCCGGGGCCCCGGAGGCGATGCGCCAGGCCGCCTGCCACAGGGTGACCTCCATCGCGCGCAGGTCGATGTAGCGGTCGGCGGCCTGCACGGCGACGGCCTGGAACGTCGCGATCGGGTGCCCGAACTGTTCCCGCTTGCCGGTGTAGTCGCTCGTCATGCGCAGGACGCGTTCGCCCAGGCCGAGCGCGAGCGCGCAGGTCCCGGTGGCCAGCAGGCCGCGCAGCCAGTCCCACGCGCCGTCGGTGGTGATGACGTCCCGGGCGGGGATCCGGGCCGCTTCCAGGCGCAGTTCGCCGAGTCGCTCACCGGTGGTGGAGACCTGCTCGGCGAGGGCGGTTCCCGCGTGTCCGCGGGGGACCAGGGCGAGGACGCCGTGGTCGTCGCCGGTGCGCGCGGGAACGACGACGAGGTCGGCCTCGTAGGCCCACGGCACCGCCGTCTGCACCCCGTCCAGCACCCACACCTCGCCGTCCCGCCGGGCGGTCACCGCGAGTTCTGCGGCGTCGTGGCCGGTGCGGCCGTGCGCGGCGACGGTCAGGACGACCTCGCCCCGGCCGGCCCGCGCGAGCAGCGCGGACCGCAACTCGGGCCCGCCGTAGGCCTGTACGGCGGCCGCGGCGGCGCTGCTCTCCAGCAGGGGGACCCTGGCCAGCGCGCGCGCCGACTCCCGCAGGACCAGACAGAGCGCGACGGCGTCCAGGCCGGCCCCGCCGAACTCCTCGTCGAGCAGCAGGCTCAGCAGGTCGGCCCCGGCGAGTTTCGCCCACAGCGCCCGGTCGAGGTCGTCGGCGACGGGGCCCCGGGTGAGCGCGGGGCTGGGCACCCCGTCGGGCGCGACGTCGGCGAAGACTCCTCGCGCGGCCTCGGCCGCCGCCTGCTGCTCCTCGGTGAAGGTGAAGTCCACGGCCTGTCCTCCCGACGGTCAGCTGATCTGACGGAGCGTCAAGATAGAACAGGTTCTAGGAGAAGGGAACGGTGGGGGAAGGGCCGGCTGCTCTTCGGCGTCGAGGTGGCCCCGCCGGCGGCCGTCGTGTCCGCGTGGCTCAGCGGTCGAAGTCCAGCTCCACCGCCTCCGTCAGGGGATGCGACTGGCAGGCGAGGACATAGCCCGCCTCCGTCTCCTCCGGTTCCAGCGCGAAGTTGCGGTCCATCCGCACCTCGCCGGAGACCAGGAAGGCCCGGCAGGTCCCGCACACCCCGCCCTTGCAGGCGTAGGGGGCGTCGGCACGGTTGCGCAGCACCGTCTCCAGCAGCGACTCCCCGTCCCGCACGGGCCAGCTGCCGGCCCGGCCGTCCAGGCGCGCCGTCACCGTGCTGTGCGCGGGCGCGTTCGTGGTGGCCGGGGGCGGGGTGAGGTCGACGTGGAAGATCTCCTCGTGGATCCGGGAGCGGGGGACACCTGTCTCCCGAAGCGCCCGCTCCGCGCCCTGCACCAGCCCGAGCGGCCCGCACAGGAACCATCCGGCCACGTCCGCCACGGGCAGCAGCGCCGGCAGCAGTTCTCTCAGCCGCTCCCGGTCCAGCCGCCCGGACGGCAGCCCGGTCTG
The DNA here is from genome assembly GCF_026008495.1 of Streptomyces sp. A012304. Classification (GTDB taxonomy): domain Bacteria; phylum Actinomycetota; class Actinomycetes; order Streptomycetales; family Streptomycetaceae; genus Streptomyces. The sequence continues at coordinate 243,805 of NZ_BQUN01000103.1, forward strand.
CTGCTCCTCCCGGGAGAGCACGGTGACCAGCTGCAATCGCTGCGGATACCGGTCCTTGAGGTCGGCGACCTCCTCCAGGAACATCGTCGAGGCGGCCGTCCGGTCGCTGCGGATCAGACAGAACCGCGCCCCGGGTTCACGCGCGAGCAGCGTGGAGACGATCGACAGCACCGGAGTGATCCCGCTGCCGCCGACGATCGCCGCGTACAGGCCGGGAGCGGGATCGAGGGTGAACCGGCCCGCCGGGGTCATCACCTCCAGCTCGTCGCCGACGGCGATCTCCTTGAGCGCGTAGGTGGAGAAGGCCCCGCCGTCGACCAGCCGGACCCCGACCCGCAGGGTGCGCGGACCCTCGCCGTCCGGGGTGGGGGCGGGCGAGCAGATCGAGTACGTGCGCCGGATCTCGGTCCCGTCGACCACGCGCCGCAGGGCGAGGTGCTGACCCGCGGTGTGCCGGTACTCCTCGCGCAGTCCGGCGGGCACGGCGAGGGTGAGGGCGACGGAGTCGTCGGTGAGCCGGTCCACCGCGGCCACGCGCAGCGGGTGGAAGCGGGCCATCACAACTCCTTGAAGTGGTCGAAGGGTTCACGACAGGCGAGGCAGCGGCGCAGCGCTTTGCACGCGGTGGAGGAGAAGCGGCTGAGCAGCTCGGTGTCGGCCGAGCCGCAGAGCGGGCAGGGGACGGGGTCCGTGTCCGGGGCCCCGCCCAGCGCGCGCGTGGGGCCCAGCGTCACCGGTACCGGTCCGGCCGCCTGCCGTACGCGCGGCGGCGCTATGCCGAACTCCCGCAGCTTGCGGCGTCCTTCGTCCGTGATGTCGTCCGTCGACCAGGCGGGGGTGAGCACCGTCCGCACGGTGACCTCGCGCACCCCGTGCTCGTGCAGCACCCGCTCGATGTCCAGGGACATCGCCTCCAGGGCCGGGCAGCCGGTGTAGGTCGGGGTCAGTTCCACCTCGACGGTGTCGGCGGCGGTGTCGCGCACCCGCACGGCACGCAGTACGCCGAGCTCCTGGAGCGTGAGCACGGGCAGCTCGGGGTCGGGTACCGAGCCGGCGACGGCGAGGAGTTCCGCCTCCAGCGGGGTGAGCGTCACCATGACGCCCCCGGGTGGCTGCGGTGCAGGTGCTGCATCTCGGCGAGCATCCGTCCGAAGGGCTCGGTGTGCAGGCCCTGGCGGCCCGCGCCCGCCGACCACGCCCCTGAGCGCGGGCCCTCGGGCACGGTCAGCGTGGCCCGGCGCAGCACCTGCGAGACCTGCTCCAGCCAGGCCGTCTCCAGCTCCGCCCAGTCGACGTCGACGCCGTCCACCGGCTGGAACATCTCGCCGGTGAACCGCCACAGGGCGTCGACGGCGACCCGCGTCCGCTCGTGGCTGTCCTCGGTGCCGTCCCCGAGGCGCAGGGTCCACTGCTCGGCGTGGTCGCGGTGGTAGGCGACCTCCTTGACCGCCTTCGCGGCGAGGCCCGCGAACGGGCCGTCTGTCGCCGCGAGCCGGTCGTAGAGCAGGTGCTGGTAGGTGGAGAAGTACAGCTGCCGGACGATGGTGTGGGCGAAGTCGCCGTTGGGCTGTTCCACCAGCTGCACATTGCGGAAGGCGCGTTCCTCGCGGAGATAGGCGAGGTCGTCCTCGTCGCCGGCCATCGACAGCAGGACGCGGGCCTGGCCGAGCAGGTCGAGGGCGATGTTGGCGAGGGCGACCTCCTCCTCCAGCACGGGCGCGTGGCCCATCCACTCCCCCAGGCGGTGGGAGAGCACCAGGGCGTCGTCGCCGAGGGCGAGGGCGGCGGTCTTCGTGGGCACGGTCGTCGTCACAGGTGCTTCACCCCCTCCGGGATGTCGTAGAACGTCGGGTGCCGGTACGGCTTGTCGGCGGCCGGTTCGAAGAACGGGTCCTTCTCGTCCGGGGAGGAAGCGGTGATCGCCGCTGCCGGAACGACCCAGATCGAGACACCCTCGCCGCGCCGGGTGTACAGGTCGCGGGCGTTGCGCAGGGCGAACTCGGCGTCCGGTGCGTGCAGGCTGCCGGCGTGGGTGTGGGAGAGGCCGCGCCGGGAGCGTACGAAGACCTCCCACAGGGGCCAGTCGGTGTTCGTCATGCCTGCTCCGCTCCCGTCCCGCTGGTGCCTGCCGCACCGCTGCGTTTGGCCGCGTAGGCCGCGGCGGCCTGCCGTACCCAGGCGCCCTCGTCATGGGCCCGCCTGCGCTGGGTGATGCGCTCCTCGTTGCACGGGCCGTTGCCCTTGAGGACTTCCTTGAACTCGGACCAGTCGATCGGGCCGAAGTCGTAGTGCCCCCGCTCCTCGTTCCACCGCAGGTCCGGGTCGGGGAGGGTGAGGCCCAGCGATTCCGCCTGGGGGACGCAGATGTCGACGAAGCGCTGGCGCAGTTCGTCGTTGGAATGGCGCTTGATCTTCCAGGCCATCGACTGCGCGGAGTGCGCGGACTCGTCGTCGGGCGGGCCGAACATCATCAGCGACGGCCACCACCAGCGGTCCACGGCGTCCTGCGCCATCGCGTGCTGCTCGGGGGTGCCGCGGCTGAGGGCCAGCAGCAGCTCGTACCCCTGACGCTGGTGGAAGGACTCCTCCTTGCAGATACGGACCATCGCGCGCGCGTAGGGGCCGTAGGAGCAACGGCACAGGGGCACCTGGTTGGTGATCGCGGCGCCGTCCACCAGCCAGCCGATCGCGCCGACGTCGGCCCAGGTCAGCGTGGGGTAGTTGAAGATCGAGGAGTACTTCTGGCGGCCGGTGTGCAGCTTGTCCAGCAGCTCGTCGCGGCTGGTGCCGAGGGTTTCGGCCGCGCTGTAGAGGTACAGCCCGTGTCCCGCCTCGTCCTGGACCTTCGCCATGAGGATGGCCTTGCGGCGCAGCGAGGGCGCGCGGGTGATCCAGTTCGCCTCCGGCTGCATGCCGATGATCTCGGAGTGCGCGTGCTGGGCTATCTGCCGGACGAGGGTGGCGCGGTAGGCGTCGGGCATCCAGTCGCGTGGTTCGATGCGCTCGTCGGCGGCCACGGCGGCGTCGAAGACGCGCAGGTAGGCGTCCTCCACCGGCGCGGCGGTGCCGGTGCCGTCCGGCGCCGCCCGCCGTTGTGCGCCGGCCGGCTGGTGCGCGGCTGCTGTCGCCATGCGGTCCCCCTCGACCTTGGGCTCTGCCCGAGCCTTCTCCCGACCGATCGTTCGGTCCGTGCGATTCCATGGTGAGACGGCCGTCGTAAGGTGTCAACCGCTGTGGATAACCTCCGGGCCTCCCTGTGGACAACGTGTGGAGATCCCGCGTCCGACCCCGTGGGACGCCCGTGTGCGCGGGCCCCGCTCGGGGGGAGGGCTGCGCGGGGCGGGCGGGGCTGAGTACCGTTCCGTGCGACGACTGTGCGAAGGCCGTCCGGCGGTGTGCCGGACGCGTGGCGCGTAGGGCACAGGGTGTTCGGCGCGTGCGCCTCGCGGCGCGTGGTGTGTGACGTGCGGCGCGGTTGTGCGAAGTGCGTGATGCGCGGTGCGCGGTGCCTGGTGGGGCTGCGTGGTGCGCGGCCGGGCCGGGTCGCCGTGGCGCGGCCGAGCAGTCGGAAGGCCGAGCAGTCGGAAGGCCGAGCAGTCGGAAGACGGACCGGAATCGGGGAACGGGGCGGAATGGACGCGTACGACGGAGGCTCTGACGCTCCACGGGAGGCGGAGCCGCCACGGCGACCGGAGACGGCGTGGCAGCCGGAGCCGCCACGACAGCCGGAGACGGCGCGGCCGGCGCAGAGCCCCGAGGGCGGTCCTCTCACAGACATGGACGGGGCCGGTGCGGGGTCGGCTGGTCCGGGCGTCGAGGCGGCTGGTCCTGGTGCGGGGTCGGCTGGTCCGGCAGGTGTCGAGGCGGCTGCTCCCCTTTCCGGGTCGGCTGGTCCGGCAGGTGTCGAGGCGGCTGCTCCTCGTTCCGAGACGGCCGGTCCGCAAACCGGGTCGGCTGGTTCCGGTGTCGAGGTGGCTCGGCCTCCCGCCGAGGCGATATCCCGCGCCCACCCGGGCGTGCTCCCCGCGGTCGGGCCCTCCGGTGCCGGCCATGGACCGGTCCGGACCGGTGTCGCCGCTCTCTCGCCGCGCTATCAGGTCGGCGCCGCCCTGGCGCTCGCGATCGTGGCGGTCGCCGTCTGTGTGCACCTGGGGATGGTGTTCCTGCACGTCGCGCCGTCGAACACCGTCACCAAGTCGCACGGTGAGGCGATCGACGAGTGGATATACCCCGAGTTCGAACAGAACTGGAAGCTGTTCGCGCCGAACCCGTTGCAGCAGAACATCGCCGTCCAGGTGCGCGCGGAGTTCCGCACCGAGGGCGGCGTCACGCGGAGCAGCGGCTGGTACGACCTGTCCGCCCAGGACGGCCGTGACATCGACGGCAACCTGGTGCCGAGCCACACCCAGCAGAACGAGCTGCGCCGCGCCTGGGACTTCTACGTCGGCTCGCACGACACCGACAACCGCTCGATGGGCCCGCGCAGCGCCCTCTCCGAGGCGTACCTGCGCCGGATCGTGGTGCTGCGCCTGGACCGCGGCGGCGCGGCCGGGCCGGGCGGCGTCATAGAACGCATCCAGATCCGCTCCCGCACCACCAACGTGCCGCCGCCCCCGTGGAGCACCGAGAAGATCTCGACCGACCCGACGTACCGCGTGCTGCCCTGGTGGTCGGTGCCGGCCGCCGAGGCCGAGGGGGGCGTGAAGTGAACCGCTTCTCCCTGGCGGTGTCCACCGCCATAGCGCGCGTCACCGGCTCGCCGCTCGGGCCGTACCAGAGCGCCGTTATCCGTATCGGCTTCAGCCTGACCTGGCTGCTGTTCCTGCTGCGCGAGTTCCCGCACCGCGCGGAGCTCTACGGCCCCGACGGCCCCTGGAGCTGGGAGCTGGCCCGGCAGCTCATCGACGGCAACGGCGCCTTCACGGTCGTCATGTGGTCGGACGGGCGACTCTGGTTCGAGGCCGTGTACGCGCTGGCCGTGCTGGCGAGCGCGCTGCTTCTGGTGGGCTGGCGCACCCGCACCATGTCGGTGCTGTTCATGGTCGGGGTGCTGTCGCTGCAGAACCGCAGCGTCTTCGTCGGGGACGGCGGCGACAACGTCCTGCACCTGATGTCCATCTACCTGGTGTTCACGCGCTGCGCGCGGGTGTGGTCGCTGGACGCGCGCCGTGCGCGCCGCGCCGACGAGGCATGCGCGCGTGGGGAGCGGGTCACCGACCGTGTGGGGCCCGTCCTGTGGGCGGTGCTGGGAGGGGTGCTGGTCGCCGCGACCGCGACGGGCCGGATGGACGGGGAGTGGGGCGTGCCCGCGCTGCTCTGGGCGGCCTGGGCCGTGCAGGGTCTGTGGTGGGCCGTCGGACGCCTGACGGAATTGGCGCAGCCCCGCGTCCTGCTGGACGTCGTCGCGAACATCCTGCACAACGGCGCCCTGCTCGTGATCATGGCCGAGGCCTGTCTGATCTACGCGACCGCCGGCTGGTACAAGATCCAGGGCTCGCGCTGGCAGGACGGCACCGCCGTCTACTACCCCCTCCACCTGGACTACTTCTCGCCGTGGCCCGCCCTCGGCGACCTGCTGTCCGCCAGCGGCACCATGGTGATGCTGGTGACGTACGGGACGGTCCTCGTGCAGGTCGCCTTCCCGTTCACCCTGTTCAACCGGCGGGTGAAGAACGTCCTGCTGGTGGCGATGATGACCGAGCACGCGGTGATCGCCGTGGTCCTCGGGTTGCCGTTCTTCTCGCTGGCGATGATCGCGACGGACGCGGTCTTCCTGCCGACGCCGTTCCTGCGCCGGGTGGGTGCGTGGGCGGCACGCGCGCGTGAGGCGATGCGGACGCCGGGCGGCGGCTCCGGACCCGAGCGGTCCGCCCCACCGACGCCCGAGGACGCCGAGCCGCGCCGCGTAGGCTTCTCGGCATGACCGACCCCGACCCGCTCGGCCTGTGGCGCCGGCTCGCCGACACCTCGGTGCTGCTCGACGGCTTCCACGCCCTCAAGCACGCCCTGCGCTTCGGCGCAGAGGTGCCGGTGGCGGTCACCGCCGACCGGCGGGCGGCGCTCGCCCTGGCCGACGAACTCGCCCCCGACGTACGGGCGGCCCTGGACGCACTGCTGACCGAGGTGCCCGAGTCGGTGTACACGGCGCTGGTGCCGCGTCCGCACCCCACAGCCGTGGCCGCCCTGGCCGTACGGCCGTCCCGCGCGGCGCACCTCGAGCGGCTCGGGCACACCCCGCGCACCGCGCCCGTCGTGGTCCTCGACGAGCCGCGCAACCTCGGCAACGCCGGGGCCGTGATCCGGCTGGCCGCCGGTTTCGGGGCGACCGGGGTGGTCACCACGGGCACGCTCGACCCCTGGCACCCGACCGTGGTGCGCGGCGGGGCCGGGCTGCACTTCGCGACCGCCGTGGAGCGGCTCACCGTCGCCGAGCTGCCGCCCGGGCCGGTGTTCGCGCTCGACCCGGAGGGCGAGGACATCCGGGGTGTGAAGCTCCCCGACGACGCCGTCCTCGCCTTCGGCTCGGAGCGCAGCGGGCTGTCCGACGCCCTCCGCGCGCGGGCGGACCATCTGCTCGCCCTGCCGATGCGCCCCCAGGTCTCCAGCTACAACCTCGCGACCAGTGTGGCCATGACGCTGTACCACTGGAGCGCCGGCGGGGGCGCATCCGCCTGAGCCGGCACTGCGCCTTCCGGTGAGGCGCGGCCGTCCGGCCAGGAACCGCGCCTTCCGGTAAAGGGCAGTCGTCCGGGCAGGACTGCGGCTCCCGGTGAGGCGCGGCCGTCCGAGCCAGGAACCGCGCCTGCCGGTAAAGGGCAGTCGTCCGGGCAGGACCGCGCCCGCCGGTGCAGCGCGGCCGTCCGGGCCGGGTCCGCGCCGGGACTACGCCTCCCGGCGGACCTCCACCACCCGGAAGCGGTTGGCGACGAACGCGCCGTCCGTGAGGGCCGCGTTGGCCGCCGGGTTGCCGCCCGAGCCGTGGAAGTCGGAGAACGCGGCGGTCTGGTTGACGTAGACCCCGCCGGTGAGGTTGAGGGACAGCTGGGCGGACTCCTCCAAGCAGACCTCCTCGACGGACCGCTCGACCTCCTCGTCGGTGGTGTACGCGCCGACCGTCATCGCGCCCTTCTCACGGACCGTGCGCCGCAGCAGCTCGATCGCGTCCGCCGCCGAGTCGACGGCGACGGCGAAGGAGACCGGGCCGAAGCACTCGCTCATGTACGCGGCCTCGTCCTCCGGCTTGGCGCCGTCCAGCTTCACGATGACGGGCGTGCGCACCACCGCGTCCGGGAACTCCGGGTTGGCGACCTCCCGCGAGGCGAGCGCGACCTCGCCCAGACCGGCGGCGGCCTCCAGACGGGCCTTGACGTCCGGGTTGACGATCGCGCCGAGCAGGGCGTTCGCGCGCGCGTCGTCGCCGAGCAGGCCGTCGACCGCGCGCGCGAGGTCGGCGACGACCTCGTCGTACGTCTTGGGGCCCTGGTCGGTGCGGATGCCGTCGCGGGGGATCAGCAGGTTCTGCGGGGTGGTGCACATCTGGCCGCTGTACAGGGACAGCGAGAACGCCAGGTTGGCGAGCATGCCCTTGTAGTTCCCGGTGGACTCGACGAGCACCGTGTTGACGCCGGCCTTCTCCGTGTAGACCTGCGCCTGGCGGGCGTTGGTCTCCAGCCAGTCCCCGAAGGCGGTCGAGCCGGTGTAGTCGATGATCTTGATCTCGGGGCGTGTGGCCAGGGTCTTGGCGATGCCCTCGCCGGGCCGCTCGGCGGCGAGCGCGACCAGGTCGGCGTCGAAGCCGGCCGCGGCGAGCACCTCGCGCGCGACGCCCACGGTCAGCGCGAGCGGCAGCACCGCGCGCGGGTGGGGCTTGACCAGGACCGCGTTGCCGGTGGCCAGGGAGGCGAACAGGCCCGGATAGCCGTTCCACGTCGGGAAGGTGTTGCAGCCGATGACCAGGGCGATACCGCGCGGCACCGGGGTGAAGCTCTTGGTGAGGGCGAGCGGGTCGCGCTTGCCCTGGGGCTTGGTCCACTCGGCGGTGCCGGGCGTGCGGACCTGCTCCGCGTACGCGTAGGCCACCGCTTCCAGGCCGCGGTCCTGCGCGTGCGGGCCGCCGGCCTGGAACGCCATCATGAAGGCCTGGCCGGAGGTGTGCATGACCGCGTGCGCGAACTCGTGCGTCCGGTCGCTGATCCGCTTGAGGATCTCCAGGCAGACCACCGCGCGGACCTCCGGGCCGGCGTCGCGCCAGGCCCGCTGTCCGGCCTTCATGGCGGGCAGCAGCACGTCCACGTCCGCGTGCGGGTAGGTCACGCCCAGCTCGATGCCGTACGGGGAGACCTCGCCGCCCACCCAGTCGTCGGTGCCGGGCTGGCCGAGGTCGAGGCGGGTGCCGAGGACGGCGTCGAAGGCGGCCTTGCCCGCGGCCGCGTCCAGGCTGCCGTGCTCCCCGTACGCCTTGGGGTGTTCCGGGTGCGGGGACCAGTACGCGCGGGTGCGGATCGCTTCCAGGGCCTGATCGAGGGTGGGCCGGTGCTTGGCGATCAGATCGGGCGCGGTGAGTTCGGCGGCCATGCGGGACCAACTCCTCGTCTGGAGAACTCTTCGTCGAGCTCTTGACCTGGGCGAAACGGGGACAGGAACAGCCATTCAGAGTTAGAGTAACCGAACGATCGGTCGGGACAAGGGGGTCCGCCGCATCTGTGGAAAACGCCGTGCGGGAGGATCGCGCACATGACAGCACTCGACCTCAGCAGCCCCGTGGCCGTCGTCGGCACCGGCACCATGGGCCAGGGCATCGCCCAGGTCGCGCTGGTCGCGGGCCACCCGGTGCGGCTGTACGACGTCGTCGCCGGCCGCGCCGGGGAAGCGGCCGCCGCGATCGGCGCCCGCCTCGACCGGCTCGTCGAGAAGGACCGCCTCACCAGCGCCGACCGGGACGCCGCCCGGGCCCGCCTGGTGCCCGTGGAGAGCCTCGCCGACCTCGCGGACTGTGCCCTGGTGGTCGAGGCCGTCCTGGAGCGGCTGGACGTCAAGCAGGAACTGTTCCGCCAGGTGGAGGAGGTCGTCGGCGAGGACTGTCTGCTCGCCACCAACACCTCGTCCCTGTCGGTGACGGCCATCGGCGGCGCCCTGCGCAACCCCGGCCGCTTCGTGGGGCTGCACTTCTTCAACCCCGCGCCGCTGCTGCCGCTGGTCGAGGTCGTCTCCGGCTTCGCCACCGACGTCAGCTCGGCCACGCGCGCGTACGAGACCGCCCGCGCCTGGGGCAAGACGCCGGTCGCCTGCGCCGACACCCCCGGCTTCATCGTCAACCGCATCGCGCGGCCCTTCTACGCCGAGGCCTTCGCGGTCTACGAGGCGCAGGGCGCCGACCCCGCCACCATCGACGCGGTCCTGCGCGAGTCCGGCGGGTTCCGGATGGGCGCGTTCGAGCTGACCGACCTGATCGGGCAGGACGTCAACGAGTCGGTCACGCACTCCGTGTGGCAGTCCTTCTTCCAGGACGTGCGCTTCACCCCCTCCCTCGCCCAGCGCCGTCTGGTCGAGTCCGGGCGCCTGGGCCGCAAGAGCGGCCAGGGCTGGTACGACTACCGGGAAGGCGCCGAGCGCGCCGAACCGCACACCGCGGAGAAGCACCAGCCGCCCGCGTACGTCGTCGCCGAGGGCGACCTGGGCCCCGCGTCCGAGCTGATCGCGATGATCCGCGAGGCGGGCATCCAGGTGCGCGAGGAGGACGAGGACCACGGCACCCGCCTGGTGCTGCCCGGCGACGGACAGCTCGCGCTGGCCGACGGGCAGACCTCGGTGGAGTTCCGCGACGTCGTCTACTTCGACCTCGCCCTGGACTACCGCAAGGCCACCCGCATCGCTCTTTCCGCCTCCCAGGAAACCTCCGCGCAGGCCCTGTCCGAGGCCATCGGTCTGTTCCAGGCGCTCGGCAAGGAGGTCAGCGTCATCGGTGACGTCCCCGGCATGATCGTGGCCCGTACGGTCGCGCGGATCGTCGACCTCGCGCACGACGCCGTCGCCAAGGGCGTGGCCACCGAGGAGGACATCGACACCGCGATGCGCCTCGGCGTGAACTACCCCCTGGGGCCCTTCGAGTGGAGCCGCCGCCTGGGCCGCAGCTGGGCCTGCGCGCTCCTGGACGACCTGCACCAGCGAGACCCCTCCGGCCGCTACGCGCCGTCCCTCGCGCTCTACAAGCACTCCTACGCCACCGAGAAGCGGGAGGGCGCCTCGTGACCACCGCCAAGCGCGACACCTACACCCCGGAGACGCTGCTGGCGGTCGCCGTGCAGGTCTTCAACGAGCGCGGCTACGACGGCACCTCCATGGAGCACCTGTCCAAGGCGGCCGGTATCTCCAAGTCGTCGATATACCACCACGTGGCCGGCAAGGAGGAGCTGCTGCGCCGCGCGGTCAGCCGGGCGCTGGACGGCCTGTTCGGGATCCTCGACGAGGAGCCCGCGCGCGCGGACCACCCCGCCGACCGCCTGGAGTACGTCGTCCGGCGCATGGTCGAGGTGCTCATAGCCGAGCTGCCCTATGTGACGCTGCTGCTGCGCGTGCGGGGCAACACCGACACCGAGCGGTGGGCCCTGGAGCGGCGCCGGGACTTCGACCACCGGGTCGCCGCCCTGCTCAAGGCGGCCGTCGCCGACGGCAGCCTGCGCTGCGACATGGAGCCGCGCCTGGCGACCAGGCTGGTCTTCGGGATGATCAACTCGATCGTCGAGTGGTACCGCCCGGACGGCCGGGGGATGGGCGAGCGGGAAGTGGCGGACGCCGTGGTGCGGCTGGTCTTCACCGGGCTGCGCTACGAGAGCTGACCTCAGCCCTGCGGTTCCAGGTCCTCCTCCTCGAACACCAGCAGGGTGCGGGTGCTGAGCACCTCGGGGATCGCCTGGAGACGGGTGAGCACCAGCTCGCGCAGTGCCCTGTTGTCAGGGGTGTGCACCAGGAGCAGGACATCGAAATCGCCCCCGACGAGGGCGATGTGGGAGGCGCCGGGCAGCCGTCTGAGCTGCTCGCGCACCGTCCGCCAGGAGTTCTGCACGATCTTCAGGGTGATGTAGGCGGACGTGCCGTGTCCCGCGCGCTCATGGTCGACGCGGGCGCCGAAGCCACGGATGACGCCGTCCTCGACCAGCCGGTTGATCCGCGCGTAGGCGTTGGCGCGGGAGACGTGCACCCGTTCGGCGACGGACCGTATCGAGGCCCGGCCGTCCGCCTGGAGCATCTGGAGGATGTCCTGATCGATGGCGTCCAGGGGGCGGGGCGGGGGAAGCCGGCTGTCGCCGTCGGATCCTTCGGCCATTTGTTCAGCCGTCATGTCCCCCCACCTTTCCGCCGTGGACGTCCTGCGTCCATCACAGGCTGTGCAGAACCGTTTGTCCACAGCCTGAGGGTGCCTGTAGCCAAAATGTGCCGACGACCGAACAATCGGTAGGTGAGGCGCGTCACAGCCGGCGGGTCTCCTGTAGCCACTCCCATGAGGAGGTGCCGTCATGACGGTCATGGAGCAGCGGGGCGCGTACCGGCCGACACCGCCGCCCGCCTGGCAGCCCCGAACCGACCCCGCGCCGCTGCTGCCCGACGCGGAGCCGTACCGCGTCCTCGGCACCGAGGCCGCCGCGCAGGCCGACCCCGAGCTGCTGCGCCGGCTCTACGCCCAGCTGGTGCGTGGCCGCCGCTACAACGCGCAGGCCACCGCCCTCACCAAGCAGGGCCGTCTGGCCGTCTACCCCTCCAGCACCGGCCAGGAGGCCTGCGAGGTCGCCGCCGCGCTGGTGCTCGAGGAGCGCGACTGGCTCTTCCCCAGCTATCGCGACACCCTCGCGGTCGTCGCGCGCGGAGTGGACCCCGTCGAGGCGCTGACCCTGCTGCGCGGCGACTGGCACACCGGCTACGACCCGTACGAGCACCGCGTGGCCCCGCTGTGCACGCCTCTCGCCACCCAGCTGCCGCACGCCGTCGGCCTCGCCCACGCGGCGCGTCTCAAGGGCGACGACGTGGTCGCGCTCGCCATGGTCGGCGACGGCGGCACCAGCGAGGGCGACTTCCACGAGGCGCTGAACTTCGCCGCCGTCTGGCAGGCACCGGTCGTCTTCCTCGTCCAGAACAACGGCTTCGCGATCTCCGTCCCGCTCGCCAAGCAGACCGCCGCGCCCTCCCTGGCCCACAAGGCCGTCGGGTACGGCATGCCGGGCCGCCTGGTCGACGGCAACGACGCGGCGGCCGTCCACCAGGTGCTGAGCGAGGCGGTACGGCACGCGCGCGCGGGCGGCGGCCCGACGCTCGTGGAGGCCGTCACCTACCGCGTCGAGGCCCACACCAACGCCGACGACGCGACCCGCTACCGCGTCGACGCCGAGGTCGAGACCTGGCGCGAGCACGACCCGATCCTGCTGCTGGAGCGCGAGATGACCGCGCGCGGGCTGCTCGACGACGAGACGCGGCAGGCCGCGCGGGACGACGCCGAGACCCTCGCCGCCGACCTGCGGGCCCGCATGAACCAGGACGCGACGCTCGACCCCATGGACCTGTTCGACCACGTCTACGCCGAACCCACGCCCCAACTGCGCGAGCAGCGCGCCCAGCTGCGGGCCGAGCTGGACGCGGAAAAGGAAGGGACGCACTGATGACCACCGTCGCCGTGAAGCCCGCCACCATGGCGCAGGCCCTCACACGCGCGCTGCGCGACGCGATGGCCGCGGACCCGTCCGTGCACGTCCTGGGCGAGGACGTAGGCACCCTCGGCGGCGTCTTCCGGGTCACCGACGGACTCGCCAAGGAGTTCGGCGAGGACCGCTGCACCGACACCCCGCTCGCCGAGGCCGGCATCCTCGGCACGGCCGTCGGCATGGCCATGTACGGCCTGCGCCCGGTCGTGGAGATGCAGTTCGACGCCTTCGCCTACCCGGCGTTCGAGCAGCTCGTCAGCCATGTGGCCCGCATGCGCAACCGCACCCGCGGCCGCATGCCCCTGCCGATCACGATCCGCGTCCCCTACGGCGGCGGCATCGGCGGCGTCGAGCACCACAGCGACTCCTCCGAGGCGTACTACATGGCCACCCCCGGCCTGCACGTCGTCACGCCCGCCACCGTCGCCGACGCCTACGGCCTGCTGCGCGCCGCCATCGCCTCCGACGACCCGGTCGTCGTCCTCGAACCCAAGCGCCTGTACTGGTCCAAGGACGCCTGGAACCCCGAGGACCCACAGACCGTTGAACCCATCGGCCGCGCGGTGGTGCGGCGCTCGGGCCGGAGCGCCACCCTCATCACGTACGGGCCGTCGGTGCCCGTCTGCCTCGAAGCCGCCGAGGCGGCACGGGCCGAGGGCTGGGACCTCGAAGTCGTCGACCTGCGCTCCCTGGTGCCGTTCGACGACGAGACGGTCTCCGCCTCCGTACGGCGGACCGGACGCGCGGTCGTCGTCCACGAATCGGGCTCCTTCGCAGGCCCGGGCGGGGAGATCGCGGCCCGTGTCACGGAGCGCTGCTTCCACCACCTGGAGGCACCTGTGCTGCGCGTGGCCGGATTCGACATCCCCTACCCGCCGCCGATGCTGGAGCGCCACCATCTGCCCGGCGTCGACCGCATCCTGGACGCCGTGGCGCGTCTGCAGTGGGAGGCCGAGAGCTGATGGCACAGGTGCTGGAGTTCAAGCTGCCCGACCTCGGGGAGGGGCTCACCGAGGCGGAGATCGTGCGCTGGCTGGTCCAGGTCGGCGATGTGGTCGCCGTCGACCAGCCGGTCGTCGAGGTGGAGACCGCGAAGGCGATGGTCGAGGTGCCCTGCCCCTACGGCGGCGTGGTCACCGCCCGCTTCGGCGAGGAGGGCACGGAACTGCCCGTCGGCGCCCCGCTGATCACGGTCGCGGTCGGCGCGCCGGCCACGGATGCCGCCCAGGACGGCGCGCAGACCCAGGGCTCGGGCAACGTGCTCGTCGGATACGGCACGTCGGAGGCGCCCGCGCGCCGCCGCCGGGTACGCCCGGCACGGCCGGCGCCCGCCGTGTCCCAGGCGCCCGCGACGGCGAACGGGCAGGCCTCCACGACCGACGTGGCGGACGGGCCGGTGCCCGTCATCTCGCCCCTCGTGCGCAGGCTCGCCCGCGAGAACGGCCTCGACCTCAGGGAGCTGACCGGCTCCGGACCCGACGGGCTGATCCTGCGGGCCGACGTCGAGTACGCGCTGCGGGCCGCCGCCGCCCAGGGCCGCGCCCCCGCACCCGCCCGGCCGCAGGAGGCCATGGCACCGGCGCCCGCCGCCGCCCTCACCGGCCCGCAGGAGGCGGCCCTGCCTCCGGCCCCCGCACTCGCCCCCGCCTCCGCCGGCACCCGCATCCCGCTCAAGGGCATCCGGGGCGCCGTCGCCGACAAGCTCTCCCGCAGCCGGCGCGAGATCCCCGACGCGACCTGCTGGGTGGACGCCGACGCGACGGAGCTGATGCGCGCCCGCGCGGCCATGAACGCGGCCGGGGGACCGAAGATCTCCGTCCTCGCACTGCTGGCCCGCATCTGCACCGCGGCCCTGGCCCGCTTCCCGGAGCTGAACTCCACCGTCGACCAGGAGGCCCGGGAGGTCGTCCGCTTCGACCACGTCCACCTCGGCTTCGCCGCGCAGACGGAGCGGGGGCTCGTCGTCCCCGTCGTCCGCGACGCGCACGCCCGGGACACCGAGGGCCTCTGCGCGGAGTTCGCCCGGCTCACCGAGGCGGCCCGCGCCGGCACCCTCACCCCGAGCGACCTGACCGGCGGGACGTTCACTCTGAACAACTACGGCGTGTTCGGCGTCGACGGCTCCACGCCGATCATCAACCACCCCGAGGCCGCCATGCTCGGTGTCGGCCGTATCGTCCCCAAGCCGTGGGTGCACGAGGGAGAGCTGGCGGTGCGCCAGGTCGTGCAGCTCTCCCTCACCTTCGACCACCGGGTGTGCGACGGCGGCACGGCGGGCGGCTTCCTGCGGGACGTCGCGGACTGCGTGGAACAGCCGGCGGTGCTGCTGCGCACCCTGTGATCGCGCGGCCGCTCCCGCGTTCCCCGTGACGCGGGCGCCGCGCATACTCGGGGGGTGACCTCGAACGAGCCCGGGCAGGCCGCCGAAGCCGCCCGCAGCGAGCCCCGGCAGGCCGCCGAAGCCGCCGCCCGCAGCGGCTTCGGCGCCCATGACGCCGTCGTGCTCGCCGGCGGCGGAGCCCGGCGGCTCGGCGGCGCCGACAAGCCCGGCGTCCGGGTGGGCGGGCGAGCGCTGCTCGACCGGGTGCTGGGCGCCTGCGCCGACGCCCGCACGACCGTCGTGGTCGCCGATCCCCGGCCCACCGCCCGGCCCGTGCGGTGGGCGCGCGAGGACCCGCCCGGAGCGGGACCCCTCGCCGCTCTCGGCGCCGGCCTCGCCCACACCACCGAGGACGTCGTCCTCGTCCTCTCCGCCGACCTGCCCTTCCTCGCGGCGGACACCGTACGGCGGCTGCTGACCGCCCTGCGCACCAGCGGAGCCGACGGCGCGCTGCTCACCGACGCCGACGGCCGCGACCAGCCGCTCGTCGCCGCGTACCGCACCGCAGCCCTGCGCCATGGACTGGCGCTGCTCGGCGCCGGACCCGACGGCCTCACCGGGCTGCCCCTGCGCCGGCTGACCGCCGGCCTCCACCTCACCCGCGTCCCCGACCCCGTCGCGTCCTTCGACTGCGACACCTGGGACGACATCGCCACCGCCAGGGCACGTATCAGGGAGCATGGCCACGTGTTGGATGAATGGATTTCCGCAGTCAAGGACGAGCTGGGCATCGACCTCGACGTCGACACCGGCGCCCTCCTCGACCTCGCCCGTGACGCCGCCCACGGAGTGGCCCGGCCCGCGGCCCCGCTGACCACCTTCCTGGTCGGCTACGCGGCCGCCCGGGCCCAGGGCGGCCCCGAGGCCGTCGCCGAGGCCACCCGCAAGGCCGTCGCCCTCGCGGCGCGCTGGGCCGCCGAAGCCGACGGCACCGCGGCGCCCGGCCCGGGCAGCGCCCCCGGCACCCAGCAGCCCGACGTGGCCCCCGACGCCACCCCCGACACCCGCCCGGACGCCGGATGACCGCCCCCGGCATCCGGGACGGCCAAGACGTCGAGGACCTCGACGTCGAGGAGGTGCTCGCCCTCGTGAAGGACGACAACGGCCCCACCCGCCCGGCCGGCGGCGGTTCCCCCGCGCCCGCCGCGTCACCCGCGCCCGGCGAGCACCACGACGCCCACCCCCCGCACGCCCACAAGGCCCGCCACCACGCCACCCCGTGGGCCGAGGCGCGGACGATCGCCGCCCGCGCCGCACGCTCCGCGACCCGCCGCACCCCCGTCTCCGTCACCCTCGGCGACGCCCTCGGGCTCACCCTCGCCGCCCCTCTCACCGCCCTCACCGACCTGCCCTCCTTCGACACCTCCGCGATGGACGGCTGGGCGGTCGCCGGTCCAGGCCCCTGGGCCGTACGGGACGAGGGTGTCCTCGCCGGGCACGCCGAGCCCGCGCCCCTCATCGACGGCGAGGCCGTCCGGATCGCCACCGGCGCCCGAATCCCCCCGGACACCACGGCCGTCCTGCGCAGCGAACACGGCCGTACCGACGAGAAGAACCGGCTGCATCCGACCCGCGAGATCCAGCACGGCCAGGACATCCGGCCGCGCGGCCAGGAGTGCCGCAGCGGCGACCTCCTGCTGCCCACCGGGGCCGTGGTGACTCCGGCGGTGCTCGGGCTCGCCGCGGCCGCCGGATACGACACGCTGGCCGCCGTCCCCCGGCCCCGGGTCGAGCTGCTCGTCCTGGGCGACGAACTGCTCACCGAGGGCCGACCCCACGACGGCCTGATCCGGGACGCCCTCGGCCCGATGCTGCCCCCCTGGCTGCGGGCGCTGGGGGCCGAGGTCGTGGCCCTGCGCCGCCTCGGTGACGACGCGGAGGCCCTGCACCAGGCCCTGACGACCTCTGAGGCCGACCTGATCGTCACCACCGGCGGCACGGCCGCCGGACCGGTCGACCATGTGCACCCCGTCCTGCGCCGTATCGGGGCCGACCTCCTCGTCGACGGTGTCAAGGTGCGCCCCGGCCACCCGATGCTCCTCGCCCGCATCAGGGACGACCAGCACCTCGTCGGGCTGCCCGGCAACCCCCTCGCGGCCGTCTCCGGACTACTGACGCTGGCCGAGCCCCTGCTGCGAGCCCTCGCCGCCCGCCCTGCGCCGGAGCCGTACGCGCTGCCCCTGCGGGACGCGATTCACGGGCATCCGCAGGACACCCGGCTCGTCCCCGTCGTCCTGCGGGGTGACCATGCCGTGCCGCTGCACTACAACGGCCCGGCGATGCTGCGGGGCATCGCGGCGGCGGACGCCCTCGCCGTCGTACCGCCGGGTGGTGCGCGGTCGGGTCAGGAGACGGAGATGCTGGACTTGCCGTGGGCAGCTGCCGGGGTCGAGTCCTGTTTCACGTGAAACATCCAGAGTGGGCCGTCCGAGCCGTGTTTCACGTGAAACACCCGGATGGCTCCTCTCATCGGTTTCACGTGAAACGTCCTCAGGTCTTTTCAGACCTGCTCGCTGGTCGCGGCCCGGCTCACCGTGATGACGTGATCCCCCAGCTTGAGGTTCTGCAGCCGGGGGTCGGCGAACTCCAGCAGGTCCCTGCCTCGGAGGACGGCCAGGACCAGGTCAGGGCAGGCGCGTGGCGACTTCCCCACCTCGTCCTCGGTGATGGGGCGTTCGATGAGCTCCAGCCCGCTGCCGAGGGTCATGAGGTCCTCCAGGGTCCGGCCCACGGTCGGGCTGACCATGGAGACTCCGAGCAGACGGCCGGCGGAGCTGGAGCTGGTGATCACGGTGTCCGCGCCGCTCTGCTTGAGCAGCGGCACGTTCTCGTCCTCGCGGGCTGCGACGACGATCGTGGCGCGCCGGTTCAGCTGACGGGCGGTGAGTGTGACCAGGGCGGAAGTGTCGTCGCGCTGCGGGGCGACGATCACCCGGGAGGCGCGCTGGGCCTCGGCCTTGAGGAGTGTCTCGGAGCGGGTGGCGTCCCCGGTCACCGACACCAGCCCGTCGTCTCCGGCGGCCTGCGCGGCCTTGCTCTGGGAGTCCACCACGACGATGCGTTCCTTGGGAATGCCCTGGCCGATGAGCGTCTCGATGGCGTGGCGGCCCTTCGTGCCGTATCCGACGACCACGACGTGGTCATGGGTGCGGGTGCGCCAGCGGTGGACACGGACCTGTTGCCGGGTGCGCTCGGTGAGCACTTCGAGGGTCGTGCCGACCAGGATGATCAGGAACAGCACCCGCAGCGGGGTGATGACCAGGATGTTGACGAGTCGGGCCGCGTCGCTGACGGGCGTGATGTCGCCGTATCCGGTGGTGGAGAGGGTGACGGTGGCGTAGTAGGCGGCGTCGAGGAAGTCGAGGGAGCCGTCGGAATTGTCGTTGTAGCCCTCGTGGTCGGCGTAGACGATCAATGTGGTGAGGGCGAGGACGAGCAGGCCCATGGCGAGGCGGCGCAGCACCTGCTGGAGCGGCGGGAGGCCGCTCTGCAGTGGCATGGTGATGGCGCGGCCCGCTTCGGCGTCGTCGCGGGCCTCGGTGCGCGAGCGGCGCCAGAGCAACCTCAGAAGAGAAGCCCTGCCCGGCTCGGGCTGTCGTTCCTGTTCGCGCATCGCGTGCCCCCCTGTGGCGGTGATCCGGTCGATGGGCACCATGGTCGCGGGCGGGCTCTCACCCGTCAGCAAGCAACACGTGCCCGCACACAGGTTTCGCTCAGCATCCCGGAGGTCCCCCTTGCGCGACCACACTGTCGTCGTCGGCTTCGGCACGAAGGGGCGGTCCGCGATTCGGACCGTCTGTGCGTCTGGCCTGCGGAAAGAACAGGTCGTCGTGATCGACCCTGGTTCGAAGATGGTCGACGCGGCGAAGGCCGAGGGGTACGAGGCCGTGCTCGGGGACGGGACGCGCGGTGACGTGCTGCGGCGGGCCGAGGTGCAACGGGCGGGACGGATCATCATCGCGACCGAGCGCGACGACACGGCCGTCCTGGTGGCGCTGACGGCCCGCCAGCTCAATCCCCGCGCGAAGATCGTGGCCGCGGTCCGGGAGGAGGAGAACGCGCCGCTGCTGCGGCAGTCCGGCGCCGACGAGGTCGTGACCAGCGCTGGAGCGGCCGGGCGGCTGCTGGGCCTGTCGGTGCTCAGCCCCGCGGCCGGCCGGGTCATGGAGAACCTGATGCATCAGGGCAGCGGCCTCGACATCGTCGAACGCCCGGTCACCAAGGCCGAGGCGGGGCGCACGCCGCGTGAGACGGAGGACCTGGTGGTGAGCGTCGTCCGCGGTCACCGGGTCCTCGCCTACGACGACCCGGCCGTCGGTGTCCTGGAGCTGACGGACCGGTTGGTCACGATCGTGCGTGTGCCGCCGCCGCCTCCGACGGCACCCCGCCTCTGACCCACGGTCTACTTGCGCCAGGCGCCTACTTGCGGTTGTACAGCCGCATCGTCACCGGCCCGAAAACCAGCACGAACAGGCCCGCCCACCCCAGCGACCAGGCGATCTCGGCGGTCGGCCAGTCACCCGCCATCAGCCCGCGCACCGCGGAGGACAGATGGGTGACCGGGCTGTTGTTGACGAACGCCTGGAGCCAGCCCGGCATGGTCTTCGGGTCGACGAACACGTTGGACAGGAAGGTCAGCGGGAAGATCACCATCATGCTGACGCCCATCACCGACTTCTCGGTGCGCAGCAGCAGCCCGAACATCGTCCAGATCCACGAGAACGCGAACGAGAAGACGATCAGCAGGGCGATCCCGGCGGCCACGCCGACGACCCCGCCGTCCGGCCGGTAGCCGAGGATCATGCCGACGGTCAGCATCACCACGGAGGCGATGGTGTAGCGCAGCGCGTCACCGAGGAGGTAGCCGACCATCGTGGACGGCCGCCAGATCGGCAGTGACCGGAAGCGGTCGAAGACGCCCTTCTCGATGTCGGTGTTCACCGAGACACCCGTGTACATGGTGATCATCACGACCGACATCACCAGGATGCCCGGCAGCAGGAACTGGATGTACTCCTTCGGCGACCCGGCCAGGGCGCCACCGAACAGGTACGTGTACATCAACACCATCATGATCGGGAACGCCGTGACGTCGAAGAGCTGCTCCGGCACGTGTTTGATCTTCAGGATGGCCCGCCAGCCGAAGGTGAGCGAGGCCGACCAGGCGCTCGGGCGCGGCGGCCGTTCCTTCGACACGAGCAGCGCGGCGAGGGAGTCGGCGCTGACGGGGGCGAGTTCCTGGGCGTCGTTGGTCGTCGCGGTGCTCATGCCGCCACCTCGTTCTTCACGTCGTCGGCCGCTTCGTGGGTGTCGTGTCCGGTGAGGGCGAGGAACACCTCGTCCAGGCTGGGCTGCCCCAGCGAGAAGTTGTCGACGGTGATGCCCGCCCGGGCCAGCTCACCGAGGGCCCGCGCGGCCTGCTCGGCGGCCGTGTCGCTCGCCGCCGCGGCAAGCCGTGCCGTGAGCGCCACCGGGTCCGGTTCGGGCTGCACACGCGCGTCCAGCATCCTGCGCAGCACCTCGGCCGCCTCCGACCGCTGGGCGGCGTCCCGCAGCCGCAGATGGACGGTGCCGGCGCCGACGGACGCCTTCAGCTCGCCCTTCGTGCCCTCGGCGATCACCTTGCCGCGGTCGATGACGGCGATCCGCGACGCCAGCTGGTCGGCCTCGTCCAGGTACTGCGTGGTCAGCAGCACGGTGGTGCCCTGCGCGACCACCGCCCGCACGATGTCCCACACCTGGTTGCGGCTGCGCGGGTCGAGGCCGGTCGTCGGCTCGTCGAGGAAGAGCAGGTCGGGCGTGCTGAGGATGGACGCGGCGATGTCGATGCGGCGCCGCATGCCGCCCGAGTAGTGCTTGACCTGTTTTCCGGCCGCGTCGGTGAGCCCGAACGCCTCCAGCAGCTGCCCGGAGCGCTCCCGCGCGGCCCTCTTGGCGTGTCCGAGGAGCCGGCCCAGCAGCACCAGGTTCTCGGTGCCGGTGAGGTCTTCGTCCACGGACGCGTACTGGCCGGTGAGACTGACCCGGCCGCGCACCTCGTCGGCCTCGCGCACCACGTCGTGGCCGAAGACATGGGCTTCGCCGCCGTCGGGCCGCAGAAGCGTGGCGAGCATCTTCACGGTGGTGGTCTTGCCGGCGCCGTTGGGGCCGAGGACGCCGTAGACCGTGCCGGTCGGGACGGCCAGGTCGACGCCGTCCACCGCCCTGGTCTCGCCGAACGTCTTGACCAGACCCGCGGTCTCGATGGCCAAGCCGGGGGTGTGCTGGCTCATGGGGAGTCCTTCCACGCACTTGGGTTACGCATGGGGAGACCTTCACCGTCGCGCAAACTCATCGGTCCCGCACAGGGATTTCCCGAAGGACCGGTCCAATGACGTACGCGAGTGCGACCCGGGACCGAGGAGTAGCGTCCCTCCCATGCATGCGATCACGATTCCCGAACCTGGTGGTCCCGAGGCGCTGGTGTGGGACGAGGTCCCCGATCCCGTACCCGGCGAGGGCGAGGTCCTGGTCGAGGTGGCGGCCAGCGCCGTCAACCGTGCCGACCTGCTGCAACGGCAGGGCTTCTACGACCCGCCGCCGGGCACGTCGCCCTACCCCGGCCTGGAGTGCTCCGGCCGTGTCGCCGCGCTCGGCCCGGGGGTCTCCGGCTGGGCCGTCGGTGACGAGGTGTGTGCCCTACTGGCCGGTGGCGGTTACGCCGAGAAGGTCGCCGTTCCGGCCGGCCAGCTGCTGCCCGTCCCGAAGGGGATCGACATCGTGCAGGCCGCGGCGCTGCCCGAGGTGACCTGCACGGTCTGGTCGAACGTCTTCATGATCGCCCACCTGCGCCCCGGCGAGACGCTCCTCGTGCACGGCGGTTCCAGCGGCATCGGCACCATGGCGATCCAGCTGGCGAAGGCCGTCGGCGCGAAGGTCGCCGTGACGGCGGGCAGTGAGGAGAAGCTGCGGCGGTGCGCCGAGCTGGGCGCGGACGTCCTGATCAACTACCGCGAGCAGGACTTCGTCGCCGAGCTGAAGCAGGCGACGGACGGTGCCGGCGCGGATGTCATCCTCGACAACATGGGCGCCAAGTACCTGGAGCGCAACGTCCACAGCCTCGCCGTCAACGGGCGCCTCGCGATCATCGGCATGCAGGGAGGCGTCAAGGGCGAGCTGAACATCGGCGCGCTCCTCGCCAAGCGGGCCGCGATCAGCGCGACGACGCTGCGGGCGCGGCCCCTCGGCGAGAAGGCGGCGATCGTCGCGGCCGTGCGCGAGCACGTCTGGCCCCTGCTCTCCGCCGGTCATGTCCGGCCCGTCGTCGACCGCCGGATCCCGATGACCGACGCGGCCACCGCCCACCGGGTCATCGAGGACAGCGGCCACATCGGCAAGGTCCTCCTGGTCACCCCGTAGGTCTGCCGGTCTCCTCAGCCGCGCCGCAGCCGCAGGCCGAGGAAGGCGAGGCCCAGGCCGAGGCCGATGAGGACCAGGCCGCTGCCGAGGGGCAGGATCCGCAGCATGCGGCCGACGGGCCGCTCGTCGGCGGCCACGGCCCGAGCGGAGGCGGAGGGCACGAGTCCGGCCTCCTGCGGGTCGTCCCCGGCACTGGTCTCCTCCACCGGTTCCTCCACGGGGTCCTCGCCGTCCTCCCCGCCGACCCTCAGCTCGCTCCGCCCGGGCCGCACCCGCCCCTCCCCGGCCCGGCTCCCGGCGCGGCGGCCGGCGGCGGAGGGAGACGAGGAGGGGGAGACCGACGCCGAGACGGGCCCGTACGACGAGGCGGCGTACGTCGACCCCGCCGCGGACCTCGGCCCAGCAGAAGCGGAGGCGTGGGCCGAGGCGGACCGCGCCCCGGCCACAGCTGTCGGCCCCGCCCCCGGGGTCGATCCCGCCCCAGGCGGCGCCCCGGCCCCAGGCGTCCGTTCGGCCGGGCGCGTCGACCCGGCCGAGGACCGCGTCGATCCCGCCGAGGACCGCATCGATACGACTGGCGAAGGCGAAGACGAAGGCGACACCACACCGCCCGTCGATCCCGACGGCGGACGCGTCGACACGACCGGCGACCTCGACGCCGCAGCGGACGCCCACCCGGCGCCGTACGACGCGCCGCCCCCGTACGGGAGCACGGTCGCCAGCAGTCCCGCCCCTGCTGCCCACCCCCACCACCCCAGCCACCCCCG
>NZ_BQUN01000104.1:0-1524 GCF_026008495.1 Streptomyces sp. A012304
GGGGCGGTCCCGAGGTGGGGGCCGGGGCGGGGGGCGGTCCCGGGGCCGGAGCCGGAACCGGAGCCGGGGCCGGGGCCGGGGCTGGTTCTGAGGCCGGGGCCGGAGCCGGGGCCGGCTCCGTGCGGTGCCGTCTGCGGGGGACGACCGGGGACCCGGTGGAGTGGCTGGCGTTCCGGCTGGTGACACTGGGGTGCGAGTTCACCGTGCGGGCGCCTGAGCAACTGCGGGCGTGTGTACGGGAGTTGGGCGGGAGGCTGGAGCGGGCGGGCCGCTAGGGGTTGCCTGGCGTGCTTCTGGTCACGGCCTCTGGCCCTGCTCCCCCCAGCCGATCCCCCGCAGGACCGCCAGGTTCCGCAGCGCCAACTCGGCCGGACCCTCGGGGCCGTCCGCCGGACCGTCCGCCATGGCCCAGCTCTCCACCGCCACCCGCACCGCGGCACTCGCGACGGCGGCGGTGAAGCGCTGAGTGGAGGTGAAGCGCTCGGCAGGAGCGACGGGGGCGGCGGGGTCCCCGGCCGCGAAAGGGCCGGAAGAGACGCCTGCGCCGGCAGAGGCGTCGACACCGGCCCCTGATGAGTCGGCAGAGGCCCCTGGCGAGTAGGCGGAGGCCCCTGGCGAGCCGGCAGAGCCTGCCGAAGAGCCGGCTGCCCGGTCCCTCTCCGCCAGCACCCCCGCCAGCTCCTCCTCCGACGTGAGGCAGAGCTCCGCCCAGACCTTGCCCAGGGCGGGGACGGTCCTGGCGAGGCGGATCAGGGTGCGCACCCACTCCCAGGAAGCGGCCGACACGGCGCCGCCGGGCGTGAGGGTGTGCCGTACGGCGTGTTCCAGGGCCGCCGGGAGGGGCAGCCCGGCCGGGGCCTCGCGGACCGCTTCCGTCCAGCGTTCGGCGCCCGCCGCGTAGAGGGGGGCGACGGCCTCCTCCTTCGTGGCGAAGTACCGGTAGAAGGTGCGGGGCGCGATCCCGGCGGCCTGGGCGATGTCCTCCGCGCGGGTCGCTCTCAGGCCACGGCTCACGAAGAGGCCGGCCGCGGCCCTGGCGATCTCCATCCGGGTGGCCGCTTTGCGCCGCTCGGTGAGGGAAGCGGAGGCCGGACGGGGGGTGGAGCTGATCACATCGGCAGGCTATGCCCATGTGGCAGAATCTGCCATCCGGGCGGGCCACCCCGTGGTTCAGGTACGGGGTGCCCCGCCCACCTCAGCATGCCCCGCGTCGCTCACGGCCGCGCGGACCCGCCCGCGCGGAAGTGGAGCCGGGCCCCGGCGCCTGGGGGGGAGGCGCCGAAGCCCGGCTCGGGAAGTCCCGGCGCCGGGGGGGATGTGCGTCGGGACTTGGCTCAGGGTGGGGCCGTTCAGGGAGGGCTTCAGGGTCCGATCGGTCCGAACTCCCGTGCCCTGAAGTCTTGTTCCCCCGCTCCTGGCGTTTGAAGCGGCGTTGTACCGCCATGTTTGCGCGGACTTTCGCCACCCCGCGTACCCGCGTACGCCGGTGGCGAAGACGTCCGTGCCCGGGGGCGGGCCGGGGGG
>NZ_BQUN01000104.1:1646-8858 GCF_026008495.1 Streptomyces sp. A012304
TCCAGCAGGGCGTGCTTCTCGATCTGCCGGATGCGCTCCCGGGTGAGGCCGTGCTCCTTGCCGACCTCGGTCAGGGTCCGCTCACGGCCGTCCTCGATGCCGTAGCGCATCTTGATGATGGAGGCCGTGCGCGGGTCGAGGCGGTCGATCAGGCCGTCGAGTTCCTCGCTGCGCAGCAGCGTCAGGACGGACTGCTCCGGGGAGACCGCGGAGGTGTCCTCCAGCAGGTCGCCGAACTGCGTCTCGCCCTCGTCGTCCACCGCCATGTTCAGCGAGACCGGGTCGCGGGCCCAGTCCAGCACGTCGATGACGCGCTCCGCGGAGGAGCCGAGCTCGGTGGCGATCTCGGCGGGCTCCGGGTCGCGGCCGTGCTCACGGTTGAACTCGCGCTGGACGCGGCGGATGCGGCCCAGCTCCTCCACCAGGTGGACGGGCAGGCGGATCGTGCGCGACTGGTCCGCTATGGAGCGGGTGATCGCCTGACGGATCCACCAGGTGGCGTACGTCGAGAACTTGAAGCCCTTGCGGTAGTCGAACTTCTCGACCGCGCGCACCAGGCCGGCGTTGCCCTCCTGGATCAGGTCGAGCAGGGGCAGGCCGCTGCGCGGGTAGCGGCGGGCGACCGCGACGACCAGCCGGAGATTGGAACGGATGAAGACGTCCTTGGCACGCTCACCCTCGCGGACGAGTGCCTCCAGCTCCTCGCGGGAGGCGTCCGCCTTGGACTCCTCGTATCCGTCGAGGACCTGCTGCGCGAACACACCCGCCTCGATGATCTGCGACAACTCGACTTCCTTGGCGGCGTCGAGCAGTGGTGTGCGCGCGATCTCGTCGAGGTACATGCCGACCAGATCGCGGTCGGCGATCTCGCCGCCGTGGACGCGAGCGCTGCTTGCCGCGTCGGCCGTCTCGCCGGTGGCGGACTGACGACGGGCGACGGCACGGGTTGCCATGCGTGCTCCCTTGCGATGGTGGGGTCAGCGGGTGGTCCGTGGACACCGGACACCGCTCGGGTCCTCCCGGGACTCTCACCGGGACTCTCCTCGGGTGCCCTGCATCCGATGGAAACAACGACTGGAATCAGGACAGAATTCCCAACCCGCCCCTCATTTTTTCTGATCTTGCAGTACCCTGTCGGGCCGCGCGGGCGCGGCGCCGGCGTCGCGACGTACGGAGGTGCAGGTCAGGCGGGGAGTCGAGGCCGTCCTCACAGCTCCCACGCACCTCTGTGACCCCGTATGTGAGACGTCTGTCACATTGGATACCGCTGTCGTCGCTTGTCTTCGCTGTTTTCACTTGTCTTCGCTCCGGAAGAGCGGCATCTTTCGCCGTCCTCCCACCCTTGAAGACGGCCCGTACCGGCCCTTGGTTGCCGCGGGCGCCTGTTCACAGGGGATTCCCAGCCAGGCCCTACACGGCGTTTATCGGCCAGGACTCAGCCGAACTGCACCGACCTCTTCGCCAGCCCCATCCAGAACCCGTCGATCACCGACTTCTGCGCGTCCAGCTCGCCGGAGACCTCCGCCGCGCCCATGGTCACGAACAGCGGGGCGAAGTGCTCGGTGCGCGGGTGGGCGTACTGGCCGGCCGGGGCCTTGTTCAGGAAGTCCAGCAGGGAGTCCCAGTCCCGGCTCTCCATGGCGCGCCGGCCCCAGTCGTCGAACTCGGCGGACCAGGCGGGCACGCCCGGACCCGTGTGACGCAGCGCGGCCAGGTTGTGGGTGAAGAAGCCGGAGCCGACGATCAGCACACCCTCCTCGCGCAGCGGCGCGAGCCTGCGGCCGATCTCCATGAGCCGCACCGGGTCCAGGGTGGGCATGGAGATCTGCAGGACGGGGATGTCGGCGGCCGGGAACATCTCCACCAGCGGGACGTAGGCGCCGTGGTCGAGGCCGCGGTCGGGGATGTCCTGGACGGGCGTGCCGGGGGCGCGCAGCAGCTTGCGGACGGCCTCGGCGAGCGCGGGGGCGCCGGGAGCCTCGTACGTGACCCGGTAGTAGTGCTCGGGGAAGCCCCAGAAGTCGTAGACCAGGGGGACCGTCTCGACCGCGCCGAGGGCGAGGGGGGCCTCCTCCCAGTGGGCGGAGACGATGAGGATCGCCTTGGGGCGCGGCAGGTCGGCGGACCAGGCGGCGAGCTGGCCGGGCCAGACAGGGTCGTCGGCGAGCGGCGGTGCGCCGTGGCTGAGGTACAGGGCGGGCATGCGCTCCCGCGTGTCGGCGGACATGGTGGTGACTCCCTGCTCTTCACTCTTCGGGTTCGTCGGGTTCGTCGGGTTGCCGCAGCCCGCGAGGGCCGCACTGCTTTAAATCTAAATCATTTGGTGACACCACCCTAGGCGTCGTTTGTTTAAATTTCAAGGACACGACCTTTACAGTGGAGTACATGAAGGCATCCCCATCCGCTGAAGAGCCCCAGTGGCTCACCGCAGAGGAGCAGCGCGTCTGGCGCTCCTACCTGCACGCAACCACCCTCCTGGAGGACCATCTCGACCGCCAGCTCCAGCGTGATGCGGGCATGCCGCACATCTATTACGGCCTCCTCGTCGGCCTCGCCGAGGCCCCGCAACGACGGCTTCGGATGACCGAGCTGGCGATGAAGTCGAAGATCACCCGCTCCCGGCTGTCCCACGCCATCGCCCGCCTGGAGAAGAACGGCTGGGTCCGGCGCGAGGACTGCCCCTCGGACAAGCGGGGCCAGTTCGCGGTGCTCACGGACGCCGGCCTGGAGGTGCTGCGACGCAACGCCCCCGGACATGTGGCCGCCGTACGCCAGGCGCTGTTCGACCGGCTGACCCCCGAACAGCAGAAGACCCTCGGCGAGATCATGCAGATCGTCGCCGAGGGCCTTCAGCCCAACGAAGCGGGGGCGGACCTGCCCTGGCTGCGCTGAGCGCCACCACCCGGGCAGATCCGGTCCGAAGAGGTACTCGAGGAAGTACCTGAGGAAGTACTTCAGGAAGTACTTCTGAAGCACCTGAGGAAGTACTTCCTCAGGTACTCAAGGAGATGCTCGAAGGGGCACCAGAAGAGACACTCCGGGGTGCTCCCGTCACTCCGTCACTCCCGTCGCACGAGGCCGGTGCCTCAGTGGGCCACCACCGGCACCGGCACCTCGTCCTCGGCACCCTCGGCCGCGCCCGAGCCGGTGACCGCGCCCATGTCCGGGCGGCCGGCGTTGACGAAGGTCAGGGCGATCGCGGCGGCGACGACCAGGATGCCGACGGCGAACCAGATCGCGGTGGTGTACCCCTGCACCATGCCCTCCAGCTGGACCAGCTGCTGCTGCGGCCGGGAGGCGGCGCCCGCGATGTGGTCGGTGATGTAGGACGTGGTCGCGGAGGCGGCGACGGTGTTCAGCAGGGCGGTGCCGATGGCGCCGCCCACCTGCTGCGAGGTGTTGACCATCGCGGAGGCCACGCCGGCGTCACGCGCCTCGACACCCTGGGTGGCCAGGGACATCGCCGGCATGAACGCCGTACCCATGCCCAGGCCGAGCAGGAGCATGGCCGGCAGCAGCAGGGCCGTGTAGGAGGAGTCGATCTCCATCCGCGTCAGCAGCAGCATGCCGAGCGCGGCGACCAGGAAGCCGGGGCCCATCAGCAGACGGGGGGCGACCCGGGTCATCAGACGCGTGCCGATCTGCGTGGAGCCGGTGATCATGCCCACGATCATGGGCAGGAAGGCGAAGCCGGTCCGCACCGGGGAGTAGCCCTTCACGACCTGGAGGTAGTAGGTCAGGAAGAGGAACAGCCCGAACATCGCGATGATGGCGAGACCCAGCGAGAGGTACACCCCGCCGCGGTTGCGCTCGGTGATCACGCGCAGCGGCAGCAGCGGGTGCGCGACCTTCGCCTCCACGGCCACGAAGGTGGCCAGCAGGACGGCGGACGCGACGAACATGCCGATGGTGAGCGAGTCGCTCCAGCCGTCGGACTCGGCGCGGGTGAAGCCGTAGACCAGGGCCACCAGGCCGAGGGTGGACAGGACGACGCCCGGGATGTCGAGGGCGGAGCGGTTGCGGCCGCCCTGCGGCTCACGGATGACGAACCAGGCACCGGCCGCGGCGATCACGGCGAACGGGATGTTGACGTAGAACGTCCAGCGCCAGTCCAGGTACTCGGTGAGGAAACCGCCGAGGATCAGACCGACGGCACCGCCGCCACCGGCGATCGCGCCGTAGATGCCGAACGCCTTGGCGCGCTCCTTGGCGTCGGTGAACATCACCGCGAGCAGGGAGAGCGCGGCGGGCGCGAGGAGGGCGCCGAAGACACCCTGGAGGGCGCGGGCGCCGAACATCATGGCCTCGTTGGTTGCCGCACCGCCCAGCGCGGAGGCCGCGGCGAAGCCGACCAGACCGACGAGGAAGGCCCGCTTGCGGCCCCACAGGTCGGCGATGCGTCCGCCGAAGAGCAGCAGACCGCCGAAGGCGAGCGCGTAGGCGGTGACCACCCACTGGCGGTTGCCGTCGGATATGCCCAGGTCCTGCTGGGCGGAGGGCAGGGCGATGTTCACGATGGTCGCGTCGAGGACGACCATCAGCTGGGCGAGCGCGATGAACACGAGCGCTTTCCAGCGGCCCGGGTCCGCCTGGGGGACGCCGGGAGCCTTGCTGGCTGTTTCAGACATGGGGGTACCCACTTCGGGACTTCGTGACGGAAAAAAGGGTTGAAAGCGTGCGAAGAGGCGGAGTTCGGGGCCCGCTGGTGTGCGTGCAAGCGTGTGCGTGCGTGAGTGCTGACGTGTGCGTGCGAGCGACTGTGGAGGGGCTGAGAGGGTCGGAGGTCGGAGGTCGGGAGTCGGTTCAGGCCTGGCGCAGGTCCTCCATGGTCACGGCCGCGCCCGGCAGCACGGATCGGGCCGGGGCCCGCAGTCCGTCCAGGAACAGCTGGAGATGACGGTGGACGAACCGGTCGACGTTCCCGCAGCCGGTGCCCGCCGGGGGCCGGCTGAGCTGGGCGACGGCGACCATCAGGTCACCGATGCCGACGTCGTCGCGGAGCTGCCCCGCGCTGCGGGCGCGCTCCATGACCTCCCCGATCAGCCGCTCGGCGCGCACCCGGGCGGCCTCCAGGTCGGGGTGGTTCGCGTCGAACGTACTGGCGACCATCGGGCACAGCGCGCCGATGCGTTCGTCGGCGGCCGTGTGCACGAAGTGCTCCAGCGCGCCGAAGGCGTCACCCGTCTCCGCGAGCGCCCGCCGGGCCGCGTCGGCCGTCCGGTCCATGACGGAACAGACGACCTCGCGGACCAGCGCGTCGCGGTCGGGGAAGTTGCGGTACACCGTGGCGTTGCCGACGCCGGCCCGGCGGGCGATGTCGTCGAGCGGCACGCCGGGTCCGAGTTCGACGAACATCTCGCGGGCGGCGGTGACGATCCGCTCCCGGTTGCGCAGGGCGTCGGCGCGCGGCCGGGTCGCCTTGCGCTGCTCGGGGGCTGCGGTCTGCACGGTGCACTCCAATGACTGGTACGGGAACCCGATGACGCGTACGGGAACCGGTGATGCGTACGGGAACCCGGTCACGCGTACGGGAACCCGATGGCCGGCACGGGGGACCCATCCGGGGAAGCTCTCCCCGTTTCGGTCGGACACAGGGCTAAACGGGGAAGCGATCCCCGGTTATTTCACCTGAGCCGAAACTTTTGGCGTGTTCTGGATCACACCTTCTCCTACTCTCCAGTAACCCACGATCGGCCGACCCGACGCGCACCCCCACAGAACCTGACGGAGAGTGAAGGGAAAAGTGCAGCCAGTGACCGGCGGCTGCCCGGAGCGAAGGGTCCCTGCATGCAGCCGCAGCCTGAGCGACCCGGGACAGGCCACCGGACCACCCGGCCTTCCCGGCCCTGGGAGCCGCTCCACCGACGCATACGCCCCGGCGGCTCGCGCCCACGCCGTGCGGCCGCCCTCGTCTGCGTGACCGCGCTGACCCTCGCCGTGAGCACCTCCGCCGGAACCGCGCGCCTCGCCCCCGCCCCGGCACCGGCCGGCGCGGGCCCGGTCTCACTGGCCCGCACCTCCGCCCTCGCCCCCTGCATGATCAGCGGCGCCACGACCGTCCAGATGTCCGAGGGCGTCCCCACCACCGGCGGCTACGCGCGCTCCACGGGCACCGTCCACGCCCTCACCCTGATGATCGACTTCCCGGACGCGCCCGGCCCCGGCAAGGCGACCGACCGGTTCCACGAGTTCTTCCCGCAGACCCGGGAGTGGTTCCGCACCGCCTCCTACGGCCGCCTCGACTACCGCCCGGAGGCCCCGCTCCCCCACTGGCTGCGCATGCCCAGACCGTTCAAGGCGTACGGCATAGAGCGCGGCGCGCCCTTCGACCCCGGCTACCGGGAGCTGGTCCAGGACATCGTGGCCGCCGCCGACCCGACCGTGGACTTCCGGACGTACGACCTCCTGAACGTGCTGGTCACCCCGAACGCCGGCCCCTCCGCGCTGGACACCGTCCTGTCGGTGACGTTCGCCGGCAACCCCGAGGCGCCGGTCGCCGACGGCGTCCCCGTCGCGAACGCCTCCTTCGTCTATTCCCGCCAGGACGACGGCTCCGGCTCCTACGACCGCACCGGCTACCGCGTCCTGCCGCACGAGAACGGCCATGTCTTCGGGCTGCCCGACCTCTACACCCAGGAGGGCGGAGGCGCGGTCGGCCACTGGGACATCATGAGCGAGGACTGGGGCGCCAACAACGACCTGCTCGGCTGGCACAAGTGGAAACTGGGCTGGCTGGACACGGAACAGGTCCGCTGCGCGGCCGACCCCGGCACGCACGAGTACACCCTCACGCCCCTCTTCCGCGCCGGCGGCCCCAAGCTGGTCTTCGTCCCCCTCGACCGGCGCACCGGCTACGCCGTCGAACTGCGCACCCACGGCGGGAACGACGAGGCCGTCTGCCGCCCCGGCGTCCTCGTCTACAAGGTCGACGCGGGCGTCGACACCGGCATGGGGCCGATAAAGGTCCACGACTCCCGCCGCGGCAGCGGCGGCTGCACCCGCAGCCCCAACGTCCACGCGGAACTCTCCGACGCCCCCTTCGCCCCCGGCGAGACCTTCAGGGACTCGAGAAACGACATCCGCATCACGGTGGCGGGGGCCGACCTGGAGGGGAACCACCGGGTGCGGGTGACACGGGGGTAGGCGAGCTGCGGGGGTGGTCCAGGGGCCGGGGGGTGGGCCGGGGGTGGCAGGCGGGCGGGCCGGGGAGTC
>NZ_BQUN01000105.1 GCF_026008495.1 Streptomyces sp. A012304
ATCTGGTGGTCGCGACGCGGAGCGTCGCGGTGACGTTCCGGCGGAGCCGGACCCTGCTTGGTGACGGTGACGGCTCGCTCGGATGTTCCCGGTTACGGCGTGGGTTCGACGTGCCTAGTGTGATCGTCATGCAGCTTCGGTACAGCTTCCGCCTGTACCCGGACGCCGCTCAGCAGGCCTCGCTGGCCAGGGCGTTCGGGTGCGCCCGCGTCGTGTTCAACGACGCGGTCCGCGCCCGCGAGGACGCCCGGACGGCCGG
>NZ_BQUN01000106.1:0-32565 GCF_026008495.1 Streptomyces sp. A012304
TGACGCCGCCGGCCTGCGAGTCGAGCCAGAGGTCGGTCTCGGGAAGCACCTGCTGGTAAGCGACCCGGGCACCGTCGGCGGTGCCGGCCACGGCGGCGGCGCCGCTCAGCCCGTAGCCGAAGGACTCACCGGACGGCAGGGTGACGGAGGCGAGCTCCGCGGCGTCGGCCCGGCCGGCGAAGCGCAGGGCCACGGAGTCGGCGGCGTTCGCCCAGCCGCCGGTCTGCTCCACCAGCGCGCTGTCGATGGGCCGCCAGGTCCCGTGCTGGTCCCGGTAGTTGATCGGGTCGGTGGAGATCTCGCTGGTGCGGGTGCCGTCCTCGTTGGTGTAGGTCCGGCTGTGGGCGTCCCGCTCCGCGACGATCTCCTTGCTCGTCCTGCGGTCGTAGCCCTTGACCTGTGCGGGGGCCGGCGTGCTGACCTCGACCGTGTTCTTCCGGGCCGTGGGCCGGGCGGCGGGCGGGCTCTTCAGCGGGTACTTGGCGCGCAGGGACCGCGGCGCCTCGTCGTTGCGCGGGCCATCCGCGAAGTGGCTGAGCCCCTCGGCACTGCCCCAGCGCTGGCCGGGGCCCTTGGCGGCGGCCGGCTTCTCCGGGAAGAGGGGGAACCCCGCCCCGCCGATGGCGAGTGAACCGAAGGCGATGACCGCCGTCACGGCGAGGGCGATGGCCTTGCCCCAACGGGAACGCAGGAGTCTCGGCATCAGGAACTTGCGCGCGTGTCTCCGGTACGCCGGCACGGCCCCCCCAAGGGACGAACGGATGATCGGGGGGGAGCCTGACTGTTCGCCGGACTCGTTGTCGACTCATTGACCAGTCCATTCATCTGGGCGTTATCCCATCGTGATCACTGCCTCTCGACCCGAACACGGATTTCCCGTGCGCCACTTGCGACTCGGCCCCAGAGGGGGTTTCCACCGGCAGCCACGGCGGGCGAAACCCTGGGGGAACTGTGTTCAACACAGAGACACGGCGAATCCACGCGGCATTCATACGACACCCGGAGTCGGCCGACATCGCCGCGGCCCGATCACTGCCGACGGCTCGGGCGCACCCCACATTCGAGCGGCCGACAAGAGGAACGAGGTTCTTTTTGCCAGTTGATTTCCCGTCAATGACCAGCACAGATGGCTTGTTTGCTCCGTCGTTTACCTTCAAGATCCCTATCAGAGACCTTTGTTCACCTGGCAGAAACGGCAGCGTTCACCTTCGGACGCTTAACGTCCACGCCATGAACCGGATTTCAGCTCGCGCAGTCATCTCCGCCACCGCTCTGGCCACGGCCCTGACGACCGTGCTCCCGCTCACCGGCGCGCTGCCCTCCGCTCCCGCGTCGGCCGCCGTGTCGCTGACCTGCGGCGCGAACGGGGCGACGTACACCCTGGATTCCGCCGGCAAGCTCAACAGAACCGACATGCCGGACCCGGCGACCGGCAACGCCCTGCCCGCCAGCAGCACCATCGACACCACCTGGACCGGCTACGGCCACATGCTCGCCGGGCCCGGCGCGACCTTCTACGGCATCAAGTCGGACGGGCTGTACTACAGCCACCGGGTCAGCTCCACCAACACCTGGGACGTCCACCACCGGAAGATCAGCTCCAGCTTCACCGCGTTCCGGGCCGCCGACCGGATCGACGACATCACCATCGACCGCGGCGGCTACATCTGGACGCTCTCCGGCACCACCAACGACCTGCGCTGGTACCGCTACGACGCGGCCGCCAACGAGTTCGTCGAGGGCAGCGGCAAGATCGTCGACATGGGCTGGAACTACGACGCCATCTTCGCGGCCGACCGCGGGGTGATCTACGGCCGTGACGCGACCGACGGCAAGCTCTACCGCTCGCGCTACGACTACACCAGCCAGCGCTGGATCGAACGCCATGTGCTGGAGTCCTCCGCCGACTGGAGCGACACCAAGTTCATGCCGTCGTACGGCGGTGACACCCTGTTCCGTGTCAAGGGCGGCGGCGCGGTCACGTACTACCGCTTCGACGAGGACATCCGCGACTGGCCCGTCTACAACAAGCAGGTCGAGGCGTCCGGCTGGGCCGGCTTCGTCTCGGTCTCGGCGGGGCCCGACATCTGCCGGCTCAACGTCAACCACACGCCCGCCGCCACCCCGGTGGCGCTGGAGTCGTACACGCCCAACTCCGTCATGCAGGCGTCGGACGGCAAGCTGGAGCTCGCCTACACCGACAACATCGGCCGCCTGGTCCACGGCCGCACCGACCCGGCCGACATCAACGGCGCCCAGTGGACGGTGATCTCGGGCCAGGAGGCGTTCACCGGCCGGCCCTCGCTCTCCGAGCACACCGACGGCCGCGTCGTCGTCACCTCCCACAACACCTCCGGCAGCATCTGGCAGCGCAACCAGACCGCCAAGAGCTCCGCCGACTGGGGCAACTGGATCGACCTCGCGGGCGCCATGAAGCAGCACGCCGTCACCGGCAAGACCCCCAGCGGGCTGATGACCCAGTTCGCCCTCGACGCGAACGGCAAGCCCTGGTACCGCATCCAGCAGCGCGCCAACGTCGACTTCATGGGCTGGATGCCGCTGTCCGGCACCGGCTTCACCGGCCCCCTCACCGCCGTCACCGTGCGCGACGGCATCCAGCTCTTCGGCAAGAAGGCCGACGGCACCCTCGCCACCGCCCTCTTCAAGGAGGGAGGCACGCTCTCGGCGTGGACCGGCATGGGCACCCAGGCCATCGCCGGCCAGCCGTCCGTCGTCGTCTACCCCGGCTACCGCATACGCGTCTTCGGAACGGACGCGAACGGCAACGTGGTCACCGCCGCCCAGTCCGCCGAGGGCGGGGCGTACGGGGCCTGGGAGACCGTCGCCGGCATCACCGCGCAGGGCTCCCCCAGCGCCGTCATCTCCCCCCTGACCGGCCTCACCGAGATCGTCGTCCGCGGCACCGACGGCTACGTCCACAACACCGGCGAGACCGCCCAGGGCAGCGGTGTCTGGCGCGCCTGGCAGCAGGTGAGCTTCGAGTCCTCGGCCACCGAGCCGACCGCCTTCACCTACACCAACCCCACCGGCCCGACCTGGGCCTACACCTTCCGTACCTCCGACAACCAGACCCGCATCTACCAGGTCCAGCAGACCTCTTCGTTCAGCGCGATGCGCGCCGAGGCCGACGTGCCGGACTTCCAGGGCAGCGAGCTGCCCACCCCGCCGGCCGAGTGACCACACCCCAGAGGAGGCCGTGGCGGCCCGGCGGCCGCCACGCCCCGCCCCCGGCGCCGCCCGCCCCGCCCCGTTCGCTTCCGTCCCGGCACGGGGCGGGGCGGGGCCGGGCGGCCGTGCGCTTACGGCCGGCTCCTCACCACACGAGAAAGGTTGGCACCGCCCTGTTCCGGCTACCTGTACGCGGCCTCGGCGCCGCCCTCGTCACCCTGACCCTGACCCTCCTCGGAGCCGTCGCCCCGCCCGCCGCCGCGAGCGGCACACAGCTGTCGACGGACGGCCTCATCGGGACCGAACAGATCCTCTTCCGCTCCGGAACCGCCGGATACGGCTGTTTCCGCATCCCCACGATCGTCCGTACGAAGACGGGCGCGCTGCTCGCCTTCGCCGAGGGCCGCCGCTCGCCCTCCTGCGCCGACCGGGGCGCGATCGACATCGTCATGCGCCGCTCCACCAACGGCGGCCGCACCTGGGGCCCCGTCCGCGTGGTGCTCGCCGGCAGCGACACCGACCCGCTGACGCCCTACACGCGCGGCAACCCCTCCCCCGTGGCCGACCTGCGCACCGGCGACGTCCATCTGCTGTCCACGTCGGAACCGGCCGAGCCGGGCGGCAAACGGCTGCCGCGCGTCCAGCGCAGCACCGACGACGGGCTGACCTTCGGCGCGCCGAAGCCACTGCCGCGGCTGTCGAACCCGCAGGACGGCTGGTTCGGCACCGGCCCCGCGCACGGCATCCAGCTCAAGCGCGGCGACAAGGCAGGCCGGCTGGTGGTCGGGGCGTACGAGTCCCCGCCGCAGTCCGGTCAGGATCCCCAGCTCGTCGGGGTGCTCTACAGCGACAACGGCGACGAGTGGTTCGCGAGCGCCACGGCCGACTCCTTCGGGCCCGGGCTGCTGCCGGGCGAGCCGACCGTCGCCGAACTCGACAACGGGCACCTGTACATCAACGCCCGCAACAACAACGGTGCCGCGTCGTCCGGGCACCGGACGCACGCCGTCAGCACCGACTCCGGCGCGACCGTGCCCGCGCAGCAGATCGTGCCCTCGCTCACCACGCCCGAGGTGCAGGCCTCGGTGCTGGCGCTGGAGCAGACGTACCGGGCCACGCCCGGTGACACGCTCGTCCTCTCGGCGCCCTCGCACCCGACGGACCGCCAGAACATGCGGATCCGCTACTCCACGGACCGCGGCACGACCTGGCACGACGCCGCGCAGATCAACGCCAAGCGGGCCGGCTACTCGGACCTGGTGGAGCTGACCGACGGCGAGATCGGCCTGGTCTACGAGGGCGGCGACGGCTTCTCCGCGGCCAACATCTACTTCAACCGCTTCACCCCGGCGGCGGCCGGCGTGCCGGGCACCTTCACCGGCAAGGTGCACCCGCAGGCCTCCCCGGCCGCGGGCCGCACCACCCCTGACACGACGCTCAACGCCAACGACGCCCATCTCGCCGGGGGTTCGGCGCTCGGCGCCGGCCGCCTGGGCCAGGGCCTGGCCCTCGACGCCACCGGCGAGTACGCCGACCTGCCGTACACGCCGGAGATCGACCCGCGCGACGGCGACTTCACCTACTCGCTGTTCTTCAAGTACAAGGCGCAGCCCGGCGAGACCCAGCAGCGGGTGCTGATGTGGGCGTACGGGTACGGCGCGACGCAACCACAGGTGTGGGTGCGCGCCCAGCCCGGCCAGAACCGGCTGTACGCCTGGGTGCAGGGCACCGGCGGCGCCGCCTCCGTGGCCCTGACCGACCCCGGTCCGTCGACCGCCTTCGGCGACGACGCCTGGCACCATCTGACGCTGGTGCGCAGCGGCGGACGGATCACGCTGTCGGTGGACGGCACGTCCTCCGCGCAGGCCACCGGGGTGGCCGGGTCGGTCAGCGCCGACCGCGCCGCCGGTGTCGACGGGATCCGGCTCGGGGCCAAGCCCGACACCGCGGCCGGTGACCCCTTCAGCGGCGGCCTGGACGAGTTCCGGGTGTACCGCGGCGCGCTGACGGATGCCCAGCTCGCCGAGTTGCGCACGGGGAGCGAAGCCACCTCGGCGGACGCTCCGCTCGGGGCGCGGCTGCCGTTCCAGGTGATCGACACGGCCGACACGGCCGCGCTGACCACGGTCGCGATCGAGGACGACGTCTCGGGGCACTGCGCCGACGGCACGCTGCTCGGCGGGGTGCCCACCGAGGTGGCCGGCCGGGTGGGCAAGGGAGCGATCTCCGTCTCGGCGTCCCGTCCCGGTGTCCAGGTGCCGTATCTGCCGACCCTCGACGTCGGCTCCGGCGACTTCACCTACACCCTGTGGTTCCGGCACTCCCTGACCGAGACCGACGCGAACGCCGCGCTGCTGTGGGCCTACGGCTCGGTCTCCGGCGAGCCCTCGCTGTGGGTGCGGGCGCAGCCGTCCCAGCGGCGGCTGCTCGCCTGGGCGGAGACGCCCGCGGGCGCGGTGCAGGTGGCGCTGACCGACCCCGGCCCGTCGGCCGCCTTCGGGGACGGCGCCTGGCACCTGCTGGCGCTCACCCGCAGCGGTGGCACCCTGCGGCTGAGCGTGGACGGAACCGCGGCCGCCGAGGCGAGCGGACTGTCCGGTGCGCTCACCTCCACGGCGACGCCGGAGGGGCTGAGGATCGGCTCCAAGCCGGGCAACCTCGATGTGCTCACCGGCTCCCTGGACGAGGCGCGGCTCTACAAGCGCGCGTTCACGGCGACCGAGCTGACGAGGATCGCGCAGTCCGCCGTCGGCTCCGGTGGCGGCTACCCGGCCGACAGGCCCGCCCTGTCGTGGTCCATGGAGAACGGCCACACCGAGTCCCACCTGGTGGCCAGGCCGGCCGCGGGCCCGGCGACCCCGGACTCCTCGGTGCACTGCAACCACGCCTTCGTCCGAGGCGGAACCCAGCCCGCGGCCGCGGCGGGCGGCGGCAGGTTCGGCGCGGGGCTTCCCCTGGACGGCACGGACGACTCCGTCGAGCTGCCGTACGGCGCGGACGAGGCCCTCGGCTCCGGTGACTTCACCGTGGCGACGTGGCTGCGCTACACGGCCGGGCAGACGAGCGCCAACCAGGTCGTCTTCTGGGCGTACGGCGTCGGCGGCGCCGAGCGGCAGCTGTGGCTGCGGGCCCAGCCGGGCCAGGACCGGCTCGCCGCCGTGCTGCAGACCGACACGGCCACCACCACCGTCTACGCCGGCGACGGCAGCGCGGCCCACGCCTTCGGTGACGGCGCCTGGCACCATGTGGTGCTCCAGCGCTCGGGCGGGAAGCTGAGCCTGTCGGTGGACGGAGGACCGGCCGGCGAGGCCACCGCTCCGGCCGGCTCGGTGACGTACGAGGACGGCTTCGCCGTGCTCAATCTCCACCTGGGGGCCAGACCGGACGGCGCCGACCGGCTCAAGGGCTCCCTGGACGAGTTCCGCCTGGTGCGGCGCGCGCTGACGGCGGAGGAACTGACCGCCCTGCGCACCGCCAACGCGGACACCGGGACGGCCACCACCGTCCGGCTTCCGTTCGAGACACTGTCCCCTCTGCCGTACGCCCGGATGTGAGCCGCACCCACCGGACGTCCTGAGGACCCGCGCGACCCCCGCCGCCGGCCGGCGGACAACACCGCCCGGCCGGCGGCGGCACACCGGTTCCACACGGTGTGTGCGGGCGTCGCTCCCGGCTTCCGCCGAGGCCGCTCACGGGGGCGATCTCGGCGATGCGGGCCAGGTCTTCGGCGGTCAGTGTGAAGTCGGCGGCCGCGGCGATCTCCGACTCTGCTGCCAGGCGACGAGGCCGGCGGTGAGGGCGAGCACGAGGAGGGCTGACAAAGTGATTTTGAGGGTGCGCAGGCGCCGGACGGTACGCGCCGCAGCGCGCTCTTCCCTGTCACGCGCGGTTCGTCCGGAGTTACGAATGTGTTCCAGGCTCTTGACGTCCCTCGTCTGACTGCGTAGACATGGCTGCGCAGTCAGACAGCGCAGTCAAGCCAACTCGGCCGACGTCGGCGCATGATCATCGGGAGACACCATGACGCGAGGGGAAGGACGGGGCGGCGGCTCCGGCGCACCGCGCAGTGTGGACGTGGCCCGGCTGGCCGGTGTTTCGCAGAAGACGGTGTCCCGGGTCTTCAACAACGAGCCGTACGTCTCCGCCGACGTACGCAGGCGCGTCCTCGAAGCCGCCGAAGAACTCGGCTACCGGCTCAACAACGCCGCGCGCGCCCTGGCGTCCGGACGTTCCCGGTCCATCGGGGTCGTGACGTTGGGAACCGCGCTGTACGGGCCCGCCTCACTCCTTATGGGAGTCGAGCGCGCCGTCAGGGACACGGGATACACCCTGCGGGTGGTCAACACCATGGAGGGTGACCCCGCCGGAACCGGCGGGGCCGTCGACTCGCTCCTCGACCAGGGCGTGGACGGCATCGTCATCTCCGAGCCGATCGACGACGGGCAGGACGGAGAGCTCGCGACCCGTGTCGACATACCGGTCCTCGTGCTGGGCGCCCCACCATTGTCCGGGCCGAAGGCACTGGCCGCCGGGGTCGGCGCGGCCGCGATGGCACACGCCGCCACCCAGCACCTGCTGGACCTGGGGCACGAGACGGTCCATCACGTCTCCGGTCCGCAACGGTGGTTCGCCGCCCGGGACCGGGTGACGGGCTGGCAGTCCGCGCTCGCCGAGAACGGCAGGCCGGTGCCCGCTCCCATCGAGGGAGACTGGTCAGCGTCCTCCGGCTACGCGGCCGGCCGCGAACTGGCCGCTGTCGCAGAGATGACCGCGGTCTTCGCCGCCAACGACGACATGGCGATCGGCCTCATCCGAGCGCTGACCGAGGCCGGCCGACGCGTGCCGGACGATGTCAGCGTCGTCGGCTTCGACGACATCCCCGTAGCGGCCTATGTGACGCCACCTCTCACCACGGTGCGTCAGCCTTTCGACGTCGTGGCGCAAGAGGGAATCAAACGCCTCGTGCACCTCATCGAGAGTCCTCAGGC
The DNA here is from genome assembly GCF_026008495.1 of Streptomyces sp. A012304. Lineage (GTDB taxonomy): Bacteria > Actinomycetota > Actinomycetes > Streptomycetales > Streptomycetaceae > Streptomyces. Next base: position 8,178 of record NZ_BQUN01000106.1, read on the forward strand.
GGATCCCTTGCCCGCGAGTGATCCGCCGATCGACCTCGTGGTCCGTGCCTCGACAGCTCCCCCACCCACCCGGACGCCGACAGGGCACACCCGCCGTCGGCGCGGGGGCCCACACCATCCGGCCCCGGACACAGGCACCTCCATGCACGACTGACCAGCCCCGACGAAACCCTTCGCCGCCCGGCACGGGATCGCAAGGCGAGCCGCCGCAGATCCCCTGCCCCACCGTCCGCGCCCAAACGGCGTCCCCCAGTGCGTGGAAACCCCGTCGCACGGCAGACGCGTCCCCTCTCCCCTCACAGCGCGGCCGATACGCGGGTTCGCCGCAGAAGTTCCCCGTCCCGTCCCCTTCCCCCGGCGGTCTCCTTCCCTCTCGACAGGGACGTCCCCCGAGGGCAGGGCACTGGGACGCTCATCCGGCCAGGGCCATCTCTGTGCCCCTTGCCGGCTCACTCGAGCCCTCCCTCTCGTTCCGCACGCCTCAACCGGGCGCGCCTCCACCCTTGCCACCGGCGGGAGTCCACCATGTCCACATCCAGCCCTTCACCCATGAGCCGTCGGCTCTTCCTCGCCACCACGGGGGCCCTGTCCCTCGGCGCCGCCCTCACCGCCTGCGGCGGCGGTGACTCCGGCGGCGCGTCCGGCGCCGCGGAGCCGGTCAGCCAGGCCGACATCGACAAGGCGATGAAGACGCCGACCCAGCTGACGTTCTGGACCTGGGTCCCCGACATCGACCAAGAGGTCGCGCTCTTCGAGAAGAAGTACCCCGCGATCAAGGTCAAGGTCGTCAACGCCGGTCAGGGCGTTGCCCACTACACCAAGCTGCGCACGGCTCTGAAGGCCGGCACCGGCGCTCCGGACCTCGCGCAGATCGAGTACCAGGCGATCCCCACCTTCACGATCACCAGCAGTCTGCTGAACCTGGCACCGTACGGCGCCTCGGCGCTCAGGGAGCGGTTCGTGGACTGGACGTGGGGTCAGGTCAGCGGTCCTGACGGTGAGGTCTGGGCCATACCGCAGGACACCGGCCCGATGGGCATGCTGTACCGCAAGGACATCTTCGACAAGCACGGCATCCAAGTGCCCGCGACCTGGGACGAGTTCGCGGCGGCGGCGCGCAAGCTCCACCAGGCTGACCCCGACGTCTACCTGACCAACCTCGCGGCGAACGAGCCCGCCGCCTGGCACGGTCTGCTGTGGCAGGCGGGCGCCGAACCGTATGCGACTTCGGGCAAGAGCACCCTCTCCATCAGTGTCGACGACGCCGTCTCCAAGAAGCTGGGCACGTACTGGGGTGGGCTCGCGAAGGAAGGCGTCATCAGCACCGACCCGGACTTCACCGACGGCTGGTACGCCGGGTTCAACAAGGGCAAGTACGCCACCTGGCTGACCGCCGCTTGGGGACCGGCCTTCCTCTCCGGCTCCGCCAAGTCCACCACCGGCAGGTGGCGGGCGGCCCCGCTACCGCAGTGGGACGCCGCCAAGCCGGTCTCGGGCAACTGGGGCGGCTCCACGACCGCGGTCATCAAGTCCACCAAGAACGCCATCGCCGCGGCGCAGTTCGCCCAGTTCCTCAACAGCGACCCGGCCAGCACGAAGATGTTCGCCACCAAACAGCTCTTCTTCCCGGCCACCAAGTCCCTGCTCTCGGACGCCGAGTTCACCGGCGACACCCCCTCCTTCTACGGCGGCCAGAAGGTCAACCAGGTTTTCGCCGACATCAGCTCCACGGTCCCCACCTCGTTCCAGTGGCCCCCGTTCCTCGACCAGGCGGCCACCGACTGGACGGAGACCGTCGGCAAGTCCCTCGCGGACCGGTCCGACACGAACGCCGCCCTCGACACCTGGCAGTCACGGCTGACCACGTACGCCAAGGGCCAGGGCTTCACCGTCAAGGGGAGCTGAGATGGCCGCCGTACGCCGGCAGCGGTCTGCGGGGCCGCTGTTCGTCGCCCCGTTCCTGATGCTGTTCCTCCTGCTCTTCCTCGCCCCGCTCGGCTACGCCGCCTACCTCAGCCTCTTCCAGGAACGCCTGATCGGCGGCACCGTCTTCGTCGGCCTCGACAACTACGTCCAGGCCCTCGGGGACTCCCAACTCCTGCACGGCATCGGCCGCGTGGCCCTGTTCTTCGTCATCCAGGTCCCGGGGATGCTGCTGCTCGCGCTGCTGTTCGCCCTCGCGCTCGACAGCGGGCTGCTGCGGCTGGCCCGCGTGATCCGGCTGGGCATCTTCGTGCCGTACGCGGTGCCCAGCGTGGTCGCCGCGCTCATGTGGGGCTATCTGTACGGCCCGGACTTCGGCCCGTTCGCCCAGCTGAGCCGGAACCTGGACCTGCCGGTCCCCCGCTTCCTCAGCGACGGCTGGATGCTCGGCAGCCTGGCCAACATCGTGACCTGGGAGTTCGTGGGCTACAACATGATCATCCTGTACGCCGCCCTGCGCACGATCCCGACGGAGCTGTACGAGGCCGCCGCGATGGACGGGGCCGGCGCCTGGCGGATCGCCTGGTCGGTCAAACTGCCCGCGCTCCGGCCGGCGTTGATGCTCACGCTGCTCTTCTCCGTGATCGGCAGCTTCCAGCTCTTCAACGAGCCGAGCCTGCTGATGAAGATCGCCCCGGACGTCATCAGCAGCTCCTACACCGCCAACCTCTACGCCTACTCCCTCGCCTTCACCGGCCAACAGGTCAACTACGCGGCCACGGTCTCGTTCCTCCTCGGCCTGCTCATCGTGATCGTCTCCTACGGCGTCCTGCTCACCGCGAACCGCAGGAGGACGCCGTGACCACCACCACTCCCCCTCCCGTCGTCGCGGCGACGGCGCAGGACTCCCCGCGCCCAGCCCACCCGGCACGACGCAAGGCCCGTCGCAGCACCCCGCTCACCATCGCCATGCTGGCGGCCCTGGCCTACTTCCTCCTCCCTCTGTCCTGGCTGCTCATCGCCTCGACCAAGAGCACCCAGGACCTGTTCAACAGCTTCGGCCTGTGGTTCTCGGACACCCCGCAACTGCTGGCGAACATCAAGCAGACCCTCACCCAGGACGACGGCGTCTTCGTGCGCTGGCTGCTCAACACCGTGCTGTACGCCGGGGTCAGCGCGGTCGGCGCCGCGCTGCTCGCGGCCGCCGGCGGATACGGCTTCGCCAAGTTCCGCTTCCGCGGCGACCGCCTCGCCTTCAACCTGGTCCTCGGCGCCGTCATGGTGCCGGCCACCGCGCTGGCGATCCCGACCTATCTGCTCTCCGCGAAGGCGGGCCTGGTCAACACCCCGTGGGCCGTCATCCTGCCCTCCCTCGTCAACCCGTTCGGCCTCTACCTGATGCGCATCTACGCGGCCGACGCCATCCCGGACAGTCTGCTGGAGGCCGCCCGCATCGACGGTGCGGGCGAGACGAAGATCTTCTTCCGGATCGCCCTGCGGCTGCTGGCGCCGGGCCTGGTGACGGTCCTGCTGTTCACCCTGGTGGCGACCTGGAACAACTACTTCCTGCCGCTGATCATGCTCAACGACACCAGCCTCTATCCGATCACGGTCGGCCTGTCCTCCTGGGCCGCGCAGGCCCAGAACGGCGGAGGTGGCGCCAACAGCGACATGCTCGCGCTCGTCGTCACCGGCTCGACGCTCTCCATCGTGCCCCTCGTCGTGGCCTTCCTCCTGCTCCAGCGCTACTGGCAGAGCGGCCTGGCCGCCGGCGGCGTCAAGCAGTAGCCCGACCCTCTCCCCCTTCTTCGGAGGTTTCCTTCATGGCGGCTCTGCCTGCCCGCGTTCTGTTCGGTGCCGCGTACTACCACGAGTACACGCCCGCCTACGACCCTGACCTGCGGTCCGACGAACGCCTCAAGACCGACCTCGACCTGATGGCCGAGGCGAACTTCACCGTCATCCGGGTGGGCGAGTCGGTCTGGTCGACCTGGGAGCCGCAGAACGGGACGTTCGACCTCGACTGGCTCCAGCCGGTGTTGGACGGCGCCCACGAACGCGGCATCGCCGTCATCCTCGGCACCCCGACGTATGCCGTGCCGCCCTGGCTGGCCCGTCAGTACCCGGAGATCACGGGCGAGCGGCGCACCGGTGAACGCATCGGCTGGGGCGCCCGCCAGGAGGTCGACTTCACCCATCCCGCGTTCCGGTTCCACGCCGAGCGGGTCATCCGCAGGATCGCGGAACGGTACGCCGACCACCCGGCGGTCGTCGGCTGGCAGGTGGACAACGAACCGGGCCTGCATCTCTTCCACAACCACGGCGTCTTCCAGCGCTTCGTCGACCACCTGCGTGAGAAGTACGTCGACGTCGAGACGCTCAACGAGGAGTGGGGCCTGGTCTACTGGTCGCACCGCCTGTCCACCTGGGCCGACCTGTGGACCCCGGACGGCAACGAACAACCCCAGTACGACGTCGCCTGGCGGGAGTTCCAGGCCCACCAGGTCACCGAGTTCATCGGCTGGCAGGCCGACATCATCCGCGAGTACGCCTCCCCCGAGCAGTTCGTCACGACGTGCATCTCCTACACCCGCCAGGGCGTGGAGGACGACGAGATGACCGACCGTCTCGACATCGCCTCCGGCAACCCCTACTACGACATGCAGGACGGGTTGCTGCTGCCCGACCCCACGCCCGAGGAGCATGAGCAGGTCTGGAAGACCACCGGCGTGTGGTCGATGTACCAGACCGCCGACTGGATGTTCTCCTCCCGGCAAGCGCCCTTCCTGGTCACCGAGACCAACGCGAACTCCATCGGCTTCGCCTGGGACAACCGCCCGGGGTACGACGGCCAGTGGCGTCAGGCGGCCTGGGCGCATGTCGCACGCGGTGCCCGGATGATCGAGTACTGGCAGTGGCAGACGCTGCGCTTCGGCGCGGAGACCTACTGGGGCGGTGTCCTGCCGCACAGCGGGCAGCCGGGGCGCACCTACGCCGAACTTGCGCGTCTGGGTGCGGAGTTCGGCAAGGCGGGCCCGCTCGTCGCCGGGCTCGAACCGGACGCCGACATCACCCTGGTCCACTCGACGCCGAGCAAGTGGCTCATGCAGAAGTACCCACCGCTGGCCAGGCCGGACGGCGAACCCGACCCGGCCGCCTACCACCGCATCGTCGACCCCTTCTACCGCGGCGCCTTCGACGCCGGCCGCCAGGTCCGCATCGTCCACGCCCGCCAACTGCACGACCCGAGCGGACAGCGCGAGGGACTCACGCCCCTCGAAGCCGCCTCCCGCCATCCCGTCCTCGTCGTGCCGGCGCTGTATCTCGCCGCGGACTCGACCCTCGACTGGCTGGCCGACTACGCGCAGGTGGGCGGCCACTTGGTCCTCGGCCCGCGCACCGGATACGCCGACCAGGAGGCCAGGGCCCGGCACGAACCGGCACCGGGACGCCTGGCGGCAGCGGCGGGAGTCAGTTATGACGAGTTCAGCAACCTCACGCACGACGTGCCCGTCCGCGCGGTGGCCGGCGGCCCGCTCGAATCGGCCGCGGACACGACCGCCACGCGCTGGATCGAATGCCTCACGGTCTCCGACGCCGAGGTGATGGCCACCTACGACCACCCCCACTTCGGACGCTGGCCCGCCCTCACCACCCGCCGTCACGGCGCCGGCCGCATCACCTGCGTGGGCACCGTACCCGGCCGCGAACTCGCCCGGGCCCTCGCCGCCTGGCTGGCCCCTGCCCCACGCAGCGGCTGGCAGGACCTGCCCGCGTCCGTCACCGCGACGACCGGCACCTCCCCCGACGGACGCCACGTCCACGTCGTGCACAACTGGAGCTGGGAGCCCGCCACCGTGCCGGCCCCGACGGATCTCATCGACCTCCTGGACGACCGACACGCACCGGCCGGCACCGCGCTGGAGCTGGGCCCGTGGGACGTACGCGTGCTCGTGGCCGACCACATCGCCTGACATCCCATCACCCGCAACCGAGGAACCCGGGCATCACCACGGTCATCCCGAGAAGGAGCAACCATGCACAGAAGACGGTTGGCGAAGGGTCTGGGAGCCTTCGCCGCGGTGTCGGCCATGCTGGCCATACCCGCGTCCGGAGCGCAGGCGTACAACCCGACGGGCGGAACCCTGTACCAGCTCGGCAGTGAACCGTGTCTGAAGGGACGCGGCAACTGCGCGGTCTACCCCAAGTCGGCGCAGCTGCCGAGCGGACGTCTGGTCGCGGCGTTCGAGAGGTCCACCGTCGTCTCGGCGACGGGAAGCGCCGACCGGCAGACCCTCCCGGTCTACCGGAGCGACGACGACGGCACCTCATGGCAGCCGCTGTCCGAGGTCAGGGCGCCCGCGTACATCTCCGACGACCCCCGGTACGCGCGGTACACCAGCAACTGGACCAACCCGTACCTCTATGTCCTGCCCCAGGACGTCGGAGACCTGAGGCAAGGCACCCTGCTCCTGGCGACCGTGGTGTCGGGGGACGACGAGTACTACCGGGAGCACAAGGCGGCCGACCCGAACTGGACGCCCACCAACGACGGCGACCGCAGGGACTTGGCGATCGCCCTGTACTCCAGCGCCGACGAAGGCGCGACATGGAACATCCTCAACATCGTCGCCACCGGAGGCTGGCAGGGTGGCAGCGCCGGAGCGGTCGGGCAGAACATCGCGAACGCCAACACGAACAGGCAGGTCGACCCGCTCTGGGAGCCCTACCTGATGGTCCACAGAGGCCAGCTCGTCTGTTACTACTCCGACGAGAACGACTACATCGGCTTCAACGCGACCACCGGCGTCCCGACCCTCGACCCGGCCAACGACACCGCCCCGGACTCGCAAGGCCAGATCCTCGTGCACAAGACCTGGGACGGCCGCAGCGCGAACTGGAGCTCTCCCGTCGTCGACATCGCCGGCCTGACCCAGGACATGGGCGGTGGGAAGACCGAGATCGGCGGCGGCCGGCCGGGCATGACGAACGTCGTCCGCACGACCGACGGCAAGTGGATGATCACTTACGAGTACTGGGGCGGCGGAGCCAACACCAGATACCGGATCGCCGACGACCCGCTCAGGTTCTTCACCGGTTCGGCCACCGGCACGGGGGTCAACTCACTGCCGGTCGACACCGGTTCGCGGACGCTGTCGATGAACGGCAGCCCGGTGATCATCAGGCTGCCCGGTGGCCGCCTGGTCTACAACGCCGCGGGCAGCGGCAACGTCTGGGTCAACGAATCCGGACGCAGCGACGGCACCTGGAAGGAGTACCAGACCACCTCCCAGGCCGGCTACAGCCGCAGCCTCCAGTACGTCGAGGGAACGGGCCGCATCTCGATCCTCAACAACCAGGGCACCTCGACGCTCAGATTCGCCGAGGTCGATCTCGGCGACACCGAGGGTGCCTACTACCAGTTGGTGAATCGCAGAACGAACCAGGTGATCGGTACTGGGAACAGGACCAACGACGCCAACATCGGCAACGGCGACGTTCCCGACGTCCGGCTGGAGGCCCCCGGCTCGGCGGCGAACCCGGACACCCAGTTCTGGCACCTGACGACGGAACCGAACGGTGGCGTCACGCTGCTGAACAAGGCGGGCGGACGCGCGGCGGCCATCTGGACGGGGAACGCGACGGTCGGTCAGAGGATCGGGCAGTGGGTCGACAACAGCAGCACCGGCAGCTGGAACCTCGTCAGGACCAGTGACGGCTTCTACCGGCTCCAGTCCGTCAGGAACACCAGCCTGTATCTGACGGGCGCGACCGCCGGAGCGCCACTCACCCTGCAGAACTCGGTGTCGGACGGCTCGCAGGACTGGGAGCTGGTCCGGTGACCCTGGTGCCACCCGGAGCCTGACGAGGCCGATGCGGTGGACCCGATCGCCTCGAGCGCGATCGGGTCCACCGCCATGCACCGGTTCGGCGACACGACCTGGCGACGCGGTCAGGCCGCCGACCCTGCCGGCACTCCGACTTCCTTGCTTACGGCGGGAGTGACCTCGTTCGCGAGGAGCTCGATGGACTCGTGGACCATCCGCGATGGCATGCCAGGGCCGTCACCGTACGCGCGGCCCACTGCATCGGCCCAGAGGATGGACTCGGAACGGCAGTCCCTCCGGGCTGTGCACGGTCAGGACGGAGTGGCCGGTCTCCTGGGTCCAGGTGGCGGCACCCCGGCCTGCGTCCTTCACACGGGAGAAGACGCCGTCCAGGTCATCGACGCCGATGGAGAGTACCCACTGCGGGGCAGCGACGGTTTCGCGCGTCGTGACGAACTCGGCCGCCTGCAGAGGAGTACCCGTGACCCTGTGGTAGAAGTCCCGGGCCCGGTCCGGTCGGTCGCAGGCCAGGACCATGTGGTGGGGGGCGCCCGCCGTGCGGGGTGGGAACGTCCATCCGGTGAACCTGTGGGGCTGCCACAGGGAGAAGGCGGCACCCACCGGGTCGATCAGCGTCGCCATACGGCCCTGATCACTCGCGTCGAAGGGAGGCACGACAAGACGCGCGCCGTTCGCCGTCGCCGCTTCGGTGCGGCCGTCGACGTCGTCGACCGCCAGGTAGTAGGCGACGTGAGCGGGCGTGTTCGCGGGGTAGACCGGGTTCGCGAGGTTGCTGACGCCGCCGATCAGGTGGCCGTCGACGGTTATCTTGGTGGCCTGGCGCCAGTCCTCCTCGTCCACCGCGAAGCACCAGCCCAGTGCCTCCGACAAGAAGCCCGCGGTGCCGTCCTCGTCACCGGTTTTGAGGTCCATCCAGCAGAATTCGTACAACGAACCAAGGGTGGTCATCGTATTCACCTTGCCTTCCGGGAGCTGGGTATCGGCTCTCGGGGCGACCGCGCAAGCGGGTATCGGCTGGGCGCCGTGCGCCACGGGTCAGCGCCCGTCCGGCCACCGACGGCAGCGCGGGGCGCCGTTCACCGAAGAAGGCCGAGGCGCAGCTCACCCGACCGACGAGTGACACACCGCCAGGGTCGTGATCAGCAGGACGCTCGTGATCAATGCATCTAGCACCTGCCGTCCGACACCTGAAGCCCCTTGCCCGCGCCCGCCGTCCGGCTCACGATGTTCGGTACGCAGGCGGTCGCGTCGAGGGTGTGGGAGTAGGGGATGGCGACCGTGGTGGTGGACTGCGGGTTCGGGCCGGCCGGGCGGTTCTCGCTGCCGGGGGTCGACCAGGTCACGTTGTCGAAGATGTTGCCGCCGACCTGCCAGTACCCGACGGCGTCGGTGTAGAAGGTGCCCAGGACGTCCTTGGAGTCCTCGAAGTAGTTGTTGTCCACCTTGGCCTTCGCGCCGGCCCGGGAGTTGATGCCGGACTCGTTCAGGCGCAGGTAGTGGTTGTTGTACATGTGCGCCGTGCCGCCACGCAGCAGAGGGGCCCGGGAGTCGATGTTCTCGTACCGGTTGTGGTGGTACGTGATGAAGCCGTTCGAGCGGTCGCTCTCGCTGTTGCCGACGAGGCCACCGCGGCCGGAGTCGCGCAGCACGCTGTACGAGAGGGTCACGTACTGGGTGTTGTCCTTCAGGTCGAAGAGGCCGTCGAAGCCCTCCGGTTCCCCGCCCGACGCCTCCAGGGTGGTGTGGTCGACCCAGACGTTGCGGACGTTGCGCTCCATGCCGATGGCGTCACCGCCGTTGGAGGTGGGCGAGCCCGACTTCTTGACGTTCCGGACGGTCACGTTCTGGATGATGATGTTCGTGGCTTCCCGCAGGTGGATGCCCACCTGGTCGAAGACGGCGCCACTGCCGACGCCGACGATCGTGACGTTGCTGACCTTCTTGAGTTCGATCACGCCGTCGGCGGTGTCGCAGCTGCCGCCCGACACCTTCTTGGTGTTGCCGTGGTTGATGGTCCCCTGGACCTCGATGACGATCGGCGTGCTGGTGGCGGCCCGGCCGCACAGGGCCGCGTGGATCGCGGTTCCCGTGGTGGCCCGTACCGTCCGCCCGCCCGCGCCGCCGGTGGTGCCGCCGTTCTGGGTCGCGTAGCCGGTGACGCCGCCGGTGGCCGCCGACGCCTCGGACACCGGCAGAACCGTGCCGGTCGCGGCGGCGAGGCCCGTCACGGCCAGGGCCGCGCGGAGTCGCAGTGCGACTGATCGCCTCATCTTGTCTCCCCCTTCGCCTTCGCATGCTGGGTGGTGACCTGCCGGCCTTGGACGGCGGCGGGTTGCGGCGACGATGCGGTGGGTTCGAGAACGTGAACGGCCCTGGTGGCCGGATCTGGCATCGCAGCCGGAGAAAGCCCTTTCCGTGCTTTCCAGGGAACGTAAGGGGCTTGCCGAGAACACGTCAATAAGCGTGTACTTGATCGTTAGTCACGCATGTGAACAGAAGCGCTCTCCGTCAACGGCGGCTGCGCGCTCCCTGGCGTCGGCAACTCCCCTGAGCGGAGGGGAGCCGATGACCCCGTGGGCCGGTCCGGGCGTGCGGCTGTTGATCTCTCCGGTCCGTTCGGGGATCGTTGCGAATGCCCCGTCGGCGCGAGTAGGTGGTGAAGAGCTGTGATCGGGCATGACCTGGAGGTCGCTCTGCGGTGGGCCGTGGAACTGGCCGAGTGGGCCTCACGGACGATCCGCGACGGGAACGCGGGAGCCGGGGGGCCCGTCCGGCAGAAGGCGGGCCCGGCGGACATCGTCACCGACACGGACGAGGCGGTGGAGAGACACGTACGGTCCGTGCTGCGGCGGGAGTTCCCCGGCTGGGGGATCGACGGCGAGGAGTACGGCGTGGAGCAGGGCGCGCCGAACGCGCCGCACTGGCTGATCGACCCCGTGGACGGCACCACCAACTACGCCCACGGACTCGGCTGGTGCTCCTTCTCGCTGGGCCTGGCCGAGCCGGACGGCACCCCGTTGCTGGGCGTGGTGGCGGACCCGTGGCGGGGTGAGGTGTTCACCGCGGTCCGGGGCGGCGGCGCGCATCTGAACGGGGTCCCGATCCGGGCGGCGGACCATACGACGCTGACCGGCCACGTCTTCCTGACGGAGTGGGCGGCGCACGCGCACTGGCCCGGCCTCGACGCCCTGCTCGCCGAACTCGCGGCCCGCCACTGCACGGCACGCGTCATGGGCTCGACCGCCCTGTCCCTGGCGCAGGTGGCGGCCGGCCGGGCGACGGCCACGGCGATCGGCGCGTTCCACCCGGTGGACGGCCTGCCGGCGCTGCTCATCGCGACGGAGGCGGGCGCGGTCGCGATGCCGCCGCTGCCCGCGTACGACGAGCCGCTGCTGCTGGCGGCGCCGGGCGCGGCGGCGGAGGCCGCGGAGGTGTGGCGTGCGACGGTCGCTCGCGAAGGGGCCGGATCCCGGTGACCCCCGCGTCCACTGCCTCCCATCCGCTCCACCGCTATGGCTGGAACGACATGGTCGCGAGCGCGTTCGCGCCCTACGAGGCCGACGGTCTGCGGCCCGGCCGGGTCGTGCGGGTCGACCGCGGGGGCTGCGAGGCCGTCGTCGCGGACGAGGACGGCCGGGTCCGGTCCGTCCGCGCGGGCACCGGGCCCGTGGCCTCCCGTGATCCGCTGGACAACCCCTGCACCGGCGACTGGGTGGCGGTCGACCCGGGCCAGCGGGTCGTCCGGGCGCTGCTGCCGCGGCGCACCGCGTTCGTGCGCGCCGTCTCCTCGCAGCGGTCCGACGGGCAGGTCCTGGCCGCCAACATCGACCAGGTGCTCATCGCCGTCTCCCTCGCCGACGAGCTGGACCTCGGGAGCGTCGAGCGTTTCCTCTCCCTGGCGTGGGAGAGCGGCGGGCAGCCGGTGGTGGTCCTCACCAAGGCCGATCTGGTTCCCGACCCGGTGACGCTGTCCTACCTGGTGCAGGACACGGAGGCGGTGGCGCCCGGGGCACGTGTGCTGTCCGTGAGCGCGGCCACCGGGCAGGGCATGGACACGCTCGCGGGCCTCATCGGTGAGGGCGCGGGCACGGCCGCCCTGCTCGGCCGGTCCGGTGCCGGGAAGTCCACCCTCGCCAACGCGCTGACGGGGACGGAGGCGCAGCGGGTCGACGCCACGCGGGACCGTGACGGCAAGGGACGGCACACGACGACGACCCGCGATCTGCTGCCGTTGCCCGGCGGCGGGGTCCTGATCGACACACCGGGGCTGCGCGGGGTGGGGCTGTGGGACGCGGACAGCGGTGTCGCCCGGGCGTTCACGGACGTCGAGGCTTTGGCCGAGGAGTGCCGTTTCCCGGACTGCTCGCACGACACGGAGCCCGGATGCGCGGTGCTCGCGGCGGCCGAGGAGGGGATCCTGTCCCCGCGGCGGCTGGAGAACTACCGCAAGCTGCTCCGCGAGAACGAGCGGATCGCCGCCCGCAGCGACGCCCGGCTGAACGCGGAACTCCTGCGGAGCTGGAAACAGAAGAAGGCGCTGGGCCGCCACATGATGGAACGCAAACGCGGCCCCGGGCAGTGAGGTCGTCGCGTGCGTCTTCCCGCCCGCCCGCCCGGTTCCGCACCGCCCGGCAGCCACTCGGTCCGTCACGCGGTCCGGTCAGTCGTCTCGTCACTCGGCGCCTCGAGGTGCCGTGCGTCGTCGAACCGCAGCAGGTGCCATCGCGTGCCGTCGTGGACGAATTCGTTGATCGAGGTCGCCGCGGGTGTCGAGTCCGTGAACAGCACGTCCGGGACGCGGTCCAGCAGCGCGGACATCACCGCGACGATGAGACCGGCGTGGCAGACCACGAGGACGGTCCCGCCACGGTGACGGGAGACCAGACCACCGACGAACCGGCCGGCCCGGTTCCGGAAGCGGTTCCAGGTCTCCCCGCCGGGTGCGAAGGGCCGGTCGGGCTGCACGGTCATGTCGAACGCGCCGTGGACGCGCTGGTATTCGTCGATGGACAGGCCGTCGGCCGCCCCGAAGTCGAGTTCCCGCGCCTCCGGTGCGACGACCGGCGCCAGTCCCAGACCGCCCGCCAGGATGCCGGCCGTCTCCCGGGCTCTGCGCACCGGGCTGGTCAGCAGCGCCTGCGGGCGCAGTGGTTCGGCGGCCAGGCGGACGGCGAGCCGCCCGGCCTGTTCCCGGCCCAGCTCCGTGAGACCGGGACAGGTGCGGGAACCCGCGATCAGTTTTTTCACGCTGGCATGCGACTGTGCGTGTCGCACCAGAATGAGCCGGGCGGTGGAATTCCGTTTCTTTTCGAGCACCATAAGTGTGAAGATCCTTGCATCATCCTGTGGGGGGAAGGTCAGTTGAGATCCCAGCCGCCGTCGACGGTCAGGCTCTGACCCGTGATGAAACCGGCATCCGGAGAGGCCAGAAACGCCACGGCCGCCGCCACGTCCTCCGGACGTCCGTGCCGTTTGACGCATTGTCGGGCGAATTCCCTGTCCCGCCATGACGGATAATCCGGATGAGCTCTCTGTTCGGGACTCAGTTCGATCGGACCCGGTCTGACGGAATTCACCGTGACGCCGTGCGGGCCGAGTTCGCGGGCCAGGGCTCGGACGAATGCCTCCAGACCGCCTTTCGCCGCGATGTACGGGGCGAGTTCCACGCGGCCGATCCGCGTGAGCACCGTGGAAACCGCCACGATCCGGCCTGTCCCGCGGGCCACCAAATGCGGTGTGGCGGCGCGCGCGCAGGCGATGTGCGCGAGGAGATTGACGTCCACGGCCGAGCGCACGTCGTCCCACGCGGTGTCCTGCCAGGGCACGTACCGGTACGCCCCGGCGTTGCACACGAGGACCTCCAGCCGGTCCCCGCACGCGGCCATGGCGTCGCCGAGGCGCTCCACGGTCTCCTCCCGCGTGAGGTCGCCGACCACCGTGGCCAGGACGTTCGCGCCGGCCGCCGTCACCCGGCCGGCGGTGTCGGCGAGTCCGGGGTCCTGGTCCAGATGGGTCAGCACCAGGTCGTGGGTTGCCGCGAGCCGGGCCGCGATGGCGGCTCCGAGGCCCGAACCCGCCCCCGTGACCACGGCGACGCCCCGATTCGACATGCCATTCCTCCCTGCCGACGCGAGCTGATCACCCGTCCGAATCCTGCCACTCAAGACAGGCCGATCACCCCCGCGATCCGGCCATTCCGGCAACGACCGCTGTCGGCCACGAAAGGGCTGCGGCATTCTGTGATGTCAGATCAGGCCGACGCAGCTGGAGGTTTTCAGTGGGTGCCATGGACGCCGAACGTCGGACGAATACTGATTCCCTGGAGGACATCAAGCACGTCATCGCCGGCGGTGTCAGCAGCAGCATGCGCGCGGCGGCCGTCCCCGTGCCCCTCGTCGTACGGCGCGCCGAAGGATGTCTGATCCGGGATGTCGAAGACACGGAGCTCGTGGACTTCAACATGGGCTACGGACCCCATCTCTTCGGTTACGCCGACCGGGACGTGGCGGAGGCCGTGGCCGATCAGTTCACCAAGGGTCATATGACCGGCTTGCCACACGAATTGGACGCCGCGGCGGGATCGCTCGTCGCCGAACTGGTGCCGGGCGTGGAACAGGTCAGGTTCGCCAATTCCGGCACGGAGGCGGTGGCCTCCGCGCTGCGGCTCGCCCGCGCCACCACCGGCCGCTCCCTGGTGGTCACCTTCGAGGGGCACTACCACGGCTGGAGCGAGACCGTCCTGCGGGCGGGCAAGACCACGCTCCAGGTGCAGGGCACCCGGCCGACGGACGTCGTCCCGGGGGCGCCCGGAATGATCCCCGAGGCGCTCGCCCACACCGCGCAGCTGCCGTGGAACGACGCCGAGGCCCTCGAGGAGCTCTTCGCGCGCGACGGCGACCAGATCGCGGCCGTCATCCTGGAACCGGTGCTGGCCAACGCCGGGGTGATCCCCCCGGCCCCCGGCTTCCTGCGGCTGCTGCGCGAACTGACCGCCCGCAGCGGCGCGATGCTGATCTTCGACGAGGTGATCACCGGCTTCCGGGTCGCCCGCGGAGGGGCGCAGGAGCTGTACGACGTCACACCCGACCTCACGGTCCTGTCCAAGGTCATGGGCGGCGGGTTCCCCGTCGCGGCTTTCGGCGGCACCGCGGAGGCGATGCGGATGCTCGCCACGAACGAGGCGTACCACGCGGGCGTCTACGCCGGGAACCACGCGGCCCTCCGCGCGGTCGTCACCGTCCTGACCAAGCTCCGTGCGCTGCCCGGCCTCTACGACGAGCTGGAGGCCATCGGCGCCGGCGCGGAGGAGGCGCTGCGCGAGGTCTTCGCCGCGGAGCGGCGGCCGGTGCACATCAGCCGCGTCGGCACCCTGATGTGCGTGGCGCTGCTCAGGAAACCGGTGGAGAAGGCAGACACCTTACGAGGGCTCGCCGACGCCGTCGACTTCTCCCGGCACCGCCGGTTCCAGACGCTGGCCCAGCGCGAGGGCCTCTACTTCCACCCCAACGCGCTGGAGCCGTGGTTCCTGAGCACGGAGCACACCGGGGACGTCCTCGACAAGGCGGCGGGGGCCCTGCGGCGCGCGCTGACCGGGCTCGGATGACCGGCGCGCGCGGGGAGCTGCTCTCGCTGCTGCGTGAGCAGGCCGCCCTGCTGGGGGACGCTCCGCTGATCAGCGACGTCTCCGGGACGACCGGCGCGGCGCGGTTGGCCGAGATGGTCGACGCCAGGGCCCGCGCGCTGCGGGAGGCGGGTGTCGGGCCGGGGGTCCTGGTGGGGACCGTGGCGTGGCCCGCGGCCGAGTTCGTCAGCGACGTGTTCGCGATCATCGCCTCGGGGGCGGTCGCCGTACCGCTGTCGCGCCGGCTGACGCCGTGGGAGCTGCGGCGGATCCAGGAACGCTGCCCGCTCGACTTCCTGTCGGCGCCGAGCGAGTCGCCCCTGGCCTTCCCGCGCACCGCCGCGGACTGGGGCACGCGGACCCTGAGCGACGGCCGGGAACCCGGTCGCGAGGGAGCGCGCCGCCCTGCCTTCGACGGGGCGGCGACGGCCCAGATCACCTCGGGCACCACCGGATACCCCCGGGTCGCGCTGCGCTCCGCCGACGCGCTGCTGGCCGAGGCGGAGCACTACCGGACGGCCCTGGAGCTGGGGCCGCGCAGCCGGCTGCTGTGCCCGGTGCCGCTCCAGCACGCCTACGGCTTCGGGTTGTGCGCCGTCGCCGCGCCCCTGGCGGGTGCGCGGGTGCGGTGTCTGACGCCCGACAAGCCGCGTCTGCTGTTGCGTGAACTCGCCGACGACGACGTGACGCTGTTCGTCGGTGTGCCGCCCATGCTGCGGCTGCTCGCCAAGTCCGCCCGCACCCGGCCCCGGGAGGACCGCGCGGTCGGTTTCCTCTCCGCCGGCATGGCGCTGGACGCGCACACCGCCGAACTGGTCGCGACCCGGCTCGGCGGGGAGGTCGGCCAGGTCTACGGCACCACGGAGACCGGTCCGATCTGTGTGAGCCGGCCCGTCGCGTGGCGGCCGGGCGCCGGCGGACCCGGCACACCGCTGCCCGGTGTGCGGGTCACGCTGTCCCCGGTCCCCGGAGCCGAGTCCGGGCAGTCCGGGACGGGCCTGGTGACCGTCACGTCGCCGTCGATGATGCTCGGTTACGCCGAGCGGGACGCCGTCGACGCGACCCCGCTGCGGGACGGTTTCACCACGGGTGACCTGGCCCGGTGGGAAGGACCGGAGCTGGTGCTCGTCGGACGGCTGTCCACCAGCATCAACGTCGCCGGCGTCAAGGTCAGCCCCGAGGAGATCGAGGCCGTGCTGCTCGCCTTCCCGGACGTCGCCTCCTGTCTGGTGTCCGGCGTGGACGATCCCGTCCTCGGCCAGCGGATCAGCGCGACGGTGACCCCCGAGACGGTCGACCTCGACAAGCTGGAGCGCTTCTGCCGGGAACGGCTGTCGCCCGGCTGGGTCCCCCATGCCTTCGCCTCCAGGGCGGAACTGCCGACCACCGAGACCGGGAAGGTCATCAGGCCCCGGCCCGGTCAGTGAGGAAATGTGAGAGTGAGAACAGAGAACGTCTTCCTGGCAGGGACCGGGGCGTACATTCCGCCCAGGGTGAGCGTGGCGGAGGCGGTCCGGCGCGGCTGGTACGACCGGGAACGCATGGAGTCCTGCGGGTGGCGGAACATCGCCGTGGCCGACGGCACCTCCGCGCCGGACATGGCGGTGGCGGCCGTCCGGCAGGCGGTGGACCGCTCGGGCCTCGGCCGGGACGACATCGACATCCTGGTGCACTCCTGCGCCTACCACCAGGGCCCCGACGGCTGGTCGGCGCCGCACTACATCCTGCGCTCCACGCTCGACACCCCGGTTCCGGCGCTGACGGTGGAGCAGGGCTGCAACGCGTTCCTCGCCGCCCTGGAGATGGCCACCCAGTACCTGCTGTGCGCGCCGTCGCGCACCGGGGCCGTGGTGAGCAGCGCGGACAACTTCGGCGCTCCCTCGGTCGACCGCTGGCACGCCCACCGGGACGCGGTGCTCGCCGACGCGGCCACCGCGGTCGTGCTGTCGAAGCGGTCCGGCTGGGCCGAACTGCGCTCCATAGACTCGGTGTCGCTGCCCCGGTTCGAGATCCTCAACCGCGGGCACGTCCCGATCTTCCCCCCGTCGGTCACCGCCGGCCGCATGCTCGACATGAACGAGCACCTGGAGGCGATGGTCGAGGAGCTGGGGCCGAGGGCGTCCGAGATCGGCCAGGAGTACGCCGCGAGCAGTGTGAAGCTGATCGAGCAGGTGACCGGCGAGGCCGGGATCACCGTGGCGGACCTGTCCAAGGTGCTGCACCTCGGGGCGGGCACGACGGACTTCCTGGACAGCCATCTGCGGCCGATGGGCCTGGACGCCTCGCTGGGCGCCGTGGACTTCTTCCGCGACGTGGGTCACGCGGGCGCCGCCGACGTCGGGCTCCAGCTCAACCACCTCGTGGAGGACGGGCAGGTGAGCCCCGGTGACCATCTGCTCATGCTGAGCGCCGGCCCCGGACTCATGGTGACCGCGGCGGTCGTCACGGTGCGGGAGCTGCCCGCCTGGAGCACCGAGGGCGCCGAAGGGAGCGGGGCGTGACGCGTTCGCAAGCCTCACCGGACGCGGCGGCCACGGCCGCCGACGGGCCCGGGGAGCCGATCGCCGTCGTGGGGCTGAGCTGCCGGTTCCCCGGTGGCGCCGACTCCCCCGACGCGTTCTGGGACCTCCTGGTCCAGGGCCGGGACGGCATCGGCGACGGAGCCGAGCGCTGGGCGCCGTACGCGCGCGGCCAGGACGACCACGCGGCCGTCGTACGGAACACCACCAGCCGTGGCGGCTTCCTCACCGACATCGCCGGGTTCGACGCCGAGTTCTTCGGCATCGCGCCGCGTGAGGCGGAGCTGATGGACCCCCAGCAGCGGCTGCTGCTGGAGCTGGCGTGGGAGGCGCTGGAGCACGCGGGGATCCCGCCCCTGAGTCTGGGCGGCGGCGACTGCGGTGTCTTCGTGGGCGTCGGCTCGGACGACTACGGGCGGCGGCTGCTGGAGGACCTGGCGCGGATCGAGGCGTGGACCGGTATCGGCGCGGCCATGTGCGCCACCGCGAACCGCATCTCCCACAGCCTCGACCTGCGCGGCCCCAGCCTCGCCGTGGACACCGCGTGCTCGGCCTCCCTGGTCGGGGTCCATCTGGCCTGCCGGAGCCTGCTGTCCGGGGAGTCCGACGTGGCCCTGGCGGCGGGCGTGAACCTCATGGTCGCGCCCGGTCTGTCGGTCACCCTGGACCGTGCCGGCGCCACCTCCCCGGACGGCCACAGCAAGCCCTTCGACGCCTCGGCGGACGGCTACGGCCGGGGCGAGGGGGCGGGTGTCCTGGTCCTGAAACGCCTGGCGGACGCCGAGCGGGCGGGCGACCGGGTGCTGGCGGTGATCCGCGGCAGCGGGGTCAGCCAGGACGGGCGCACCGCCGGCATCATGGCGCCCAACGGCGAGGCGCAGGCGGACCTGTTGCGCAGGACGTACGCGCGGTGCGGCATCGCGCCGGACTCGGTCGACTACGTCGAGGCCCACGGCACCGGGACCGTCGCGGGCGACCCGCTGGAGGCCGGCGCGCTCGCCGCGGTCTTCGGCGCGGGCCGGCCCGCGGACAACCCCTGCCTGATCGGCTCGGTCAAGGGCAACATCGGGCATCTGGAAGCCGGTTCGGGGATCGCCGGGATGATCAAGACGATCCTCGCGCTCGTGCACGAGGAGATCCCGCCGAGCGTGCACTTCTCCGCCCCCAACCCGCGTATACCGTGGGCGGATTCGGGGCTTCGGGTGACGCGGGAGCGCACCCCATGGCGCCGTGGCGGCCCGCCCCGGCGGGCGGGTGTCTCCAGCTTCGGCTACGGCGGCACCATCGCCCATGTCGTCCTGGAGGAGGCGCCGGCCCGGCCCGAGCCGTCCGCCGGGGCCGAGGAGGCCGCGGCGACACCCCGCTTGTTCCCGCTCTCCGGCCGGTCGGAGACGAGCGTCCGGGAGGACGCCGCCCGGCTCGCCGACTGGCTGGCCGGGCCCGGCACGGGCGTTCCGCTCGCCTCCCTGGCGCAGGACCTCGGGACACGGCGCAGCCACCTGGAGCGCCGGGCCGTCGTGGTCGCCGCCGACCACGGGGAGCTGGCGAGCGCGCTGCGCGGCTGCGCCGCGGGCGAGACGGCACCCGGCCTCGCCGAGGGCACGGTGGCGGACGAGGGCGGGGACCGGGTGGTGTGGGTCTTCTCCGGGACCGGCGCCCAGTGGCCGGGCATGGGCCGTGAACTGCTGGCCACGGACGCCGTGTTCGCCGAGGTGATCGACCGGATCGGGCCGGTCTTCGCCGAGGAGTTCGGCACGACCGCCCGGCAGATGATCGAGGACGGGGACGTCACCCGTGTCGACGTCGCCCAGTCGATGATCTACGCGGTGCAGATGGGCCTCGCCGCGGTCTGGCGGTCGCTCGGGGTGCGGCCCGCCGCCGTCGTCGGCCACTCGATGGGGGAGATCGCGGCCGCCGCGACCGCCGGGATCCTGTCGCTGGAGGACGGCGCCCGGCTGGTGTGCCGGCGCAGCGTCCTGCTGCGGCGGGTGGCCGGCGCGGGCGGCATGCTGATGATCGGGCTGCCCGCCGAGGAGGCCGCCGCCCGGCTGGGCGGCACCGACGGCGTGGTGCCGGCGGTGTTCGCCTCGCCCACGACGACCGTGGTGGCCGGAGCGGTGGCCGAGATCGACGCCCTGGCCCGGGAACTGACGGCGGATGCGGCGCTGCTGGTGCGCCGGGTCGACAGCGACGTGGCCTTCCACAGCCCGCAGATGGAGCCCCTGATGAAGGAGCTCGCCGAGGCCGCGGCCGACCTCACCGTCCGCCCGCCCCGGATCCCCGTCTACAGCACCGCGCTGGAGGACCCGCGTGACGCGTCCCCCCGTGACGGCGCCTACTGGGCGACCAATCTGCGCAGCCCGGTACGGCTGTCGGGGGCCGTGGCGGCGGCGGCCGAGGACGGCTTCCGCACCTTCCTGGAGGTGTCCGCCCATCCGGTGGTGCGGCACTCCGTCCAGGAGATCCTGGACGCGGTCGGGGCCGACCGGCACTGTGTCGTCGGCTCCCTGCGCCGTGACACCGGGGAGCGGCGCCAGCTGCTGGCGAACGCGGGGACGCTGTACTGCCAGGGGGTCGCCCTCGACTGGCCCTCGGACCCGGGGACGCCGCCCCTGTCGCTGCCGGTGCGCAGCTGGCGGCGGCAGCGGTACTGGCGCGACCTGCCGGTGCGCAGGACCGACCGCGGGCGCCACGACGTGACGAGCCGTACCGTGCTGGGTCCGCGCACCTCCCTGGCGGGGAGGACGCCGCTGGACCTGTGGCGCACCCGCGTCGACAGGGAGTCCCGGCCGTATCCGGGCAGCCACACCATCCACGGCGTGGAGATCGTCCCGGCGGCCGTCGTCCTGCAGACGTTCCTGGCCGCGGCGGGGCGCGGGGCGTCGCCGTCCGGCCTGTCCGACGTGTCGTTCGACCTGCCGCTGACCCTGGCCACGGCCCGGGACGTGGACGTGGTCGCACAGGACGGTGTGGTCCGCCTGCTGTCCCGGACCGTCGGCCCGGACGCGCCGGACGCGCCCGACGCCGAGGCCGCGGAGGAGCAGCCGTGGCTGACCCATGCCGTCGCGTCCGTGTCCGACCGGAGCGCGCCGCCCGGCCTTCCGTCCGTCGGTACGGCGCCGGGCACGGTGCTCGCACCGGACCGGATCGTCGCCGACCTGGCCTCGGTCGGCGTGCCGAGCATGGCCTTCCCCTGGCGGGTGGACCGCCTGGAGCGGATCGAAGAGGGGCTGCGCGCGGACGTCGTGACGGACGCGGGCGAACCGGCGTCGACCTGGGCGCCGCTGTTCGACGCCGCGCTGTCCATGGCGGCCGTCGCCTTCCCCGGCCCCGCCGCCCTGCGGGTGGTGGCCGGCGTCGGCCGGGTGTGGACCACGGGCGAGCCCCCGGCCCGTGCCCGCGTCGAGGCGCTCGTCGACGGCCCGGCCACGGTGAGCGTGCGGATCGCGGCGGAGGACGGGCGGACCGCGGCCGTCCTCGCCGGGGTGCGGTACGCGGGCGCGGAGGACCGGACGGCCGCGGGCACGCCCGGGGAACTGCTGTTCCGCATGGACTGGAAGCCCCTCCCCGGCGACACCTCGCGTGTCCCGTCCCGGCCGTTGGTGCTGATCGGCGCGGACGGGGAGCTGACGGCGGCGCTGCGGGCCACGGCCGAGGACGGCGGCGTCCGCTGTCTGTGGGCGGAGGATCCGGACGGGCTCGACGGCCTGCGCGAGCAGTTGTCCGGGCCCGTGGACGTGGTGGTGCTGCCGCTGCCGGAGCGCGGGGAGCCCTCGGAGCAGGACATCGGGGAGCGTGCCGTGCGGGAGGCGTGGCGGCTGGCGTCGGCGGCGCGGCGGCTGAGCGCGTGGCCGCCCGGTACGGCGCGGCTCTGGTCGCTGACCTCGGGTGTGCGTGAGGCGGACCGGCTGGAGGCCGTGGCGCAGTCGGCCCGGTGGGGACTCGGCCGGGTCGTCGGGGGCGAGCACCCCGACCTGTGGGGCGGCACGCTCGACCTCGGCCTGCGGCCCACGCGGGACGACCTGGTCACCGCGCTGGGCGTGATCGCCGCGAACCCGGGCGAGGACGTCGTCGCGGTCCGCGAGGGCGGGGCCTGGGCGAACCGGCTGGTGCGCTCCCCCGGCGCGGGCGGTGACCATGCCCCGCCGCGGTGCCGGCCGGACGGCACGTATCTCGTCACGGGCGGCCTGGGCAGCCTGGGCGGTGAGATCGCCCGCTGGCTGGTGGAGCGGGGAGCGCGTCGCCTCGTCCTGGCCGGGCGCGGGGGCCTTCCGCCCCGGTCGCGGTGGGACGCCGTCACCGACGAGGTCCAGGCGCGCCGCATCGAGACCGTCCGGGGGCTTGAGGCCCTCGGCGCGACGGTCCGGGTGCTGTCGCTGGACCTGTCCGACGCCGAGGCGGCGGCCGCCGCCCTCGACCCGGACGCTCTGGGCCTGCCGCCGATCCGTGGAGTGGTGCACGCCGCGGGTGTGCTCGCGGACCAGTTCGTCGACCGGCTCGACGCCGACGCCCTGGCGGCGGTGATGCGGCCGAAGGCCGGCGGCGCGCTGACCCTGCATCGGCTCTTCCCGCCGGGAACCCTGGACTTCCTGGTCCACTTCTCGTCCTGCGGGCAGTATCTGGGGCTCACCGGACAGGCCGCCTACGCCTCCGCCAACGCGTTCCTCGACGCCATGGCCGCCCACGACCACACCCTCGGTGCCGTCGGCAGCATGAGTCTGGCGTGGACCTCCTGGCGGGGCATGGGCATGGCGGCCAACGCGGCGGTCGACGCCGAGCTGCGGGCCCACGGGGTCGGGGACATCACGGCGCCGGAGGCCTTCGGTGCCTGGGAGCAGGCCGGCCGGGTCGGCGCCGCCTCGCTCGCGGTGCTGCGCACCGTGCCGCTGCCCTCCGGAGCGCGCCGCACCGGCCTGCTGCGCGACATCGCCGACGACGAACCGGCGGCTTCGGCGGCTCCTCAGGAGGGGACCCCGGATCTCTCGGAGCTGTCCGAGGAGGCGCTGCGCACGCTGCTGCACGAACAGACGGTCTCCGTCATCGTGAGCGAGATGAAACTGGATCCGGCGGAGCTCGACCCGGACCGCTCGCTGCTGAAGACGGGCCTGGACTCCGTGATGGCGATCGTCATCCGCCGCCGGCTGGAACGGCTGCTGGAGCGCAAGCTCCCGGCCAATCTGGTCTGGCACCAGCAGACGGTCTCGGCCATCGTGGACTACCTCGTCACCAGCACCCCCTCCCGGGAATGACGGCGGGTACCGTGCCGTTGGCCTGCCGGATCACCGGTGATCCGGCAGGCAGGCCGACGGTTCTGCTGCACGCGCTGGGCAACACCGGGCGGAGCTGGGACCGGCTCGTGTCCGAGCTGCGGCCCCGGGGGCGCCGGCTGTTCGTGCCGGACCTGCGCGGACACGGGCGCAGCCCCAGGGCGGAGGCGTACACGTTCGAGCTGATGTATCGGGACGTGCTGTCCCTGCTGGACCGTCACCGCCTGGGCGGGGTCGACCTGGTGGGGCACTCCATGGGCGGTCATGTCGCCTGGCTCGTCGCCCAGCGCCATCCCGACCGGGTCGGCAGGCTGGTGATCGAGGACACCCCGCCGCCGCCCCGGGACGCGGCGGCGGAAGCGGAGCTGCGGGCGCGGTCACGGCGGCCCGACGACCGGGCCCGGATCATCTCCCTGTACCAGGAGTTCCGCGAGCTGCGCAGGGCGGGTGAGCTGGACGGCGCCGCCGTCCGCCCAGTGATCGACGGCCTGCGGAAGGCGGATCCCGGGTGGTGGCGGCGGCTCGGGGAGGTCACCGCGGAGACGCTGGTGATCAGCGGCGGACTGTCCAGTCCGGTCCCCCGGTCCCTGCTGGCCGAGGTCGCCGGGGCGGTGCCCCGGGGGCGGCTGCTGGCCATCGACGCGGGCCACTACGTGCATCGCACCGCACCCGAGCGGTTCTGCGCCGAAGTGGCCCGTTTCCTCGACTGATCCCCGCCCGGGGCGGTCAGGGAAGCCGGGCTCGACGGTACGCCGACTCCACCACGAGCTGGACGTCCAGGGCGTCCTGGGCGCTGACCTTGCCGTGCGGGGTGGCGACGCCCGTCACCGTGTCGAAGTACGCCGAGATCGCGGCGAGTTCCGGTCCGCGCTCGGTCGCCTCGACCGTGCCGTCCGCCCGGCGCAGCTCGCCCCGGCGCAGGTCCAGCACATGGTCGCCGTCCTCGGTGGTGACGGTGACCGACGTCTCCAGCCTGCGCGCGGCCCGGTCGATGCTCAGCGTCGCCGGCACGCCCTGGAACGTCATCTCCAGCCGGACCCGCTCCTCGACGTCCGGCGCGTCCACCTCGCACGCCTCGACCTGCGGCGGGCCGAAGACCGTCATGAGCAGGTCGATGGCGTGCGGGCCCAGGTCCAGCAGCGCGCCGCCGCCGGCCTGGGCCGCGTCGCCGTACCAGGGTGTGCGGGCCCGCCCCACCCCGGTGCCCGG
>NZ_BQUN01000106.1:32640-122405 GCF_026008495.1 Streptomyces sp. A012304
CCGCCGTGCGCCGGGCCGCACGGCGTCGGCGAACGCCTCCAGCAGCGGATGGAAGCGGAAGGGCATGTTCACCCCGAGCAGTTTCTCGGCCGCCGGATGGTCCGCCATCCGCCGCGCCTCCTCCACCGTGGCGGCGAGGGGTTTCTCGCACAGCACGCCGACGCCGGCGTCCAGTGCCGCCAGCACGGGTTCGGCGTGGGCGGCGTTGGGTGTGCAGACGCTGATCACATCCGGGCGGGTCTCCTCGATGAGCCGGTCGACCGAGGTGCCGGTCCACACCGGCGGCCGGTCCGCCACCAGCGCCCGGGCCCGCTCGACGTCGGTGTCCACCAGTCCCACCAGTTCCATGGTGTCCCGGGCGTCGACGCAGGGCAGGTGGTAGCGCTCGAACACCCGGCCGCAGCCCACGGCCGCGAAGCGGACTGTGTCGCGGGTCATCGCCTCAGCCCCTCACCTGGGCCAGGGCGTGCTCGCCGCACGCCCTCGCCGTCTCGACGACGAAGTCCGGGAAGGCGTGGCCGAGGTGCTCGCGGTCGTACGCGGTGATCATGGCGCGCAGTTCGGCCTCCAGCCGGTCGGCGAGCTGGGGCGGGTTCTCGTCGGCGAGCAGCAGCCCGGCGTTGAGGAAGGCGATGAGCAGCCCGGCCAGGCCCTGGTCCCAGCGGCGCAGCCGGCCCAGCAGGGGGCGCAGGGACTCGGCGTCCGTGCCGCGCCGGGCGCGGACGGCGTCCGCGATGCTCTGCGCCAGGAAGGGGACCTCGTTCTCCTTGCGGTCGTTGATCTCGGAGGAGACCCGGCTCCAGGCGGTCCAGAGGTGTTCCACGCGTTCGTCCTCGACGCGGTAGTCGCGACGGGCCTGCCGCAGCACCTCCCAGGCGGCGCCCTCCACCCCGGGGATGTCGGGCTCGTCGTACCGGGTGGCCTTGTCGTAGATCTCGGTGCCGCGCAGCGCGATGGCCCGGTTGATCAGGAAGAAGGGGTTCTCGCTCTCGTGCACCCGGGCGGCCACGATGAACTTCAGGTTCTCCCACAGCTCGTCGAGGGTCGTGCCCGGTTCGATCATGATCCAGCCGGGTTCGAGCTCGATGTTCTCCTGTTTGAACAGGCGGGCCGCGTCGAAGTTGTACTCCACCGTGGTGCCCTTGCGGAATCGCTTCATCATGCCGGGCGAGCCGGTCTCCATGCCGAGGAGCGCCAGGTCCATGCCGGCCCGGCGCAGGGTGCGCAGGGCCTCGCGGTCGATGAGGCCGGTGTCGACGCGGAACTCGCAGTGGAAGGTGATCTTCAGGTCGCGGCGGAGGATCTCCTCGGCGAAGCCGACGGCGTGGTTGTAGCCGTCCTGGAAGGCGCCGCCGAAGTTGTCGTCGTTGAACCACAGGAACCGGGTGCCGAACTCCCGCTGGAGGAACTCGATCTCGTCGACCGCGTCCTGCACCGGCCGCACGCGCCAGGGGCCGTCCACCACTCCGGGCTGGCGTGGGGCGTAGCAGAAGGTGCACTTGGCGTGGCAGCCACGGCTGGTGTACGTCGACGCGCGGGGCGTCGGGATGCCGTTCTTGCGGTGGTGGATCAGCAGGTCGCGGGCGGGCCAGGGCTCCTTGGCGAGGTCGGGCAGCTTGGGCGGGCCGCTGCTGCGCACCCGGCCGTCCTGCCAGAACCACAGGCCCGGCACCCCGCGCCAGTCACGGCCCGCCGCCAGGCACTCCATCAGCCCTTCCACCGTCAGCTCACCCTCACCGAACGCCACACAGTCCGCCTCGGGGACCCGCTCGGCGATCAGCTTGGCGTTGTACGTGCAGAAGGCCCCACCGATCGCCACGAACACCGACGGATCCGCCTCACGCACACAGCGCAGCAACCGCACCGCGTCGATGATGTGCAGGTCGTACATGATGCTGATCCCGACGAACTTCGGCCGCTCACGCCGGATCAGATCGACGATCGCCTCGTCACTGGGGTTGCGCCCGTGCAGGTTCAGCGCCCGCACCGAGTAGCCGCAGTGCCGCAGGTGGCCGGCGATGCAGGCCACGCCCAGGTTCTCCCGGACGCGCTTGTAGAACAGCCGCATCGCCGGATCCAGGGACAGGTACTCCTCGTCGTTGATGAGGACGTTCTGGTTGTTCAGACTCGCGGCGCCGGTGGGGATCTCCCGGGGGGTCAGCAGGACCACATCCGCCATGGCCGGTCTCCTTTCTCGTCTTCACGTGTGCGTCCTGGAACCGACCGGCTCACCCAGCCATGGCCTGCTCCCCGCAGAGCCTCTTGGTCTCCTCGATGAACACCTGATAGGGCTCGCCCAGCACCTGGCGGTCGTAGGCGTCGACCAGCGCGCGCAGTTCCGTCTCCAGCCGTTCGGCGAGCCGGGGCGGGTTCTCGTCCGCGAGCAACAGGCCGACGTTGAGGAAGGCGACGAGCAGGTCCGCGAGGCCGTCGGCCCATCCGCGCAGCCGGCTCAGCAGCGGGCGCAGGCCCTGCTCGCCCCGGGACCTGCGGGCCCTGGTGGCGTCGACGATGGTCTGGGCGACGAAGGGCAGTTCTTCCTTGCGGTCGGCGACCTCCGCGCTGACCTTGCTCCAGGCCGCCCACACGTCCTCGACCCGCTGGTCCGGGATCCGGTACTCGCGGCGGGCCTCCAGCAGTACGGCCCTGGCCGGCCCCTCGACGTCCGGGAGCTCCGGAGGCGTGGGGTCGGCGATCTTGTCGTACATCTCCGTGCCGCGCAGGGCGATGGCGCGGCTGATGAAGGAGAACGGGTTCTCGCTGACCGCGATGTCGGCGGCCACGATGAACTTCAGGTTCTCCCACAGCTCGTCCAGGGTGGTCCCCGGCTCGACCATGATCCAGCCGGGTTCGAGCTCGATGCCCTCCTGTTTGAACAGGCGGGCGGCGTCGAAGTTGTACTCCACCATGGTTCCCTTGCGGAACCGTTTGGCCATCGCCGGGGCCCCGGTCTCCATACCGAGCAGCGCGGAGGCCATACCGGCCCGGCGCAGGGTGCGCAGCGCCTCGCGGTCGATGAGGCCGGTGTCGACGCGGAACTCGCAGTGGAAGGAGATCTCCAGGTTCCGGCGCAGGATCTCCTCGGCGAAGCCGACGGCGTGGTTGTAGCCGTCCTGGAAGGCGCCGCCGAAGTTGTCGTCGTTGAACCACAGGAACCGGGTGCCGAACTCCCGCTGGAGGAACTCGATCTCGTCGACGACGTCGACCGGTGAGCGCACCCGCCAGGCGTTGCCCGTCAGGACCCCGGGTGCCCGGGGCACGTAGCAGAAGGTGCACTTGGCGTGGCAGCCACGGCTGGTGTACGTCGACGCCACGGGGGTGGGGATGCCGTTCTTGCGGTGGTTCACCAGCAGGTCGCGGGCGGGCCAGGGCTCCTTGGTCAGATCGGGCAGCTTGGGCGGGCCGCTGCTGCGCACCCGGCCGTCCTGCCAGAACCACAGCCCCGGCACCCCGCGCCAGTCACGGCCCGCCGCCAGGCACTCCATCACCCCTTCCACCGTCAGCTCGCCCTCACCGAACGCCACACAGTCCGCCTCGGGGACCCGCTCGGCGATCAGCTTGGCGTTGTACGTGCAAAAGGCCCCACCGATCGCCACGAACACCGACGGATCCGCCTCACGCACACAACGCAGCAACCGCACCGCGTCGACGATGTGCAGGTCGTACATGATGCTGATCCCAACGAACTTCGGCCGCTCACGCCGGATCAGATCGACGATCGCCTCGTCACTGGGGTTGCGCCCGTGCAGGTTCAGCGCCCGCACCGAATACCCGCACGACCTGAGATGGCCGGCGATACAGGCCACCCCCAGGTTCTCCCGGACCTTCTCGTAGAAGAGACGCATCGCCGGGTCCAGGCGGAGGTACTCGTCATCGTTGATCAGGACGTTCTGGTTGTTGACACTGGAGAAACCGGTGAGGATCTCCCGGGGTGTCATCAGGACCGCGTCAGCCATCCGTACTCACCTCCATGCGCCTGGCCGCGCCCCCCGTCAGGAGGAACGCGGCGTTGTTGCCGCCGAACCCGAAGTTGTCGACCATCACGGAACGGATTCCTTCACACGGCTCCGGATCGCGCAGCACCCGCACATGCCGCGCGTCGAGGGGCTTGCGCAGCCCCGGTGTGCCCGGCAGCACCCCGTCACGCAGGGCGTGCACCGCCGCCACGACGCCGGGGAACACCGAGGCGTGCAGCAGATGCCCGGCCGCGCCTTTGTAGGAACTGACCGGCACGCCCCGCCAGTCGTGCTCGGCGCCGATCAGGTCGAGGGCCAGCAGTTCGGACTCGTCGCCCTGGCGCGTGCCGGGGGCGTGTCCGTGGACGTAGTCGACGGTCGTGAGCCCCGCCATGGCCAGCGCCTCCCGCATGCACGCGGCGCCGATGTGCGCGTCGAGCCGGCTGACGCCCGCGCCCGCCACCCGGCAGGAGATCCCGCTGAGCGTCGCGAGGGGGGCGTGTCCGCGGGCCGCGGCGCGCTCGGCGGTCTCCAGCACGATCACCCCGGCGCCCTCCCCGATGGTGACGCCGGAACGGTCCTCGTCGAACGGGCGGGCGGCGGTCGTGGTCGTCGCGCGCAGCACGTCGAGGCAGGCGTAGTCGTACGCGTTGAGGGCCGACACCCCGGTGACGACCGCCATGTCGGCCAGTCCGCACAGCAGCCACTCACGGGCCATGGCCAGCCCGAAGGCGCCCGACGCGCAGGCGTGCGCCAGCAGCACCGCGTCCGGGGGGGCGATGCCCGCGCCGTCCCCGTCCCAGTCGGGCTCCACGGCGATCTCGTCGATCCGGGGGGCGTCGCCGACCTGCGGGAGGTGCGGAACCACTCCGGCGGACACCAGCAGGGTGCGGTCCGGCAGCGCGTCGAGTCCGGCCTCGCGCAGCGCCTCGGAGCGCGCGCGGTCCAGCAGCGCGCGCCGCGTCGGGCGGCCGGGCGGCGGCTCCACCGTCGTCTGGCACACGGTACGGCCGCGGAAGCGGGACGCGTCGAACCGGGTCAGCTCGGACAGTGCTCGCTTGCCGTCCAGCAGGTTTTGCCAGAAGGCGGTCCCGCCGTCGCCGAAGGCGGTGACCAGGCCGGTGCCGGAGACGACCACCGACGATCCGGCCGCATGGCCGGTGCCGTGGGCCGCGGGGGCGCCGTCGCCGGCGGTCACGGGGGCGGCCGCGACCCGGTAGCCGTCGCCGTGCGGGTCCCGTACGACCTCGCAGACGACCATCGCCTCGTGCAGGCCCGCGGAGACCGCCCCCCACGCCCAGCGCACCGCCTGAAGGGTGGCCGCGCGCGGGCTGATCAGCACATACCCGGGCCCGTGCCAGCCGCCGGCCTCCGCCAGCTCCTGGAGCAGCTGCGCCGGCTCCGGGGTCATGGCCTCGGACGGGCGCAGCCTGCGGCCGCCCGCCTCGGCCTCCACGCACCGGCTGACGTACTGGGAGGTGGCCGAGACGCAGTAGTCGGTGGCCGCCATGACCACGGGTGTGGTGGCGGGCAGGCCGTCCAGGGCCGCGGTCAGTACGTCGACGAAGGCGGCGGCCAGCGACTCGGCGGCGGCGCGCACGGACAGGTCCCGCCGGGGGCGGAGGTCGTCCAGCGTCCGCGGTTCCGTACCGCCCACGATCACCGTGGCTGCCGTCGGGGTGGTCATGACGCCGCCGTACCGGGCACCAGGGCGTCGTGCGGGTGGCCGAGCCGCTCGGCCAGTTCGTCGAGGGAGAGCCGGCCCGCGAGGAAGGGGCCCACGTCCGCGAGGCGCGGATCGCCGTGCCGGTCGGCCACCTGTCGCCAGAACCTGGGCAGGAGGTCGCCGGTGTCCCGGCGCGCCGTCGGCAGGTGGTAGGCGGTCTCGTCGAGGAGCTCGAAGGTGGCGCCCGAGGCGGCGAGCCGCAGCCCGAGTTCGAGGTCCTCGCCGCCCCACAGCTCCCCGTAGTGCTCGTCGAAGCCGCCGACCCGTTCGAACACCGTGCGGCGGACGCTGGTGCTGGTGCCGATGCAGCTCAGCCAGCGCAGCCCGGCGTACTCGGGCGAGCCCGTCACCTTCCGGGCGGTCCGCTCGATGAAGGAGCGGCGCGGCCCTAACAGCGGGACGGCGGCGGCCAGGTCGGCGACGGTGCCGGGCTCGATCGTCCGCCCGCGGGCGCCGGTCAGGCCCGCCCGCAACGGCCGCGGTTCGGGTGTCAGCGCGAACGCGGACAGATCGGTGACGGCGCCGTGCACGACGGCCGCGGCGTCGGGCCTCTCGTGGGCCGCGAGGTGCGCCGCCAGCAGGCCCGGGGTGGCCAGGGTGTCGTCGTCGAGGAAGAGCAGCAGCTCCCCGCGGGCCAGTCGGGCCCCGGTGTTGCGGGCCCGGGCGGCACCGCGCCCGCCGGTGGCCGCCGTACGGATCGGCAGCTCCCGCGCGAGGGCCGACAGCACCTGCTCGACCGCGCCGGGGTCCGGTGCGTCGTCGACCAGGACGACCTCGAACCGCTCGCGGTCCAGGGTTTGGTGGGCCAGGGCCGTGAGCGTGAGCAGTAATCGCGTGGTTCGGTCACGGGTCGGCACGACCACACTGACCGATACGTCGCCCGTCACGTCAGAGAACGGCTCTCGCCGGCCCTCTGTTCGAGGATGTAGGTGGCGAGGCCCTCGATGGAGAAGAGCGTCTCCTCCGTCAGGTCCTCGTCCTCGAACACGACGTCGTACTTCTCCTCGAGGATCAGCAGATACTCCAGGGCATCGAGGGAGCTGAACCCGTACTGGTCCACGAGGCTGGCGTCGCCCTCCCCGGGCGCCTGCCGGTGCTCTCCCTTGGTCATGCCCGCTGCGATCTCGTGGAGTTCCCGAATGAGCCCGGCGCGGTCCATCGTCTCTCGTCTCCCGTGATGAGGAATCTCGGTCAAACCTTGGTGAACTGTTCGTCGAGCTGCTGCTCGGTCAACCCGCGGAAGCGGTCCATGCGGAAGTAGTGCTGGAGGTCACCGCCGAACTCGGTCCGGTAGTAGAAGTCCTCGGTGTGCCGCTCGGGTTCGGTGCTCACCGTCTCTCCGCGCCGGAGCGCGGCGATCAGCCGGGGCACGGGGTGGGTGAATTCCGTGCCGCCGCGCAGGTACCAGCGTTCGCCGTACTTGGTGACGACGGGCAGGTCCTCCTCGGGGCCCGAACCGTCGGGCAGCGAGCGGACGGGCTGGCACAGCAGGTCGTAGCGGAACACCTCGTCCAGGACCGGCAGCAGCTTCTCGGGCAGGTCGGGGCGCATGGCCTCCTCCCACCACAGTCTCAGCAGCCGTTTGGTGAGCAGTCGCCAGACGTTGGGGTCGACGTTCTCGCTGGCGGAGCTGGTCGGCCGGGCGACCGCGTGCAGTTCGCGGACCTCGGGGTCGTCGCTCTTGTCGACCCAGTCGGAGAAGCTGAGGAGCACCTGTGACTGGGGGACCCCGGCGAGTTCGCGCAGGGCGACCCAGATGTTGTGCAGGAACAGACTGCGGCACAGCACCCGGTTCCAGCAGATGAAGCGGAGCATGCGCTCGTTGTCCGCGAGCGTCATGGTCTTGTGGGCGAGCACGTAGTCGAAGTCGTCCTGCTCGCCGCGCACGGTCACCAGCCCGTGCTGTTCCTGCTTGTCGTGGTACTCGGTGTTCGGCAGCAGCATCAGCGGGTGCACGGCGATGAACGGCGTGTGCCGTGCCGCCCGGTCGTAACCGTCCAGGAAGGAGGCGACGGTCTCCCCCGGCGCTCCCCAGATCAGCTCCAGGTACGGGGTGATGCCGTGTTCGGTCAGCCAGGCGACGAGGCTTTCCCAGTCGTTCAGCTTCATGTTCCGCCGGCGCATGAGATCCAGCACCGAATCGTCCATCGTCTGGAGGGCGAGGATGAAGGCGCTGTGCATCCCGGACTGCTTCATCTTCTCCATGATGCGGTAGAAGCCCGGGGACTTGTTCTTGGCCCAGGAGGTTTCGAGTCTCCTCGGGAACCCGTATTTGCTGCGCACCCGGAGCAGATCGTCGAGGAATTGCTCGTCCTCGCGCAGGAGCCCGAAATTGGAGTCGGCGAGCATGAGGATTTCGGCGCCGTGCCGCCCCAGGACCTCCAGTTCCTCGCGCAGCCGCTCCCGGGAGAACGCCCGCATCTTCTGCCCGGTGGCGCCTCCCCAATAACAGAAGGCGCACTTGTACGGACAGCCGCGGTTCGTCTCCATGAGCGCGTAGTCGTAGAGGAAACGCCCCTTTTCGTCGACCAGCGGTACCGCTCCGGTCAGGATGGGGGACGGCAGGATCTCGAGGTCCTGAATGCGTTCCCGCTCCGGAGTGGTGACCAGGTTTCCGTCGGTCTCCCGGAAGGAGATGCCGCTGATCCCGTGGAGTTCGTTGCGGCGGGCGCCGTCGAGGTAGCCGTTCATCAGGTCCCGGAAGACCAGCTCGCCCTCGCCGTTCACCACCACGTCGACCTGGGGGAACATACGGAAGACCCGTTCGGCCTGGTGGGCGACGTGGTTGCCGCCGAAGATGACCCAGCCCTGCGGGTTGACCTGCTTGAAGGTCTCCGCGAGCGTGCCGAAGGCGCGGTAGTTCCAGCCGAGTACGGAGAAGCACAGGATGTCCGGGGCGCCGTCCCGGACGAGGTCGCGGGCCATGGCGTTCAGGCCCGCGTCGCCCGGGTAGTTCCGGATGGATATGTCCATCCGGCGGCGAATGCGCTCGTCCGCGTCGGCGTAGGCCTTCAGGTAGCCGATGGCCAGCGGCATGGAGGCTGCGGAATTCCCCCAGACTCCTTGCTGTACAAGCAGTACGCGAGTCGTCATTCCCTGCCTCGTCCTCTAATCGGTCCGACGGGCCAAAACGCCCTTTGAGGCTACAGGAGAAGATCCCCCGTGCAATGGGGCCGTCGCAACAGAGCCTCGGGTATGACCGGCGGTTCCGTGCCTGTTCGGCCATGCGCGCATCGGGTCGGGTGTCACCGTCCGGGTACCAGCCGACGGCTCGTGACGTCTCCCGGCACAGGGCGGCTGACGTGGGAATTCGGCGGGTTCCGCACAAGCGGGTCCGGGCGTCGGCCGCGGGCCGCGAGGCGCCATGGGAAGCGGTCCCCGGGGCGGAATGAATGACCTAAAACCTCTGTGTGTGCACGGCCTGTGAAGAGTGATCACCACATTACCCGCCGGGTATTTTCGGCCACCCGGTCCGTCATTTTCTGCCGCTCTGCATCGCGCTCTGTGCGGGCGTGGCGGCGATCGGTATGCTCCGGGCCGTATTGCGTCTGTCATTCGTCACCGCCCGGGCTCGGAGTTACATGACAGAGATTCCTGACACGTGGTGCCCGACCGTCCTTCCGCATGTCGAGACGGTCGACGGCCGACTGCGTTTCATGGGGCGTCAGGTCGACGCCCTCGGCCCGCTGTCCGACCGTGAGGCCACCCTGCTGGCCCGCTGCGACGGCAGCCGGCCCCTCGACGGTTTCACCCCGGCGGAGCGCGCGGCCGTCGACCGCTGGCGGCAGCACGGGCTGCTGCTCATGGCTCCCCCGCTCACCCCCGGCCGCGCGGAAGCGGAACCGCCCGTGATCGTCTCCCCGCACCCGGACGACGCCGCCCTGGCCCTCGGCGGGACGGTGGCCCGGTGCGGCGGCCGGTTCCTCGACGTGTTCAGCGTCGAGACCTGGACCAAGGACCCGTACTACGCCGAACGCCCGGCGACGACCCGGCGCCTGCTGCTGGACGAGGAGACGGTCGCCGCCCGGGTGCTGCGCGCCGGCGTGGAGCTGCTCGGGTTCGTCGACGCCGCCGACCGGGACCTCAGACGGGACCGCTTCTTCACCGACCCGGCCTGGTCCGACGGCTTCGCGCGGGAGGAGCCGGAGCTCTTCGACGCCGTCACCGAGCGGCTCGCCGCCCTGCTGTCCGGCGCCGGCCAGGTCTACGCGCCCCTGGGCGTCGGCGGCCACGTCGACCATGTCGCCTGCCGTGAGGCGGTGCTGGAACTCGTCCGCGGCGGGCGGCTCGGCGAGGCGCGCATCGCCTTCTACGAGGACCAGCCGTACGCCCTGTTCTCCTCGGCGGAGGAGACCGCGCGCAAGCTCGGCGCGCGCCTGGCCGAGGCGGGGCTCGGCGACCTGCACCCCGAGCTGCTGCCCGTGGACGACACGGCCGCGCTCACCAAGTGCGAGGCGCTGGGCGCCTACCGCATCCAGGTGCGCAAGGGCATCGTCCGGCGCGTCCACCGCCACGACGTACGTCTCGCGCGGGACTCGGGCGTCCCGGCCGCCGAACGGGTGTGGCTGCTGCGCAAGTGACCGTCCCCCACGACAAGCAACCGTGAAGGGTTTCCCATGTATGCACTGGCCCAGTCCCTGACCGCGTCGGACCTGGAGGTCCTCGCGGACGCGTGCGCCGAGGTGGGTCTCACCCTGCATGTGACGGATCCCGAGGCGGACCACGCGCCGCCGCCCGGCGCCCTGCTGGTCGCCTTCCACCGGGTCGCCGCCGCCCGGCCGGACGATCTGTCCGTGGAGGACCTCAAGGGCAGGGGCGGCTACGTCGTGGCCGTGCTGGACCGGATCTCGGCCACCGACGTCCTGGCGGCGGTCTCCAGCGGC
The DNA here is from genome assembly GCF_026008495.1 of Streptomyces sp. A012304. Classification (GTDB taxonomy): domain Bacteria; phylum Actinomycetota; class Actinomycetes; order Streptomycetales; family Streptomycetaceae; genus Streptomyces. The sequence goes on from NZ_BQUN01000106.1 coordinate 43,206, forward strand.
TTCAGCTTCACGCTGGCCAGCCCCCTGCGGCGGGCCCGGCTGGTGGAGACCCTCAGCTACCTGAAGAGCGTCACACCGTCCGAGAACACGCAGGTGCTCACCCTGGACGGGAAGGGATCACTGAGCTCCCCGGCGAAGTCGTCGCCGGTGACCGACGCCGAGGCGAACCTGCTGCGCCTGCTGTCCGACCGTCCGGGCCAGATCGTCTCCCGCGAGGAGCTGACCGAGGCCACGGGCGGGGAGGACGTGAACAAGGTGACATCGGTCCTGAAGCAGAAGCTGCTGGACATCGAATCCGGAGCGAAGCTCCTGAAGATCCCGCACCTGGGCTTCCGGCTGGTGGGCACGGTCCACGAGGGCGGGAACTGATGCGGGCGGTGGTGCTCACCGGCGCGCCCGGCGTGGGCAAGACCAGGCTGGGGCACCAGCTGGTGACCCGCTACGGCGTGCCGGCCGCCGCGATGGACTGCGATCCCGTGGTCCATCCCTGGAACGGCGGCGAGGAGATCTACGACCTGATGGCCGCGACCGTGCGCGCCGCCCTGCCCGTCTACGGGGCGTGGGGGGCGCGCGTCGTGGTCGTCAGCGGGGTGGTCCTCGTGGGCCGCGCCTACGAGCGCTTCCAGAAGGTGTTCGAGGAACTCGGCGTGGACGCCGTCTACTACGGCCTGCGGGCCGGGACCGAGGCGCTGGCCGCCCGCATCGAGAACGACGCGGGCGGCCTCCACTTCATCGAGGGCCGGCTGGCCGAGCGGCACCTCGACGCGGAGGTGCCCGATGTGCCCGGCGTCCGGCTGGTCGATACCACGCGGCTGACCCTGATGGAGGTGACGGACGCGGTCGCGGCCCGGGAACGCGCCGAGCTGGGGCCGCGATGGCTGCCGCCACCCGGGTGATCACCGGAAGCGGCCGACCTCCAGGCCCTCGTCGCCGCGTCGCACCGAGAGGACGAATCCGTAGTAGTGGGTGGCCCCGATCCCGGTGACGTACTCCCGGACCTCGTCCCCGAGCGGGCCGGTGAGCTGCTGCTGTTCGTCGCGCGGGGCGAAGGCCGGCCAGCGCGGGGGTGTCGAGGGCCGCAGCAGCAGCCGTCCCGAGACCCCCAGGCGCCGCAGTTCGGCCTCCAGTTCGGAGACGAAGAACGGCCCCCGCTCGTCCCCGTAGGCCGCGGCCTGGAGGAGGGCCTCGCCGGCCTCGGTGAGCAGCCCGGGGACCTGGCGCAGCAGCTCCCAGAAGAACTCCAGGCCGTCCAGCCCGGCCTCGCCGGCCAGCCAGCCGAGCGAGCCGCGTCGCAGCGGCAGGCAGGGCGGGTTGGAGATGACGAGGTCGAAGCGGGAGTCCAGCGACAGGGACATGATGTCCCCCTCGACGGCGGTCAGCCGGTCCCCCAGCCCGTTGATGTGGGCGTTGAGCGTGGCGGCCGCCGTGCACTCCGGGTTGACGTCGACCGACACCACGTCGGCGCCGTTCCTGGCCGCCGACAGGCCGAGGATGCCGGTGCCGCAGCCGAGGTCCAGGGCGGAGCGGACCCCGCGGCGCGCCGCCACCAGCCGGGACAGCGTCATCGAGTCGGTGCCGACCCAGGGGGCGTACGATCCGGTGTCCCGCCCCGCGGCCCGCCAGGCGGCGAGCAGCGCCATGCCGTCCCCGCGGACCAGGCAGTAGTCGGCCGACACCTTGCCGGACTCCTCGGACAGCACCCGGGCGCGCAGCAGCAGGTCGAGCAGCGGGCCGGGGACCTCCGCGCGGACGTCGGACTCGGCGACCCGGTCGCCGAAGACGAACAGGGAGGACAGGACGGACTCGGCGGACAGGGTGGTGGAGATCGCCGCCAGTGTGTCGGCGTTCCGCCACGGGGCCAGTTCACCGAGCCAGTCCCCGGCGAGTGTGAGCAGGTCGTGCTGCGGCAGCGTGAGCAGCCGATGCAGGCCGGCGTCGGCGAAGTCGTCGCCGGACATGCCGTCCACGGAAATCATGACGTCTCCTCAGGGCCTTGGTGTTCCGGCTCGAAGATCGGCGTGAACGCCGCTTTCAACTCCCGCAGCCGCTCCAGCGCGCGGGGCCCGGAGTACGGGGCGCAGCGCGCGATTTCCTCCTCCGAGATGCCGCCGAACAGATAGAGATTGACGACGTCGATCGGGCCGGTGCAGCTCTTGCAATACGGAAAGCGTGGGCGGGGCTGCATGAACATGTCGTAGTGCTGGTGTTTCCCGAACTGTTCGTGAATCAGTTCGGGATTCTCCTTGATGTTGCCCATCGGTTTGAGCCATGCGTACGGGCAGCACGACACGTCTCCCTGACCGAAGAGCTGCACCATGGTGGCCGTCGCGTAGCACCGCAGTGTGCGGACGCCGGTGCGGAGTTGATTCCCTATGTGTTCCACGAAGGCGCGCGGCGGAAGGACCGGGTACAACTCGTCGTAGCGCTCCAGCAGTGGCGCGAAATGGTCGCCGAGCGGCGGCGCGTGGGTCGTCCTGGTCTCTCCGCGGACCGGGAAGAAGTACAGCATCACGCCACGCCCGTACCGCTGGAGCAGGAACTCGGCGAAGTCCGCCTGGCCGGTGGCGTTCAGGTCGCTGATCACCGACTGGATCTCGATCGGGATGCCCAGCTCCACCGCGTGGTCCAGGTGGCGCATGATCACGTCGAAGAGCCGGTGCTGCTTCGGCGGCAGCCGGTGGCCGTTCATCTCCAGCGTGTGGCCGTCCAGGGAGAGGCACAGCTGGACGTTGCCGAGCGCGGCGAGCGCCTCCAGCCGGTGCGGCGTCAGGAAGGCGCCGTTGGTGATGACCTGCACGACCTCGTACTTCTCGCTGCACTCCGCGACGAATTCGGTGGAGCCCTTCAGCCAGAAGAACTCGCCGCCGCTGAGGCGCATGATGGGGCTGTCGACATGACGGTGGTAGGCGTCGAGGATCTCGTGCCAGTCCGCGCGCCGGTCGGTGGTCAGACGCAGCCTGGCGTCGGGGACCGCCATCAGGAGGTTGAAGTCCTCCGTGAGGCAGTAGGAACATCTCATCTGGCACAGCTGCTCCTCGATGACCATGTCGTTCATGAGGAGCTTGAGGCGCTGCTGCCCATCGCGATGCGCGAACATCGCATCACGGTAATGACTTTTCAGGGCCATGCCTTATCACCGCACCCAGGTCGTTTTCGCGCATGACTCACCGTCGGCCGACGAGTCTAAGTACGCCCGGAAGTCAGGGTCAATGTGCCCACCCCACGCAGTGGCGGTTCGACTGGAACTCGACGTGATCCGGCCGGAGGATGGCTCATCTTCACCTAACGGCCGACCAGTTGACACGGGGTAGCGTTGCGTCCGTACTCGCCAAATCAGTAGGCCTGAACTGGCAGTAAGGACGGCAGGATGCTCACTCTGGGGCTCGGCGGTTCCAACCATGACTTCTCGGCATGTCTGGTCGAGAACGGTGAGATCGTCGTCGGTATTGAAGAGGAGCGGCTGACCCGCCGCAAATACGCCGTCAATGTGAATTCCCTGGCGAACGAGTGCTGGCGCTATTGCCTGACCACACGCGGGGTCCGGCTCGCCGAGGTGGAGGCGGTCGTCGCGGACGACACGCTGCTGCCCAGTTGCTACTTCCCGTTCCGCAGCAAGACGACCCTGATCCGGCATCACATGGCGCACGCCACCAGTGCCTTCTACCCCTCGCCCTTCCCGGAGGCCGCGATCCTGGTGGTCGACGGCGCCGGCAGCCTGTTCGAGGGGCAGGGCGTGGAGACCCTGACCATGTCGGTCGGCAACGGCACGGAGATCACCGAGATCTCCAAGGTGTACGGGACCAATTGGAGCACCGACGGCCTGCGGGAGACCCGCGTCTACCAGGCCGGGGACAGCGACCACTCGCTGGGCTTCATGTACAAGGCGGTCAGCCGGGCCATCGGCTTCACCCTCTACGAGGAGGGCCCCTGGTACCTGACCGAGGACGGCAAGACCATGGGCCTCGCCCCCTACGGGGGCGACCGCTACCGGACGGAGTTCCACCGCTATCTCGACCTGCTGCCGGAGGGGCGGTTCGCGCTGCACCTGAAGGACGGCGGACTGCTGCACTTCGTCGAGCACGCCCTGGACGGGCTGGAGGGCGACGAGCGCTTCGCACGCGGCGCCGACCTCGCCTGGGCCGCCCAGGACCTGCTGGAGACCGCCGTCCTGCACGCCGCCGAGTGGCTGCACCGGGAGACCGGGCTGACCCGGCTCTGCCTGGCCGGCGGTGTCGTCCTCAACTCGGTGGCGAACGGCAAGATCCTGCGGAACACCCCGTTCACCGACATCTACGCCCAGCCGGCCGCGGGCGACAACGGCTGCGCGGTCGGCTGCGCCTACTACGGCTACCACGTCCTCGGTGAGCGGCCCCGACCGCGCGGCCCGAAGGCACCGAAGAGCGCGCCCCGGCCGCAGACCCACACCTACCTCGGCCGTTCGTACAGCACCGAGGAGATCCAGGCCGCGCTGGACGCCTCCGGTCTGCCGCACCGGCGGGTGGAGCACCCGGCCCGGCTGGCGGCCGAACTCCTCCCGCAGGGCGCGCTCATCGGCTGGTTCACCGGTGGCTCCGAGTTCGGGCCGCGTGCCCTCGGCCACCGCAGCATCCTCGCCGACCCCCGCCGCGCGGAGATGAAGGACATCCTCAACGCCAAGGTCAAGCACCGCGAGGCGTTCCGGCCGTTCGCCCCCGCCGTCCTCGCCCACCGGGCCGCCGAGTACTTCGACCTCGACATCGAGTCGCCGTACATGCTGATCGTCGCGCCGGTGCGGGAGGACAAGCGCAAGGAGGTGCCGGCGATCACCCACGTCGACGGGACCGCGCGGGTGCAGACCCTGACCCCGGAGGCGAACGGCCCCTTCTACGACCTCGTGGAACGGTTCGGTGAGCTCACCTCCGTGCCCGTGGTGCTCAACACCTCCTTCAACGACCGGGGCGAACCGATCGTGGAGACCCCCGAACAGGCGCTGGCCTTCTTCGGGCCGAGCCAGCTCGACTACCTCTTCCTGGAGGACTTCGTGGTCGCCCACAGCGCGACGGACCTCGACACGGTGACGGAGGGGGCCGCGTGAGCGACGCCCCGAAGATGCGGTACGAGACTTGGCGGGCCCTCGCGCTGTGGGGGGAGGAAGAGGAGGCCGCAGCCCTGGAGGTGCTCAGGTCGCGGTCGCTGTTCCGCTACTACGGGCCGGACCTGCGCCACCGCACCGACGCCTTCGAGGCCGCGTTCTGCGAGGTGACGGGGGTCGCGCACACGGTCGCCGTGTCGTCCGGCACCGCCGCGCTCACCGCCGCGATGATCGGGCTCGGCATCCCGCCCGGGGCGGAGGTGATCGTGCCCGGCGTGACCTTCGTCGGCAGTGTGAGCGCCGTCGTCGCGGCCCGGGGCGTCCCCGTCTTCGCGGAGGTCGACGACTCGCTGACCCTGGACCCCGCGCACCTGGAGGAACGGATCACCGGGCGCACCTGGGGCGTGATGCCGGTGCACCTCAACAACGTCGCCGCCGACATGGGGCCGATCCTCGAGGTCGCGCGCCGGCACGGGCTGCGGGTGATCGAGGACGCGGCGCAGGCCGCCGGTGTCAGCTACGGGGGACGGCCCGTGGGCGGGCTCGGTGACGCGGGCGCCTTCAGCTTCCAGCTCGACAAGAACATCACCGCCGGCGAGGGCGGCGCGGTCACCGTGTCCGACGCCGACGTGTACGACCGGGTGGCCCGTTACCAGGACCAGGGCGGCCAGTTCACGACCTCCAAGGGCGCCACGCGCGGCACCGGCGACCATCCGCCGTTCGTCGGCGCCAACCTGCGCATGACGGAGCTGACCGCCGCCATCCTGTCCGCGCAGCTGCCCCGGCTGGTCCCGATGTGCCGGCGGCTGCGCGACGTGGCCCGACAGGTGCGCGGCGAGACGGCCGACCTGCCGATCCGCTGGCGGCGGCTGCCGGACGAGGACGGCTCGGGCGGCGATCTCACCCTGTTCCTGGACTCGCGCCTCCAGGCGCGCGCACTGGTCGCCGACCTGAACGCCGCCGGCATCCCCGCGCACACCATGTACCAGGGGCAGCCGGTCACGGCCAACCGCGCGGTGCGGGAGGGGCGTACGCCCTGGGGCGTGGAGTGGGAGCGCCCGCCGCGTCTGCGGACCAGCGAGGCGCTGCTCGGCCGCTCGGTCACCATCGGCCTGGGGGCCGCCATGACCGACGAGGACGTCGACGCCCTCGTCATCGCCTTCCGCAAGTCCTACCAGGACATCACCCGAGCCCAGTGAACGGACAGCACCCGCCGACAGTGGAGCGACGCACCGACATGACCCTGTACGACATCCCCGTCCGCACCCTCGCCGGGGAGCCCGGTGACCTGAGCCGCTACCGGGGCAAGGCCCTGCTCGTGGTCAACGTGGCCTCCCGGTGCGGGCGCACCCCGCAGTACGCGGCCCTGGAGGAACTGCACCGGCGCTACGGGCCCCGCGGTTTCGCCGTCCTGGGCTTCCCCTGCAACCAGTTCGGGGAACAGGAGCCGGGCACCCCGGAGGAGATCCGGGAATTCTGCTCGACCACCTACGACGTCACCTTCCCGCTCTTCGAGAAGGTCGACGTCAACGGCGAGCGACGGCACCCGGTGTACGCCTTCCTCACCGCCGCGCCCGACGAGCACGGGCAGGCGCGTGACATCGAGTGGAACTTCGAGAAGTTCCTCGTCTCGCCCGACGGCCGGGTGGCGCACCGCATCGGTTCCCGCGTCAAACCGGACGCCCCGGACGTCGTCGCCCGTATCGAAGCCCTGCTGCCCCACTGATCCACGCCCCGTCCCGGGCTGTACCACCGGAGAACCCCCCACATCATGCGCACCCCCACGCTCGAGGACCTGACACTCCCCGGGACGGAACTCGCCGACCACCCCTATCCGGTCCTCGCCCGGCTGCGCGAGCGCGGACCCGTCCACCGCATACGCACGGCCGACTCCGGGGAGGTCTGGCTGATAGTCGGCCATGACGAGGCCCGGGCCGCCCTCACCGACGTACGGCTGCGCAACGACGTGCGGCACTCGGCGGCCGGTCAGGACGACGGCGGGCACACGGTCGGCCGGAACATGCTCCAGGTCGACCCGCCCCACCACACGCGGCTGCGCCGGCTGGTGGCCGGCCAGTTCACCACGCGCCGGATCGAGGCCCTCGCGCCCCGGATCCGGACCATCGCGGACGAGTTGCTGGACGCGATGGTGCCGCTGGGCCGGGCCGACCTCGTCGAGTCCTTCGCCACGCCCCTGCCCATGGCCGTGATCTGCGAACTGCTCGGTGTCCCCGACACCGACCGCAAGGCCTTCACCCAGTGGTCGTCGGACGTCGTCACCCCCGGCAGCCCTCACGCCGCCGCCTCCGCCGAGGCCATGACCGGTTATCTCACCGACCTCATCGACGCCAAGAGCGGCGGCGACGAGGACGACCTGCTGAGCGCTCTGGTGGGCGGCCGGGGCGAGGACGGGGACCGGCTGACGTCCGAGGAGACGCTCGGCATGGCGTTCCTGCTGCTCGTCGCCGGACACGAGACCACCGTCAACCTCATCTCCAGCGGGGTCTTCGCCCTGCTGCTGCGGCCGGAGCAGCTCGCCGCGCTGCGCGCCGACCGCGGCCTCCTCCAGGGCGCGGTCGAGGAGATGCTCCGCCACGAGAGCCCGCTCGGGACATCCGCCTTCCGCTACACCTCCGAGGCGGTGGAGCTGGCGGGCACCACCATCCCCGCCGGGCAGCCGGTGCTGGTCGTGCTGTCCGCCGCGAACCGTGACCCGCGGCGGTTTCCCGACCCCGACCGGTTCGACATCCGGCGCGACGCCCGGGGGCACCTGGCGTTCAGCCATGGCGTCCACCACTGTCTGGGCGCGCCGCTGGCGCGGCTGGAGGCCTCCATCGCCCTCGGGGCGCTCCTGGAGCGCTGTCCCGGCCTGCGGCTGGCCGCCGACCCGGCCGATCTCACCTGGCGCTCGGGTCTGATGCGGGGCCTGCACCGGCTGCCGGTGGCGTTCGGTCAGGGGGGTCTTGGGGCTCGGGTCGGCTCCGAGTGACGGTGCCTTCCGGCTGGGCCGAGCGGGGTCCGGTGAGGCCGGCGGTGGGCTCGTCCAGGAGCAGCACCTCCGGCCGGCGGGCCAGGGCGCGGGCGAGGGCGACGCGGCGCTGTTGTCCGCCGGAGCCCCCTTCCGCGCGCGGCCCTCTCACACCGCCGAGGCCACCGGCGCCTCCGTCTGCGCGAACTGCGTCCGGTACAGCTCCGCGTACCGCCCGTCCGCGGCCAGCAGCTCCTCGTGCGTGCCGCGTTCCACGATCCGGCCGGACTCGACGACCAGGATCAGGTCGGCGGCCCGGACCGTGGACAGGCGGTGGGCGATGACCAGCGCGGTGCGGTCCGTGAGTGCCTCGGTGAGGGCCTCCTGGACGGCCGCCTCGGAGGTGTTGTCCAGATGGGCGGTGGCCTCGTCGAGGATGACCACGCGCTGACGGGCCAGCAGCAGCCGGGCGATGGTCATGCGCTGGCGTTCGCCGCCGGAGAGCCGGTAGCCGCGCTCACCGACGACCGTGTCGAGACCGTCGGGCAGGGAGCGCACCAGGTCCTCGAGACGGGCCCGGCGCAGGGCGTCCCACAGCTCGTCCTCGTCGGCCTGCGGGCGGGCCAGGAGCAGGTTGGCGCGGACCGTGTCGTGGAAGAGGTGACCGTCCTGGGTGACCATGCCCAGCGTCTCCCGCAGCGACCGCGCGCTCAGGTCACGGACGTCGACCCCGCCGATGCGGACCGCGCCGGCGTCGACGTCGTACAGGCGGGGCAGGAGCTGGGCGATCGTGGACTTGCCGGCGCCGGAGGAGCCGACGAGGGCGACGGTCTGTCCGGGTTCGGCGCGGAAGGACAGGCCGTGCAGGACCTCGGCGCCGCCGCGGGTGTCGAGGGTGGCGACCTCCTCCAGGGAGGCGAGGGAGACCTTGTCGGCGGACGGGTAGCCGAAGCGTACGTCCGCGAACTCGACGGAGACGGGGCCCTCGGGGACCTCACGGGCGTCCGGCCGCTCCTCGATGAGCGGTCGCAGGTCGAGCACCTCGAAGACCCGCTCGAAGCTGACCAGGGCGCTCATCACCTCCACCCGCGCCCCGGCGAGGGCGGTGAGCGGCGCGTACAGGCGGGTCAGGAGCAGCGCCAGGGCGACGACGGCACCGGGGTCGAGGCTGCCGTTCAGGGCGAGCCGGCCGCCGAGGCCGTAGACGAGGGCGAGGGCCAGGGCGGAGACGAGGGTCAGGGAGGTGATGAAGACGGACTGGGCGGTCGCCGTGCGGACGCCGATGTCGCGGACGCGCCCGGCGCGGGCGGCGAACTCCGCCGATTCCTGCTCGGGGCGGCCGAACAGCTTGACCAGGGTGGCGCCGGGCGCGGAGAACCGTTCGGTCATCCGGGTGCCCATCGCCGCGTTGAGCGTGGCCGCCTCCCGCTGCATGTCGGCCATCCGCCGGCCCATCCGCCGGGCGGGCACCACGAACACCGGCAGCAGCGCCAGCGCGAGCAGCGTGACCTGCCAGGACAGGGTGAGCATGACGGCGAGGGTGAGCAGCAGCGTGACCAGGTTGCTGACCACTCCGGAGAGCGTGTTGCTGAACGCGCGCTGGGCGCCGATCACGTCGTTGTTGAGCCGGGAGACGAGCGCGCCCGTACGGGTACGTGTGAAGAACGCGACCGGCATCCGCTGCACATGATCGAACACGGCCGTGCGCAGATCGAGGATGAGCCCCTCCCCCAGCGTCGCCGAGAGCCTCCTGGCGAGGACGGTGAGCGCCGCCTCCAGCACCGCGATGAGCGCGATCAGCAGCGCCAGCCGGACGACGGTGGAGGAGTCGCCGTGCGACACGATCGCGTCGACGACCCGCCCGGCGAGGACCGGCGTCGCGACGGCGAGCAGCGCGGTCACCACCCCGAGCAGCAGGAACAGGGCGATGCGGCGGCGGTGCGGACGGGCGAACGCGCCGATGCGGCGCAGGGTCGCGCGGTCGAAGGGACGGCGTTCGTGCCGCGCGTTCATGACGCTGTACAGCTGCGTCCAGGCGGTGGTCTCCATACTCATGAACACGACCGTAGAACCTCAACCATTGTTGAGGTCAACATGACGATGTCTTCTCCCCGGCCACCGTCCACACCGCGGTCACCCGTCGTTGACGTGGCGCGGAGAACGTCTGCGGATATGACAGCGGCTTCCCCTCCCCGACGTCGGCGTCTGCCGGTCCGCCAGGTCCTGTGTCTGCTCCCGCTCGTCCTGGTCGCGGTCGTGGCGGTGCGGCACCGGCATGTGCTGGCCGAGGGCTTCGGGCATCTGCGCACCGCGCAGTGGCCCTGGCTGGTGGCGGCGGCCGGGGCGACCTGTCTGACGTGGGTGGCGGCGGCCGTCACCCGGCAGGGCGCCGTCGTGCAGCGGCTGCCCCGGCTGCGGCTGCTGGCGACACAGTTCGCGGCGGGCGCCGCCAACCACCTGCTGCCGACCGGCCTCGGCGCGAGCGCGGTGAACCTGCGGTTCATGGCGGTGTGCGGGGTGCCGCTGGCCCGCTCCTCGGCGGCCCTCGCGCTGTACCTGCTGGCGGAGGGCATCGCCCGGGTGGGTCTGCTGGCCGCGCTGCTGCTGGCCTTCCCGGGCGCGCTGCGGCTCGGCACGCTGCTGCCCGACGGGGCGCTCGGCCCGCTGCTGGCCGCCCTCGGCGCGGCCGCGCTCCTGGCGGTGGCCGCCGTGTTCCTGGTACGGCGGCTGCGGTCGGCGGTGGGCTCGTTCCTGCGCACCGCGCTCGGTGAGGCGCGCTCGGTGCACGCGCGGCCGGCCCGGGCGCTGGCGCTGTGGGGCGGTTCCCTGGCGTTCCCGGCGCTCCAGGCGGCCGGTCTGGCCGCGGTGGGGCGGGCGCTGGGACTGCCGGTGCCGCCCGCGCACATGGTGGTGGCGTATCTCGCGGCCACGGTGGCGGTCGCGCTGGTGCCCACGCCCGGCGGGATCGGCTCGGTGGAGGCGGCGCTGATCGTGGCGCTGGTGGCGGCGGGCGGTCCGGTGGCGGTCGCCACGGCCGTCGTCCTGGCCTACCGCGTCATCACCGTGTGGCTGCCGCTGGTGCCAGGGGCGTTGACGCTGGGCGCGCTGGTGCGGCTGAAGGTGATCTGACCCGCACCCCCTGGCCCACACGCTCTGACCCGCACCCTCTGACCCGTACCCTCTGGCCCGTACAGGTGTACGCCATCAGAGGGGGGATCCATGACGGCACGGGACGCGGTACCGGGCCTGGCGGGCAACGCGGCGGCGCCGGCCGAGGTGCTGCTGCGGCTGCTGAAGCTGGAGTTCGACTGGTCCGTGGTGGCCCGGCTGACCTGGCGCGGCTCGGTCCCGGACGAGGTGGCCGAGGCGATGCTCACCCACCCGGACCGCCGGGTGCGCTCCGCGCTCGCGGAGAGCGCGAACGCCGACCCGAGGCTGCGGGCCCGGCTCCTGGACGGCCCCGAGTCGGACGCGATCCTGGTCGCCGTGGGTCCGCATCCGTACGGCACGACGGCGCCGCCGCTGCCCGACCGGGCCTACGAGCGGCTGCTGAACCACGCCAACGCCTTCGTCCGGCACGAGACGGCCGCCGCGCCCTCCGCGCCCGCCCACGTGGTGGCGCCCCTCGCCACCCACGAGGACCCGACCCTGCGGCTGGCGGCCTGCCGCCGTTTCTGGGACGAGCTGTCGCCCGAGGTGCGCGAGGCGCTCCTCGACGACCCGCATCCGATGGTCCGTACGACGGCCGCGCAGCAGGTCATGGCGGACGACGCGGAGCGCACCGCCTGGCTCGTGGAGTCGGGCGTGGGCGACATCTGGCGCTGGGACGTGCTCGCGTACGGCAGGCTGACGCGGGCTCTCGCCGAGCGCCTGCTGGCCGAGGGCACCCACCTCGCCCGGCTCGTCGGCAACCCGACGTTCCCCGCGGACCTCGCGGCCCGCCTCGCCGGTCACGACGACCCCGCCGTGCGTCTCGCGGTCTCCGCGCGCCCGGAACTCACCGAGGAGGAGCGGGCGGCGATCGACTGGAAGGTGGCGCCCGAGGACCGGCTGGAGACCCTGTACTGGGTCTGGCGGGCCCGGGAGGACGAGGAGGTGCTGCGCCGCTGCGCGCGCTCGGCGCACACCTGGCTGCGGCGCAGCGCCGCCGTCTGCCCCGGCCTGCCCGACGACTGTGTGGAACTCCTCGCCGAGGACGAGGACTTCGCGGTACGGCTGCTGCTCGCCGAGCGGCATCCGAAGGCGCCGCCGGAGCTGCTGCTCGATCTGTATCTGCACGGCGAGCACCGGGCCGTGGGCATGCTGATCGCGCGGCCGGGTTTTCCCGCCGCCGGGCTCGCGGCGCGGTTCGCGGACTCCGCGGACGCCCGGGAACGCGCCCTGGCGCTGCGCGATCCCGACGCCACGCCCGAACTCGTCGAGCGGCTGAGCCGGGACGGCGCGGCCAGCGTGCGGTCGGCGGCCGCGTTCGACCGGCGGCTGCCGGTGCCCCGGCTGCTGGAGCTGCTCGACGACCCGGAGGTGTGCGATTCCGCGGCGGCCAACCCGGCCCTGCCGGCCGCCGCGATGACGGCCCTGCTGGACCGGGCCGGCGTGCCCCGCTGAGCGGGGCGCCACCTGGCCGAAGGCATGCGCCGGGCAGGTCGCCGGGTACGAACCGCCTTGTCGGATACGGCAGGATGAGCGGTCGCGTCCGTGTGTGTGTGCGGAGGCGATGGCACTTCCCGGAATCTTCGAGCAGGTGACAACGTGACGAGACTTCACATCCGGCCGTCGGCGGCCCCGTTTGCCGCGGATCGTCTCCCCGGAGGTGACCGGTGAACCGTGCGCCGACCCTGGACGACGTCGTCCTCGCGGGAATCGCCGTGGCCACCGGCCTGTTGGTGGCGTTCCTGTCGCGCACGCTGCTGCGCTGGCTGGCCAAGCACGCCAAGCGCACCCGCTGGAGCGGTGACGACGTCATCGTGGACACGCTGCGCTCGGTGGTCCCGTGGGCGGCGATCGTGGGCGGCGCGGCGGCCGCGGCCGCGCTGCTGCCGCTGACCCGGGCGGTCCAGCACACCGTCAACCAGAGCCTGACGGTGCTGCTGATCTTCGTGGTGACGCTGTCGGCGGCCCGGGTGGTCGCCGGGCTGGTGCAGACGGTCACCCACTCCCGCTCGGGCGTGGCCGGGTCCGCCACGATCTTCGTCAACATCACCCGGGTCCTGGTCCTGGCCATCGGTTTCCTGGTGGCGTTGCAGAGCCTCGGCATCTCCATAGCGCCGATGCTCACCGCCCTGGGCGTCGGCGGTCTGGCGGTCGCGCTGGCCCTCCAGGACACCCTCGCCAACCTGTTCGCGGGCATCCACATCCTCGCCTCCAAGACCGTGCAGCCGGGCGACTACATCAAGCTCAGCAGCGGCGAGGAGGGCTATGTCGAGGACATCAACTGGCGTCAGACGACGGTCCGCAATCTCTCCAACAACCTGGTCGTCATCCCCAACGGGCAGCTCGCGAAGACGAACATGACCAACTTCATGCGTCCCGAGCAGCAGCTGACGATCATGGTGCAGGTCGGCGTCGCCTACGACAGCGACCTGGAGCACGTGGAGCGGGTGACGACGGAGGTCGTCACCGAGGTGATGACCGAGATCACCGGCGCGGTCCCGGACCACGAGCCGGCGGTGCGCTTCCACACCTTCGGCGACTCCCGGATCGGCTTCACGGTGATCCTGGGCGTGGGCGAGTTCAGCGACCAGTACCGGATCAAGCACGAGTTCATCAAGCGCCTGCACCGCCGCTACCGCGACGAGGGCATCCGCATCCCGGCGCCGACGCGGACGGTGGCGTTGCAGCAGGGCACGGTGGTCATACCGCAGCAGCGGACGGGCGAGGAGGTCGTGCAGGACGGGCCGGCCGCCCTGCACGACTGAGCGGCCGGGCCGCGGGTCAGAGGGTCGCCGAGTTGTCGTGGTGCCCGCCCGTCCGGTGCGGCCGGACCAGGGACGGGGTCACCGGGGTGACCGTCCAGTCCGGGTGGCCGGGCATCCGCGGCGTCGTCGTGCCGTACAGCCACTCCCGCAGGAAGCCGGAGAGGTCCTGGCCGGCGACGTGCGAGGCGACGGCGATGTAGTCGTCCGTGGACGCCTTCCCGTCGCGGTGGCGGGCGAGGAAGGCCCGCTCGATCGCGTGGAAGGCGTCCTCGCCGACCATCTGGCGCAGCGCGTACAGGACGAGGACGCCGCCCAGGTAGCGCTGGCTGTCGAAGAGGTTGGCCGCGTTGGGCGCGGCGACCGGACCCGAGGTGTGGCGCCACTGGTCGCCGCGGGCGTAGGTGTCCTTCATCCGGGCCTCCATGGTGGTGAGGCCCAGGGAGTCCGCCCAGCCGCGCTCGTAGCGGTAGAGCAGCCCGTAGAAGTCGGCGTGGCCCTCGTTCAGCCACAGGTCGGCCCAGGTGGCGGGGGAGACGCTGTTGCCGAAGTAGGAGTGGACCAGCTCGTGCATCATGTGCGAGCCGATCTTCCGCTCCTCCTGGAGGAGGTAGTTCGGCTTGTAGAGGGTGAGGGTCTGGGTCTCCAGGCCGGTGAAGTCGAAGGCGTTCGGGTCGTCGGAGTTGCAGGGCAGCAGCCCGTACGTCTCGAAGGGGTAGGCGCCCAGCCGGGCCTCGACCCACTCCACCAGGCCCGGCGTGAGCGCGAGCGCCGGTTCGAGGGCCTCGGCGCGCGCCACGGGGACGACATCGCGCAGCGGCAGCCCGTGCGGGCCCTGCCGCTCCTTGACGACGTAGTCGCCGACCGTGACCTGGATCACCTCGGTGGCGATCGGGTGGCGGGACCGGTAGGTGTACGCGGTCCGGTCGCCCGGGAGGTTCTCCACCCGCACCAGCCGGCCGCTGGCCACGCCGCGCAGCGCGGACGGGACGGTGACGCGGAAGGTGAAGTCGGCCTTGTCCGAGGGGTGGTCGTTGCAGGGGAAGACGGTGTGCGCCGAGTTCGGCTGGGGGCACACCGCGAAGCCGTCGGGGGTGGGGACCCAGGCGGTGTGCGGCAGGGCGCGGCGCGGGTCGGCGGTGTACTCGACGCACACCGTCACGCGGGTCTTCGGCGGCAGGGGGCGGGCGGGGGTGATCCGCAGCTTCTCGGCCACCTGCTCGAAGCCTGCGGTGCGGCCGCCGACGCGGACGGACCGTATGTCCAGGCCCAGGGCGTCCAGGGAGAAGCGGCTGAGCCACTGGGTGGTGCGGATCTCCAGGGTCACCGCCGCGTCGACGAGGGCGGTGGTGGCGTCGTAGGCGAGGTCGAGGTGGTAGGCGGAGACGCGGTAGCCGTCGTTGCCGAGGTCCGGGTAGACGGGGTCGCCGAGGGTCTCGGGGCCCGGATTGTCCTTGCTCTTCTCCGGGGCCGGGGCAGGGGTCGCGTGGGCGGCGGGTGCGGCGGTCAGGGCCGCCGCCGTGCCGAGCAGCGCGGCCGCGGGGGCCGTCACTCTGGTGCGATATCTCATGGTCAGGTCGGGTCGGCTTTCGCTCGGGCGGCCGGCTGGTCGGACCGGACGCCGGATCAGTGGGCGCTCACTCCCCAAGACCGCGTGAACGGGGTGTCCGGTTGCCCGGCAGCGGTACTTCCGCACAGCTGCTGCACGTCTGTGCGATCCGCTGTCGAGTCGAGGTCGAGCACGAGATATCTTGATGTCGAGCAATGTTGCAGACGTGGAGCGGAGCACCCGGTGACTGACTCGACCATCATCTACACGCACACTGACGAGGCCCCCGCCCTGGCGACGTATTCCTTCCTGCCGGTGGTCCGGGCGTACGCCTCGCAGGCCGGTGTCTCCGTGGAGACCCGGGACATCTCGCTGGCCGGGCGCATCATCGCGGTGTTCCCGGAGTACCTGACCGAGGACCAGCGCATCCCCGACGCGCTGACCGAGCTGGGCGAGCTGGCCAAGACGCCCGCGGCCAACATCATCAAGCTGCCGAACATCTCGGCGTCGATTCCGCAGCTCAAGGCCGCGATCGCCGAGCTTCAGGGCCAGGGCTACGCGCTGCCGGACTACCCGGACGAGCCGAAGACCGACGAGGAGCGCGAGATCCGCGCCCGCTACGACAAGGTCAAGGGTTCGGCCGTGAACCCGGTCCTGCGTGAGGGCAACTCCGACCGCCGCGCGCCCGCCTCGGTCAAGAACTACGCCAAGACCCACCCGCACCGCATGGGCGCCTGGTCGGCCGACTCCAAGACCAACGTCGCCACCATGGGCCAGAACGACTTCCGCTCCACCGAGAAGTCGGTCGTGATCTCCGAGGCGGGCTCGCTGAGGATCGAGCTGGTCGCCGAGGACGGCTCCACCACCGTCCTGCGCGAGTCGGTACCGGTCCAGGAGGGCGAGGTCGTCGACGCCTCCGTGATGCGCGTCGCCGCGCTGCGCGAGTTCCTCGCCGCCCAGGTCGCGAGGGCCAAGGCCGAGGGCGTGCTGTTCTCGGTGCACCTGAAGGCGACGATGATGAAGGTCTCCGACCCGATCGTCTTCGGCCACGTGGTGCGCGCGTTCTTCCCGAAGACCTTCGAGCGGTACGGCGAGACGCTGGCGGCGGCCGGCCTCTCCCCCAACGACGGCCTCGGCGGCATCCTCAAGGGCCTGGAGTCGCTGCCCGAGGGTGACGCGATCAAGGCCTCCTTCGACGCCGAGCTGGCCGAGGGCCCGGCCCTGGCGATGGTCGACTCCGACAAGGGCATCACCAACCTGCACGTGCCGTCCGACGTCATCGTCGACGCCTCGATGCCGGCCATGATCCGCACCTCCGGCCACATGTGGGGCCCGGACGGCCAGGAGGCCGACACCCTCGCGGTGCTGCCGGACTCCTCCTACGCCGGCGTGTACCAGGCCGTCCTCGACGACTGCCGCGCCAACGGCGCCTACGACCCGTCGACCATGGGCTCCGTCCCGAACGTCGGCCTCATGGCGCAGAAGGCCGAGGAGTACGGCTCCCACGACAAGACCTTCGAGATCAAGGCCGCCGGAACGGTCCGCCTGGTCGACCAGGCCGGCAACGTCGTGATCGAGCAGCCGGTCTCCGAGGGCGACATCTTCCGCGCCTGCCAGACCAAGGACGCCCCGATCAAGGACTGGGTGAAGCTGGCCGTCACCCGCGCCCGCGCCACCGGCGACCCGGCGGTGTTCTGGCTGGACGAGACCCGCGCCCACGACGCCAACCTGATCGCCAAGGTCAACGCCTACCTGCCGGAGCACGACACCGAGGGCCTGGACATCCGGATCCTCGCCCCGGTCGAGGCCACCAAGCTGTCCGTGGAGCGCATCCGCCGCGGCGAGAACACCATCTCGGTCACCGGCAACGTGCTGCGCGACTACCTGACCGACCTGTTCCCGATCCTGGAGCTGGGCACCAGCGCCAAGATGCTGTCGGTCGTCCCGCTGATGGCGGGCGGCGGCCTGTTCGAGACGGGCGCCGGCGGTTCCGCGCCGAAGCACGTCCAGCAGCTGGTCAAGGAGAACTACCTGCGCTGGGACTCCCTCGGTGAGTTCTTCGCGCTCGTCCCCTCCTTCGAGCAGTACGCCACGGCCACCGGCAACGCCCGCGCCAAGGTCCTCGCCGACACCCTCGACCGCGCCACGGCGACCTTCCTCGACGAGGACAAGTCCCCGACCCGTCGCGTCGGCGGCATCGACAACCGCGGCAGCCACTTCTACCTGTCCCTGTACTGGGCGCAGGAGCTGGCCGCGCAGACCGACGACGCCGACCTGGCCAAGGCCTTCGCGCCGCTCGCGGAGACCCTCGCCGCGAACGAGCAGAAGATCGTCGACGAGCTGATCGCCGCCCAGGGCAAGCCGGCCGACATCGGCGGCTACTACCAGCCCGACCCGGCCAAGGCCGCCGAGGTCATGCGCCCGTCGGCCACCTGGAACGAGGTCCTGGCCTCCCTGAGCTGACGCCACCCCTCCGCCCCGGCCGGCCGCCAGCGCCCGGCCGGGGCGGAGCCGTCTTCGGCGCCGGCCGGGCCCTGTCGGTGGGGTATGGCATCTTGATCATGGAACATGCCTGCCGGCCGCGACCTCGGGAACAGCTCATGACACCTGCCGCACCGTCCTTCTCCGTCCTCCCCGGTGCCTCCGACTCGCCGGTGATCCTGCACGTGCCGCACTCGGCGCGGGAGATACCGCCGCGGGTGCGCGCGGGGATCGTGCTGGACGACGGGGCGCTGGGGCGGGAGCTGGACCACATCACCGACGCCCACACCGCGGAGATCGCCGAGGCGGCGGCGGAGCGGGCCGCCGCGAGGCCGTGGCGGTTCGTCAACCGGCTGTCCCGGCTGGTCGTCGACCCGGAGCGGTTCCCGGACGAGCGGGAGGAGATGCTCGCGGTGGGAATGGGCGCGGTGTACACGCGGACCACGCACCGGGAGGCGCTGCGCCCCGACGGCTTCGATCCCGAACCGCTGATCGCCCGGTACTTCCGGCCCTACGCGCGGGCGATGAGCGACGCCGTGGCCGAGCGGCTGGCCGCCGCCGGACGGGCCGTGATCATCGACGTGCACTCCTATCCCACCGAGCGGCTGCCCTACGAGCTGCACGGCGAGGGTCCCCGGCCGCCGGTCTGCCTGGGCACCGACGCCTTCCACACCCCGCCCGAGCTGCTGGCCGCCGCGCGGGAGGCGTTCGCCGGGATCGGGGAGACGGGACTGGACAGCCCGTTCGCCGGGACGTACGTACCCCTCGCGTACTACGGGACGGAGCCGCGGGTGTCCGCACTGATGGTGGAGATCCGGCGGGACACGTACATGAGCGAGCCGGGTGGCACCGCCGGGGCGGGGCTGGACCGGCTCGGCTCGGCGCTGGCCGGGCTGGTGGACGCCGTCTCCGGCTGACCCCCGAGGCGGCTCAGGCGCGCAGCCACTCCGTGACGACCACCTCCCCGCCGGTGCGCAGGCGCAGCGCGAAGGGTCCGGCGGGCGGGGCGTCGGCGACGAAGCGGCCCATGTCGTCGGCGAGGAGCGCGGCGCCCGCCCGGGGTCCGGCGAGGACCTCGATCGACGCGGGCTGCGGCGGCAGCAGCTGCCCCATCAGCCCCTGCGCGCCCACCTCGACGTCGACGGTCAGTCCGCCGCCGTGGAAGGTGAGCATCCGCGGCACGTCGACCGCGCCCCGGACCGGGATGGCGTCCACCAGCGAGTCGAAGGTCAGTTCCGCGACCCGCGCGTCGAGGTCGTGCAGCACGTACGCTTCGATGGCGATCTGCCGCAGCCCGGCCGGCACCGGGTCCAGGATCGCGGCGGCCTCGCGCAGCTCCACCTCCAGACTGCCGTGGTCGAACTCCTCCTCGTCGAAGGCGTCGTCGTGGTCGTCCATGGCGTTCACAATGCTCCCCGTGCGTCGAGTTTGGCCCGCAGGCGGCGCAGACATCGCTGGCGCATCGGTCCGATGCTGCCCACCGCGATGCCCAGGGCGGCCGAGACCTCCTGGTAACTGGGCGGCGGCGAGGAGATCAGCACCCGCAGCAACTGCCGGCAGCGCTCGCCGAGCGCCTCGAACTCCTGCCAGAGACGACGGACGCGCTCGCTCTGCGCGGCCGCCTCCTCCGAGTCCAGCACCGACTGTTCCGGTGTACGGTCCTCGCTGACCCGGTCGAGCAGCTGGGGATCGTCCGTAGGGGTCAGCCGGCGCAGGCTTTTGATCACTTTCAGGCACTCGTTGCGCGCGGTGCTCGCCAGCCAGGATCCGGCCTTGTCCGGTTCACGGATCCGCCCGAGGTGCTGGGCGAAGCGGAACCACACGGTCTGGTACACCTCGTGCCCGTCGGCCTCGGAGAGCCGGTGCGCGCGCACGACGGACCACACCAGCGGGCTCAGCCCGTCCACCAGCGCCTTCCAGGCCCCCGTGTCACCGTCGACGGCGGCCTGGACGAGCGCGCCGACCTCACTACGGTCCACGGTCCCACCCCTCGTGTACGGCCTGTCATCGTACGCCGTGGAGGGGACGGCTTCGGACCTCATCGCGTCCTCACGCCGAGGGGGCGAACCGGTCGACGGGGACCGGACGCCAGGTCGGCGGCAGCAGTGCCGGGACGTGGAAGCCGCGCACCTCGGCGAACTCGGCGTCGTCCGCGAGCAGCCGGCGGGCGGCGGCACGCGGGTCGCGCTCGCCGTGCGCCGTCATGTGCGCGGCGACCAGCCCGGCGACGAGGGGCGTCGCGAAGGACGTGCCGCTCCAGGACGCGAGCCCTTCGAACATGACCTGGTCCGGCTTGCCCGCGCCGGCCGCCCGCACCTCGCTCAACACCCCGGTGTGGCGCGGGGAGCGGCAGGTGCAGGGGTAGGCGAAGCCGTAGCGGCAGTCCTCGTACGTGGAGTGCTGGTAGACGTACGGGACGGGCGAGTCGAAACCGGTGAGGGCGCTGGTGAGGCGCTCGCCGGGGGCGTACACCCGCACCCAGGGACCGTGGTTGCTGAAGCAGGCGCCGAACTCGCCGTCGCCGCGCAGCGCGCCGACCGACAGCACCGCGTCCGCGTACTCGGGCAGGGCGGCGTAGGCGGCGGGCCAGAAGGGCGCGGCGCTGGCGTTGTTGCCGGCGGCGGCCACCAGCAGGGTGTGTCTGGTGCTCAGTTCCTCCATGAACGCGGCCACGCCGAGCAGACCGTCGACCCGGCCGTTGGAGGTGCCGGCGGAGAGGCTGATGATGTCCGGCCAGCCGCCCTGCTCGACGGCTTCGAAGAGCTTGTCGCCGAAGTCGTACTCCAGGATCGCGCCGGCGTCGTCCAGGGTGTTGCGCACGGTGACGTCGGTGTTGGGGGCGACGGCCGCGACGAGTCCGGCGATGAAGGTGCCGTGGCCGACGTACTGCTGGAGGACGCCCTGCTCGTCGGTCTCCCGCAGCTGCGCGTCGCCCTCGGCGCGGGCGAGCGGCGGGTAGGAGCGGTAGTCGTGGGTCAGGCCGGTGTCGATGACGAGGACACCCACGGCGCTGCCGGCGTCGTACGGCGTGCCGGCGGCGGACGGGTTGGGCGGCTCGCTGCGCGGGGCGGGCACCGGTTCGTCGCCGGGGCAGGCGTTGACGGCGATGTGCACCACGTGGTTGCGGCTGACCAGCCGGCGCCCGGTGCGGTCCTCGGCGCCCCGCAGGGCGCGCAGCGCGCCCGCGACGGCACGGTCGGCGCCCGGCTCTCCCCGCCCCGGGTCGCCGACCTGGATCCGGGTGACGCCGGAGCGGTTGGCGCGCGGGCCGGCCCGGCGCACCTGCTCCGGGACCAGGCCCTCGGTCTCGGTGAAGTGAGCGCGGACGGCGTCCTCGACGACCTGGGCCTCCTCGCCGTCCCGCGCGAGGACGACGCCCTTCTCGTAGATGAACTCGGCGGAGTCGTCCGGTCCCATCGCCAAGGGGACGTCGGGCAGCGCGCGTTGGATCTGTTCGAACTGCTCATGGAATCGCTGTGGTGCCATGGCGTGTCCTCCCCTGAGACCGTCGGTCGTCAGTCAGAGCCGCGAGGCTGTCGTCTGATACAGGTGGTGCGACGAGCGGGGCGGGTGGTGTGGTTGCGCCCGCGCGTGCGGCTCGTGCGCCGCCGGGTGCGCCCGCGGAGTGCGCCGATCCCGTTGGCGCGACAGCCCTTTGATACGGCCTGATACGGCCCGATACGGCGCCGACCCTGTGTGACATGCAACCGGGCCACTACCATCCGTGGGGTGACAGCGGGAAACGACACGGTTCTCGAACTGCTGCCGATGGTGTTCGCCGCCCCCAACGACGCGCTGGCGCGGGCGGAGGGCGTGCTCGACACCGATCCGACGCCGTTGCACGCCTCCGTCGCCCACCAGGTGATCGGCATCTGGCAACGGGACTGGGGCGACATGCGCCTGGCCCTGGACCATCTGCGCCGGGCCCGGGCGTGCGCGGCGCGCGCGGACTCCGCCGAGCGCGAGGCGGACGTCCTGGCCACGCTCGGGGTGGCGCTGGTGCACGCGGGCCGCACCCGGCAGGGCCTGGCCGCGTTCGAGCGGGGTGTCGAGCGCGGCACCGGGCACACCCGCGCGCGTGTGCTGTACCGGCGGGCGTACTCCTGGTGGGTGCTGGGGCACCACCGGGAGGCGCTGGAGGACGTGCGCAAGGCGATACCGGTGCTGCGCCAGGCCGACGACGTCATCTGGACGGCCCGTGCCCTCACCCTGCGCGCCACCGTGCATCTGGCGCTGGGCGCGGTGGACCGCGCGGAGGCGGACTTCACGGCGGCCGAGGCGCTGTGGGACACCACCGGCCAGGAGCACGACAAGGCCGACGCGGTGGAGAGCCGGGGGCTGGCCGCGTTCCGCTCCGGGGACATCCCGGCGGCGCTGCGGCTGCTGGACGAGGCCGAGGAGCGCTACGCCAAGCTCGGCACCCCCACCTTCATGCTGAACATCCGGCGCTGCGAGGTGCTGATGGCGGCCGGTCTCGCGCCGGAGGCGCTGGCCGAGGCGGACGCGGCGATCGGGGTGCTGGACGGGATCGGCGGGCAGTCGACCCGCAAGGCGGAGCTGCTGCTGGCCGCCGCGAAGGCGGCCCGGCTGGCGGGCGACGCGGGGACGGCGATCGCGCGTGCCGCCGTCGCGGTGCGGCTCTTCGCCGGTCAGCGGCGCACCTGGTGGGAGGCGCACGCCCAGCTGGTGCTGATCGAGGCGCGGGTGGCCGCGGGGCGCGGCTCGGGGCGGCTGGTCGCGGACGCGGTGCGGGTGGCGGAGCGGCTGTCCGCCTTCGAGGCGCCGGCCGCGCCGGAGGCGTGGCTGCTGGCGGGACGGATCGCGCTGGACCTGGACTGGCGTTCGGACGCGGAACGGTATCTGGCGATCGCCGCGCGCAGCCGGCGCAGCGGGCCGCCGCTGGCCCGGATGACGGGCTGGGCGGCTCAGGCGCTGTGGGCGCGGGCCACCGGATCGGGGCGGGGTGTGCTGGAGGCCTGCCGGCGTGGCCTGGACGTCCTCGACGACCACCGGACGACGCTGGGCGCCTCGGAGTTGCGGGCCCGGGCCACCGCGCAGGGCGCCGAACTCGCCGCGCTCGCGCAGCAGGCGAGCCTGGAAGGGGGCGGACCGCGACGGTTGCTGGTGTGGAGCGAGCGCTGGCGGGCCACGGTGCTGTCGGCGCCGCCGACCCGGCCGCCCGCGGATCCGGCGCTGCTGAGCGGGCTGACGGCGTTCCGGGAGATCGCCGCGCGCGCGGAGAGCGCGCGCCGGGACGGGCGGCCGGTGCCGACCCTGGAGCGGGAGCAGCGCCGCCTGGAGCGGGAGATCCGGTCCCGGACGCTGCACATCCGCGGGGACGCGCCCGGTGACGGTCACCGCTTCGACGTGGGCCGGCTGCTGGAGCGGCTCGGTGAGGGGCGGCTGGTGGAGCTCGCCGTCCTGGACGGGCGGGTGCAGGTGCTGCTGTGCGGGGGCGGGCGGGTGCGGCGGTTCACGGGCGGCCCGCTGGCCGAGGCGGAGCGGGAGGCCGAGCATGTGCAGGCCGCGCTGCGGCGGCTGGCGCATCCCAGGGCGGAGGGCCGGCTGCCGCTGGTGGAGGCGATGGGGCGGCGGCTGGAGGAGCTGCTGCTGGGCGGTGCGGCCGGGCAGTTGGGTTCCGGTCCGGTGGTCGTCGTGCCGCCGGCCCGGCTGCACCGCGTGCCCTGGGCGCTGCTGCCGTCGCTGCGCGAGCGGGTGCTCAGTGTGTCGCCGTCGGCGAGCAGTTGGCTGCGCGCCCGGGAGACCGAGCCGCCGCCGGGTGGCCGGCATGTGCTGGTGCGGGGGCCGGGCCTGGCGACCGGCGGCGCGGAGGTGCCGGACGTGGCCGGCCGGTACGGCAGGCCGACGGTGCTGGAACAGGCGGACGCGCGGGTGCCGCGGGTACTGGAGGAGCTGGACGGGGCCGCGCTCGCGCACATCGCCGCGCACGGCACCTTCCGGGCCGACAGCCCGCTGTTCTCGTCGCTGCTCATGGCCGACGGCCCGCTGATCGTCCACGACTTCGAACGCCTCGCGCGCAGCCCGTACCGGATCATCCTCTCCAGCTGCGACACCGCCCGGCTCGCCTCGGTCGGTGCCGATGAACTCCTCGGGCTGGTCACGGCGTTGCTGCCGCTGGGCACGGCGGGTGTGGTGGCGAGCAGCGCGCCGGTCAACGACGAGGCGGTGGTCGCGCTGATGCTGGCCCTGCACAAGGGGGTCAGCGCCGGCCTGTCGCTGGCGGAGGCGCTGCGCGACGCCCGCACCGCGCTGCCCGGGGACGCCCCGCACCAGGCGACGGGGTGGGCGTTCACGGCGTTCGGCGCGGCGTGAACGCCCTTGTGCCTCAGGCCGGCTGGGCGGTGGGCGGCTCCACCAGCCAGGGCAGGGCCGCGCGGTCGCTCGCGCCGAGGCGGGTGTAGGCCCCGTAGAGGTGGTTGCCGACCGTGCGGACGGACAGGGTGAGGCGTTCGGCGATCTGACGGTTGCTCAGTCCCGCCGCGGCGAGGGTGACGATCTGCCGTTGGCGGGCGGTGAGTTCGCCGAGGACGAGTCCGGACAGGGCCGGGGTGCGGGCGCCCTGACAGCGGCGGGCCAGGGCGGCGGCGCGGGTGCGGGCGGTGCGGGCGGCCCCGGCGTCGCGGTGGGCCGTCACGGCCTGGGCGTGCGCCTCCGCCGCGAACAGCAGGAAGCCGCGCTCCTCCAGTTCCTCGGCGACCCGGTCCAGCGCGGGGCCGTCGCGACGGGCGAGCGCGTCGGCGTGGCGGGCGAAGACGCCGTCCGGCAGCGGCAGTCGCGCGGCGAGGCCGGGGGCGCCGAGGCGTACGGCGTCGTAGGCGGCGTAGGGATCGCTCGTGTCGAGCTCCCTGAGGGCGGCGTCGAGGTCACCACGAGCGGCGGCGAACCAGCAGGCGACCGACGCCGTCCCACCGTCCCGGGCGGGGGCCTGCCCGGACTGGGCGGGGGTCTGGCCGGACTGGGCGGGGGCCTGCCCGGAGTTAGCGGGGGCCTGCCCAGACCGGCCAGGGGCCTGACCGGAGTGAGCGGGCACCTGCCCGCACCGACCGGGGACCTGACCGGGCTGGGCGGAGGTCTGCCCGGACTGGGCGGAGGTCTGCCGGGGCCGAGCAGGGACGTGCCCAGATCGGTCGGGCATCTGCCCAGACCGGCCAGGGGCCTGACCGGAGTGAGCGGGCACCTGCCCGCACCGACCGGGGGCCTGCCCGCGCTGGGCGGACGTCTTCCCGGACTGGGCGGAGGTCTGCCCTGCGTGAGCGAGGGCCTGCCCGGACTGGGCGGTGGACAGGGCGAGTTCATGGTGGCAGGCGGGGTCGTGGGGGGCGTTCCGGAGGCCTTCGCGTGCCCAGGCCGCCGCCTCCCGCAGTTGTCCCCGCAGCCGGGCGAACCGTGCGCGGACGGCCGCGTAGCCGGCCGGGACCGGCAGGCCCTGCGCGACCAGCCACTCCCCCACCGGCGCGTGGGCCGCGCGGACGTCGACGCGGTCGATGCGGCGGGCCAGCGCGGCCGCCTCGGCGTCGAGGGCCGGCCCGTGCGGCGGGCGCGTGCCGGTCAGCCGGCGCGCCCGCAGCCGGCCCGCGGCGGCGCGCAGCACGGGGCCGTGCAGGGGGTGGGCGAGGCGGACGGTGGTGTCGTCGTCGGCGTGGATCAGGCCGTCCGTCTCCAGGCGTTCGAGGACGCGCAGGTCCAGGGCGTCGACGGGCAGCGGCAGGGGCTCGGCGAAGGCGAGGCGGTCGAGGGTCTCGCGTTCGTCGGGGCAGGGGCGGGCGAGGACGGTCGCCGCGCGGTCGCGCAGGGCGGGGGTGACCGGGACCGGGCCGCGCCAGGCCCACGTTCCGGTGTCGGGGTCGCGGGTCAGCAGCCGCCGGGCGCGCAGCGCGTCCAGCAGGTCGCGCAGGAGGCGCAGGTCGCCGTGGGCGAGGCGGTGCAGGCGGTCGGCGGTGAGCGGCTCCAGGGGGCCGCCGGCCCCGGCGGCAAGGAGCTGGGCGGTCTCGTCGCGGGGCAACGGCTCCAGGGCGAGGCGGGGCAGGAGTTCCCCCGTCCACAGGCGGCTCACGGCGGCCGGCGCGGCGGCGCCGTCGGCGGCGAGGACCAGCAGCCGGGTGCGGCCCCGCACGGCCAGCTGGTGGACCAGGGCGGCGGACGCGTCGTCGAGC
Organism: Streptomyces sp. A012304; assembly: GCF_026008495.1. Classification (GTDB taxonomy): domain Bacteria; phylum Actinomycetota; class Actinomycetes; order Streptomycetales; family Streptomycetaceae; genus Streptomyces. The sequence goes on from NZ_BQUN01000106.1 coordinate 69,361, forward strand.
AGATGCGCGTCGTCGACGAGCAGCAGCCGTACGCCGGTCATGAGGTGCACCGCGCGGTGGAGGGTGACGTCCTCGGGCAGCAGGTGGGCGAACGCGGCGAACGGGGTGCCGCGGGTCTCGGGGGTGCCGGCGACCCGGGCGCAGTCCGTGTCGCGCAGCGCCTGGGCGGCCAGCCGGGTGCGGCCGCAGCCCGCCGGTCCGGTCACCACCAGGCCGGGCCGGCCGGCCGCCGACGAGCGGCGGACCAGGTCGAGTTCCTCCTCCCGTCCGGTGAACGGCCACGGCAGCGACCGGGGTGGCTGAAGGCTGTGGGCGTCGCGTACAGAAGTCGTCACATCTACGGGAGTCGCGGTACTCAGCCCTGATACAGGGCGACTTGAGTAGCCCCCGACTCAGGCACCCGGCCGGTGTCCCGGGGCACCCTGGGGTCCATGACCGCCCGTTACTGCTCGCTCGCGCGGCAGCCGGCTCCCGACTTCGCCCCGGGGCTGGCCGCCGAGCGGCTGGGCGCGCTCCTGAGCGGTCGCAGGATGTGGGTCAACGGCACCGTGCTGCACTACTGCTTCTTCGACGGCGAGGCCGACGGGTCGGTGATCCCGGTGCCGGGCTCAGGGGGGACCCGGTGGGTGTCGTGGGTCGGCGCCGAGGACCAGCGGGAGGTAGTGCGCGACTGCTTCCGCGCGTGGCAGGACCTCGGCATCGGGATCGTGTTCACGGAGGTCGCCGACCGGTCGGAGGCGGAGCTGCGCATCGGCTTCCAGCAGGGTGACGGCTCCTGGTCGGCCGTGGGCCGGGACGCGCTGGGGGCTGGTCTGCACGAGCGCACCATGAATTTCGGCTGGGACCTCACGGCGCCCGGGGAACGGGCGACGGCCCTGCACGAGATCGGGCACGCGCTGGGCATGCAGCACGAGCACCAGAGCCCGTTCGCCGGGATCCACTGGGACGACGAGGCCGTGTACGCGGATCTGGCGGGCCCGCCGAACTTCTGGAGCCGAGACCGCACGTACGTCAACATCCTGCGCAAGCTGGATCCGGCCGAGGTGAACGGGGCGGTGTGGGATCCGCACTCCGTCATGGAGTATCCGTTCGCGGCGGGGCTGATCCTGGAGCCCGAGCAGTTCCGCGGGGGTGTGCATCCGCCCGGCGGGCTGTCGTCCCTGGACAAGGAGTTCGTGCTGCGCTGGTATCCGCCGCTCGTCACGCCCCGGCCGCAGGCGCTGGTGCCGTTCCGGTCGGTGCCGCTGGCGCTGGGGCCGGGCGAGCAGGCCGACCTCACCGTCGAGCCGCCGGAGACCCGCGCGTACACGCTGGGCACCTTCGGGGCGAGCGACTCGGTCGTGGTGGTCTTCGAGGAACGGGACGGCGAGCCCCGCTTCCTCGCGGGCCGGGACGACGGAGGCACCGCGCACAACGCCACGATCAGGGTCCGGCTCGTCAAGGGCCGCCGCTACGTCGTCCGCGTACGCCTGTACTCCGCCTGGGGTTCGGGTGAGACGGCCGTCATGTGCTGGTGACGGCACGGGTCCGCGCGGACACGAAGACCACAGTCCGGCGCCGGGGGACGAGCCGGGGGACGCCACCGCTCGGGGGAGGGTGGTGTCCCCCGGTTCCGCGCCGAGCGCGCGAGCCGGAAGGACGGCCCGGGCGGGCCTGACGTCACCTCACGTGCGGGCCTTCGCGGTCGCGGCGAACTCGTCGGCGGCGGCCAGGTCGAAGTCGCCGTGGTCGCTGCCGAGGCCCTGGGCGACGAGCGCCGCGGCGGCGCTGCCGAGCACGGCGGCGTCGCCCGGGGGACGGCCCAGGCTCACGCCCCGCAGATAGCCCGCCGAGAACGCGTCGCCGCATCCGGTGGTGTCGACGACGTCGATCATGAAGGCGGGAACCGGTTCCGCGCCCTCCGCGGTCACCACGAGCGCGCCGTCCCCGCCTCGGGTGACCGCGACGACCCCCGCCCCGGCGGCGAGCAGCTTGCGGGCGCCGGTCAGCAGGTCGTCCTCGCCGGTGAAGCCGAGGACCTGGTCCTCGTTGGGCAGCAGATGGTCGACGTACGGCAGCGCCGCCTCGATCTGCTCGAAGCTGCCGAGGGCGCCGGGGGCGAGGAGGTCGACCGAGGTGACCGTGCCGTGGTCCTTGGCGTGGGACAGGATGCGGGTGGCGACGTCGACGCCGATCAGCTCGGGGCCGCCGAGGTGCAGGTGGGTCGCTTCGGCGACGGCGTCCCAGGGGACGTCGTCGAGGCCGTAGGTGATGTTGGCGCCGAGCAGGTGCAGGGAGGGCCGGTCGCCGTTGGGGCGGATCGGCAGGATGCTCGCGGAGGTCGCGGTGTCGCCGCGGCGGACGAGGAACTCCGTGTCGACGCCGGCCCGGCCGAGGAGCTGGAGGAGCAGGTCGCCGGTGGGGTCGGAGCCGACGGCGCCGGCGCTGCGCACGGACGCGCCGAGCTTGGCGAGGGTGAGCGCGGTGCCGCCGGCCGTCCCGGCGGCGGTCATCCTGATGTCCTCCACCAGGGTCGCGCCCTGCCCCTCGGGTATGGCCTCCACCGGCCGCACCAGTACGTCCAGGACGTGCACACCCATCGTGACGACCTTCATCGGTTTTCCTCCTGCGCGGGCGGTACGGGGTGGGTGGTGCCGTAGTCGCGGGCGAGCGCCGCCTCGATCACCGCGAGTTGCTGCCGTTCGTCGAGGACCCGGGGCCGGCCCATGGCGGCGGCCCGCTGGTAGACGCCGCAGGCCCATTCGAGCAGCAGCGCGTGCTCGACGGCCTGGTCCAGCGTGGGCGCGTGGGTGACCGCGCCGTGGTTCGCCATCAGCGCGGCGCTGCGCCCGTCGAGCGCGCCGAGCACCGACTCGGCGAGTTCCGGGGTGCCGAAGGTGGCGTACGGCGCGACCCGGACCGTGCCGCCCAGTGCCAGCAACTGGTAGTGGACACAGGGCAGTTCGTCGAGGACGCAGGAGACCGCGGTGGCCATCGGCGCATGGGTGTGGACGATCGCGCCGGCGCCGTACCGGCGGTAGACGCCGAGGTGCAGTTCCAGTTCGGAGGTGGGCCGCAGGCCGCCGTCCAGGACCGTGCCGTCCGCGAGGTCGACGACGGTGACCTGGTCCGGGGTGAGGGCGGCGAGGACCGCACCGGTCGCGGTGACGGCGACCCGCTCCCCCACGCGCACGCTGACGTTCCCGGCCGTGCCGATGAGGAGGCCCTCGGCCCCCAGGCGCCGGCAGGCGTCCGCCACGGCGGCCCGCTCCTGACCCAGCGCGGAGCTTGAGTCGGTCATGGCCGCGAAGGTAGCGTAAACATGAAACAAAGTCACGTTCATGTTCGGAGGTTTTCTTGGCTCGGGCGACCGCGGATCCGGACCGCACCCCCCTGCGCCGTACCCCTCGGCAGGCGCGCAGCAGAGCGCGGCTGGCGCTGGTGCTGGCGGCCGCCGAGCGGGTGCTGGTCGACGAGGGCGTCGAGGCGCTCACCACGACACGGGTCGCGGCCGAGGCGGGGGTGTCGGTGGGCTCGCTGTACCAGTACCTGCCGGACCGCGACGCGCTCATCGACGCGCTCGCGGCGGGGTACTTCACCCGCCTGGAGGCCGCCATGGACGACCTGGTGCGGGCGGCGGCGGCCGAGCGGTGGGAGGACCCCGTCGGGGTGCTGGTCGACGCGTTCGCCGCGATCTACCGCACCGAACACGGCTTCCGCGCGCTGTGGTTCGGCAGCGGGCTGACCGAAAGCACCCGGGCCGCCGACCGCGAGCACAAGCTCCGGATGGCCGACGGCGTCCGCCGCGTCCTGCTCGCCCTCGACGCCGCCGACGCCGCCGACGACGAGGCCCTCGCCCGCTCCTGCCACGCAGCGGTCCTGGCCGCCGACGCGCTCGCCCAGGAGGCGTTCCGGCGGGCCCCGGAGGGCGACGGGGAGATGCTTCAGGAGGCGAAGGTCATGTTGCGGGCGTATCTGGCCGAGGTCATGGCACGTCACCCGCGGCAGCCGTAGGACGCGCGGCCCCCTCGGACGGCGAGAAGTCGCGGTGGGTGTACACCATGTCCTGTTCCTGCCCCGGCGTCAGCGCCTGGAGCGCCGTCGTGCCCGCGAGGGCGCCGTCCGTGCCGATCTGCGGGTGGGCGAAGAGGAACAGCAGCCGGCGGTACTCGTCGAGGAGCCGGCTCACCAGCTCGGCGTCCGGCGGCTGGTGGAAGACGATCGTCACCGGCCCGGACTCCTCCTCGTGCCGCGCGAGCAGCCGGTCCAGCACCTCGTCCGAGCAGGGGTCGTCGTAGGTGAACTCCTTTTGCAGCAGGCCTCTGATCTCCGCGACCACGCCCTCGACGAAGCCGGCCCCGTGGTGGCGGGGCACCGGTTTGCGCAGCAGCCATGTCTCCGGCGCCTCGCTCGCCCTGCGCACGTACATGCCGGGCGTCTCGTTCATCGTCGACCGCAGCAGGGCGACCCGCCCCGAGGGAGCGCGTCCGATCCGGCGCAACTGCTCCGCGGCCTGCCGGGGCACCCGGGCGAACGGCACGGCGACGTCGACGACGGTCTGCCGGTCCTCGGCCCTGCGTATCCGCGGCAGTATGAGGGTCAGGGCCTTGCGCAGGTCACAGGGGTCGCCGAGGTCCCGCACCGGCCGTTCGCGCAGGAGGCCCTGGGCGACGAAGTAGCGCGAGGTGTCGTCGGCGTACGCCAGGGTGGCGACCCCGAGGATCTTGGCGCTGTTCTCCAGGACGGCGTCGGAGAGTTCCGCGATCAGCTCCGCGACGAACTCGGTGAGTTCCGGATGGGGCAGGCAGCCCAGGCGCACCAGCAGCGGCCGCAGGCTGGCACCGATCTTGGCCGGGGGCCGGTCGGGTCCGGCGTCCGCCGTCCAGTCCACCATGTCGTACCGGCCGAGGTTCGCCCGGCCGAGCCGGCTGTCGGGCAGCTGCGCGCGGCGGACTCCGGGCAGGGTCAGCGGCAGGATCAGGAAGTTCTTCTCGTCGCCCGCCTGTTGGGCGGTGGCGGCGATCACCTCCTCCATCACGTGGTACGACGTGAGGGCGTGCGGCGACAGAAGGACGATCATGCCGTGGCAGTGTCTGATCCGGTGCAGCAGCTTGCTGTTCCAGGTGTCACCGCCGGTCAGGATGTTCTTGTCGACGACCGGGTCGCATCCCAGGTCCGTGAGGTGCCGCTCGAGGGAGAGCAGGTACTCGCGGCACCGGCACCCGGTCGCCGCCGTGCACCGCGAGCTGTGGCTGACGAAGATCCGGGGACGCACCATGGCCGCTACTCCCCGGGGTCCGGTGTGCGGGCGGCGGGCATCCGGCGCCAGCAGCGGACGGTGTGCGCGTCGACCGGCAGTACGGTCGCGGTCCCGCGTGCCTGGAACACCACCGAGCCGTCGAGGAGGTCGAGCAGCCGGGCGTCCTCGTCGGGGCCGAGGCGGTCGGCGGGGACCTGGACGTCCACCCGCCGCGTACCGGAGTTGGCCAGGCACAGCACGGTCTCGTCGCCGTGGCGCCGCACCAGCACGAGGACCTCGGGCCGGTCCGGCTCGCGCACCACGTGGCTCTCGCCCCGGCTCAGGGCCAGGTGGTCGCGGCGCAGCCGGGCCGTCCAGGACACCGCTCGGTCCTCCAGCGACGACAGCGGCAGCACCGGGCAGCCGGGCAGGGTCAGCAGCACGCGGGCGGCGAAGGCGCGCTGCGCGGGCCGCAGCCCCTTCGGCAGCACATGGCCCCACTGCGCTCCCGGCCCCGCCTCCCGCACGAGGGCCTCGGCGACCGCCAGCTCCCCCGCGTAGGTCTCGGCCCCGGTCCCGGGGAAGGCGCCGAGGGCGGACTTTCGGACGGCGTCGCCCAGCAGGCCGTCCCAGGCCGGCATCACCACATGGCACGCGGCCCCGTCGGCGTCGCGGCCGCCGAAGTCCCGTACCGCGTCCCGCGCCCGTGCCGTGGTGCGGGTCGTCAGCAGCAGGCGATCGCCGTAGCCGTCCAGGAGGTGCCGCACGTCGTTGAGCACCTCGGGTTCGAGGGTCTCCTCGGACACGAGACGGATCCCGTCGACGCCGGTGTCCAGGAACCGCCGTACCTGGGTGAGGAGACCGCCGGCCGGCTTGCGGGGGGCCGCCCACAGGTGGATGTCGCGCACGACCCGGATCCCGTGCCGGTGCGCGGCGCCCAGCAGCAGCGCGAAGTCCTCGAGGGGTTGGTCGGCGGCGACCAGCAGGCAGCCCACGCCCCGGGCGGCGACGTCCGCCATGCCGTCCGCCAGGTCCCGCGGCCCGGGCGCGTCCCCTCCCCTGACGTCCGCGATCACGCAGCCCCGCGCCCACGTGGGCACGTCGTCGGCGGGGACGGGCGCCTCGGTGTCCGGGACGACCTGGTAGCGGCGGCCGTCCTCGGTCCGCAGCTCGACCGGCCCGCCGGTCCCCGAGACGGCCCAGGTCCCGCCGGGCAGGGCGTGGACGCGGTTTGCGCAGAAACGCAGCACGACGGTGAGCGGCGGCGCGTGCCCGCCCGGGGCCTCCCACAGCAGCATCCGGGTGTCGCCGCCCACCGCCGCGACCCGGCCGCCGCCGTCGTGCACGGCGAGCCCGGTGACCTGCCAGGGCGCGGTCCCGAGGACCACGGGGTCGAGGTCCCGGCCGACGCGGCAGCGCACCACCCCGTCGGCCGTCGCCCAGACCACGGTCCCGCCGGACGGTGTGCCGGTGACCGCGGTGACGCCGTGGCCGAACCGCTCCATCGTCGGCACGTCGGCGTCGCCGGCGAGTTCGTCGTACGTCCACAGTTTCCCGGCGCGGTCGAGGACGGCGGTGCGCGTTCCGTCCTCGGAGATCCACAGGTCCCGCACCGAGGTGACCTCTCCGGTCCCGGTCATGCCGGTGCCCCGGTCGCCCAGCAGGAACAGGGCGTCGGCTCCCTCGTAGGCGCGGACCAGTCCGGTCCGGGCGTCGGCGGGGAACAGGACGCGGGCCAGCGCGGCCCCGCCCGGGGAGTCGGTCATCGTGCTGACCCGGCCGCTCGCCAGGTCGTGGACGACCGCGGTCCCCTCCTCCATCCAGGCCAGCGTCCCCCCGTCGGAGGACAGGGTCAGGGAGCTGCGCCGCCGCCCGTCGGGCGGGGCCGGCACCACACCCGTCAGCGAGCCGTCGCGTCCGTGCAGCACGATCCGGCCGTCCTCCAGCAGCAGCGCGCCGTGCGCCCGCCGGCTGCCGGTGCCCGCGGCCCGCGCCACCACCGTCTCGGTCGCGACGCTCGGGTGCGCGAGACCGGTCGTCGTCCCGTTGTCGTCGAGCCACTGCATCACGGTCATCGGCAGCCGGACGCTCTGGTTCTCGCCGATCCGGACGCGCACCGCGGCGGCGTCGACGACGAGCGTGCTGACCACGTCCAGGCGCACGGCGCGCACGCCCGGCGCGGTGATCACCCGCGCGCCGTCCGCGGGCGGGTTGCTGAGCACCACCCCGTCGGAGTGGGCGGCCACGCCGATGGACACGTCCCGGTGCACCAGGGCCCTGGCCCCGGCGGTCGTGGCGGCGGGGCGTCCGTAGCGGTCGGGGGGCGGCTCCAGGCCGAGGCGTTCGGAGGAGGCGACCTCCATCCGCCAGGCGTCGTCGTACCGGCGCACGTTCTCGGGAAGGCGCGGCAGGTAATGCAGCACCCAGCGCCCGAGGTCGTCGGCCGCCTCGCCGCCCGCCGCCAGGGCGCCCAAAACCCGCCGCAGCTCACCACGCACGTACTGGTCGGGGACGGCCGAGGGGTCCACGTCGGCCCAGAGGAGGTCCTCGAACCACCGGGTGATCGGCCGGGCGTCCCGGTGGGCCCGCACGGTGAAGTCCCGTACGTCCTCCACATGGCCGCGGGGCCGCCGGGCGAGCCTGCGGCGCAGCGCGCCGGCGGCCTCCGGATCGAGCAGCAGGGCGTGGTCCCCGGCCGCCTCCACCAGCGGCGAGAACCACAGTTCGGCCTCCAGGCCGGCGCTGGACCGGGGCAGGAAACGCAGTCTGGCCCGGCGCAGCATGGACCGCTCCACCGCCGCCGCGAGGCACAGGCACTCGGCGAGTTCGACGACCTCGGGCCGCAGCCGCGCGAGGAGTTCGACGTAGTCGGCCATGCTCAGGCCGTCGGTGACGGCGACGCTCATGCGCGCTCCAGCCGCTGCCGTGCCCGGTGCGCCGCCTCCCGCGCGTCCTTGAGGCAGACACGGCGGTCGAAGGAGAGGAACGCCACCCTGTCGCGCAGCTCCACGGGATGGTCGGCGTCGCGGTACGGCGTCAGGCAGACGACCGGACAGCCGGCGCGGGCCACCAGGTCGAGGAAGTGCCGCCATTCCCCGGCCGGGGCGACGGTCCGGCCGGTGAACGGCGGACGCAGCAGCCCGAGGTCGGAGAAGAGGACCACGGGCGTCCCGGGCAGCGGGGGCCGGTACTCCTCCGTCCTCAGCGGGTCGCGGCGTACGACGCCCCGGGTGGGGGTGCCGCGGAAGCGCAGCAGCTCCACCCGGTCGCGCCCGGCGACGCTGCCGATCAGCTCGCGCAGCCAGAGCCGGTCGTCCTGGAAGGGGGCGAGTGCGGGACCGTGGTCCAGCAGGAGCTGGGCGCCGCGCCGGGTGCTGAACCGGTGCCGGCGCGGCAGGGCCCGTACCGCGTCCTGGCGGGCGACGCTGCGCAGCAGGGAGCGCTCGTCGGGCTCCCGGCCGGCGACCGGTGTGGAGACCGCCGCGAACATGATGCCGCGCGCCCAGTCGGGCTTCCACGGCGGTTCGTGCGGCAGGGCGGGGCCCGCCGTCCCGGGCGAGAGCAGGGCCGGGTCGGCGGCTCCCGGTCCGTCGCCGGCCGTCGGGACGACGGTGGTGGGGGCGGAGCCGTGCAGCGCGGTGAGGGAGAAGTCGACCGGCCGCCGGGTGAGGTGGGCCGCCGGCTCCCGGACGCCGAAGGGCGCCGCTGTCCCCGGGCCGTCGGCGTGGCCGGTGTCCGCCGGGCGGGCCCGCGCGGTCACGGGCCGGGGCGGGTGGACCGGGCGCGTGCCGCCCGCGATGTCGTCCGGGTCCGGCGCGGCGGGGACGTGCGGGGGCGGCGCGAGCCGCTCGGCCCGTTCCTCGGCCGGGTCCCGCGAGCCGGTGGCGGTCGCGCCGTCCAGGCCCAGCAGGCGTGCCATGGCGGCGGCGGTGGCCGCGTTTCTCGGCCGTAACCCGCCGACGGCGCGCACGAGATCGCCGAGGAACACCTCTCCCCGTGCGGTCACGCGCCGCCCTCCGTGCCCTCGCGCCGCTTGCGGAGCGTGACCGTCTCCAGTGCCTTCCACTCGGGGGTGCCCGGTGTGACACCCAGTTGCTGGCTGGCCTTCAGGGCGTCGAGGTACTCCGCGGTGCTCGGGCCGGCGGCCGCGTCGCGCACCATGCCGCGCACGCCGATGATGTGGTCGGCCACCTGGCCGGCCAGGACGGCGTCGTAGCGGTCGCCCAGATGCGCGGCGGCGACCTTGAGCAGGTGCTTCCTGGTGGGCGCCTCGAGTTCCACCACGATGCAGCGCCGCAGGAAGGGCTTGGGCAGCTCCCGCTCGTCGTTGGTGGTGATGACCACGAGAGGGGCCCGTTCCGGCGGCACGGAGACGGACTTCTCCATTACCCCGGCTTCCCCGGCCTCCCCGGCCTCGTCGCTCCCGTTGTTGCCGTCGGCGTCGTCGAGGGCGGTGTGGTCGTCCTCGCACCACGGCAGGGCGAAGGACAGCGATCCGAGCGGGCCGAGCAGGCTGTTGGGCAGGTCGGGGTCGGCCTTGTCGATCTCGTCGATCAGGACGACGCTGCGCTCCGGGCCCGCGAAGGCCCGCCACAGGGGGCCCTTCGTGTAGTAGCGCCTGATGTCCGGGTGGAGCTTGCGCGCCTGGGCGTCGTTGAGCCGCCGCAGCGCGTCGAACCGCCACAGCAGGTCCTCGGGTTCGGTCCGCGCCGTGACGACGTGGGGGTGGAAGTCCCAGCCGAGGATGCGGGCGACGTTGGGGGCGAGCGAGGACTTGCCGGAGCCCGGGGGGCCGAAGAGCAGCAGCGGCCGGCCGGTCTTCAACGCGACGTTGACCGCGAGGACGACCTCCTCGTCGTCGAAGACGTACACCTCGTGGTCCGCCGCGTAGCCCACCGTGTCGGCGCGGCCCTCGACGTCCCGGCCGGGCGGCGGCGACGTGTCGGCGGCAGGGTCGAACTCCATGTCGTACTGCAGCACACGCCCTCCTCCGGCGGCACGGTCACCGCCTCATTCTGCCCCGCCGGACGTGCCGTCAGATGCGGATGTCGGTACCCGTCCGTATCTCCACCCCGGGCAGCGACCAGCCCCGCGTTCCCCCGCGGGACTCCCCGGCGGACGTCCGAAGTCCGAGGACACGCAGCCGCCGGGCTCCGGACAGGGCGCGCAGGACGGCGCGCCCGGGGCTCGGCGCGAGTTCCAGGAACACCACGCCGGAGCCCGCCAGGGCGGTCAGGTCCCCAAGGGCCGGGCAGCCGCTGATCCTCAGCGTGCGCAGCCGGCGCAGCCCGCCGAGGCCCTGAAGGTCCGTCAGGGAAGGGTTGTCCACGATCTCCAGGGTGTGCAGCAGCGGCAGGGCGCGCAGGACGTGCACCGGCAGCGGGGTGTCGCCCCGGCAGACCACGTGGGACACGGTGGCGGCGAGGGTGGTGAGGTCGTCGGCGGGCTCCGCGCCGGTCAGTTCGAGCGAGCGCCGCTCCGGGACGGGGGCGCAGGGGTGCGGCGTCCAGGTGTCGACCTGGACCGAGGAGACCACCGTCCGTTCGGGCATCCCTACGCCGTACGGCGCGGAGTCCGAGGCGGGGAGGGTGTGGAACCGGCGCAGGAACTCCTCCGCCGCCGCCCCGCCCACCAGTTCGGCGGTGTGCATGACCAGGAGGGCCTCCGGGCTCAGCCACGCGAAGGCGTCCGGTCCGGGCAGGAGTTCCAGCACCAGCGCACCGGCGCCGGCCAGTTCCCCGGCCGCGGCGCGGGTGCGGGGCGGGATCAACTCGGCGAGCCGGTCCTGGATCTCCTTGCGCAGGGCGGGCTCGATCACCGGGACGAGCTGGAGGGCGGCGCCGGCGAGCAGGACGAGCCGGACACGATGGCGCGGCTCGCGCCCCGCACGAGCCAGGAGGCCGCGGAGGATCTCGGTCCGCTCGGGCCGCCGGGCGACACCGACGGCGAGGCGTACGACCTCCTGCCAGTCGTCGCTGTCGGCCCGGTGGACCAGCACACCGGTGTCTCCGTCGTCCACCACGGCACAGGCCGCCAGGTAGGAGTGGACGGTACGGTGCAGGAAGCCGATGGCGTCCGGGCCCGCCTCCTGGAGGACCCCGCTGCGGCTCAGCAGCTGACGCAGGACGGTCCAAGGTTCGGTCCGGGCGTCCATGCGGGGCATGGCGGGCAGGGACTGGGCGATGAGAGCGGCAGCCTGCTCCGTCGTGATCTCGCTGAGGCCGTTGCGCTGCATCCAGTAGGCGATGCGCTGCAGCAGCGCCCGCTGCTCGGCTTCGCCGGCGGTGAGCCCCTCGGGGGCTCCTACGCCACGTTCGGCGTCACGCCGGCCCAGCAGGAGCGACAGAAGGGCGTCGTAGAGGGGGATCCGGCCGAGCGGCACGAACCCGCGCCGTTCCTCGTAGAGGGCGCACAGAATCGCGCACATCAGCGGGTTGGTGGCCAGCTCGGAGAGTTCGGGAGCCCGGGCCACCACGGCGAACAGTTCCGCCGCCGGGTCCTGGGCCCGATCCCGGGCGGCCGGGGACAGGCCCCAGCCCTCGTACCAGAGGGTGAGGAAACGGCGCACGTCGCCCTGCGTCATGGGGACGAGACGGCAGTCGGTGAAGCCCAAGTCGGCCAGCCAGTCCTCCGCGACGGCCGAGGGCCGGGACGTCACCACGCACCGCGTGTCCGGGTGGACGGCGAGCAGGGCGCGCAGCCAGTCCCGCACGCGCTCGCGCAGTGGCGCGGGGATCTCGTCGGCGCCGTCGACCAGCAGCAGACCGCGCCCCTCGGCCAGTACCCGTTCGGCCCACCCGTCCGGCTGCTCGGCGCTCAGCGGAGCACCGGTCATGTCCAGAAAGCCCTGCGGGCCGGGCAGGGGCGCGGCGTCCCGTGCCACCCAGCGCAGCGGCAGCAGGAAGGGCACCCGGCCGACGAGGTCCTCCGCCCCGCGGGGGCCCGCGTCCGTGGCGCGGAGCGCCAGCCGTCGCAGGACCGTGGTCTTGCCCGAACCGACCGGGCCGCGCAGCACGGCCCGGGGATGGGCGGCCAGCAGCTCTTCCACGGGGGCTTCCGGGCTCTCCCGCCCCCACGTGGCCCGCAGGCCGAGGTAGCTCGCGGTCAGCGGGATCCGGCGCAGGGCGGTGTTCGTGTCCAGGCCGAACAGATCGAGCGTGCCGTAGTGCGCCCGGAGGTAATCGGCGTAACGGCTCTCGAACTCGGCGTCGCGCAACCCACGTTCCCGCACCGTCGCCTCCCCGCCCCGGGCCCCGCACGTCCCCTACCCACTCGGGGCCCGGCCCAGGCCTGACGGCGAAGGGCCCCGGCCCACCGAAGTGAGCCGGGGCCCTGGCCCGGCGGACGTCCGCCTTCACTGTCGGGACGACAGGATTTGAACCTGCGACCCCTTGACCCCCAGTCAAGTGCGCTACCAAGCTGCGCCACGTCCCGTCGCGCTCCGCCCCGGTGAACCGTGGGAACGCGCAGGTAAACACTACCGTACCGACGCCGGTGCCGCCCTCGTGCGGTGCGTCAGCCGTCGGCCGTGGCGCGGGACCGCGCCGGGGCGGTGGAGCCGCGGACCCGCAACTCGACGGCGACGTCGGTGGGTTCGGCGGGAAGGGGCAGGCCTTCGACGGCGGCGGTGAGCAGGCCGACGGCGCGGTCGGCGACGGCGGCGAAGTCCTGGCGGAGGGTGGTCAGGGGCGGGGAGAGGTAGGGGGCGGCGGGGATGTCGTCGAAGCCGACGACGCTGATGTCGTGCGGGACGGTCAGTCCGGCCTCGGCGAAGGCGCGGACCAGGCCGATCGCCATGTCGTCGTTGGCGGCGAAGACGGCGGTGACGTCCGTGAGCCGGGCGAGCCGGCGGCCGGCCGCGTATCCGGAGGCCGGGGTCCAGTCGCCCGCCTCGGGCATGGGCGGCTCGGGGGCTCCCGCGGCGGCGAGCGCCTCGCGCCAGCCGCGGACGCGTTCGCGGGCGCTGAACCAGTGCTGCGGGCCGGGGACGTGCCAGACCGTGCGGTGCCCGAGGGCGAGCAGGTGCTCGGTGGCGAGGCGGGCGGCGGCCACCCCGTCGGCGCGGACGACGGCGCTGTGTCCGCCGGCCGTGTCGACCGGGGCGCTCAGGCTGACGACCGGTAGGTCGGTGTGGAGTCGCAAAGGGGTGCCGTCGTCGACGGGTTCGGCCAGGACGAGGCCGTCGACGCCCTGCCGGAGGAGCGACTCCACGGCGGCGGTGACGCCCTGGCCCTCCGCGGTGCTCGCCAGTGCGAACGTGTATCCCGCCTCCCGCACGGCCTGCTCGAGCCCGAACAGCAGGGAGGTCGGGCCGTGCAGCGGGGAGCCGAGGGCGACGACGCCGATGCGGCGGTAGCGGCCCGACAGCAGGGCGCGGGCGGCGGTGTTGGGGCGGTAGTCCAGGTCACGGATGGCCCGCAGCACGCGCGCGCGGACCTCGTCGCTGACGTGCGGTTCGCCGTTGACGACACGCGACACCGTCTTCTGCGAGACCCCGGCGGCGCGGGCGACCTCCGTCATCCCCGGGCCGCGACGGGGTCGGGAGGTGGCCATGGACTGCGCTCCCGTCGGGTCGGCGCTCTCCGCCCGGAGCGTGCGGGCTGTCGGGACTACGCAGCCAAGCCGGTCGACGACCTCCCGAGGACCGGGCTTGACTACGTAGTCACGCCAGTCTTGGCGGCTAATCCGTCCGCGTCAAGCCCCGTCCACGTGCCGACCAGGGGCTCTCCTGGTCCGTACCCCGTCCATGGGACCGGGGGCGCGGCCTTTACCGGTCACTCCGGAGGCGACACACAGAATTTCCTTGCCGTGCACGTGGGGCCGGAAAAGGGGAGTCCCTTTTCGGACATGCGGTCCGAAGGAACTCATTTCCTTCGGTGGTGCGCGTTTCAACAATGTGAGGCGGGGATGAACCCGGCTCTCCGCGAAAGCGATTGATCCGTTTTCCTCCACCCTGGCCATATCTCCGCCGCTGACCGAATCGATACGGCCACTGACCGGCCGTCCGTTCAAACGTTGACCAGTGAGTAACTAGCGCACTACCTTTCAACGCGCTTCGAACAAGTGCTTTGTCGGCGTTCCGGGGTGATCCCTGCCCGCCGGAATCCGGTGTGCGGCCTTTGCTGTCCTTCGCAGTCCTGAAACCCCACCGTGCAGTTTCACCCTTGATTCGGAGAATCATGACGTCCGCTGTGCGTTCCGAGGACTTGATCATCGGCATCTCTCCTTTCGGTGAACCCGACGCCGGGCTCACCCTGGCGGTCGGCCGGGCCGGCGGGCTGGGGGTGCTGGATCTCGGTGACGGCGACCGAAGAACGCGCGAGGCGCTGGCCCGGCTGCGGCGCGCCTCCCCCGGCGCGTTCGGCGTGCGGGTCGGCCCCGGATGCCGGCTCGCCCTCGCCGACCTGCCCTCTGACGACGGTCCACGGACGGTGGTCGTCGCCGCGGGCGCGCCGTGGCCGGTCGCGGAGGTCGCCGCACACCACCGGGTGCTGGTGGAGGTCACCGATCTGGCGGGCGCGGTGGAGGCCGCCCGCGCCGGGGCGCACGGGCTGATCGCACGGGGCAGCGAGTGCGGCGGCCGGATCGGCGAACTGAGCACCTTCGTCCTGCTCCAACAGCTGCTGGCCGCCCCCGGCCTGGACCTCCCGGTGTGGGCCTGCGGCGGCATCGGGCCACGGACGGCCGCCGCGGCGGTGGCCGGCGGGGCGGCCGGCGTGGTGGTGGACACCCAGCTCGCGCTGCTGGCCGAGTCGGCGCTGCCCGAGACGGTGGCCGCCGTGCTGCGGTCCCTGGACGGCTCGGAGACGGTCGTGCTGGGCGGGCACCGGGTCCTGGGACGGCGCGGCCCGGACGGCCTGCGGATCCCGGCCGACGCGGACCCCGGGGCGGTCGCCACCCTGCTGGGCGCGCGCGACCTCGCCGCCCAGCTGCTGCCCGTCGGCCAGGACGGCTTCCTCGCCGCCCGGTTCGCGGACCGGTGGGTGGACGTACGGCGGGCGGTGCGGGCCCTGAAGGACGCGGTGCGCGACGCCCTGGGCGACGACGGGGCGGCGCGGGCGCTGCGGGACGGGTCCCCGATGAGCCGGGCGCTGGGGACACGGCTGCCGGTGGCACAGGGGCCGATGACCCGGGTCAGCGACGGGGCCGCGTTCGCGGCGGCGGTCGCCGGCGACGGGGCGCTGCCGTTCCTGGCGCTGGCCCTCGCGGACGGCCGGCGGACCCGGGAGATGCTGGCGGAGACCCGGGACGCGGTGGCCGGCCGGCCCTGGGGTGTGGGCGTGCTGGGCTTCGCCCCGGAGGACGTACGGGCCGCCCAGCTGGAGGCCGTACGGGAGCTGCGGCCGACGCACGCGATCATCGCGGGCGGGCGGCCGTCGCAGGCGCGGGCGCTGGAGCGGGACGGCGTCCGCACGTTCCTGCACGTGCCCTCGCCGGGGCTGCTGCGGCAGTTCCTCCAGGCCGGGGCGCGCCGCTTCGTGTTCGAGGGCTCCGAGTGCGGCGGACATGTCGGACCGCGCGGCAGCTTCCCGCTGTGGGAGGCCCAACTCGCCGTCCTGGAAGACGACTTGGCCGACGAGGACGTCGCCGGCCTGGAGGTGTTCTTCGCGGGCGGCGTGCACGACGAGCGGTCGGCGGCGATGGTCGCCGCGCTCGCCGCGCCGCTCACCGCGCGCGGGGCGGCCGTCGGCGTCCTGATGGGCACCGCGTACCTGTTCACCGAGGAGGCGGTGGCGCACGGCGCGATCCGGCCCCTGTTCCAGCGGCAGGTGCTGGCCGCCGAGCGCACCACCCTGCTGGAGTCGGCGCCCGGTCACGCCACCCGCTGCGTGCCCAGTCCGTTCACCGCCGGCTACCGCGAGGAGGAGGCCCGGCTGCGCGCGGCGGGCGTGCCCGACCGGCGGATCTGGGAGGAGCTGGAACGGCTCAACGTCGGCCGGCTGCGCGTCGCCAGCAAGGGCGTGACCCGCGCCGCCGAAGGAACGCTCACGCCCGTCGACGAGCGGCGGCAGCTCGACGAGGGGATGTTCATGGCCGGGGAGGTGGCCGTGCTGCGCGCGGCGACCACGACGGTCGCCGCCCTGCACACGTCCGTGACGGCGGGCGCGGCCAGCTTCCTGACCCGGCGGTCCGCCGCACTGGGCCTGCGGCCGGCGCCGTCGCAGCCCGAGGCGCCCGCGCCGCTCGACATCGCCGTCGTCGGGATGGCCTGCATGTTCCCCGACGCCCCCGACCTGGCCACGTTCTGGGCGAACGTCGTCGGGGGCGTCGACGCGGTCGGCGAGGTCCCGGCCGACCGCTGGGACCCGGCCGTCCACCACGGCACGTCCACCGCGTCGAAGTGGGGCGGCTTCCTGCCCCGCATCCCCTTCGACCCGCTGCGCTACGGCATCCCGCCCGCCTCCCTCGGCTCGGTCGAGCCGGTCCAGCTGCTGTCCCTGGAGGCCGCCCGCCGGGCCCTGGAGGACGCCGGATACGGCGACAAAGGACGGGAGTTCGACCGCTCCCGCACCTCCGTGGTGTTCGGCGCCGAGGCGGGCAGCGACCTGTCCAACGCCGCCACGCTGCGGGCCGTGCTGCCCTCGTACTACGGGAAGGTCCCGAGCGGCCTGGAGGACCAGCTTCCGCAGCTCACCGAGGACTCCTTCCCCGGCATGCTCGCCAACGTCATCTCCGGCCGGATCGCCAACCGCCTCGACCTGGGCGGCGCCAACTACACCGTCGACGCCGCCTGCGCGTCCTCGCTGGCCGCCGTCGACGTGGCCTGCAAGGAACTCGTCGCCGGCACCAGCGACGTGGTGCTGTGCGGCGGCGCCGACCTGCACAACGGCATCAACGACTACGTCCTCTTCTCCTCCGTGCACGCCCTGTCGCCCACCGGCCGCTCCCGCGCCTTCGACGGCTCGGCGGACGGCATCGCGCTCGGCGAGGGCGTCGCCTGCGTCGTCCTCAAGCGGCTCGCGGACGCCGAACGCGACGGCGACCGGATCTACGGCGTGATCAAGGGGCTCGGCTCCTCCAGCGACGGCCGCTCCCTCGGGCTGACCGCGCCCCGCCCCGAGGGCCAGCGGACCGCCCTGGAGCGGGCCTACCGCAACGCGGGCGTCTCCCCCGCCGACGTCGGGCTGGTCGAGGCGCACGGCACCGGCACGGTGGTCGGCGACCGCACCGAACTGACCATCCTCAGCGAGGTGTTCACCGCCGCGGGAGCACGGCCGGGCAGCTGTGTGATCGGCTCGGTGAAGTCGCAGATCGGCCACACCAAGTGTGCCGCCGGCCTCGCCGGAATGATCAAGACGCTGCTGGCGCTGCACACCGGCGTCCGCCCGCCCACCCTGCACGTCGAGTCGCCCAACGCGGCCTGGGACGCGGAGCGCAGCCCGTTCGCCTTCCACGCCGAGGCCCGGCCCTGGGCCGCGCCCGCGTCCGAACGCCTCGCCGGGGTCAGCGCGTTCGGCTTCGGCGGCACCAACTTCCATGTGGTGCTCGGCGCCCACGGCGACGGGGTGCCGCCGGTGCGGACCCTGGACGCGTGGCCGGCCGAGCTGTTCCTCTTCCGCGGCCGGGACGAGGCCGCCGCCCACCGCGCGGCGCGGGAGCTGCTGACGGCCGCCGAGTCGGAGGGCCGGCCCTGGCGGCTGCGCGACCTGGCACTCGGCGCGGCGCGCCGGTCGGACGCGAGCGGGGATCCCGTGCGGATCGCGGTGGTCGCGAGCGACGTCGACGACCTGGTGACGAAGGTGCGACGGGTCCTGACCACGGGCGCGGACGCGCACGATCCCGCCCGCGGGATCCATCTGGCGGGGGCACAGGCCTCGGCGGGCGGGGGCGGCAAGGCCGCGTTCCTCTTCCCCGGGCAGGGGAGCCAGCGCACCGGCATGCTCGCCGACCTGTTCGTCGCCCTGCCCGAACTGCGCCCGTATCTGGAGCTGGGGCGGGCGCACGCGGACACGCTGTTCCCGCCCGCCGCGTTCGACGACGCCACGCGCGACCGGCAGCAGACGGCGCTGACCGACACACGGGCGGCGCAGCCCGCCCTCGGCCTCGCCGGGCTCGCCGCGCACGCCGTGCTCACCGCCGCCGGGGTACGGCCCGACATGGCCGCCGGGCACAGCTACGGCGAGCTGGTCGCCCTCTGCGCGGCCGGCGCCCTCGCCCCCGAGACGCTGCTGGAGCTGAGCGCCGAGCGGGCGGCGGCCGTCCTGGACGCGGCCGGGCCCGACGGGCGGGACCCGGGCACCATGGCCGCGGTCGCCGCCGGCGCCGAGGAGGTCACCCACGCGCTGCGCGCGGCCGGCGTGCCGGACTCCGTCGTCGTCGCCAACCGCAACTCGCCCCGGCAGACGGTGATCTCGGGCCCGACCGACACGGTCACCGAGGCCGTGCGGCGGCTGCGCGAGACGGGTCTCGGGGCCAAGCGCGTCCCCGTGGCCTGTGCCTTCCACAGTCCGATGGTCGCCGGGGCCGGCGACCGGTTCGCCGAGGCGCTCGCGGCCCGCCCGGTGCACGCGCCCGAGTTCCCGGTGTGGGCCAACCGCACGGCAGCCCCGTACGCCCCCGACCCGGACGCGGTACGGACCGAGCTCGCCGCTCAGATCGGCGCGCCGGTCGCGTTCGTCGAGCAGATCGAGGCGATGTACGAGGCGGGGGCGCGGGTCTTCGTCGAGGCCGGGCCCGGGTCCGTGCTGACCCGGCTGGTCGGGCAGATCCTCGGCGACCGGCCGCACACCACGGTGGCGTGCGAGCCGCGCCCGGGCGGCGGTCTGCGCGGCTGGCTCGACGCCCTGGCCCAGCTCGCCGTTGCGGGCCTGCCGGTGCGCACCGGATGGCTGCTGCGCGGCCGGGACGCCGTCGACGCGGTGCGCGCCCCCGCGCCGAAGCGGCCCGGCTGGACGGTGGACGGGCAGCTGGTCCGCACCGCCGACGGCGCTCTCCTGCCCGGTGCGCTCGCACCGGCCCGACGCATCGTGGAACCCTTGGAGACGACTGTGACGACCCCTTCACCGCACGGTGTCCCGTCCGACCGGGACGCGCTCATCTCCGAATTCCTGCGCACCAGCCGGGAGATGATCGCCGCCCAACGGGACGTGCTGCTCACCTACTTCGGGTCCGCTCCCGGCGCGACGGCGGCCCCGCCCGTGCTGGTGCAGGCACCGGCGGCCACCGCGCAGCCGGTACCGGTGGCCCCGCCACAGGCGGCACCGGCACAGGATCCGGCGCCCGCGCCCGCCGCGCCCGCCGGCGCTCCGACCGACGTCCAGGGGATGGTCCTGGAGATCATCAGCGAGCGCACCGGCTACCCGATCGACATGATCGAGCCCGACCTCGACCTGGAGGCCGATCTCAGCATCGACTCCATCAAGCGGGCGGAGATCGCCGGTGAGCTGGCGCGGCGGCTGGGCGCCGGCGGCGGCGCCGACCTGTCCGCGATGGACGACGCCGAACTGGAGCAGCTGGCGAAGGCGCGTACGGCGGCGGCGGTGACCGACTGGCTGACGGCACGGCTGAGCGGACCGTCGGCCGGGACGGCCGGCTCCGCACCCGCCGCGCGGGACGCCGAGTCCTCCGGGGCCTCCGACGTCTCCGAGAACTCCGGGGTCTCCGACGAGGTGACCGGCGAGCCGCCGCGCCGCCATGTGCTGGAGCCCGTCCTCCTCGACGTCCAGGACGGGTCCGCCGACCCCTCGGCCGTGCTCTCCGGCACCCGCTGGGCCGTGCTCGGGGACGGCCCCGACATCGCCGCCCGGCTCGGCTCCTTCGGCGCCGAGGTGTTCGTACGGGGCCGCGACCACCTGCTGACGGACGCCGACGGGCCGGTGGACGGAGTGCTCCACCTGGGCGCGCTCGCCGGGGACGACTCGCCGGTGCTGCCGGACGCGTTCCCCGTCCTGAAAGCGGCCCTGGAGCGGGCCCCGCGGTGGCTGCTGGCCGTCCGGCCCGCCGAAGGTGAGGCGCCCGACCCGCGGTCGGCGGGGCTGCGGGGGCTCTTCCGCACGGTGGCCCGCGAGTACCCGGACCTGGTGGCGCGGGTCGTCGAGACCGCCGACGTCACCCCGGCGGCCGTCGCGGACGCCGTGGCGGCGGAGGCCGCCGCGCCGGACCGCACGCCGGTCGTGCTGCGCACGGCGGCCGGACGGCACGGCCTCGCGCTGGTGGAGGCACCGCTCGGCGCCCTCGGCAGCACAGGGGCCGGCCCGGCCGGGGACGGGGCCGCCGAGGTCGCCGCGCTGGGCCTGGACCGCGACTCGGTGGTGGTGCTGGCGGGCGGAGCGCGGGGCATCACCGCCCAGTTCGCCGCCGCCCTCGCGAGCGCCGCCCGCTGCCGTCTGGAGCTGCTCGGCCGCACGCCCGCGCCGGACGGCCCGGAGGACGCGGACACCGCCGCCGCGCGCACCCCGGCCGAGCTGCGCGCGGCGCTCGCCGTACGCGGCGGGCTGAAGCCGGCCGAGATCAACCGCGCCGCCGAACTGCTGCTGGCGCAGCGGGAGATCCGGGCGACGCTGGCGGAGCTGACCGCGCTGGGCAGCCGGGTGCACTACCGCTCGGTGGACTTCCGCGAGCCCGAGGCGGTGCTCCAGGCGGTCAAGGAGATCCACGCCGAGCACGGCCGGCTCGACGGTGTGGTGCACGCGGCCGGTGTGATCGAGGACCGGCTGGTCTCCGAGAAGACACCCGAGTCGTTCCAGCGGGTCTACGGCACGAAGGCCACCGGCGCGCGGGCGCTGCTCACGGCGGTGGAGGAGCTGCCCTCCGCGCCCGCGTTCACGGTGCTGTTCGGCAGCATCTCCGCCGTCCTCGGCAACCGGGGCCAGGTGGACTACGCGGCCGCCAACGACGCCCTGGAGACCCTCGGCGCGGCCTACGCGGCCCGGACCGGGAACCGTGCGCTGACCGTGCACTGGGGTCCGTGGGCGCCCGCCGCCGGGCACGCCGGCATGGTCGGCGCGGAGCTGGCGCGCGAGTACGCCCGGCGCGGCATCCGGCTGATCGACCCGGAGGAGGGCACCGCGGCGCTGCTGCGGGAGCTGGCCTGGGGCGAGGAGTCCGCGACCGCCGTCGTCCACACCGCCTCGGGCTGGTGACGGCAGCGGTGACACACCGTCAAGTACCCGTCGCCGTCGTGGGGATGGCGGTGCTGCTGCCCGGCGCCGCCGACCTGGAGGCGTACTGGCGCAATCTGCGGGACGGCGTCGACGCGATCGGTGAGGTGCCGGACGGACGCTGGGACGCCGACTACTACCGTCCCGGCGGCGCCGCCGGACCGGCCGTCGCCGACCGGGTGTACTGCCGGCGGGGCGGGTTCGTGGACGCGCTCGCCGAGGTGGAGGTCACCCGGTTCGGGATCATGCCGAACTCGGTGGCCGGGACCGAGCCCGACCAGCTGATCGCGCTGCACGTGGCCGCCGCCGCCCTCGCCGACGCGGGCGGCACCGAACGCCTCCCCGAGCGGGGGCGCGTCGGTGTGGTCCTCGGCCGGGGCGGCTATCTCACCCCCGGCCTGGTCCGGCTCGACCAGCGGGTGCGCACGGCGGGCCAGCTCGTGCGCACCCTGGGCGAATTGCTGCCCGACCTGACTCCAGGTCAACTGGCGCGGGTGCGGGAGGCGTTCACCGAGCGGCTCGGCGCGGACAGCCCCGAGTCGGCGATCGGCCTGGTGCCCAACCTCGCCGCCTCGCGGGTCGCCAACCGGCTCGACCTGCGCGGCCCGGCGTACACGGTGGACGCCGCCTGCGCCTCGTCGCTGGTCGCCGTCGACCAGGCGGTGGGCGAACTGAGCGCCGGGCGCTGCGACATGATGCTCGCCGGGGGCGTCCACCACTGCCACGACATCACCCTGTGGAGCGTGTTCTCCCAGTTGCGCGCCCTCTCCCCCACCGAACGCATCCGCCCCTTCCACCGGGACGCCGACGGCATCCTCATCGGGGAGGGCACCGGGGTGGTCGTCCTGAAGCGGCTGGCCGACGCCGAGCGCGACGGCGACCGGATCTACGCCGTGATCCGGGGCACCGGCGTGGCGAGCGACGGCCGGGCGGCGGGCCTGGTCAACCCCGATCCGGGCGGCCAGGCACAGGCCGTGCGGCAGGCGTGGCGGGCCGCCGGTCTGGATCCGGCCGCGCCCGGCTCGCTCGGCCTGCTGGAGGCCCACGGCACCGCGACACCGGCCGGTGACGGCGCCGAACTGACCACGCTGGCCGAGGTGTTCGGACCCGGCGAGGGCGAGGCGGTGATCGGCTCGGTGAAGTCGATGATCGGGCACACCATGCCCGCCGCCGGGATCGCCGGTCTGGTCAAGGCCGCGCTCGCCGTCCACCACGCGACGCTGCTGCCGACCCTGCACTGCGACGACCCGCACCCGGCGCTGGCCCGCACCCGATTCCGCACGCTGGAGAAGGCGGAGCCCTGGGAGACCACCGCCACGCAGCCGGTGCGGCGGGCGGCGGTGAACGCGTTCGGGTTCGGCGGGATCAACGCGCATGTCGTCCTGGAGCAGGCGCCGGGCGCCGCCCCCGCGACGGCGGTCACGCGGGTGACGGAACCGGAGCGTGTCCTGCTGCTCGCCGCCGACTCCCCCGACCGCCTCGCGGACCTCCTCGACGCCGACGACAGCGCCGTCCACGCCGCCGGGCTCGACCCGGCCCGGCCGCACCCGCAGGCCGGACCGGCCAGGCTCGGCGTCGTCGACCCGACCGGGAAACGGCTCGCCCTGGCCCGCCGCGCGGTGGCCAAGCGACGCGCCTGGCACGGCCGCAGCGACGTCTGGTTCCGGCCCGGCCCCCTGCTCGGGCCCTGGCACGGCAAACTGGTCTTCCTCTTCCCCGGTCTGGAGGGCGACTTCGACCCCCGGGTCGACGACGTCGCCGCCCACTTCGGACTGCCCGCCCCGGCCCTGCCCCGGGGGGACACCGCCGCCGACGTCGGCCGGCACGGCTTCGGTGTCGTCGCGGTCGGCCGCCTCCTCGACGCCGCGCTGCGCCGCTGCGGGATCGTGCCGGACGCGGTAGCCGGGCACAGCGTGGGCGAGTGGACGGCGATGGCGGCGGGCGGACTGTACGCCGGGGACGAGGTCGACGCCTTCATGGCGGGCTTCGACCCGGACTCGGTGACCGTGCCGGGCCTGGCTTTCGGGGCGATCGGCGCCCCCGCCGACCGGGTGCTGGCCGCCCTGCGCGAGGAGGGCCGGGCCGGGTCGGGGCTGGTGCTCTCCCACGACAACGCGCCGGGCCAGTCGATGGTGTGCGGCCCCGAGACGGCGGTCGAGGACTTCGTCCGGGCGTTCCGCTCCCGGGGCGTGCTCGGCCAGGTACTGCCGTTCCGGTCGGGCTTCCACACGCCGATGCTGGAGCCCCACCTCGGCCCGATCAAGGAGGCCGCCGCCCGCTTCCGGCTGCGTCCCCCGCACACCCCCGTCTGGTCGGGGACGACCGCCGCGCCCTTCCCCGAGCACCCCGCCGACATACGGGAGTTGTTCGTCCGGCATCTGCTGGAGCCGGTGCGTTTCCGGCAGTTGGCCGAGGCGCTGTACGCGGCGGGCCACCGGGTGTACGTCCAGGCCGGTCCAGGTCAGCTGGGTTCGCTCGTCGACGACACCCTGGGCGGCCGTGACCATCTGGTCGTCGCCGCCAACTCCCCCCACCGCACGGGGCTCGCCCAGCTCCGCCGGGCGGCCACCGCGCTGTGGGCGGCGGGGGCCTCGGTGGCTCCGGCGCTCACCGCGAGCGGGCCGGGCGAGGCGCGGCGCCCGCCGGTGCGGCTGGACCTGGGCGGTGCGCTCGTCTCGCTGCCGCCCGAGAGGCTGGCCGCGCTCCGCGCCGAGCTGCGTCCGCGCCCCGCCGGCGCCGCCTCGTCCCCGCTGGACACGCTCGGCGAACGCTCCCCGATGGCCGCCGAGTTGAGCGCGCTGCTGCGCGAGACGGCCGACACGGCCGCCGCGCTCCTGACCGCGCGGCCCCACGCGCCGTCGCCGGTCACCCCCCGCACCACCACGGTCCGCGTCTCGCCGGAGACCATGCCGTACCTGCTGGACCACTGCTTCTTCCCGCAGCGGCCCGGCTGGCCGGACGTGGCCGACCGGTGGCCGGTGGTTCCGGCGACGACGATCGTGCAGCACATCATGGACGCGGCCCGCGAGGCCGCCGCGGGTACGGTGCCCGTCGCCGTGCACGGGGCGCGGTTCGAGGAGTGGCTGACCGCCACCCCCGCCGTGGACGTGCCGGTGACCGTGGCCCCCGACGGCCCGGACCGGGTCGCCGTCTCCTTCGGGCCCCGGGCCCGCGCCACCGTCGAGACGGCCGCCGCGTACCCGTCGGCCGCCCCCGCGCCCTGGCCCGTCGACCCCGCCGCCGAACGCGCCCCGGACCACACCGCCGCCCAGCTCTACGCCGAGCGCTGGATGTTCCACGGACCGGCGTTCCAGGGCGTCACCGAGCTGACCGCGATCGGCGACCGGCACGTCCGGGGCGTGATCACCACCCCGCCCGCGCCGGGTGCGCTGCTGGACAACGTCGGCCAGATCCTCGGCTACTGGATCATGGCGACCCGCACCGAGCGGACGGTCGTCTTCCCGGTCGGGATGCGGGAGATGCGCTTCTACGGCCCGCACCCGGCCCCCGGCACCGAGGTGGTGTGCCGGGTGCGGATCACCTCGCTCACCGACAGCGCCCTGGAGGCCGACGTCCAGCTGACCGTCGACGGCACGGTGTGGGCGGAGCTGTACGGCTGGCAGGACCGCCGCTTCGACAACGACCCCAAGACGCGGCCGGTCGAGCGTTTCCCGGAGCGCAACACGCTGTCCGAGGCGCGTCCCGGCGGCTGGCAGCTGCTGCACGAGCGCTGGCCGGACCTGGCCTCCCGCGAGCTGATCATGCGCAACTCGCTGGGCGGCGCGGAGCGCGCGCGGTACGCCGGGCACGCCCCGCGCGGCCGCCGGCAGTGGCTGCTCGGCCGGATCGCGGTCAAGGACGCCGTACGGCGGTGGCTGTGGGAGCACGGCGAGGGGCCGGTGTACCCGGCGGAGCTGCGGGTGGACAACGACGAGGCGGGCCGCCCGTACGTCACCGGTGTGCACGGGCGCGTCCTGCCGCCGCTGGACGTGTCGCTGGCGCACCGCGCGGAGGCGGGCGTGGCGATCGTCCGGCCGCACACGCCCGGGCCGGGCCCCGGCATCGACATCGAGGAGGTCACCGACCGTACCGCGGAGGCCGTGACGGCCGCCCTGGGCGCCGACGAACTGCGGTTGCTGCGCGCGTTGTCGTCGGACGGCTCACGGGCACTGTGGTTCACCCGCTTCTGGGCGGCGAAGGAGGCGGTCGCCAAGGCGGAGGGCACCGGGTTCGGCGGCCGGCCCCGGGACTTCGCCGTGCTCGACGCGACGCCCGACGGTGAGCGACTGACCGTCGCGGGCCGCCTGGAACGCGCCTACGCCGTGCACTGCGCACCGGCCGCCAACCCGCCCGGTCTGCCGGAGCGCGACTACGTCGTGGCCTGGACGACGGGACCCATCCGAGCGAAGGAGTTCCACCGATGATCCCCAGCACACCGGTCACCGCCGACGAGGAGAGCGTCCTCGCCGATCTCACGGGCATGCTCGCGCGGCTCCTGGAGGACGAGTACGGCCTCGACGACGTCGAGATCGGCATGCACACCACCTTCAACCGTGATCTGGAGCTGGAGAGCATCGACCTGGTCACCCTGGCGGGGCTGCTCCAGGAGCGGTACGGCGACCGGGTCAACTTCGCCGAGTTCCTGGCCGGCATGGAGTTCGACGAGATCATCGAGCTGACCGTCGGCCGGCTCGTCGAGTACGTGGTGACCAGTCTGAAGGCCACGGAGGCGAGCTGAGCCATGGCGAAGGTCGACACCGGCGCCGTCCGGTTGCACGTGCAGAGGATCGGGCCCCGGGCCGGCCGGCCGGTCACCGGCACCGTGGTGCTGGTGCACGGCCTGCTCACCGACAGCCTGGCCAGCTACTACTTCACCGTGGCGCCCGCGTTCGCGGCGGCCGGCCTCGACGTCGTCATGTACGACCTGCGCGGTCACGGCCGCAGCGACCGCCCCGCCCGCGGTTACACCCTGGACGACAACATCGACGACCTGGAGGCGCTCCTCGACCGGCTCTCGGTGACCGGCCCGGCGCACCTGGTGGGCAACTCCTACGGCGGGACGATCGCGTTCGGCCTCGCGGCCCGCCGGCCGGAGCGGGCGGCGAGCGTCACCCTGATCGAGTCGGAACCGGCCACCGCCGCCTGGGCGGCGAAGCTCGGCGGGATCCTCGGCCGGGTGGTGACCGAGCTCGCGTACAACGAGCCCGACGCGCTCGCCTGGATCACCGCCCACCGCGGCCAGAACACCGCCCGGCTCGCCAAGGGCGCGGCCCGGCTGGCCCGCGAGACCTCCCTCGGCCGGGACATCCCCGCCAGCCGGGTGCTGACGGAGGACGAGATCCGGTCGGTGCGCTGCCCGGTGCTCGGCGTGTACGGCGGCGACTCCGATCTCGCCGCTCTCGTGCCGTGGCTGGAGTCGCTGCTGCCGGACTGCCGGACGGTGGTGGTCCCGGGACACGAGCACTCCGTGCTGGTGGAGGCGGCCGGAACGGTGGGCGGGCACGTCCTGACGCTCGTCGGGGAGGCCCGGCGGGCGGGGGTCGAGGCCCGGTGAGCCGGTTCCTGTTCGTCGTGCCGCCGCTGACCGGGCACATCAATCCGGCCGTGGGGGTCGCCGCCGAGCTGACCGGGCGGGGGCACCGGGTGGCGTGGGCGTGCGCCGATCCGGGACTGGTCGCACGGCTCGCGGGGGCCGGGGCCGAGGTCTTCGCGTGCGCCGGGGCGCCCGAGGGGAGCCGGCCGCCCGAGCTGCGGGGCCCGGAGGCGCTGAGGTTCCTGTGGGAGTGGTACCTGCTGCCGCTGGCCGAGGCGATGGCGCCGGGGGTGCGGGCGGCCGTGGAGGCGTTCCGGCCGGACGTCGTCGTCGCCGACCAGCAGGCCTTCGCGGGCGCGCTGGTCGCGGAGCGGCTGGGCGTGCCGTGGGCGACCTCGGCGACCACGTCGGCCGAGTTCACCGATCCGCTGGCCGGGCTGCCCAAGGTCCGGCAGTGGCTCGACGAGCGGCTGGCCGCGCTGCGGGCCGCCGTGGGGGATCCGGCGGGCGGCGCCGACCCGCGTTTCTCGCCGCATCTGGTGATCGCCTTCAGCACACCGGAGTTGGCGGGCGCTCACCCGGGCGTGCGCTGGGTCGGGCCCTCGATCACGGCCCGTCCGACGGCGGCCGGTTTCCCGTGGGAGTGGCTCGACGCCGGCCGGGCCACCGTGCTGGTCACGCTCGGCACCGCCAACACCGACGTCGGCGGCCGCTTCCTCGACGAGTGCCGCACCGCGCTGCGCGAGCGGGCGGACCGGGTGCAGGGGGTGGTCGTGGACCCGGGCGGCACCCTGGCGGACCGGGGCGACGACAAGGACGTCCTGGTCGTGCCGTCGGTGCCGCAACTGGCCCTGCTGGAGCGGACGCGGGCCGTGATCTGTCACGCCGGGCACAACACGGTGTGCGAAGCCCTGTGGCACGGCGTGCCGCTCGTGGTGGCGCCCATCCGCGACGACCAGCCCGTCGTGGCCGGGCAGGTCGCGGACGCCGGGGCCGGGGTGCGGGTGCGGTTCGGCCGGGTCACCGTGCGGAAGCTGGGCACGGCCCTGGACGCCGTGCTCGACGACCCCGCCCACCGCGCGGCCGCCGCCCGGATCCGTACGGCGTTCCGCGCGGCCGGCGGCGCCCCGGCCGCCGCGTCCCATCTCGACGAACTGGCCAGGGAGTTGTCATGAGCGACGAGAACAAGGCCGAGCGCGCGGAGCGGATCGCCGCGCTGCGGCCCGGCTACCGGGCCGATCTCGCGGCCGGCCTGGACCGCTTCTTCGAGCCCCGGCGCACCACCTGCCCCTGGTGCGGCTCGGACCGGCTGACCACTCGGCTGCGCACCACCGACCTGCTCCAGCACAAGCCGGGCCGCTTCGTCCTGGACCGCTGCGCGGCCTGCCGGCACACCTTCCAGAACCCTCGGCTGAGCCCCGAGGGCCTGGAGTTCTACTACCGCGACTTCTACGACGGGCTCGGTGAGAAGAAGCTCGGTGACACCTTCGGCGGGCGCACGACGATGTACCGGGGGCGGGCGCGGGCGATGCTGCCGCACGACCCCGAGCCGAAGACCTGGCTGGACGTCGGCACCGGGCACGGCCACTTCTGCGCGGCGGCCCGGGAGGTGCTGCCCGGGACGACCTTCGACGGGCTCGACTTCACCGACGGCGTCGAACTCGCCGAGCGGGAGGGCCGGGTGGAACGCGGCTACCGGGGCGACTTCCCCGAGCTGGCGCCCGAGCTGTCCGCCCGCTACGACGTGGTGAGCATGTTCCACTACCTGGAGCACAGCACCGACCCCGACCGCGAGCTGCGCGCCGCCCGGGAGACGGTGCGGCCCGGCGGGCATCTGATGATCGAGGTCCCGGACCCCGACAGCCGCTACGCCCGGCTGCTGGGCCGCTGGTGGCTGCCGTGGCTCCAGCCGCAGCATCTGCACTTCGTGCCGGTCGCCAATCTGCGGGAGCGGCTGACGGAGCTGGGCTTCACGGTGGTGGCGCAGCAGCACGCCGAACCGCACGACCCGGTGGATCTGCTGGCCGCCGTATGGCTGGCCCTGGACCACGCGGCGCCGCGCGAGGACGCGCCGTGGCTGCCCGAGCCGCCGAACGCGCCGCGCCGCGCGGCGCGCACGGCGCTGCTGCTGGCCGGGATCCCCGCGCTGATCGCGGGCACGCTCCTGGACCGGTTCGCGGTCCGGCCCCTGGCGCACCGACTGGGGGTGTCCAACGCCTACCGACTCGTCGCGCGGCGGGATTGACGACAGGGGGCGGGGCGGGGCGGGGGGCTGCGGTGTGACGCGAGGGACCGCGGGAGGCCTCGGTGGGGCGGGAGGGGCGCACGGAAGCCGCGAGGGCGACACGGGAGACCGCGAGGGCCGCGGCGGGCGGTCCGGAGTGACTCGGGGGGTGTGCGGCGGGCGGTCGCGTGCTAGCTTCTGCCTCATTCGATCGCCAGGATTCCTGTCGATCGACCGGCAGGGCACGACGAACGGATGCCGCATGTCCCTCCTCGCCAGACCGGCGGTGGCCACCCGCGCCGCCAAGACGATGCAGGCCCTCACCCGGCTGGCGGGCCGCCGCGCCGACGGCCCGGGCTCCACGGCCGCGTGGCAGGCCCGCTTCCCGGAACTCCCCCGCGACGTACGCCGGTTGACGGTGCCGACCTCCGTCGCCCCCGCCCCGGTCACGGTGTACGCGCCCCCGGGCGGGCCGGACGGCCCGCCGGTCCACGTCAACTTCCACGGCGGCGGCTACGTCATGTCGATGCCGGAGATGGACGACGCCCTGTGCCGGTTCCTCGCCGCCGAGGCCGGCGTGGTCGTCGTCAACGTGAAGTACGTGGTCGCACCGCAGCACCCGTTCCCCGCCCCGCCCACCCAGGCCTACGAGGTCGTCCGCTGGGTCGCCGAGCACGGCGCCGAGCAGGGCTGGGACGGGAACCGGCTCACCGTCGGCGGGCAGAGCGCGGGCGGCGGGCTCGCGGCGGCCGTGGCCCGGCAGGCGCTGGAGCGGGGCGGGCCGTCGATCGCCCTCCAGGTCCTGCACTATCCGCCGCTGGACCTCGCGACCCCCGCCAAGGACAAGCGGGCCGCCGTCGCCAAACCCATGCTGCGGCCCTGGATGGCGGACGTCTTCGACACCTCGTACGTCCCCGATCCGCGCGAGCGGGCCGACCGGCTGGTGTCGCCCGCGCACGCCTCGGACACGGACGATCTCCGCGGCATCGCCCCCGCGCTGGTGATCACGGCGGAGCACGACCTGCTGCGCGCCGAGGCACGCGCGTACGCCGCACGCCTGGAGGGGGTGGGGGCGCTGGCGGGGCGGCACGACGTGCTCGGGGCGGACCATGGTTACGACACCAAGGACGACGAGAGGGCCCGTGAGGTGTACGGGCTGATCGCCTCCCATGTGCGGCGGGCCACGAGCACCTCGGCGTCCGAGAAGTGACCGGTCGTCGGTGGCCGCCCACGGCCTCGGACGTCAGCGGCGCGCAGCGCCCGGAAATTCGTGCGCCTCGCCCGGGCGGCCGCTCTACCCTGCCGTCATGCGACTGACCGTTCTCGGCGGCTGCGGGGCGTGGCCCACCGCTACCCAGGCCTGCTCCGGCTACCTCGTCGAACACGAGGGATTCCGCCTGCTCGTGGACCCCGGTTACGCCACCTTCCCCCGCCTGCTGCGCTACGGCGGCGCCGACACCGTCGACGCCGTGCTGGTCAGCCACGGGCACCCCGACCACTGCGCGGACCTCAACCCGCTGCTGCGCGCACGGGCGTTGAGCGACGCCCCGCCCCCGCCCCTGCCGCTGTACGCACCGCCGGGCGCGCTCGACGCCGTCCTCGCGCTCGACCGGCCGGGCATGCTCGCCGGTGCCCACCACCTGCGCGAGTTCACGCCCGGCGAGGGCTTCGAGATCGGTCCCTTCACGGTCGGTACGCGGCTGCTGCCGCACTTCGTGCCCAATGCGGGCCTGCGCATCGCCACGCCGGACGCCGTGCTGGTGTACACCGGCGACACCGGCCCCAGTGAGGAGATCCCACGCCTCGCGGAAGGCGCCGACATCTTCCTGTCCGAGGCGACGTACGCCCATCAGGTCCCGGAGGCCGACGCCCCCTACCTGCTGACGGCCCGCCTGGCCGGACGGTACGCCGCCCAGGCCGGCGTCGGCCGGCTGCTGCTGACCCACCTGTGGCCCGACACGGCCCCCGCGACCGCCCTCGCCGCGGCCGCCGACTCCTACGCCGGTCCTGTCGCGGTCGCCACCCAGGACCTCGTCGCCACGACGTCCCGGTAGACCTGCCCCACCCCCCCGATGCGCCGGATGCCGGGGCCGCACGCGCGGAGGCGCGGGTGGGCTTCGGAGGCGGCGGTGCGGGGCGGCGTGCGGCGGTGCTGGCGTCACGTCGCCGGCGGTGGCCCCGTCGTCCCGCGCACTTCCAGGGTCGGCGCCGCCAGGTGCACCCGGCCCGCCGCCCCGGGCCGCTCCAGGCGGTCGAGGAGGCAGCGGGCCGCCCGGCGGCCGACCTCGTGGCCGGCGTGGTCGACCGTGGTCAGCCACAGGTGACGCAGCCGCGAGATGCTCGTGTTGTCGTAGCCGACGACGGACAGGTCGCGCGGCACGGCGAGACCGAGTTCCCCGGCCGCCGAGAGGGCGCCCACGCAGGCGATGTCGTTGACGGCGAAGATCGCGGTGGGACGGTCGGGGCGGGCCAGCAGCCGGACGGTGGCGCGGTAGCCGCCCTCCTCGGTCATGTCGCACGGCTCGACCAGTGCCCCGTCCGCCAGGCCGTGCGCCCGTGCCGTCGTCTCGAAGCTGCGACGGCGCAGTTCGGCGACGGCGCCGTAGCCCGCGAGGTGCGCGATCCGCCGGTGGCCGAGGCCGACGAGGTGCTCGGTGACGAGGCGGGCGCCGCGCTCGTCGTCGTTGGCGACCACGTCCACGCCCGCCGGGACCGGCTCGCGGGCGGCTGCCACGACCACCGGCATCCGGGCGGCGACCGCGTCGAGGGCGGTGAGGTCGGGCAGCGTCCCGACGACGACCAGGCCGTCGGCCTGGAGGTCCAGGAAGGGCCCGGCGAGGTCGTGGCCGACGCGGCGGTTGAGGCGGGCGTCGGCGAGCAGCATGTGCAGACCGCTCGCGTGCAGCAGGGAGTTGAGACCGTCGAGGAGATCGACGTACCAGGGATTGCGCAGGTCGTTGAGGAGGACGCCGATGGTGCGGGTGCGCTGCTCGCTGAGGCTGCGGGCGGCGGCGTTGGGCCGGTAGCCCAGCTCGCGCACGGCCCTGAGCACGGCCTCCCGTTTCTCGGCGCGCACCTGGTCGGAGCCGCGCAGGACGAGGGAGACCAGCGACTTGGACACACCGGCCCGGTCGGCGACGTCACGGATGGTCGGCGGTCTCATGGTCTGGACCGTTCCATGCGCGCGGCGGGGTTGTCAAAGGGTTGACACCGGCGCAGTGGGCCCTCAGGGTGGCCTGGACAGAGAATGGACCGGTCCAAAGAGGGGCTGTCATGGTGGATGCGCTGGGTGTCGCCGTCGTCGGGTTCGGCTGGATGGGCCGGGTGCACACCCAGGCGT
This sequence comes from Streptomyces sp. A012304, assembly GCF_026008495.1. Taxonomy (GTDB): domain Bacteria; phylum Actinomycetota; class Actinomycetes; order Streptomycetales; family Streptomycetaceae; genus Streptomyces. Next base: position 101,776 of record NZ_BQUN01000106.1, read on the forward strand.
ACACGCGCGTGCTCCACCATTTCCCGCAGCTGACCGTCCGGCCCGGACTAGTGCTGGTCGCCGAGGACGTGCCCGGCCGGGCCGAGGAGGCCGCCGCGCGCTACGGGTTCGCCGCGGCGACCCGTGACTGGCGCGAGGTCGCCGCCGATCCGCGCGTCCGGGCGGTCAGCGTCACCGCGCCGAACTTCCTGCACCGCGAGATCGGCGTCGCGATGGCCGAGGCGGGCAAGCATCTGTGGATCGAGAAGCCGGTGGGCCTGACCGCCGACGACGCCCGTGCCGTCGCGGACGCGGTCGCCGACGCGGGCGTCCAGGCGGCCGTCGGCTTCAACTACCGCAACGCGCCCGCCGTCGAGGCCGCCCGCGAGCTGATCGCCTCCGGTGAGCTGGGCACCGTGACACATGTCCGCGTCCGTCTCCTCAGCGACTACGCCGCCCACCCCGACGGCGCCCTGACCTGGCGCTACGAACGTGAGCGCGGCGGCAGCGGGGTCCTCGGGGACCTCGCCTCGCACGGCGCCGACCTGGCCCGTTTCCTGCTCGGCGACATCACCTCGCTGACCGCCGACACCGCGATCTTCGTCCCCGAACGCGCCCGGCCGTCCGGCACGACCGCCGGCCACACCCTGGCCACCGGCGGCGAGCCGGGGCCGGTCGAGAACGAGGACTACGTCAACTGCCTGCTGCGCTTCGCCTCCGGCGCCCGCGGCGTGCTGGAGGCATGCCGCGTCTCGGTCGGGGAGCAGAACAACTACGGCTTCGAGGTGCACGGCACCCGGGGGGCGGTGTTCTGGGACTTCCGCCGGATGAACGAGCTGGGCGTCAGCCGCGGCACCTCCTACCAGGACCAGCCCGTGAGCACGGTGTACGTCGGCCCGGGCGCGGGCGAGTTCGCCGCCTTCCAGCCGGGCGCGGCGAACGCCATGGGCTACGACGACCTGAAGGTCATCGAGGCCTACCGCTTCCTGCGCTCCGTCGCCGAGGGCACGCCGTACGGCACGACACTCGCGGACGCCGTGCACAGCGCGGCCGTCCTGGACGCGATGTCCCGCTCCGCGCGAAGCGGGACATGGGTGGACGTGGAGCCCTCCTGAGCCTCGGGGCGCTCGGGACACTCCAGGCGCACAGGCCCCCAAGGCCTTCCAGGCACTCCAGGCTCCGGGCGCCCCACTCGCCGCCGGCGCCAGTGGCTGCCGCGACGGCCGGTCAGCCGAGCGGCGCGGGCGGCATGTTGTACGGCGTCACCACCTGGATCGCCGACGGCAGCACGGGTCCCGCGGGCGGCAGCGCGCCGTGCGCCCGCATCACGACATGGCAGGCCTCGCGCATGTCCTGGCGCAGGTCGTGGTGGAGGACGGCGGACAACCGGTGCTCGCCCAGCAGACGGGTGTTGTCGTGGTCGAGGTCGTGGGCGACGAACACGGCGCACTCGCGGCCGAGGTCGGCGAAGGCCCGCAGGGTGGCGATGTTGCCGCCGCCGATGGAGTAGACCGCGCAGATCTCCGGGTCGCGTTCCAGGGCGGCGCGCACCAGGTCGTACTGGGTGGCGTCCAGGCCCTGGCCCTCGGCGATCTCGACGAGGGCGCGCTCGGGGTGGCGGGCGCGCATGGCACCGCGGAAGCCCATCTCGCGCTCCTCCTCGTTGCGGAAGAAGCCGCTGCTGAGGCTGGTGAGCACATTGCCGGGCCGCGCGCCCAGCCACTGGCCCATGAGGTAGGCGGCGGTGGCTCCGGCGGCCCGGTTGTCGATGCCGACGTAGGCGAGGCGGGCGGTGGACGGCAGGTCGGTCACCAGCGTCACCACCGGTATGCCCGCCTCCGTGAGCCGGGCGACCGCCGCCGACACCTCGGGGACGTCCGGGGCCTTGAGGATGACGCCCTGCGAGCCGCGCCGGGCGATCCGGTCGAGGGTCCGGGCCAGCTCCCGCACCGGCCCGGTCTCACGGAAGTGGAACCGCGAGCGCAGAACGGCCGGGCGCAGGGCCGGCAGCTCGGCCTCCAGAGCGGCGCGCACGGCGGTGCTGAATCGTTCCGGCGCCTGCATCACGATGTCGACCATGAAGGTACGGCCCACCAGCCGGACCTGGGTGCGCTGCCGGTCGAGGTCGGTGATGGCCTGCCGGACCTCCCGAGCGGTGCTCTCCCGCACCCCGCCCCGCCCGTTGAGGACCCGGTCCACGGTGGCCTCGCTCAGGCCCGCCTGACGTGCGATCTCCCGGATCGGGAACGGGTGGCCCATACGGAGGCTCCTTGAGGGGTTTTTGATGGCTGCCTGCTGGTTGTTCGACGGGTTTGTCATGACAAGAATGGCAGCGCTGTGCCCCCTCTGTCACCGAGAGGACGACGATGTCCTTGCCCTCCCCGGGCCTCGCCTTGCCGGGCCGGCCCGCTCCGGGCCTCGCCGCCTTCCGCGCCCCCGTCACGCGGGCCACGGACCCCGCCGGCCTCCCGCCGGCCCCGTCCTCGCAGGCGGACACCGTACGGCGCGCGCTGCGCGAGGCACGCACACCCAAGACCCCGCGGGACGCGCTGAGGGCCTGCGCCGAGCGGCGCGAGAGCTGAAAGGACCGGGCCATCATGGGACTTCTCGACGACAAGGTCGTCCTCGTCAACGGCGGCAGCCAGGGAGTGGGCGCCGCGATCGCGCGGGCCGCCGTCCGCGAGGGCGCGGTCGTGGCCGTCAGCGGCCGGCGTGCGGAGCCCGGCGAGGCGCTGGTGGCGGAGCTGGCCGAGGCCGGCGGCAAGGTGATGTTCGTCCGGGCCGATCTGGCGGACGCCGAGCAGGCGAAGGCCTCCGTCACCCGGGTCGTCGAGGCGTACGGCCGGATCGACTGCCTGGTGAACTCCGCCGGGCTGACCTCCCGGGGCACGCTCCTCGACACCACGCCCGAGCTGTTCGACCAGCACATCGCGATCAACCTGAGGGCACCGTTCTTCGCCATGCAGGCCGCGGTCGCGGACATGGTGGGCCGGGGCGCGCCCGGCACGGTCGTCAACATCATCACCTCCTCGGCGCACGGCGGGCAGCCGTTCCTCGCCCCGTACGTCTCCGCCAAGGCCGGTCTGATCGGGCTGACCCGCAACGCGGCGCACGCCCACCGCTTCGACCGGGTCCGCATCAACGGCCTGAACATCGGCTGGACGGCGACCGAGGGCGAGGACGCCACCCAGCGGGCCTTCCACGGCGCCGGCGACGACTGGCGCGAGGAGGCGGCCGCCCGGCTGCCGATGGGCAAGCTCGGCCAGCCGGACGAGATCGCCGACTTCGTGGTGTTCCTGCTGTCCGAGCGGTCGGGCGTGGTCACCGGTTCGGTGATCGACTGGGACCAGAACGTGCTCGGCGGCCTCGACTGACCCCCTCCTCTCCCCCGTACGAAATCCGGCTCGCACGACCCGCACCGAAGGAGCAGCACCCCATGCGTATCGGCATCCTCGGCCTCGGCCGCATCGGCGCCTTCCACGCCGAGACCCTCTCCGGACTCGACGCGGTCGAGTCGCTCGTCGTCGCCGACCCGTTCGCCGAGGCCGCCAAGTCCGCGGCGGAGCGGTTCGGCGCCGAGGTCGCGGACTCCCCCGAGGCGGTGCTGGCCGCCGGGGTGGACGGCGTGGTGGTCGCCGCCGCGACGGACGCCCACCCGGGCCTGATCCTGGCCGCCGTGGAGGCGGGCGTGCCGGTCTTCTGCGAGAAGCCCGTCGCCCGCACGATGGCGGAGGGCGTCGAGGTGCTCAAGGCCGTCCAGGGCGGCGACGTGCCGATCCAGATCGGCTACAACCGCCGCTTCGACGCCGGCTTCGTCGCCGCCCGCGCCGCCGTCCGGGCCGGTGAGCTGGGCACACTGCACACCGTGCGGTCGACCACGCTGGACCCGGCGCCGCCGCCGGCCGCGTACGTCGCCGCCTCCGGGGGCATCTTCCGGGACTGCTCGGTGCACGACTTCGACATCATCCGCTGGGTGACCGGCCGTGAGGTGAGCGAGGTGTACGCGGTCGGCGGGAACCGGGGCGCCGACTACATCAAGGAGGCGGGCGACGCCGACACCACGGGCGCGATCCTCACCCTGGACGACGGCACGATCGCGGTGGTCTCCAACTCCCGCCACAACGCCCGGGGTTACGACGTCCGCATGGAGATCCACGGCTTCCAGGACTCCATCGCGGTGGGCCTGGAGGACAAGCTGCCGCTGCGGTCGGTGGAGCCCGGAGTGACCTTCCCGTCCGGCGCCCCGCACGACTTCTTCATGGACCGCTTCACCGCCGCCTACCGTGCCGAGCTCACCGCGTTCACCGAGGTGGTGGCCGGGACCCGGCCCTCGCCGTGCACGATCGAGGACGCCCTGGAGGCCGGCTGGATCGCGGAGGCCTGCACGCTGTCGCTGCGCGAACACCGTCCGGTGACGATCGCGGAGGTCCGCTCCGCCTGACGGACGAGCAGGCCAAGGGGAGGCGCGCGGTCGTGCGCGCCTCCCCTTGCCGTTTCACAGTGCGTAGCGGACCAGCCATTCGTCCGGGTTGTAGGTGTCGCGCGCCGGGTCGGGCACGGTGGCCGGCTTCTCCTCGACCGTGTCCTCCAGGCGGACCCGCTCCGGCAGCGTGCCGAACCGGGCGCGGCGCTCGGCCGTCGCGGTGTCCGCCGTCTGCTCCTGCTCCTCGTGCGTCAACGTGTCCTCCCCGTTTCGATGGGTCTCACCCTGAACAACGACCGCCACCGGGCCGCTGGTTCCAGCGGGCCGACACCCGCGACGCGGGGCGTCCGCCGCCGCCGGGGGCACGGAGACAGCGAGGAGGCCGACGCGTCGGCGCCGGCCTCCAGGTGCACTTCGGTGACGTCCATGCCACCGAGCGCGGGTGACAGCGGGTGACAGCCCTCAAGCTCCGCAGGAGCGCAGGAACTTGCGGGTCCGTACGGCGATCGGCAGGGGCTGGTCCGGGTCGCAGGGGTACATGTCCTGCTCGACGATCGCGAACAGCTCCACCCCGAGTCGTTGCGCCGCGACCAGCACCGACTCCAACGCCGGTACGCCGGATGGAGGTTCGCACATCACGCCACGCTGGACCGCCGGGCCGAAGGGCACCTCGTTCGCGACGACGTCGGCGAGGACCGCCGGGTCGACCTGCTTGAGGTGGAGGTAGCCGATGCGTTCGCCGTAGGTCTCGATCAGCTTGACGCTGTCGCCGCCGCAGTAGGCGTAGTGCCCGGTGTCCAGGCACAGGTTGACCAGCTCGGTGTCGGTGTCGTCCAGGAACCGTTCGACGTGCTCCTCGGTGTCGATGTGGGTGTCGGCGTGCGGGTGCACGACGATGTCCAGGCCGTACGTCTCCTTCACCTCGTGCCCGAGGCGCTCCATGCCCTTGGTGAGGTGGGCCCACTGCTCGGTCGTCAGCTCCGGCGGTTCGAGGATCTCGGCGGTCTTGTCGTCGCGCCAGAACGACGGGATGACGACCAGGTGCCGCGCGCCCATCGCCTGGGTGAGGGCGGCCACCTGGCTGACGTGCGCCCAGGTGTCCGCCCAGACGGACGGTCCGCGGTGCAGGCCCGTGAAGACCGTGCCCGCCGACACCTTCAGGTTCCGCTTCGCCACCTCGTCGGTGAGACGGGCCGGGTCGGTCGGCAGATAGCCGTACGGGCCGAGTTCGATCCAGGAGTAGCCGGCCTCGGCGACCTCGTCCAGGAAGCGTTCCCAGGGCACCTGGCGCGGGTCGTCGGGGAACCAGACGCCCCAGGAGTCGGGGGCGGAGCCCACCCGGATGCGGTCGAGGCTCATCTCAGGCCTTCCCTTCCCCGGTGCCCGCCACGGGCGCGGTGAGGTCCTCCTCCTCGGGGAGTTCCTCGACGTCGACGCCGCGGACCTGCGCCAACTCGTGCTTGAGGGAGGCGAGTTCGGCGCCGCCCGCCATGTGGTTGGTCAGCTCTTCGAGGCTGACCTCGCTGCGGGAGGCGGACAGTTCCATGGTGCCCAGGCGCAGCACGCTGAAGTGGTCGCCGACCATGTAGGCGTGGTGCGGGTTGTGGGTGATGAAGATGACGCCGAGGCCCTTCTCGCGGGCGGCGGCGATGTACTTCAGGACCACGCCGGACTGCTTGACGCCGAGGGCGGCGGTCGGCTCGTCCAGGATGAGGACGCGGGCGCCGAAGTAGACGGCGCGGGCGATGGCCACGCACTGGCGCTGGCCGCCGGAGAGCGTGCCGATGGGCTGTTCCAGGTCGTCCAGGACGATGCCCATGTTGCGCAGCTCCTGGTCCGCCGTCTTCTTCATCCGCTCGATGTCCAGACGGCGGATCGGCCAGGGCCCCTTGGTCATCTCGGAGCCGAGGAAGAAGTTCCGCCACACCGGCATCAGCGGGACGGTCGCCAGATCCTGGTAGACGGTGGCGATACCGCGGTCGAGGGCCTCGCGGGGGGTGGAGAAGCGGACCGGGGTGCCATCGACGAGGAACTCGCCCTCGGTGTGCTGATGCAGCCCGGAGATGATCTTGATGAGGGTGGACTTGCCGGCGCCGTTGTCACCGAGCACGCAGGTGACCTTGCCGGGGTGGACCTGAAGGCTCACGCCGTGCAGGGCGCGGATGTTGCCGTAGGACTTGCCCGCCTCGCGCAGCTCGACGAGCGGGCGGTCCCCGTCCGGGGTGGGGGTGTCGGCGAGGATGGCGCCGTGGGTGCCGGTCTTGTCGGTCGTCATGGGGGTCACCTCCGGGTCGCCGTGCGCTGGACCCACAGATTGATCAGGACGGCGCCGAGGAGCATCACGCCGAGGAAGGCCTTGAACCAGTCGGGGTTCCAGCCGGCGTAGACGATGCCCTGCTGCACCATGCCGAACATGAACGCGCCGAAGACCGGGCCGATCGCCGAGCCGTAACCGCCGGTCAGCAGACAGCCGCCGATGACCGCCGCGGCGATGTAGATCAGCTCCTGGCCGACGCCCTCGCCCGACTGCACGGTGTTGAAGGAGAACAGCTGGTGCATGCCGACGAACCAGGCGCCGAAACCGACCAGCATGAACAGCGAGATCTTCGTGAACGTCACCGGGACGCCCACGGCCCGCGCGCTCTCCTTGTTGCCGCCGACCGCGAAGATCCAGTTGCCGTACTTGGTGCGCAGCAGCACCCACGTGGCGAGCGCCGCGAAGACCAGCCACCACACGATGGTGATCTTCACCTGGACCCCGCCGACCTCGAAGGACGAGGCGAAGATCTGCTTGGCCTGGGAGAAGCCGTCCATGTCGCTGATGTCGTCGGTGGCGACATTGCCGGTGACGAGCTTGGTCACGGCCAGGTTCACGCCCTGGAGGATCAGGAAGGTGCCCAGGGTGACCAGGAAGCTCGGCAGTCCGGTCTTCACCAGCATCCAGCCGTTGAAGAAGCCGACCGCCAGGGAGAAGACCAGGGCGAGGATCACGCCCATCCACACGTTCAGCGTGAGCTGGTAGCTGAGCATGGCCGCGGTGAGCGCCGAACTGATCACGGCGACACCGGACGACAGGTCGAACTCGCCGCCGATCATCAGCAGCGCCACGGGCAGCGCCATGATCCCGATGGTCGACGACTGGTAGAGGATGTTCGCCATCGAGCTGCCGTCGCGCACCGGCGCCGCGGTGATGAGGAAGAACACGTACACGGCGACGGCGCCGAGGAAGACACCCACCTCGGGGCGGGCCAGCAGCCTGAGCACGAGGGGACGTCGAGCGGTCCGGCCGTCGGTCTCCCTGGGGCCGGGGCCCGGCGGTGTGGCCACCGCCGGTTCGGCGTGGGTCATGCTCATCACCGGGTGCCCTTCGCGGCGTACGCGGCGACGCTCTCGACGTTGGACTTGTCGACGAACGCCGGACCGGTCAGCACCGGCTGCTCACCGCCGCCCATGTAGTTGCCGTTGTTCTTGTAGAGCCACAGCGAGTCGATGGCCAGGTAGCCCTGGAGGTAGGGCTGCTGGTCGACGGCGAACTCGATGGTGCCCTCACTGATGGCTCCGGTCAGTTCCTTGTTGAGGTCGAAGGTGGCGACCTTGGCGCTGCTGCCGGCGTCGGACACCGACTGGGTGGCGGTCAGGGCGATGGGGGCGCCGAGCGCGATCACATGGTCGATCGACTTGTCCTTCGACAGCTTGGCGGTGATCGTCGACTTCACGGACGGCATGTCGGTGCCGTTGACGTAGAGGTTCTCGAGCGAACCGGAGAAGGTCTTCTTCACACCGTCGCAGCGCTGGGTGAGGCCGATGTTGCCCTGCTCCTGGATGACACAGACCGCCTTCTTGGCGCCGACCTGGTTGAGCTTGTTGCCCAGGGCCTCGCCGGCGACGGTCTCGTCCTGGCCGAAGAACTCCAGCAGGCCGAGCTTCTTCCACTCGCTCACACCGGAGTTGAGGCCGACCACGGGGATGTTCGCGGCCTTCGCCTTGCTGATGACGTCCTTGAGCGCGTCGGGCTTGGCGAGGGTGATCGCGATGCCGTCGACCTTCTGGTCGATGGCGTTCTGCACCAGGTTGGCCTGGTTGCCGGCGTTGGGGTCGGCGGAGTAGATCAGCTTGACGTTGTCCTTGGCCGCGGCGGCCTCGGCGCCCTTGCGGACGATGTCCCAGAACGTGTCGCCGGGCGACTGGTGGGTCACCAGGGCCACCGTCATCTGCGGCGTCGTGGCCTTGCCCGCGGAGGCGTCACTCCCCCCTTCCTCGGCCTTCTTGCCGCCGGAGCCGCTGGAGCAGCCCGCGAGGGTCAGGGCGACCGCCGCGGCCATGGCGACGACCGGGGCGATTCTGCGGGAGCGGGAGGGAGAAGAGCTGTCCATCTTTCCTGCACCTCACTGTGCGACAGGGGAACGACGGGGAAGGGGAGTCGATCACGAGGATCCGGGGGCCCGTACCCTGGCGGTCCGGGGCTTCAGCGCTGTTGGGACGGGATCCAATCCCCTGGGACGCCCGCTGTCAATACTTTGTTATGACATCATTTCACGAGATGGTCCGAATGTAAGTACAAAGCATTGACAGAGGCGGTCCCAGGGCCCTACACCTGAGGGGACGATCACTACCCCGTGTGCGCGGGCGTCACCCACCGCCCGAGGAGGTGCCCCGATGCCGAAGACCGGTGACCGAGCCCGTGCCGCGTCCGGCTCCGCGCTCGACGCGCTGCCCTTCGCGCTGGACCGTACCAGCCCGGTACCGCTCTACTACCAGCTGGCCCAGCAGTTGGAGGCGGCGATCGAGCACGGGGCGCTCGCCCCGGGCAATCTGCTGGGCAACGAGATCGACCTGTCGACCCGCCTCGGCCTCTCCCGCCCGACCGTCCGCCAGGCGATCCAGTCCCTGGTCGACAAGGGGCTGCTGGTGCGCCGCCGCGGAGTGGGCACACAGGTGGTGCACAGCCAGGTGAAACGGCCGCTGGAACTGAGCAGCCTCTACGACGACCTGGAGGCGGCCGGACAGGGTCCCACCACGCACGTCGTCCGCAACGAGCGGGTCGCGGCCACCGCCGACGTCGCCGCCGCGCTCGGGATCGCGGAGGGCGCCGAGGTCACGCTTCTGGAGCGGCTGCGCTCGACGCACGGCGAGCCGGTGGCGTTCCTGTGCAACTACCTGCCCCCGGCCCTGCTGGACCTCGACACGGCACGGCTGGAGGAGACCGGCCTGTACCGGCTGCTGCGCGCGGCGGGCATCACGCTGCACAGCGCCCGCCAGACGATCGGCGCCCGCAGCGCCACCCTCGACGAGGCCGCCCTGCTCGCGGAGAAGCCGGGGGCGGCCCTGCTGACCATGCAGCGCACGGCGTACGACGACACCGGACGCCCGGTCGAGTACGGGACGCACATCTACCGCGCGTCCCGGTACGCGTTCGACTTCCAGCTGCTGGTCAGACCGTAGGACGGGCCCGGAAACCATAGGGTGCGGCGCACCGCAGAGACGAAGGCGTACGCCCGGTGAAGTCCCGGGCGGTACGGGTGAGGTGAGCCTGATCGGCAAAGCCCGCGGTTGCTGCAGCGAGGGCGGCGGTCCGGCCCGGCAAGCTGGTGATCGCGACACGGAGGCGGCCCCAGCGGCGCAGGCGGGTGAGCGTGATGCCCACGTCCCGCCCGACCAGGGCGCGCATCCGCGGGGCCGACAGACCGACTTCCTCGGCGACCGAGGCAAGGGGCATGTCCGGATCACACGACGTGCACAGGCGGACAGCGTGGGCGACCCGCGGATCGAGTGAGGCCGGGCGTCCGGCGAGGGCCCGCAGTTCTGCGTATCCGGCGGCCAGGTCCACGCCGGTGTCGGGTCCGTCGGAACCGGTGCTGCCGAGCGCCGCCAGCAGGCGGCGGACCTCGTCCACACCGAGCAGGATCGGCTCCGGCTGGGACGGCAGCAGCCAGGCGTCGACGAACAGGGCGACGTAGGAAGAGGTCACCGCGCACGCGTGGGCCAGCTGGGGCGGGACGATCAGTCCGGGAGCACTCAGGGCCGGCTGTCCCGGCCGGAAGATTCCGGCGTGGCCGCCGAGCGGCAGCACGACTTTCCATGCCGGCAGACGGTGTGAGCCGACACGGAACGGGTGGGACTCGGCGAACATCATCGCCTCGCCCGCGGAAGCGCAAACGACGCGGCGATCGTTTTGTTCAAGCGCCCATGCGCGGGGTGAACGGAGCATCGTGCCATGGAGGTTATCGCTGCCGCCGGGCTGGCGGCCTTTCTCGTCACCACGGGAGTCATGCACTTTCTGACCCCGGACTACTTCCGCACGCTGGTACCCGCCTGGTTCCGCCGACAACGGCTCCTCGTGTCCGCCAGCGGGGCGGCAGAGATCGTGGTGGGTGTGCTGGTGCTGGTTCCGCGCACCCGGGCGGCCGGGAGCCTGTCCGCCGCAGTTCTCGTCACCTGCTATCTGGTGTCCCACGTGGACGCGGTGCGACGCGCCAGGCCGGACCGGCCCCGGTTACTGGAGCGACCGGTAGGCGCGGTGGCCCGGCTGGTGGTGAACGTCCTCTACATCGTGTGGGCGGTCGCTGTGGCCAGGTCGGGACCTTGACGCCAACACCAATGGCGGGCGCGCTTGGCTGCCTGGGCGCAGTCTTCGTCGTCCTAGGAGAATGGTTGGATGGTCACGCTTGAGACTCCCCGTTTGATCCTGCGTCGCTGGCGCGAGGAGGACGTTGCGCCCATGGCGGCCGTCCATTCCGACCCGGAGGTCATGCGGTGGATCCGTGACGGTAGCGTCCTTGACGAAAGGCAGACTCGCGGCAGGCTCCAGGCATGGGAGAGCGAGTGGGAGTCACAGGGCTTCGGCCTGTTCGCCGTGGAGATCCGGTCCACTGGCGAGCTGGCCGGGTTCACTGGCCTTTCGGTGCCCAACTACTTGCCGGAGGTACTGCCGGCGGTCGAGGTCGGCTGGCGGCTGGGACGTTCCCACTGGGGGCAGGGCTTGGCCACCGAGGCCGCTGCGGCCGCTGTACGGTTCGGGTTCGTAGAGCGAGGGCTTGAGCGGATCGTCAGCATCACTCAGGTGGGCAACGACGCCTCCGAACGGATCATGAGCAAACTGGGGATGCATCTGTTCCGTGAGACCGTCAATCCCACCGGTGGTCGGCGAGTACGGGTGTTCGAGTTGTCGTCACGTATCGAGCCGGATGCACCGCCAGCAGGTCGGGCTCGAACGTCTGGATGAGGAAACTGACGCTCCCGGTGGGGAACGAAGTGGCGTTGCACCACGCTGACGCAGCTGGGCCCAGGGGCTGTCTGGCAAATGATCACGCGGTGGATTCGCGGCGCCACAGGATCAGAGCTGCCATGACGATTCCTGCCTAGTGCTCGTGCTCGGACTCCCGCGCGGGGTCCATCACGAAACGACTCAGCCGGTAGGTGGTCGGCAGTCCCAGGCGCCCGCACAGCGTGTCGATCCGGATCATCGACCCGTCGACTCCTGCCTCCTGAAGACGGCGCAACCGCGTACGCATCTCCGCCTGGTCCCGCGTCTCAACGACCACTTCCCACTGTCCCGCGTTCGGCACGGTGCGAGCAGCAAGCCGCTGCCGCGCGTCCTCTTGCCTCCGCCTTCTTTTCCCCTGCCCTGGCACCTGCCCAGAATCACTGGCCGGTGTCAGGACGGCAAGGCAATTGGACCGAGCACGTACATCCCCACTCGGTTTATCAGACAGGCCATGGGCCCCGCGACGCCGGGATGATCCAGACGACAGGGCCTAGCGCGGCGCCATCCGCAGGGCGCCGTCCATGCGGATGGTCTCGCCGTTGAGGTAGTCGTGGTCGACGATGGCGAGGGCAAGCTTGGCGTACTCCTCGGGCTGCGCGAAGCGGTGCGGGAAGGGCACACCGGCCGCGAGCGAGGTGCGGAACTCCTCGGAGACGGTCGCCATCATCGGCGTGTCCACGATTCCGGGGGCGATGGTGCACACCCGGATGCCGTACTGCGCGAGATCGCGGGCGGCCGGCAGGGTCAGGCCGACGACACCGCCCTTGGAGGACGCGTAGGCGGCCTGGCCGATCTGGCCGTCGTATGCGGCGATGGACGCGGTGTTGACGATGACGCCGCGCTGCCCGTTCTCGTCGGCCTCGGTCCCGGCGATGGCCTCCGAGGCGAGCGCGAGCACGTTGAAGGTGCCGATCAGGTTGATCTGGACGACCTTGGCGTACACACCGAGGTCGTGGACGCCCTTCTTGCCGAGGATGCGCATCGACGGGCCGACGCCGGCGCAGTTGACGACCGTGCGCAGCGGCACGCCCGCGCCCGCCGCGGTGGCGACGGCGGCGCGGACCTGCTCGGGATCGGTGACGTCGGCGGGGACGTAGGTGACGCCGGCGACCTCGGGGGCCTTGTCGACGCCGTCCTTGAGGTCGAGGGCGAAGACCGTCGCGCCGCGCTCGGCGAGCGCCTTCGCGGTGGCCGCTCCGAGGCCGGACGCACCGCCGGTGACGAGGGCGGCGGTGTTCTCGAGCTGCATCATCACTCCTTGCCGAGGGCGGTGAGCACACCGCCCTCGCTCCGGTCCAGCGCACGGGAGATGATCATGCGCTGGATCTGATTGGTTCCTTCGAAGATCTGCATGACCTTCGCCTCACGCATGTAGCGCTCGACGGGGAAGTCCCGGGTGTATCCGTACCCGCCGAGCACCTGCACGGCGTCCGTGGTCACCTTCATGGCGTTGTCGGTGGCCACCAGCTTGGCGATGGACGCCTCCCGGGTGAAGGTCAGACCGAGGTCCTTCAGCCGGGCCGCGGACAGCGCGGTGGCGCGGGCCGACTCGATCGCGGCGCCCATGTCGGCGAGGACGAACGCCAGCCCCTGGTGCTCGATGATCGGCTTGCCGAAGGTCTCCCGCTCGCGGGCGTAGCGCACCGCGTGGTCGAGGGCACCCTGGGCGAGGCCGGTGGCGACAGCGGCGATGCCTAGACGGCCGCAGTCGAGGGAGGCGAGCGCGATCTTCAAGCCCTGCCCCTCCTCCCCGATCCGCCGCTCCACCGGCACCCGCACGTCATCGAGCCGCATGGTCGCGGTCGCCGACCCGGTCAGCCCCATCTTCCGCTCCGGCGGGTCGGCGCTCAGCCCCGGGGTGCCGGCCGGGACCAGGAAGCAGGAGATGCCGTGGGTGCGGTCGTCGGAGGTGCGGGCCATGACCGTGTAGAAGTCGGCGTACCCGCCGTGCGTGGTCCACGCCTTGGCACCGTTGAGGACGTACGCGTCGCCGTCGCGGACCGCGCGGGTGCGCATGGCCGCCGGGTCGGAGCCGGCGTGCGGCTCGGACAGGCAGTAGGCGCCGAGGAGTTCGCCGCCGAGCATCTCCGGCAGCCACGCGCGCCGCTGCTCCTCGGTGCCGAAGCGGGCGAGCGGGAAGCAGGACAGCGCGTGCACCGAGATCCCCACGGCGACGCTCGACCAGACCGCCGCGACCTCCTCCAGCACCTGGAGGTACACCTCGTACGGCTGGCCCGCCCCACCGTGCTCCTCGGCGAAGGGCAGTCCGAGCAGGCCGCTGCGGCCGAGGGTGCGGAAGACGTCCCGGGGGAACTCCCCGTCCGCCTCGGCCTCGGCGACCCGGGGGGCGAGTTCCTTCGCGGCGAGGGTGCGCGTGAGCTGCACGAGGTCGACGGCTTCCTCGGTCGGCAGGGCGCGAGTGGCAGGCACGGCAACCTCCACGGGTGAGACCGGAGCGGTAGGAGTGATACTGAGAGGAGTACGAAAGTATCATTCACAGTACGGCACCGGGGCGCAACGCGACATCCTCCGGGAGACGGAGAGGCGGGTCCGTCAGGAGGAGACGGCGTGCACGATGAGCGAGGCGAGCTGCTCGTACGCCTCCGCGTCGGTCAGCCCGGTGCGGGCCTTCAGTTCGCCCTGCTGGATCTGGCGCATGGTCGCGGCGGCGACCTCGCCAACGAACGCGGCGTGCACCTCGCGGAAGGCGCCGTGCGAGACGCCCTCCGCGATCAGCCGGCGTACCCGCTCGGCGGCCATCCGGGTGTTGGCCTCGTACACCTCGCGCGCGGGCGGGAACTCCGCCACGTCGTCGAGGAACCGGCGCGAGAGCGGGCGCAGTTGCTCGGCGACGGCGGTCAGATAGACGCGCACCCGGTCGGAGGGGTCGTCGGTCTGCGCCACCCGCTTCTCGACGGCCTCGGTCGCCCCGCGGAAGTAGTGCTTGACCGCCTCCACCACCAGTCCCTGCTTGCTGCGGGCCAGCTGGTACAGGGTGGTCTTGGAGCAGCGCAGCCGCTCGGCGAGGTCGTCGAGGGTGAGGTCCGAGAACCCCTGTGCCGTCAGCAACGCGACGAGTCGTTCCAGCAGGTCGGCCTGTCGGGCGGTGCGGCGGGTGGACGGCATGATCCCAGCCTATCCGCGCCGCCCACGGCCCACGCCGCCCCCCGCGGCCGGGCCCTCAGTGCACCGCGTCCAGCCGCGCCCGCTGGTCCGGCGTCAGCTCCAGGTCCACGGCGGCGAGGGTCTCCTCCAGTTGCGCCACCGACGACGCGCCCACGAGCGGGACGACCGGCAGCTCCCCGCCGAGCTGCCAGGCCAGCACGACCTGGTTGAGGGTGGCGCCGGTCTCCCGCGCGACCTCGCGCAGCACCGCGAGCCGGGCCGGGGTGCCCGGGTGGTCGTAGTCCGGCGGCAGCGGCCTGTCCGGGTTGGTGTAGGCGCCCTTCAGCAGCGGCGAGTAGGCGACCAGGGTCAGGCCGGGCTCCGCCCGCAGGTAACTCATGAGTTCCGGGCCGGCCGTGCCGAGGTTGCCGTCCGGGAACAGGTCGCTGGGCACGTCGGACCGCGGGCGCAGATGACTGTGCTGGTACTGGAGCACCTCGTAGCCGGGCAGACCGGCCGCCGCGGCGATGGCCCGGGCCCGTTCCACGCGCCAGACGGCCTGGTTGCTCACCCCGAGCAGGCCGACGGTGCCCTCCGCGACGAGCGCGGCGAACCCCTCGACGGTCTCGCGCTGCGGGACGGTGTGGTCGTCGATGTGGGCGTAGAGCAGGTCGAGCTTCTCCATGCCGAGCCGCTCCCGGCTGCGTTCGGACGACTCGCGGATCACCTTCGCCGACAGTCCCTCGGGGTTGTCGGTGTAGCTGGTTCCGGGCGCCAGGGGCCGGGCGCCGAGCTTCGTGGCGACGACGATCTCCGCCCCGACGCCGCGGCTGCGCCGCCACCGTCCGAGCAGTTCCTCGCTCTGGCCGCCCTGACCGCCGTCCGCCCAGAACGCGTAGTTGTCGGACGTGTCGACGAAGGTGCCGCCCGCCTCGACGTAGCGGTCGAGGATCGCGAACGACGTCCGTTCGTCCGTCGCGGTCCCGAACAGCATCGTTCCGAGCGCGAGCACGCTGACCTCGCGGCGGGTGGCCGGGTCGCCGCCGATGGTGCGGTACTTCATGCTGAGTCCTCCCGTCCGGCCGGCGGTGCTTCGCCGGCCGGACGGGAGTCTTGCCGTTGAAGTGCGCTTCAAGGCAAGTCCCTGGCCGGGATTCAGCCGCCGGTGTCGGCCCCGATCAGTACGAAGGCCATCGTCACCGGCCGGTCGCCGCGGTTGCGCCAGGCGTGCCGGGTGGCGTTCTGGACGACGAGGTCGCCGGCCGACAGCCGGGTGCACCGGCCGTCGTCGAGTTCGAGGTCGATCTCGCCCTCCAGCACGATGCCGTAGTCCACGGTGGGGGTGGCGTGGGTGCCGTCGGGCGCGATGAGCTCCGCGAGGCCCGGCGAGTCGGCCCGCTGCTCGCGGTCGAAGGCGACGGGGTCGAACGCCGGGTCGGCCATCGCGGTGTCCGGCGGGAAGGTCAGGACGACGAACCGTGTCCCACCGGGCGCCGGGAGCAGGCTGGTGACCTTCGGTGTGGGGTCCTCCCCGTCGCGGTGGACGGGTTCGCCCGGTTCGGTGGCCCACGGCAGGCGGGACACCCAGCCCGGCAGGCTGGTGAACTCCCTGCTGCGGGGAACGGGGCCGTCGCTGACGACCACCGACCTGCCGTTCTCGTCGTGGCCGGTGACGACTCTGCGCATCGGTTTTCTGCCTTCCTTCACTTCACGACGTCCGGACCGGTCGTCCGACAGCCGTCTCCCAGGCCTCCAGGGCCTCCGCGACCGTGGCAGCGGGCGCGCGCAGCAGTGCCGACGCGACGGTGCGGACCAGCAGTCGGTGGCGCTCGTCGGTGAGGTACTCCACGGGCGACTTGCCGTCCACCCGGGCGAGCAGCAGCGCGGGCAGCAGCGAAGCCGCCCGTGCCTCCAGGGCCGGCCGGGGCTCCCAGTCGATCCGGCCGCCGTACGCCTCGGCGAGCGCCCGGGCGGACCGCAGGAGGTCGGCGCGGCGCCGGGGCACCACGAGGCTCTTCAGCAGCAGATGGTTGACGCAGAAGGCCAGGTCGAAGGCCGGGTCCCCGTACCAGGCGCATTCGGCGTCCAGCAGCACCGGGCCTGCGGGGCCGACCAGGATGTTCTTCGGGCTCACGTCTCCGTGCACCAGGGCCAGACGGGTCGCGGCCGTACGGTCGGCGAGGTCGTGCAGTTCCTGCCGCAGGCCGGGGTGCGCGGCGGCGGTGGCCAGCAGGTAGGGCTCGATGCGCAGGGCGTGGAAGTTGTCGTCGGTGGCGAACTCCGCGGCGAGGGCGGCGTCGCCCGCGCTCGCCGCGTGCAGAGCCCCGAGCACGTCGCCGACGGCCGCCGCGGTCGCCGGGTCCACGTCTCCGGCCAGCAGCAGCGCCTTCCACACCGGGTACCGCTCGGGGGGCAGGAACTCCATCGCGAAGAGGCCGGCGTCGGCGTCGTGGGCCAGCAGCTCGGGCACGCTGTCCGGACGGTGCCGGGACGCGAACCGCATCCACGCCCATTCGTAGGCGTTGCGGGACACCGGCGCCTGCCACTCGGCCGCGACCCGCAACCGCGCCAAAGCCCTCTTGACGCACAACGACCGGCCCGGCAGATCCACCCGCCACAGATCGGACGAGACCCCACCCGCCAACGCCACCCACCGCACGTCCTCACCGACCACGGCAAGCCCCTGAGTCAGCAGAAAACGAGCCAGAGAGGCGTCGGGGACGGGGGGCAGGGTGGTCGGCGCGGGGCCGGAACCTGTCGGCGCACGGTGTTGATCCGTCGGCGTCGGGACCGGGCCCGGCCGCGCAGGGGGCCGGCTCATCGTCCGTCGCCCGGGGCGGTGGGCCGGTCGTGGGGGCTGTTGCAGGGGTGGGCGGGGCGCTCGCCCCCCAGGACTCGTACGACCTCCTCGGCGGCTCGGCGGCGCAGTTCCGTGACCGAGGCGTCGGAGGAGAAGGCGATGTGCGGCGTGAGGAGCGCGCCGGGCTGGGCGAGCAGCCCGGCGGGGACGTGCGGCTCGGATTCCAGTACGTCGAAGGCGGCCCCGCCGAGGTGCCCCGTCTCCAGCGCCTTGGTCACGGCGTCGGTGTCCACCAGGCCTCCCCTGCTGACGTTGACCAGGAGGCCGCCGGGCCGCATCAGCGCCAGCTGCTCGGAGCCGACGAGGTGGTGCGTGTCCGGGGTGAGCGGCAGGTGCAGGATCACCACGTCGCTGAGGCGGAGCAGTTCCTCCAGTTCCACCAACTCCACGCCGGGGGCGTCCCGCGGCGGATGCGGGTCGTGGGCCAGGATCCGGCAGCCGAACGCGCCGAGCTTGCGCACGGTGGCCCGTCCGATCCGCCCGTACCCCACGACGCCGCAGGTCAGCGCGGACAGTCGGCGCAGCCGGGCACCCGCGGGGTCCCAGCGGCCGGCCCGCACTTCCCGGTCGGCCACGGCCAGGCCACGGGTCCAGGCCAGCACCATGCCGACGGCGTGGTCGGAGACCTCCTCGACGCAGTAGTCCGGCACGTTGGTGACCCACACGCCGCGTTCGGTGGCGGCGGCCACCGCGATGTTGTCGAGGCCGACGCCGAGTCTGGCCACGATCCGCAGGCCCGGCGAGGTGGCGACCGCGGTGGCCGAGACGGGTGCCCAGCAGGTGAGGATCGCGTCGGGCGCGTGCTCGGCGACGAGGTGCTCGACGGCCTCGGCCGAGGAGGGTTCGGCGGGGCCGGTCACCAGGGTGTGGCCCGCGCTCTCGACGACCGAGCGCTCGACGGAGTCGTCGGGCCAGGCGTAGTCGGTGAGCAGCACGGTGCCGGGGCGGCTCGGTGGTTTCATCAGGTGGTCCTCGCAGGATCGCGCACCGGGGCTGGCGGCCTTCGGCGTGTGCCGGACGAACGGCCGGCCACCGGGGCGGGAGGGATTCACTGGGCTCGGGTCGGGTGTCGCGGCACCGACTCGTGGTCGGGGGGAGCGTCACCGTACGCCCCTGGGCTGGTCGCACCATGCCGGGGCAGGTCGAATTCACTTGATCACAGCCACGTGGTGCTAACGATAGCATTGACGCTCTTCCGTCCGTCAAGGGCCGGGACGGTCCTTTCCGGAACGGCCGAGAAATCCGCGCGCGCATCTTGACGCGCCCGTTCCTTCCCCTCACTGTTTCTGCCAGCCCCCGGCCGTGCGACCGACGCGTGTCCGCAACCGATACGTGCCCGCACCCGGTCATGTGTCCGCATTCGGTCGCGTGCCCGTACCCGGTCATGTGTCCGCACACGGTTATGCGCTCGCACGCGGTCATGTGCCGCACGCGGTCATGTGCTCGTATTCGGTCCGCCGGCAGAAGACGCCACAGCCACGGATGTCTCCCGACGGGCGGCGCATCGCCGCGATTCCGCACGCCTCTCCCCGCACACGCGGCAGCCCACCGCCCCCCCCCGGCGTCTCACGGCGACATCGTCGCGGTCGACGCTTTCGATCCGTGTTCCGCGCACCGCTTCTCGTCATTTCTCCCCAGGGCCTCGTACGGCCCGGCCGCGACGCATTCGACGCGGCCTGCCGTGGCCCGCCTTCCTCCCCAGGAGCCGCCATGAACTCCCCAGCGCAAGTCGACCTGGGCGCAGTGCCCGTCCGCGACGCCGCACGCGGCAGCGCCGCGCCCCTCTCCCGCGTCATGATCGGCGTGGGTTTCTCGCTGCTGACGCTCTCCTACCTGGTCAACGCGATGGACCGGCAGGTCTTCCCTCCTCTCCTGCCGAACATCCGGCAGGAGTACGGATTCTCGCTGGAGCAGGGCGGCCTGCTGGCGACCAACTTCACCCTCGGCATGGCCATCGCGGGCCTGCCGGCGGGCTACCTCCTGGACCGCTTCCGACGCAAGACCGTGCTGCTCGTCAGCATCGTGATCTACTCACTGGGCACCATGGCCACTCCGCTGGCCACCGGTTTCGCCGACATGACGGTGTACCGGGTGGTCTCCGGCTTCGGTGAGGGCATGCAGTCCGCCGCCATCTTCGCGGCCGTCGGCGCCTTCTTCGCCCACCGCCGGGGCCTCGCCTTCGGCGCGATCGGGGTGGGCTACTCCCTCGGCGTGTTCTTCAGCCCGCTGATCGGCGTACGGCTGATGAGCGCGCACGACACCTGGCACTCACCGTTCTACCTGTTCGGCGCCGCGGGGCTGCTGATCGCCGCCGTCTCCCTGTTCCTCGTCCGGCCCGCCCTGACCGAGGCGACCGCCGACAAGGCCGCCTCGACGAGGACGTACGAGTACATGCCGGCCTCCCCCTACAACCGCAACACCCTCGCGCTGGCCGTGCACTCCGTGGTCAGCGGCGTCGCCGTCTACGGGTTCATCGGGCTCTACCCGACGTATCTCATCAGCTCCCTGCACTACAGCTCGGAGCAGGCGGCGCTGGCCATGAGTTTCCTCGGCTTCGGCGGCATGCTCGCGATCCTGGGCGGCTGGCTCGGCGACCACGCGAACCAGCGCAACCTGCTGATCATGAGCCTGCTAGCCTGCTCCGCCGTCAGTGTGGGCGTCTACCAGACCCACGCCGGGGTCGGCACACAGTGCGCGCTGGCCTTCCTCATGGGGGTCTTCGGGCTGGGCTTCCTGTACCCGAACACCAACAGCGCCTTCCAGCGGGCCGTCCGCCCCGAGCAGATCGGCCGGGCCTCCGGGCTCTTCGTCACCAGCTACTACGGGACGGCGGCGTTCTCCGGTCTGCTCTTCGCCGCCCTGGTGGACTCCCTCGGGTGGCGCCAGGCGGGGTTGCTCCAGGTCACGCTGCTGCCGCTGGTGGGCGTCCTCGCCCTGACCTTCGTCCGCACGTCGGGGTTCAACAACGCCGTCCGCCGGTGAGCCGGGCCCGTGGGGGG